>NZ_CP187595.1:3492500-3627500 GCF_049860615.1 Aeromonas sp. FL131
ACTGGAAGAGGCGCTGCGCACCCGTGAAGGGATCCGCGGCACCGTATTCCATGAAGGGATGTCCATCCTCGAGCGGGACAAGGCCTCGGCCTATTTTGCGCAAGAGGATGGTGGCGCCCAGGTGCTGCTCTGCTCCGAGATCGGTTCAGAAGGTCGCAACTTCCAGTTTGCCAGTCATCTGGTGCTGTTCGATCTGCCGCTCAATCCGGATCTGCTGGAACAGCGTATCGGTCGACTGGATCGTATCGGTCAGCAGAATACCGTCGAAATCCACGTGCCCTACCTGGAAGGGACCGCCCAGCGCGCCCTGCAGCTCTGGTATCACGATGGTCTGGATGCATTCGAGCAGACCTGCCCGACTGCCCGCCCGGTATTCGAAGCGGTGCGTGACGAGCTGTTCGAGCTGCTGGCCGCCAACACAGGCGATCAGGCCCCCCTCGACGCCCTGCTGGTCAAAACCCGCGAACTGCACGAGCCGCTCAAGGCCCGGCTGGAACAGGGTCGCGATCGCCTGCTGGAGCTCCACTCCAGCGGTGGCGCCGCTGCCCAGCAGCTGGTCGACAAGCTGGCCGCCGAAGATGACGACACCGGCATGATCTCCTTCGCCCTCAAGATGTTCGACGAGATCGGCGTCAATCAGGATGACCGTGGCGAGAACGCGCTGGTGCTGACCCCGGGGGATCACATGCTGGTCTCCAGCTTCCCGGGCCTGCCGCAAGATGGCATGACCATCACCTTCGATCGCAATACAGCCCTGTCGCGGGATGACATGGCGCTGCTCTCCTGGGATCACCCCATGATGCGTGGCGGTATCGACCTGATCCTGGGCTCCGAGATCGGTGCGACCTCGGTCGCCCTGCTCAAGAACAAGGCACTGCCTATCGGCTCCATCCTGCTTGAGCTGATCTTCGTTGCCGAGTCTGCGGCCCATCCCCAGCTCTACCGCTTCATGCCACCGACCCCGATCCGTCTGCTGATGGACAAGAACGGCCAGAATCTGGGTGAAAAAGTGGCGTTCGATGCCTTCAACCGCCAGCTCACGCCGGTCAATCGCCACCTCGGCAGCAAGCTGGTCACCGCGTCCCAACCGGTGATCCACGGTCTGATTGGCAAGGGCCAGGCCATTGCCGAAGAGCTGAAAGGCGGGATTGTCGACAAGGCCCGCGCCCAGATGGCACAGACCCTGCAGCAGGATCTGGACAGGCTGGAAGCGCTCAAGGCGGTCAACCCGAACGTGCGCGACAGCGAACTGGATTATCTGCGCAATCTGCAGGCAGAATTGCACCACCTGATCGATCAGACCCAACTCAAGCTGGATGCCATCCGCTTTATCGTGGTCACCCATAACTGACGCGATACTGAAGAGACATGACCGGCTCATGCCGGATGCCATGCCCTTTATGATTGTGGTTACTCATAACTGATGGGGGCTTGCCCCCACCTTCTGATGCGAGACATTTATGTTTGAATACTCACCGCCTCTGGAACCCTGGCTCGATATCCTGTTCAAGGACAAGGACATCATGGTGGTCAACAAGCCCACTGGCCTGCTGAGCGTGCCCGGGCGCGGCCCCGAGAATGAAGACAGCGTCCTGCATCGGGTAAAGCAGCAGCACCCCAAGGCGGCGGCGGCTCATCGCCTCGACATGTCCACCACTGGCGTCATTGTCATTCCCCTCAATCCCAATTCCCATCGGGAGCTGAGCCGGCAATTTCGCGAGCGGGAGACCGAGAAGCACTACCTCGCCTGGGTGTGGGGCGAGCCGGAGGCAGCGTCAGGTCAGGTCGACCTGCCGCTCTGCGTCGACTGGCCCAACCGGCCGAAACAGAAGGTGGATCACGAGGAGGGGCGTCACGCCCTGACCCTGTGGGAAAAATTGAAGGTAGAGAATGGTAACAGCCTGATCAAGCTGACTCCCATCACGGGTCGCTCGCACCAGCTGCGCGTCCATATGCTGGAGCTGGGACACCCGATTCTGGGCGACAACCTCTACGCCCATCCGGATGCACTGGCGGCAGCACCGCACCTTTATCTGCATGCAGCGAGTCTGACCATCAGCCACCCCCGCAGCGGCGAGAAGATGACCTTCGAGGCACCAACCCCTTTTTCGGTCTGAGCCAAGATAGACATCGCAATATCGCAGACATAAAAAAGCCCCCATCGACTGGATGGGGGCTTTTTCGTTAGGGTCAGACGCGAATATCGATGTTACTTCCCAAAGAAGCGTTGGCCGATGTCGGTGCAACCGGTGCTGATTGAGCTGCTGTTTGCAGCAGTTTCAATGCAGATTCACCTTCTTGGGTCTGTTGTTTCTTGGCCAGGCTGGCCGTCATCAATGCAGAACCAAATGACGCAGATGCAGAACTAGATATATCCATGGTGTACCTCCTGCTTTAAGACTATCGGCCATCTTGGGCCAAGCATGAGCCATTTTGGCTAAATTAAATACGCCTTGTCCGGTTGACGCCGCTCCAGCCACTCTTCTTCCATCTCAAGCAGGGTTTGATAAACCTTCTCCGCCTGTTCTGGGCGGCTGAACAGATAGCCCTGACCATAGAGATGAATATCAGTGAGGGTGCGCAACACGTCGAGCTGAGCCTGAGTTTCTATCCCTTCACACACCAGACTCTTGCCCAGCATGGAACCCATCCGGCAGATGTTGGCGACCAGCTCGGATGCCTCGATAGACGTATCGATCCCCTGGATGAAGGAGCGATCGATCTTCACCTTGCTGACCGGCAGCTTCTGCAGATAGCTGAGCGAGGAGTAGCCGGTACCAAAATCATCCAGTGCCAGCTGTACCCCCTGCTGATTGAGATCCTGCATCAGTTGCAGGGAGTTTTTCACCTCGCGCATGGTGGTGTCTTCCGTCACCTCCAGCACCAGGCTGGCGGCCGGGATATGGTGGTCCATCAAGGCCTTGGCAACCAGCTTCAACAGATTGCGCTGATACATGCCGGGCGAGATATTCACGCACATCTGCAAATCAACCAAACCCAGTTGCTGCCACTGATAGAGCTGCTCGCAGGCCGTGTTCAATACCCAACTGCCCAGCTTCTCGGCCAGCTGGAACTCTTCGGCGACCTGGATCACCTCGTTGGGTGGAATGAAGCCCAATTCAGGGTGACGCCAGCGTAGCAAGGCTTCCACCGCTTCGCAGCGGCCACTCTCGAGGTTGACGATGGGCTGGTAATAGAGCTCGAGTGCATTGTGCTCGAGCGCCATGATCATGTCGCTTGCCAAATGCTTGCGGCGCGCCGTTTCATTGAGCAACGAGTTGTCGTAGATGACGTATGGCACATGGGTCTTGCGGCTGTGAAACAAGGCCTGCTCGGCACGACTGAGCAGCTCCTGAGTATGCTTGCTGTCCATCGGGAAGAAGGCGATGCCGATGCCCACCTCCAGGCGGAACGGGTAGTTGTCGATGATGATATCCTGCTTGAGCGCATGCAGCAGGCGGGCCACCAGCTCCCTCACCTGGCGCAGGTCACTGCTTTCACGCTGGATCATGGCAAACTGATCGCCGCCCAGCCGGGCCACCCACTCACCATTTTCACACAAATTGCGCATTCGCTTTGCCAGCTCCTGCAGCAGAAAGTCGCCGGTGTTGTAGCCGAACTTGCTGTTGATGTCGCGAAAATCGTTGATGTCCACCAGCACCAGGCCAAACGGCGTCTCCTTGGTAGCGTAGGACTCCATTTTCTCCAGCAAGGCCAACCGGTTCGAGAGCCCGGTCAGGGGATCGATCCGCGCCGCCCTGAAATGACGACGAGCCTCACGGATCAGCAAGCCGCTCAGCAACATCACCGACAGCACCAGCCCTGAGACCATGAACAGCAGCGCATTGCGCAGCTGGCCAAAGCGTTTGTCATTGCCTGAATAGACGTTGATGTTCTTCTGCATCACGGAGGCGAGAGAATAGGAGAGTGGCTCCTGCAGAGGAACCAGGCGCATCAATATCTGCTGATAATCGGGTGTCCCCGCCTTCAGATTGGTGATATTGGGCTCCATCTCGCGAATGTTGCTTTCGATCAGCTGCACCAGCCGCAAGGTCTTCTGCTTGTCCTTCATGCTCTGACGCAACTGGCCACTGAGCAGGATGGGGGTCCGGCTCCACAGGATGTCATAGCGCAGCATCAGGGTATCGTGATCGATGCCGCCATAATGGTAGATCTCGACGGAGTTGAGGAAACGCCCCAACTCCAGTTGCAACTGCATCAGGGCCCAGGAGACGTCATAGGTGTACCTCTCCATCACTCGGGTCGCATTCTGTATCTGCGCGAGGCAATAGAGAGTGCTTCCCGTAAACAACAGGATGGATAGGTAAAGAACGATGAGTAAAGGCCACGCCTTGGTCTTTGCTTTCACTCGTACTCCCGCAAGCCACTACATCAATGCTGAATATCAATGGCATTCAGTTGCCAAATCATCATGTCGGTAAACTCAGAGCGTTTCAGCTCGGGATACTGATCCAGCGGTAGGATAAACCAAAGCGGTCCCTTATTCCGTACCCGCATGGTGACCCCATCATCTTGCCAGGCCAGAATCGGGTCGTATTGCCTGACCTTATCCCAGTTGATCCTGATCTGAAAACTGTTCAAGGCCGTCAAGGTGATCGCCTTGCCATCCGCACCGACGGCAGCCAAGACATCGGCCAGCTTGGGCCCCACATATTTGTGCGGTTTGTCGACCCAGGGATTGCTGGTCACTATCTCATGCTGCGGCAGGGCCTTGAGCATGGCGAGATCAAAGGAGACCACCCCCTCCGTCGCTTCGGCCGGCAGCACATTGCCGGTCACCTTCAAAATGACGGGCCCCTGTGGCGCCTCAAGTGCCATCACCGGCATGGCCAGAGAAAACAGTAATGGAATCAAACCCAGTACACGCATACTCACCTCTGATTAAGTCACTGACAATAGACTCAGTTTAGTCGCCATAAAAAAAACGGCCCGCAAAAGCGAGCCGTTTGGTAACCAGGGCTGAATTACATCATGCCCATGCCGCCCATGCCGCCCATGTCAGGCATGGCAGGGGCATCTTTCTTCGGCAGCTCGGAGATCATGCACTCAGTGGTGATCATCAGGCCAGCAATGGAAGAGGCGAACTGCAGGGCAGAACGGGTCACCTTGGTCGGATCCAGGATACCCATGGCCAGCATGTCACCGTACTGTTCGGTGTAGGCGTTGTAACCGAAGTTACCTTCACCGTTCTTCACCGCGTTGGCAATGACGGAGGCCTCTTCACCGGCGTTGATGACGATCTGGCGCAGCGGGGCTTCCATGGCGCGCAGAGCGACCTTGATACCCACGTTCTGATCTTCGTTGTCGCCACGCAGGCCGGCCAGTTTGGCGGCCACGCGTACCAGCGCAACACCACCACCGGCAACCACACCCTCTTCTACTGCGGCGCGAGTCGCGTGCAGGGCGTCGTCAACCCGGGCTTTCTTCTCTTTCATCTCGACTTCGGTGGCAGCACCAACCTTGATCACCGCAACACCGCCAGCCAGTTTAGCTACGCGCTCTTGCAGTTTCTCGCGGTCGTAATCGGAAGAGGTCTCTTCGATCTGCTGACGGATCTGGGCCACACGGCTCTCGATCAGGGACGCATCACCCACGCCATCGATGATGGTGGTGTTCTCTTTGGTGATGACGATGCGCTTGGCACGGCCCAAGTCTTCCAGGGTCGCTTTTTCCAGCTCCATGCCCACTTCTTCGGAGATCACGGTACCACCGGTCAGGATGGCGATATCCTGCAGCATGGCCTTGCGACGGTCACCGAAGCCAGGAGCCTTGACGGCAGCGACTTTCACGATGCCACGCATGGTGTTGACCACCAGAGTCGCCAGCGCTTCGCCTTCTACGTCTTCAGCCACGATGATCAGCGGCTTGCCCGCTTTGGCTACGCCTTCCAGCACCGGCAGCATTTCACGGATGTTGGAGACTTTCTTGTCAACCAGCAGGATGAAGGGATCGTCCAGCTCAACGGCACCGGTTTCCGGCTTGTTGACGAAGTACGGGGAGAGGTAGCCACGGTCGAACTGCATGCCTTCTACCACGGCCAGCTCGTCGTCCAGACCCTGACCGTCTTCAACGGTGATGACGCCGTCACGACCGACTTTGTCCATGGCTTCGGCAATCAGCTTGCCCACTTTCTCGTCGGAGTTGGCGGAGATGGTGCCTACCTGAGCGATGGCATTGTTGTCGGCACACGGCTGGGACAGCGCTTGCAGCTCGGCAACAGCGGCCACTACGGCCTTGTCGATACCGCGCTTCAGATCCATCGGGTTCATGCCGGCGGCAACGGCCTTCAGGCCTTCGTTGACGATGGCTTGAGCCAGTACGGTAGCGGTAGTGGTACCGTCACCGGCGGCGTCGTTGGCCTTGGAAGCAACTTCCTTGACCATCTGGGCGCCCATGTTCATGAACTTGTCTTCCAGCTCGATTTCGCGGGCAACGGAGACGCCGTCCTTGGTGATGGTCGGCGCGCCGAAGGACTTGTCCAGTACCACGTTGCGGCCTTTCGGGCCCAGAGTTACCTTGACGGCATCGGCCAGGATGTTTACGCCTTCCAGCATCTTGCTGCGTGCTTCGTTGCCAAACTTGACTTCTTTAGCTGCCATTTCTTCAATCCTTCAATCAATTCGCAGGGGGAAAGGGTGGATTACTCTTCGACAATCGCCAGGATGTCGGTTTCAGACAGGATCAGTACGTCCTGACCATCCAGCTTCTCGGTCTTCACACCGTAGCCTTCGTTGAAGATCACCTTGTCACCAACCTTGACGGCGAGGGCTTTGACATCGCCATTATCCAGAATTCGGCCAGTCCCCACGGCAAGAACTTCACCACGGGTGGACTTCTGGGCCGCAGTACCAGTCAAGACAATGCCGCCAGCGGATTTGGCTTCAGCTTCGATGCGCTTGATGATGACGCGGTCGTGCAGTGGACGAATTTTCATCGATAACTCTCCCAAAATGAGTCTCTGTGTTGCTTTGAGGAATGGCCATTCCTGGCCAAATTAGATATGTCTCCGATGTGGGGCACGTTTGTTAACCCTTCAAGGGCAAATACAAAAAAAATATTTTCACGTACTATGAACGTCTTCGATGGATCTCCCGAAGTCCCGGTCAGGAAACCGGTTTGTGCTGCCCGCAGCCAGAACTCCGCCAGACGTACAGAGACAAGCCCGTGACCCGACCCAATCCCCTGCTGACTGCCCCCATGACGTCCGTATTGCTGCGCATGACGGGCCCGATGATCCTCGGCATCGTCGCCATTCTCGCCTTCAACCTGGTCGATACCTTCTTCATTGGCATGTTGGGCACCCAGGCGCTGGCCGCCATCAGCTTCACCTTTCCGGTGACCTTCGTGGTCACCTCGCTGGCGATGGGACTGGGGGCCGGCCTCTCTGCGGTGATGGGTCATGCGCTCGGCCAGGGCAAGCATGATGAAGCCGCCCGCATCACCACCGACAACCTGTTTCTGGCCGTGCTGCTGGTCGCCCTCATCGCCCTGGCGGGGGCGCTGACCATACACCCGCTGTTCCGGTTGCTCGGCGCCAGCGATGAGCTGATCGCCCTCATCTACGACTACATGCTGATCTGGTATCTGACCGTCCCCATGCTGGTGCTGCCCATGGTGGGCAATGCCGCCATCCGGGCCACCGGCGATACCAAGACCCCCAGCCTGGTAATGACGGTGGCCGGGCTGGTCAACGGCGTGCTGGATCCCCTGCTTATCTTCGGCATAGGCCCCTTCCCCGCATGGGGGATCCGCGGCGCCGCCATCGCCACCTCACTCTCCTGGCTGATGGCCATGCTGGTCAGCCTCTATATATTGCGCCACCGGGAAGGACTGCTGCGCTGGCGCCTCTCCCCGCGCCCACAGTTGCTGGCCCACTGGCGCGCCTTGCTGCACGTGGCGGTGCCCGCCTCCTTCACCAACATGCTCAACCCGCTGGCCAACGCCGTGCTGATGACCATCTTCGCCGGGCTGGGGACGGAAGTGGTGGCCGCCTACGGCGCCGCATCGAGAGTGGAAGCCCTGCTGCTTATCGTGATGATGGCGCTCTCCTCCGTGCTGGCGCCCTTCATCTCGCAAAACTGCGGGGCGGGCAACCCGGCCCGTGCCAAGGCGGCGCTGCAGTTTTGCATGCGCTTTGCCCTGCTGTTCCAGCTGGCGGTATACGCACTGACCTGGCTGCTGGCCCCCTTCATCGCCGAGCTGTTCAGCAGTCATCCGCAGGTGGTGCGCCTCATCGTGCTCTATCTGCACCTGGTGCCCATCGGTTACGGCTTTCAGGGCATGGTGATGCTGCTCGCATCCGCCTTAAATGGCGTGAGGGCTTCCAGCGTCTCCTTCCTGTTCAACGGGTTGCGGCTGTTTGTCTTCTTGCTGCCAGGAGCCTGGCTGGGGGCAAAACTGGGAGGGGAGCAGGGAATCTATCTGGGAATTCTCGTGGCCAATCTGGCGGCGGGCACCCTGGCCTGGTGGTATGCCCGCCACCGCTTCGAGCTGCTGTGCCATCAGGGCAGGCCCTGATGGCAGGAAAGTAAGCGCAGCAGTTACTCCTTGCGCTCGAACTCCCCTTCGATGGTGGTGCCGCTGCGCGGAGCTTGACCCGGCTGGTCATTGCCCGGCACCTCGTCAAACGGCTGCTGACGGGCCTGAAAACCGCCCATCTGCATCTTGAACTGGTTGCTGCCGATCAGCTTGTCGGCCAGCTTGTTGCGCAGCCAGGGCTGCAGCAGCAGAATGCCGAAGAAGTCGGTCACGAAACCCGGGATGATCAGCAGCAGACCGGCCAGCGCCAGCATCATGCCCCCCATCACCTCACGTCCCGGCATCTCTCCTTGCTGCATCTTCTGCTGCGCGTTGAACAGGGTCTTGATCCCTTCGCTGCGCACCAGCGAGGAGCCCAGCACCGCCGTCAGAATGAGCAAGCCGACGGTCGGCAAGGCACCGATCACGGAGCCGACTTCGATCATCACGGTGAGCTCAAGCACCACCAGACCGACCAACAATAGAAACAACTTGCCCATAACAACCTCAGTGCGGATGAATGTGAATGAACCGCTGGCGAAGTGCGACAACCGCTGATGCCGTTGCCAACCCACCATGGTATCGGTTCCTGTTGATTAAAATGGGGGGTGACGCGCATTTTTCAAGTCCACAGGGTGACGAGGCGCCGGATCCACAGAAAAACCGGCCTGCCAGACTGTGATTGAAGTCATTGTTCTGTCAAAGTAAATCGGTTGATTGCAATATCTGTTTAATGACCACAAGTTATTTGAGGTTGTCTCAAATTTAGTGATCCAGGTCTAATATCAGATACCTCAATTGGGGTAATATCGACGCCAGTAATTAAGGGAGCAAAAAAGCCCCCAACCGCCCCACTCGATGTGTGGTGCTTCAGGATGAACCGTGCGTAAGGAACTCGCGACCACTCGGTGAGGATCGTTTCCATTTATCTGATTTCTGAGGCATTACAATGAGCGACATCAAGAACGTCCGCATTGAAGAAGACCTGCTGGGCACCAAAGAAGTTTCCAACGATCTCTACTACGGTGTGCATACCCTGCGCGCCGTTGAGAACTTCAAGATCAGCACTCAGAAGATTTCTGACGTTCCGGAATTCGTCCGCGGCATGGTACTGACCAAGAAGGCCGCCGCCCTGGCGAACGGCGAACTGGGTACCATCCGTCCTGAAATTGCTGACAAGATCGTAGAAGCCTGCGACCTGATGCTGAACACCGGCAAATGCTTCGACCAGTTCCCGGTCGACGTTTACCAGGGTGGTGCCGGCACCTCCGTCAACATGAACACCAACGAAGTACTGGCCAACATCGCCCTCGAAATCATGGGTCTGGCCAAGGGCCGCTACGACGTCATCAACCCCAATGACCACGTCAACAAGTGCCAGTCCACCAACGATGCCTACCCCACCGGCTTCCGCGTGGCCGTGGTCAACAGCACCGACACCACCCTGCACGCCTTGGAAGCACTGATCGCCGCCTTCGATGCCAAGGCCGCCGAGTTCAAGGGCATCCTGAAGATGGGTCGTACCCAGCTGCAAGATGCGGTGCCGATGACCCTGGGTCAGGAATTCCATGCCTTCGCCGTCACCCTGCGCGAAGAGATCAAGTCCATCAAGCGTTGCCAGGAGCTGCTGCTGGAAGTGAACCTGGGCGCCACCGCCATCGGTACCGGCCTGAACACCCCGCCCGAGTACTCCGCCCTGGCCATCAAGCGCCTGGCCGAGATCACCGGTCGTGCCTATGTTCCGGCTGAAGATCTGATCGAAGCGACCTCCGACTGCGGCGCCTACGTGATGCTGCACGGCGCCATCAAGCGCATGGCGATGAAGCTCTCCAAGATCTGTAACGACCTGCGTCTGCTCTCCTCCGGCCCGCGCACTGCACTCAAAGAGATCAACCTGCCGGAAATGCAGGCTGGCTCCTCCATCATGCCGGCCAAGGTCAACCCGGTCATTCCGGAAGTGGTCAACCAGTCCTGCTTCAAGGTCTTTGGCAACGACGTCACCATCACCTTCGCCGCCGAAGCCGGTCAGCTGCAGCTGAACGTCATGGAGCCGGTGATCGGTCAGGCGATGTTCGAATCCCTGAGCCTGATGGAAAAAGCCTGCATCTCCCTGCGCGAGAAGTGCGTGGAAGGCATCACCGCCAACCCGGAAATCTGCATGAACCACGTGCTGAACTCCATCGGCATCGTGACCTACCTGAACCCCTTCATCGGCCACCACGAAGGCGACATCGTCGGCAAGATCTGTGCTCAGACCGGCAAGAACGTCCGTGAAGTCGTGCTGGAGCGCGGCCTGCTGACCGCCGAGCAGCTGGATGAAATTCTCTCCATCGAGAACCTGATGAACCCGCAATACAAAGCCAAGCGTTATACCCGCGAAGCCACCGTATAAGCGAGCAAATGGGCCGGGTTTATCCCGGCCCATAAAGTCAGTTCCCGATAGGTCTTGCCCAGCCCCATCGGGAATTGGCTTTTCTGCCAAATAAAACCTAAAAAAACTGGAAAATGGAGTGTTCGCTATGATTGGAATCGAGTTACTTGTCGTGCTCGCCGCTATCTATCTGGGGGCCCGGATAGGCAGCATCGGCATCGGCTTTGCCGGTGGTTTGGGGGTACTGGTACTGACCTGGGGTCTGGGGATGCCAATTCCCAGCGACCAGCTGGTCACCTACATCCCCTGGGACGTGATCATGATCATCGCGTCCGTCATCTGCGCCTTGCCTGTATGCAACTGGCCGGTGGCATGGACTATCTGGTCTCCCTGGCCGAGAAAGCCCTGCGCAAGAACCCCAAATACATCACCTTCGCCGCCCCGGTCGTCACCTATCTGATGACCATGCTGGCCGGTACCGGTCACACCGCCTTTTCCACCCTGCCGGTGATCGCCGAAGTGGCCAAGGAGCAGGGCATTCGCCCGTCCCGTCCGCTCTCCATCGCCGTCATCGCCTCCCAGATCGCCATCACCGCCTCGCCCATCTCCGCGGCCGTGGTTGCCTTCTCCGGCATGCTTGAGCCGTTTGGCGTGGATTACCTGACCCTGCTGGCCATCTGCATCCCCTCCACCTTCATTGCCTGCATCCTCGGTGCCTTCGTCGCCAACATGCTGGGCAAGCCGCTCGACCAGGACGAAGTCTACCTGGAGCGCAAGGCCAAGGGGCTGATCAAGCTGCGCGGCACCACCAAGCTGGAACTCAAGCCTTACGCCAAGGTATCGGTCTGGATCTTCATCGCCGCCATCGTGGCCGTGATGGCCTACGCCACCGCCATCTCCGGTAAAGTGGGCCTGATCGCCAACCCGCCGATCCCCCGTGATGGCGCCATCATGGGCATCATGCTGGCCGCGGCCACCATCATGACCCTGGTCTGCAAGCTGGACGCCACCCAGGTCACCAACATGCCGACCTTCAAGTCCGGCATGTCCGCCTGTATCTGCGTACTGGGCGTGGCCTGGCTGGGTAACGTCTTCGTGAAAGGCAACATGGACACCATCCAGCTGATCGCCGGCGACCTGCTCAACCAGTACTCCTGGCTGCTGGCCGTGGTGCTGTTCTTTGCCGCCATGCTGCTCTATTCACAAGGCGCCACCACCAAGGCCTTGATGCCGGCCGCTCTGGCACTGGGTGTCAGCCCGCTGACCGCCATCGCCTCCTTCGCCGCCGTGAGCGCCCTGTTCGTACTGCCGACCTACCCGACCCTGCTGGCCGCGGTCGAAATGGACGACACCGGCTCCACCCGCATCGGCAAGGCGGTATTCAATCACCCCTTCTTCGTACCGGGTGTTGCCACCATCGCCATCGCCGTGGCGCTGGGCTTCTTCTTCGGTGGCATGATGCTCTAACCAGCATTTAATTCCACAAACACGCAAACGGCCCTGTTCGGGCCGTTTTTTATACCTGCTTTTCAGGTCAAATCATTAATTAATCCTTGTGCGCTTCAGTTTCTATCAAGGTTCGCAGATCTACTCTGGGGCATCGGAACAGAAACCGATCAACAGGGCCGAGCACAGGTCCGACAGTGTTTACACCAGAGGAACGAACAATGAAAAAGACAGCATTGACCATGGCCATCTCCAGCGTGCTGCTGGCCGGTGGTGCGCAAGCCGCTACCGTCTACAACCAGAACGACACCAAACTCGACATCGGTGGTCGCGCTCAAGGCATGTACTACGGCACTGATGACAACGGTTCTGAAGGTGACCAGAGCTACCTGCGTCTGCACGTTGCCGGCGAAACCAAGATCGACAACGAGCTGACCGCGTTCGGCTTCGCTGAATACAACCTGCCGGTCTCCGGCTCCGACAACGACGAGCTGCGTTATGCCTACGCCGGCATCAAGCACGATCGTTTCGGTGCCTTCAGCTACGGCCGTCAGGATGGTCTGTTCACCAAAGCCGTGAACAACTACACCGACGTGCTGCCAGAGTGGGGTGGTGACGGTCTGGGCAAGGACACCGAAATATTCGGTACCGGTCGTACCAACGGCCTGGCCCAGTACATCTACACCTATCAGGGCCTGACCCTGGGTGCCCAGTTCACCGGCAACAACGATCCGCAGAATGCCGATCGCTCCAACCTGACCGGCGCCAACAGCACCTGGAATCCGAAGGGTTCTGCTGAAGGTTTCGCCGTGTCCGCCAACTATGACTTCGACATGGGCCTGAGCCTGGGTACTGCCTACAACCAGGCTGGCAAGACCGACGAGCAGGCCGCCAACGCCGCCTTCGGTGGTGACCGCGATGCCAAGCTGTACGGTGTCGGTGCCAAGTACGCCGTCGGCGACCTCTACCTGGCTGCCACCTACTCCCACGGTGAAGACCACATGTACGTCAGCACCTTCAACGGCTACGCCGAGAAGATGGATGGCTACGAAGCCGTCGCCCAGTACGCCTTCGGCAAGTTCAAGCCGTCCCTGGCCTACCTGCGTACCGACGTGAAGGACAACGCTCGCGGCATCGATGACACCGCCACCGAGTACGTTTCCATCGGTGCCTGGTACAACTTCACCGACAACTTCAACGCCTACGTTGATTACAAGATCAACCTGCTGGACAACAACGGCGATAAATCCCACACCAACTCGCTGGGCAAGAACACCGACGACGTGGTCGCCGTGGCCCTGCAGTACAACTTCTAAGTCTTCCCTGAATTGCCTACTGTATTTTTTACCGGCCGCCCAGCGGCCGGTTTTTTATTGCCCGTCAGATGTCGACCCGCGCCAGACTCGGCTCGCGGTGAAAACAGTTCACCAGCAGCAGCAAAGTCGTCACCCCGACCGTGCCCAGCACCAGCCAGGGTAACCAGGGCTGCCCCTGCAGCATGGCGTAGTCATGCAGCGCGCCGCCCCCCACGTAACCCGTCATGCCCCCCAGCGCCAGCCCCAGCCGGCTGAAGCCCATGTAGCTGCCGCGTGCCCCCGGCTGCGCCAGTTTAGTCATCAGCGTCTCCCGCGCCGGTTCGGCGATGACGATCCCCAGATAGAAGCAGGCCAGCAGCATGAACACCGCGGGCAGGGTGTTGGCAAACGCCACCAGCCCGATGCCGGTGGTCATCAACAGTACCCCCGCCATCAAGCGGCTCTCCAGCTTGAAGTGGCGCTCGCCATATCGCGCCAGCGGATAGAGCAGCGCCAGCGAGATGGCGGTCTCCAGGGTATACATCCAGCCCACCGCCGTGGTGGTGCCCGCCATCTGCTTGACCAGGATGGGGAAGATCAGCATCACCTGGACCCAGAGCGCGTAGTAGCCGCTCAGGATCAGCACCAGCCGGCAGAACGCCTTGTCCGCCAGCACCTGGCCGAGACCGGCGCGGATCGGGGTCGGTCGCACCGAGAGCTTATAAGCGGGCAGGATCAGCAGGTTGCACAGCGCGGCGCAGACAAACAGGCCGGCCCCCAGCAGACAGACATATTCGAAGTCGAAGTTGAGCAGCCAGCTGCCGAGCAGGGCCCCCACCACGGCGCCGGCGCTCTCCAGCATCATCAACAACGAGATGTAGCGCCCCCGCTGACGGGGCCGGGTGAATTTGATCACCAGCGCGGCGCGGGGCGGATCGAACAGACAGCCTCCCAGCCCCGAGATGATGCAGGAGAGGATCAGCTCCAGCCCGCTCTGGGCATAGGCCAGGCTGGCAAACCCCGCCGCCCGCAGCAGCATGCCGCCCACGATGAGCGGCCGTGCGCCGAACTTGTCCGCCAGCGAGCCGCCCAGAATGCCCAGCCCCTGCTGGGTCAGCTGGCGCAACCCCAGCGCTAGCCCGACCACCCCGGCCGCCCAGCCGAGCTGATCCACGAAACGCAGGCTGATCATGGGCATTACCACGAAGAACCCCAGGATCACCAACAGGGAATCCAACGCCAAAAACCACCGCCCCAACCGCCTCGCCCGCTCCACCATGACTACCCGTCCCCTGCTTTCTGATGACATTCCGATTAATTCGTCTCATCGCCCGAATGACGCCGTCACCAAACGGGCTCAAGGTGCAACGAGCCCCTGAACCGATATGGCAATATGCCAAAGCACAACGATTGATACTGCTATTCTGGAAGGACGCCAGATATAGTGGTAGCCGACAACTGGCTATATTTTATATTGGATTATGTTATGGCTATGACCCTCGACGATCTGCAATTGCTGCTGGATGTGGTCAATCGCGGCAGCTTCAGCAAGGCGGCCGCCGTGCGCGGCTGGTCACAACCCATGGTGAGCCAGCGGATCGCCGTGCTGGAACAGGATCTGGGCCAACCCCTGTTTCGTCGCCATCGGCGCGGTGCCACCCCCACCCCGGCCTGCGAGCAATTCCTGCCTGCCGCGAGTGCGGCACTGAGTGCGCTGGAAGGGGGTCGCCTGGCGATGCAGGGAGCGCCAGCTCTACCGCGCATCCGGCTCGCCTGCCTGCCCTCCCTGACGACCGTGGTGTTCGGCCCCCTGCTGCTGGCACTGGTCGACGAGACCTTCGAGATCCGCTGCAACACCGATCACTCCGGCATCATCATGCAGGAGCTGCTGACCGGCGAGACCGACGTCGGCTTCATCCTCAAGTGTCCCGCCATCGCCGGCATTCAACTCGAACTACTCTATCGCTCCCCCATCATCGCGGTAGCCTGCGCCACCCATCCGCTGGCCGGGCGGCAGGGCCTGACCCTGCAGGACATCGCCAACGAGCGGCTGGCCCCCCAGCAGTGGGGTACCGGCTGCGACGAGCTGATCCTGCAGTTGCGCCTGCTGCGCCAGGTGGCGAGCCCGCTGCACGCCATCCAGCCCGCCAGCGCGGCGCGGGAGCTGGCGCTGGAGCACGGCTTCATCACCCTGATGCCAGCGCTCGCCATCGCCCGGGATCTGGAGTTCGGCCGGCTGGTGCAGCTGGACGTGGTGGATCTGCCGCCGGATCACTGGGATGTGATGATGGCCTGGCGCAGCGGCAAACGGCCCAATCCCGCCAAGGAGCGGGTGCTGGAGGCCGCCCGTACCCTGGCCCGGCGCTGGGCGGGCAAATCCGCATAAAAAAAGCGCCGGACAAGTCCGGCGCTCTATCACTGTTACGGTAACTCAGGCTCAGTAGCTGGCCTTGAGGGTCACCCCCGAGAAGGCGCTGTAGGCGCTCAGCTGCACGTTCCAGGTCCCCGCCTTGGGCGAGTTCAGGGTGCAGGTCTCGGCATTGCCGCTCTTGTAGGGGCGGCAGTCATAGCTGCTGCTGGTCGGCACGCTGCCGAACTTCACATAGAGATCCGCATCGCCGGTGCCGCCGCTGCTGGCGATCACCAGCTGGCTCTTGCCGGCCGGCACGTCGATGGTGAAGTTCAACTTGCCACCCTTGGCAGCGGAGAGACCGCTCACCGGCACCCCGTTTTGCAGCACGCTGCCCGGCGGCGGCGTGGTACCGCCACAGGAGGCATTGACCCCCACGGTGGTAAAGGCTGCCGCCACGTCGGTCACACTGTAGCCCAGATCGGTGGCGGCCTTGGTCACCCCGCAGGCACCCTGATCGAAGGTGGTGTTGGCGCCCCAGTAGAGGCGGTTGGCCAGCACGAACACTTCGAAGGCCTTGCGGGTGTTCCAGCCGCTGGTGTTGGCCAGCAGATAGAAGGCGCGGTTGTAGACACCGGAGCTGTGGTGCACGTCGATGCCATCGTAGTAGTCGCTGGCATGGCCGATGGAACTGCCGTCCCGGGTCGGATCCTCGAAGTAGCGCAGCGAGCCGTTGCCCTTGAAGATCTGGGCGCCCACCAGCCAGTCGTTGCTGCCCTTCATGAAGTTCTCGGCAGCTTCCCCCGCCATGTCGGAGAAGGCCTCGTTGATGCCGCCCGACTGACCGGAGTAGACCAGCCCGGAGTTCTGCTCGGTAAAACCGTGGCTCACCTCGTGGGCCGCCACGTCCAGGCTCACCAGCGGGTAGAAGGTGGTGGCGCCGTCACCGAAGGTCATCTGGCTGCCGTCCCAGAAGGCATTCTCGTAGTTGCGGCTGTAGTGCACCCGCATCTTCAGCTTGAAGGTCAGCGGCGCCGTGTTGTACCAGTTGCGGTACATGTCGAACACCACGTTGCCGAAGTAGTGGGCATCGTTGAGCGGCGAGTAGGCGCCGTTGATCTCCTTGACCGTGTTCTCCGGGCAGGTGAACTGATGAATGGCGCCGCCCGTGGTGGCGTGATTCATGTTGAGGGTGTCCACGTTCGGGCTGGTCATCCGGCAGTTGTCGTCCACCAGCAGCGGGCCGAAGTCGGCGCCGTAGAAATATTTGCCGGTCTTGACGTTGCCACCCGGGCCGGTGGCGTCCTTGTGGTTGATCCCTTCCCAGCGCTTGAGCTCGCTGCCGTTCTGGGCATCGATCACCACGAAGGGGCGGCTTGGCTCGTCGCTCGCCGCCAGCCAGGAGACCAGATAGACCAGGCGGGCCTGACCGGCCTCATCCTGCATCACGAACAGCTTGACCCGCTCGTTGCTGCCCTTGGCCCCGGCCCGCGCCTTGCTGGCGGCATCGGCCGGCGACAGGGCGGCGGTCGGGCTGGCCACGTCGGCATCGATCTGGCGCAGGATCTGGCCGGAGACCTGGCTGATCTGCCCGCCGAGGGACTGCTCGGCCACCAGCACCTGGCCCCACACCGGGATCCCGTGCCAGGTCTGCTCATAGCGTACCCGCTGCTGACCGTTGGGCAGCTTGACCGCCCGCACCTGACGAAACTCGCCATCCCCTGCCAGTGCGCTCACACCGGCAGCGCCGCTCGGCGCCCCCTGAATGCCCGCAACCTGATGCACATTCACCTGTTCTGCAGCCAGCGCTGCGCTTCCCCAGCAGGCCAATACCACGGCCAAATAGACTTTGTTCATCCGTCTTTTCCTTAAGTCGATGAAGATTACACGTCGGGTCCGTTGCCCGGCGCTCCTACACTAGTTGGCACGCTCAAGATTGCTGCCTGTCATATGTGACAGAGCAGCACAAACCCATAGCAGGATCTGCTGTTGCCCCTGTTTGGTAGCGTGAGAAGAGTTCAAAATGGCGAATAACACCAAAAAAAGCCGAACAATGGCCAGGCGCTTTCTGGCTGCCACCAACCGCCCCTCCATATGGGGATGGCGGGGCGCAAGAACAGATGGAAAACCCTTGGCGTACAAGGGGTTGATTGGCTACATTGGCGGTTTGGCGGCCCGCGTCGGGCTCTGACTGGAGGGGAGGTGCGGATGTTTTCATGGCAACTGGACGACGAGCTGGCGCTGCTGTTCCTGCAGCCCGACATGGCCAGCGAACTCTTTGCCCTGTGTCGGGAGAACCGCGACTACCTGACCCAGTGGCTGCCCTGGCCGCCCTACATTCAGCAGCCCGCCGACAGCGCCACCTTCATCCGCCATGCCATCGAGAAGTTTGCCCGCGGCGAAGGGCTGACCACCGCCATCGAGTATCAGGGGGAAGTGGTCGGCGTCATTGGCTACAACCAGATCGACCGGGCGCTGGCCAAGGTCAGCATCGGCTACTGGCTGGCCGAACGCTGGCAGGGCAACGGCATCATCACCCGCGCCTGCCAGGCCCTGATCCATCACGCCTTCGAGGAGATGGGAATGGAGAAGGTGGAGATCAGCGCCGCCACCGACAACGAGCCCAGCCGGGCCGTCTGCGAGCGCCTCGGCATGCAGCAGGAGGGGATCACCCGCCGTGCCGAGCGGCTGGCCGACCGCATCGTGGATCACGTTCACTACAGCCTGCTGCGCGATGAGTGGCTCAGGCAGAGGGATCACTGATGGCGCTGCCACACCTGTGCACGGCCCGCTGCCAGCTCACCATACTGCCCCCCGAACGGGCCGATCTGATGCTGGATTTCTATCTGCGCAACCGCGCCCACCTCGCCCCCTGGGAGCCCAGCCGGGACGAGAGCTTCTACACCCTGAGCCACTGGCACGGCCGGCTGCGCGACAGCTACGGCCAGTTCTTCAATGGCAGCGGGGTGCATCTGGTGGCGCTCGATCCCCATGGTGAGCAGGTGATCGCCACCTGCAACTTCACCAACATCCTGATGGGCGCCTTCAAGGCCTGCCATCTGGGTTACGCCATCGACCAGGCCCACCAGGGACAGGGGCTGATGCAGGAAATTGTCGAGGCCGGCATCGACTACCTGTTCCGGGAACACGGCCTGCACCGCATCATGGCCGGCTACATGCCGTCGAATCAGCGCAGTGGCGCCCTGCTCGAGCGGCTCGGCTTCGAGCGGGAGGGATACGCCAAAGACTACCTGATGATCAACGGCCGCTGGGAGGATCATATCCTCACCGCGCGCCTCAACCCGGCACTCTAGCCGGTTCTCGGGCCGGCAAGAATCCTGTCAAAGGCGGGGAACGGGCATAAAAAAACGGGCCCGAAGTTGCCTTCGGGCCCGTTCTTCAGATGAGGTGCAGGCTTAGTTGGCCTTGGCATCGCTCACTGCGGCTTCTGCCTTGGTGGCTACGTCAGCGGCAGCCTTCTCAACGGTTGCAGTCGCTTCGGAAGCGGCCTTCTCTACGGTAGAGGTGGCTTCGCTAGCGGCTTTCTCAACAGTTGCAGCAACGTCGGCGGCCGGAGTAGCAGCCGGAGCGGCGGCTTCTTCTTTCTGACCACAAGCGGTCAACATCAGACCCAGGATACCGGCTACCAGTACTTTGTTCATGTGCATACCCTCAGAAAAATATGGAGAGATGGTTGGTACAACCATCACAGTGCGTCCTTTCACCCGGTGAAAAACCCATATGCCGGGAGCCAAGAGGCGCGCGAAATATATCCCCATACGCGCCCAATGAAAACGAGTATCACAATGATATTTTCTCGTTGGCTGGATGAAAAGAACTACTACAACGACAAACATTAATACAAAACACTGCAAACGGCGCAGTTTTGTACAATAAAACGCCACAGGCCCCGTGGTTGCTGGCAATAAACGGCTATTGCATTGTGCCGGCAACCACGCGCGGACTGCGCCTCAATCAGACAGGATCTGACAAGCCAGCCGCTTACCCTCGCGGGCGCTGTCGCGAGCCAGGTCCAGCAGCGCCATCACAGCCAGCGCCTCGCCGGCCGGCACCGGGTTCGCCCCCTCCCCACGGATGGCGGCGCAGACGCCGCGATAGTAGGCGCCGTAGTCACCTGCCTCGCCGGCCACGCTCTGCTGCAGCAGCTGACCGTCGCGGATCCGGCTGAGCTGGCCGGGTTCGTTGTCCACTCCCCAGTCTGCCGCCGGCGGCCGCTTGCCGAGCTTGAGCTGCTCCTCCTGCACATCCATGCCGAACTTGATGAAGGAGCCCTCGCTGCCGTGGATGACAAACCGCGGCATGGTGGCCGACACCAGGCAACTGCCGTGCAGCACGACCCGCATCTCGCCATAGCCGAGCACCACGTGGAAGTAGTCATCCGCCAGGGCACCGGGGCGCTGCTGAGCCAGATCCGCCTGCAGCCAGTCCGGTTGACCGAACAGCTGGAGCGACTGATCGAGGATGTGGGGGCCGAGATCGAACCAGAGACCGGAGCCCGGACCGCCCGCCTCGCGCCAGCGCTGGCGCACCTCGGGACGATAGCGATCGAAGTGGGATTCGAACTGGGCAACTTGGCCGAGCGCTCCTTCCACCAGCAGGCGGCGTACGGTGAGAAAGTCACCGTCCCAACGCCGGTTGTGGAAGATGCTGAGCAGCCGCTGCTGCTTCTCCGCCAGCTCGACCAGCGCCTTCGCCTCGGCCAAATCCAGGGCGAACGGCTTGTCGATCACCACGTGCTTGCCGGCCAGCAGGGCCTCACGGGCGATGGGGGCATGAGTGTCGTTGGGGGTGGCGATCACCACCAGGTCGACCGACGGGTCCGCCAGCACCTCGGCCAGCGAACCGACCCGGCAACCGGGTAGCTCGGCCTGCACCTTGGCGGCATCGCGGCTCACCACCCAGCCGAGGGAGAGCCCGGGCGTGCTGGTCAGAAACGGGACGTGAAAGGTTTGGCCTGCAAAGCCGTAGCCCACCAGGGCGGCATTGATTGTGTGGCTCATCCGGTTTTCTCCACGGGTAGCTGTGTCACGGGGCGCAGGCAAACCCTTGCCTGCCAAATAAAGAAAGGGGCCCAAGGCCCCCTGAGTGTGCCCATCAGAGCACAGGATTTATTGCAAACACAAGCGCCGGCCCTGGCGGGTCATCAGCATCAGCAGGGGGGGCAGCAGCAGCCACATGTGCAGCGCCAGCTGGCTGAGCGGATCATGCATCAGTACACCGATGAAGCCCACCAGCGCACCTGAGCCGCTCATCTGGAACAGACCGAGCAGGGCGGCGGCGGTGCCGGCGCAGTGGCCGAACGGTGCCAGCGCCATGCCGGCGGCCGCGCCCAGGATCATGGCAAAGCCGATACTGGAGAGGAACACCGGGCCCATCATGGCCAGCGGATGCTCGATGTGCATGGCCAGGGTCAAGGCGATGGCGGAGAGCAGCAGCACCAGCAGGCCGATGCGCAGGGTGCGTCTTGGCCCCACTCTGGCGATGAAACGGGGCGCCAGGAAGCAGGCCAGGATGTTGAGTGCCGCGTTGGCGGTGAACCAGTAGCTGAAGCCGCTCATGTCCAGCCCCAGCTTCACCATCAGTTGCACCGGCGCCGCGGTGACATAGGCCAGGATCACCGCCATCGCCAGCATGCACAGCGTCGCGTTGAACAGGAAGCTCGGGGAGCGCAGCACCGGGCTGTAGCGCGACCAGCTGATGAGCGGGCCGCTGCTGCTGGTCTCTTCCGGACGGGTCTCCGGCATCCGCCACAGCAGCCAGCTACCGACGATGACCGCATAACCGGCCATGAACCAGAAGTTGGCCGACCAGCCCGCCTTGGCGGTGAGCCAGCCACCGAGCAAGGGGGCCAGCGCCGGAATAAAGCAGATGGCACCGTTCAGGTAGGAGATCATCTGACCGCTCTTCTTGGGGCCGTAGCTGTCACGCACCACCGAGAAGGCGGCCACCGAGGTGGCACAGGCGCCAAAACCCTGCAGCACCCGCGCCAGCATCAGCTCGCCCAGGCTCGCGGCAAAGCCGGCCCCCAAGGCGCTCAGACCGTAGAGCAACACGCCGCCCAGGGCGATGGGCTTGCGGCCGTAGCGATCGGCCAGCGGCCCCACCAGCAGTTGCCCCAGTCCCATGCTGAACAGGAACCAGGTGATGGTGCCCTGCATCAGGGTCACCTCGGCCCCCAGCTGCTCGGCCATCTGCGGGATGGCGGGCAGGTAGATGTCGATGGCCAGCGGACTGAACAGCACCAGTAGGACAAGCAAAAGAATCAATGGCATCAGTCACCTCGTGGCATGGGGAAAATAGATTGGGGCGCGAGTCTACTGGCTCACAGTAATGAATTGAAATGGTATTTAATCACTTCTGTTATTCCATTCAGGAAACATTCATTTTATCCGCATCTTGCCATGACCCCGGTGAGGGTGATCCAGGGCAATTGGCGCTTTTCCTGGGCGCCAGCCCCGCATAGAATGCGCAGATTATTTTTGCGGAGGTGCTCGATGAACAAGCTTGTCCTGGCAACAGGGAACCAGAAAAAGGTGAAGGAATTGGCCGCCATGCTGGCCGATATGAAGATCCAGGTGATCCCACAGAGCGAGTTTGCGGTCTCCGATGCCGAAGAGACCGGCACCACCTTCGTCGAGAATGCCATCATCAAGGCCCGCCACGCCGCCCGCATCACCGGCCTGCCGGCGGTTGCCGACGACTCCGGCCTGGAAGTGGATCTGCTGCACGGCCGTCCCGGCGTCTACTCCGCCCGCTTTGCCGGTGAGGGTGCCAGCGACAAGGACAACATCGACAAACTGCTGGGCGAGCTGAAAGGCGCCCCCGAGTATCTCAAGAGCGCCCGTTTCTGGTGCGTGCTGGTCTACATGCGCCACGCCGACGATCCCACCCCCATCATCTGCCAGGCCAGCTGGGAAGGGATGATCATCGACGAACCGCGCGGTCAGCACGGCTTCGGCTATGACCCGGTGTTCTTCGTGCCCGATCACGACTGCACCTCGGCCCAGATGCCGGCCGAGCTCAAGAACCAGCTCAGCCATCGCGGCCAGGCGCTGGCCAAGCTCAAAGCGGCCCTGGCGGCGGTCAACTAAAGCGCTGTCTCCCGCCGCGTTGTCATCTACAATGGGGGCCGTCGGCCCCCGTTTCGTTCGCGGCGCCCCGGCCCGTTGTCATCGACGACAAGGGCAACCCGACCCCTGATGATTTTTTGAATACTGGAAACCCCATGCTGCAACTGCCGCCCCTCTCCCTCTATATCCACGTGCCCTGGTGTGTCCAGAAGTGTCCCTACTGCGACTTTAACTCCCACGCCCAGAAGGGGGAGCTGCCCCACCTCGAGTACGTGGCCGCCCTGCTGGAGGATCTGGAGCAAGACCTGCACTGGGCCCAGGGGCGCCCCCTCTCTTCCATCTTCATCGGCGGTGGCACGCCGAGCCTGCTCTCCGTGGAGGCCATGCAGACGCTGCTGGACGGGGTGCGCGCGCGCATCGAACTCACTGCGGACTGCGAGATCACCATGGAGGCCAACCCGGGCACGGTGGAGGCGGACAAGTTCGCCGGCTTCCAGCGGGCCGGCATCAACCGCATCTCCATCGGGGTGCAGAGCTTCCAGCAGGAGAAGCTGACCCGGCTCGGCCGCATTCACGGCCCGGAAGAGGCGCGCAAGGCCGCCGCACTGGCTCACGCCATCAAACTGCCCACCTTCAACCTGGATCTGATGCACGGCCTGCCGGATCAGAGCCTGGCGGACGCACTCTCGGATCTGCAGCAAGCCATCGACTGCGCACCGCCGCACCTCTCCTGGTATCAGCTCACCATAGAGCCGAACACGGCCTTTGCCTCCAAGCCGCCCACCCTGCCGGAGGATGACACCCTGTGGGACATCTACGAGCAGGGTCACGCCATGCTCACCGCCCACGGCTATCAGCAGTACGAGATCTCGGCCTATGCCAAGGCGGGCTACCAGTGCCGCCACAACCTCAACTACTGGCGCTTCGGCGACTATCTGGGGATCGGCTGCGGCGCCCACGGCAAGGTGACGGATCTCGCCAACCAGCAGATCCTGCGCAGCGCCAAGGTGAAGCACCCGAAAGGTTATCTGGACCCGAGCCGCCCCTATCTGGACGAGCAATGGCAGGTAAGTACGGATGATCTGCCGCTCGAGTACTTCATGAACCGGTTCAGATTGTTTGAACCGGCCCCCAAGGCGGAGTTCGAGGCCTATACCGGGCTGTCGCTGGAACGGGTAGAGACCATGCTGACCATCGCCCAGAGCAAGGAGCTGATCGAGGATCTCGGCGACAGCTGGCAGCTCACGTCCCTCGGCCATCGCTATCTCAACGTGCTGCTCGAGCTCTTTATGGACGAGTGAGCACGGATTCACTCTCTTGCAGCAAGAGAGTGAATCAGCACCAGCGAATAGAAAAACAATCAGGGCGCCATTGGCGTCCTGATTGTTTTAGCTGATACCTTACGGCATGAACCCGCTCAGCAGCAGACGCTTACCATCTGCTGTTGGCCGGGCTCCCACCGTTTGCCGTGCTTGGCCTTGCGCTGATAGCTGCCCTTGCCTTTCTTGCTCGGTTCGACCCGGGCCTGGAACAGGGGGGAGGTCACCAGTGCCTTGAGGTGGTTGTCCTGAATGATGCCACGCTGATGTTCGCAGGCGGGCTCGGTGGTGACCCGGGTCACCTTCTTCTTGGCCATATCGGCTCCTTGATGCGGTTGGTCGTGTTTGCCCATCGCCCCTGCCACCACAGATCCGGGGCTGGCGGCGAAAAAACGTGCCGATTGTGCACCTCTCCCGGCCTGCCTGCAAGGGGGCTGGCGGGCTCCTCAGGCCGGTTGATAGACGACCCGCACCAGCCCGCTCGGCAGCACGCTGCTCGACACCGGTACCAGCGCGCCAGGCAGCAGCCCTGCAAAGAGCGGCACCCCGCCCCCCAGGGTGACCGGCACCCAGAACAGGATCAGCTCGTCCACCAGCGCGGCCTGCAGTCCCTGCCTGACCACCTCGCCGCCATCCAGATAAAGATGGCGGCTGCCCGCCTGCCACAGCTCGTCCAGCACCTGCGCCAGCGCCCCCTGCTGGAAGGAGACATGCTCACGGGGAGCGGCGGGTCTGTGGGTCAATACCACCACCGGCTTGTCGCCATAAAACCACTCGGGAAAGCCCAGCACAGTGTCGTAGCTGTTGCGCCCCATCAGCAGGGTATCAACGCTGGCCATCAGCGCGCTGTAGCCGGTCTCTTCCTGGGAGTCGCCGTTGTAGAGCTCAAGCCAGGCCAGATCGCCCCCCTCCCCGGCAATGAAGCCGTCGAGGGAGAGAGCGAGAAAGGCGGATACCCGGGGCCGGTGAAGCTCAGTGCTCATGGTCGTGGTGCTCATGACGGGAGGGGGCGCCGGACTCCAACGTCTCGAGGATGGCGCAGTGCTCCGCCGAGCGCGGGCCGCCGCAGCAGATGTTGGAGAGCTCGCGCAGGTTGTCGCGAAAACGGGTCAGCTCGACGATCTTCTGCTCCACCTGTTCGAGCTTGGTGTCGGCCACCGCCTTCACCTCCTGACAGGTGACCTTGGCCTTGTTGGTATCGAGATCCAGCAGTTCGCCGATGTCGGCCAGCGAGAACCCCACCGACTTGGCGCGGATGATGAACTCCAGCCGCCGCTTGTCCTGCTCGCCATAGAGGCGATAGCCGGACTCGTTGCGGATGCCTGGCGAGATGAGACCATTCTTCTCGTAAAAACGCAGGGTATCCGCCTTCACCCCGCACGCCTTGGCCAGCTCCCCGATCCGATACATGCCTTTTCTCCCGTTGAATTTGCACACAGCCACAACCGGCCCCCACTATCGCCCCTTTGCCCGGCGATTGCCAGCCGGCAGCAGGAAAGAGGACGCGGCCACCCTTTTGCCATCAAGAGACTGAAAAGACAAACGTTTCACAAAAACCAACCAGAAAACGTTTAACACCGCACCAGACAAGGCTTTGTCACTTTAAAAAATCCACCACGGGTCACATTTTTTGTGTAGAATACGCGCCCACAAGAGAGCGTCGCGTCAAGCGGGCATTTCCTAAAACGCTTTTGCCTGTCGGCAGGTTTTTCAGGCGAGAGCGGTTTGCGAAATCCCCCACTTCCATTTATTTGGGGACTCTCTGTGTTGAGCCTCGCCTCCCATGGAACGGTCCCCGTTATGCTGAGGACGATAGTGTGATGGAACAAGCTCGACCCATTCGCCGTGCACTGCTGAGTGTGTCTGACAAGACTGGCATCCTGGAATTTGCCAAGGCACTCAACGAACGTGGCGTGGCCCTGCTCTCCACCGGCGGTACCGCCAAGCTGCTGGCCGACGCCGGTCTGCCGGTGACTGAGGTCTCCGATTACACGGGATTCCCTGAAATGATGGATGGCCGGGTCAAGACCCTGCATCCCAAGGTCCACGGCGGCATTCTCGGCCGACGCGAGCAAGACGACGCCATCATGGCCCAGCACGCTATCTCCCCCATCGACATGGTCGTGGTCAACCTCTATCCCTTCGCCGCGACCGTCGCCAAGCCCAGTTGTACCCTGGCCGATGCGGTCGAGAACATCGACATCGGCGGCCCGACCATGGTTCGCTCCGCCGCCAAGAACCACAAAGATGTGGCCATCGTGGTCAAGGCTGCCGACTATGACCGCGTCATCCGCGAGATGGATGGCAACGGCAACAGCCTGAAACTGGCCACCCGTTTCGATCTGGCCATTGCCGCCTTCGAACACACCGCTGCCTACGACGGCATGATCGCCAACTACTTCGGCACCATGGTTCCCTCTTACGGTGACAACAAGGAGGGTGACGAGGAGTCTCGCTTCCCGCGCACCTTCAACAGCCAGTTCATCAAGAAGCAGGACATGCGCTACGGCGAGAACAGCCACCAGGCCGCCGCCTTCTATGCCGAAGAGCAGGCCGCACCGGGCTCGGTGGCCAGTGCCACCCAGCTGCAGGGCAAGGCCCTCTCCTACAACAACATCGCCGACACCGACGCGGCGCTGGAGTGCGTCAAAGAGTTCGACCAGCCGGCCTGCGTCATCGTCAAGCACGCCAATCCGTGCGGCGTGGCCATCGGCAGCGATCTGCTGAGCGCCTACGAGCGCGCCTGGCAGACCGACCCCACCTCCGCGTTTGGCGGCATCATCGCCTTCAACCGTGAACTGGATGGCGCCACCGCCAAGGCCATCGTCGAGCGCCAGTTCGTCGAGGTGATCATCGCCCCCACCGTCAGCCAGGCTGCCCGCGACGCGGTCGCCGCCAAGCAGAACGTGCGGCTGCTCGAGTGCGGTCAGTGGACCGCGCCGGCGCAAGGCTTTGACTTCAAGCGCGTCAACGGCGGGCTGCTGGTGCAGGAGCGCGACCTTGGCATGGTGACGCTCGGGGATTTGAAGGTGGTCAGCAAGCGTCAGCCCACCGATGCCGAACTGAACGACCTGCTGTTCTGCTGGAAGGTGGCCAAGTTCGTCAAATCCAACGCCATCGTCTATGCCAAAGACGGCCAGACCATCGGCGTCGGCGCCGGCCAGATGAGCCGCGTCTACTCCGCCAAGATCGCCGGTATCAAGGCCGAGGATGAAGGGCTGACCGTGGCGGGCTCCGTCATGGCTTCCGACGCCTTCTTCCCGTTCCGCGACGGCATCGACGCGGCAGCGGCAGCCGGCATCTCCTGCGTCATCCAGCCCGGTGGCTCGATGCGCGACCAGGAGGTGATCGACGCCGCCGACGAACACGGCATGTGCATGCTGTTCACCAACATGCGCCACTTCCGTCACTGATGGATCAGGGCCGCCGCCGGCGGCCCTTTTGTTGTCTCTTTTCACCTGGCTATTTTCACCGGCGCAGGCCCCAGGCCCGCCCGTGACCCCGAATAGAAGCGAGCGATACGATGAAAGTACTGATCATTGGCAACGGCGGCCGTGAACACGCCCTGGCCTGGAAGGCCAAGCAATCCCCTCTGGTGACCCGGGTCTTCGTCGCCCCCGGCAATGCCGGCACCGCCCATGAAGGGAGCCTCGAGAACGTGGCCATCTCGGCCACCGACATCCCGGCCCTGCTGGCGTTTGCCAAGGAGCAGCGCATCGGTCTGACCATCGTCGGGCCGGAAGCGCCGCTGGTGAAAGGGGTGGTCGATGCGTTCCGCGCCGAGGGGCTGGCCATCTTCGGCCCGACCGCCGCCGCCGCCCAGCTGGAAGGTTCCAAGGCGTTTGCCAAGGATTTTCTGGCCCGCCACGCCATCCCGACTGCCGAGTACCAGAACTTCACCGAGGTGGAGCCGGCGCTGGCCTACCTGCGCGAGAAGGGCGCCCCCATCGTCATCAAGGCTGACGGCCTGGCCGCCGGCAAGGGGGTGATCGTTGCCATGACCCTGAGCGAGGCGGAAGAGGCGGTCCGCGACATGCTCTCCGGCAACGCCTTTGGCGACGCCGGGGCCCGGGTGGTGATCGAGGAGTTTCTGGACGGGGAAGAGGCGAGCTTCATCGTCATGGTGGACGGCGAGCATGTGCTGCCGATGGCCACCAGCCAGGATCACAAACGGGTCGGTGATGGTGATACCGGCCTCAACACCGGCGGCATGGGCGCCTACTCCCCCGCCCCCGTGGTCACGGCCGACGTCCACCGCAAGGTGATGGAGCAGGTGATCATGCCGACCGTGCGCGGCATGGCGGCCGAAGGCAACGTCTACACCGGTTTCCTCTACGCCGGTCTGATGATCGACGGCCAGGGCAATCCCAAGGTGATCGAGTTCAACTGCCGCTTCGGCGATCCCGAAACCCAGCCCATCATGCTGCGCATGCGCTCCGATCTGGTGGAGCTCTGCCTGGCGGCCTGTGCCGGCAAGCTGGATCAGGTCGAAGCCATCTATGACCCCCGCGTCGCCATCGGCGTGGTGCTGGCGGCGGGCGGCTACCCCGGCGACTACCAGCAGGGCAAGCCCATCAGTGGCCTGCCGGTGGAAGAGGCGAGCGGCGAGAAGGTATTCCACGCCGGCTCGCAACTGGAAGGCGATACCGTGGTGACCGCCGGTGGCCGCGTGCTGTGCGCCACGGCCCTCGGTCACAGCGTGGCCGAGGCGCAAAACCGGGCCTATCAGCTGGCGGGTCGCATCAAGTGGGACGGCGTCTTCTACCGCCACGACATCGGCTGGCGCGCCATCGAGCGTGAACAGCAGCAGTAATCAACAGGGCCCGCAAGGGCCCTCTCTTTATCCGGCGTATCTCGCGGTCACGCAGCCCGGCAGATGGCCCGAATGGCCTGGTTAGCTTGACTCAGCAACTTCCTTACATCTCCCCCTTCCCTGTTACCCTTTGTGACAAAAAACAGCAATATTCACAAACAGTTCACGCACTGTCATGGCATCATGCCTGTAATGAATCCAAACAAGGGTTCATAAGAAGCCACTTAGAATCGATAAGCATGTCGTTTAAATAAGGAAATCCCATGTTGAAAACTGTTCGCCCCCTGTTGCTGCCACTGATGTTTGGCCTGATGACCCTGCCCGCCATGGCCGGTGAGCTGGAACAGCCGATGAAGAAGATCGGCTTCAACTACAAGCAGGCGGTCAAGGCTGACGATGCCGCCACCATGGAAAAATACATCAACGAGATGAAGGCGCAGTTCGACATCGCCAAGCAGAAGAACATGCCGGCCGCCAAGAAAGAGAAGTTCCTGGAAGGCATGAACGAAGTGCAGACCGAACTGGATGCCAGCCTGGCAGCCCTCAAGGCGGGTGACGAAGCCAAGGCGCGCGAGCACCTGGCCAAGGTCAACGACCTGAAGAAGGAGTACCACAAATATGCCAAGCAAAAAGGCTGATCCCTTCCACTGGGATAGTCTGGTCCGCCTCACCCACTGGGGTGTGGCGGCCATCTGTATCGGCAACCTCTGGCTCAACGAGGCGGGCGAGGAGTGGCACGAGCGGCTGGGTTACCTGGCCATCGCCCTGATCAGCCTGCGCCTGGCGTGGGGGCTCTCGTTTGCCAAGGGCCATGCCCGGTTGCGAGCCCTCATCCCAAGCCGGGCAGATTTTCGCCAGCAAGCGGTGGAGCTGCGCGAGCGCACGCCACCGGCCCCCGGTCACCACGGCAGCGGCAAGCTGGCGGTCTGGACGCTCTGGCTGCTGATCCTGGCCACCGCCGGCACCGGCTGGTTCCAGAATACCGAGATGGGGTTCGAGCTGGGGGCGGACGACTGGCACGTCTGGTGTACCTGGGCCCTGCAGGGCATGATAGCGCTGCACCTGCTGGCCATCCTGTTCACCTCCTGGCGCCAGCGCAGCAATCTGGTGAAGCGCATGTTGCCAAGGCGCCGTGACAAAGCCCGGGCCTTGCCGCAGGAATCCGACGCCTGAATACTCATGGGGCCCTGCTGGGCCCCTGTTCATTGCTCTGCCACTCCCCAGATCCCACACTACCCACCTGTCCCCGGCTCTTGCCCTCTCTTTCGCCACTTGCATCGCTAGGAGCCATGAAAGCATTTTCATTCACATTTCTTAATTAATTCAGGCTGTTCGATTTTCAACCACTTCAATTTCATGAATGCTACTGAGCTGAACGAGGTTGTTCGTTGTCCGTTCGACTACACGACAGTGATATGTCAATAACAAGATCGAAGGGAAAATCGTCATGCACAGCACACTGCTTCGAACCGCCCTGCTGACGGCGGCACTCGGCTCTTTCAGCCACACTGCCACCGCCGAAGGGGTCATGGTTCACCTGTTCCAATGGAAGTTCAACGACATCGCCAACGAGTGCGAAACCGTGCTCGGACCCAAGGGGTTCGGGGGCGTCCAGATCACCCCACCGGCCGAGCACAAGCAAGGCAGCCAGGTCTGGTGGACCGTCTATCAACCCGTCAGCTTCAAGAATTTCAACAGTTTCGGCGGTAGCGAGGCGGAACTCAGAAGCATGATCGCCCGCTGCAACGCAGCCGGGGTCAAGGTCTATGCCGACGCCGTCTTCAACCAGCTGGCATCGGGCTCAGGCACCGCCACCGGTGGCGGCAGCTACAACGCGGGGCAGTACCAGTATCCCCAGTTCGGCTACAACGACTTCCACCACAGCGGCGACATCACCAACTACGGTGACAGCAACAACGTCTGGAACGGCGCCCTCTACGGCATGCCGGACCTCAATACCGGCTCTCCCTACGTGCAGGATCAGATCGCCACCTACATGAAGACCCTGCTCGGCTGGGGCGTGGCGGGCTTTCGTATCGATGCGGCCAAGCACATGGCCCCGACCGATGTGAAGGCCATCCTCGACAAGGCGGGCAGCCCCAGGGCCTACCTGGAGGTGATCGGCGCAGGCGGGGAGTCTCCCGACATCCAGCCCGGGCGCTACACCTACATCGATACCGTCACCGATTTCAAATACGGCACCGATCTCGCCGCCAACTTCAACGGCCAGATCAAGAACCTCAAGACGCTGGGCGAGAGCTGGGGCCTGCTCCCCTCCAACAAGGCCTTCGTCTTCGTGGTCAACCACGACCGCGAACGCGGCCACGGCGGGGGTGGCATGCTCACCTTCATGAGCGGTGCTCGCTACGATCTGGCCAACACCTTCATGATGGCCTGGCCCTATGGCTGGAAGCAGGTGATGTCGGGCTATCGCTTCGAAAACATGAGCACCTATGAAACCGACAAGGGGGCACCGGGCAGCACACCTTGCTCGGACAGCCAGTGGAACTGCGAACAGCGCCGGCCGACCATCATGAACATGGCCCTGTTCCACAACCGGACCGAAGGCCAGCCGGTCAACAACTGGTGGGACAACGGCAACAACCAGATCGCCTTCGGCCGCGGTGACAAGGGCTTCGTCGCCATCAACAACGAGAGCGGCAGCCTGGTGGCCTCGCTGCAGACCGGTCTGCCGGCTGGCGAGTACTGCAACCTCTTGGGCGGCAATGACTACTGCAGCGGCGGCTATGTCACCGTCGACGGCAGTGGCAAGGCCAGCCTGAACGTGCCCGGCATGAAGGCGGCCGCCATCATCGCCGGTTGTACCAAGGCCAGCCCCTGCGGTGGTTCCGCCCTGCCGGGCACCAAGTTCAGCAGCATGAACCTGCGCGGTACCCACAACGCCTGGGGCAATACCCCCATGACCGTCGATGCCAACCGTGTCTGGTCAGCCACCCTCACCCTGACCGGCAACGGTGACGCCACCGGCGCCCAGCGCTTCAAGTTCGACGTCTTCGGCAACTGGTCCGAGAACTACGGCGACAACGAAGGGGATGGCATCGCCGACAAGGGCAGCAGCAAGGACATTCTGGTCAGCGGGGCGGGCAGCTACCGCATCACCCTGAACGAAAGCGATCTGCATTACACGGTCACCCCCCTCACCAGCAACCAGGCGCCGGTCGCCGCCCTCTCTCCCAAGACCCTCAGCGTCAAGGCGGGTGAGAGCGTGGTGTTCGATGCCTCCGCCTCCCGCGACGACGGGGGCGTGGTGAGCTACAGCTGGTCCAGCGGCGGCACCGCCGCCACCGAGACAGTCCGGTTCGATACCTCGGGTACCCATACCGTGACGGTCACCGTGACCGATGCAGAAGGGTTGACCGCCAGTGCCAGCGCTACCGTGACCGTCACCGACGACAACGGCACCTACGCCAGCGTGCTGCCCATCCTGAATTTCCGCGGCACTCCCAATGCCTGGGGATCCCTTGCCATGACGCTGGTCGCCGACAATCAGTGGGAGGCTCTCGTCACCTTCGATGGTCAGGCAAACCAGCGCTTCAAGTTCGACGTCAAGGGGGACTGGAGCAAGAACTATGGCGACACCAACAAGGATGGGGTGGCCGAACTGGCCGGCAGTGACATCCTGACCTCGGTCACCGGCCAGTATCGGGTACGCTTCAACGATCAGACCCTGCAATACAGCCTGACCCCGGTCAGCGTCGGCTACGCGAAGAACTTCGCCAGCCTCAACATTCGCGGCACCACCAACAACTGGGGCTCCACCCCCATGTCTCTGGTAGGCGATCACCTCTGGCAGGCCAGAGTCACCTTCACCGGTAGCGGCGATGGCAACGGCGCTCAGCGCTTCAAGTTCGACGTCAAGGGCGACTGGACCCAGAACTACGGCGACACCAACAGGGACGGTGTCGCCGAGCTGGCCGGCGCCGACATCACCACGGCCGTGGTCGGTGTCTATGTGGTGCGCTTCAACGACCAGACCCTGGCCTACAGCCTGAACGCCCAGTAAGGCTCAATACGCTCGGTCACCAGACCCAGAGTACTGTCCCAGGCCTCCCACCATCGGCGGGAGGCCTTTTTTATGGCGCCATGCCACTGCTTCCAGCCTTTCGGTAGGCTGATGCTCTGGCGCCATGTCCTGGCTCATTTCAAACCATGCCCCCCCTCAACGCCGAAAAAAGGCGCGAGCAGCCCACCGCACACAAGCCGGTCTGCATGATCACATGACCAGCCTGCCCGGCAGGCTCGGGCGAGAGGATCAGGCTATCCCTTCCTCGTTAAGAGGGCCGCCACAGCGAGGCTCTGCGATGCCTCACGGTGCGAAACCTTGCCCAGTTCTGGCTGTTCGTACTGCGTTATAGGCCGCACTATGGAGCTCATCTCTAAGGGCCGGCGCCGGTGAACGGCAGAAACGACAAAGCCGCTCAAGAGAGCGGCTTTGTCTGAAAATGGTGGCCCCTGGGGGACTTGAACCCACGACCAATCGATTATGAGTCGACTGCTCTGACCAACTGAGCTAAGGGGCCATTGATACTGGTTTGCGGCGTGGATTTTTAATTACCTATATAACAATCACTTACAAGCATGACGTGTATCATTATGTCTCAGATAGTAACAGGTAGCTTCATTCCAAGTACACTTGCAAGTACACTTCGAAAATATTGAAGTGCACTTAGCGAGGTTTGCCATCCAATGCCATTGACTCACAGTGAAGTAAACGCGCTACCCGCGAAAAAGAACCCGTATTTTCAGACTGACGACAATCGCACCCGAGGAGAAGGGAGGTTAGGTGTACAGGTATTCCCTAGTGGCACAAAGACCCTGACGTTTCGCTACAGGCGCGATGGGAAGTGGGCATTTATACCGCTTGGCAGCTTCCCAAACCTCACCCTTGCCGATGCCCGCGAGAAGGCCAAGGCGTTTGGTCAGATGATCCGCGATGGTCTAGACCCCAAAGACGAACTGGCCCGTCAAGCAAAGGAGCGGGAGCAAGAAAAGCGGGAGCATGAGCAGCAAGGAACCATTGAGCAGCTATTCAAAAGCTACACCGAGCAGATGAATAAGGATGGCAAGCGCACCTATGAGGCCGTATTGGTGGCCTTGGAGAAAGAGACCTACCCAGTAATCAAACCCACGACCAAAGCTAAGGACGTGACCGCACACGATATCAAAATCATTCTGGCACACATGATCCACCGTGGTGCTGCTACCCAATCCAATCGAGTCAGAAGCTATCTAATGGCCGCATTCAATTACGGGCTAAAGCATGACAACGACCCCGCCAACTTCATAGACGATGCCAAATTTGGTTTGGTGCTTAATCCGGTGGCTGCCATACCCAAGCAGAAGGCCGCCGAACGCGTTGGGGAACGTTTCCTGACGTGGGCAGAGGCTCGCCAATTGCTTGATGATATGGAGCAACCCACTAGCTTAGGCTTGACCCTGCGTAGCTTGATCCGGCTTTGCTTCTTTACTGGTGGCCAGCGTCCCTATGAACTCGCCGTCTCACGCTGGGCCAATATCGATTGGCAAGCCAAGACCCTGACCATTACCGCCGATACTTCCAAGAATGGCCGCCCCCACCTGATCCCCCTTACTGATAGCGCCTTGCGAGTATTGAGAGAGCAGCAAGAGGAAACGGCGGGTAGCCCCTTTATCTTTGCTCACGCCACCAAGCCAAACGAGCCAATGCCGATGGCCTCACTTAGCCAAGCGATTGACCGTTACCGTAAACGCACCGAGATGGCACACTTTATCCCCCGTGATTTTCGCCGCACCTGTAAGACCCTGATGGGTGAGCTTGGCATAGCTAAAGATCTGCGCGACCGCCTACAGAATCACGCCCTGAATGACGTATCCAGTAAACACTATGACCGATATGAGTACCTACCAGAGAAGCGCCGAGCCTTGGAGCTATGGGAGCGGCGGTTATTGGATCTGGCAGCGGATACCGTGGTTTCCGTTAACTTTGGGGGACGTGAGTTATCTTCCTGACGCCAAAGGCGCTACCATGCTGGTTAGTTATGTCAAGCTAGGGCAGGGATGGAATGGCAATAACAATAGGCTACGGTTTGCTTGCTCTTTTGGCTGTGGGAATCTGTTTATATCAAGTGTTCATTAGACTAAACCCCGAAGCAAAAACTGTAAGAAAGGGAGTAAAATTATTGTCACGTGCCCTGGGGATTAAGTCATCATTGGTATCACGTATGATGATGGATCTTGGGCCTAAGAATGGTTATGAGCTGTGTCATATGGTGGAGCAAACAAAGGGGAATACAGACGCCCCTTTCCACTTCATATATGAGTGTGGTGCGCTGATATTTTTCTTCCATTGGTGTTTGTATAAGACCCCCTCAGATGTTCATTGGTTGTACCAACACTTAGCAAAACAGGGGTTTTCAATTGATCAGATTAGCATGGATGAAGATGCGTGGATTTGACCCCATAGGTCCAGACACTTTTCCCGCTTAGGGTTGTGATACCCGACTGCGCAGAAATTCCCGTGGTGAACGGTATCCCAAGGCGCTGTGCGGGTGGTGCTCGTTATAATGCTCAAACGCGATAGCCAAATTGCCTACCGCTGTTCGGCTATCCGGTTTTGGCATCATCTCGATATAGTCTCGCTTCATCGTCTTCACGAAGCTCTCCGCTATACCGTTACTCTGTGGGCTTCTCACTGCTGTCGTTCTGGGCTCCAACCCGATTTCTCGTGCAAACGCGCGGGTCTCATGGGCTCGATACGCCGAGCCATTATCAGTCAGCCACTCCACCGGTGATGCCGGCAACGAATCCCCAAAGCGATGTTCGACAGACCTCAGCATGACATCTTGCACAGTGTCACTATCGTAACCCCCAGTACTGGCCGCCCAGTCCAACGCTTCCCTATCGCAGCAATCCATGGCGAACGTGACACGTAGTTTTTCACCGTTATCGCAGCGAAACTCGAAGCCATCTGAGCACCACCGTCGATTGCTCTCCTTGACGGCAACACGCCCCTTATGTGCCTGCTGGGCCAATGGTGCAGCTGGTTTTCTTTCCAGCAGCAAGCCATGTTCGCGCATGACGCGATATACCCGCTTAGCGTTTACCACAGGTTGTTCTGTTGCCTCAGACTGACGCCGTAACAGCGCCCAGACCCGGCGATAGCCATAGGAGGGAAGCTCTGCCATCGCCTCCATGATACGGCCAAGTAAGGCTGCATCATCACGCTGGCGATGATGACGACCATCTTGCCAACCCGGTTTTCGATGAACACGAACGGATAGCTGCGCACGCGATACATTAAGAGCCTGGCTCACAGCACTTAATCGTCGTCCCCCGGCAACAAGGGCGCATGCGCAATCCATTTTTTTGCTCGACCATACTCCACGGCTTCTTTGAGGATCTCGTTCTCCATGGTCTTCTTCCCGAGCAGACGCTGAAGCTCTCGGATCTGCTTGATGGCAGCAGCCAACTCGGAAGCAGGAACAACATCCTCACCGGCGGTGATCGCCGTGAGAGACCCTTCTTGGAATTGCTTACGCCATTTGAAAAGCTGGTTTGCGTTGACGTCGTGCAAGCGAGCAACATGAGAGACGGTCATCCCGGGCTCAAAGGTCTGCTGCACGATGGCGATCTTTTCTTGTGGAGTCCGGCGTCGACGGCGCTCGGCCCCTGTTAACACTTCGACCATCTTCTCGTTGTGACTAGTACTGAACATAGCTCCAAGACTACCTCTTAAGTTAAGAGGGGCGAAGTGTCTGGATCTTCAAGGGGCCAATCTAATGCGTTAGGCATGGCACAGTCGCTACTCTCTAATATTGATTTACGTGGGTACGACTTGCACAAGCTTCACAAAGCCCTCTCTGCTTTCATTGCCAAGTTTGAGGAGTACCTTGATAGTGATGGCAGTCAGGAACCGCCAAGGATCGTTTTAGACTAGGGCTTGATTGTCATGGATTTTTATAGAAAAGTCTCCTTCATAGCGATCATTGCTGTGTTGCTGATCTTGGTGGCAGGGCCATTCCTTTTCAAGTTCTATCCAAACTTTGAAAAGGGAAAGGTTATGTGTGAGTCACAAGGAGGGCACGTTAGCTTTGAAGGACGAGACATCAGGGTTTATGACGATAGAATCGAATTGGTTGGTGTCTGGGGAATATTGGATAGTGGTAAGCCCAGACACATTTTGATCCAAACCAAAGGACGTTTGTGTGTGATTGAAGAAAGCAACGCTGATTAAATAAACACACAGGAAGGCGTCTAGGAGACTCTCTAACGAGGTTTAGGAGATTACCTGTAGAATCCATAGGCTACGCCTAGTGACACTCTATGACATACGTAAGCAGACTAACGCCTTCGGCAAAGAGTAAAAGATACGCCAAAAAGAAGGGAAGAAATCCACACAGTAGGTAGTTAGTAGCCAAGGGCTACAGAAGCATGGGAGAGAAGGGGTTAGTCTTTTCTCTCTTTCCTTTAGGCGTCTTCTTTAGCTTGGCCCTGCCGGCCTGAGGCACATACAGTCAGATAGTTTCTATATACGCCTTCGGCACAATGGGGTGACAAAATGTCACCTATAATAGTATTTATATTATCTGTTACTTTATCTGTTATTAGGTACAAATTGTCACCCCCCCCCCTGACAATTTGTCACCCCTCTTGCACTTAGAAGATGCCCCCTAATGACAAATGGTATCATCCCATCCTCTTAATATAATAGCAGGCTCTCCCCTTCAAGCTGGCTCTGGGCTAGAGTCACATCTATTACTCAATTTTGAGGGGTAGAGGAATGAAACAAGAGATTGTCCCCTGCTACCCACCTGACTATTAAAAAATAGTTGTAGCAGAAACACCTGTCTCACAGGTATATATAAGTATACATAGTTGAAAACTGTAGCCTGCTTGCGCCAGTAAGTGGGCTCTTGCCCGTTCCAAATCAAGATAGAGGTAATGAGATAATGTATTCCCAAGAAAATGGCCTTCGGGTCAAGATACCTGCCTTTTGCGCCAATGAGCTGGCCAAGCATTTACCAGAAGGTGTAAAGGCAACGCGCTACATCGTGGACCTGATTCTAAAGGACTTAGCCAATAAAAAGAGAGGATCACATATAAGTGATGACGCAACTAGAAATTACAACCAAGATTCTGCGCAACCTTCCTAAAGATCTTACCGCCTCCGAACAGATCACCCTGCTGGTTATCTCCACCTTCATTAACCTAGAGCGGGATAAGTGCGCTCGTTGTTGGCCCACGAATAGCCTGTTGGCGGCTCAGACCGGGCTATCTGAACGGGCAATTATCCGAGCTTTGGTAAGGCTGGAGGCAATGGGCCTCATTGAGCGGCAGACAAAGTTTGATCCTGACGCTAACAAGCGAACACGGATTTTAATCCTTAACCTAGACAAGCTGACGCCAGTATCGGCAGCGCAGGAAGTCAAAGAGGATGCTTGGGAGGATGATCTAGATGATTGGTAAAATCCTAATTTTATACCCCCTTGTAGTCTATTTAACCCACATGATTTCAATTTTTATAATCCAATAGGTAACGACAATGCAACGATACAACTCCACTCATGAACAATTTAACACAGCCAAAGAGGCGGCCAATGCAACCTACTTCACTAAGCTGCTAGAGCCAGTGCAAGAGCTCTTGGCGTTTGGTTACGGATACAAGGCTTTGGCTTCAGCACTGAATGCGAAAGGTTATCTAACCCAACGAGGTAAGCCCTTCACTCGTGAGAGTGTGCGTACCCTCTTAAATAACTTACGGCTTTCTACAGTGGGAGCGGAAGAACAAGAATGCAAAGAACAATAATAGCGCACCTCGATCAATATGGTCGCTGCTGCGCAGTAGAACGAGAGCGAACAGGGGAGCTAATTCTCCTGGCGGGGAGTTTGGATAATGCGGTGAGTTACAAAGAACTTTCAGAAAGATACATAAGCCTGGCTATGCGAGAGATTAGCAACACCGTCTCGTCTCAGGGTGTCACAGTCGTAGTTGGCAAGGAGGTTGTTACTTTATGAACCTCTATTTTGTCTATTACAACCAACAAGACAAGGCGGTGTGTGTAGAGCGCCAAGGCACAAATGGTATCATCAAGATTATTGCAGGTGTCAGGCCGACCAGCCTTTACAGCCGAATGCTAGTCACTGATACCTATACTCTCTCAGAGGCAATAGATGAAGCCTTGCTCACCAAGCAAGAGCTCTTGAATAAATCGAAAGGGATACGTTACCAACGCACCCCAGAGCTAGAGCGAGAGATTAAGCTCGGTTGTTCCCACTCTGTATTGCATACCAAATACGGCCTTTCTAAACGCACTTATCACCGATTGCGTAACGAGCTTATCAGTGCCACTCCCCCTACCCTGTAGGGTAGTACCTCCCCCCTGTGTCACTTCCTCTCTAGCCCTTGTATACCAAGGCTTAAAACAGCCATTTTTAGCAAAGTAGGACTCTACTATGTGGTGTTTTCTTAACACACGCAAACGGGTTCCTGTAACCCACTGCGACCACTACCGCGATTATTCAAAATTCAAAAACTATGACATTGATGCCCCTTTCACCTGGGCACCTAACCCCTTTCGGAGAAGTTAAATATGAATGAACAAATCAAAGACCTGTTTCAAGACGAATCAATTAGTGATGATCAGCTTGCAGCCATCATTCAAGAGGCTCAAGGCGACGCCTCTAAGGTGAGCAAGAGCATGAAAGCCCTTGGTATTGGTGCTGGCTCTAAAGAGCACATTGCTTATATGCAGTCATTGAAGAATGATGCTATGCGCAAACATGGATTCTCTGAACCTCCCCAACAAACAGAATTTACGGGGGAAGAACTAGCCAACGCCAATTGGACAACCAAGCAATGGCAGCAATGGGAACGGGCTAGACGTGTGAAAGCTGGCTATAAGCCAAATCCGCTTAACAACACTCAGGACGCTGTCGAGTTCTTCAAGAAGCTGAGAGGTGGTTAATGCCTCTCATCAAGAAGCCCAAGGTAGCAAACTACAAATTCGGAGGGCAGGCAGATAAGCCTGTCCGCACTCATGAATACAAACCAGATGTTACCAGATTCTCTTACAAGGGCATTGTCATTGAGCGTAAAGGCTCTAGCTACCGCATTACGCCACCCAAACTTAAAGGCTTTGATATGGCTTTGTGTGCTGGTGTCTATACCGATACTCGTTCGCTACAAGGGGCGCTTGATTTGGCCCTTCTGAACGTTGACAGTGAACGCCAAGGAGAGCTAAGGGCGCTGAATATCAATTACCACTGTCCAGCGTGTAAGGGAGTAACGCTCATTCAGAAGAGAGATTGGCAAGAGGAGCGGATTTCTTGCCCCTTGTGCGCTCGACACTCACATTATTCCTACTATGAAGCCGTGAAAGATGAAGTAATCCGGTGACAGAGGGGAAGCGCTTTACCCCTTACGCCTCTCAAGACATACAGCCCCCATCTGATTACTATCCTCTGTTGCTAGTACATCTATGGGGTTGTATTGGCTATTGCAGAGAGGGCCATTTGTCATATTTTCTGTGAGATTTTTTCAAGCCTCATTGCATATATATAAGAACCCCCCTTACCCCTGCTCCCCTCCATGCAATTCCCCCAGCAAATCGACGATGCCTCTCTCCGCTCCCCACACAACTTTTCTTCCTGTCCCCTAAAACCACTGTCATTGTGTCAACCTATCACTGGGCAATTGATAGGGCTTGGAATGCCGTCACCATTCCGCCCCTAGCAGTTAGCTAAGTAACCTGAACTCGGGATAAAAAACGGCGTAAAAAATGAACTCAATGCCCGTTCCAAGATCTGATCCTGCAGTGACAAAGACACTGACCACAAAGGAACGGGCATGGACAAGTTATTGGAACTCTTCTGTGATGTTGATGATTTTTGTGCCGTATTTATGCCTCAATGGCACCAGCAATTGTTGGTTAGCGGTCAGCGTCAACGCCAGCGTACCGGGCGCATGAGCGCGAGTGAGATAATGTGCATCATCATTGCTTTCCACATGTCACACCACCGGGATTTCAAAAACTTCTACAACGGTTTGCTCCGGCGCTATCACATGCAGGATTTTCCTCAATTGCTCAGTTACACCCGGTTCCTCGAGATGATGCCATCCGTATTGGTCCCGCTCTGTGCCTATTTCACCCAGCTGAAGGCAACCCCAACCGGGATAGAATTTGTTGATTCGACCAGCATCAAGGTCTGTCATAACCTGCGGATTCCCCGGCACAAGGTATTCGATGGTGTCGCAAAGCGAGGCAAGGGAACAATGGGCTGGTTTTATGGATTCAAATTACACCTCATTGTGAATCACATGGGCGGACTGGTTGCCGCCAAGCTGACACCAGCAAATGTCGATGACCGGGCACCGGTCAGGGAATTAGCAGCCTGTTTACCGGACCGGTTATACGGCGATAAAGGATATATCAGTCAAGCGTTATCAGATGAGCTGGCAGCCAAGGGAGTGACATTGATAACGGGGCACCGTAAGAATATGAAACCAAAGGTCCATTCGCTTTTTGACAGGGCAATGCTATCCAAAAGGTTCATCATTGAAACAATCAATGACCAGCTGAAAAACATCTCGCAGATAGAGCATTCACGGCACAGGAGTATGCATGGATTTATGTTGAATCTGCTTGGAGGGCTGATCGCGTACTGCCACAAAGACAACAAGCCAGCCTTGAATCTTACATCCGAAGAGCAAGCCGTGATAATGCTGGCTTAAACCGATCTCAGGTTAAGTACACTCACAAGTACACTTCAAAACGCCAGAAATAGAAAAGGCGCAGCGGTTACTAACCTGCTACGCCTTTCTAAATTTGGTGGCCCCTGCCCGACTTGAACGGGCGACCAATCGATTATGAGTCGACTGCTCTGACCAACTGAGCTAAGGGGCCATTGATACTGGTTTGCGGCGTGGATTATAGGGGATGGCGGATACCCCGTCCATAGGCATATCAATCACTTGGCGAGATTTCATCCATATTCAAGCGGTTCCGTGACTCATCTTCACGCCGCCGTCACCACGGATAAAACAAAGCCCCGCATGGCGGGGCTTTTTGGCAGCGGTCACGGGTAGACCCGCCCGGGATTACTCGTCCAGGAAGCTGCGCAGTACTTCGGAGCGGCTCGGGTGGCGCAGCTTGCGCAGCGCCTTGGCTTCGATCTGACGAATACGCTCACGGGTAACGTCGAACTGCTTGCCCACTTCCTCGAGGGTGTGGTCAGTGTTCATGTCGATACCGAAGCGCATGCGCAGTACCTTGGCCTCACGGGCGGTCAGGCCGGCCAGCACTTCGCGGGTGGCGTTGCGCAGGCTCTCGCTGGTGGCCGCATCCGCTGGCAGAGCCAGGGTGGTATCTTCGATGAAGTCGCCCAAGTGGGAATCTTCATCATCACCGATGGGCGTCTCCATGGAGATGGGCTCTTTGGCGATCTTCAATACCTTGCGGATCTTGTCTTCCGGCATGCCCATGCGCATGGCCAGCTCTTCCGGGTTCGGTTCACGACCCATCTCCTGCAGCATCTGACGGGAGATACGGTTGAGCTTGTTGATGGTCTCAATCATGTGTACCGGGATACGGATGGTACGGGCCTGATCCGCGATGGAGCGGGTAATGGCCTGACGGATCCACCAGGTCGCATAGGTCGAGAACTTGTAGCCACGACGGTATTCAAACTTGTCTACCGCCTTCATCAGACCGATGTTGCCCTCCTGGATCAGATCCAGGAACTGCAGGCCACGGTTGGTGTACTTCTTGGCGATGGAGATAACCAGACGCAAGTTGGCCTCGACCATCTCTTTCTTGGCGCGGCGGGCCTTGGCCTCACCGATGCTCATGCGACGGTTGATGTCCTTGATCTGGGCGATGGACAGACCGGTCTCTTCCTCGATCTGCTGAAGCTTGCCGATGGCGCGCAGCACATCTTCGTCCATCTCGACCAGACGCGGTGACCAGGCCTTGCCGGCCTGCTTCTGGTATTCAAACCAGGCAGTTTCGCACTCGTTGTTGGTGAAGGCCGCGACGAAGGTCTTCTTCGGCATCTTGGCCTGCTCAACGCAGAGTTTCATGATGATGCGTTCCTGCACGCGGACTCGCTCCATCATCTCGCGCATGTTGTTGACCAGGCGATCGAACTGCTTGGGCATCAGGCGGAATTGACGGAATACATCGGCCAGCTGGGCAATCGCAGCCTGAGTATCTTCGTGCGCACGACCATTCTGCTGAATGGAGAGACGAGTTACTTCGTACTGGGCGCGCAGATCACCGAACTTCTCGCGAGCGACTTCCGGATCCGGACCACCGTCGCCATCATCATCGGAGTCATCGCCATCACCGTCTTCGTCTTCATCTTCGTCTTCATCTTCGTCAGCCAGATCTTCTTCGCTGAGCTCGGAGCCGATATGAGTAGCGGTCGGGGCGACGTCATCGGTCTCGTTGGGATCGATGAAGCCGGAAATGATGTCGGACAGACGCAGCTGTTCCGCTTCGTATTTGTCGTATTGCTCAAGCAGATAGGTAATCGCTTCCGGGTACTCGGCGACGGAGCTTTGTACCTGGTTGATACCGTCTTCGATGCGCTTGGCGATGTCGATTTCGCCTTCGCGAGTCAACAGTTCGACGGTACCCATTTCCCGCATGTACATGCGGACGGGATCGGTCGTACGACCAATCTCGGATTCAACAGATGCCAGTGCCTGGGCCGCTGCTTCGGCAGCGTCCTCATCGGCGGTACCACCTTCAGCCATGATAAGGTCATCGGCATCCGGGGCGTTTTCCACCACTTGGATGCCCATGTCGTTGATCATCTGGATGATGTCTTCGATCTGGTCAGAGTCGACAATGTCTTGCGGGAGGTGATCGTTCACCTCGGCATAGGTCAGGTAGCCCTGTTCTTTACCTTTGGCAACGAGGAGTTTAAGCTGAGACTGCGGGGTTTGCTCCATAGAACTCATCCGGTTGGTGTTGCTAGGTTGCGCGTACAGTGCGCTGCTGCGCAAATAGCCAATTCTAATAGAAAACCGCCAGACATGCTATGTCTGGTTGCGGCGTCGGTCATGAGAAACCCCTGCCCGCAGTATTGTCGGGGCCAGGCGGTTATAAAATGTTTGCTTTTAATCCCGTCGATTCGGGCAACGGTATTCATATTGGGGTTAATCACTCAAATATCAAGCCCCACTCTCATTTCTTTTCTCAATTTGCACCTCTCTGATCAGCATCATCAGCTCCTGAGTTTCCTCAGAGCTTAGCCCTTCCTGCGCCACCTTGGCCTGCAATTCCTCGATACGCTGCTTCAGGAACAGGTTGATGAAACCGACGAAAGTATCCTGCAATTCTCCCAGAATATCCGGCTCCTGGTCGAGTTTTACCTCTTCAAACAGATCGTGCATTGCCAGTTGCGCCAGGATCTCTCCCTCTTTGGTGCCACGCCAGTGCTCCAGCAGGATGCCCGTCGTGACCCCGGGCTGAGTCAGGATCTGTTGATGCAACTGCAGCAAGAACCTGATGCCCTGCAGGCGCAGTCCAGCCAGTTCAGGCATGGCCGGCAACTCGGCCGTGATCGCCGGATACTGCACCATCAGTGCCAGCGCCCGGCGCAGCGGCGTCAACTTGGCTGCCTTGGGTTTGTTGAGCTCGGCCTTCGGCTGACTGTTGCGGGCAAACAGTTCGGCGATCCGCTGCTTGTTCTCGCCCCAGCGCATCATGCTGGAAAGGCGGGTGATCAATCCCTCGCGCGTGAACCCTTCCGGGACTCGCCGGATCAGCTCGGCGGCCTTGTTGGCCACTTCGAACTTGCCAGCCTCACCGGAAAGTGCCGCATCGCGTCCGAGGCGCTCAAACATGAAATCGGCGAAGGGCTGGGCCTGGTCAAGCAGAGCTTCGAATCCCTCCTTGCCGATCTGGCGCACCAGCGAGTCGGGATCCTCACCATCCGGCAAAAACACGAACTTGAGTTCACGCCCATCCTGCAGATGGGAGAGTGCGTTGTCCAGCGCCCGCCAAGCCGCTTCCCGACCAGCGTTGTCGCCGTCGTAGCAGCAAACGACCTCGGCCGTGGTGCGAAACAGGGTATGGATATGGTCGCTGGTGGTCGCGGTACCCAGCGCCGCCACCGCATAATCGATGTCGTACTGGCCGAGCGCCACCACATCCATATAGCCTTCCACCACCAGGATCCGGCGCGGATCCTTGTGTGCCTGCTTGACCTCGTAAAGGCCGAACAACTCCCGTCCCTTGTGGAAGATGGGTGTTTCCGGCGAGTTCAGATACTTTGGCGTCCCCTCCCCCAGTACCCGGCCACCGAAACCGATGACCCGGCCACGCTTGTCACGGATCGGAAACATGATGCGATCGCGAAAGCGATCATAGCTGCCGGGACCGCTGTCACGAGTGATCAGCATGCCGCCCGAGATGAGCAACTGCTCGTGCTCCCGGCTGGCGCCAAAGCGCCGACGCACCTGATCCCAATCGGCAGAGGCATACCCGATGTTGAAGCGCTTGACCACTTCACCGGTCAGACCGCGCCCCTTCAGGTATTCCACCGCCTGCGGCGCGCTCTTGAGATTGCTCTCGTAGAAGCGGGCGATCTGGTTCATCAGCTCGAACAGATCCTTGCTGACCGCAGGTTGACTGCTGCTCATCCCACCTGCAGTCTGCTCACGGGGAACCTGCATGCCATGCAGGCTGGCAAGCTCTTCAATGGCATCGGGAAATTCGAGCCCGTCATACTCCATGACAAAGCCGATGGCATTGCCGTGAGCGCCGCAACCGAAGCAGTGATAGAACTGCTTCTCCTGACTGACAGTAAAAGAGGGGCTTTTTTCGTTATGAAAAGGGCAGCAAGCCTGGTAGTTCTTACCGGCTTTCTTCAGCCGCACCCGCGAGTCGATCAACTCGACGATATCGGTGCGTACGAGCAGATCATCGATGAAGGATTGTGGGATCCTGCCTGCCATAACCGTCCTGTTTCATTGCATAGAAAATAAAAAAGCCGCGCATTCCCAGGGAAGCACGGCTTCTTTGACCAAACAAGAGAGTTGCCTGTTACGCCAAGCGGGTTTTCACCTGAGCACTGACGGCGCCGACATCGGCACGCCCCTGAATTTTCGGCTTCAAGACAGCCATGACTTTGCCCATGTCAGCCATGACGGCAGCACCACTTTCAGCGATGGCTTGCTCAATCAGTGCGGCAATTTCGGCTGCGGTCAGCTGTTGCGGCAGGAACTCCTGCAACACAACGATCTCTGCGGACTCTTTGTCGGCAAGATCCTGGCGACCGGCAGCTTCGAATTGACTGATGGAATCACGACGCTGTTTGACCATTTTGGTCACCACAGCGAGGATATCCTGATCATTGAGCTCGACACGGGTATCAACTTCACGTTGCTTGATTTCAGCCATCAACAAACGGATCGCTCCCAAGCGAGCCTTGTCTTTGGCAAGCATGGCGAGTTTTTGTTGATCCTTGAGTTGATCCTTCAGCGACACGGCATGAACCCTTGATTAGTACAGGCGGATACGACGTGCGTTTTCGCGGGACAGCTTCTTGGCGTGACGCTTAACGGCAGACGCTTTGGCACGCTTGCGAATGGTAGTCGGCTTCTCGTAGAACTCACGGCTACGAACTTCGGACAGGATACCGGCTTTTTCGCAAGAACGCTTGAAGCGACGCAGAGCAACGTCAAACGGCTCATTTTCACGGACTTTGATTACTGGCATGTGCCTTTCACCTCAGTGATAAATTGTTAGCTGACCTTCAATCGATCAGCATGTCTTAAAATGGTGCGAAATTATACTCTGGACAGGGAATGAAAGTAAACCCGCAGAGATCGCTCTGGTTTAAAAAACCCGCGAAGGTTACCATAGCCGTCTCATTTTAGCAGTGAAATTTTTTAGCAATGCGTGTATTGGGCATAGAGACATCCTGTGACGAAACCGGGATCGCGATCTTCGACGATCAAAAAGGGATCCTTTCCCACCAGTTGTATAGCCAGGTCAAGCTGCATGCGGACTACGGCGGCGTCGTTCCCGAGCTGGCCAGCCGGGATCACGTCCGCAAGACGATCCCCTTGATCCAGGCCGCGTTGCGAGAGGCGGGACTGGGCAAGGACGACATCGACGGCATCGCCTACACCGCAGGTCCAGGCCTGGTTGGCGCCATTCTGGTGGGGGCTACCATAGGCCGCTCGCTGGCGATGGCCTGGAACAAACCGGCCATTGCCGTGCACCACATGGAAGGCCACCTGCTGGCGCCCATGCTGGAAGAACGAGCCCCCGAGTTTCCCTTCGTGGCGCTTCTGGTTTCCGGCGGTCACTCCATGCTGGTACGGGTCGATGGCATCGGCAGCTATCAGCTGCTGGGCGAGTCGATCGATGATGCTGCAGGCGAAGCCTTCGACAAGACGGCCAAGCTGATGGGACTGGATTACCCAGGCGGTCCGCTGCTCTCTCGGCTGGCGGAGAAGGGGACCACCGGGCGCTTCACCTTCCCGCGTCCCATGACCGACCGCCCCGGGCTCGACATGAGCTTCTCCGGCCTCAAGACCTTCGCCGCCAACACCATCGCCGCCAACGGTGATGATGAACAGACCCGCGCCGATATCGCCCGAGCGTTTGAAGACGCGGTAGTCGACACCCTGGCCATCAAGTGTCGCCGCGCCTTGAAGGAGACCGGCCTCAATCGCCTGGTGGTGGCCGGCGGCGTCAGCGCCAACCGTCATCTGCGCGCCCAGCTGGCCGAGCTGATGGAGAGCCTCAAGGGGGAAGTGTTCTACCCGCGCACCGAATATTGCACCGACAATGGCGCCATGATCGCCTATGCCGGCATGCAGCGCCTGAAAGCCGGGGTGTTCGAGCCACTGGCAGTCAAGGCCGTGCCACGCTGGCCGCTGGATACCCTGGATCCGGTTTGATCCAGCGGATCCAGTCAGCATGAAAAAGGGGCCTTCGGCCCCTTTTTGTTTTGCTTGGTAAGGATCTTCGCTCTCACAGCCATTAGTTGGTACGGAACAGCGCCTCGATGGAGAGTCCCTGCCCCAGCAGGATCTCCCGCAAGCGGCGCAGCCCTTCTACCTGGATCTGGCGAACCCGCTCGCGGGTCAGTCCAATCTCGGCGCCCACGTCTTCCAGAGTCGCCGGCTCATAGCCGAGCAGACCGAAGCGACGGGCCAGCACCTCGCGCTGCTTGGGGTTCAGCTCCTCCAGCCAGTGCACTATGCTGGCGCGCATGTCGTCATCCTGGGACTCCAGCTCAGGGCCCATGCCGCGCTCGTCGGAGAGCACATCCAGCAGCGCCTTGTCGCGATCGCCACCGATAGGGGTATCGACCGAGGTGATCTTCTCGTTGAGCTTGAGCATGCGATTCACATCATCTACCGAGCGATCCAGCGCGAAAGCGATATCTTCCGCCGTCGGTTCATGATCGAGCCGATGGGAGAGTTCGCGGGCGGTGCGCAGATAGACGTTCAGTTCTTTGACCACATGAATGGGCAGACGAATGGTACGGGTCTGATTCATGATGGCCCGCTCTATGGTCTGACGGATCCACCAGGTGGCATAGGTAGAGAAGCGGAAGCCACGCTCGGGATCGAATTTCTCGACTGCGCGGATGAGACCGAGGTTGCCCTCTTCGATAAGATCGAGCAGCACCAGGCCGCGATTGTTGTAGCGACGGGCGATCTTGACCACCAGTCGCAAATTGGACTCGATCATGCGCTTGCGGGCGGCTTTGTCACCTCGCAAGGCACGACGGGCGTAATAGACTTCTTCTTCGGCGGTGAGCAGCGGGGAGAAGCCAATCTCCCCGAGATAGAGCTGGGTGGCGTCCATCACCTTGTTCAGTTCAGGTGCCATCAGTTCATCGGAAATCGTCTCTTCGGCCTCGGCCGCGACTTCCTGAACTTCTTCCTCTTCGTGGGTCTCCAGCTCTTCGTCGAACTCTAACTCTGCATCCTGCATAACCAGTTGTTCTTGGCTCATGGCGTGTCTCCCTGACCGGCACCAGAGTAAGACTTAACTCTCTGGGTCTAACGCTTTGGCAAATGGCTCATCGGGTTAATCGACTTGCCTCTGTACCGGATTTCAAAGTGCAATCGCACATCCGGCGCGTCCGTGCTACCCATGTTGGCAATGACTGATCCGCCTTTGACGCTGTCCCCTTCCTTCACTCGCAACTCGTCGTTGTGGGCGTAAGCAGAAAGGTAGTCATCATCATGTTTGAGAATGATCAGCTTGCCATAACCCCTCAACGCGCTACCGGCATAGACGACCTTGCCGCCGCTCGCCGCGTAGATGGGTTGCCCCTTCTGACCAGCGATATCTATGCCCTTGTTACCCTGTTCTGCAACAGAGAAACCTTCGACGATCCGACCCTTGGTAGGCCAGTGCCAAGATAGCTTGCTGTAGGAATTGTCTGATTTTTGTTCTTTTACCTGAGCGTATTCTTTTGAAGATGGCTGAGCAATCGTTTTCTGTTTGATAAATGGAGTGGTCGTACCTGAGGGCGCTGGCGCCAGGGGTTTGGGGCCGGAGCTCTGGGTCACCACCGGGCGGGTCGCCGCCACCATCTGGCCACTGCCGCTGCTGGCGGACTGCACATTCAGCACCTGCCCGACCTGCAGGGCAAAGGGCGCCTGCAGATTGTTGCTTTGTGCCAGAGTCTGATTCGACATGCCAAACTGGCGGCCAATGCTGCTCAGCGTGTCCCCAGGACGGACCTGATAGGTGCCTGCACTGCGCGCAACGGCCATGGTGCTGCCGGAGGCATCGAGCCGGATCTGTTGACCCGGATAGATGTTGTAGGGGGGGCTGATGCCGTTGAGACTGGCCAGCGAGGGCACGTCATTGCCCGAATTGAAGGCGATGGAGTAGAGGGTGTCCCCTTTTTTCACCGTGTAGCTGTTGCCCTGAATGGCGGGCTGGGCCGCTATCTGGCGAGCCGGAATGGTAGAGACGAGACCATCATTGCCCAATCCTTGTACCGGAGCAGCAGTCTTACTGGAAGAGCAAGCGAGCAGCAGCCATGACAACACGACGACACTGCTTCCTTGCCAAACACGCGAACGCATAGTGGATCCTTTAACGACTAAACCAGAAATAGGCCACAACGGCCAAACCAATACAGAGCCAACCCAGCACATCCACATAGTGCATCAGCTTGCGCTCCATCTTCTCGCCACCCCAGCGCATCAGACCTGCCACCAGGAAAAAGCGCATGCCACGCCCGATCAGCGAGGTCACGATGAAGGGCAGCAGTGCCATTTGCAACAGGCCGGCCGTCACGGTAAACACCTTGTAGGGGAGCGGCGTGAAACTGGCAATAAAAATCACCCAGATGCCCCACTGCTCGAACCATTGCCGGGCCAGGGCAATCTTGTCTTCATAGCCCACCGAGACCACCAGCGGCTGGACCACCGGCTCCCACAGGGCATAACCGAGCAGATAGCCGAACAGCGCGCCCAGCACCGAGAACAGGGTCGCCAGTGCGGCGTAGTGCCAGGCCTTGTGCGGTCTGGCCAGCGCCATGGGGGCCAACATCACGTCCACCGGAATGGGCCAGAACACCGACTCGATGAAGGCGGTGATCGCCAGATACCAGGGGGCATACTTGTGGCGAGCCCACTGCATCACCAGCACATAGAGGCGGGAAAACAACTTCACTCGACATCTCCGTCAATCAGGGGGACGAAACGGACCGGCTCCAGGATCCGGCTGGTCAGCTGGGAGCCCGACCGCTCGATCAGCTGCAGGGTCTGCTGGCTGTCCCCCACCGGCAACACCAGCCGGCCACCGTCGGCCAGCTGGTCAGTGAGGGCCGTCGGCACCTCGCTGGCGGCAGCCGTCACCAGAATGGCGTCGAAGGGCCCCTTGTTGGGCCAGCCCAGCCAACCATTGCCGTGCTTGGCGGAAACATTGTGCAGATCGAGCTGACGCAGCCGGCGCCGGGCCTGGAACTGCAGAGACTTGATCCGCTCCACCGTGTAGACGTGCTCCACCAGATGAGCCAGCACCGCCGTCTGATAACCCGAGCCAGTGCCGATCTCCAGCACATGGGCCGGATCGTTCTGGATCAGCAGCTCGGTCATCCGCGCCACCATGTAGGGTTGCGAGATGGTCTGACCGTGGCCGATGGGCAACGCCGTATTGTCCCAGGCCTTGTGGGCCATGGCTTCATCCACGAACAGCTGGCGCGGCACCTTGGCAATCGCCGCGAGTACGCGGAAATCGCGAATGTCCTGCGCGATCAGCTGGTTTAACAGGCGCTGTACTATCACACCTTCATCCCTGCAGGTCCAACCAAGCCCCCAGCCCCGCCAGACTGCTGTAGGCAGTCATATCGATGGTCAGGGGGGTGATCGAGACGTAGCCCTGCTCGATGGCGGCAAAATCCGTACCTTCGCCCGCATCTTGCTGGCTGCCGGGCGGGCCAATCCAGTAGATGGGCTGGCCACGGGGATCCTCGCTGCATATGACCGACTCCGCCCGGTGGCGGTTGCCAAGGCGTGTCACCCTGATCCCCTTGATCTGGTCGAGGGGCAGGTCCGGCACATTGACGTTGAGGATCTGATCGGCGGGCAGCGGGTGCACCATCATGCCCCTCACCAGCTGGGCGGCGTAGTGGGCCGCCGTGGCGAAATGGGTCTTGCCTACCAGCGAGATGGCCAGCGAGGGGAAGCCGAGGTGGCGTCCCTCGGTTGCCGCCGCCACCGTGCCCGAGTAGATGACGTCATCCCCCAGATTGGCGCCGTGGTTGATGCCGGCTACCACCATGTCAGGCTCCGGGCGTACCAGCTCGTTGACCGCCAGGTGCACGCAGTCGGTCGGCGTTCCCTTCACCGCATGATATCCGGTTTCGGCGATGCGGGTGACCCGCAGCGGCACTTCCAGCGTCAGGGAATGACTCGCCCCGCTGCGATTGCGATCCGGCGCCACCACGATGACCTCGCCACAGGCAGCCAGCGCCTCGCTGAGGGCTCTTATGCCCTCCGCATGCACACCGTCATCATTACTGACCAGAATTCTCATCGGACTGATTCCTGAAACCATGATCGGCCTCTTCGGCCTGCATTAACTCGCGCACCACGCTGGTGGCAAACGCCCCGGCCGGCAGGAAGAACGACAGGGTCAACACGGCCCCCTCCAGCTGCCAGCTCATGGCTTGCGGCTTGAGCAGCAGCGGGCGGCGGTCCTGGTCCAGCCCGGCTTTTTCCAGGCCGTCACACCAATCGTGATAGGGGGCCAGCACGCTTTGCTCGAACTCGGCGGCGGCACCCTGGCTGGCCAACCGGCCACGGCCCCACTGGGGCGCGGTGAGCTGTACGTCGCCGGAGGCCAGACGCGCCGCCAGCTCAGGGGTCACGCCCTCTTCGCTGAAGATGGAGTGGCTGCCCTTGAGCATCACACAGTCGCCGGCCAGCAGCTGATGGGCCAGTCCCTGCTCGATGCGGGCACTGACGATGGCATTGAACAGCATGCTGCGAGCAGCGGAGAGATAGAGGGAGCGCTTGTTGCGATCCTTGATCCGCTTGCCGGCGAACATCGCCTTGGCCGCCTCCAGGTTGTTGCCGCCCCGGCCGAAACGCTGCTCGCCGTAATAGTTGGGCACCCCCTGCTCCGCGATGGCCTGCAGGCGGGATTCCAGACCGTCGGCCTGCTCCAGCCCGGTGAGGCGCAGGGTGAAGTGGTTGCCCTTGAGATAGCCGACCCGCAGCTTCTTGTTGTGGCGCTTCACCTGCAAGATCTGGATGCTGTCGCTCTCGATGACGGAGAGATCAGGTTCCGCCTTGCCCGGCAGATGAATGCCGAACCACTGTTCGGTCACCGCGTGGCGGTCTTTCAGCCCGGCCCAGGTCACCGCATTGCGGTTGACCCCGGCTGCATCGGCCAGCAGGCCAGCCACCCAGGCGGTATTTTCCCCGGTTTTACGCACCCTGACGAAGATGTGCTCCCCCTCGCCGCAGGGTTCAAACCCGAGATCTTCATTGACCACGAAATCGGCGGCTTGCGCCTTGAGAATGCCACGGGCGGTGGGCGCCCCGTGCAGATAGGCAAGTTGTTCCAGCATTATTGTTTCACCAGTAAGACGACGGCTTCGGTGGCGATCCCTTCCTTGCGCCCCGTGAATCCCAGCTGTTCGGTGGTGGTCGCCTTGACGTTCACCCGGTTCAAATCACATTGCAGATCGGCGGCCAGCACGGCGCACATGGCTTCGATATGCGGCGCCATCTTGGGTGCCTGGGCAATGATGGTCACATCCAGGTTGCCGATGGCATAGCCCGACTGCTGCACCCGTGCAAACACGTCTCGCAGCAGGATGCGGCTGTCGATCCCCTTGAACTCGGCCGCAGTATCGGGAAAGTGACGGCCGATATCGCCGGCCCCGATGGCGCCGAGCAGCGCATCGCTCACCGCGTGCAGCACCACGTCACCATCGGAGTGAGCCAGCAGGCCCTGCTCATACGGCACCGCCACCCCGCCCAGCATGCAGGGGCCAACCCCACCAAACTTGTGTACATCAAAACCATGTCCAATCCGGATCATGCCAGCTCCTCTGTGGGTGAATCGGGTTGCGCCGGCTGGCGCGCGTTCTGTTGCTGCAAATAGAGCCCCGCCAGAGAGAGATCCTCCGGCCGGGTCACCTTGATATTGTCGGCTCGTCCTTCCACCATCCGCACCGTGAAACCGGCACGCTCCATGGCGGAGGCCTCGTCGGTGATGGTGGCCCCCAGCGCCAGCCCCTCTTCCAGTGCCCGCAGCAGAGGACGGGTGGGAAACATCTGGGGGGTCAGGGCATGCCAGAGCTGCTCGCGATCGACGGTGGCGAGGATGTTGCCCGCTCCGTCGGAGCGCTTCATGGTGTCGCGCACCCGGCTGCCGAGGATGGCACCATCACAGGCCATGGCGGTGGCAATCAGGGCATCGAGATCGCCGTGGGTCAGACAGGGGCGGGCGGCGTCGTGCACCAGTACCCACTCCCCTGCGGCCACATGCAACGCATTGAGAACGGAAAAGGCCCGCTCGGCGCCCCCTTCCACTCGCAGGATCCTCGGATCGGCGACCACGGCCAGGGTGTCGAACCAACGGTCATGGGGAGCCAGTGCCACGATCACCTGAGCGATGGCTGGATGGGAGAGCAGCCGGGTCAGGGTATGTTCCAGAATGGTTCGACCCGCCAACTGCAGATACTGTTTGGGGCACTCGGCCCCCATTCGGCTGCCGATGCCCGCGGCCGGGACGATGGCGGTCAGCCCGGGGCGGAGATCAGTCATCGTAGGCTGCGTCTCCGGAGCTGGAACCCTTGTCTTTGTCCTTGGGGATGATCCGATAGAAGGTCTCGCCCTGCTTGATGTAGCCAAGATCGTTGCGTGACAGCTCCTCAATGGCTTCCAGGCCCGAGGTCAGATCGTCGATCTCGCGATAAATCAGGTTGTTGCGATCCTTGAGTACCAGATTGTCCTGCTGCTGCCGGGTGATGGCATCGGACAGCTCATGATAGTCAGACAGGCCGTTCTTCCCCAGCCAGAGGTCATATTGAAGCCCCCCCAACAGGAGAAGCAGGATAAGAGTGAGTAGCCGCATGCACTGAGTCTCCTTCAAGCGGCCTAGTTTCCCATATTCGCAGGCAAGACAAAAGAAAGCCTGTGCCCCGGATGGGTTGGGCCGGAATAAAAAATGCAGAAACCCGCCGTGGCGGCGGCAGAAACAAAAAAGCCCCGCCGATTGGCGGGGCTTTGCACAGCGTGGAAGCAGGCGAAAATTAAGCCTGGTTCTTCACTTCTTTCAGACCACGGAACGGAGCCTTGGCACCCAGCGCTTCTTCGATACGGATCAGCTGGTTGTACTTGGCAACACGGTCAGAACGGCTCATGGAACCGGTCTTGATCTGGCCAGCAGCGGTACCAACGGCCAGGTCGGCGATGGTCGCGTCTTCGGTCTCACCGGAGCGGTGGGAGATGACGGCAGTGTAGCCAGCGTCTTTGGCCATCTTGATGGCAGCCAGGGTTTCGGTCAGGGAACCGATCTGGTTGAACTTGATCAGGATGGAGTTGGCGATGCCGTTGTCGATACCGCGCTTCAGGATCTTGGTGTTGGTTACGAACAGGTCGTCACCCACGATCTGGATTTTCTTGCCCAGTTCAGCAGTCTGGTAGGCAAAACCTTCCCAGTCAGATTCGTCCAGGCCATCTTCGATGGAAACGATCGGGAACTTGGTGGTCAGGTCAGCCAGGAAGTCGGAGAAACCGTTGGAGGTGAAGATGCGACCTTCGCCTTTCAGGTTGTACTCTTTCTTCTCTGCGTCGTAGAACTCGGAAGCAGCGCAGTCCATGGCCAGGGTGATGTCGGTGCCCAGTTTGTAACCGGCAGCGGCAACGGCTTCGGCGATCACTTCCAGCGCTTCGGCGTTGGATTTCAGGTTCGGAGCGAAACCACCTTCGTCACCAACGGCAGTGTTGTAGCCCTTGGACTTCAGCACCTTGGCCAGGTTGTGGAACACTTCAGCGCCCATGCGCACAGCTTCTTTCAGGGTCTTGGCGCCAACCGGCTGGATCATGAACTCCTGGATGTCGACGTTGTTGTCGGCGTGCTCACCACCGTTGATGATGTTCATCATCGGCAGCGGCATGGAGTAGACACCCGGGGTGCCGTTCAGCTCGGCGATGTGGGCGTACAGCGGCATGCCTTTGGCAGCAGCGGCAGCTTTGGCGTTAGCCAGGGAAACAGCCAGGATGGCGTTGGCGCCGAACTTGGATTTGTTCTCGGTACCGTCGAGGTCGATCATGATCTGGTCGACAGTGGCCTGATCCTTGGCATCTTTACCCAGCAGAGCTTGAGCGATCGGGCCGTTTACGGCTTCGAGGGCTTTCAGCACGCCTTTACCCAGGAAACGGCTCTTGTCGCCGTCACGCAGTTCCAGCGCTTCGCGGGAACCGGTGGACGCGCCAGACGGAGCGGCTGCCATACCAACAAAACCACCTTCCAGGTGAACTTCGGCCTCAACGGTCGGGTTACCACGGGAGTCGATGATTTCACGACCGATCACTTTAACGATCTTGGACATGTGTATTTCCTCAGGTTTCGTAAAAAAACAACAAAAATATGCCAAAAAAAGCGGCTGCGGCACAGGGCCCCAACCGCATTTATTTTCAATTACTTCAGATTACGCTTCTGATACTCGCCTGCCGCCTTCACAAAACCGGCGAACAGGGCGTGGCCATCACGGGGAGTCGAGGTGAACTCCGGGTGGAACTGCGCGGCCACGAACCAAGGGTGATCCGGGATCTCGATAATTTCCACCAACTTCTTGTCGGCAGAGAGACCGGTCACTTTCAGACCTGCTGCTTCAATCTGCGGCAGCAACTTGTTGTTCACTTCATAACGGTGACGGTGGCGCTCGTAAATGGTCGGGCTGCCGTACATCTGGCGCACCTTGGAACCTTCGACCAGGTGGCAGAGCTGGGAACCCAGACGCATGGTACCGCCCAGATCGGACTTCTCGGTACGGGTCTCGACGTTGCCTTCGTCATCCACCCACTCGGTGATAAGACCCACCACCGGATAGGCACAATCCTTCTTGAACTCGGAAGAGTGAGCCCCTTCCATGCCCGCCACGTTGCGGGCGAATTCGATCATGGCTACCTGCATGCCGAGGCAGATACCCAGGTAGGGGATCTTGTTCTCGCGAGCATATTGGGCCGCCTGAATTTTGCCTTCCACGCCGCGCTCACCGAAGCCACCCGGTACCAGGATCGCGTCCAGACCTTCCAGCAGCTCGGCGCCACGGGTCTCGATATCCTGGGAATCGATGTACTTGATGTTGACGGACAGACGGGTCTTCAGGCCACCGTGCTTGAGCGCCTCGTTGACGGACTTGTAGGCATCCGGCAGGGATACGTACTTGCCGACCATGCCGATGGTCACTTCTGCGGTCGGGTTGGCCTCTTCATAGATGACCTGTTCCCACTCGGCCAGATCGGCCTCCTTGCACTCCAGACCGAAACGCTCGGTGAAGTAGGAGTCCAGATTCTGGGACTTGAGCAGTGCCGGGATCTTGTAGATGGAGTCGACGTCTTTCATGGAGATGACGGCGCGTTCCGGCACGTTGCAGAACAGGGCGATCTTGGCGCGCTCAACGGCCGGAATGGCACGGTCGGAGCGGCAGATCAGCACGTCTGGCTGGATACCGATGGAGAGCAGCTCTTTGACGGAGTGCTGGGTCGGCTTGGTCTTCACTTCACCAGCAGCAGCCAGGTAAGGAACCAGCGTCAGGTGCATGAACATGGCATTGTTGCGGCCCACTTCGGCAGCCAGCTGACGAATGGCCTCGAGGAACGGCAGGGACTCGATGTCGCCCACGGTACCGCCCACTTCGACGATGGCAACCTGATGGCCTTCGGCACCGGCAATCACCCGCTCCTTGATGGCGTTGGTGATGTGCGGGATCACCTGAATGGTGGCGCCCAGATAGTCACCACGGCGCTCTTTGCGCAGCACGTCGGCATAGATGCGGCCGGTAGTGAAGTTGTTGCGACGGGTCATCTTGGTGCGGATGAAACGCTCGTAGTGGCCCAAGTCCAGATCGGTCTCGGCCCCGTCCTCGGTTACGAACACTTCACCGTGCTGGGTCGGGCTCATGGTGCCCGGATCCACGTTGATATAGGGGTCCAGTTTCATGATGGTCACATCCAGACCACGGGCTTCCAGAATGGCTGCCAGAGAAGCTGCGGCAATGCCTTTGCCGAGGGATGAAACAACGCCACCAGTTACAAAAATATATTTTGTCGTCATGCTGAACCTGAAAGAAGTTTAGGGAATTTTAAGGGGTGCTTCGGGGATGAAGCAGGACGGGGAAACAGTATACCAAAACCCCCTCTCCCAAACAATGAACAAAAATCTATCAGGCTCCCGGCGCCCCCATCTTGCGCCAAATCAACTTTGTTCGGTTTCCTTGGCTCTGTCCCAGGCGGCATCGAGCTTTTCCAGCGAACAGTCGCTCACTTTCAGCCCTTCTGCGGCGATAAACTGCTCAACCTGACGAAACCGGCGTTCGAACTTGGCGTTGGCGCCCCGCAATACCTGCTCCGGATCCTTTCCCAGATGGCGCACCAGATTGACGGTGGCGAACAAGAGATCGCCGAGCTCATCGCTCACCCGTTCCTCGTCCACGTCGGCCATCAGCGCCTCTTCCATCACCTCGTCGATCTCCTCGTGGATCTTGTCCACCACCGGGCCCAGGGTCTTCCAATCGAAGCCGACGGTGGCGCAGCGTTTCTGAATTTTGGCGGCGCGGGTCAGGGCCGGCAGCGAGAGCGGGATATCGTCCAGCACGCTCTCCTTGTCGAGCGCGGCCCGCTCTCTGGCTTTTTCCGCCTCCCAGTTCACCTTCACCGCCTGCTCGTCGCCAAGGTCGGCATCGGAGAAAACATGGGGATGGCGGCGGATCAGCTTCTCGCTCACCGTATCGACGATATCGGCGAAATCGAACAGCCCCTGTTCCTTGCCGAGCTGCGCGTAGAACACCACCTGGAACAGCAGATCGCCCAGTTCACCCTTTAATCCGTCCCAATCCTGGGTTTCGATGGCATCGGCCACCTCGTAGGCCTCCTCCAGGGTGTGCGGCACTATGGTCTGGAAGCTCTGCTTCAGATCCCAGGGGCAACCCCCGTTCGGGTCGCGCAATCTGGCCATGATGTCGAGCAGTTGAGGCAGGTCGTAACGTTGGGACATGGGATATTCGCTTCTTGATTCGTAACGCAGGGGGAAAACAGTGACCGACCTGGCGGTCGGTCACGAATTGGTTGTTGATGACAATCAGAGGCGCTTGGCGCTGATCACATCGTTGAGCTGACTGAGCTTGGCCAACGCCCGGTTGAAGGCGTTGATGTTGTAAATCTCCAACTCCATGTCGATCTCGGCGGTCTGCTCGCGCACGTTGGAGCGCGAACGCACCCCCATCACGTTGATCTTCTCGTTGGCCAGCACGGTGGTGATGTCGCGCAGCAGGCCGGAGCGGTCGTTGGAGAGGATGCGGATGGTGAGGCCGTAGCCGCCGGAGTAGTTCTCCCCCCATACCGCGTCGATCAGCCGCTCCGGGTTGCGACGGGAGAGCTCTTTGAGCTGCTCGCAATCCTCCCGGTGGATGGAGACGCCGCGCCCCATGGTGATGAAACCCTGAATACCGTCCCCCGGAATGGGCTGGCAGCAACGGGCGATATGGGTCATCAAGTTGCCGACCCCTTCCACTACGATGTGATCCTTGGGCTTGGGCCGGAACGGCACGTTGGCCTTCTGCTCCAGCTTCTCCAGCAGGCGGCGATCTTCCTCTTCCGCCGTCGGCTTGTTGTAGCGGGTGTCCAGGTAGTTCAGCAGCTGGTTGATGCGGATGTCGCCACTGCCGATGCCGGCCAGCAGATCTTCCAGCTCGTCGGCATGGAAGCGCTCCAGCACCACCTTGTCCACCTTGGAGAGGGTCAGGTTGTGCCTGTCCAGCTCCTTCTCCAGCAACTCCTTGCCGGCGGCGATGTTCTTGTCCCGATCCAGCTTTCTGAACCAGGTGGCCACCTTGGCCCGCGCCCGGCTGGAGCGCAGGAAGCCGGAGTTGGGGTTCATCCAGTCGCGGCTCGGGTTCGGCTCCTTCTGGGTGATCACCTCCACCTGATCGCCGGTCTGCAGCGCATAGGTGAACGGCACGATGCGGCCGTCAATCTTGGCGCCGATGCAGCGGTGGCCGATCATGCTGTGCACGTGATAGGCAAAGTCGAGCGGGGTGGCGCCCGCCGGCAGATCGATCACATCCCCTTTCGGGGTGAAGACGTAGACCCTGTCCTCGAACACCTGACTGCGCAGATCTTCGAGCAGGGAGCCGCTCTCGGAGAGATCTTCCTGCCAGGCGAGCAGCTTGCGCAGCCACTCGATCTTGTCTTCGAAGGTGTTGGCCTTGCCGCCGGCCTGCGCCCCTTCCTTGTAGCGCCAGTGCGCCGCCACGCCGAGCTCGGCATCCTGGTGCATCTGGTCGGTACGGATCTGGATCTCCACCGTCTTGCCCTCGGGCCCCACCACGACTGTGTGGATGGACTGGTAGCCGTTGGGTTTGGGGTTGGCGACATAGTCGTCAAACTCACGGGGGATGTGGTGGAAGTGGGTATGAACGATGCCGAGCGCCGCATAGCAATCCTGCAGCCGCTTGGTCACCACCCGCACCGCCCGCACGTCGAACAGTTCGTTGAATTCGAGGTGCTTCTTCTGCATCTTGCGCCAGATGCTGTAGATGTGTTTCGGCCGGCCGTAGACCTCGGCCTCGACCCCCGCCTCTTTCAGGGCATCGCGCAGGGACTGCACGAACTCGCGGATGTAGCGCTCCCGATCGAGCCGCTTCTCGTCGAGCTGCTTGGCGATCTGCTTGTAGGTATCCGGGTGCAGGTAGCGGAAGGCGAGATCTTCGAGCTCCCACTTGAGCTGACCGATGCCGAGCCGGTTGGCCAGCGGGGCGTAGATGTTGGTGATCTCCTGGGCCATCAGCACCCGGGTCTCTTCATCCGCCTTCTTCGCTTCCCGCAGGCAGGCTATCCGCTCCGCCAGCTTGATCACCACGGCGCGCACATCCTCGACCATGGCGAGCAGCATGCGGCGCACGTTGTCGACCTGTTCCGGCGAAGTTTCGCTGCGGTGCAGGGTCTGCAGGGAGCGGATGGCCTCCATCTCCAGCACCCCTTCCACCAGCTTGGCGATCTTGGGGCCGAAGTCCTCGTCCATCCGCTCCTGGCTGATGAGACCGGCTTCGACGAAGGGGTAGATGATGGCGGCCTTGAGGGTGCCGAGATCCATGCTGAGCATCAGCTGGATGCCCACCATCTCGACCCCGCGGACCAGCAGGCGGTTGGTGAGCGCTTCGTCACCGAGCGTCAGACAGTACTGGTAGACGGTTCGCAGCTGATCTTTGTCACTGTCACTCAGGGTGAGCGAGCTGACCCACTCCTCCAGGGTGAAGTTGTCTTTCAAATGAATATCGCGAACCGCAACCATGGTATCAATCCTTTAAATTATTGGGCCGAAGGCTGTCGCCCCCTCCCCCTCATGAGAATGCCTCAAATGGGGATATGCGGAGATTTTTTCAAGGCATATTGTCAAGAAAGACAATAGAGTTCTCCGCCAGCCCCTGCCGATTTACGAGGGTCTAGATTACCCCAATCATGGCCGCCCAGACAGCGTTATGGACCGGGCAAATGCCACGCAACCTGGCGTTTGGCCATAGCGTTTCATCTGCCCCGCAGCGCCCGTTACTTGCGCTCGAACAGCGCCATGGACTCCAGATGGCCGGTGTGGGGGAACATGTCGAGCATGCCGAGGCGCACCAGCCGGTAGCCCCCTTTCACCAGCACCTGGCTGTCGCGCGCCAGGGTGACCGGATTACAGGAAACGTAGACCACCCGTCTGGGTGAAAGTTTCACGACGTGCTCCATCACCTCGAACGCACCCGGGCGGGCAGGATCCAGCAGCACCAGATCGAAGCCTTCCCGTGCCCAGGACATGCCGGCGATGTCGCCGCTCAAGTCCGCCTTGTAGAAACGGGCATTGCTGATGCCGTTGCGACGGGCGTTCTCTTCGGCGCGCGCCACCATAGCCAGCTCCCCTTCTACCCCCACCACTTCGCGGGCCTGACGGGCCAGCGGCAGGGTGAAGTTGCCGATGCCGCAGAACAGATCGAGCACCTTGTCATCCTTGCCCGCCTCCAGCCAGCAGAGCGCCTGCTCCACCATGCGCTGGTTGACCGGCGCGTTGACCTGAATGAAGTCACCGGGAGCGAATGCAAGAGACAGGCCATCCAGCGAGTAGGAGGGCGCAAACTGCTGGTGCAGCGGCTCAATCTGCTCGTCGGCCGCCTGCAGATAGAGGTCGATCCCCTGCGTCTTGGCAAACTCGATCAGTTGCGCCCGATCAGCCTCGGTCGGCCGGCCGGTATGGCGCAGCAGCATCAGGATGCCCTGCTCGGCCTGAATGAGTTCCGCATGGCCCAGCTCGCGCTGGCTCTTGAGGCGGTTGAGACACTCACGCAGCGGGCTGATCAGCACGGAGAGCGGCTCGGCCAGCACCGGACAACCGCCGATCTCCACCAGATCATTGGACTGGCGACGACGAAAGCCCACCCGGGTGCAGCGGCCGTTCTTGTCGAACTTGATGGCCAGCCGGCAGACCCGGCGATAGGCGCGGGACTCTCCGCCCAGCACGGGCTCGAGCGCCGGAGGCTGGATGTTGCCAAGCCGCTCGAACAGGCTGACCAGGCCAGCCTCCTTGGCGGCGCGCTGATCTGCTTCGGCCAGGTGCTGGGCACTGCAGCCGCCGCACTCGCGGTAGTGGCTGCAGAAGGGGGCGATACGATTGGCCGCCGGGGTCACCACCTGTTGCAGGGCGGCGTGGGCATACTGCTTCTTGTCTTCAAGGATGCGGGCCTTGACCTGCTCACCGGGCAGCGCCCCTTCGATGAAGATCGCCTTGCCCTGATGGCGGCCGATCCCGACGCAGTGGTGATCCAGGCTGTCTACCGTAAATTCAATGCGTTGGGGCTGGGTGGATTTCTTTTGGGGCTTGAAAAACTGGGCCATAAAACTTGGTGCCTATAGGTGGCTATGTCATGATTGTGGAATCTGCAGCAGGCTATTGTCCCACAAGAATAATAGTATGACCAAATACGGCCTGTGGGCCCGCTCCCGCTCGTTTACGCCATTGCCAACCCTGCTCATCGGGGGACCATCCGCATGACCAAATACGGCCTTCGGGCGCGTGTGCTGGCCTTTACCATCTTGCCGACCCTGATCATCGGCGGCCTGATGGCCGGCTATTTCACTTTCCACCGCTATCAGCAGCTGGAAAACAACCTCATCGATCAGGGCATCAACATCATAGAGCCGCTGGCCATCGCCAGCGAATACGGGATGACCCAGCACAGCCGCGAGTCGCTCAAGCGGCTGATCGGCCTCACCCACCGCAAGAACTCGCCGCTCATCAAGTCCATCGCCGTCTTCACCCAGGACAACCAGCTGTTCGTGACGTCCAACTACCACAGGGACTTCACCCGGCTGCGGCTGCCGGACGGCAGCCAGATCCCCGAGCTCACCAGCGTCACCCTCTATGGCGACGACATCATACTGCGCACCCCGATCCAGGCCGAGACCAGCATGGATGGCTTCCCGCTGCCAAGCGACGTGGAGCCGCCGATGATCGGCTACATCTCCATGCAGATGACCACCGACCGGGCCATGATCCTGCAATACCGCGACACCTTCTTCGCGGTGATCATGGTGCTCATCGGCATCGCCTTCAGTACCCTGTTCGGCTTCAGGCTGGTCAAGAGCGTGACCCAGCCCATCACCGACATGGTGCAGGCGGTGCACAAGATCAGGGAGGGGCGGCTCGATACCCGGGTCAGCGGCCAACTCACCGGCGAGCTCGACATGCTGAAAAACGGCATCAACGCCATGGCCAAGGCGCTCTCGGAATACCACGAGGAGATGCAGCAGAACATCGATCAGGCCACCTCCGACCTGCGCGAGACGCTGGAGCAGATCGAGATCCAGAACGTCGAGCTCGACATGGCCAAGAAGCGGGCGCAGGAGGCGGCGCGGGTCAAATCGGAGTTCCTCGCCAACATGTCCCACGAGCTGCGCACCCCGCTCAACGGGGTCATCGGCTTTACCCGCCAGCTGCTCAAGACCAGCCTGACTCCGAGCCAGACCGACTACATGCAGACCATCGAGAAGTCGGCTCGCAACCTGCTCGGCATCATCAACGACATCCTCGACTTCTCCAAACTGGAGGCGGGCAAGCTGCAGCTGGAGCACATCCCGTTCAGCCTGCGCGACACTCTCAACGAGACCATGCACCTGCTCGGCCCCAGCGCCCACGACAAGCAGCTGGAGCTCTCCCTGCAGGTGGATGCCGAGGTGCCGGACTACCTCACCGGCGACCCCATGCGCCTGCAGCAGGTGCTGACCAACCTCACCGGCAACGCCATCAAGTTCACCGAGCACGGCAACGTGGATGTGCGCATCGAACAGATCGGCAGTGCCAGCGGCAGCAAGGTGCGGCTCAACGTGCTGATCCGCGACACCGGCATCGGCATCTCGGAAGAGCAGCAGCGCCAGCTGTTCCAGGCCTTCAACCAGGCCGACTCCTCCATCTCCCGCCGCTATGGCGGCACCGGCCTCGGCCTGGTCATCACCCAGAAGCTGGTACAGCAGATGGGTGGCCAGATCCGGTTCGAATCGGAGCTCGGCAAGGGGTCGGTCTTCTCCTTCAGCCTGGATCTGGAGGTCTCTCCCCTGCCCCAGACCGACAAGCTGCCGCTGGATCGCATTCAGGGCAAGCGGGTCTGGCTGCTGGAGCCGGATCCCTTCAGCCACTCGGCCCTCTGTGCTCTGCTGGCGGAGTGGCAGCTGGAGGTGCAATCCCTCGCCAGCGACGCCCCCTGGCCCGACATGAGCAGCCAGGACATGGTGATCATCGGCAGCGGTACCCAGCACAGCCCGCAGCAGGTGGTGGCGCGCCTCGACGGGCTGGATCGCCAGCAGAACACCATAGTGCTGCTCAGCAGCCACGAACCTTCGCTCTACGAGGCCATGCTGGCCCACGGCGCCCAGCACTGCCTCTCCAAACCCATCAACCATCGCAAGCTGCTGCACGCCCTGCTCTCCCCCGAGGCGGTGCGCAGCGCCCCGCTGCCGACCCCCTCCCCGCGCAGCGTGCAGGAGATCAAGGTGCTGGCGGTGGACGACAACGCCGCCAACCTCAAGCTCATCGCCGCCATGCTCAAGGAGATGGTGAGCCAGGTGGTGGTGTGCAAGAACGGCAAGGAGGCGGTCAGACTGGCCCAGAGCCAGCCGTTCGACATCATCTTCATGGATATCCAGATGCCGATCATGGACGGCATCAGCGCCACCCAGGCGATTCGCAGCCAGTCCCTCAACACCGAGACCCCCATCGTCGCGGTCACCGCCCACGCCATTCCCGGCGAGCGGGAGCGGCTGATCCGCCAGGGCATGGACGACTACCTGGCCAAGCCCATCGACGAGGCCATGCTGGCCAAGCTCATCACCGACTTCGCCCATCGTCGCCACCAGAATCACGCCAGCCAGCAGATCGACTGGTCACTGGCGGTGCGTCAGGCGGCGGGCAAGCTGGATCTCGCCAAGGAGATGCTGACCATGCTGATGGCCAGTTTCGACGAGGTGGATCCGGTGCTGGAGGCGGCGCTTGCCGGCCAGGTGGAGGATAGCGAGGTGTTGGCCCAGCTCCATCGCCTCAATGGCGGCTGCGCCTATTCCGGCGTCCCCGGCCTGCAGCGACTGCTCTCCCAGCTGGAGCAGCAGCTGCGCGACGGGGTGCCGGTGGCCGAACTCGAGCCCGAGCTGCTGGAGCTGCAGGATGCGATGGAGCAGGTACGCCAGGAGGCACCACGCTATCTATCCTGAACCGGGCAACCCGCTTTTTCTGACGCGGGCCCCGCCAGATGGTAAAGTTGCGCCGTTTCCACAGGAGTCGACATGACCAACAACGATATTTTGCGCCGCCTGCGCTACGCCCTCCGCATCAGCAACGACCAGATGGTCGACATGTTTGCCAAGGGCAACCTGACCGTCACCCATGCCCAGCTGCACAGCTGGCTGATCAAAGAGGCGGAGGAAGGGGAAGAGCAGGAAGCGGGCTTTGCCGCCTGTCCGGATTCGGCCCTGAGCCAGTTCCTCGACGGCTTCATCCTGGTGCGCCGTGGCGCGCGGGAAGATGCGCCGGCCCAGGTGATCCCGAACCGGATCAACAACAACATGATCCTGCGCAAGCTGCGCATCGGCCTCAACTTCAAGGAAGAGGACATGCTGGGCACCCTCAAGCTGGCCCACTTCAACCTCTCCAAGTCCGAGCTGAGCGCCCTGTTCCGTTCACGGGACCACAAGCACTATCAGGATTGCGGGGATCAGATCCTGCGCAACTTCCTCATCGGTCTCACCGCCAAGTATCGCGGCTGAACCATGGGCCGGCGTCTGCACTCACCGTCATCCCGCCAGCAGGCGGCCGGTGGGTGGCGCCGGCCATGGCAACTGGGTATTCTCTTCCCGGACACTCGTCGCTACGGGTTTGCGCTCTGCCTCGCCCTGCTGCTCTGCGCCTGCCAGCCCGCCCCCTATCGGCTCAACAACGACTATCAGAGCGCCAGCCAGAACGAGCGCATCGCCTTTCTGATCCTGCACTACACGGACGAAGACGATGGCCACTCCCTGCGCCTGCTGACCGAGCCGGCCCATCAGGTGAGCGCCCACTACCTGATCCCGCGCGATACCCATGAGCGGCCGCTGCCGGTCTACCAGCTGGTGCCCGACAGCCAGCGCGCCTGGCATGCCGGCCGCAGTCGCTGGCATCAATATGCGGGGCTCAACGCCAGCTCACTCGGCATCGAGATCGTCAACCTCGGCTACCCGCCAGAAGATGAGCTGCAGCCCGCCCACCAGCGGCGCTGGCAGCCCTACACCCAGGCACAGATAGCCGCCCTCGGCGCCCTCACCCGCAAGCTGGTCGAGCGCTACCAGATCCCCCCCACCCAGGTGCTGGCTCACAGCGATGTCGCCCCCGAGCGCAAGCAGGATCCCGGCCCCCACTTCCCCTGGCGCGAGCTGGCCCTGCACTACGGGGTGGGAGCCTGGCCCGACGAAACCCGGCTGGCCGAATTGCGCCAGCAGCCGGCACCGGCCTGGGATGCCCTCGGCTGGCAGCAACGGCTGGCCCGCTACGGCTACGGCGTCGCCCCGAGCGGCAGCTGGGACGAGCAGAGCCGCGCCGCCCTGCGCGCCTTCCAGCTCCACTTTAGGCCCGCCCTGGTCAGCGGTGAAGCGGATGCCGAGAGCCAGGCCATCCTCACTGCCCTGCTCGAGCGTTATTTTCCCGAGCAACGCTGAGTTTCGTCACCGAACACAAAAGAGGGACGCCGCGGCGTCCCTCTTTTGCATTCTCCGTCGAGTGCCTGCTCAGGCCTCCACCAGCAGCACCTCTATCCCGGCCTGACGCAGACCGGCCAGGGTCTCGGCCGCAATGGCGTCGTCGGTGATCAGGGTGTGGATACGCCGGGTATCGATGATCTTGTGCAGGCTCAGCCGGCCAAACTTGCTGGAATCGGTCACGACGATGATCCGCTCGGCCACGTGGCACATGCAGCGGTTGAGCCTGGCCTCGTCTTCGTGATGGGTGCTGACGCCGCGCTCCAGATCGATGCCATCCACCCCGAGAAACAGCAGATCGAAGTGATAGTTCTGCAAGGAGAGATCCGCCTGGGCGCCGTAGAAGGAGAGCGACTTGCGGCGCAGGTGACCCCCCGTCATCAGCAGCTCCACCCCTTCCGCCTCCAGCAGGGCATTCGCCACGTTCATGCCGTTGGTCATCACCACTATCTCCTGGTGATCGCGCAGGTGGCGTGCCACCTCCAGGGTGGTGGTGCCCGAGTCGAGAATGAGGCGGCAACCCGGCTGCACCAGGCTCGCCGCCATGGCGCCGATGCGCTGTTTGACCGGAGTGTTGAGCACGCTCTTGTCGGCGATGGTGCGCTCGGCCACCGGCTGGCCGGATTCACACAACAGGGCGCCACCGTAAGCGCGCACCGCCACCCCCTGTTTCTCCAGAAATGCCAGATCGTTGCGGATGGTGACGGTAGATACCTGATAGTGGCCGGCCAGCTCGTTGACCTGAACGCTGCCATTGCTGCGCAGCTGCTGAATGATGCGCTCCCGTCGCTCGCTGGTGCCGAGCACGCTCTTTTCGGTGATTTGCATAGTCTCTCTGCCGGAGTCCTGTGGTGAAAGTAGAGCTTTCACTTCGTTACGTTTCCCTATTAACACTCAGCCTCGATGGCAAATCAAGCTTTCATTGAATTGAAAAGTGCCGTCAGACTCCCTAAAACAGCCACAACACTTTCGATTCATTTCTTTTTGTGATCTTGCTCAAGATGTGAACACGCTTTTATTTCGTTTCGAACGCCGTACGCCTAGGGTAAAGAAAGATATCGAAAGCAAAGCATCTTGTTCAGGCCAAGAGGAAGAGGGAAATGAAATCAATGCTGGATCTGGTCGCACAACACAAGCAGGGGGAGCAGGTCGGGATCTACGCCGTCTGCTCCGCCCATCCGCTGGTGCTGGAGGCGGCCCTGCGACTGGCGGCGCAAGGGGATCAGCTGCTGCTGGTCGAGGCCACCTCCAATCAGGTGGATCAATTTGGCGGCTACACCGGCATGACGCCGGCCGATTTTCGCGACCTGCTGCACCGGCTCGCCGCCGAATGCCGCTTTCCCGTACAGCGGCTGGTACTGGGTGGGGATCACCTCGGCCCCAACCGCTGGCAGAGCGAGCCCGCCGCACAGGCCATGGCCCATGCCGAGGATCTCATCGCCAGCTATGTCGCAGCCGGCTTCAAGAAGATCCACCTCGACTGCAGCATGTCCTGCCAGGGGGATCCGGTGCCGCTGACCGACGAGCTGGTGGCGGCGCGCGCCGCCCGGCTGGCAAACGTGGCCGAACAGACCGCCATCCGGCAGTTTGGCCACAGCGACCTGGTCTATGTGATTGGCACCGAAGTGCCGGTACCGGGCGGCGCCCACGAAGAGCTGGCCGAGCTGGCTGTCACCACGCCGGAGGCGGCGCGCCACACCCTGGTCGCCCACCAGCAAGCCTTCGAGCAGGCCGGACTGGCCCAGCTCTGGCCGCGGGTGATTGGTCTGGTGGTGCAGCCCGGCGTGGAGTTCGACCACACCCACGTCATCGACTACCGTCCCGAGCGGGCCGCCCCCTTGAGCCGGATGATCGAGGCCTATCCCCATCTGGTGTTCGAGGCCCACTCCACCGATTACCAGACCCCGGACGCCTACCGCCAGCTGGTGCGCGATCACTTCGCCATCCTCAAGGTCGGCCCCGCCCTCACCTTTGCCCTGCGCGAGGCACTGTTTGCCCTCGCCGCCATCGAGGAGGAGCTGGTGGTGGCCAAGTCCTGCTCGGGCCTGCGCCAGGTGCTGGAAGAGACCATGCTGGATCGCCCCGACTTCTGGCGCAGCCACTATCAGGGCAGCCCCAACGAGTGCCGGCTGGCCCGCGGCTACAGCTACTCCGATCGCATTCGCTACTACTGGCCCGACAGCCGGGTCGACGACTGTTACGCCCGGCTGCTGGCCAACCTGGCCGCCGAACCCATTCCCCTGCCGCTGCTCAGCCAGCACCTGCCGCTGCAATACCGCAAGGTGCGCCAGGGCACGCTGTCGCCCCGGATTCACGACCTCATTCTCGATCAGGTGCAGGAGGTGCTGCGCCAATACGCGGCGGCCTGCAGCGCCGTCCCCGCCAGCCACTCCCGGCTGACCCCGGTTGTATAAGGAGTTGTAGAGATGATCCTTGGTTATCCAGAAGAGACGCTGCGGTCGGCCAACGGCCTGGCCACCGCCCGTGAAATTCGCCAGCAACCCGCCACCTGGCGGGAGACCCTCACCATGGTGGAGGAGTGCCGCGCCACCATAGAGCGCTTCCTGCTGCCCCTGCTGTCACGAGGCAACCTGCGGGTGATCCTGACCGGAGCCGGCACCTCCGCCTTTGCCGGCCGCGCCCTCGCCCCCTATCTCAGTGCCCGCCTCAACGGCCGCTTCGAGGCAATCGCCACCACCGACATCGTCACCGATCCGGGCGAATACCTGGCACAGGACTGCCCGACCCTGCTCATCTCCTTCGCCCGCTCCGGCAACAGCCCGGAGAGCGTGGCGGCGGTCGAGCTGGCCAGCCAGCTGCTGAGCGAGTGCCACCACCTGGTGCTGACCTGCAACGGCGAAGGGGAGCTCTATCGCCGCTGTCAGAAGGATGCCCGCTCCCTGGCGCTGCTGATGCCGCCCCAGACCCACGACCGCAGCTTTGCCATGACCAGCAGCCTGACCAGCATGATGCTGAGCTGTCTGGCGGTGTTCCTGCCACGCCAGTTCAACCCGATCGCCAGCCAGCCGCTCATCGCGCTGGGGGACGCCATTCTGCCCCAGGCCGAACTGAAGGTGCCCGAGTGGGATCGACCGCTGCCGGAGCGGGTCATCTACCTTGGCAGCGGCAGCCTGCAGGGGGTGGCCCAGGAGGCAGCCCTCAAGCTACTGGAGCTCACCGCCGGCCAGGTGATGGCCATGCACGACTCCCCCACCGGCTTTCGCCACGGGCCCAAGTCGGCCATCAATCGGCAGACCCTGATCGTGCTGCTGGTGTCCAACGATCCCTATACCCGCCAGTACGACCTGGACCTGCTCGGCGAGCTGCGCCAGGACGGCCATGCCGCCCGGGTGGTCGCCCTGGCCGACCGGCCGGATCCGCTCATCAGCGCCGGCGAACACATCTATCTGCCCACCCCCCTCAACGGTGACGACGCCGAGCTGGCGCTCTGCTACCTGCTCTACGCCCAGTACTACGCCTTCCACACCGCGCTGGTGCTGGGCATCACCCCGGACAACCCCTGCCCGAGCGGGCGGGTCAACCGGGTCGTGCAGGGGGTCAACATCTATCCGTTCAACCAGCAAGGAGGCGTCTGATGCCGAACATAGTGCTGAGCCGTATCGACGAGCGCCTGATCCACGGTCAGGTCGGCGTGCAATGGGTCGGCTTCGCCGGCGCCAATCTGGTGCTGGTGGCCAATGACGAAGTCGCAGAGGACCCCATCCAGCAGAACCTGATGGAGATGGTGCTGGCAGAGGGCATCGCAGTGCGCTTCTGGCCGCTGCAGAAGGTGATCGACAACATCGGCAAGGCCGCCGATCGCCAGAAGATCCTGCTGGTGTGCAAGAGTCCGGCGGACTTTCGCACCCTGGTGGAGGGCGGGGTGCCCATCCCCCGCATCAACGTCGGCAACATGCACTACGCCGACGGCAAGCGTCAGATCCACAAGACGGTATCGGTGGACGAGTCGGACATAGCGGCGTTTCGCGCCCTGCAGGACGCCCACGTCACCTGCTTTGTCCAGGGGGTGCCGACCGAACCGGCACAGGACATTTTCAACCTCATCTGATTAAGGACAATTGTGATGGAAATCAGTTTGTTGCAAGGGCTCTTGCTGGGCATGCTGGCGTTCTTCGCCGGGCTTGACCTGTTCAACGGCCTGACCCACTTCCACCGGCCCGTGGTACTGGGCCCGCTGGTGGGCCTGATCCTCGGCGACCTGCCCACCGGCATTCTGGTGGGCGGCACCCTGGAGCTGGTCTGGATGGGGCTGGCCCCGCTGGCGGGGGCGCAACCGCCCAACGTCATCATCGGCACCATAGTCGGCGCCACCTTCGCCATCACCACCGGGGTCAAGCCGGATGTGGCGGTCGGGGTCGCAGTGCCGTTCGCGGTGGCGGTCCAGATGGGGATCACCTTCCTCTTCTCGGTGATGTCGGGGGTCATGTCCCGCTGTGACCGGATGGCGGAACAGGGGGATGTGCGCGGCATCGAGCGGGTCAACTACCTGGCGCTGCTGGCGCTCGGCTCCTTCTACTTCCTGTGCGCCTTCCTGCCCACTTACTTCGGGGCCGAACACGCCAAGAGCGCCATCGACGTGCTGCCCGCCCGTCTCATCGACGGCCTCGGCGTCGCCGGCGGCATCATGCCCGCCATCGGCTTCGCCGTGCTGCTCAAGATCATGATGAAGAACGTCTACATCCCCTACTTCATCCTCGGTTTTGTTGCCGCCGCCTGGCTCAAGCTGCCGGTGCTGGCCATCGCCGCGGCCGCCCTGGCCATGGCTCTGATCGATTTCATGCGCAAGGACCCGGCGCCACAAGCCCGCCCCATCCAGGAGGAAACTGAAGATGGCATCTAACAACACCGCTACCCGGCTGACCCAGGCGGCCGAGCCGCAACCGACCCGCACCGTCTCCGACGACGTCTACGAAGATCAGCAACTCGGGGCCGAGCTGACCCGCCAGGACATCAACCGCTTCGCCTGGCGCTCCCTGCTGCTGCAGGCCTCCTTCAACTACGAGCGGATGCAGGCCTCCGGCTGGCTCTACGGCCTGCTGCCGGCACTGCAAAAGATCCACACCAACCCCAAGGATCTCTCCCGGGCGATGAAGGGGCACATGGGCTTCTTCAACACCCACCCCTTCCTGGTCACCTTCGTGATGGGGATAGTGCTGGCGATGGAGCGCTCCAAGCAGAACGTCAACAGCATCCAGAGCACCAAGATCGCGGTCGGTGCCCCGCTAGGCGGGATCGGCGATGCCATGTTCTGGCTCACCCTGCTGCCCATCTGCGGCGGCATCGGCGCCGACCTGGCCCTGCAGGGTTCCATCATGGGGGCTGTGGTCTTCTTCCTGCTGTTCAACCTGGTGCACTTCGGCCTGCGCTTCGGGCTGGCGCACTACGCCTACCGCATGGGGGTGGCCGCCATTCCGCTCATCAAGGCCAACACCCGCAAGGTGGGCCATGCCGCCTCCATCGTCGGCATGACTGTGATCGGCGCCCTGGTCGCCACCTATGTGCGGCTCGGCACCACCCTGGAGATCACCGCCGGCGATGCGGTGGTGAAACTGCAGGCGGACGTGCTCGACAAGCTGATGCCCGCCTTCCTGCCGCTGCTCTACACCCTGGCCATGTATGGGCTGATCCGCCGCGGCTGGAGCCCGCTGCGCCTCATCGTCATCACGGTCGTGCTCGGCATCGTCGGCAAGTTTGCAGGCTTCCTCTAATCCGGTGCCGGCACCAGGCCGGCCCTTTGCTGTAAAGGAACAGATTATGTTGGGCATCATCATTTGCGGACACGGCGGCTTCGCCAGCGGCATGGAACAGGCCATGCTGCAGATCCTCGGCGAGCAGGAGGCGGTGGTCGCCATCGACTTTCCCGAGTCCTCCACCACGGCCCTGCTGCAGGATCAGTGCGAAACCGCCCTGACCCAGGTTGAGCGAGGGGATGGGGTGGTCTTTCTGACCGACCTGCTGGGGGGAACCCCGTTTCGGGTCGCCTCCACCCTGGCGCTGCGCCAGCCCGGGCGGGAAGTGGTCACCGGCACCAATCTGCAGTTGCTGCTGGAGATGGTGATGGAGCGCGGCGAGCTGACCCCGTCCCAGTTTCGCGAACAGGCGCTGTGCTGCGGTCATCGCGGCCTCACCAGCCTGGTGGACGAGCTGGCGCGCGAGCGGGCCGAGACGCTGGCCGAGGAGGGGATCTAGATGGCAGAGCGGATCCGCGCCCACCGCCTGCTGACCGAGCAGGGCTGGCTGACACATCAGGTACTGACCCATGAAGGGGGCGTCATCACCGCCATCGGCCCCATCCCGGCCGACGACCCGGTGCGGGAGGTCGAGCTGCTGGTGCCCGCCCTCATCGATGGCCATGTTCACGGCGGGGCCGGCGTCGACGTGATGGACGAGGCGGCCGACGCCCTGGCCCGCCTCTCCCTTGCCAAGGCGGCGGAAGGGGTGGGCGCCTTCCTCGCCACCACGGTCACCGCCCCGCTGCCCGCCATCCTCAGCACCCTGGGTCGCATCGCCGATGCCATGGCGAGCCCCCTGCCGGGCGCGCAACTGCTCGGCAGCTATCTGGAGGGGCCCTACTTCACCCCTGACAACAAGGGCGCCCATGATCCGGCCCTGTTCCGGGAGCTGGATCTGGCGGAGCTCGACCAGTTGCAACAGGTGGCACGAGGCACCCTCAAGGTGGTCGCCCTCGCCCCCGAGAAAACCGGGGCGCTGGCCGCCATCCGTCATCTCAAGCAGATCGGCATCCGGGTGATGCTGGGTCACTCCGCCGCCGACCATGACACCACCATGGCGGCGCTGGCGGCGGGGGCCTCCGGACTGGTGCACTGCTTCAACGGCATGCGCGGCCTGCACCACAGAGAACCCGGCATGGCCGGCGCAGGCCTGGTGCATCCCGATGCCTGGCTGGAGCTCATCGCCGACGGCCACCACGTCCATCCGTGCGTGCTCAGACTCTGCCACTGCTGCGCCAGGGATCGCCTGCTGCTCATCACGGATGCCATGCGCGCCGCCGGCATGCCGGACGGTCACTACCTGCTCGGCGACTACCGGGTGGAGATGAAGGACGGAGTGGTGCGCACCGAAAGCGGTGGCCTGGCGGGCAGCACCCTCACCCTGCTCGGCGCCGTGCGCAACATGGTGCAGCTGGCCGGCGTGCCACTGGAGGAAGCCATCCGCATGGCTTCGCTGGCACCGGCCCGGATGCTGGGGATGGAACATCGCCTCGGCTCGCTGGCCGTCGGCAAGCAGGCCAACCTGCTCGCCCTGACCGCGGAACTCAATCAACAACATATCTGGGTGACGGGCCGGGAGATCCTCCCCGCCCCTGCCACGCTCTCTTTCCCTGAAGCTGGTGCCCGCCAGGGTGCCAAGGAGTCCTCATGTATCTGATCTCGTCCCACGAAATGCTTAAAGATGCCCAGCGCCGCGGCTATGCGGTGCCCGCCTTCAACATCCACAACCTGGAGACCGTCGAGGTGGTGGCCCGCACCGCCGCCAAGCTGAACTCCCCGGTGATCCTGGCCGCCACGCCGGGCACCTACCGCCACGCGGGGGTCGAGTACCTGGTCTCCATCTGCGCCTCGGCCGCCCATCAGTACCGCATCCCGCTGGTACTGCATCTGGACCACCACGAGGACGAGCAGGATATCCACTACAAGGTCGAGGCCGGCATCCACTCCGCCATGATCGACGCCTCCCACCTGCCGTTCGAGGAGAACGTCGCCAAGGTGCAGCGGGTCGTCACCTTCTGTCACCGCATGGGGGCGAGCGTGGAGGCCGAGCTGGGCCAGCTCGGCGGGCAGGAGGATGACCTCATCGTGGACGCCGCCAACGCCCATCTGACCGACCCGGACAAGGCGGCCGAGTTCGTGGCGCGTACCGGCATCGACTCCCTGGCCGTCGCCATCGGCACGGCCCACGGCCTCTACAAGGAGGAGCCGCGCCTAGACTTCGAGCGCCTCGCCGCCATCCGGGCCAGGGTAGCGGTGCCGCTGGTGCTGCACGGCGCCTCCGGCATTCCCGACCGGGACGTGCGCCGCTGCATCGAGCTCGGGGTGTGCAAGGTCAACGTGGCCACTGAGCTCAAGATCGCCTTCTCCGACGCCATGAAGGCGTTCCTGGCCTCTCACCCCGACGCCAGCGACCCGCGCCAGTATCTGGTACCCGCCATGGCCGCCATGGAGGAGGTGGTCGCCGCCAAGATCCGCACGTGCATGAGTGACGGCAAGCTGTAATCCCAAAGGCGGGCCCGCTGCGGCGAGCCTGCCTCCATCCTGGTATCACAGGTGAGGTCTGCCGACTCACACCTCACTCACATCAACACGTGGAGACAACCATGCACGCACGTACCGCCATGACGCTGCTGCTCATGCTGACCCCCTTCGCCCAGGCCGAAACCCTGTCGCTGGAGGGTGACCAGTACCGTATCAAGGTCGAAACCGATGCCGGCAAGTTCCGGGAGCTGACCTTCACCAATACCGCCAACGGCGATCTCATTCGCTCAGACAACCTGTTCGACATCAAGGGGACGGATGATCGGCTGACCCCCTCCGCCGACTTCAGGGTCACCGCATTCACCAAGAGCGACGACCGGATCGAGATGGCGTTGGAAAATGCCGACTTCGTGGTCAAGAGCGCCATCCGGCTGGGCCGGGACAAGCGCTACGCCAGCATCGACTTTGCCCTCGACACCCTCAAGAACGGCAAAAAGATCAACGGCTTCTCCATGCTTCCCTTCCACTCCCAGGCGCCGTTTGTCTATGGCGCCATCAACAGCTCGCCCATCGTCAGCGACAGCTTCTTCATTACCCCCCAGAATCCGCTGGTCAATACCCGGGCCTACGAGGGTGGCGTCAGCCAGCTGATCCCGCTCAAACTGCCGCTCACCGAAGGCAAGCCGCTCAGCTATCGCACCTATGTCGGCACCTTTGGCGAGGGTCAGCTCAGACGCGACTTCAACCGCTTCCTCAACGAGGCCCGCGATCGCCCCTACGCCCCCTACCTGCATTACAACTCCTGGCTCGACATCGGCTTCTTCAATCCCTATACGGAGGCCGAGGCACTCAAGCGCATCGATCAGTTCGGCGAGGCGCTGATCAGCCGGCGCGGCGTGCCCATGAACGGCTTTCTGTTTGACGACGGCTGGGACGATCGACTGGGCAACTGGGGTTTCAGCAAGGATTTCCCCAACGGCTTCAGCAAGCTCAAGCGTGCGGCCGAACGCTACCATGCCCAGCTCGGGATCTGGCTCTCCCCCTGGGGTGGCTACAACAAGCCAAGGGATGAGCGGGTCTCCCATGCCGCCGAGTTCGGCTATGAGCTGAGCGATGGCAAGTTCGCCCTCTCCGGCCCGGTCTACTACCAGAACTTCCACCAGAAGGTGATCTCGCTCATCAAGGATCAAGGGGTCAGCCACTTCAAGTTCGACGGGACCGGCAATGCGGACAAGCTGATCGAGGGGAGTCGCTTCACCAGCGACTTCGATGCCGCCATCCATCTGATCGCGGATGCCCGGGCCGCCAATCCGAAGGTGTTCATCAACCTGACCACCGGCACCACCGCCTCCCCCGCCTGGCTGTTCTTTGCCGATTCCATCTGGCGCGGCGGCGATGACATCAACTTCTACGGACCCGGCTCCAAAGTACAGCAGTGGATCACCTACCGGGATGCCGAGACCTATCGCTCCATCGTCAAGAACGGCCCCCTGTTCCCGCTCAACTCCCTGATGCTGCACGGGCTGGTCTATGCCAAACAGGCCAAGCATCTGGATCGGCAGTCACCGCAAGACTTCGCCGATCAGGCCTGGAGCTACTTCGCCACCGGCACCCAGTTGCAGGAGCTCTATCTCACGCCGGAACTGCTGAGCGGCCAGAACTGGGACCTGCTGGCCAAGGCGGCTCTCTGGTCGCAACAGAACCAGGCCGTGCTGTTCGACAGCCACTGGATCGGTGGCGACCCCACCCTGCTGGCGGTGTACGGCTGGGCGGCCTGGAGTCCGAGCCGCGCCTTCATCACCCTGCGCAATCCCTCCAGTAAGCCGCAGACATTCCTGCTGGAGCCTCAGCGCCAGCTGGAGATCCCGGCGGGCGAGGCTACCCGCTTCACGGTGCAGCCGCGCTACGGCAGCAATGCCAGCGTGCCGGCCACCCTCGATGCCCCCAGTCTCATCACCCTGGCGCCGCTGGAGCTCATCACCCTAGAGCTGACCCCGGCAGGAGCCAAACCCGCGGCTGCGAAAAAGTCCTGACCCAGACCAAGTTTGACCTGACAAAAAGGGACGCCGTGGCGTCCCTTTTCTCTTCGTGCCACGGGGCCCAGCCCCTGCCTGCAGATCAGATCCCCTGACGGGCTTCCTGCATCAGCAGGCGCATGTCGCTGACCGCTTTGGCCAGGCCGTCGAAGGCGGCGCGGCCGATGATGGCGTGGCCGATGTTGAGCTCATAGAGCTCGGGGATGGCGGCGATGGCCTTGACGTTGTGGTAGTGCAGGCCGTGGCCGGCATTGACCTTCAAGCCCTTGCCGGCGGCGTAGGAGGCACCGGCGGCGATGCGCTTGAACTCGGCGTTGCGCTCGGCATCCGTGGTGGCATCGGCGTAACGACCGGTGTGGATCTCGATGAAGGGGGCACCGCTCTCGGCGGCAGCATCGATCTGCAGCGGATCCGCATCAATGAAGAGGGATACTTGAGCGCCGACAGCCGCGAGGCGGGCCACCGCATCGGTCACCTTGTCCAGCTGGCCAGCCACGTCCAGACCACCCTCGGTAGTCACCTCGGTGCGCTTCTCCGGCACCAGGCAGACGAAGTGGGGCTGGATGCGGCAGGCGATACCGATCATCTCTTCGGTCACCGCCATCTCCAGGTTCATTCTGGTCTGGATGGTCTGGCGCAGGATCTCCACGTCACGGTCGGTGATGTGACGGCGATCTTCGCGCAGGTGCACAGTGATGCCATCGGCACCGGCCTGCTCGGCCACGAAGGCAGCCTGTACCGGATCCGGGTACTGGGTGCCGCGGGCGTTGCGCAGGGTGGCGATGTGATCGATGTTCACACCCAGATAGATTTCACTCATTGAGGACTCCTTGAAACTCTTCGCTGTTAACTGTGCAACTGCCGCCTTGGCGCCAGCGCCGATATCCATATGTCACGTGTGTGGCAGCTCGTAGGTTCGATTAGCGCAGCGTAATCGGACCTAGGTAACATTCTTGCCGTGTTGGTTAACGCCGCAGGGCGGTTAACCCAAGCTATTACGGCGTTTTAAAAACAGCTCCCGGCTCTTCAACTGGCGCCGCCCCAGATAGGGCTGCAGCGCCAGCCGGCTGAAACGCTTGGCCGCCTGCAGCAGGGGCGGACTGTCGAAGCGCCCCTCGGCAAAGGCCAGCAGGTGCGCGCCGAGAAACAGGGTACGGGGATCCGGCGCCCGCTCGCAAGCGACAAAGCCCAATTCACGCTCGAAGCCGTAGAGCAGCTCGGGCTGGATCGGCGACTCGTCGTCGGCGGCATATTCGAAGTCCACCGCGTAGCCGAGCGCCTGCAGCAGCAGGAATTCGAAGCGGCGCAGGGGCAGCTCCGGCGTCTCGCCGTCGGCCAGCGCCATGATGGCGCGGGCATAGGCGTCAAACACTTCGGGGAACGGGGTGTGGGCTTCCAGCAGGTAGTAGACTAGCTCGTTGAGATAGAGGCCGTAGAAGAGGCGATCGCCGCCGAGCCGCAGGGAGTGATCCGGGCACTCGACCTGGGTGAGATTCTTGAGATCGCCCTTGCCGCGCCAGGCGATGGTGAGCAGGGTAAAGGGTTGCAACAGCCCCTTCAGAGGCGAGCGTGGCCCGCGGGAACCGCGAGCCACCAGAGTAAAACGGCCACTATCCTGGGTGAAAACCTCGACCAGCTGGCTGGTCTCCCGATAGGGCCGACTGTGGATGACGAAAGCCGGGGTCAGCAATCAGTCGTCACCGTAGCCGAGACTGCGCAGGGCGCGCTCGTCGTCAGCCCAACCGGATTTGACCTTGACCCACAGCTCCAGGTGAACCTTGTTCTGGAACAGCCGCTCCATGTCGAGGCGCGCCTCGGTGCCGATGGTCTTGATCTTCTCGCCCTTGTTGCCGATGACCATCTTCTTCTGGCCATCGCGCTCCACCAGAATGAGGCCATGGATGTGGTAGAGACCGTTCTCCTCCACCTTGAAGCGCTCGATCTCCACCGTCACCGAGTAGGGCAGCTCCTCACCGGTGAAGCGCATCAGCTTCTCGCGGATGATCTCGGAGGCCATGAAGCGGGAGGAGCGGTCGGTCACGTAGTCTTCCGGGAAGAAGTGGACGTTCTCCGGCAGCAGATCCTTGGCCCACTCGCGGATCTTCTCCACGTTGGTGCCCTTCTCGGCACTGATGGGCAGGATGTGGGCAAAGTTCATCTGCTGGCCCAGCCACTCGAGGTGCGGCAGCAGATCCTCTTTCTCCTTGACGTTGTCGATCTTGTTGACCGCCAGCACCACAGGGCACTTGAGGTGGCGCAGCTTGCCCAGCACCATCTCGTCGTCCTTGGTCCAGTGAGTCCCGTCGACCATGAACACCACCATGGCCACGTCCCCCAGCGAACTGGTGGCGGCGCGGTTCATCAGGCGGTTGATGGCCCGTTTCTCTTCGATGTGCAGACCCGGTGTATCGACATAGATGGTCTGGTAGTTTTCCTCGGTGTCGATCCCCAGAATCCGGTGACGGGTGGTCTGGGGCTTCTTCGAGGTGATGCTGACCTTCTGGCCAAGCAGCTTGTTGAGCAGGGTGGACTTGCCCACGTTGGGGCGGCCCACGATGGCGACAAAGCCGCAGTAGGTGGTATCTGTCATGACAGTTTTTCCAATGCTTGCTGCGCAGCGGCCTGTTCGGCCTTGCGACGGCTGGTGCCGACCCCGACCAGCGGACCATCCAGGCCTTCCACGTCACACTGGACGGTGAACTCCTGGTTGTGGGCTTCGCCCTTGACGTTGGTCACTGTGTAGGTCGGCAGGGATTTGCGGCTTCCCTGCAGAATTTCTTGCAGACGGGTCTTGGGATCCTTCTGTTCTATGCCCGGCTTGATCTCTTCCAGGCGGCTGGCGTACCAGCCCAGCAGCAGTGTCCGTACCGTCTCAAGATTGGTATCCAGATAGACGGCACCGATCACCGCCTCGACCGTGTCGGCCAGAATGGATTCACGGCGAAAACCGCCGCTTTTCAGCTCGCCCGGCCCCAGGATCAGGTGATCCCCGAGGTCGAACTCCCGGCCCAGTTCGGCCAGGGTCTTCTCGCGTACCAGAGTGGCGCGCATCCGGCTGAGATCCCCTTCCGCCGCCTGCGGGAAGCGGTGGAAGAGATCATCGGCAATCACCAGACTCAAAATGGAGTCACCCAGGAATTCCAGTCGCTCGTTGTGACGGGAACCGGCGCTGCGGTGAGTCAGCGCCCGGGTCAGCAGTTCTTGATCCTGAAAGACATGCCCGAGACGGGACTGCAGTCTGTTCATCTTGATATTCATTTACTTGATTCCGCCAATGCGGTTGAAGCGCACCCCTGTCGGTACCCAGCTTGGCAGCAGGGAGCCTTCTTCGCGCTCGAATTCAAAACTTATCCAGATAGCGACCGCCTTGCCGACCAGGTTCTGCTCGGGCACGAAGCCCCAGAAACGACTGTCGGTACTGTTGTCACGGTTGTCACCCATCACGAAGTACTGGCCTTCCGGCACCACCCATTCGTCTGGGTAGGTGCCGGGCTGGCGGTAGTAACGGCCGACCATATCGGGCATCAGCGGGTTGCGCAGGGTCTCGTGAGACACCTCGCCCAGCTGCTCGGTATAGCGGTCAAGCGGGATCCCCATCTGGGTAAATTCACCCCTTTGTTCAAACTTGACGTCGAGCTTCTGGAAGCCCGGGCACGTTTTCCCTTCCTGCTCATCGCACTTGGGCCGGATCATCAGTTCCTTGTTGCGATAGATGACCCGATCCCCCGGCATGCCGACCACCCGCTTGATGTAGTCCACCCGGGTATCCAGCGGATACTTGAACACCACCACGTCGCCGCGCTTGGGCTCACCGGTCTCGAGGAACTTGGTGTTGGTCACCGGATCCTTGAGGCCATAGGCAAACTTCTCCACCAGGATGAAGTCGCCCACCAGCAGGGTGGGCATCATGGAGCCCGACGGGATCTGGAACGGTTCAAAGATGAACGAACGCAGGATCAGCACGAGCGTGATGACCGGGAATACCCCGGCGGTCTGTTCGATCCAGACCGGCACCGGCGCCACCTTGGCCAGGGTTTTCTCGTCCAGATGGGCGCCGCCGTGGGCACGGGCCACGGCAATCTTGGCGGCCCGCTGCTTGGACCAGATCATCTTGTCCAGACACCAGATAACACCGGTGATCGCGCAGACCACCACCAGGATCAGGGAAAACGTGCTTGCCATCTATTAGTCCTTTCCGACGTGGAGAATTGCGAGGAAAGCTTCCTGCGGCACGTCGACACGGCCCAGAGACTTCATCCGCTTCTTACCTTCTTTCTGCTTGTTCAGCAGCTTCTTCTTCCGGCTCACGTCACCACCGTAACACTTGGCGGTCACGTCCTTGCGCAGGGCCTTGACGGTACTGCGAGCGATGATCTGGTTGCCGATGGCAGCCTGGATGGCGATATCGAACATCTGGCGCGGGATCAGCTCACGCATCTTCTCCACCACCTGGCGACCGCGGTACTGGGCGTTCTCCTTGTGGGTGATGATGGCCAGGGCGTCGACCCGCTCACCGTTGATCATGATGTCCAGACGGACCATGTCGGAGGTCTCGAAGCGCTTGAAGCCGTAGTCCAGCGAGGCATAGCCGCGGCTGGTGGACTTCAGGCGGTCGAAGAAGTCGAGCACCACTTCCGCCATCGGGATCTCGTAGGTCAGCGCCACCTGCTTGCCGTGGTAGACCATGTTGGTCTGCACGCCGCGCTTCTCGATACAGAGGGTGATCACGTTGCCCATGTACTCCTGCGGCAGCAGGATGTGACACTCGGCGATCGGCTCGCGCATCTCCTTGATGCTGGTGATGGCGGGCATCTGGGCCGGGCTGTCGATGTGGATGGTGGTACCGTCGGTCAGCTCGATCTCGTAGACCACGGTCGGCGCCGTGGTGATGAGATCCAGATCGTATTCACGCTCCAGCCGCTCCTGGATGATCTCCATGTGCAGCATGCCGAGGAAGCCGCAACGGAAGCCGAAGCCCAGCGCGGTGGAGCTCTCCGGTTCGAAGAACAGGGAAGCATCGTTCAGGGAGAGCTTGTCGAGGGCGTCGCGGAACGACTCGTAGTCATCGCTGGAGATGGGGAACAGGCCCGCATACACCTGCGGCTTCACCTTCTTGAAGCCAGCCAGCGCCTTCTCGGCACCGTTCTTGGCCTGGGTCAGGGTATCACCCACCGGCGCGCCGTGGATGTCCTTGATACCGCAGACAACCCAACCTACCTCGCCACAACCCAGCCCCATGGTGTCCACCTGCTTGGGCGTGAAGATACCGATACGATCGACACCCCACACCTGACCGGTGCTCATCACCTTGATCTTGTCATTCTTCTTCAGCGAGCCGTTCTTGATCCGCACCAGCGACACGACGCCCAGATAGGAGTCGAACCAGGAGTCGATGATCAGCGCCTGCAGCGGCGCATCCGGATCACCTTCCGGCGCCGGGATCCGGGCCACGATCTCTTCCAGCACCAGGTCAACACCCAGGCCGGTCTTGGCGGAGCAGCGCACCGCATCGACCGCGTCGATGCCGACGATGTCTTCGATCTCTTCGGCAACCCGCTCCGGCTCGGCGGCCGGCAGGTCGATCTTGTTCAGCACTGGCACCACTTCCAGATCCATTTCCATGGCGGTATAGCAGTTGGCCAGAGTCTGTGCCTCAACCCCCTGGCCGGCATCCACCACCAGCAGCGCCCCTTCACAGGCCGCCAACGAGCGGGAGACCTCGTAGGAGAAATCCACGTGGCCAGGGGTGTCGATAAAGTTCAGCTGGTAGGTGTTACCGTCTTGTGCCTGGTAGTTCAGGGTCACACTCTGTGCTTTGATGGTAATGCCGCGCTCGCGCTCCAGGTCCATGGAGTCAAGCACCTGAGCCTGCATCTCGCGGTCGGACAGGCCGCCACAAGTCTGGATCAGACGGTCCGACAGGGTCGATTTACCGTGGTCGATGTGCGCAATAATCGAAAAGTTACGAATGTGTTTCATCGAGCAAGAATCACTCAAAATTAGGTTAGGGCCGGATATGGAGGCAGGATTTTACTGGATAACCCGGTCGACGGCCAATCTTTAGTCGACGAAGCACCAGAAATACAGGCCTGGACAGTGTCAGGAGAGGTGGCGGGTGGGCAGGACCACACCCAGCATGCGGGGACCATAAGCCCCCTGATCGAGCCGGTTGGAAAAGTAACGAACCAGTGAAAATCCGATAAGGCCGCCCAGCAGGCAGCTGAGGATGGTGACCCCTTCCCCGGCCGACAGCAAGGGAGCCAGCCAGAGTTGCCCCAGCAGGGCTCCCGCCAGCAGGCAGAACAGCGGCAGCACGTAGACCAGCGCGGCCCCCTGCAGAATGCTCGCCTGGGGGATGCCGAGCCTTACTTGCTGACCGACGCTCACCTCGATGGTGAGCGCCACCCGCAGCCGCTGCGCCTGCAACGGAAACGCCTTGGCTACCGTGCCGGTGCCGCAGTTGGACTGTTGATGACAACCGCTGCAGGCGGAGCGCCGTTCGCACTCCACCCAGGCATGTTGTCCATCAATGGCCACTACGGTTGCCAGCTCTTCGCTCATTCCACTCACAAGACGGTTCCACATTAACTAGACAGAGATTGACCCAATCTGAACATGACTGCCCGGATTGGGCAAGCAACAGTGCATCGGCGACTACTGGACGGTCTCGTTGCGGGCCAGCGGTTGCACCGACTCGGCGATGCGTTTCGCAGTGTCGGCCGGCACTTCCCCCACCACAGTGATCTCGACCCCCACGTCGTTGACATAGCTCACCAGCGAAGTAGCCCCCTGGCGGATCAACTGCTGGCGCACCGCCTGCTTGGGGTCGACCCGGGCAACGTAGACCGAGAGATCCACCAGCCCGTCGGAGAGCATCATGTAATCCACCGGCAGGCTGGTGGTCACCAGCTGATGCCGATCCCGCGAGAGCACCTTGAACCCCTCCGGCAACCAGGTCAGGTGCCAGTTCAGCTGCTGCTGCGGCGCCGGGTAGGCGTCTTCCAGTGCCAGAGCCTGGGGCAGCTTGCTGCCAGCCAGCTTCACCAGCCAGGGCGCCGGGGCTGGCAGCCTGTCCAGATCCACTCCCAGCACCTGTTCCACCAGATTGCCCTCCCGATCCACCATGTCCACCCGCACCAGCAGGTGGCTCTGCTCGTCGATCCAGAGCACGAAGCCATACTTGTCGGCCTCTTTGGGTACCAGCCGCACGACCTGTGCTACCAACCCGGCCGCCCGGCTGCGACCGGCCAGCACGGGGTCATAGCTCTCCAGCACCCGTGGCAGCGGCATCCTGACTAGGCTCGCCCACACACCGGGGAAGCGGGCTCCCTTGAGAGTGTAGGGTTCGTGGGTATTTTCGAAGAAGGTGTACTCATCCTGGCGCTGCAGATACTCGATGGTCTTGCCATCGAGATAGCTGAGGTGAGCCACCTCCTTGCCATCGATCACGCCATGGCTGAAGCGGATGGGTTCGAGGCGCCCCTGCCGGGCCTTGACCATGGACAATTCAAAATTCTGTTGCGAGACGGCACTCTGCATCTGCTGCAACAAGGCCTCGGCCGACTTGTCGTCGGCCGAGGCCTTGGCACTGATCAGCAGGAGAGAGGCCAGCAAAATACGGCTGGACTGGCGCACGTTCTGATCCCTAAATCCGTTATTCCTGAATCTGCTTGTCTTGCAGCAGACGCTGTTGCAACTGGTGGTCACGCAGGAAAGCATTGATGCGCTCGCGCTGCTCCTGCATCTGCTGCTCGCTCAGCCCTTGCTGACGGGCAGTGGCCCGGTTGCCATCCTGCGGGTAGTGCACGCTCACCGGTGAGGCACTGCCACCAACGGGGATAGTGTTGAGTACCGGATTGGTCGGCAGACCATCCTGCCCCTGATACTGCTGCACCCCGAAGATGACGGCGGCAGCGACCGAGGCGGCGATGGCGTATTGCCCCACCTGCTGGCCGGCACGGCGCAGAAACGGCACGACCTTGGCGGTCCCCTGCTGCGGTGCAGCAGGTTTGCTCTCCACCGGTTTGGGCGCCAGGATGGTGGGTTCATCTTCCAGCGCAGCCATGATGCTGCCGCTCAGATCCAGTTGCAGATTGACCGGCAGGTCCCCCCGCATGGCATCACCAATCAGGTGGTAACGAGACCAGGTGTCTTGCAGAGCCGGATCCGTTCCCAGCTCGTTCAGAACCTCAACATCGCTCAAGTCACCGTCCATCAGGGCCGAGAGTTGCTCTTTAGTTGCCATAAGTTAACCTGTCTTTCCCCAGTTAATTCTCGATCAGAGGTTGCAGCTTTTTATCGATTGCTTCCCTCGCCCGGAAGATGCGGGATCTCACCGTACCCACCGGACAATCCATGATTTCGGCAATCTCTTCGTAGCTCAGCCCTTCCAGTTCGCGAAGGGTGATAGCTGTCCTCAAGTCTTCCGGCAAAGCTTCTATGGCAGAAAACACGGTGCGCTTGATCTCGTCGGTCAGCGTCAGGTTTTCCGGGGTAGCCACCTCTTGCAAGGCTTCGCCACCGCCATAGTATTCTGCCTCTTCCGCCTCTACGTCACTGCTGGGCGGCCTGCGCCCTTGAGAGGTCAGATAATTTTTGGCCGTGTTCACGGCGATCCGGTACAACCAGGTGTAAAACGCGCTCTCGCCACGGAATGTCGGCAGCGCACGGTAGGCCTTGATGAATGCCTCCTGCGCCACATCCGGTACATCGCCCGGGTTGTTGACATACCTGGCCACCAGGTTGACCACCTTGTGCTGGTATTTTTTTACCAACAGGTTGAATGCATTTTTATCGCCACGCTGGACCCGTTCAACCAGCTGTTCGTCCAGTAGATTCTGGTCGCTCATCAGAGCCGTAAAACCCCCATCAGGTTATCGTTTTTCTTTTCCGGCCCTTCCTAAGCGCACAAGTTCAGACAGGAGGAATCAGGGAAAGTTCGCTTGCATTGAAAAAAATGTGACGCAGGCTGCATCACCACCCTCGCTTGGGCTACCATGGTGCCAGTTCTTAATCCAGGCCAATGATACTTATGAAAGCAAGTGTTGAATACCTTTGCGACGTACTGATCATTGGCAGCGGTGCCGCCGGTTTGTCTCTCGCGTTGCGATTGGCAGACCAGGCCAAAGTCCTGGTTCTGAGCAAGGGGCCCATCAGTGAAGGGGCCACTTTCTATGCGCAAGGAGGCATCGCTGCCGTGTTCGACGAGACCGACAGCATCGAATCCCACGTGAGCGACACGCTCAACGCCGGGGCCGGGTTGTGTGACCCGGCCGTGGTGGAGTTCACCGCCCGCAACGCCCGCGAGTCCATCCAGTGGCTGATCAAACAGGGGGTCCCCTTCGATCAGGAGGAGGACGCCGAGGGCGAATCCCACTATCACCTGACCCGGGAAGGGGGCCACAGCCATCGCCGCATCTTCCACGCGGCGGATGCCACCGGCAAGGCGGTACAGCTCACCCTGATCGATCAGGTGCGCGCTCACCCCAACATCCAGCTGATGGAGCGCTTCAACGCGGTCGACCTCATCACCACCCGCAAGCTGGGTCTGCCGGGCAACCGGGTGCTGGGCGCCTATGTCTGGAACCGCAACGCCGAGCAGGTCGAAGTGATCCGTGCCCGCTTCGTGGCGCTGGCCACCGGCGGTGCCTCCAAGGTGTACCAGTACACCTCCAACCCGGACGTCAGCTCCGGTGACGGCATCGCCATGGCGTGGCGCGCCGGCTGCCGGGTGGCGAACCTGGAGTTCAACCAGTTCCACCCCACCAGCCTGTTCCACCCCGATGACCCCAACTTCCTGCTGACCGAAGCCCTGCGCGGCGAGGGGGCCTACCTGCGCCGTCCCGACGGCAGCCGCTTCATGCCGGAGTTTGACGAGCGGGCCGAGCTGGCACCACGGGACATCGTCGCCCGCGCCATCGACCACGAGATGAAGCGGCTCGGCGCCGACTGCATGTATCTGGACATCAGCCACAAGCCGGCCGACTTCATCATCAAGCACTTCCCGACCATTCATGAACGCTGCCTCGCGGTCGGCATCGACATCACCAAGGAGGCGATGCCCATCGTCCCTGCCGCCCACTACACCTGTGGCGGCGTGATGATCGACAACAACGGCCAGACCGACATCCCCGGCCTCTACGCCATCGGCGAGGTGACCTACACCGGGCTGCACGGCGCCAACCGGATGGCCTCCAACTCCCTGCTCGAATGCGTGGTCTATGCCCATCAGGCGGGGGCCGACATCCTGGCCAAGCTACCGATGAGCGTGGAGCCGCCCCGTCTGCCGGTGTGGGACGAAAGCAAGGTGGAAGATTCGGACGAACTGGTGGTGATCCAGCACAACTGGCACGAGCTGCGGCTGATGATGTGGGACTATGTGGGGATAGTGCGTACCAACAAACGCCTGGCCCGGGCCAAGCGCCGCATCGACCTGCTCAAGCAGGAGGTGCAGGAGTACTACGCCCACTTCCGGGTCTCCAACAACTTGCTGGAGCTGCGCAACCTGCTGCAGGTCGCCGAACTCATCGTCAACTGCGCCCTGCAGCGCAAGGAGTCCCGAGGCCTGCACTACAACCTGGACTACCCGGACATGCAGCCGGACTCCAAGCCAACCGTGCTGACGCCGGAGCGGGACTAATCCTTTCGCTTCGCAATGAGCCAGAGGGTCCCGCGGCCTGCACCGCTGCAACCCGGACTACCCGGACATGCAGCCGGACCCCAAGCCGACCGTGCTGACGCCGGACAAGGATTGATCCTGTCCGTCATGAACCAGCATTGCTGACGATGGATAGGGATTAATCGATCCTCCCCCCCAGATGACCTCGCTCCGGCGGGGTCATCTGTTTTATGGGGAAGAGAGACTAGCGGGTCGGCTGAGAAAAGTGGATGGCGCGAGCCAACGTGCGGTAGTGGGCTGGCGTCAGCGCATCGCTGAACAGCCAGAGCCGGATGGCGGGACGCTCCGTCGCGACCAGTTGCAGCCAGAGTACCCCGGGCCAAATGCGGCTGCCTGTCCCCAGCTGATAACGATGGCCCTGCCAGGTGAGCCACAGCCCATCCCACTCCAGCACACCGCTCATCCGGCTTGCACCTAGCCAGGCGCGCCATAGCCCCAGCCCCCAGCAGGGCAGCAACAGGGCCCACTGCCAGCCGTGGATCAGGGCGGCCAGCGGCCACAGGATCAGCAGAAACAGCGACAACAGCAGCAGGCGCTGCTGCCTGGAGACGGTGACGGGCATCGACACCCGTACGGGCAGATCAGCGCTGGCGATCGTGGCGGGCCTGATTGCGCTCCAGGATCAGCGGGATCATGGCGGCAAATGCGGGGTCTTCCGGCACGCCGTGGCCCATGCTCCAGCGGAACAGCTCCGGATCCTCGCACTCCAGCAGGCGGATGAAGGTTTGCTGCTCCGCCTCGCTCAGACCGTCGAACTCGTGTTCGAAGAAAGGCATAAAGATCACATCCAGCTCGAGCATGCCACGGCGGCAGGCCCACTTCAGGCGGGATTTTTCAATTGGGCTCAACATGGAACTCTCCTTACAAAGACCCGGCGATGGTAACAGCTGGATTTTCCGGCTGACAAACATTCCTTACGTCTTTACCATGCAGGTCACATACTTTCTGTCTCTGGAATGCCATCGTGAGCCTGCCAACCCTTCCCGCCGAGCCAACCCTGTTCCCTCTGACCGATCTGGCCATCACCAGCCTGAGCGGCCAGGATCGCGCCAAATACCTGCAGGGCCAGGTCACCTGTGACGTCAACGCCCTGCAGCCGGGCCAGCACACCTTGGGCGGCCACTGTGATCCCAAGGGCAAGCTGTGGAGCGATTTTCGCCTGCTCTGCCTGAGCGATCGCCTGCTGTTGCTGACCAAGCCGTCAGTGCTGGCACGCCAGCTGCCCGAGCTCAAGAAGTTCGCGATCTTTGCCAAGGTCGAGATCAGCGAAAATCATGGTCAGGCGGTCGGCGTGGCCGGTCAGGGGACCGATGGCTGGATCGCAGGGCAATACGGCCTGCAGCAGAGCGGTCTCATCGAGGGTGGCATGGCGGTGCGGGTCGAGGCCGATCGCTGGCTGCTGGTCAGCGAACAGCCGCTGGCGCTGACTCTGCCCAGCGGCCCCGAGTCGCTCTGGTGGGGACTGGAGATCAAGGCCGGCATCCCCCATCTCGAGGCAGTTCATCAGGGTGAGTACATTCCCCAGATGCTCAACTTGCAGGCGCTCGATGGCATCAGCTTCACCAAGGGCTGCTACATGGGGCAGGAGACGGTGGCCCGCGCCAAGTATCGTGGTGCCAACAACCGCGCCCTGTTCGTGCTGAGCGGCACTGCCGCAACGCCGGTTGCCAGCGGTGACACCCTGGAGATCCAGCTCGGTGACAACTGGCGCCGTAGCGGCATGGTGCTCAACGCCTGGCAGCAGGATGGCGAGCTGTGGCTCACCGCCGTGCTGCCCAAGGACACCGAGGCCGACGCCCGTTTCCGGCTCAAGCAGGAGGAGGGCTCAAGCCTGAGCCTGCAGCCCCTCCCCTATCAGCTGACCGAGTAAGCGAAGAGCCCTGCTAGCGCGCCCGCGCCAGCAGGGCCTCCTTCAACCAGCGCCCCGCCTGCCCGAGCGGGCGGGCGCGATGCCACTGCAGCTCCAGTGCCAGCTCCGGCTGGGTAATGAAGTCCGGCTTGAGCACCACTACCTCGCCCCGGGCCAGCGGCCGGTGCAACAGAAAATCGGGCACCACGCCCCATCCCAACCCGCGCTTGACCAGTTCCAGTACCCCCAGATCCCCCTCGACCCACCACACCTGAGAGGCAATGCGAAAACGCTGGCGCTCGGGCCCCTCCCGTCGCCCGGTGGCAACCAGCTGGCGCGCGCCCTGCAAATCGACTTCCTGTACCAGCCCTCTGTGAGCAAGCGGATGTTCGGGGGAGACCACCAGCGGCATGACCACTTTCCCCAGAGTACGGGTGACGATCCCCCGCTGGAGAGCGACCTGCTGGTAACTGATGCCGAGCTGGGCACGGCCGCTCTTGAGCAACTCGGTCACATCCTCCATCAAGGGAAACAACAGCTCCAGCTCCACCGTCGGGTAGCGGGTGGCAAATTCCTCCAGCAGGGAGCCGAGCCAGGGCAGGTGGGAATCATCGTCAATGGCCAGGGTCAGACGCGATTCGACACCGGTGGCCAGCTCGCCGGCGATTGCCTGCAGTCGCTCGCTCTGAGCCAGCAGTATGCTGGCCTCCTGGCTGATGCGGGTGCCCGCCTCGGTCAGCACCGGGTAGCGGCCGCTGCGGTCGAACAGCTCGAGCCCCAGATCTATCTCCAGATTGGCGATGGCGGTGCTCACCACCGACTGCGCCTTGCCCAGCTGACGCGCCGCCGCCGAGAAGGAGCCCGCCTGTGCGGCGACCAGCAGCGTCTTGAGTTGTTCCAGTGAAGGGTTCATGCAGTGCTCCGGTCAGGTCGGATGATAGCTGTATCTATTTTAGCGATACATACCAACGTGAACCTATCAGAAAATAGCGATAAATTGAACGCCATCGACACTCAGATAGATAGAGAGACTGACTATGCGCAACACACGTGACCGCCTGCGCCACGCCATTGGCTTCGAATTGATTGGCCTGCTCATCGCCGCCCCTCTGGCCAGCTGGGTGACCGGCGTCGGACTCAACCACATGGGGCCCCTGGCCCTGTTCTTCTCGGTGCTCGCCACCGTCTGGAACTATGTCTACAACATCGGGGTCGACAAGCTGCTGCTCAAGTATCAGGGGCATACCCACAAGAGCCTGTGGCAGCGGGTAGCACATACTTTCGGTTTCGAGGGGGGCCTGCTGTTCGTCGCCCTGCCTGTGATGTCCTGGTGGCTCGACATCAGCATGATGGAGGCGCTGGTACTGGATCTGGGCTTCGTGCTGTTCTACCTGGTCTACGCCTTCATCTACAACTGGAGCTACGACAAGGTGTACCCAATCCCGGGTCAGTTGCAGCAGAACGCACTGGGTTGAAGCACGGCAAAAAACGGCAGGAAAAACGAGGCACCATCATGCAAGTGGCATGATGGTGCTGGGGGAGGACAAGCCCGGCGGGCCTGCCGCGGCGTTCAGGCTTGTGCCTTCAGCTCTTCGGTCGGGGCCTCTGCCTCGGCCGACTCCTGCATCAGCATGGCCTCAAGGTCACTCTGGTACTGGGTCAGCAGTCGCTGGGCCGCGACCATGTCGCCCTTGTGCAGGCGCTCGAACAGATGGTGCTGCACCACGCCGTTGAGATACTCCACCGTGACCGGTTGCTCGAGGGTATCCAGCAGCTCCTCTTTTTCCAGCTCGGCATTGATTTCATCGGCACTGGTACGCAGCAGACCGGCCAGTTGCACCAACATACGGCGCTCACCTTCGCGCAACAGGCTCAACATGCGGTTTCTCTGCTGCTCATTCTGTTGGGTCATACATTTCCTTACGTCGAATGGGAACAAGCCCGCTCATTCTGCCTTGTCGCTCTGACAGCGTCTATCTCATGCCCCCCACTTATTTTCATGTCGCAGCCGCAAAGTGCGCCAGATGCTATTTGACCCGTCGCTAGGTATAGTAGCCACTGGTTTACGGGCGCCGAGCCGCCCCGATCGGACGAGATATTTCACCATGACCGACACCATTCTGGTGCTTTGCACCTGCCCGGATGAGGCCAGTGCCGACCTCATCTGCGCACAACTGCTGAACCAGCGGCTGGCGGCCTGCATCAACCAGCTGCCCGGCCTCACCTCCGTCTATCGCTGGCAGGGCCAGATCGAACGGGCCACGGAGATCCAGCTCATCATCAAGTCGCACGCCGCCCTGTTCGAGCCGCTGCGCCAGTGCATTCTTGCTCATCACCCCTATGAGGTGCCGGAGATCCTGGCGCTGCCCACAAGCCAGGGCCACCAGCCCTATCTCGATTGGATAAAACAGGAAACCTCATGACTCCGTCTCGCCTGCTCTTTCCCCTGTTGTTGCTCTGTGCCCTGCTGGCCGGCCTGGGCTCACTGCCGGCCCGCGCCAGCAGCACGGATCTGCTGAGCGCCCTCGGCATCGAGGCCAGCGCCCAGCCCAAATTTCTGAAAGTGGACGAGGCGTTCATCCTCGAGAGCGAACAGCAGGGCAATCGGCTGCTGCTGCGCCTACGCATCGCCGACGACTACTACCTCTATCGCCACAGCTTCCGCTTCAAGGGGGAAAACCTCGCCTTCGAGGAGCCGGTGCTGCCCGCCGGCACCGAGCATGAAGATGACTTCTTCGGCAAGACCCAGGTCTATTACCGGGAGGTGCAGATCCCCGTCACCCTGACCGAGGCCGGCCAGCAGGCCAGCCTCAAGATCAGCTATCAGGGCTGTACCGACGGCCTCTGCTATCCCCCCACCGACAAGCTGATCAGCATCCAGCCGCTCACCGCCCAGCAGAGCGAGCAGCCTGACCAGCCCACACCGGCCAGCAGCCAGCAGGATCAGCTGGCGGCGGCCCTCGGCAGCCAGGGCTTCTGGCTCAGCGTCGCCGCCTTCTTCGCACTCGGGCTCGGCCTCGCCTTCACCCCCTGCGTCTTCCCCATGTATCCCATCCTGACCGGGATCATCGCCGGGGCCGGCCATCATCTCTCCACCCGTCGCGCCTTCCTGCTCTCCTTCGTCTACGTGCAGGGGATGGCGGTCACCTACACCCTGCTCGGGTTGGTGGTGGCGTCGGCAGGCTTGAAATTCCAGGCAGCCCTCCAGCATCCCTACGTGCTGATCGGCCTCTCGGTGATGTTCGTGCTGCTGGCCCTCTCCATGTTCGGGCTCTACACCCTGCAGCTGCCGAGCAACCTGCAGACCCGGCTGTCAGGCCTCTCCAACCGCCAGCAGGGCGGCTCCGTGCTCGGAGTCGGCATCATGGGGATGATCTCCGGCCTGGTCTGCTCTCCCTGCACCACGGCCCCGCTCTCCGGCGCCCTCATCTACGTGGCCCAGAGCGGCGATCTCTGGCTCGGCGGTGCGGCTCTCTATGCCCTGTCGCTCGGCATGGGGCTGCCGCTGCTGCTGCTCGGTACCTCGGGCGGCAAGCTGCTGCCCAAGGCGGGCGCCTGGATGGACGTGATCAAGCAGTTGTTCGGGTTTGCACTGCTGGCGGTGCCCATCCTGCTGCTCTCGAGGCTCTGGAGCGATCAGGTCACCACCCTGGCCTGGCTCGGCTGGGGGCTGCTGCTGTGCGGCTACCTCTATCATCACAACCAACATCAGGGCCATTCGGTGGGGCGCAGCCTGCGCGGCTTCGTGCTGCTGTTGGCCATGATCAGCGCCGTGGTGGTGGGCAAGGATCTGCTGCTGCCACCCCAGGGTGTCAGCGCAGCCGCTCAGGCCGAGGCACCGGCCTTCATTCGCATCAAGACGCTGGACGATCTCAAGACCCAGCTGGCCGCCGCCCGTGGCAAGCCGGTGCTGCTCGATCTCTATGCCGACTGGTGTGTGGCCTGCAAGGAGTTCGAACACAAGACCTTCAGCGACCCCGCCGTGCGCGAGCGGTTCGGCCAGATGGTGCTGCTGCAGGCGGACGTCACCGCCAACGACGATGCCGATGTGGAACTGCTCAACGGCCTCAACGTGCTGGGGCTGCCGACCCTGATCTTCTTCGACCGCGCTGGCAACGAGGTGAGTGGCCAGCGGGTCACCGGCTTTATGGGGCCCGCCGAGTTTCTCGGCCAGCTGGACAAGCTGCGCTGAGGCCGGGTGGCCCGTGCAACCGTGCGGGCCCCCGGTTTGACCGCCATTTTTCCGGCAATCCCTTGTATATGATCGACAGCGTGGCAATATTTGCGCTTTCCCGTCTCGTTCGTCCGGAGTTTTGATGAAAAAGTGGTTCATCCCCCTGCTGGCCCTCTGGCTATATGGCTGTTACGCAGGTCCAGGTGAAGAGGCAATCCGGACCCAGGTCACCGCCAAGTTGCAGGCAGACACCGACGCCAATCTGTTCGAGATCAGTGACTTCGCCATCCTCGATAAGGAAGAGCGCATGGAGGGGGTCTATCTGGTCAAGGTGAGCTACCAGCTCCACTTCAAGCAGGGGATCGAACAGCTGCAGGTGCTGCACGACGAGGATCTGGTCTATGACAGGGTCGGCCCCTTCCAGCAGGAGATGGGGCTGATGGAGCTGGAACGCAAATACGGCGAGTTCGAGGCGGGCCAGGTGCTGCCGCAGCAGGCCGAAGTGTGGATGATGAAAACCGAGCAGGGCTGGCGTCTGGCCGAGCCCGCACACTGACACGCAACCGACCAGAATACCCAGGCTGACTCAGGCCTGGGTATCCACCCTATCCTCTTGCTATCCGACGTGCAGCCCATTCAACACGCGGGATGGGCGGACGCTGATTGTTTGACTGCCCTCTCTATTACTGCAAGAAGCTGCAGGATCAAGCCAGCTGGCGTACCGACCCTGCTCCCCTTATTAGAACAAATCCTTGAAGCGGTACCAGAGCATGCCAAGCGCCAGCAGGGGCGAGCGCAGCGCCGGGCCGCCGGGGAAGGTCATGTGGGGCACGCTGCCGAACAGATCGAAACCCCGGCTCTCCCCCTTGATCGCCTCCGCCACCAGCTTGCCCGCCATGTGCGTGGCATTGAGCCCGTGGCCGGAATAGGCCTGGGCGTAGAAGACGTTGGGCTGCTCCGGCAGACGGCCGATCTGGGGCAGCCGGTTGGCCCCGATGCCTATCATGCCTCCCCACTGAAATTCGATGGCGATATCCGCCAGCTCGGGAAACACCCGCAGCAGCTTGGGCAGCATGAAGGCCTTGATGTCGCGAGGATCCCTTCCTGAGTAGTTGCAGGCGCCGCCAAACAGCAGCCGGCCGTCGGCGGAGAGGCGGTAGTAGTCGAGCGCCACGTTCTGATCGCACACCGCCATGTTCTGCGGCAGCAGGCGCTGGCGCAGCCGCTTCTCCAGCACCTCGGTGGCGAGGATGTAGGAGCCCGCCGGCAGCACCTTGCCCCCCAGCTCGGGGTTGAGGTCGTTGAGATAAGCGTTGCAGCCGATCACCAGGTAGTCGGCGCTGACCCGGCCGTGGGCCGTGGTGACCTGCAGCCGATCGCCATAGTCGATGTGCACCACTCTGGACTGCTCAAACAGAGCCACTCCCAGGCTGGCCGCCGCGCGCGCCTCACCCAACGCCAGGTTGAGGGGGTGCAGGTGGCCGGAGCCCATGTCGATCATGCCGCCGATGTAGCGATCCGACCCCACCACACTGTGAATATCCTCCCGTGCCACCAGCTTCACCTCATGCCGGTAGCCGAGACTCGCCAGATGCGCCGCCTCCTCTGCAAACCCGGCCAGATGGCGCTGACGGGTGGCGAGATCGCAGTAGCCCCAGCGCAGGTCGCAATCGATGTTGAAGCGCTCGATCCGCTCGCGCACCAGCTCGACCGCCTCCAGCCCCATCAGATCCAGCTCGCGCACGCCCTCTGCACCAATCCAGCGGGCGAACTGGCTGGTGTCGTGACCGATACCGCGAATGAGCTGACCGCCGTTGCGCCCGGAGGCGCCCCAGCCGATGCGGTTGGCCTCCAGCAACACCACCTTGTAACCGGCTTCGGCCAGATTGATGGCGGTGTTGAGACCGCTGAAACCGCCGCCGATGATGCAGACCTCGGCATTCAGTTCGCCACTGAGCTCAGGCCACTGCTGATTGTCGTTGCGGGTGGCCGCGTAATAGGAGGCCACGTGCTCCTGATGGGGGTAGTGCTTTCCTGCCTGCATGCTCAGCATCCTGCCTTGATAGCGTTGCGTTTACTAAAATAAACGGCCTGTCATCGATAATACTCAGCCACCCGCCGCCAATCCAGCCCGCAGGGATCACAGAAATGCAAAAGGTGCCTCGAAAGGCACCTTGTTCACGTCCGCTGGCGACCCCGCCATGCTGCAATGCAAAAGGCGCCCCGCAGGGCGCCTTTTCATGCAATCAAACTACCGTAACGAATTACAGTACGTCGATGGCGTTCAGGTCGGAGAACGCCTTCTCCAGACGAGCGATCATGGTAGTCTGGCCAGCACGCAGCCATACACGCGGATCGTAGAACTTCTTGTTCGGCTTGTCAGCGCCTTCCGGGTTGCCCAGCTGACCTTGCAGGTAGGCTTCGTTCTTCTTGTAGAAGCCCAGAATGCCTTCCCAGGTCGCCCACTGGGTGTCGGTGTCAATGTTCATCTTCACCACGCCGTAGGAGATGGACTCGCGGATCTCTTCCAGAGTGGAACCTGAACCACCGTGGAATACGAAGTCCAGGGACTTGGCCGGCAGACCGAACTTCTCGGAAACGTACTTCTGGGAAGCATCCAGGATGGACGGGGTCAGCTTGACGTTACCCGGCTTGTAAACACCGTGTACGTTGCCGAAGGAGGCAGCGATGGTGAAGCGCGGGCTGATCTTGGACAGACGCTCGTAGGCGTAGGCCACGTCTTCCGGCTGGGTGTACAGGGCGGACTGGTCCATGTGGCTGTTGTCGACGCCGTCTTCTTCGCCACCGGTGCAACCCAGTTCCAGCTCCAGAGTCATGTTCATCTTGGCCATGCGGGTCAGGTACTCGCAGCAGATGTCGATGTTCTCTTCCAGAGACTCTTCGGACAGATCCAGCATGTGGGAGGAGAACAGCGGCTTGCCGGTTTCGGCAAAGTGCTTCTCGCCCGCGTCCAGCAGACCGTCGATCCACGGCAGCAGCTTCTTGGCGGCGTGGTCGGTATGCAGGATGACCGGTACACCGTAGGCTTCGGCAACGGCGTGAACGTGCTTGGCACCGGAGATGGCACCGATGATGGCAGCTTGCTGGCCTTCCAGTTTCAGACCCTTACCGGCGGTGAACACGGCACCACCGTTGGAGAACTGAACGATAACCGGTGCTTTCACCTTGGCGGCAGCTTCCAGTACGGCGTTGACGGAGTCGGTACCGACGCAGTTGACGGCCGGCAGAGCGAAGCCGTTCTCTTTCGCGATGGCGAACACTTTCTGAACGTCATCACCAGTGATCACGCCGGGTTTTACGAAGTCGAAAATTTTCTTAGACATGTTTAATCGTCCTGTTCTCGTATGCCGTTAATAAAAAATGGGGGGTTCATCATGAACCGGCACAGCGGGCACATGATAAACGAAACGGGAGGCTTTTGCCCCCCGTCTCGGGTCAATTAGGCTTTGGCGCGCTGTTCCAGAATCGCAACAGCCGGCAGTACCTTGCCTTCCACGAACTCCAGGAAGGCGCCGCCGCCGGTGGAGATGTAGGAGACCTTGTCGGCGATGCCGAACTTGTCGATGGCAGCCAGGGTGTCACCACCACCAGCGATGGAGAAGGCCGGAGAAGCAGCGATGGCTTCGGCGATCACCTTGGTGCCTTCAGCGAATTGGTCGAACTCGAATACGCCGACCGGGCCGTTCCACAGGATGGTCTTGGCGTTCATGATGATGTCGGCCAGGGCCTTGGCAGAGTCAGGGCCGATGTCGAAGATCATGTCGCCGTCGGTCACGTCAGCGACGGACTTGATGGTGGCCGGGGTGGACTCGGAGAACTCGGCACCGACAACCACGTCGGTGGTCACCGGGATATTGGTTTCGGCAGCCAGTTTCTTGGCGGTGTCGATCAGGTCGTGCTCGCACAGGGACTTGCCGACGTTGTGACCGGCAGCAGCGATGAAGGTGTTGGCGATGCCACCACCGACCACCAGCTGGTCAGCGATCTTGGAGAGGGATTCCAGTACGGTCAGCTTGGTGGAGACCTTGGAGCCGCCAACGATGGCAACCATCGGGCGCTCAGGCTTCAGCATGGCTTTGCCCAGGGCTTCCAGTTCACCCGCCAGCAGCGGGCCGGCACAGGCGACCGGTGCGAACTGGGCCACACCGTAGGTGGAGCCTTCGGCGCGGTGAGCAGTACCGAACGCATCCATTACAAAGACGTCACACAGGGCGGCGTATTTTTTGGCCAGCTCTTCGGTGTTCTTCTTCTCGCCCTTGTTGAAGCGGCAGTTTTCCAGCACAACCAGCTCACCTTCGGCGACTTCTACGCCATCCAGGTAATCCTTGGCCAGGCGAACCGAGCAGGACAGAGCGTCTTTCAGATAGTTGACAACCGGAGCCAGGGAGAATTCTTCGTTGTACTCGCCTTCGGTCGGACGACCCAGATGGGAGGTGATCATCAGCTTGGCGCCCTTTTTCAGAGCCAGCTTGATGGTCGGCAGAGTCGCCACGATACGTGCATCGGAGGTGACCTTGCCGTCTTTTACCGGCACGTTCAGGTCAGCACGGATCAGAACGCGTTTGCCCGCCAGATCCAGGTCAGTCATCTTGATAACAGACATATTCAGTCCTCTATATTTTCAGGTAATGTTAAAAACAGTAACCTTGCGCCCGGTGCAAGCTCTCAGCCTGCGGCCATCATGGCCCGGGTGGTATCCAGCATGCGGTTGGCGAAGCCCCATTCGTTATCACACCACATCAACATCTTGACGAGGTTGGCATCGCTGACCCGGGTCTGGGTACCATCAATGATGCAGGAGTGAGCATCATGATTAAAGTCTACGGAGACCAGTGGCTCTTCCGTGTAATCCAGAATACCGCTTAATGTACCTCTGGATGCCCGTTGCAGGGCTTGATTTACGTCAGTAACCGTCACTTTTTTACGAACAGTAATACTGAGATCCATTGCCGTTACATTGATGGTCGGTACCCGTACCGCGATCGCCTCGAACTTGCCGGCGAAGTGGGGGAGGATCCGCTCCAACCCCTTGGCCAGCTTGGTATCCACCGGGATGATGGACTGGCTGGCAGCGCGGGTTCGACGCAAGTCGCTGTGGTAGGCATCGATGACTTGCTGATCATGCATGGCCGAATGAATTGTCGTAATAGTACCACAATTTATCTCGAATTCTCGATGCAATGTTTCGATGACGGGGACCACGCAGTTGGTGGTGCAGGAGGCGTTGGAGACGATCCGCTCGCGCCCCGTCAGCACCTGATGGTTGACCCCGTAGACGATGGTGGCGTCCACGTCCGCCTCGGCCGGATGGGAGAACAACACCTTGCCCGCCCCCGCCGCCAGATGCAGCTCGGCATCGGCCCGCGAGCCGAACACCCCGGTGCAGTCCAGCACCACGTCCACCCCCAGCGCCCGCCACGGCAACCGCGACGGATCCCGCTCGGCGAACAGGGAGATGAGATCCTCCCCCACCAGCATGCTGTTGCCGGCCAGCTGCACCGGATGGTGGAACCGACCGTGGCTGGTGTCGAAGCGGGTCAGGTGCACCATGGCCTCGGGGGCAGCCAGCTCGTTGATGGCCACTATCTTGATGTTCTTGTCGCGGCCGCTCTCGTAGAGGGCCCGCAGCACGTTGCGGCCGATCCGCCCGTACCCGTTGATGGCAATCTTGATCATGAAAACTCTGGGTCCTTAGCTGGGACAAAGGGACAAGCGGATGGCTGACTCACGACAGCAGGGCATCCTGAAATTCACCGCGGGCCAGCAGTGCCGCCCCGAATACCCCGGCGCTGTCCCCCAGGGCTGGAGCAATAATGGGGGTGGCGAAGCGGGGATTAAAGAGGAAGGGCAAAATAGTCTCCCGTCCCACACTGTACAGGCTCTGCACGTTGCCGACCCCGCCGCCGATGACGATCACATCCGGATCGAGAATGTTCACCACGTTGGCCAGCGCCTGGCCAAACAGCAGATGCAGCCGGTCGATGGTGAGCTTGGCCACGTGGTCGTGAGCCGTCGCCGCCGCTATCTTGGCCAGCGAGAGGTGACGCTTGGCCTTGGCCTCGTACCAGGCCTCCAGCGCCGGGCCGCTGATGAAGGTCTCGACGCAGCCGCGCTTGCCGCAGTAGCACTCGGGGCCGTCGGGTGAGAGCACGTTGTGGCCCCACTCGCCGGCGATGCCGTGGTGACCGTTGAGGATGCGGCCGTTGATGACGATGCCGGAGCCCACTCCGGTACCCATGATGATGCCGAACACTACCTTGGCATCAGGGTGGTGCTGGCGCACCGCCCCCAGATGGGTTTCCGCCAGCGCGAAGCAGTTGGCGTCGTTGGCGATAAGCACCGGCACGCCGAGCCGGCGCTCCAGATCTTCCTTGAACGGCTTGCCGTTGAGCTCGGTGGTGTTGCAGTTCTTCATCAGGCCGGTTTGCGGATCCCGCGCCCCCGGCGTCCCCATGCCGATGAGGGTCGGCCGCTGACCGATCTTGTCGGCGCACTCTGCCACCAGTTTGGCGATCTGGCCGATCATGTGGTCATAACCGCCGGCACGCTCGGTGGGAATACGATGGCGCAGCAGCACCTCGTCCCCGTCCAGTACCACGCATTCGCACTTGGTACCGCCAAGGTCGATACCCCAATCCAACAACCTGTTGCTCATCCTGCCTCCAGCCATCACCTTGGGGCGTCAGGCCCGGGGGCACCTTGCCGTGCCCACCTGCCGTCGACCGCCCGCTACCGGGTTGAAGTGTAACCCGAGCGGCGGTCAGGATGCAGCCCCCGCCGCAGGCAGCAAAACGGGGCCCGCAGGCCCCGTTGTTCACTGTGTTGTCGGCGGCGCTCAGCGGCCGTGGTACTGGGCGGACAGCTCGTGTACCGCGTTGACGAACACGCCGGCATGCTCCGGGTTCACATCCTGATGGATGCCGTGACCCAGGTTGAAGACATGGCCGTTGCCGTGACCGAAGCCGGCCAGGATGGAGGCGACCTCTTCACGGATGCGGGCCGGGCTGGCGTAGAGCATGGAGGGGTCCATGTTGCCCTGCAGCGCCACCTTGTCGCCGACCCGGCGCTTGGCGTCGGCGATGTCGGTGGTCCAGTCCAGACCCAGCGCATCGCAACCGGTAGCGGCGATCTGCTCCAGCCACTGGCCGCCGTTCTTGGTGAACAGGGTGACCGGCACACGGCGACCGTCGTGCTCGCGAATGAGGCCATCGACAATCTTGTGCATGTATTGCAGGGAGAAGTCGCGGTAATCGCGCGGGGTGAGCACGCCGCCCCAGGTATCGAACACCATGACCGCCTGGGCACCCGCCTTGATCTGGGCGTTGAGATAGCTAATCACGCTGTCGGCCAGCTTGTCGAGCAGCAGGTGCAGGGTCTGCGGCTCTGCATACATCATCTGCTTGATCTTGGTGAACGCCTTGGAGCTGCCCCCCTCCACCATGTAGGTGGCCAGGGTCCAGGGGCTGCCGGAGAAGCCGATGAGCGGCACTTCGCCCTTGAGCTCACGGCGGATGGTGCGCACCGCATTCATCACGTAGCCGAGTTCATCCTCCGGATCCGGCACCGGCAGCGCCTGCACATCGGCCATGGAGGTGATCGGACGCTCGAAGCGCGGGCCTTCCCCCTGCTCGAAGTAGAGACCCAGCCCCATAGCATCGGGCACGGTGAGGATGTCGGAGAAGAGGATGGCGGCATCGAGTGGATAGCGGCGCAGCGGCTGCAGGGTGACTTCACAAGCCAGCTCGGCGTTGCGGCACAGGGACATGAAATCCCCCGCCTGGGCGCGCGTGGCCTTGTATTCCGGCAGATAGCGGCCAGCCTGGCGCATCATCCATACCGGGGTCATGTCCACTTCCTGGCGCAGCAGGGCACGCAGGTAACGATCGTTCTTCAGCTCTTTCATCCCAGTTCCTGAGTCATATCCAGCATAAAATGGCGGATATGATACCACTTTGTGCGCGGCGGGGGGCGGCTCAAACGCCTGCCGCCGCCGTTGGAGTGCAAAGATGTGAAGGGGCGCAAACAAGCGCCCCTCTTTGCCTCCCTCAGGCTTGGTCGTCGAGGCAGAGCGCGATGAGCCGCCGCGCTATGGTGCCGTGGGGCGGCAGCCGTGGCAGCGTATCGGCCTCGAAGAAATCGGCGGCCACCAGTTCGTCATCCTGCACCTTGATCTCGCCGCTCTCGTAGTCGGCGGTAAAGCCCATCATCAGGCTATGGGGAAACGGCCAGGGCTGGCTCGCCACGTAACGCACGTTGGTCACCCGGATGCCGCTCTCCTCGAACACCTCCCGCGCCACGCACTGCTCCAGGTTCTCCCCCGCCTCTACGAAGCCGGCCAGCACGGTATACATGGGATCCTCGGCCTGATAGTGACGGCGGTGGGCCGCCAGCAAGATGGCGGGCCCCTTGCGCACCGCCACTATGATGCAGGGGGAGATACGCGGATAGGCGACGTGGCCATGGCGGCACCCTTGCGCCCACTCCCCCGCCTTCGGGCTCATGGGGGCACCGCACTCGCCGCAGAAACGGTGGGTGCGGCGAAAGGTGGCGAGCTGCCAGGCGCGGCCGGCCAGCTGAAAGCCCGTTTCATCACCGGCCACCATCAGCTGGCGCAGGGGGGTCAGGGCCTCGGTGTCAGCCGCCTCCCCCAGATCCAGCAGCAGGCAGGGCAGCCCGTCCCACTCGTCAAAGCGCTCAAAGGCGGCATGCTGCAAGTGGCTGGGCAGACAGGCACGGGGGCCTTGTGGAATGCGTCCCTGCTCATCCAGCAGGACGAGGTGATCGCCCCCCAGCACGAACCAGCGGGCCTGTTCGGTTAATGGCATAGATGCAGCACTCTTTGTTGTGACGTCGGTCGGGATGCGCGCCCGGGGCCGGGCGGCGGTGACGGATGAAAGCGACAACCGGCCACCATATTAAGACGCGGCAAGCCGGGTGGCGACCCCAAGATGGCGGCTTTTCAACGCTCATGAGAACGCCCATGAAAAAGGCCGCCCGCAGGCGGCCTGATGTCGGTCACGGTCGATCAGGCGTCGCCCATCGCCAGCAAAGAGGCGTTGCCGCCCACCGCCGTGGTGTTGATGGTGCGGGTTTTCTCGGTAATGAAACGGCTCAGGTAATGGGGGCCGCCCGCCTTGGGACCGGTGCCGGAAAGGCCCTGCCCGCCGAACGGCTGCACCCCGACCATGGCGCCGATCTGGTTGCGGTTGATGTAGACGTTGCCCACGTTGATGCGGCTCGCCAGCTCCTCGGCATGGGATTCGTTGCGGCTGTGGATCCCCAGCGTCAGACCGTAACCGGTACCGTTGATGTCGCTGATCACCTTGTCCAGATCCCGGGCAGCATAGCGCACCACGTGCAGGATGGGGCCGAACTGCTCGCGGGTCAGCTCGCGGATGGAGCCGATCTCCAGCGCGGTCGGTTGCACGAAGTGGCCACCCAGGGTCACGGCCGACATCGGCGCCTGGGCGATCAGGCGGGCACGCGGGATCATGTGCACCAGGTGTGCATCCAGCCCGGCCTTGGCCTCGGCGTCGATGACCGGGCCGACGTCGGTGTTGTGCTCGGCCGGGTTGCCCACTTTGAGCTCCTGCAGGGCACCGGTCAGGATCTCCAGCACCCGCGGCGCGATCTCTTCCTGCAGGTAGAGCACCCGCAGGGCGGAGCAGCGCTGGCCGGCGCTCTGGAAGGCGGCGCTCACCACATCGCGCACCACCTGCTCCGGCAGGGCGGTGGAGTCGACAATCATGGCGTTCTGGCCGCCGGTCTCGGCGATGAGCGGCAGGATGGCGCCCTCGCGCTGGGCCAGGGTCATGTTGATGAGCTTGGCGGTCTCGGTGGAGCCGGTGAAGCAGACGCCGCCGATGCGGGCATCCGCCGTCAGCTTGGCGCCGACGGTGGCGCCGTCACCCGGCAGCAGTTGCAGCACGTCGCCCGGAATGCCAGCCTGATGGGCCAGGGTCACCGCCAGGTGGGCGATGAGACCGGTCTGCTCGGCCGGCTTGGCGATGACGGTGTTGCCGGTGGCCAGCGCCGCGGCGACTTGTCCCAGGAAAATCGCCAGCGGGAAGTTCCACGGGCTGATGCAGACGAACACGCCACGCCCCTGCAGGAATAGCTCGTTCATCTCGCCGGTGTAGCCGGGCAGCAGGGTGGCCTGCCCCATCAGGCCACGGGCCTGCACCGCGTAGTAACGGCAGAAGTCCACCGCCTCGCGCACCTCGTCGATGCCATCCTGCAGCAGCTTGCCCGCCTCGCGGGTACAGAGGGAGATGAACTGCTCGCGGTTCGCTTCCAGCAGATCCGCCAGTTTCTCCAGCGCGGCGACACGCTCGCTCACCGGGGTCTCGCGCCAGCGCGGGAAGGCGGCATGGGCCGAGGCCAGCGCCTGCTCCACCGCCTGTTCGTCGGCCCAGTGGATCTTGCCCACTAGCTGGCTCACATCCTGCGGGCTCAGCACCACACGGGCCTCGTTGCGCTTGAGGGTCTCGCCATCGACGATGGGGCCCGCCAGCCACTGCTTGCTCTCCAGCTCCTTCAGCTTGGCGAAGAAGGGGCGCTGGATGGAGACGATATTCATGTTGACGCCGCTGGAGTTCTTGCGGTCGCTGAACAGATTCACCGGCTGCGGAATGCGATCGTTGGCCAGGCTGGAGTAGCGCTTGAGGGTGCGCAGCGGATGCTCGGCCAGGGAATCGACCGGGGTGTTGGGATCCACCAGCTTGTGGACGAAGGAGGTGTTGGCCCCGTTCTCCAGCAGGCGACGCACCAGGTAGGGCAGCAGATCCTTGTGGGCGCCGACCGGCGCATAGATGCGGCAGTGCAGGCCGGGATATTCGCTGAGCACGGCGTTGTGCAGCTCCTCCCCCATGCCGTGCAAGCGCTGGAATTCGAACTGGCGATCACCGGCCATCTCCAGAATGCTGACCACGGTGTTGGCGTTGTGGGTGGCAAACTGGGGCGAGATGAAGCCGCGGGTCGGCTCGCTCAGCAGGTAGCGGGCGCAGGCGAGGTAGGAGATGTCGGTGCCCGCCTTGCGGGTAAACAGCGGGTAGCCGGGCAGGCCGGCCTGCTGGGCATATTTGAGCTCGCTGTCCCAGTAGGCGCCCTTCACCAGCCGCACCGGGATCAGGTCCCCCTGCTCGCGGGCCAGCCCGGTCAACCAGCAGAGCACCGGCAGGGCGCGCTTGGAGTAGGCCTGTACCACCATGCCGAGCTTGCCCCAGCCGCGGTTCGCCTCGGAGCGATAGAGCTGCTCGAACAGATCGAGGGAGAGCTCGAGGCGATCCATCTCTTCGGCATCGATGCTGATGGCCACGTCCTTGTCACGGGCGAGGCGCACCAGTCCCACCAGCCGCTCGCACATTTCGCCGAGCACCCGCTCGCGGTTGGCCACGTCATAGCGCGGATGGAGCGCCGACAGCTTGATTGAGATGGAGGGGGCCGGGCCGCCGTCGCTGATACGCTCGTTGCCCACCGCCTCGATAGCGCGCTGGTAGTCACCGAAATACTTGTCGGCATCGGCCAGGGTCAGGGCGGACTCCCCCAGCATGTCGTAGGTGTGGGTGTAACCCTTCTCGCGGGACTTGCGGCTCGCCTTGAGGGCTTCCTTCATGTCGCGCCCCAGCACGAACTGCTTGCCCATGATCTTCATGGCGGCGTACATGGCGGAACGCACCACCGGCTCCCCCAGCTTGTTGACCATGCGGCCCAGCAGGTTGGCCGGGTTGCCATCCAGCTTCTTGTCCAGCTTGATGATCTTGCCGGTCAGCATCAGCCCCCAGGTGGAGGCGTTCACCAGGGTGGAGTCGCTCTTGCGAAAATGGGACGACCAGTTGGCGCCGGAGAGCTTGTCCTTGATCAGGGCATCGGCGGTCTCGGCATCGGGAATGCGCAGCAGCGCCTCCGCCAGGCACATCAGGATGATCCCCTCCTGGGTATCCAGGCTGTACTCCTGCAGGAAGGCGTCGATGCCGTCGCCGGAGCCGCTCTCCTTGCGCACCTTGGTCACCAGGGTGCGGGCACGCTGGGTCACCCGTTCCAGCGAGGCGCCGTCCCCCGGCAGCATGGCCGACAGCTCGGCCAGATAGGCATTTTCATCCACCACGTAGTTCTGGGTGATGGCTTCGCGCAGGGCGGCCAGATCGGAGGGAACATAGTCAGCGGCAAGCACTTGGGTAGCTTTGAACATATGGGGTCTTCCTGTACGCCCTAGGGCTGATATCGACGAAGGCGGCCGTGCCGCCGAAACGCCGATAATGTATACAATATCAACCCATAGATGAAATGAAATTGTTGCCTGTTATTAACAAAGATCGCTGATTGGCTCATATGACGCACGATATCGGCCCCATATGCTAACCAGACAAAATTCATGGCCTTATTTTGTATACAATTTTTCTCAAGGCAAAAAAGAAGGGTCGCCATGGCGACCCTTCACTCTGCTTCCGACAGCCGTTGTCAGTTCATCCAGCGATCGCCGCGGCTGCGACGACGGGGCAGCATGGGCAACAGGATGCCGAGCAGGATGCCGCCACCCACCATGGCACCACCGCGGATGAACCAGTCCATCTGCATGTCGTGCTCCTGGTTGTCGTAGCTCTGGGTCAGGGCGTCGTTCTGCTCTTTGAGATTGCCCATCTCCTCGCTCTGGCTGGCCAGCTGAGCCTTCAGGCTGGCGATCTCCTTGCTCTGCTCGGCGAGCTTGCCATCCTTCTCGGTGAAGCGTTTCTCGTTGTCACCGTTGAGGTTCAGCAGGCGGGCCTTGGCCTCTTCCAGCTCTTTTTGCACCTGGGGCAGCCGTTCGCGCAGGCTGATCTCGCCCTGCAGCTCGCTGCTCTTGATCCAGCCTTCACGGCCACGACCATCCACCACCTGGGTGAAACCGGCTTCGTTGTTCACTGCCTTGACGTCCAGCGGCTCACCCGCCTTGACGCTGCCAAGGATCCGGTACTGGGTACCCGGACCATTGTGAATAAAGGTAAAGATGTTGTCTGAAACATAACGGGTATCGGCCAGTGCCTGTTGGGCACACAAGCAGATCAGGATCCCGAGAAGGGCGCGCATGGTCGATCGGTTCTCTTCGTTTGGTTAGGTGACTGGCGAATGTTAAGCCGCCTGCGGGTCAAAGGACAAGCAAAGAAAAGTGGCGCCCCCCGAGCTGAGAGCTGGCTCGCAACTTGTCTGCGCCGCGACGCGACCATTCCGGACGCCGCAGCCTATTTCTGTTTCAGTGCCTTCACCTCGTCCCGCAGGGCACGCAGCTCCTGCAACAACAGATCCTGCTGCGCGCTCTGGTGATGACGCCACTTCTCCAGCTCGCCATCCCCCCGCCCCGGCTGCAGAAACAGGCTGGCCATGAAACCGCTGATGGCGCCGAACAGGCCGACCCCGAACAGGATCAGCAGGCTGGCGACGAAACGCCCTTGCTCCGTCTTGGGCACCAGATCGCCGTACCCCACGGTCGACAGGGTCACCAGGGTCCACCAGAAGGCATCGTAGGGGGTCTGGATCTGGCTGCCGGGCTGGCCCGATTCGATCAGATACATGACCCCGGAACCGACCCCCAGCAGCAGGAAGAACAGGAACAGGATGCCGGAGAGGGTGGTCTCGTTGCGCTCGCGACGGAACATGGCGAGCAGATCCGGCTGATCCCGCAGCAGCCGGTAGACCCGCCACAGCTGAATGAGCCGTGCCCAGCGCAGCTGCTCCACCATCGGCAGGCTGCCCGGCAGATAGAACCAGTTGGCCTTGAAGAAGGCCATCCGGTCGGAGGCGCGGGCCCAGCCATAGGCGAAGTGGGCGAGGAAGAAGTAGCAGATCAGACTGTCGACGTCATAGAACAGCTGCAGGGTCTGGGGGGTGAGCTGGGCATGCCCCCACCAGCGGGCCGTGACCAGCAAAACCGAGATCACCGACAGAAACGCCATCAGCAGATCCATGGCGCGCAGATGAGTTAAGTGATGTCGCATACATTTTCCCACTTTAGGCACGGTGCGAATTAATAAAAAGGAAGATAATGCCGATAGTCCTGAGGACAAAGGAAAACCGGTCATTAAAAGGAGAAATATTATGCAGTTAAACCCGCTGGAGAGGCGAATGAGCAATATCCGGCTGGTACCCAAAGTGGTACTGCTCATGGTGTTCAGTACTGTGCTGCTGCTGGTCAAGCTCTGGTTCGACGCCAGCAATCTGGAAACCACCCTGCTCAGCGAAGGCATCGCGCCCGACAAGGCGGACACTATCGCCAACAGCCTGCTCTGGACCGGGTTGATGGAGACCGCCATCATGGGGTTGCTGTTCGTGGTGCTGCTGCTGACCGGCTCGCGCCTGATGGTCAAGCAGGTGCACTATCTGGTGGGCCTGCTGGAGCGCTTCGCCCGCAAGGATCTGAGCCACCGGGTACTGCTCAAGTCCCGTGACGAGTTCGGTGACATCGCCAAGGCGGTGGCCCACTCCCAGGAGAACCTCAAGGAGGTGTTCGGCACCCAGCGCGTCGCCTGCAAGGAGCTCAACGACATCGCCTCCCAGGTCACCCTTTGCATGGAAGAGGCCAACGAGGCCATCAGCGAGGAGTTCACCCAGATTGAACAGCTGGCCAGCGCCATGAGCCAGATGGTGGGCGCCATTCGCGAGGTGGCCGCCCATGCGGAGCAGGCCTCCCACGCCACCGCCGAGACCAGCCTGCTGGCCGAGGAGGGCAGCCGCTGCGTGGCCGCCACCGTCAACACCATAGATACCCTCTCCGGCAACATTCAGCGCTCCTCCACCGTGGTCAATCAGGTGGAACAGGGGGTCGAGCAGATTGGCTCCGTTGTGGATACCATTCGCGGCATCTCGGAGCAGACCAACCTGCTGGCGCTGAACGCCGCCATCGAAGCCGCCCGCGCCGGCGAGGCCGGCCGCGGCTTCGCGGTGGTCGCCTCCGAGGTGCGCGAACTGGCCAACCGGGCCCAGGCCGCCACCGTCGAGATCCAGAAGATGATCGAGCAGTTGCAGGGCAACGCCCGCCAGGCCGCCGAACTGATGGCCCAGAGCGTGCAGCAGGCCGACAAGGGGGTGGAACAGGTGACCCAAGCCGGCGACCAGCTCGCTACCATAGTGCAGAGGGTACAAGGGGTGGCCGACATGAACCGCCAGATCGCCGCCGCCTCCGAGCAGCAGAGCTCGGTGGCCGAGGAAATGAGCGGCAACCTGGAGCAGGTCAAGCAGGTGGTAGAGGGCTCCGTGGTGGTGCTGCGCGAGCTGCAGGAGGCCTCCGAACTGGTGGAGCGCCACAGCCAGACCCTGGATACCCATATCCAGGCCTTCAAACTGGCCTGACGGGCGTCATCTCACAGACAGGAAGGGATGGCTCAGCACAGCCAGCCCCTGGACAGCACTCATCATTCAGGTCTTCAAACTGGCCTGACACAGGGCCGCTGTTGTTGAACGTCGCAATCCGGTTAGACTGGAAGGCCCCACGAGGGGCCTTTCTTTTTTCATCGCGGCAAGGAGCCAGGATGCAAACCACAGAACTTGCGCTTGAAATCAGCGCCGACAAGGGACGGCTCGACGTGCCGCTGATCCACCGCTTCTTGTCTGAAGAGGCCTACTGGTGTCGCGGCATTCCCCTTGCCACCCTGCAGCGGGCCATCAACCATTCGCTCTGCTTTGGCGGCTACCTCGGCGCTCAGCAGGTCGCCTTCGCCCGGGTCATCACCGACCGGGCCACCTTCGGCTATCTGGCCGACGTGTTTGTCCTGCCTGAGCATCGCGGCCGGGGCTACAGCAAGGCGCTGGTGGCGGCCATGCTCGACCATCCCGAGTTGCAGGGATTGCGCCGCCTCTCCCTCGCCACCTCGGATGCCCACGGCCTCTACGCCGGTTTCGGCTTCGTGCCACCCGCCAGCCCCGGCAGCCTGATGGAGATCTACCACCCCGATATCTACCAGCGCACCTGAATGGCCGGCTGCCGATAATTCCCGCCGGATCATGCTTCTCGCCCCTGCGCTGTGACGCGGGGGCCTGACAGTGCTAGATTGGCAGCCAGCTTTTTATCCGGCAGTTTCGTTAATCACAAGGACGGCAACCGTGGCCCAGCACTCTCCCTCTTTCTCCGCCTTCTCCCCCCTGCTGCAGGAGCTGGCCCAGCGCCACTGGCAACGGCTGATTGAACTGGCCCCCGACTATGGCAACCAACCCGAGTCGGTGCGCCAGACCCTGCTGACCCTGCTCGGCCTCTCCGATTTTGTCGCCGATTCCCTCTTCAAACAGCCGGAGTTGCTGACCGAGCTGCTCGCCTCCGGCGATCTGGATCAGGCCGAGCGCTGGCCCGCCTACCAGCACGATCTGACCGCCCTGCTGGCCGAGGTGGACGACGAAGAGGCGCTCAAGCGCATCCTGCGCCAGTTCCGTCGCAGCCGCATGCTGGTGATCGCCTGGCGCGAGCTGCTGGGTCACGCGGCGGTGGAAGAGAGCTTTATCCACCTCACCAGACTGGCGGATGCGCTTATCTGCGCGACCCGCGACTGGCTCTACGCCAAGCAGTGCGGCGAGCTGGGCACCCCGATGGATGGCAACGGCAACCCGCAGCCACTGCTGATCCTCGGCATGGGCAAGCTGGGGGGCGGTGAGCTCAATTTCTCCTCGGACATCGACCTTATCTTCACCTTCCCCGAGAACGGCTACACGGTCGGCGGGCGGCGCGAGCTCGCCAACCAGCAATTCTTCATCAAGCTGGGCCAGCGCATCATCAACGCCCTGCACCAGGGCACGGTCGACGGCCAGGTGTTTCGGGTCGATATGCGGCTGCGCCCCTTTGGCGATGCGGGGCCGCTGGCCATCTCCTTTGCCGCCATGGAGGATTACTACCAGCACCACGGCCGCAACTGGGAGCGCTACGCCATGGTCAAGGCGCGGGTGCTGGGGCCTCAGTGCGAACACGCGGTGGAGCTGGCCGAGATGCTGCGCCCCTTCGTGTTTCGCCGCTATATCGACTTCGGCGTCATCGACGGCCTGCGCCAGATGAAGGCGATGATCGCTGCCGAGGTGCGCCGCAAGGGGCTGGAGGGCAACATCAAGCTGGGGGCCGGCGGCATTCGCGAGGTGGAGTTCATCGCCCAGGCGCTGCAGCTGATTCGCGGCGGCCGTGAGCCGGCGCTGCGGGTGCGCCACCTGCCGGAGGCGCTGGCCGCCATCGCCCAGTGCGGCGCCCTCGAAGCCACCCATTGCGACCGCCTGCTGACGGCCTATCGCTTCCTGCGCCGGGTCGAGAACATATTGCAGGAGATCGGCGATCAGCAGACCCAGACCCTGCCCACCGAGGAGCGGGATCGCCAGCGGCTCGTCGCCGCCCTCGGCTTTGCCGACTGGGGCGCCTTCATGGCCCATCTGGACGAGGAGATGGCCGCCGTCCATCAGGAGTTCGCCGCCGTGGTGGGGGAAGAGAAGGAGGCCCCCGCCCATCTGGAGCAGCTCTGGCTCGATCTCTGGCGCACCGAGCTCGACGCCGCCGAGCTGGAGCAACTGCTGATTGCGCAGGGGGTGGCTGAGCCTGCCTCGCTCTGCGGTGCCCTGCTGCGTTTCAAGGAGGAGTACAAGCGCCGTCAGGTGGGCCCGCAGGGGCGCATCGCGCTGGACTGGCTGATGCCGGAACTGCTGCGCCTGGTGGTCGCCAGCGAGCAACCTGCCCGCCTGTTCGAGCGGGTGTGCGAGCTGCTGACCCGCATCTTCACCCGCAGCGCCTATCTGCAACTGCTGGCGGAGAACCCGGGCGCCCTGCGCCAGCTGGTACGGCTGTGTGACGCCAGCCATCTGGTGAGCGAGCAGCTGGCCCGCTACCCGATTTTGCTGGACGAGCTGCTCGATCCCCAGCACCTCTACCACCCCACCCCGCTCGATCAGTACAAGCCCCAGCTGCGCCAGTTCCTGCTGCGCATCCCCGAGGAGGACGTGGAGCAGCAGATGGAGGCGCTGCGCCAGTTCAAGCAGGTACAGCTGCTGCGCATCGTGGCGGCCGACATCGCCGGCGCCCTGCCGCTGATGAAGGTGAGCGACCACCTCACCTGGCTGGCGGAGGCGATCACCGAAGAGGTGGTCAATCAGGCCTGGGCCCAGATGAGCGAGCGCTACGGGGTACCGCCCGAGGTGGCGGTGAGCGGCCAGCGCGGCTTTGCGGTAGTGGCCTACGGCAAGCTGGGCGGTATCGAGCTCGGCTACGGCTCGGATCTCGACCTGGTGTTCCTGCACGGTGGCGACCCCAACAGCTACACCGACGGGCGCAAGCCCATCGACAGCCGCCAGTTCTACTTGCGCCTGGCCCAGCGGATCCTGCACCTGTTCAGCACCCGTACCCCCTCCGGCATCCTTTACGAGATCGATATGCGGCTGCGCCCCTCCGGCGACTCAGGCCTGCTGGTCTCGTCGCTGTCGGCCTACGAGCTGTATCAGCAAAACGAGGCCTGGACCTGGGAGCATCAGGCACTGGTGCGGGCCCGCCCCATCTATGGCGATGAGGCGGTGATCGCCGAGTTTGCCCGCATCCGCCGCGCCGTGCTGGCCAAGGAGCGCGACCTGCCGACCCTGGCCCGCGAGGTGCGCGAGATGCGCCACAAGATGCGGGATCACCTGCTCAAAGCCGGTGCCGGTGAGTTCGATCTCAAGCAGTCCCCCGGCGGCATGGTGGACATCGAATTCATCGCCCAGTACCTGGTGCTGGCCCATGCCTGCGGCGAACCCGAGGCGCTCACCCGCTGGTCCGATAACGTGCGCATCTTCGATGAGTGCGTGCTGGCGGGGGTACTCACGCTGGAGCAGGCGGAGGGGCTCAAGCACGCCTATCTGGAGATCCGCAACCTCGGCCATCGCCTCAACCTCTCCGAGGTCTCCCGCAAGGTGGGAGACGACAGGTTGCTGCCGGAGCGCGGCCATGTGCTGGCGGTCTGGCAACAGCTGCTGGGGGAATAAACCGAAGGGGCGCCGAGGCGCCCCTTCTCATTGCTCGGGGCAACAATGGACAAATATTCTCCATATAAAACTCAATAGCGGTGAGCTAGATCCTGTTTCAAGAATACAAGCCTTGGAATCGTATGGCGCTTTGCTGAATATAAGCAGAGGTTATGGGTATCTGTCCCCCATTATTCTGACCAGGGATGATGGTGGGGAATATAGCGTTAAAAAGTAGAACTTTGCCGCCATACAGAGAGGAAGAAATGGATTTTTCAGAACAGCTACAGAGTCTATCCAAGAAAATTGCTCAACAGTCATCGATGATCACGACTGAAGAAGCTGTAATGACCCACTGAAATCCTGCTCAGGTCATAATGAGTGGAGATCACAGACATGAGCATCACGATGGACGAAGAAATCAAACGTTGGACGGCCAAGCGCAAGTCCGCCTTGGTCATGGAAATCATTCAGGGCAAGACCACCGTCGCCGAAGCGGCTCGAGCCTTTGATTTGCCGCCCTCCGAGATTGAAGAATGGGTAGATGACGCCAAACGGGGCATGGAAAACGCCTTACGGGCCAAGCCACTGGATATTCGCGAGCAGTACGAGAAGCAGCTCAAGGAACTCCAGGAAGCTTATGGCGAGGCCATGCTGGAGTTACGCGCCAGAAAAAAGCTGGCCTCCCTGCTGGGCGAGGACGACAGATAGTCGCCGATGTTCAGCAGGGATTACGCGCAGAAGGTATTGATGTCTCCGTCAGCAAGCTCTGCCGCTGGTTTGGCCTGCCGCGTCGTAGTTGGTACTACCGCAGCGTCAAGGCCGCGCCCAAGCTTCAGGAGCATCTGGTCACCCCGATCAAAAACATGATTGAGGAGAACCCATCGTTCGGTTACCGGACGGTTGCAGCCCTGTTGGGGTTCAACAAGAACACGGTACAGCGCATCTTCCAGCTCAAGGGCTGGCAAGTTCGCAAGCGTCCGGTTGGGTTTCGCCCCCGGATCCAGGCCCTGCCTTCGGTGGCCTCAGCGCCCAACCAACGCTGGGCGACGGACCTATGCCGGATCTGGGCTGGTCGCGATGGCTGGTGTTCCTTGGCGCTGGTGATTGATTGCCATACCCGTGAACTACTGGGATGGCATCTCTCGCGCAGTGGTAAATCGAAAACGGCCGAGGCAGCGCTGGAGCAAGCCTTAATTGCTCGCTTCGGCAGCTTGGGACGAGTTGCATCGCCGTTTTTGTTACGTAGCGACAATGGGTTGGTGTTTACCAGCCGCAACTACACAGCACTGGTGAAGAGCTATGGGTTGCAGCAGGAGTTCATCACGCCGTACACGCCGGAACAAAACGGCATGGTCGAGCGGGTGATCAGAACGCTCAAGGAGCAGTGTGCCCATCGGCAGAGGTTCGAGACCTTGCAGCATGCCAGTCGGGTGATTGGCGACTGGATCCAGTTTTACAACCAGAAGCGTCCTCACCAGGCGCTAAAGATGAAAACACCGGCGCAGGCCTATGCCGAAGCCGCTTAGTTGTGCAGGAACGGCTGGGTCATTACAAAGCGACCAAAAATGCCTTTGTCATGCCGTTTCTCAACCGCGTTCTCGGTTACGATGTCTTTGACCCCACCGAGGTAATCCCTGAGTTCACCGCAGACACCGGTATCAAAAAGGGAGAAAAGGTTGACTATGCCATCCTCAAGGATGGTCAAGTTCAAATTTTGGTTGAATGTAAAAAATACAGTGAAAAACTGTCTGCAAAGCACTCAGGTCAACTCTTCCGTTATTTCTCGGTAACCAATGCCAGAATTGGCATTCTCACTAATGGCGCTCAATATGAGTTTTATACCGACTTGGATGCGCCGAATAAAATGGATGAAAAACCTTTTCTGACACTTGATCTTGAGGACATAGATGAGCATGTAGTTCCTGAGGTATTAAAACTGACTAAAACAGCTTTCGATGTTGAGTCAGTTGTTGATGCAGCTGGAGAACTTAAATATCTTAGCCAGATAAAGAAACTACTTGCTGAGCAGTTCGCCTCTCCAGAGGAAGATTTTGTCAAATTTTTTGCGTCTCGAATTTATGATGGTGTACTTACTGCCAGGGTAAAACAGTCGTTCACGGATATCACCAAGAAAGCTCTGAATCAGTTCCTCAACGATAGCATCAATGCCAGATTGAAATCTGCAATAGGTAACAGTGTCAGCACCTCGTCTGTCTCATCAGCCTCAGAGAGTGAGCTACCGAATGACAACAGTGAAAATGATAACAACAAAGAAAAATCTAGAGTAGATACAACTATTGAAGAAATGGAAGCATTCAACGTTGTAAAAGCTATTCTCAGACAGAAATTTGATGTTGCTAGAATTGCGCCGAGGGATACCCAGAGTTATTTTGGGATTCTGCTTGATGATAATAACCGAAAACCACTTTGCAGATTACATTTTAACTCTCGCCAAAAGTATATAGGGCTGTTTGACGCTGAAAAGAAAGAAACTAGACACCCGATTGACTCAATAGATGAAATTTTCACTTTTGCAGATCAATTACTTCATACAACTGCTGTCTACGAATAATCCTGCTATTAGGGGGAGATTCCTCCCCCTTTAATTCAAAATACAAATATCAGTCACCTTATTTAAATCAGGCCGTGATCCATCACAGTCTCCACCAGCACCTTGTTGAAGCGCCGATAGCCCTGCTCATCGAGCGGGGCCGGATAGCTCAGCACCCGCAGCGCATGGCCTTGATGACCCGGCTGATAGGGCGGGTGCACGTGATCATGCTCGTTCAGGCAAAAACCCAGCGACTGGTAGAAGCGCAGCCGGCGCAGGGCGATCTCGTCCTCTGGCGGATCTATCTCCAGGATGACCGGGCGCCCCGCCGTCTCGCAGAAGGCGGCAAGCAGGCGTGAGCCGTGGTTCTGGCCGCGCAGGGCCGGGTTGATGGCCAGGTGTTCGATGTAGATCTGCTCGCCGCAGTCCCACCAGAAGATGAAGCCGAGCAGCTGCTCGCCCTGATAAAAGAGCTGACAGCGAAAGCGGGAGTCTCCCATCTTGAGCTGTTGATGCTGCGGCTGGCGCTGTTCGTAGCGGGGAAAGCTGCTGCCGTAGATCTGCCAGACCAGCGGCCAGTCCGGATGGGATGTCTCTCTTGCGATTTCACTTCGACTCATTCATCTGCTCCTCGGTAAAACCACAGTGATACCATCTTTGTCCGGCCCAAACACCCCTCTCTTTTGCTACCGACGCAGACTGCATTGAACTTCCACACCTTGCACAAGCGCAGCCAAAAATGCACAGAGCCCGCACGGGGCGGGCTCTGCATGGCGATAACGCGAAAGGCTGGGGCTATTTGAACAAGCCCTTGAGCAGCTGGTCGGCCACCCCCTTTACCCCTTCGTTGTCGGCCTTGTCACCCAGCAGCTTCTTGAGACCGCGCTCGGCCTCCTTGCGGGCCTTATCCTCCAGCAGTTTGTTGTTGCTGAGCAATTCCTTCACGTCGAGCCGGTAGCTCGGCGCCTGCCAGTGGCCGCCGATGCGCACCGGTATGGTGATGTCCTTGAGCTCGTCCACCGTCTTGCCCCCCTGCCCCTTGCTGCTCTCCACCACAGAGGTGAGGAACAGGAAGTCGAGGGTCTCCGGCACCAAGGCGGTCTGGCCCTGCCCCTTCACCCGCAGGGCGGGGGCAAACAGCTGGATGTCGTCGCTCCTGGCAACCCCGTCGGCAATCCGGAAGCTGGCGGTGAGCGCGCTGAAGTCGGTCTTGCGCACCTCCTTCACCTGATCCGCCCCCTTGCCGGTCAGGGTGGCCCGCGCCTCGCGGATCATCTCCGCCAAGTTGATGCCGTGCAGGGCACCGTCGCTCAGTCTGAGGCTCACCTTGCCCTGCATCCGGCTGCGCAGCGCCTGCTCGGAGAGTCCTGAGCCCTGTGCCTCGACCTCCAGATCCCCCTTGCCTTCCAGCAGGTCGGTCTGGGCCAGGGTCTGCAGCAGCGGCCGCACATCGACCCCCTGCACCCGCTTGTGCACCTGATAGCGGGCCGGTAGCTGACGGGCATCGAGCACGCCGCTGGCGGTCACCTGGCCGCCGGCCACGCCGGCGCTGAACTGCTTGAGGGTGAGCTGACCACCGGCCAGGGCCAGTTGCAGATCGACGGCGCTCAGATCCAGCCCCTTGAGGCGCAGGCTGCCCAGTTGCAGTCGGCCAGCCAGGTCCACCGCCTTGAGGGCGGTAAGATCCGGTTCGGCCGTGGAGAGCGCCTTGGCGGCGGGCGCGGCGGTCTGCGCCTGTGCTCCGGCCGGCGCGGCGGCGCCCGAGGTGGCGGTCGCAGGCGCCGCCTTGGCCGGCTGACCGAGCCAACTGTCGAGATCCAGCTTCTCCCCCTTGAGGTCGAACTCCACCTTGGGCACGGCACCCAGCTGCACGCTGCCGTTGCCGCTCAGCAGGGCGTCATCCACCCCCATCACCAGGTTGCTGAGGGTGACAGCCTGTTTGCCCAGCTCGGCGCGGGCAAAGCCCGCCAACTTCACCTGCATCTGCGGGCGCGGCAGGGCATCGCCGCTGAGCTTGGCGGCCAGCACGGCATCCGATATCTCCAGCAGTTGCCGGTTTTCATCGAGCCGCGCCTTGAGCGTTCCCTCCAGGGTTCCGGCCAGGGTCGGTTTGTCCGCCGCCCCCTGTGCCCCCTGCAGACTGAGGGTGAGGCTGCTCCACTGCCCCAGTGCCAGCCGGTCGGCCTTCAGGGAGAAGGCATCCAGCCGCTGGGTCGGTTCGCTCAGGCTCCCCGCCAGCGCGACGTCTTTCAGCTCGCTGCGGCTGGCATCGGGCGCCAGCTTGAGCTGGGCCGACCCCTTGAGATCAAACGCCAGCTCACCCTGGGCTCCCTTGGCGGCCAGGGTCACCGGCACCCATTGATCCACGGCCAGCTGGCCCAGGTTCAGGTCCAGCTGTTCGAGGCGGGAGACGGTGCCGCTACGATCGTCCTGCAGCAGGGCGCTGGCCTGTTGCAGCGCCACCCCTTGCAGACTGATCTGCCAGGGCTGCTTGTCACTGGCGGGCGGGGGCGTCGTTGCGGCGGGCTCGGAGGTCGTCGCCTCCCCCTTGGGCTCGGCGGAGGCCTTGAGCAGATCGCTCAGGTTGGAGCTGCCGTCAGCCTTGGTCTGGATAAACAGATGGGCGCCGCTCAGGGTCACCTTGCCGATCTCAAGCTTGTGGGAGAGCAGCGGCAACAGGCCCACCGAGGCCTCCCCGCGCGTGAAACGCACCAGGTCGGGCTCGGCAAAGCCGGCGGGGTTGCGCAGCGCCACCTGCTCGAGGGAGAGGCCGAGGCTTGGCCAGAAACGCCAGCCGATCGCCCCCTCCATCACCAGCTCGCGACCGGTGCTCTTGCGCACCTGCTCCACCAGCTGGGGCTTGAACTGATTGGGATCGATGAGGGACACCAGGGCGGCGATGGCCACCACGGCCGCCAGCGCCAACCCCAGCAGGATGTAGATGATCTTCTTCACGATGGACTCCTTGAATGCGGATCTTGTTGCTGACTATACCACCGGGGGGATGACAGATGGGGCCCGTCTGCCAAAACGGGCCAGCGGCGAGACAGGGATGGTCGCAGCTAGTGCTGCCAGCGCAGCCCTGCCAACGCGCGGCAATGAAAAGGGCCCCGCAGGGCCCTGATGATAGTGGATGGCTGGCGCCCCTCTCGCCCGGATCAAGGCTGACGCGGCAACTGCTGATAGCCCATCTCGTACAGGGTGAAGGCATAGATGTCCGCACTCTGCTCGATCAGCTTCGCCACCGGCGTGCCCGCCCCGTGCCCGGCATTGGTCTCGATGCGGATGAGCTGGGGACGGGGGCCGCCATTGTCGGCCTGCAGAGTGGCAGCAAACTTGAAGGAGTGAGCCGGCACCACCCGATCGTCGTGATCCGCCGTGGTCACCAGGGTCGAGGGGTAGCTGACCCCGGGCCGGACGTTGTGCAGAGGCGAGTAGCCCTTCAGGTAGTCGAACATCGCCTCGCTGTCGGCACTGGTGCCGTAGTCATAGGCCCAGCCCGCTCCGGCGGTGAAGGTGTGGTAGCGCAACATGTCGAGCACCCCCACCGCCGGCAAGGCGACCCGCATCAGATCCGGCCGCTGGGTCATTACCGCCCCCACCAGCAGACCGCCGTTGGAGCCACCGCGGATCGCCAGCCGCTCGGTGCGGGTGTAGCCCTCGGCCTTGAGATACTCGGCCGCCGCGATGAAGTCGTCGAACACGTTCTGCTTGTTCATCCTGGTGCCCGCCAGGTGCCAGGCCTGGCCGTACTCGCCGCCCCCGCGCAGGTTGGCCACCGCATAGACGCCCCCCAGATCCAGCCAGTTGGCCACCGACACGCTGAAGCTCGGAGTCAGGCTCACGTCGAAGCCGCCGTAGCCGTAGAGGATGGTCGGGTTGCTGCCATCGAGTTTCAGCCCCTTGCGGTAGCTGATGATGAGCGGCACCCGGGTGCCGTCCTTGCTCTGGTAGAAGCGCTGCTCGGAGACGTAATCCGCTGGCTTGAACGGCGCCGCCGAGGCGCGATAGAGGCTGATGGCGCCGCTTTTTGGCTCGAACCGGTAGAGAGTGGGCGGCTGGGCATAGTTCTCGAAGCCGAAGTAGAGGGCGGGATCATCGTGCTTGCCGTTGAAGCCGCTGACGCTGCCAAGGCCGGGCAGCGCCACCTCGCGCACCCGCTTGCCTTCGTAGTCGAACTGTTCGACCCGGGCGGTGGCATCCACCATGTACTCGGCGAACAGATAGCAGCTGCCGCTGTGCACCGTCAGCACCTGCTGACGCTCGGGGATGAGATCACGCCAGCGGGCCGGCCCCGGGTTGGCGGCATCCACCGTCACCAGCCGGCGGTTGGGGGCGTCCCGGTTGGTCAGCAAATAAAGCGTGCTGCCCTTGTTGTCCACCAGGCTCACGTCCGCATCCAGATCCCCCTGCACCGTCAGCAGCGGCGCGTTCTCCTGGCTCAGATCCTTCACATAGAGGCGGTTGCCGGAGGTGGAGTTCGCCGCCGAGATGAGCAGGAAGCGGTCATCCTCGGTGACGGTCGCCCCCACGTAGCGGTGGTGCTGGGCAGGAATGGCGCCGAACACCAGCCGGTCATCCTCCTGCACCGTGCCGAGCCGGTGGAAATAGACCTTGTGCTGATCGGTCTTGGCCGACAGCTCGCTGCCATCCGGCTTGTCGTAGCTCGAGTAGAAGAACCCCTCGTTGCCGAGCCAGCTGATGCCGCTGAACTTCACGTCCTTGAGGGGCGCCTCCAGCGGCTGCTTGCTTTCCACGTCCATCAGGTGGATCTCGCGCCAGTCGCTGCCGGCCAGCGACAAGGAGTAGGCCAGGATGCGGCCATCGCGGGAGAAGCTCAGCTGATCCAGCGCCGTGGTGCCGTCGGGGCTGAGGGTATTGGGATCGAGGAACACCTCGGCCGGCTTGCCCTCCAGCTGGCGCCACAGCACGTTCTGGTTCTGCAGGCCGTCGTTCTTGAAGAAGTAGTGGTAGCGTCCCTCACGAAACGGCGCCCCCTCCTTGGCATAGTTCCAGGAAGAGGCCAGCTTCTCCTTGATGGCGGCACGATACGGGATCTGTGCCAGGTAGTCCCGGGTCACGGCATTCTGGGTCTTGACCCAGGCCTCGGTCTCGGGGCTGCGATCATCCTCCAGCCAGCGATAGGGGTCGGCCACGGCCTGGCCGAAGTAGTGATCCACCTGCTCACCCTGACGGGTGACGGGGTAGTGAAGGCGCGCTTTCCCTGACATGGCATCCTCTTTGGTTGACTGGCCACTGCATGCACACAGCAGTGACAGGGCCAGCAGGCTGACAATGGCTCGCATCGATGCGGCTCCCTGCGATTTCGGGTGAAGCGGGCAGGTTAGCAAAGAGTGCCGGACGGCCCAACCCCCCAGCGGGTGACCAGGCGACATGAACGGGCAACCGCCACAACCCTGACCAATCGGAGTCATATGAATTTTTTCGCTTAGGTTTGCCAGTTTATTTTGTTTGTTATCCGGCACTTGGGTCACAGGATGGAATAAGCGACTGACCATCTCGACTCATTCAGGATAAAGCATGCCGTACAGTTACCTATCACATCTGCGTTGCAGCAAGTCCGGCGAGATTGTGGATGCCGATCAGCCCCAGCAGCTGAGCCCGGTCGGCGCCCCCTTGCTGGCCAGCTACGACCTCGAGGCCCTGAAGCAGGCCTGGCATCCGGCCGCCCTGCTGGGACGCCCCGCCAGCCTGTGGCGCTACCACGAGCTGCTGCCGGTGCGCGACCCCGCCCAGGTGGTCACCCTGGGGGAAGGCTTCACCCCGCTGTTGCCGCTGCCGCGCCTCGGCAAACAGGTCGGCATTCCGGATCTCTGGATGAAGGATGAGAGCCTCACCCCCACCGGCTCCTTCAAGGCCCGCGGCGCCGCGGTCGGCGTCTCCCGCGCCCGCGAACTCGGCGTCACCCACTTCGCCATGCCCACCAACGGCAACGCCGGCGCGGCTTGGGCACTCTACGGTGCCCGCGCCGGCTTGCGCAGCACCATAGTCCAGCCGCAGGCGGCCCCCGCCATCACAAGACTGGAGAGCGCCCTGGCCGGTGCCCGCCTCTATCTGGTGGACGGCCTCATCAGCGACGCCGGTCGCCAGGTGGCCGAAGCGGTGGCGCAGCAGGGGCTGTTCGATGCCTCCACCCTCAAGGAGCCCTATCGCATCGAGGGCAAGAAGACCATGGGGTTTGAAATCGCCGAGCAACTCGGCTGGACCCTGCCGGACGTGATCCTCTACCCCACCGGCGGCGGGGTCGGCCTCATCGGCATCTACAAGGCGCTGCGGGAATTGCAGGAGCTGGGCTGGGTGCAGGGGCCACTGCCGCGACTGGTGGCGGTGCAGGCGAGCGGCTGCGCCCCCATCGTCCAGGCCTGGCAGCAGGGAGAGCGCGAGTCGCGCTTCTGGCCCGACTCCCAGACCCTGGCGTTCGGCATCAACGTGCCCAAGGCGCTGGGGGATTTTCTGGTGCTGGACGCCCTCTATCGCACCGAGGGCTGCGCCGTCGCGGTGGAAGATGGCGCCATCCAGCGCGAGCTGCGTCAACTCGCCTCCCAGGAGGGCTGCTTCGTCTGCCCGGAAGGGGCGGCCGCCTTCGCCGCCGCCCGCCAGTTGCGGGAAGCGGGCTGGATCCAGGGGGGCGAGCAGGTGGTGGTGCTCAACACCGGCGCCGGCATCAAGTACCCGGACGCCATCACGGTCGTGCCCCAGCGGCTGCGCCGCGACGGGAGGATCCCGGCATGAGCTTCGACTGGTCCTTTGTTCTCACCACCCTGCCGGCGTTCGGCCAATCGGTCTGGGTCACCCTGCAGCTCGGCGCCATCGTGATCCTCACCTCGCTCACCGTGGCGCTGCTCAATGTGACGCTGCAAAGCCTGCACAAGCCCTGGCTGAACGGGGTGATCCGCGCCTATGTGGAGCTGGCCCGCAACACGCCGCTCTTGATCCAGCTGTTCTTTCTCTATTTCGGGCTGCCGGCGCTCGGCCTGTCGCTGTCGGGCTTTGCCACGGCGGTGATCGCCATGACCTTCCTCGGCGGTGGCTACCTGACCGAGGCGCTGCGGGCCGGGGTGCAGGCCGTACCCACCAGCCAGCTGGAGGCCGGGCGAGCCATCGGCCTCTCTCGCTGGCAGCTGCTGCGCCACGTGCAGCTGCCCCAGGCCTGGCTTGCCAGCCTGCCGGCGCTGTTTGCCAACTTCATCTTTCTGCTGAAAGAGACCACGGTGGCCTCGGCGGTGGCGGTGCCGGAACTGCTCTACACCACCAAGAACTACATCGCCCTCTACTACAAGACCTACGAGATGCTGGCGGTGCTGACCTTGATGTGCGTGCTGATCTTTCTGCCGCTGTCCCTTGCCCTGCGCGTCGTTGAAAGGAGGCTGCAACATGGTCAGTTCGGTCACTGAATCGCTGATGCAGGCATCGATCGTCCTGCTACCGCTATCACTCGTCACCGAGGTGCAGGAAAGGAGGGATCAATATGGTCAGTCCGGTCACTGAGCCACTGATGCAGGCATCGATCGTCCTGCAGCCACCGTCATTCGCCACCCATGCACCAGAAAGGAGGGATCAATATGGCCAGTCCGGTCACTGAGCAGCTGACGCAGGCGCTGCCGCTGCTGGCGGTGGGCGCGGGTCAGACCCTCGCCATCTCGCTGCTCGCCATCCTGTTCGCCACCCTGGGCGGAGTCGGTTACGGCGTGCTGGCCCAGCAGGGGGGAAAGCTGACTCGGGGAGTGTTGCGGGTCTATCTGGAGCTGTTTCGGGTGGTCCCCGTGCTGGTCTGGCTCTACCTCTTCTTCTTCGGGCTGCCGATCTTCTTTGGCGTAGACATCCCTGCCTTCTGGTGCGCCGTGCTGGTGCTGGCCCTCTGGGGCGCCAGCGAGGTGGGTGAAGTGGTGCGCGGCGGTCTCAAGTCCCTCGCCCGCGGCCAGCAGGAGGCCGGCCTGGCGCTCGGGCTCTCCCGCTGGCAGCTCTATCGCCACGTGCTGCTGCCCCAGGCGCTGCAACGGCTGACGCCGCCGACCATCAACATCTACACCCGCATCATCAAGACCAGCTCGCTGGCGGTGCTGATCGGGGTGGTGGAGGTGATCAAGGTGGGCCAGCAGATCATCGAGCGCACCTATGGCTCGTTGCTTATCTACGGTCTGCTGTTCCTGTTTTTCTTTCTGGTCTGCTATCCGCTCTCGCTCGCCTCGCGCCGGCTGGAGCAACAATGGGGTAATGCGGTATGACACCTCTGCTTGAGCTCAATGCTGTCAGCAAACAATTCGGCCAAAACCGGGTACTGGACGAGGTCAGCCTCACGGTGCACGCCGGGGAAGTGATCGTCATCCTGGGACCGAGCGGCTGCGGCAAGAGCACCTTGCTGCGCACCCTCAACGGGCTCGAACCGATTCAGGGGGGCGACATTCGCTTCGATGGAGAGCGGCTGAATGCCAGCACCGACTGGCAGCGGCTGCGCCAGCGCATCGGCATGGTGTTCCAGAGCTATCACCTCTTCCCCAACCTGACGGTGCTGGAGAACGTGCTGCTCGGCCCCCTTCAGGTGCAAAAACGAGAGCGGCAGGAGGCCCTGCTGCAAGCCGAGCAGCTGCTGACCCGCATCGGTCTGTGGGAGCGGCGCCATGACTATCCACGCCAGCTCTCCGGCGGCCAGCAGCAGCGCATCGCCATCGTGCGGGCCCTGTGCATGAACCCGCAGGTGATGCTGTTTGACGAGGTGACCGCTGCGCTGGATCCCGAGATGGTGCAGGAGGTGCTGGAGGTGATCCGCGATCTCGCCGGCAGCGGCATGACCCTGCTCATCGTCACCCACGAGCTGGCGTTCGCCCAGGCGGTGGCGGATCGCATCGTCTTCATGGACGGCGGCCACATTCTGGAGCAGGCCGCCCCCCACCAATTTTTCGAGAACCCGCGCAGCCAGCGTGCGCGCCAGTTCCTCGCCAAGTTTTCTTATACCAATGTCATCAAACGAAAGGAGTCAGCATGAAAAAAATCACCTCGGTTCTGTTCAGTGCCTTGTTGGGACTGGGTCTCGCCAGCGGCGCCGCCCATGCGGCGGACGGTTCTCTCGACAAGATCAAGGCGCGTGACAAGCTCATCGTCGGCGTCTTCACCGACAAGCCCCCGTTTGGCTATGTGGACGAGAAGGGCAACTACGTCGGCTTTGACACCGACCTCGGTCGCCGTTTCGCCAAGGATCTGCTGGGGGACGAGAACAAGGTCGAGTTCGTGGCGGTAGAGCCCGCCAGCCGCATCCCCTTCCTGCAGAGCGACAAGGTGGACCTCATCCTCGCCAACATGACGGTGACCCCGGAGCGGCGGCAGGTGGTGGACTTCACCAACCCGAACCTGCGAGTCGCGGTGCAGGTGCTGGTGCCACAAGGGAGCCCGGCCAAGCAGCTCGATGACCTGGCCAGCAAGACCCTGATCGTCACCACCGGCACCACGGCCGACATCTGGCTGACCCGCAACCACCCGGACTGGAAGGTGCTCAAGTTCGAGAAGAACACCGAATCCCTGCAGGCGCTGGCTCAGGGCCGTGGCGACGCCTATGCCCAGGACAACCTGGTGCTGTTCAGCTGGGCCAAGGAGAACCCAGGCTATCGGGTGCTGCCCGAGAAGTTGGGCTCGGAAGACCCCATCGCGCCGGCGGTGAAGAAGGGCAATATCGAGCTGCGGGACTGGGTCAACGACCGTCTCGCCAAGCTGGGGGAAGAGAAGTACCTGCTGAAACTCTACGACCAGTATGTGCGCGACAAACTGAGCGCCGATACCGATCCCAATGACGTGATAGTGGAAGGAGGCAAGTGGCAGGGCTGAGCCTGCCAGAAGTGCTGAGAGTGTGATGTGTGTGAAGTCTTGGTTCCGTTGGTCCGCAAACCGCAAGGTTTGACCTTTCAGGCGTCTCCCTCGGGTGGCGCCTTTTTTTCGCATGGGAAAAAGAACCGGGCCAGGGGCCCGGTTGAAAACCCGCGCAGAGCAGGCTGTGTCACGTCGATGACACGGTTCAGGCTGCCGGACTGGCACAGGGTGCCGTCCGGCCAACTCGCCAGGCCACCGAGGCGGGATGAGCCCTCGGCAGCGCCGGCGAATGGGGTGGCGCCGCGGGCGCCGAAGAGAGAGCCTACTCCCGCTCCAGTGCGTGGATGGGGTCCATCCGCGCCGCCCGCCGCGCCGGGAAGAAGCCAAACAGCACGCCGATGAGGCTGGAGCAGAAGAAGGCCATCAGCACGGCGTCCAGGGAGTAGCTCAGGGTGAACTGGCTGCTGAAATGCTCGAACAAGACGCCGATCAGCAGGGAGAGCAGCACCCCGGCCGCCCCGCCCAGCAGGCAGACCAGCACCGCCTCGATCAAGAACTGCTGCAGTATGTCGCCGGTTCTGGCCCCCACCGCCATCCGCACGCCGATCTCGCGGGTGCGCTCGCTCACCGACACCAGCATGATGTTCATCACCCCGATGCCACCCACCACCAGGGAGATGAGCGCAATCATGGCGATCAGCAGGGTCAGGGTGGCATTGGTGCTGGTGATCGCCTGGCGGATGCTGTCGGTGTTGAGCACGAAGAAATCCTGAGCGCCGTGCCGTTCACGCAGCAAGCGGCTGATACCATCCTCGGCGGCGGCCAGCGCCACCTCGTCCTGCACCCGCACGCTGATGCTGCGCAGGTAGCTCTGGCCCAGCATCCGCGTCATGGCCGTGGTATGGGGGATCCAGACGTTGAGGTTCTCGTCGCTGCCAAAGCCGCTCTGATTGCGGGCCACCACCCCGATCACCCGGCACGGCAGGCTCCCCAGCAGGATCACCTGACCGAGCGGCGACTCCCCCGCACCGAACAGGCGCGCCAGGCTGTTCTCGTCGATCACCACCTCCTGCGCCAGAGCGCTCACGCTGGCGGCATCGAACAGCATGCCCTGCAGCAGTCGGTAGCCACGCACTTGGAAGAACTGCTCCCCCACCCCGTTCACCGAGCCCAGCACCGCCTGGCTGCCCCGACGCAGGGTGACGCTGGTGGCCAGACTGGGGGTCACGCTGTGCACATAACCGAGCCTGGTCAGGGCCTCGGCATCCTCCACCCTGAGGGTCTGGACCGCCTCGGCCCGCCGATCACCGAAGCCGCTGCCGGGGAAGATCTCCAGGGTGCTGGTGCCCATGGCATTGATGTTGGCCAGCACCTGCTGCTGGGAGCCGCGTCCCAGCGCCACCACCGACACCACGGCGGCGATGCCGATGATGATGCCGAGCATGGTGAGGAAGGTGCGCATGCGCTGGGCCTGCATGGCCAGCAGCGCCATCTTGAAGGCGGCGCCGAGCCGCCCGGCCAGACCGCCGCGCCCTCCTGTGTCGGCACGGGGAGTCGTTGGCGCAGGAGACGGCGATGCCGGCTCGCGACAACGGTCGGCCACCACCTCGCCATCTTTGAGCTCGATGATCCGCTCGGCCTGTTCGGCGATCGCCATGTCGTGGGTCACCAGCACCAGCGTGTGGCCCTGCCGATGGAGCGCGCCCAGGATGTCGAGCACCTCGGCCCCGCTCTGGCTGTCGAGGGCGCCGGTCGGCTCGTCCGCCAGGATCACCTGACCGCCGTTGATGAGGGCACGGGCAATGCTGACCCGCTGCTGCTGGCCGCCGGAGAGCTGGCTCGGCTTGTAGTCGAGTCGGCTGCCGAGCCCGAGCCGCTGCAGCAGGCTCTCGGCCCTCGCCTTGCGCGCATCGCCGGCCAACCCGGCATAGAGGGCGGGCAGCGCCACGTTGTCGCGGGCACTGAGATCCCCCAGCAGGTGGTAGCGCTGAAAGATGAAGCCGAAGTGCTCGCGGCGCAGGGTCGCCAGCGCATCGGCCGTCAGCCGGCTCGTCTCCCGTCCGGCCACCCGATAGCTACCCTCGCTCGGCTGATCGAGGCAGCCCAGAATATTGAGCAGGGTCGATTTGCCGGAGCCGGAGGCGCCGACGATGGCCACCATCTCGCCCCGCGCTATGGTCAGATCGATGCCCTTAAGCACCTCGACGCGCCGCTCCCCGTCACCAAAATGGCGGCGGATCCCGCTCAGTTGCAGCAATGGTTCCCTCATGGTCACATCCCCATTGGCGGGCCCATTCGCCCGCTCTGCTGGTGCTGGGCCGTCAGCTGGCTCACCACCACGGCCTCCCCGGCGGCCAACCCCGCCAGGATCTGGGCATCCACCTTGTTGTTGAGGCCCACCTTCACCTGCCGCCATTGGGGCTGGCCCGCACCATCCACTACCTGCACCCTGTCACCGCTCAGGGCGATGGCCGGGATCACCAGGGCGTTGCGCTCGGTCGCCAGCACTATGTGCACCTGGGCCGTCATGCCGATGCGCAGAGCCCCTTCAGGGTTCTCCACCTCGAACAGACCGTGGTAGTAGACGGCCGTGCTGGTCGAACTGCTGCAGGTCGTGTCGTCGTTGATGGTGTCGGGGGCGGGCTCGATGGCACGCAGACGGGCCTGGTAGCGCTGCTCGGGCGCCCCCAACACGGTGAAATAGCTGGGCAGACCGGCCTTCACCCTGATCACGTCCGCCTCCGAGATCTGCGCCTCCACCGTCATGGTGTCGAGCCGTGCCACCTTGACCATGGTCGGGGTGCTCTGCACCGCGTTGACCGTCTGCCCCTGCTCCACCGGGATCGCCACTATGGTGCCCGCCATGGGGGAGACGATGCGGGTGTAGCCCAGATTCACTTTGGCGGTGTCGACCGCGATATGGGCCTGCACCGCTTGCGCCGTCAGCGCCCGGATGTCGGCGCGGGTCGCCGTCAGGGTCGCCTCCGCACTGTCGTAGTCGGCCTGGCTGCCCAATCCCCGAGCCAGCACCTTGCGCTGGCGCTCGAAGGCCAGCAGGTTGTTGCGCAGAGTTGCCCGACGCGAGGCCAGCTGGGCCTGCACGTTGTCGAGAGCGGCTTCGGTATCCTTGAGGGCGTTCTGCTGGGTGAGATCGTCGATCTCGACCAGCAGATCGCCCTGCTTCACCTGATCCCCCAGCGCCACATGCAGCGCCTTGATCTGCCCCGACACCTGCGCCCCCACGCTCACCAGCTTCTGGGCCTGCAGGGTGCCGTCGGCCAGCACGCTCTGCTCCAGCTCCCGCCGCTCGACCGGGGCGGTGATGAACGAGGCGGTTGGTGCGGCAGTGGAAGGCAGCAACAGCCAGCCGGCACCGACCAGCACCAGGGCGGGTAGCAGCAGGCAAACAACGAGGAGACGGGCACGGGCCATCGCGGATATCCTTGGCTGAAACAGACCCGGGCAATCTACTCCAATGTCCGGTTAAGCCTCTTGCAGGGCAGTGTAAGGATTGCGTAAAAGCAGCTGTCAGGCGGAGACGGACACGGGAAAATGGCGCCAACCCGAGACGGAGAAGAGCGATGAAGATCCTGCTGGTGGACGATGATCTGGAGCTTGGCACCATGCTGAGCGAATACCTAGCTGGCGAAGGCTTTGCCACCACTCATGTGCTGACCGGCAAGAGCGGCGTGCAGCACGCCCTCTCCGGCAACTATGCCGCCGTGGTGCTCGACATCATGCTGCCTGATCTGAATGGCAGCGAGGTGCTGCGCCACATCCGCCGCGACAGCCGGATCCCCGTCATCATGCTCACCGCCAAGGGGGACAACATCGATCGGGTGATCGGGCTGGAGATGGGGGCCGATGACTATGTGCCCAAGCCCTGCTACCCGCGGGAACTGGTGGCCAGGCTGAGGGCTGTGCTGCGCCGGGTCGAGCCAGCCCCCGCCCATCCGGGCAAAGAGCAGGGTCTGCGCCTTGGTGAGCTGGTGCTCTCCCCCGCCAGCCGTCAGTGTCACTGGCAGGCGCAGCCGCTGGAGTTGACCGCCACCGAGTTCAACCTGCTGGAACTGCTGCTGCGATCCCCAGAGCGGGTGGTCAGCAAGGATGAGCTCTCCCTGCACGGGCTCGGCCGCCCGCGCGAGCCCTATGATCGCAGCGTCGACGTGCACATCTGCAACATCCGCCAGAAGCTGCAGGCCCTGGCGGGGGAAGCCATCGGCATCGAGACGGTGCGCAGCATAGGATACCGGCTGGCATGATCCTCAAGGGGCGCCTGTTCTGGAAGATCCTGTTCGGCTTCTGGTTCACCATCATCATGATGAGCCAGCTGCTGTGGGTGGCGTTCAGCCTCTATCGCCACGAAGGGCCGCCAGAGCAGCGGATGGCAAACCAGCTGGCCGAACGTCAGCTGGCAGCCGCCGCCAGCCTGTTGCAGCGGCAGGGACCGGCTGCGGTTGCGGCCCTGCAGGCCAGCTGGCCGGCCCAGGAGCGAAGGCTGCTGCAGCTTGAACCGATCGCTGCAGAGCCATCCACAACACAGGACGACCGCATCCTGCTGGGAGCCGATGGCCGGCACTACCGGCTCGACTACGACAGTGCCGGCCTGCAGCAGTTGCTGGCACCACCCCAGCCCCGCCGCAACTGGCTCAACATGCCACCACCCATGTGGTGGATCGGCGGGCTTGGCGGCCTCTTCTTCAGCGCCCTGCTCGCCTGGCACCTGACCCGCCCCATGAACCGCTTCCGGCAGGGATTCGAGCGCCTCGCCCAGGGGGATCTGGCAGTGCGCCTCTACCCCGCCATGCGGCGGCGCCACGACGAGATCAGCGATGCGGCCCGCGACTTCGATGCCATGGCCGAGCGGTTGCAACTGCTGGTAGAGAGCCGCGAGCAGCTGCTGCACGACGTCTCCCACGAGCTGCGCTCCCCCCTTGCCAGGCTGCAGCTGGCCATCGGCCTCGCCCAGCAGGATCCGGTCAGGATCGAGGGATCCCTCGAGCGGATCCAGCTCGAGACCCAGCGCATGGACAAGATGATCGGCGAACTGCTGACCCTCACCCGTGCCGGCCATGGCGAGCGGGACGGCGAGGAGTATTACGATCTGCAGGGGCTGGTCGACGCCGTGGTGAGCGATGCCCGCTACGAGGCGCAGCACATGGGCGTCGAGATCAAAACCTGGGTGGATGAGACCCAGGAATATACAGTCTGCGGACAGGCGGAGCTGATCCGCCGGGCCCTCGACAACGTGCTGCGCAATGCCTTGCGCTTCTCGCAAGCGGGCCAGACTATCCGCCTGACCCTGATGCGGCAGGGCGATGAGTTTATCGTCGAGGTAGCGGATCAGGGAATGGGTGTGGATGAGAGCAAGCTCTCCAGCATCTTCGATCCCTTCGTGCGGATCGGTTCCCCCGCAGCAGGCAAGGGTTATGGGCTGGGCCTGGCCATCACCCGCAAGGCGATCCAGGCCCAGGGCGGACGGGTCGACGCCAGAAACGGTGAAGAGGGCGGCCTGATCGTCACCCTCCACCTGCCGGGCTAGCCCCTTATTCCAGCTCAGCCATCTGGTCGCCTCGTTCGAAAGCTGTGAGGCAGGTACTCATCCCCGCAATCTTTGCAGCTGGCCGATGGCTGCACCCGTGGAACGGAAGGCAAACTCGGTGGGCGAAATCCCGGCCAGCTTGCGCCACTCACAGGCGGCCACATCGTCGGCCGCTACCACCAAAGGCTTGTGCGCCAACTCCAGCAGAAAGACGGTGTCGCAGGTGTGATAGGTCACCTCGTCATAGGGATAGACGTTGGCATAGGAGCCCAGGTAGCGCGGCGTCTCCCCCGTCAGATCCAGTCCCAGTTCCTCCTTGAGCTCCCTTACCAAGGCTTCCTCCAGCGATTCGCCTGGATCGACGAAGCCGCCCGGCAGATCCAGCAAGCCCCGGCCGGGATCCCGGGCCCGCACCGCGACCAGCAGCTCGTCCTGCCAGCACAGCGCCGCCATCACGGCCGACGCCACATTCTGGAAATAGTGAAAACCACAGCCACAGGCAAACTCTTTCTCGCTGTGCTGTTGCAGCGATCCAGAACCACAACGCGGACAAAACATAGGGGGACTCCCATCTGACACCAAAGGCGCATTGTATGCCGAACCCCATCCCCGATGGAAAGCCTTGAGGCACAACACCCATAGCGTGATAAATCCGCAGGATATAAAGAGGGAGAAGGGGTAATACAGAGGGAATCAAACGAAAAAAAGCCCAGTCGTTAGACTCGGCTTCTTAAGTAGTGGCGGAGCGGACGGGGAGACGGACTGAGTCCGGCTCAAGCACAAAGGACAACAGACAGGGACCGAGTTGCCAGTGGCAAGTCGCAGCCCTGTCTGTGGTCCTTTGTTTCCTTATTTCATTCGCCAAAACCAGATAGCAAAAAGGCCTTCCCATCAGGGAAGGCCTTTCAAATTAGTGGCGGAGCGGACGGGACTCGAACCCGCGACCCCCGGCGTGACAGGCCGGTATTCTAACCGACTGAACTACCGCTCCGCTGTCTGGTTAGCTTTTTGCTAAATTGTCTGCCGCTTCATTGAGGTGTCATCCTCGCAGCCAGTAATGTGATTCTTCACATCACCGTTTAATTGGGTGCCTGGCAGTGTCCTACTCTCGCATGGCGAATGCCACACTACCATCGGCGCTACCGCGTTTCACTTCTGAGTTCGGCATGGGTTCAGGTGGTTCCACGGCGCTATGGCCGCCAGGCAAATTCTTCAATCTGAGAAAGCTGATGTAAGTAATTCGTTCGTATTTGCTACAAGCCTTAGAACACTTCTTGGGTGTTGTATGGTTAAGCCTCACGGGTAATTAGTATGGGTTAGCTCAACACGTCGCCGCGCTTACACACCCCACCTATCAACGTTGTGGTCTCCAACGGCCCTTTAGGACCCTCAAGGGGTCAGGGATGACTCATCTCAGGGCTCGCTTCCCGCTTAGATGCTTTCAGCGGTTATCGATTCCGAACTTAGCTACCGGGCAGTGCCACTGGCGTGACAACCCGAACACCAGAGGTTCGTTCACTCCGGTCCTCTCGTACTAGGAGCAACTCCCTTCAATCATCCAACGCCCACGGCAGATAGGGACCGAACTGTCTCACGACGTTCTGAACCCAGCTCGCGTACCACTTTAAATGGCGAACAGCCATACCCTTGGGACCGACTTCAGCCCCAGGATGTGATGAGCCGACATCGAGGTGCCAAACACCGCCGTCGATATGAACTCTTGGGCGGTATCAGCCTGTTATCCCCGGAGTACCTTTTATCCGTTGAGCGATGGCCCTTCCATTCAGAACCACCGGATCACTATGACCTACTTTCGTACCTGCTCGACCTGTCCGTCTCGCAGTTAAGCTGGCTTATGCCATTGCACTAACCTCCTGATGTCCGACCAGGATTAGCCAACCTTCGTGCTCCTCCGTTACTCTTTGGGAGGAGACCGCCCCAGTCAAACTACCCACCAGGCACTGTCCGCGACCCAGATTCATGGGCCTGCGTTAGAACATCAAACATACAAGGGTGGTATTTCAAGGACGGCTCCAGCGCAACTGGCGTCACGCCTTCAAAGCCTCCCACCTATCCTACACATGTAGGTTCAATGTTCAGTGCCAAGCTGTAGTAAAGGTTCACGGGGTCTTTCCGTCTAGCCGCGGGTACACCGCATCTTCACGGCGAATTCGATTTCACTGAGTCTCGGGTGGAGACAGCATGGCCATGGTTACACCATTCGTGCAGGTCGGAACTTACCCGACAAGGAATTTCGCTACCTTAGGACCGTTATAGTTACGGCCGCCGTTTACCGGGGCTTCGATCAAGAGCTTCGCTTGCGCTAACCCCATCAATTAACCTTCCGGCACCGGGCAGGTGTCACACCCTATACGTCCACTTTCGTGTTTGCAGAGTGCTGTGTTTTTGATAAACAGTCCCAGCCATCTGGTCACTGCGACTCCCAACTGCTCCATCCGCAAGGGACTTCACTGTCAAGAGCGAACCTTCTCCCGAAGTTACGGTTCTATTTTGCCTAGTTCCTTCACCCGAGTTCTCTCAAGCGCCTTGGTATTCTCTACCCGACCACCTGTGTCGGTTTGGGGTACGATGACTTGTAATCTGAAGCTTAGAGGCTTTTCCTGGAAGCAGGGCATCAATGGCTTCCGCACCGTAGTGCGTTCGTCTCGTGTCTCAGTGTTGTGTCTCCGGATTTGCCTAGAAACACCACCTACGCACTTTCACCAGGACAACCGTCGCCTGGCCCACCTAGCCTTCTCCGTCCCCCCATCGCAATTACAAGTCGTGCAGGAATATTAACCTGCTTCCCATCGACTACGCCTTTCGGCCTCGCCTTAGGGGTCGACTCACCCTGCCCCGATTAACGTTGGACAGGAACCCTTGGTCTTCCGGCGAGGAGGCTTTTCACCCCCTTTATCGTTACTTACGTCAGCATTCGCACTTCTGATATCTCCAGCATGCCTCTCGACACACCTTCGCAGACTTACAGAACGCTCCCCTACCACTCACGCTTAGCGTGAATCCGCGGCTTCGGTGCCTGGTTTGAGCCCCGTTACATCTTCCGCGCAGGCCGACTCGACTAGTGAGCTATTACGCTTTCTTTAAATGATGGCTGCTTCTAAGCCAACATCCTAGCTGTCTGAGCCTTCCCACATCGTTTCCCACTTAACCAGAACTTTGGGACCTTAGCCGGCGGTCTGGGTTGTTTCCCTCTTCACGACGGACGTTAGCACCCGCCGTGTGTCTCCCGGATATTACTTACTGGTATTCGGAGTTTGCATGGGGTTGGTAAGTCGGGATGACCCCCTAGCCCAAACAGTGCTCTACCCCCAGTAGTATTCGTCCGAGGCGCTACCTAAATAGCTTTCGGGGAGAACCAGCTATCTCCGAGTTTGATTGGCCTTTCACCCCCAGCCACAGGTCATCCCCTAACTTTGCAACGTTAGTGGGTTCGGTCCTCCAGTTGATGTTACTCAACCTTCAACCTGCCCATGGCTAGATCACCCGGTTTCGGGTCTACACCTTGCAACTAGACGCCCAGTTAAGACTCGGTTTCCCTACGGCTCCCCTATACGGTTAACCTCGCTACAAAATGTAAGTCGCTGACCCATTATACAAAAGGTACGCAGTCACCCCGAAGGGCTCCCACTGCTTGTACGTACACGGTTTCAGGTTCTATTTCACTCCCCTCACAGGGGTTCTTTTCGCCTTTCCCTCACGGTACTGGTTCACTATCGGTCAGTCAGGAGTATTTAGCCTTGGAGGATGGTCCCCCCATATTCAGACAGGATGTCACGTGTCCCGCCCTACTCGATTTCACATCAAGGTTGTTTTCGTGTACGGGGCTATCACCCTGTATCGCCGGCCTTTCCAGGACCGTTCCACTAACTTCCAAGATGCTTAAGGGCTAATCCCCGTTCGCTCGCCGCTACTGAGGGAATCTCGGTTGATTTCTTTTCCTCGGG
>NZ_CP187595.1:3630000-4090000 GCF_049860615.1 Aeromonas sp. FL131
CCGCTTGCCGTGTCGATGGGGCGCATTATAGAGAGATTGATCACGCTGGCAAGGGGGTGAATGCAATAAAATTGCAAAAAAGCGCACTTTTTTAGTTATTCATATCCAAGCACAGCTTTTGTACAGACTTACCCACAGATAACGAGTAAAACAGGGAGATCCGAGTCTTCGTTTACCCTGTTTTCCATCCCCCCGCTTGAGCCAGCGCTCACGTTGACTTCCTATATATGCATCACTTCAGCCAACCCGGCTTCTTTTACCCAACGCGAGATCAGCTCGGCAGCCGGCCAGTCACGGCAACCAGAGACATTCTGGCCGGCCCAGAGCGGCGAACACCCAGTGTCTCCCCGCTGTTCGGCTGCACTGCGCAGCGGTGCCAGCGCGCCACTGGCATGAGGAAACCCAGGCACATCTTCAGACAGCGGGCCCAGCTCTCGCATCAGGCGATTGACGATGCCGCGGGCCGGGCGACCACTGAACAGGTTGGTCAGCGCCGTGTGTCGCCCTGCTGGCGAGAGCAGTGCCGCCCGGTGCAGGGCCGAGGTGGTCGCTTCATGGCAACAGAGAAAAGCGGTGCCCATCTGCACGGCGCTGGCGCCCAACTCCAATGCGGCGCGAATGCCGCGGCCATCGACAATGCCGCCGGCGGCGATGACCGGCAGCCTCACCGCCTCGACTATCTGTGGCAACAAACTAAAGGTGCCCTGCTGCAGACTGAGATCGTCCTCGAGGAAATGGCCGCGATGGCCGCCGGCCTCCAGCCCCTGGGCGATGATGGCATCGGCGCCATGGTCGGCGAGCCAGCGGGCTTCAGCGACCGTGGTGGCGCTGGCAAATACCTTGGCCCCGCTGGCCTTCACCCTGGCCAGCAACTCGGGCTCGGGCAGTCCGAAATGAAAACTGACCACGGCCGGTGTGAACTCGGCCACCATGGCGGCATGCTCGGCATTGAAGGGGGCCCGACTGGGGGCCGCCGTGCCGGCAGCATCACGCACGCCGTATTCGTCATAGTAAGGCGCCAGCCGCTGCAACCAGCGGGCCTGGACGGCGGGATCCGGCGCCTCCTGCCGGTGACAGAAGAAGTTGATGTTAAATGGCCCCTCAGCGCTCGCCGCCAGCCGGGTCAGCTCTTCGCGCAAGGTAGCGAGGCTCAGCATGGCCGCAGGCAATGAGCCCAGCGCGCCGGCCCGAGTCACAGCCAGTGCCAGCGCGCTGTCCTGCACACCGGCCATGGGGGCCTGAATGATGGGGTAGCGCAACCCCAGTTCGGCAAACAGCGTCATGATGTCGCCTCTCGCTGCTCCGTAGAGACACCTCCGACCTGGCTGCGCGCCAGGGCGATGGCCCCATCGATGGCCGCCCGGGCCTGCGGGCTGTTCTGCCAGCAGGTCGAGCCCAGCATGCTGGCCACCAATTGCACGATATGGCCGGTATCGGCCTCGGCCAATTGCACCAGATTGTGGTAACCAAGCTGTTCAAGCCGCCCGATGACGGTGGGCCCCACCCCTTTCACGCCGAGCAGCAGCGCCCGCTCCTCGCCCGAAAATCCTTGCTTGCTCTTCATTGATCAGACTCCTTTCCCATACCCTCATTGCACATCAGGCCCGCGAGGGGCCTGATGAAGATAAGCGGTCAACGTACGCTGCGCAGCAGGAAGTCCGGCTGACCGCAGGAGCGCAACTCGCGCTTTTGCATCTCGTCGGAACAGGTGACGGCTGCCGTCCCCTCCTTGTTGATGCAGATATAGACCTCCCGCAGGAAGCGGCCACCGTCGGCACAGGCCACCGTGATGTTGTCCGGGGCCAGCCAGTCGTTGGCACTGGCCAGATCCGCCTTGAGCTGGAAACGGCTCTTGCGCAGCGGCTCGGCGGGAGACTGATAGGCAGCCGGGATCTTCACTTTCTGGCGCAGGTCGCTGGCCAGCTGATGAAAGCCGCGCTGGCTCAAGCCGGAGCAAGTACCGTGCTTCTCCCACTCATGGCGATAGAGAAAACGGCTGGGATAGAGCCCGGCAAACTGCTGCTCCATCGCCGGATCCAGCCGCTCGCGGGTACAGCTGCTCGGGTAGCCGCGCTGATACTGGGGCCAGAGCCCGTGCAGCACGAATCCCAACTGGCGGGAACATTGGTCCCGGTCGGCCGGCTTGATGGCGCAATGCTCCGGTGACCAGGAGAGCGCCATGGCGTAATAGTCAAATTCACCAGCCTCCCCTTTGGCCTGCACGGCGGAGGAGAACCAGGGGGCCAGCAGCATGCCGAGCAGCACAACAATCTTCTTCATCTTGGGTATCCAGGGTTATACACATAATGTCGAGCGGGCCGTTTTGCCCTCGAGAACGGCCATGCTCCCATATTTTGCCCAGAGGGAACACCCTGCCGGGGCGCCGGCCCATGTCGGGGTCAGACCAGTAAAGGGTTTCCCCTCCCGGCACCGAGGCGTAAGCTGACTCTCCGGCGGGCCCGCACGTCCGGCCTGCTTCCCGTCCGCTTTCCTCTTCAACAGGATGTAACATGATCCGCAAGAATCCCTCCGGCCATCTGCCGGTCATCGACGAGTCAGCCTATATCGACAAGACAGCCATCATCTGTGGCAAGGTGATCATCAAGGAGAACGTGTTTGTCGGCCCCTATGCGGTGATCCGCGCCGACGAGGTGGATGCCAGCGGCGACATGGAGCCCATCGTCATCGGCGCCAACTCCAACATTCAGGACGGGGTCGTCATCCACTCCAAGTCCGGCGCTGCGGTCACCATCGGCGAGTACACCTCCATCGCCCACCGCAGCATAGTCCACGGCCCGTGCGAAGTGGGTAACCGGGTGTTCATCGGCTTCAACAGCGTGCTGTTCAACTGCCACATCGGTGACGGCGCCGTGGTGCGCCACAACTCGGTGGTGGACGGCTGCGATCTGCCGCCGGAGTTCTACGTCCCCTCCACCACCCGCATCAACCAGCAGAGCGATCTGGACCATATCCCGCGGGTGTCGGTGGATGCCGCCGAGTTCTCCGAGGATGTGGCCCACACCAACATCGATCTGGTCAAGGGGTACAAGGCGCTCTCCAACGAGTTCTGAGTCCCGCGGTTGCCAGGATCCACAACGGGCGCCGAGGCGCCCGTTGTCATGACTGTAAAGAGGGTGAAAAGGGAGCGTAAAAGCCGTTGAGCTAGCGGTCCGCCTGGCGTTTGATGGACCATCTTCCCTGAATGGAGTCATCCCCATGTCACGTTACCCCCTCGCGCTCACTCTGCTGCTTGCCAGCCTGTCGGCCCAGGCCTGCGAGCTACCACCTTCCCCAGCCGGTCGTCCCGATGCGCGCCCGCCGGCGTTGCCCGCCCCCCTCTATCACGCCAGCAAGCTGGGCCAGGATCCTCAGGCCACGGCCCAGGCGCTGTTCAAGAACATTCCGCCGGCCGAAGCCGACAAACGCTATGAGGTGGTAGTAAGCGTCCGCGAGCTGCCGCCCCAGCCCATTAGGATCCAACCTGCCGCCGCCCCACTCAAGGGGCAGTAAGGCTCACCGCTGGACCGGCCATGAAAAGGGCGCCGCAGCGCCCTTGTCGAGATCATGACTCGAATTCCTTAACGTGCCCGCACGCAGGCGACGCCGTGAGCCTCTTGTGGCAGATCCGTGATGAGCTCGCCGCTGCCCGGATCGAGCAGGGGAGCCTCCCCGTCGTCGTTGGGGGCATCACTGCTCCAGAGCCGGCTGTAGAGCGGCCAGCCCTGCTCCGTCAGCAGCTTCATCTCCTCACCGACTTGATGATAGGCGGCAAACAGTGCCGTCAGCTCCCTGGCCGCCGGCAGGCGCCAATCATCGTGGCCACGTGCCACCAGCTGCTGGCAGTAGTCGCGAGCCCGTTCCTGGCTCATCACCACATAGTCGTGGGGGAAGGGGTTGTAATCCCCATCTTCATCCCTGGCGCTGCCGTCGTAGGCCAGCGCCAGCCGGTCCGCTTCCGCGCGAGTCAGGGGGCAGACGAAGATCAACTCGCCCGCCGCCAGTTCGGGATGACGGCAGCCCTGGTTGAAGTCAGGCTGGGCATCCACCACCTGCACCGCCACTTCCAGCATCCGCTCACTCGTGCTCACCTGCACCCGGGCAGGCCCCACCGCCAGAGCGTGGAGCACCCCATCGCCGTCGACGCTGACCCGCTCCGGCGTCATGCTGCGCCACTGCATTGGGCCCTGCGCCGGACTGAGCATGCCATCGCTGAGCCGCAGTCCGGCCTGCAGAGCCAGCGCCTGGCCCACTTCCAGCCGGGGCGCTGCCGGCGTCACCTGCAGATCGATCACGATGGCAGGCACCGGCGCCTCGTCAGCCACCCCGCTCAATCCGAGTTCGGCGACCGTGGCCGGGGTGCGCCTCGGCTCGGCAGACACGCTGCGCAGGAACTCGCCGATGGCATCCAGCTCGTCGTTGGAGAGACCGAGCGCATGCAGGTGATCGGAGGCTTGCGGGAAGAAGGGATCGTACTGCGCCACCCCGGTCGGGAAGCCCACCCCGCTGCTCCACTTGGTCACCCCGAAGTTGTACATGGCCACCACCCCCTGCACGGAACTGCCGATGCGCTGCGCCAGGATGGGGAAGACCCCGTTGTGCATATAAGGTGCGGTAAACGCCACGTCCCGCAGGCTGGGGGTCTTGAAGCGCCCCATGTCTGCCTTTTGGCGGGTGTGCAGGAAGCGGCCGCGGTCTTCCAGATTGCGGCCATAGTAGGCCAGCCCCACGCTCTCGAACCGGTACTGGCTCAGCAGCGGCCCGGAGTGGCAGTTCATGCAGCGGCCATCGGTGCGATAGAGGTGCATCCCCCACAGCGCCTTGTCGCTCAGGGCCTGCCCGTCGCCTTGGACGAAGCGCTCGAAGTCGCTGTCGCGGCTGATGATGGTGCGCTCGAAGGTGGCGATCGCCTTGGCAATCCGCTCCAGGCTGATCCCCTCGTCACCGAACGCCGTGGCAAAGGCCGCCGGGTAGTCGTGGCTGGCTTGCAGACGCGCCAGCAGTTCGTCGTGATCCAGCGCCATCTCCACCGGGTTCTGGATGGGGTGCAAAGACTGCTCCTCAAGGGAGCCGACCCGGCCATCCCAGAACTGGCTGCTGCTAAAGGCACTGTTGATAATCGAGGGGGCGTTGCGGGTCCCCTTCTGCCCCTGGTGGCCCACCGAGACGCTCAGCCCGTCGCTCCACCCTTTTTGCGGATCGTGGCAGCTGGCACAGCTGATGTCTTGCGCCCGGGAGAGCCGCTTGTCGAAGAACAGTTGCTGACCCAGCACCACCTTGGCCCGGCTGTAAGGGTTGTCGGCCGGGAAGGGCACCGCCGGCAGCGGCCCCAGCTCCTGCCACTCGACCCCCTCATCAACCCTGGCCGCCGGCCATTGGGCGGCAGGGCCGGCATACCGGGCGCGCAGGGCGGCCATGTCGGGCATGCTGTCGTCACGGATGACCGAAGGGCGTACCGGATAGGGCGCCAGCACATACCAGAGCACGCTGCCCTCCCCCTCCTCGAGCCAGCTGCCCGTGGCGGGCTGGTAAAGAGCGGGGTGGCCGGCGCCGTCCTGCAGCCAGATCCGGGTTGGCACAGCCAGGGCAAAGGTGTGGGGGTAGCGCCAACTCTGCTTGTCCGCCGCCAGCAACCGTTCGAATTCGGCCAGGCCAGGCAGTCGCCAGTCCCTGCGTCCGCAGCCGGTTGGCACCACCCCCAGCCCGGCACGGCTGGCCTGCGGCAACGCACTGCTGCCGCTGGCGTGCAGCCAATACTGGCTGCCCTTGACCCCGGCGGTGCTGCGCACATCGTGCAGGCAACGCCAGTCAGTGCCGCTCGTCAGCCGACCCTGCTCATCAAGGCGCAGCAGGTCGGCCGTCTCCGGCTCGTCGGGCTGGCGGGGTTGGGCGGGATAGAACAGCAGCCTTGCCGCCTCGATGGGGCCGCTGTTGCTGCGCCGATACCAGCTGCGTTCCCCCTGATCGGCACGCAGGGCCAGCAGCATCTGCCAGCTGTCCGGATAGTTGAGCTCGGCTCCCGGCTGGCGCTGGGCCAGCAACAGGGTCGCATAGTCCTGAATGAGAGGTTGCTGTTGCAGACGGATCTGTGCCAGTTGCCCCCACTCGCCCTGATCGAGAGTGCCGTCCCCATTGCGGTCGGCCAGCAGGAACAGCGCCGTCTCCTCTTCATCCAGTCGCAAGGAAGGCACGTCAGCGCGCCGGGCCGACAGGGTCGTGGCGCCCAGATCGGCCACCCGGGCCGTCGCGGCGCGCAGAATATAGCTGCCGTCGCTCCCCACCAGCTCCAGCGGCTGATCCAGCAGCAAACCGGCCGGCAGCGTCATGATCAAGGGGCGCTCCTCCCCCACCTCTCCGCTCACCGCGATGCCAGTAGCGGCCTGGCGCAGCAGCAGGGTGGCCCCCTGACCCAGGCGGGCCGTCACATCGAGCCGCACGGTCAACTCGCTGCGGGTATGGGTCGGTACCGGTTCAATCGGCGGCTCTGTGGGTGGCGTCACCACCGGAGGTTCCACCGGCGGCTCTACCACGGGCGGTGTCACCACCGGCACAGAGGGAACGGGCGCCTGGCTATGGTTGTCATTGCAGGCGGTCAGGATCAGCAGGCTGACCAGTAAGAGGCTGGTTTTCATCGTGCAAAGGGTGAGTGGTCTGAGGAGTCGGCGATTATCCAGTCAAATGACAATCATTATCAATATCACCTTGCAAATATGTGTTTTGACAACAACCACGCTGTCGCGGGCACCATGACAAGAGGGCAGGCATCCGTCGATGCCTGCCCTCTTTATCTCCGTGTACCGGTCAGCCGGCAACCTCGGCTCGCTATCAGGAGCACTTCTTCAGGCTGATATGCCAGTTGGCGCCGGATTGCACCTGATGTTGGGCGGCGAAGCTGTCCATGTTCAGCGCCACCGACACCTGCAACAGGCTGTTGAGGTAGACCAGCGGCTGGCCTTCCGGCACGTCGCCAAAGCTGCTGACATAGGGGGCCTTGCCCTCGTACTTCAGTGCATCCCCTTCGCTGATCTTGATGCAGGCGTTGTCACCCTTGTTGATCCCCGCCTTGGTCAGCAGGCTGTCGTCGATGTTGGTCCAAACGTTGCCGTACTGCACGTCCAGGATCGGAATGGTGCCCTTGAGGGTGCCATCCTGCTCGGCCACTGCCGGCTGATAGGGGATCTTCACCACCTCGGCCGGCAGCTTGGGCCCTACCTGCTCATAGCTGATGGCACCGGAGGCGAGCCGGGCGCCGGTGTAGGCATAGACGTCGCGACCGTGGAAGGTGTAGGACTTCTCGGAGCCCTTGAGACGGTTGGTCTTCTCGTCGATCTGGCGCACGGTGTCGATGCCGAAGTGTTCGGCCACCAGGGTCAGGGTGCCGTTGTCCGGGCTGACGATGTAGTGGCCGCTCTTGGTCTTGAGCACCACCGACTTGCGATCGGTGCCGACCCCCGGATCCACCACGCTGACGAACACGGTCCCCTTGGGCCAGTACTGCAGGGTCTGATAGAGGCGGTAGGAGGCTTCCCAGATGTTGTAGGCCGGGATCTCGTGGGTCAGGTCATAGAGCGGCAGGGTGCGATCCACCCCGAAGGCGACTCCCTTCATGGCCGAGACGGCGCCATCCTTGAGACCGAAGTCGGTCTGGATCACCAGCGCTTCGTTGGCGGTGGCAAGGCTGCTGGCCAGCAACAGGGCGAGCGCAAGCGCACGGGGGGCGGTACGAATATCCATATCTGAACTCCTGAAGGTAACGACAAGACAACCATCTAGACATCCAGAATGCCATTACTTCCATATATTGCAAGCCGTATTCCCCGGATGGGGGGCGCCGAAAGCCCTCGCCAGCAGGTCGCGGCGGGTGTATGGATAAGGCTGAGTCGCGACCGCCACTAAGGAGACCCCATGACCCGCCACCAGACCGCCATCCTTCTCAGCCTGGGGGAGCACAGCAGCCAGCTGCAGCTGACCCGGGCCGACGGAACCCGCTTTACCCGCGACCTGGGCTTCGGCCTCGAAGCCATGACACCGGGCCCGTTTCGCCGGGATCCGCCGAGCGCGCTGGAGCTGGAGCAGGCCATCATGGTGGTGGAGGACGTGCTGATGCCGCTGGCCGCCGAGGTACCGCCCCATGAGGTGGTGACCCTGCAGGCGCCGCTGCCGCTGGCCGAGGTGCTCGGCAGTCGTGAACTGAGCCGGGAGAGCCTGGAGCAGCTGTTCGGCCAGTTTGCCGCCATGGTGGAGGGTGACCCGCTGGCCGCAGCCAACCTGCCCAAGACCCGGCGCTTTGCCGCAGCCCTCTTGATCCTGCGCGAATGGATGCACCATCTGTCGGCCGAGCGGGTGGTGCTGGCCGACTGAGTCACGCTAGCCGGCAGCCGGCTCGAAGCGGGTGCGCCAGGCCGCCCAGGCCAGCCCCAGGCTGATCAGCACGCTGCCGACGGTGAGCAGATCCACCGCCGCCTGCACACCGGCACCATCGCTGACCCAGCCCAGCAGCACCGGCACCCAGTTCGCCACATAGGCGATCACGTAGAAGAGCGACACCAGCCGGGCGTGGCTGGCAGCCGGCGCGATGCGGTTGACCAGGGTCGCACTGCCGACGAACACCGCGCCCTGGGCATAACCGGCCACCAGCAAGCCGAGCACCGCCAGCCACCACGACTGGGCATGCACGGCGCCGGCAAACAGCAACATGCAGAGCGCCAGCGCCAGGGCACCGCTTTGCAGGGTGTGACGGGCATCGAGCCTGCGGGCCCAGAGCTGGCACAGGCCGGAGAGCACCATGTAGGCTGCGATGAGATAGCCGAACAGGCCCAGATCCCGCAGCCCCAGCAGCTGGCTCGCCACCTTGGGACCGATGGCCAGCAGGCTGGCCGCCACCGCCCAGGCGGTAAACAGCGCCAGTGCACAAATAAAGAAAGCCGCCCCGGTGGCCTTGAGCCCCTCCCCCAGCGATCCCCTGCCCTGCTGCGTTGCCGCAGCCGGCGCCCCTTGCGCGCTGGCCGGCCAGCTCAATGCCACCCCCGCCATGGCGCAGGCCGCCAGCCCCATGATGAGCAGGAAGGGCAGTTGGGTCGGATAGCACTCCAGCTGCAGCGCCAACCCGCTGAACACCGGCCCGAGCGCCAGCCCGGTGGTGAAGGAGAGGGTCGCGCTGAGGGCGGCCCGCTTGCCGCCATCGCGCGGGCCAAAGCGCAGCAGGGCCACGTTGGCGGCGCCGGTCAGGGCGCCGGTGCCGATCCCGGCCAGCACCCGCGCCAGCAAGAGCGACCAGAAGGAGTCCGCCAGAGAGAACAGCAGGGCGCCCCCCAGTACCGCCAGCAGGGCCGGCAGGATCATGGCGCGCAGATCGCTCACCCTGCCCGCCAGATTGCCCACCCCGAACAGGGAGATCAGCACCCCGCCCGCATAGCCGCCATAGATGAGGGTGAGGCTGACATCGCTCAGGGCCAGCACCTGCTGATAGTGGGGATAGAGGGGGGTGGGCACGCTGCTGTTGAGCAGCGCCGACATCAGCGCCAGCGGCAGAAACAGCAGGATGGCGCGATGGGAGGTGGCCGCCGCAGAGGGGGCGGCGGCGCAAAGAGATGATGACATGCAAGGCTCCGATGAGGGCGGGCAAGGCCGCTGACGAGAGGCGCCATGATAGCGCCCATCAAGGCCCCTCGACAGCGACACGAATGCATCAGTCTGCTTCAATAATGCATGTCAGTGACATCTATCTGCATGTCGAGAAGGGCACTCTCGCCTTGTGATCCCGCCGGCACTGGCTTCTAATGGGCACGCCCCGCCGGGGCACTTTGAGTGGGAGGCTCGATGATCAACTGGGACGACGCGCGGTTTTTTCTGGCATTGGCACGGCAGGGCACCCTGCGCGGCGCCGCCGGCGTACTGGGGGTCGATCAGGCCACCGTGGGGCGCCGCATCACGGCGCTGGAGCAGAACCTCGGCTCCAAGCTCTTTATCCGTACCCCCAAGCTCTATGATCTCAGCTCCCTCGGCGAGGCCATGCTGGCGGATGCCAGCGCCATGGAGCAAGCCATCAAGGCCATCGAACGCAAGGCGAGCGCCGGCGATCAGAGCCTGTGCGGCGAGGTGCGCATCGCCACCACCGACACCCTGGCTCAGGCCTTCGTGCTGCCCGCTCTCACCCTGCTGCGCGAGCGCCACCCCGGCATCCGGCTCAGCCTGCAGACCGCGGTCAGCGTCAGCGACATCGCCTACCGGGAGGCCGATCTCGCCATCCGCGGGCTGCGCCCGGACAACGACGAGCTGGTGATCAAGCGCCTCACCACCATAGAGATGGGGCTCTATGCCTCCCGCGACTATCTGGCCCGCCACGGCACGCCCAAGAGCGGCCACGCTCTCAGCCAGCACGCCCTGCTGCTGTTTGCCAGGGAGCTTGTCTCCCGCCACTGGCACAGCCTGTGCGGGGAGCCGCTGCACGAGCCCAACGTGGTGCTGCAGTGCAACGCCCAGCTGCTGTTGCTGGCGGCGGCTCGCCAGGGGCTCGGCATCGCCCTGCTCTCCACCTTTCTGGCAGACAAGGAGCCGGAACTGGTGCGCGTGCTGCCCACCCTGTGCGATCCGGTCGACATCTGGCTGGTGCTCCACCCCGACTTGCAAAAAGCCAGCCGGGTGCGCGCCGTGGTGGATGCGCTGGAAGAAGTGTTTCACTGCCGCTGAGCCGGCGGCGCCTTCTGCCCGCGGCCCCGCATCTGTTACCATGCCGGCCATCAAGACTGTTTCCAGCGCGGCGTGGCCGCGCCCATCCCGACGGGTACCCTTATGTCCATTGCCTCCTTCGCCGACCTGGCACTCTCCCCCCACTTGCAGCAGACCCTGGCCGAGCTTGGCTACGCCGCGCCGACCCTGGTGCAGGCCAGCGCCATCCCGGTCATTCTGGCGGGACGCGATCTGATGGCGGGCGCCCAGACCGGCACCGGCAAGACCGCCGCCTTCGTGCTGCCGCTGCTGGAGCAGTTGCTGCAAAACCCGACGAACGATGCCCCTAGCCCCATCCGTGCACTAGTGCTGGTACCGACCCGCGAGCTGGCGGTGCAGGTGCATGAGAGCGTCACGCGCTACGCCAAGGGCACCGACCTCACCAGCACGCTGGTCTACGGCGGGGTGAGTATCGCGGCGCAGGTGGAGGCGCTGAAAGCCGGGGTGGATATCCTGATCGCCACCCCGGGCCGGCTGCTCGATCATCTGCGGCAGGGGGCGCTGAGTCTGGCGGCGCTGCGCCATCTGGTGTTTGACGAGGCGGACCGGATGCTCGACATGGGCTTTATGGACGAGATCAAGGCGCTGCTGAAACAGATCCCGGCGGATCGCCAGACCCTGCTGTTTTCGGCCACCTGCGATGACAACCTGTTTGCCTTGAGCAAAGTGTTGTTGCGTGACCCGGCACTTATCGAAGTAGCCCCGCGCAACACCACGGCGGCCGAGGTGGAGCAGCGGGTCTATACGGTGGATGGCGATCGCAAGCTGGCGCTGGTCGAACACATGCTCAAGGTGAAGGGCTGGGCGCCGACCCTGATCTTCAGCCGCACCCGCCAGGGGGCCGACAAGCTGGCCCAGCAGCTCGGCAAGGCGGGCATCAATGCGCTGGCCTTCCACGGCGATCTATCTCAGAGCGCGCGGGAGAAGGTGCTGCTGGAGTTTCGCGCCGGCACCCTGCAGGCGCTGGTTGCCACCGACGTGGCGGCCCGCGGCCTAGATATCACGGATCTCAACTATGTGATCAATATGGAATTCCCGTTTGTGGCGGAGGATTACGTGCACCGCATCGGGCGCACTGGTCGCGCCGGCAACAAGGGGCTCGCCATCACCTTGTTCAGCCCGGAAGATGCGCCACTGTTGGAGAAGGTAGAGGCTGTGCTCGACACCCGTTTGCCCCAGCAGTGGTTCCCGGGCTTTGAGCCAGATCTGACCCGCTTCGAGCCCGAGCCACGTCGCAGCAGCAAGGCAGCCCAGAAGCAGCGCGCCCGAAAGCAGGCGCTGGCTGGCAACAAGGGTGGCAAGGGCAAACGCTAAGCCGCCACTGCACCGCCGATAAAAAAACGCCCGACCGGGCGTTTTTTTATTTGCCGGCCGGCGGCTACCCGTTACTGGCCAGCATGGGCGGCAGGGCCCGCAGGATGCGCTGCTCGGCCAGGGTGGAGAGCACGAACATCACCAGATAACCGAGGCCGAGCGCCACGATAATGGCCACCACGTTGGTGGTGAAGCGGGCCACCAGGTAGTAGGCCGCCACCAGCGCCACTATGCCCACCGCCCGGATCAGCAGACTCTGGGTAAAGTGGCCGTGGGCCTTGATGTAGGCAAGCTGGTAGCCGTTGAGCATCATAAAGATGAAGAAGAGGGAGAAGTGCAGCAGCACCGGCACGGCACCCAGATAGTCAGCCGGGAACAGCAGCGACACCAGCGGCTTGCCCGCCAGCAGCATCACCAGAAAGAACACCAGGCTGACGATGGCGCTGAGGCGGAAGATCCAGCACCGGATCAGCCGGATCTGGCGGTGATCGCCGCTGCGCAGATTGACCGCCAGCTCAGGCAGCACGAAGCGGTAGATGGGGAAGACGAACAGGGTGGTCATGTAGGTGAAGATGGGGCGCACCACCACCTGAAAATCCCCCAGCTCGTCGAGGCTGAAGTGGCGGATGGTGAGCAGGACCGTGATGTAGATCATCAGGATGCTGGCCCCCGCCTCGAGGGAGGCGGTAAAGCTCTTCTTCACATAGCTGCGCATCTCGGGGCCAAGCTCGACCTTGGCCAGCGGTCGGGTGGCGATGGCCCGACGGCGGTGCAGATACATGTAGCCGGCGATGGCGAGCGAGGAGAAGGTCAGCCCGTAGAAGAGCGAAGGGAGCGCATCCAGGCCAAGGGCGAAATAGCAGGCCATAAACAGCAGGCCATTGGCCAGCGGCTCCAGCCAGGTGACCCGGTTGGAGATCCCGTACATCCGGTACATGGCCACCAGATTGGTGAAGTAGACCTTGAGCCCCAGCCCGAAGATGACCCCTACCAGTTGCAGATATTCGGCCCGGATATGGAGCCCGTGCTTGATGTAGGGGATCACCAGCCCCCAGGTGAGCAGCACCATGCCGATGAGGAAGTAGCGGAAGATATTGATGATGTCCCGATCGTTTTTGGTCTGGGAGTAGCTCACCACCATGGAAGAGCGAAAGCCGGTCATCAGGATCAAGGAGAGGGAGATCAAATCCACCACGCTGTTGAACAGCGCCAGTTCCCCCTTGGCCACCCACTGCGCCAGCCACACCTTGAAGGCGAAGCCGATGATGATGCTGGCCAGCGACGCCCACATGCCGGTGATGAAAGCCTGCTTGAGGCGGCCAAGTGAATCGGGTTGTTCGTCTTGAATTGCGTGCATCACGAAAGGCCCGCTAACTGCGTGAAGAGAGGCCCATCTTATGAAAGGGGGCCGCCCTTGAACAGCCCGAAACAGGGGGCAAGGGCGTCCCCCTGCCAGAAACGCCCGGCCGGGCGTCTCTTTTAGTGCGTCCAGCACGTCATTCGTGCTGCCGCCGGGCGACTTATGACTGGGGTACTGCCTTGATCAGCGCCTCGTAGTGATCGATAAGCTCGGGGCCGTGCAGTGGCGAGTCGTGACCGCCCACCACCGTCTTGATCGGCAGCTTCATCGCTTTCAGCCGCTCAAGTGTCTGCGGATAGGCCTTCACATCGGCAAAGCTCAGGTTGCCCAGCTTCTCCTTGAGGATGCAGTTGCCATAGAGCACCAGCTGGTCGGGGAAGTAGACAAAGATGCCGTCCGGCGTGTGGGCCGGGCCCGCGTAGAAGGCGCGCAGCTTGCCCTCTTGCAGGGTGAAGTCGCCATCGTGCACCACGTTGGGCAGCACCAGGGGCAGATCCGGGTACTCCGGCAACCCCTTGCGGGTAAAGGCAACGATCTCGGCCCAGTCGCTCTTCATCAGATCCCGGGTCTGGCGGGTCGATACCACCTTGGCACCGATGGACTTCCAGTAGGCGTTACCGCCAGCCCGGTCGGTGTGGTAGTTGGTGTTGATCACCTCCAGCACCGGCTGGCGGCTGACTCGTTTGATCAGCTTGTGCAGCTCGCGGGCGGTATCCGGCGTCCAGGTCGCCCCTACAACAGTCACTCCCTTGGCCCCGAAATAGACCATGGAGTTCTCTTTGACGTAGTAGTTGTCCTCCACCACATAGACAGGGCCGCTCACCTGCGTCAGCGACATCCCCGCCGCCCGCACGCTGCCACCCCAGAAACTCGCCATCAGCACCACAGCCCCGGCCAGCCCGCACTTTATCCAACCCTTCATCATCTTGCTCCCTCGCTCCAACCGGCCCCTCGTCACCCCTGTGACAAGCCGGACCCATTTATCAGTGGGCAGAAAATACGGGGGATGTGTGAAGGGAAAATGGGCTTGTGTGAAGAGAAGGTGAAGTCTGAGGAAAGTCCGGAGAAATCGGCTGCAACCTCCTATTCGCGATCGTCCGAATACGCTGCGCTATTCGAACCTGCAACACAGATAACGGCCCCTCACCCTAACCCTCTCCCGAGGGAGAGGGGATGGTCCATGCCAATTCCAAGCCACTCATATTCACCCGCACCACCGAAGCCAACACACAATCAGCGGAGCATATTTGCTCCCTTCTCCCCCTTGCGGGAGAAGGGCTGGGGATGAGGGGGAGGTAACAATAAGCCACATACCGCCACGCACCGAGTCATGGCAAGACAGGCAAGAAACTCTGGATATCAGCGGCCTCTCGGCGACCTCCTATCCGCGATCGTCTGAATACGATTCACTATTCGAACCCATGGCACTAACTGTGAAGACAATCATGCAAGCTAAACAATGCTCAATCTATCCTGACAATAGATTAGAAAACAAATATGAAATCATATTATGATGCATGAAATTACTCACTAAAACGTGCAGGCACGGTGATGAAGAAAGAAATTTTCTACAAATACAGGGCAATGAATACTAACCTAATAGAATCTCTTTGTTGGGATAAAATATTTTATGCCTCACCCGCAACCTTTAATGACCCACTTGACTGCAAAATGTTCTCCATTGAGAATAATTCTTCAATTGAAGAGCTAAGAAAGATATATGCTAGGCTAAAGTTTCCTAGAACACTTAAAAATGCAGAAAAGAACATTAGAGGTAAAGACATTGAAGCAAAAATAAAACCCTTACTAGAAGAAATGGCAAAATCTATAGTAATAGATAACTTAAATAGAATGAGTTATAACTCAACCGATCCAGAGTATACCTGTACACCGGAGGATGCTGAAACTGGAATATTAACTTCAAATATACTTTCAGAGTTAAGGGAACATTACAGTAGAGGTGTTTTCTGTTTTTCGAAAGATGGGAAAAATATGCTAATGTGGAGCCATTATGGTGATGAACATAAAGGTATCTGTATTGGATATAGCAACCTGATTACCCATGATTAGCAGTCAGTTACCACGAACTATACTGATCTTACGTACAGTTATCGAGGTGCGAGATCATGGCCAAAAGCAAAGTCCAATTCCAGAAAGGCTACAGCCTGTTTGATTTTTTCAAGGACTATGGCACTGAAGCGCAGTGCGAAAACGCGCTGCTTGCTTGGCGTTTTCCGAACGGTTTCATCTGTCCTGAGTGCGCCAACAAGACCTGCTGTCGCCTGAAAAGTCGGCCACGCGTGCTGCAATGCAATAACTGCCGTCACCAGATGTCATTGACTGGAAACACGATTTTTGCAAACACCAAACTCCCACTGACCAAGTGGTTTCTGGCGATGCAGCTGCTGTCACAGACCAAAACTGGCTTGTCAGCGATGGAGCTAAAGCGCCAGTTGGACGTCAAATATGACACCGCCTGGATGCTCAAGCACAAGCTGCTGCAAGCCATGAAAGAGTCCGATGACAAGCAGCCCATCAGCGGCATCATTCAGCTCGATGATGTCTACTGGGGTGGAGAGCGCCGTGGTGGCAAACGAGGTCGCGGCGCGGCAGGCAAGACGCCGTTTGTGGCAGCAGTAGCCCTGAACAAGGAAGGGCATCCAATCAAGATGCGGATGACGGTGGTCGATGGTTTCAAAACCAACGTCATTGCTGATTGGGCAAAACGGCATCTTGCTAGTGGTAGCGCGGTGATATCCGATGGATTGGCCTGTTTCAAAGCGGTCAAGGAGGCCAATTGTGAGCACCTGGGTGTTGTCACCGGGGGCAACCTTGATTTGCTGGATCATCCGGCATTCAACTGGGTAAACACGATGATAGGGAATGTGAAGAACTCGCTGCGGGGCAGTTGCCATACGCTCGGAGCGAAGCATTTACCAAGGCATCTTGCGGAATACTGCTTCCGGTTTAATCATCGTTTTGACCTCAAGAGCATGTTGGTTGAATTGGGGCATGCAGTCGTGGCAAGCCCTCCGATGCCATATCGGCTCTTGAAGCTGGCTGAGGGTCATGGGTAATCAGGTATAGCAATGATAGAAAGCCTACACCTAATATAAGGCCAGTTATATATGGCAAGTATGGGGTGATAAAAACATCATCTCTTTATAAGGCATTCGTTAAAAATGATAAAGATGAACAAACAACCATTGAGAATGAAATTCTTTTAAAGAAAAGCAGTGCATGGAGATATGAAAAAGAATATCGCCTGATAAGCAGCACAGGTCTTCAAGACTCCCCTCTAAAGTTAGAAGAGATAACTTTCGGCCTCCGCTGCCCAGATGAAGTAAGGCATACAATAATTAAAATGATGGAGGGTAGACGACAAGAAATAAAATACTATGAAATGGTGTTAACACACAAAAGCGCCAACCTAATCAAAAGCCCTTATAATGGAAATAGCGAATGGTCTATTAATTTCCCCCAAGTGGCACGTTCAGCCGTGGAAATTTTCGGTGAAACTGATATAGATTGTTAATCTATTAGGGTGCTCTTAAAAAGAGTAAAGCCCACCAGCATTATTGGTAGGCTTTATTTTTGTTATCACCAGACTAACACTGGCTATTTAAACTCTGCCAATAATCACCCCAACGGCGGCGTGCGTGGCGGCACCATCCGCTTGCTGCCGGTAGACTCGAAGGCCGAGGCAAAGCGCAGCAGCTTGTTGTCGTCATAGGCGCGACCGGCGAAGGTCAGGCCCACCGGCATGCCGATATCGGCCATCACCCCCATGGGGACGGTGACGGTCGGCACGCCGAGATGGCGAATGGCGAGGTTGCCGTTGGCAACCCAGATGCCGTTGCTCCAGGCGATATCGGCGGAAGCTGGATTCACATCCGCATCAGCCGGGGCGACGTCGGCGACGGTGGGGAACAGCACGGCGTCGAGCTTGAGCCCGTCCATCCAGTCCTCCAGGTCCAGCTTGCGGGTCTTCTCCAGCCCACGCAGGCCATCCGGCACCGAAGCAATCTCGTCAAAGCGCTTGAGGCCGCGTTTGGCCATATTGACGTACTCGTCCATGCCCGCCGCCAGATCGCCCTCGCGGTTCGGCAGGGTGCCCGGATCGTGGGGGAAGATCTTCGGCCCATCGACATCGGCCAGCTTGTTCAACTTGGGATCGCCGTTGGCACGCAGGAAGTCGTCGAACGCCCAGCCGGAGAGCTCCCACAGCTCGTCGTTGAGAAACTCCGGGCTCACGATGCCGCGATTGAACACGGTCGGCGCGCCGGGTCGGTCCCCTTCGCAGTTGGAGACCAGCGGGAAGTTCACTTCGATGACTTCGGCGCCCGCGGCTTCCAGCGCCTGACGGGCCTGCTCCCACAGGGCAATCACGGCCTCGCGGGTATGGATGCGCTGGCCGGTCGGGCCGCCGATACCGGGGTTTTCGCTGGTGCCGGCTAGTTCATCCTTGTTGATAAACATGCGCGGCACGCCGAGGCGCTTGCCCTTGAGGGCATCGGGCTTGGCAGCCAGCTCAAGGTAGGAAGCAGGACGCACCTCGGACGCTTTGGGAATCTTGACCCAGGGCTGCAAGCGCCATAGATCGCCGCGGGTGTCGGCATCGTCGGCGACCACTACGTCGAGCACTTCCAAGAGATCGGCCATGGTGCGAGCATAAGGTACCACCACATCCATGGTCGGGGTCAGCGGCCAGTTGCCGCGTACCGAGATGACGCCACGGGACGGGGTGTAGGCACACAGACCGTTGTTGGAAGCCGGGCCACGGCCGCTCGACCAGGTCTCTTCGGCCAGACCAAAGGCGGAGAAGCTGGCGGCGGTGGCGGTGCCGGCACCGTTGGAGGAGCCGGAGGCAAAGGGCGCGGTCAGGTAGTCGGCGTTGTAGGGGCTCTCGGCACGGCCATAGACGCCGCGCTGCATGCCGCCATTGGCCATCGGCGGCATATTGGTTTTGCCAAGGCAGATGGCACCGGCGGCGCGCAGCCGCTCGACGGTAAAGGCATCGCGCTGGGCCACCAGATCCTTGAAAGCCGGGCTGCCGGAGGCGGCGGTCAGCCCCTTGACCAGATAGCTGTCTTTGGCGGTGTAGGGGATGCCGTCGAGCGGGCTCAGGGTCTCGCCACGGGCGCGGCGCTCATCGGACGCTTGCGCCTCTTTCAGCGCATCAGGATTGGACACTACCAAAGCGTTGAGCTTGGTGTCGGTCTCGGGGCCGTTGTAAGCCTCGATCCGGGCCAGATAGGCCTTGACCAGTTCGACCGCTGTGGTGCGGCCTGCTTCGAGCGCACCGCGCAGCTCGGCAATGGAAACCTCTGTCACTTCGATCATGGGGATCTCCTGTAAAGGGTGACTGTTTGAAATGATGATCGCCGCATCAGCGCCTGCGACCATCATGTCATCAAGAGAGAAAACCCCACGGCGTGGGGTTTTGAATTTCTACACTCTTCGACCAGCTTACTGACCTGAAGGGATCTGCTGAGTAATGCAGTGGATATTGCCACCGCCCAGCAGGATCTCGCGGGCCGGCACGCCGACGACCTTATGCTCCGGGAAGATCTCTTCCAGAATACGCTGGGCTTCGCCGTCGGTGGCGGCATCCAGCAGCGGGTAGACGATGCGATCGTTGGTGATGAGGAAGTTCACATAGGAGCCGGCCAGACGGCCTTCTGCCTCGCGCGGCACACCGGTGCCGCTCTCGACACCGGCAGACTCTTCCTGAGTGCAGTAGAGCGGGCCCGGCTGGGGCAGCTTCCACACTTTCAGCTTGCGACCCTTGGCGTCGACCGCCGCTTCCAGCACCTTGAGGGCGGCCAGGGAGCGCTCGTACTGGGGATCGTTCTGGTCGTCAGTCCAGTGCAGGGCCACTTCACCCGGACGCACGAAGCAGCACATGTTGTCGATGTGGCCGTCGGTCTCGTCCATGTAGACGCCTTCGTCCAGCCAGATAAAGCTCTGCACACCCAGATAGTCGCGCAGGTGAGCTTCGATCTGCTCTTTGCTCAGGTGCGGGTTGCGGTTTTCGTTGAGCAGGCACTCGGCGGTGGTCAGGCAGGTGCCTTCGCCGTCGACGTGGATGGAGCCCCCTTCCAGAATGAGCGGCGCATCGTAACGGGCCATGCCGTGCTGTGCCAGCATCTGGGCCGCCACTTGCTCGTCTTGATCCCAGGGGTAGTAGAGACCGCCCTTGTGGCCGCCCCAGGCGTTGAAGCCCCAATCCACCCCACGGCACTCGCCGGCCGCGTTGGTGACGATGGTGGGGCCGCTGTCGCGGGCCCAGCAGTCATCGCTGTTCATTTCGACCAGGGTGACATGGGCAGGCATGATGGCGCGAGCCTGCGCCATAAACTGGGCCGGCACCCCCATAAAGACCGGGGTGGCTTGCCCAATGGCATCCGCCACCTTGGCGAAGGTGGCTTGCGCGAAGCGACCGGCCTCACGCCAGTTGTCCGGGCGAAACGGCCAGATCATCCAGACGGCCTGCTGGTGTGCCCACTCGGCGGGCATGGTGAAGCCGTCAGCGGCCGGCGTGGTGTTCATGGTCTTGATGCTCATCGCAAGGCTCCTTGCATGGATTGAGACCCCAGTTGGCACCGAAACGCCGCGCGGGGATCCTGGAAAAATAACAGTGGTCGCAGTGTAAGAAGTTGCGCTCACATCCATCAAATGAATAGGATGGATTGTCCCATAAGCTTGGCAAATAATCTTGATGAAACTGCACCAGCTCGACCTCAACCTGCTGCTCGCCTTTGACGCCCTGATGGCGCAGGGCAGTGTCACCCGCGCCGCCGAAATGCTCTTTATCAGCCAGCCCGCCATGAGCCATGCGCTCAACCGGCTGCGTACCTTCTTTGGCGATCCGCTCTTGGTGCGCACCCCGCAGGGGATGCTGCCGACACCGCGCGCCCAGCGGCTACATCTGGGGGTACAGCAGGCGCTGCGACTGCTGGAGCAGCAACTCAGCGATGAGGAGGTGTTCGAACCGAGCCAGTCGAAGCGCCGCTTCGTGCTCTGCACCACGGATTACGTGGAGTGCGTGCTGATCCCGCCGCTCATCCAGCGCCTCAAACGGCTGGCGCCCGGACTCACCATCGAGATCCGCATCTTGCGCGACACCCTGCCCGAAGCCGAGCTGGCGAGCGGCGAGATAGACCTGGTGCTGGGCTTTGACGAATACATGCAGGTGCCGGGGTATCTCGGCAAGGAGACCTGGCTCACCGAGCCGCTGGCCGGGCTGGTGCGCGCCGATCTGCCGATGGCCGCCCCGGCACTCGCAGAGAGTGGGGATGACCCAACGCTGCAGGCCGAGCGCGTCAGCTTAGCGCAACTGATCGAGATGCCCCATGTGTTCCACTCGCCCCTTGGCACCTCGGAGGCGAGCCTGGATCGCTATCTGAAGACGCTGGGCTTCAGTCGCACCATCTCGGTCAACAGCCAGAGCTATATGTCCGCCGCCGCCATCGTCAGCCAGAGCGATCACCTGCTGGTGCTGCCCAGCATGGTGGCCGAGCTGCTCGCCAGCCACTGGCCGCTGAAAAGCCTGCCGCTGCCCGAAGATGTGCCGGATTATCACCTCAACTGCGTCTGGCATCCGGTGCATGCACAGCAACCCGCGCTGGTGTGGCTGAAGGATTTGATGAAGGAGCTGGTGAATCCGGAGTAACCCGGCTGGATGTGACCGCCCCCTCATCCCCAACCCTTCTCCCACAAGGGGAGAAGGGAGCTGAGCCTGCGCCACTGGCAACATGGCTGACAACCTGTCTGCCGGGGCGAAATACATCCCACCAGCACATCGACCTATCGATTCATCAGCTCATTGTCACATCACGCCACGATGGCCCCGAGATGACCAACAAAATGACAACTGTCACTCGATCTGTCCCCTCTCCCTCTGGGAGAGGGGCAGGGTGAGGGGACGCCACCCACTCAGTCACCAGACCGGGGAATGGCTATATCTAATAGGGTCAAATAGCTCTGGATAGGCACCATGAGAACCCATCCGTTTGCCAAGCGAATGAGGCGAGAAGCCACCCTTGCCGAACAGAAGCTGTGGCTGCAATTGCGCGACCGCCGTCTGGCCGGGGTGAAATTCCGTCGCCAGATGCCCATCGGGCCCTACATTGTCGATTTCATCTCTCTTGAGCAGAGGCTGATCATCGAGGTAGACGGGTCACAGCACAACGAACCGGCAGGGCGGCAATATGATGGCGCAAGAACGGCCTACCTCAATCAGCAGGGCTTTCGGGTGATCAGGGTGTGGAATAACGATGTGTTGAACCGGATGGAGGCCGTACTGGAACTTCTTTTGCTCTCATTGCACTGAGCAGAGCCCTCCCCCTCATCCCCAACCCTTCTCCCGCAAGGGGAGAAGGGAGCAAACAACCCGGCGGCGTGTGGCATCCCCAGAAACAACCATGGCTCCCGCAAGGGGAGAAGGGAGCAAACAACTTGGCGGCGTGTGACATCCCCAGAAACAACCATGGCTCCCGCGGGAGCCATGGTTGTTTCTGGGCGGCGCATTACGCCCGCAGGGCCGTCATCAACTGGGTGACCACGCCGCCCAGCAGGGCGGGATCGGGGCGGCACTGGGCAAAGGTGACCAGGCCCTGGATGTTGATGAGCAGGAAGGCGGTCAGGGTCGGGATATCGCGCCCGGCCGCCAGCTCGCCGCGCTCGAGGGCCAGGCTCAGCACCGCCGCCAGATCGGCATCCAGCTCGCCATAGATGGCCTTGAGCTTCAGGTGCAGCTCTTCGTCCTGCTCCGCCAGCTCCATCAGGGTGCGGGTCACCAGACAGGTGCCGCAGAGGGCGTCGTTCACCACCTGCTCGAGATAGGCCTGCACCCCCGCCAGCGGGCTAGCGGCGGCGAAGAAACTGCGCCGCAGGGCGCTCTTCTCCTGTACATAGTGATCGACTGCCGCCAGCAGCAGGCCGCGCTTGTTGCCAAACGCCGCGTAGAGACTGCCCGGATGCAACCCGGTCGCCGCCACCAGCTCCTGCATGGTGGTCTTGGCGTAACCCTTGGCCCGAAATGCCTCCATGGCATTTCGCAAGACGTCGTCCCGGTTGAACTCGGCGCTGCGCATGGTTTCTCCGTTGAAAAAGCGGATTCACCGACCAGGGGCCGGCGAGGGGAAATAAGAGGGCGGCAAGTTTACCCCAGCGGGCCGGCAACACCAACCCATGTTGAATGCTCGTTCAAAAAAGACTTGCACACAAAACAAAAAACGTCTTGAATGCACGTTCAAGAATCACTCCCTCAGGACAGACGATCATGAAGACCCTGTTTCAGCCCTATCGCCTCAACGACACCCTCACCCTCGCCAACCGTTTCATGATGGCTCCCCTCACCCGCTGCATGGCAGGCCCGGGCCTGGTGCCCACCGAGCAGATGGCCGCCTATTACGCGCGCCGCGCCGACATCGGCCTCATCATCTCCGAAGCCACCATTATCCGGCCGGACGGGCAGGGCTACCCCAATACCCCGGGGATCTACAGCGCCGAGCAGATAGCCGGCTGGAAGAAAGTGACCGGCGCCGTGCATGCCAACGGCGGCAAGATCTTCGCCCAGCTGTGGCACGTGGGTCGTCTATCCCACCCCTTCTTCCACCACGCCGAAGTGCTGGCCCCCTCCGCCGTCGCCCACGAGGGCACTGTGCCCCGCATGCGCGAGCTGGTCTATCAGGTGCCGCGCGCCCTGACCGAGAGCGAAATCGCCCAGCTGGTCGAGGATTACGCCCAGGCCGCCGCCAACGCCATCGAAGCAGGCTTTGACGGGGTGGAGATCCACGGTGCCAACGGCTACCTCATCGATCAGTTCTTGCACCACGCCAGCAACCTGCGCACCGACAACTACGGTGGCAGTCCGGAAAATATGAGCCGCTTCGCGCTGGAGGTGGTGGATGCCATCAATGCCCGCATCGGCGGGGATCGGGTGGGCCTGCGCCTCTCTCCCGGCGCCTACGTGCACCTCGAAGGGGATGCGCGGGATCGCGCCGTGTTCGACCACCTGCTGGCCGAGCTGAACCAGCGCAACCTGGCCTATGTGCATCTGGGCATCTTCGATGACAGCCTCACCTTCGACTACCTGGACGGCCGCGCCTCCGACTACCTGCGCGCCCGCTACGAGGGTCATCTGGTGGGGGTGGGCAACTACAGCGCCGAGACCGCAGCCGAGGCCATCAAGGCCGACCGCTTCGACCTCGTCGCCATCGGTCGCCCGCTTATCGCCAACCCGGACTACCTCGCCAAAGTGAAACAGGGCGACGCCCTGGTTCCCTATGCCGACACCATGCTGGCCGAGCTGGTCTAACGCTCGCCGGCACCTTGCCTGACCAAGGATGGGATCCGCGCCCTCGCGCGGGTTTCCAATGTTTGGGCCCCCTCCCGGGCCCTTTTTTGTGTCCGCTCGTTATGCCCGCCGATTTCACGATCCCTCGCCAGCGCAATAAAAAAAGTTGCTAGTAACAACTAGTTGGCTATATTGGTTGTTTATGACAACCAAATAGGAAGCCCTGATATGGATCCCCGCCCCCTGCGCGCCCTGTCGCGCGATCTGGTACGCGAACTCGGCATGCTCTCCCAGCAGTGCGGCGAACTGGCGCTCAGCCCGCTCGAAGCCCATCTGCTGATCGAGCTGGAGAGCGGTCCCGCCACCAACCAGCAACTGGCCGAACGGCTGCGCATCGACAAGTCCAACGCCAGCCGCCCGCTGGCCCGCCTGGCCGAGCGCGAGCTCATCAGCTGGCACCCCCATCCGTCCGATGGTCGCAGCAAGGAGGCGCGCCTCACCATCGCCGGCCAGGCCCAGCTGCTGGATCTGCATCAGGAGATGGACAGCGCCATGGAGGAGACCCTGGCCCAGCTCACCCTCGCCGAGCGCGAGCAGCTGTGGACCGGTCTGCGCCTCTATCGCAGCGCCCTCTCCCGCGCCCGTCGCCAGCAGGGTTACCGCATCCGTCCCATCACAGCCGCCGACAACCCCCATATCGCCGCCGTGATCCGTGCCGTCTCCGCCGAATACGGCCTCACCGCCGACAAGGGTTACGGGGTGGCCGACCCCAATCTGGATCGGCTGCATGAGACCTATCAGGGCGCGCAGAGCCGCTACTGGGTGATCGAGGGGCCGGACGGCACCATTCTTGGCGGGGGTGGCATAGCGCCGCTGGCGGGGGAAGAGGGGCAAGTCTGCGAGCTGCAGAAGATGTACTTCATGCCCTCCCTGCGCGGGCTGGGGCTGGGACGCCGGCTGATGCTGCAGGCGCTGGACGAGGCGCGCGCGCTCGGTTATCAGCGCTGCTACCTGGAGACCACCGCCGTGCTGCGCGAGGCCACCGCGCTCTACGAATCCCTGGGCTTCGAGCACCTGCCGGGCCCGCTTGGCTGCACCGGCCACGATGCCTGCGAGATCTGCATGGTGCTGGCGCTTGGCGCCGAGGATGGCCAACGACCGGCCTGAGTGATCAGCTAAGGACAAAAGGGCGGCAGCGATGCCGCCCTTTTGTTTGGCTGCCGCTCAGAGCTGGGCGGCGGGCGGCACGAAACGCAGCGCCACCCCGAGCCGGTTCCAGCTGTTGATGGTGGCCACCGTCACCGACAGCTGCACTATCTGGGCCTCGCTGAAGTGCTCGCGCAGCTCGCCATAGAGGGCGTCGGGTACACCGTCCGGCGGCAGCCGGGTCAGGCTCTCGGTCCAGGCCAGAGCCGCCCGCTCCGGGGCGCTGAACACGGTGGCATCGCGCCAGGCCGCCAGCTGATCCAGCTTGGCCTGCCCCACCCCGCTGCGACGGGCGATGTTCAGGTGATATTGCAGGCAGAAGCTGCAGCCATTGAGCTGGGAGGCACGCAGCTTCACCAGCTCGCTCAGGCTCTTGTCGAGGCCAGCCTCGTCCACCGCCTTGCCGGCGGCGATCAGGGCGTCGTGAGCCGCCGGCAGCAGCTGGCGAAAGTCGGGGTAATCGATGCGGGTGCTCATTCTGGTGTTCTCCTTGGGCATGATTTAATATCAGGGCACGAACAACATATCAGCACCCTGACATGATAAACAAGCCCCCCTTGAGTACAGAGCTGCCCATCCCCCTGCCCGCCCCCGGCGAGGGCAAGCGCGGCGAAGCGGGCCACCTCGGCTATCTGCTGCGCCAGGCCGCGGCCGCCCAGCGCCTGCGCATGGAGCGGGCGCTGGCGGACCTGCCCATCACGGCGCCCCAGTTTGCCCTGCTCACCATGCTGGATGCCTATCCCGGCAGCTCCAACGCCGAGCTCGCCCGCCTCACCCTGCTCACCCCCCAGACGGTGAGCCCCATGGTGACCAGCCTGGAGCGCAGCGGCCTGCTGGCCCGCACTCCTCACCTCCAGCATGGCCGCATCCAGCAGCTCAGCCTGAGCCCGGCGGGCGCCGCGCTGCTGGCCGAGGCCAAGGCCAGGGTCGCCCGGCTGGAGCAGGAGCTGGCCGCCCCGCTGGCCGAGGAGGAGTTGCTACTGGTCAAACGCTGGCTGGCGAGCCTCGCCAGCGGCATGGAGGGCGAGGCCTGACGCCAGCCGGTGTTAGCGGGCGGTGTTTGCAGTCAGGCCAAGGCAGACAGGGGCGCTGGGCGCCTTTCAGGTGGGGAAGTAGAACCAGGCCGTCTTGATAAGGCCCGCCTCTACTTCGAAGACCGCCATGCTCTCCAGCGGCTCGGGGGAGAGGCCATAGATCAACTCGTGATCAAACACCTTGTTGCCGATGACGGTTCTCGACAGCAGCTCTGCCCGCAGGGCCGGGTTGTTGAAACGATGCTCGGCATAGAAGGCTCTGAGCGCCCCCTTGCCCACTGTGCTCGGGCTCTCCGTCGGCATCCGGTATCCCTTGAACGCCTCGGCGAAGCAGGCCAGGAAGGCCTCGAGATCGTGGGCGTTGTAAGCGTTAAATTGTGCCTCGACGGGCAGTTCGACCGACATGCATCACTCCCTGAATCATGTAACAGCCTCCTTTATAGGGGGCATCGCCCCCCTTGTCGACGGATGACGGCAGCTCAGCCCCCATTTGCACCTTGATCGCCATGCAAAAAAAGACCCCGCCTGGGCGGGGTCTTTTTTTATCTTGTCTGCCTAGCGGGCAAGCACTTGTCAGTGCTCGCGGGTCTGGCGGAACTGGACGTCCGGGTGACGCTCCTGGGCCAGGCGCAGGTTGACCATGGTCGGCGCGATGTAGGTGAGGTTGTCACCGCCATCGAGGGCCAGGTTGACCTCGTTCTTGCGCTTGAACTCCTCGAACTTCTTGACGTCGGTCCCTTCCACCCAGCGGGCGGTGGAGACGTTGACCGCCTCGTACAGCGCTTCAACGTTGTATTCGCTCTTGAGGCGCGATACCACTACGTCGAACTGCAGCACACCGACCGCACCCACGATGAGATCGTTGCTGATGAGCGGGCGGAACACCTGCACGGCGCCCTCTTCGGAGAGCTGCACCAGCCCCTTGAGTAGCTGTTTCTGCTTGAGCGGGTCGCGCAGGCGGATGCGGCGGAACAGTTCCGGCGCAAAGTTCGGGATGCCGGTGAACTTGAGATCTTCACCCTGGGTGAAGGTGTCGCCGATCTGGATGGTGCCGTGGTTGTGCAGACCGATGATGTCGCCGGCAAAGGCGTCTTCCGCCTGCTCACGGTCACCGGCCATGAAGGTCACGGCGTCGGAGATGTTCACGTCCTTGCCGATGCGCACGTGGCGCATCTTCATGCCCTTGCTGTAAGTACCTGACACGATGCGCATAAAGGCGATGCGGTCGCGGTGTTTCGGATCCATGTTCGCCTGGATCTTGAACACGAAGCCGGAGAACTTCTCCTCGGTGGCGGCCACTTCACGGCTCTCGGCCTTGCGCGGCATGGGCGACGGTGCCCAGTCGGTCAGGCCGTCCAGCATGTGGTCGACACCGAAGTTGCCGAGCGCAGTACCGAAGAAGACCGGGGTCATCTCGCCGGCGATGAAGGCATCGTGATCGAACTCGGGGGAGGCGCCCTGCACCAGCTCCAGCTCGCCGCGCAATTGGGCCGCCAGATCTTCGCCGATGGCCGCGTCCAGCTCCGGGTTGTTCAACCCCTTGACCACCCGCTTCTCCTGGATGGTGTGGCCCTGACCGCTCTGATACAGATAGGTCTCGTCCTTGTAGAGGTGGTACACCCCCTTGAAGGATTTGCCGCAGCCGATGGGCCAGGTGATGGGGGCACACATGATGTTGAGCTCGCGCTCCACCTCGTCCATTACCTCCATCGGATCGCGCACTTCACGGTCCAGCTTGTTCATGAAGGTGAGGATGGGGGTGTCACGCAGCCGGGTCACTTCCATCAGCTTGCGGGTCCGGTCTTCAACACCCTTGGCGGCGTCAATGACCATCAGGCAGCAGTCGACCGCCGTCAGGGTACGGTAGGTATCTTCGGAGAAGTCCTCGTGACCCGGGGTGTCGAGCAGGTTGACCAGACAATCGGCATAGGGGAACTGCATCACCGAGGTGGTGATGGAGATACCACGCTGCTTCTCCATCTCCATCCAGTCGGATTTGGCGTGCTGGCCTGAGCCACGGCCCTTGACGGTACCGGCGCGCTGAATGGCCTGTCCGAACAGCAGGACTTTTTCGGTGATGGTGGTTTTACCCGCATCCGGGTGCGAGATGATCGCAAAAGTGCGTCTCTTGGAGACTTCACTCAGAAATTCAGCTGACATAATTCAACGTTCTTCTATTGGGCGGTGGCCTTAAGCCACCGTGGGATAATTCCGGAGTGCCGCATTGACTCACGGTCCGGCATGGATACGCAACGAGCCACACCAAGCTGGCATCAGACCAACCGGTGGAGAGAGGAAGAGGGTTGCGTTACATGGGTCTTCTCACCTGAGCCAAAGCAAAATTGCGCGACATTATACCCGCGCGAGTGAAAAATACCCAGCCCGGCTTTGCAGACGAGCAGGGTGGCCTGCGCGCCCTACTCGGCCCGCATCACCTGGTTGCGGCCCGCCTGCTTGGCCCGGTACATGGCCTCGTCGGCCCGCTGCACCAGATCGCCGAAGCTCTCGTCGAGGGGGCTGTACTGGGCACAGCCGATGCTGACGTGCACCGGCTGCCCCTCCGGCATCCCGTCGATGCGCAGCTGGGCGACCCGATGGCGGATCCGCTCCGCCACCTCGACCGCCTCGTCGAGGCTGGTGTCGGGCAGCAGCACCAGAAACTCCTCACCACCGTTGCGCCCGACCCGATCGAGGGAGCGCAGTTGGGCGGCGACGCAGCTGGCCACCTCGGCCAGCACCTTGTCCCCCATGTGGTGGCCCAGGGTGTCGTTGACCTGCTTGAAGTGATCGATGTCGAGCTGCAGCACCGACAAGGTCTTGCCATGCTCTCGCGCCTGCTTGAACCAGGCCTGCCCCTTGGCCTGGATCTGGCGGCGGTTGTGCAGCCCGGTCAGGTCGTCGGTCATGGCGAGCCGGCGCATCTTGCGGGAGCGGTTGAACTGATGCAGCGCCAGCATGCCCATCACCAGCAGCAACAGAATGACCACTGCATATTGCCAATGGCGCCGCTCCTGCAATTGCTTGAGCTTGGCCTCCTGCAGCAGCTGCTTGGTCTTGAGGGCCTGGTTCTCCAGCTCCTTGCGGGCCAGATCGAACTCGAAGCGCATCTGCAACGAACGCTGCTCCCTGAGTACCCGCTCCAGAGAGTGCTTGGTCTCGACGTACTTTTTGAGGCTGGCCAGTGCCCCGTTGATCTGCCCCTGCTGCTCCAGGATCCGGGCCCGCACCTCGTAGACCCGTGCCAGGAAGCGCTGGTTCTTCTCCTTGACGAAGATGGGCTCGGCCTGGGCCAGGTAGTAGAGCGCCTTGGTCGGGTTGCTCTGCGCCGCCTCCGCCATGCCCATCACCAGTTGCCAGTGGCCCAAAGTCACGCTGTCGGAGCTCTCGCCACCGCGCAGGATGGCATCCGCCTGCTGCAGCTTGCTCACCGCCTCAACCACCTTGTTCTGGTTGAGCAGGATGGTGGCGATCTCGATCTGGATCCAGGCCAGCAGCCCCTCCTTCTGCTGGGAGCGGTAGAGCTGCTCGGCCTGGATCATCAACGGCAGGGCCCGTTCATACTCCCCCATCTCGGCATAGAGCAGCCCCTGCTGGGAGCGGATGTCCACCAGCCGCTCCTGATCCCCCAGGGTGCCGTAGTCGTGCTCCAGCTCCTTGAAATAGCCCTCGGCCCGCTCGTAGAGCCCCATCCGCCGGTAGGCGTTGGCGATCTGGGCCAGCACCTCCCGCGCCTTGCCATCCTGCCCGAGCGACTCGAAGCGCTTGTGCGCCTCGATAAGCTCCATCAGCCCCTCCGCCAGCTCCCCCTGATAGGCGTACATGTCGCCGCGAAAGCTGAGGATGTCGGCCTCCTGCAGCCGATCGCCGAGTCGGCGGGCCAGTACCAGCGCCTGCTGATAGTCGGCCTTGGCCTGGTCCATGTTGCCGAGCAGCTGCTGGTGAAAGCCGCGACAGGTGAGCAGGCCGGTTTCGGTGATCCTGTCCTTGCGGGCCCGGGCGATAGCCAGCTGCTGATCGGCAAAGGCCACCACGGCGCGATACTCGCTGTCCCACTCGGCGGGCATGGCCCAGCACTGCAGGCGCACGATGCGCCCCTGCACGTCGAGGGGATATTCATCCTTGCTCGCCACCAGCGCGGCGATGCGCAGCCGGAATATGCGGTCGGGCTGGAAGCCCTCTTCCAGCAGTTGCAGCTCGCGGGAGAGCTGGGGTTCGGTCAGCGGCGCCCGGGCCGCCCAGGCGAGGGGCGTGCACAATCCCGTCAGCAGGATCAGGGTCATGATGCGTTTCATGCCGGTTCGGTTTCCCCTCTGGTGGTGCAGCTAGGCAGGTGTGTTCACTATGACCATCATATCCTGCCTTGTTCAAGCACACAGCCACCAGGGAGAAAGAGAGAAAATCAGCCAGATCTGGCGGGCTCTCACACTGACCCCTCGTGCCTCTTTACAGATGGAAAATCAGCATCGACTATAAGCGCCATCCACTACAGGGAAGCGCGGGTTGATGACATACCAGGAGCTGCAGGCGGCCTACGACAAGCTGCTGCAGGAGAACGAACGGCTCAAGCGGGTCGCCGAGGATGCGCGGGAGAAGCTGGAAGCCGCCATGGACGGCACCGGCCTGTGCATCTGGCAGAACCATGTGCCCACCGGCAAGCTCATCATCTTCAACCGCCGCTGGGGCGCCATGCTCGGCTACCAGCCCAAGGAGCTGTCGGCCCACTTCGACGTCTGGCGCGAGCACCTGCATCCGGAAGACAGGGAGCGGGTGCTACAGGCTTTCTTCGATCACCTGAGCGGCAAGAGCCCGTTTTATCAGGTGATGCACCGGATGATCGCCAAGGATGGCAAGACCACCTGGGTGCTGGATCGGGGCCGGGTGGTGGAGCGGGACGCACAGGGCAACCCCATCCGGGTGATGGGTACCCACATCGACATCACCCACGAGAAAGAGTACGAGCAGCAGCTGGCCCAGCTGGCCCACCGGGATCCCCTCACCGGCCTGCTCAACCGCACCGCGTTGCAGCGCCAGTTCCCGCAGGAGTACCAGGCGATCTGCTTCATCGATCTCGACGACTTCAAGCAGGTCAACGACAACCTGGGCCATCGCGCCGGCGACGAGCTGCTGATCGCCCTCACTCGCCGGCTGCGCGACTGCTGCGAGGAGGGGGTGAAGATAGGCCGGCTCGGCGGCGACGAATTCGTGCTGCTGCTGCCCTGGACCAGCGACGATCCCCGTACCAGCCACCTGGCCCGCCAGTGCATCAACGCCATCTCCACCCCGTTCGAGCTGCCCAACGGCGACGCCTCGGTGGGATTGAGCATGGGGATTGCGGCGATCCGGCCGCAGGATGATTTCAGCACGGCGCTGGCTCGCGCCGATCAGGCCATGTATCGGGTCAAGCGCAGCGGCAAGCGGGGCTTCTACGTCTCCCAGCCAAGCGGCCAGCCGCTGCTGGATCAGGAGCAGGTCAACGAACGGGGGCTCGGCCACCAGCCTCGCTGCTGACGGCCCGGCTCAGCTGCGCTGCCAGCGCCGCAGCAGGCGCCCGCGCAGGCCGCAATCGAGCAGCCAGCTGTTGTCGAACACCCGCAGCAGCGCCGGCTTGGCGTGGCGGGACATGGCCACCGCGTGAAAGCGGGTCTGCTGCTTGCGCTGGCGGTTCATCCGCTCCAGCAGGCTGTGGGGCAGGCTCTGGGCGATGAAGTCGGAGACCACCAGCACGTCCGCCTTGGCAAAGGCGGGGTCATCCAGCTTGATCAGGGCCTTCTCGAGGCAGGGCACCAGATCGGTGCCACCGTGAAAACTCATGGAGAGGAAGCGCTCCGCCTTGTCGAGCCCGGTGTCGGCGGTGATCTCCAGGGTCGCCACCTCGGTGGAGAAGAGCATCAGGTAGCAGCCCCGCTTCTCGTCCATCGCCACCTTGAGCAGCGCCAGAAACAGCGCCTTGGCGCACTCCTCCGGGTATCCCCCCATGGAGCCCGAAGTGTCGATGCAGACGATGAAGGGCCCCCGCTGCTGCAACTGCCGCCCACCGAGTTCCGGGGTGCGCAGCATGATGCGCTGGCGCGGCAGGGTGCCGCGCGACTGGTAGCTGAGCAGGCGCCGCTCCAGATAGCGGCGGTAGAACTCCAGTTCCAGCTCAGGCAGCGCCAGCATCACCGCCTCGCTCGGCAACAGTCGCATCAGATCGCTGGCGGGGTGAATGCCCACCAGATCGTCCGGCACGTCGTCGGTCTGCACCTCTTCCAGCTCGTGCACCTGCACCGGCGGCACCGGCGAGTCGTTGGCCCGGTTGTCCTGCTGGCTGCGCCCCAGCAGGTTGGCGATCTCCGCCAGCAGCGGCTCGCGCTGCAACATGCGGGCGTACTGCTTGACCAGCACCAGGCTGCGCTTGTGCCAACTGCCCTGCGCCAGGTCCCACAGCCCGCCGGCGGAGATCTGGTTGGGGTCCAGCGCATCGGCCAGAGTGCGGCTCGCCAGCAGCTGATCTTCGATCTCCTGGCGCTGCTTCTCCCGCTCCGCCTCGGCGATCTGCTGCTGCAACTGCAGCAGACTGCCCACCAGGCTGGTGCGCCACTTCTCGATCAGCAGCTGGCGCTGGCTGTCGGTGGGGTGGGCCATCAGCTGGCGCACCAGGCTCCGCGCCTCGCCAGCGAAGGGACTGTACTGCTCCAGCCCATCCAGCAGGGCCGGCAAGCGTCCCATCAGCTCGGCCAGCGGCAACCCCTTGTGGGCCTGATAGAGGCGATACTCCTGCTCCAGCGCCACCGGCACCGGCTTGTGGCGCATCTCCTCCCCCAGCTGTTCGCTCCAGCGGCGGATGCGCTTTTTCAACAATTTGCCCTGCAGCGGAGAACGCTTGATGAACTCGGAGATCTTGGGGGTAGAGGCCAACAGCAGTGCCATCTCGCCCGCCAGCTCCCCCTCGCCGATAAGCAGCCCCAGATCCATCATGCCGATCTCAAGCATGGCGACCTCCGCCGACCGGGCTCACCACAGTCCCTTTCGCGCTCGCCATGGTTCAGGCGTCCAGCTGCGGCAGCCGGTCGTGCCAGTGGCTGAGGTCGGTGCGCAGCTGGTCCAGATCCCGGTTCAGCACGAAGAAGCTGTCCTCCACCTGCTGCAGCCAGTGGCGGCCGATGAAGAGGTGCTGCTGATGGCGCTCGAACAGGTTGCGCTGGCGCTTGAGCTCCTGCGCCAGCACGCCAGCCTCTGCCAGCAGCCCGGTCAGGGCGGCCTGCCAGGGGGCGATCACCACCTCGGGGATGGGGTTGCGCTCCACCAGCACCAGGGGGATTTGCTGGCGCTGCAAGTCCAGCACGTGCAGCCGCAGTTCGTCGTCCAGCACCAGCTCGTAGTGGCCCTCCTTGGGGTTGCCGAGCGGCCAGCCCACCAGTGCCTCGCCGGTGGGATGCCAGTGGGAGAGCAGGGTGCGGTCGAACACCAGCGTCTCAACCAGCCGCTCCGGATCGTCGCCATCCAGCGCCGCCGGGGTGAGCAGGTGGAAGTGCGCCAGTTTGCCGAACGGGCGGGCGTTGGCCAGCGGGATCTGGATGCCGCGGGCGCGGCGCCCGAACCACTGCTGGCGCTTTCTGGCCTTGCAGCACAGGCGCTGGGCCACGCTCTGTTTGAGCAGCTTGAACTGCTCCCGCAGCCCCATCAGTTGACGGGTCATGGCCAGCTGCTGATAGCCGTAGAGACGGGAGAACTCGGTCATCATCTCCAGCAGGGCGGTGCGCGAGGCCTCGTCATGCCAGAGGCAATCCTTGAACAGCAGCAGATCGAGCGGGGCCACCTCGTCGCGGCCGTTGAAAAAGGCGCTCGCCTTGATGAGCCTGACGGCCTTCTTCCAGCGCCGATCCGACACGTAGCAGCTGTGGGCCAGCTGGCTGTCGAGCTGCTGGCGCAGTTGATAGATGAGCTCGAAGCAGTCGTCCGGCAACCGGATCCGGTCGATCTGCTCCTGCCACTCCAGGTACTCCTCGCCGTGGATCTGCACCGAGGGCGGCAGATTCTGGTGGGATTGGCCGTCGCTGGCCAGCATGGCCTGGAAGTTGGCCTTCTCCTGCACCCGGTCCATCCAGATCCGCACCAGCATGCGGTCGTAGAGCGCCTCCAGCCCGCTGTCGGGGGCCGGCAGCTCGTTGGAGGCGGTCACCAGCAGCCGCATGGGGATGGGGTGCTGGCTGTCGCCGTTGCGAAACTGCCGCTCGTTGATGGCGGTCAGCAGGGTGTTGAGGATGGCGGGGCCTGCCTTCCAGATCTCGTCGAGGAACACCACCTCGGCCTCAGGCAGGTAGCCGGCGGTGAGCCGCAGATACTTGCCATCCTCCTTCAGCGCCTGAATGGAGAGGGGGCCGAACACCTCCTCCGGCGTGCTGAAGCGGGTCATCAGGTATTCGAAGTGGCGGGCATCGAAGAAGGCCAGCTTGAGGCGCCGCGCGATCAGGCTCTTGGCGATGCCGGGCGGGCCCAGCAGAAACACGCTCTCGCCGCACAGGGCCGCCAGCAGGCCGAGCCGCAGGGCATCCTGGCGCTCGTAGAGCCCCTCGCCGAGGGCCGACAGCAGGCGTGGCAGGCGCTCGTGAATGGGGGCGAGACGAAGATTCTGTGATGCTAAAGGTGGCATAGGCACACTTCCGATACTGGGGTTGTCTGGAACCGGCACACCCGCGACGCGATCGAAGGTTCCCTGTCCTGCTTGTTGGATTGTCGGGAGGCCGCCTGTGGCTCGCTCCGGCCGGTTGCCGAGCGCCGGGCCGCCTCACCTGGCTAAAACATACCGCAAAAGATGCAGCAAAACGCGTTCGAGTGTACCCTGCGCAGAGCTTTTTTCATCAATGCAGATCAAGACTGAGTCATCGTCCATGCAAGATCCAGTGCAGCTGACCACAGCGCGGGAGCCCGCCCCCAAGCAACCTGACCAGGCATCCGATCGCCTGCGGCAACACCTGCTGGCCCGGATGGGCATCCCAAGCTGGCAACTGCGCCGGCCAGCCCTGCTGGCGGGCCATCAGATTGCGCCCGCGCCGGCCAATGAGATCCCGGCAAGTGAGCAGGAGGCAGCCCCCGCCTCGGCCGTGCCGAGCGAGCCACCAAGCGGCAAGCTCTGGATCCTGGCGAGCCGGCTGCCCGCCCCCGGCCTGCTGGCGGATCTCTGCCAGCTGCTCGGCATCGGCAGCGACGAGGTCAACCTGTTGAGCAGCCTGCCCGTTGGCCACACTCCGCCCCTGCTCTGGCTGGAGGCGGCCGATCCCGCCTGGCCAGAGGCCCTGATCTGTCCGCTCGCGCCCAGCCCGGCCCAGAAACGGGCGCTGTGGCAGCAGCTCAAGGGGCGCCTCGGCTGAGCGCCGCGCCCCACCCTCTCTTCGTTCAGCCGCCCCGACCCGGAGCCATCATGGTGCAATTTCGTCCCCTGCTCGAGACCGACTTCGAGCTCATCTACCCCATCGAACAGGCTGCCCACAAGGAGCCCTGGAGCCAGGCCAACCTGCTCTCCTGCTTCGGGCCGCGCTACCTCAACGGCCTGCTGCTGGTCGACGGCCAGCCGGCCGGTTTCTACATCTCGGATCTGGTGGCGGGCGACAGCTCGCTGATGAACATCTGCGTGCACCCCGACTTTCAGGGCAAGGGGCTGGGGCGGGTGCTGCTCAAGGAGTACCTCACCCGCAGCAAGGCCAACAAGGCCGAGGCCTGGTTCCTCGAGGTGCGGGCCGGCAACAGCACCGCCATCAGCCTCTACGAAAGCGAAGGGTTTGCCGAGTACTGCCGGCGCGCCGACTACTACGGCACCGGCCAGGATCGGGAAGATGCCGTGCTGATGTCCCGCCTGTTCGACTTCGGCTAAGCCGCCGCGCTACATCTGCGGCACTACATCTGCAGCACTACAGCAGCGGTGCGTTGTCGAGGGCCGGATCCTGCAGGCTCTGAGTGGTGTGCAGCACCGCCTCGAACCCGGCGGCAGAGAGCGGCATGAAGAAGCCGCGCTGCCAAGTCACCCCGGGCATCCAGATCTGCTGGATATCCACCACTATCTTGATGGGCTTGAGCGGCTCGCCCGGCTGCTGCACATAGATGCCTGGCGGCGTTGCCACCTGCGGGAAGCGGCGCAGAATGTGCTCGCTGCCATCCCCCGCATCCGGGTTGAGGCGCACCTTGACCAGCCGGGCCAGCACCGGCGCCATCTCCGCTGACTGCCACAGGGTAGTATCCAGCAGCTTGCAGCGCCGGCATTTGGCGCGCTCGATCACGTAGAGCAGCGGATAGCCCTTTTGCAAGGCCAGCTGCTGCGCCTGCGCGTAGCCCTCGGCGCCGCTCAGCCAGGGGTTGTCCTCCTAGCTCCCCGTGCCTCCCAGCGTAAACCAGAGGCCGCCGGCCCCCGCCAATAACAGCAATACCCCGGTCACCACCCCCTTGATGCCGACACTCATTGTTCACCCTCCCTGAATGGCTCCGCATGTCAGACCCCATCATGCCTCAAGCTCACCCTAATTGACGACTTTGTGATCCAAGACAAATGGCGAACACTTGTAAGCTGTAATCTTAGAGTTTAAACTCCAGCGCGATTTTCAGTGCCCCTTAGGGCGTACAACTGTTACTTGAGGATGTCTGACTGATGCCGAAACACCACCTGGTTCGACTGATGCGGGAGCGTATCGCCCGGCTTGGCAACAAGGCCGCTCTGCGCGTACAACAGGATGGCCAGTGGCGTGCCATCGGCTGGCGTACTCTGGGACAGGCCATGGACTACTGTGCCCAGGCGCTGATCCGCGCCGGCCACCAGCCCACCGAGATGGTCGGCATCTATGCCCGCAACATGCCGGAGTGGACCCAGGCCGATCTCGGCATCCTGGCCGCCCGCGGCGTCAGCGTCCCCATCTACCCCACCAGCACGCTCGATCAGCTGCGCTACATCGTCAAAGATGCCGGCATCAAGGTGCTGTTCGTCGGCGAACAGCCTCAGTACGACCAGGCGCTGCAACTGATTGAAAGCGGCGAGATCCGCCAGCTGGTCGCCCTCGACGGCAGCGTCAACCTGCGCGGCTGCCCGCAGGCAAGCCACTTCCAGACGTTCCTGGTCTCCGGCAACCACCAGCCCAGCGAGCAGGTGCTGCGCGAGCGCGAGAGCCAGTACCGCATGGATGACCTGCTGACCCTGATCTACACCTCCGGCACCACCGGCGAGCCCAAAGGGGTGATGCTCGATTTCGCCAACATCGCCGCCTGCTTCGAGATGCACAACAGCCGCCTCGATCTGAACGAGCAGGATGTGTCGCTCTGCATGCTGCCGCTCAGCCACGTGTTCGAGCGGGCCTGGAGCTACTACGTGCTCTATTGCGGCGCCGAGAACGTCTACATCCGCGATCCGCAGAAGGTGATGGATGTCATCGGCGAGGTGCAGCCGACCGTGATGTGCGCCGTGCCACGTCTCTACGAGAAGGCCTACGCCATGATCCAGGCCAGGGTGGCCCAGGCGCCGCGTCTGCGCCAGGCCCTGTTCGGCTGGGCCACCAAAGTGGGCAAGCAGATGGTCGCTACCCGCCAGGCGGGCAAGACCGCCTCGCCGCTGCTCTACGGCCAGCTCTGGCTCGCCGAGCGACTGGTGTTTCGCAAGCTGCGCGCCCGCTTCGGCGGCCGTACCCGCTTCTTGCCGGTGGCCGGCGCCCGCCTCGCCGACGAGGTTAACTTCTTCTTCCAGGCCATGGGGCTCAACCTCAAGTACGGCTACGGCATGACTGAGACCACCGCCACCGTCTGCTGCTACGAAGACAGCCAGTTCAAGCTGGGCTCCATCGGCACGGCGCTCTGCGGCATCGAGGTGAAACTGGGTGAGAACAACGAGTTGCTGGTGCGCTCCCCCACCGTGATGCGCGGCTACTACAACAAGCCGGAAGCGACCGCCGAGGTGATGACCGAGGATGGTTTCCTGCGTACCGGTGATGCTGGCGAACTCGACAGCGAAGGCAACATCTACTTCACCGAGCGCCTCAAGGAGCTGATGAAGACCTCCAACGGCAAGTACGTGGCCCCGCAACTGGTGGAAGGCACCATCGGCAAGGATCGCTTCATCGAGCAGATCGCCATCGTCGCCGATGCCCGCCACTTCGTGTCGGCGCTGATCGTGCCCTGCTTCGAGTCGCTGGAAGAGTACGCCCGCTCCATCAACCTGCAGTACCAGTGCAAGACCGAACTGCTGCGCCACTCCAAGGTGGTGGAGTTCTTCGAGGCACGCATCCAGGATCTGCAAAAAGAGCTGGCCAAGTTCGAGCAGGTGAAGAAGTTCACCCTGCTGCCGAGCGCCTTCTCCATGGAGCTGGGCGAACTGACTCCCACCATGAAGCTGCGCCGCAAGATCATCGAGTCCAAGTACCAGAGCGAGATCGAGGCCATGTATAACCATGTCTGAGTACAACCACGTCTGATACCGCTCGGGTTCAAGGAAATAAAAAAGCCGCTTCAAGAGCGGCTTTTTGCTGTTTGTCCGTCACTTACGGCAGCTTGACCAAGGGTTGCTCGCGCAGTTCGGTAGGGCGACCAGCCTGGATCTGCTCCACTCTGGCCAGAGCCTGTTTCACCTCGTCGGCGTTCTGCAGCAGGCGGTAGGTCAGATCGAAGGTCTTGGTCTCTCCCGGCTGGATTTTGGGGACCAGCCCCAGCGGGCGCTGGTACTTGGTGCTGTAGGCATAGCTGGTGCCGGGTTCGATGCCGGTCACATAGCCCTGAGCCCGGGTGTCGGTGTTCTTCCACAGGGTCAGCACCGGCAACTGCCTGGTGTTGTAGCCCACCGCCACCCCGGCACTGCCTGCCCGGTTGTTCAGCACCGCCAGGGTGTTGCCCTCGGCGTCGCTGTAGGGCACCAGATTGAACACCATCTCATCGAAGCCCTTGGTCGGCCCCAGATAGGTTTGCCAGCTCTTCAGCCCCCCCTTGGCGTAGTCGTTGAACGGGGAGATCTGCTTCACCGGGGAGCTGACGCGCGCGCCCTCCTCCAGGATGGGGGCCCCGAAGTTGCCGTGGTAGATGATCTGGTACTCGTTCTCGTAGTCGGCGTGGTTGGTCAGCTTGTCTTGCAGGGCAAACTCCGCCTGACCGGGCACGATGCTGAGCTGGGTCCAGGTGACCAGCTCGCTCATCTTGAAGGTGCGCTCGTCCACCCGGCCCAGCACGTGAATGGCGTAGGGTGGCTCCTCGTCTATGGTCACGCTGACCACGGAGGCCGGAATGTTCTGCACCCGGCCATGCAGACTCTTGAGGCGGCCGTCGTCATCTACTCCCGGGTGACCGGTCCACTCGTAGCCACAGCGCACCAGCATCTCGTTGAAGCCATCGAGCCAGCCGAGCCCGGCGCGGCTCTCCAGATCGATGAAGGCCGGATTGACCACCTCCTTGACCGGCGAATCCCAGCCGAGACGCAAGTCGGCGGCTCTGACCTCCTTGATCCCCATGCCACGGGTCGGGATCAGGGTTATCTTCATCACCCCGTTGTCGACAATCAGCAGGTCTACCCCCTCCTGACGCCCGCCATGCAGCCGTTTCTTCTCGATGCTGAACGGTGCCGGACTCTTGATCCCCAGCTTGTCGCTGGTGATTTTCCAGTCCCCCACATCCAGCCCCTGCTGGGAGTCGGTCAGCAGGAATTCGGCAGCCTGGCTCGAGCTGGCGCCCAGCGCGAACAGTACGGCAATGGAAAGTCTCTTCAACATGGATTTATCCTCGTGTCTCTTGTTTTTGTGAAAGCTGAATCGTTTCAGTTATCGAGAAATTAGGCGGCAAGCCCATCAGACTCAAGCTGCAAAAGAGGAAAATGTGAGCCGATTGACAATAAAACCGCCCATCGCGCTGCTGAAGTGAAGGCTGACTCACAGTTATTTTCGGGCCCGTGACGGCCAACCGCCCACTGGAGAGCGAGAATAAAAAAGCCGCTCCGAAGAGCGGCTTGCAGCAGAAGTGGATCCCGTCAGGCCGGGGTCTTGCTGGTCCCGAAGTAATCGGCCAGGAAGTCGTCGAACGACAGGCTGTCGCTGCGCTCGCGTTCCCGCTGCTTGGCCAGCGAGTCGCGGGCCTCGCCGGCAAAGTAGGCCTCGTCCCAGTACTGCAGCTCACCGGCCAGCATCTCTTCCCGGTAGCGGTTGGCCAGCTCGTCGCCGAAGCAGCCATTGTCCTGGCCGCTCTCCAGCAACTGCTTGAGCAGGCGGGCTGAGTAGGTGAGCTCGGGGTTGAGCAGCTTCTCGCGGTGCATCGCCAGGGTCTCGCGGTAGCGGTTGCGACCGCAGCAGCGATCCAGCAGCGCGGCGACCTCGGCCAGCTCGTCGAACAGCTTGAGACCGTACTCCTTCAGGCCGATGGCATGACCCTGCTCGTCTTCCAGCTCGAGGCCGGGACGACGCCCCTCCAGCACCACCTTGGTCTGGTTGCGGCGATTGCGGGCAATCTCCTCGTCGCCCAGCACCGGGGACGGGCGCAGCAGGCACCAGACCAGGAACAGGTCGAAGAAGCGGATCTGATCAACCTCGATGCCGTACGGGGTGAAGGGGTTCACATCCACGGTGCGCAGCTCGATGTATTCGATGCCGCGCTGCTCCAGCGCGTCCGACGGCTTCTCGCCGCTGCGCGGGGTGCGCTTGGGCCGGATCGGAGCGTACAGCTCGTTCTCCAGCTGCAGCACGTTGTCGTTGAGCTGACGGTACTCGCCGTTCACCTTGACGCCGATCTTGGCGAAGTCGGGATCATGGGTGTTGATGGCACGACGCAGGCTGCTGACATAGGCCGGCAGGCTGTCGTGACTGATCTTGAGCCCCGCCTGGGCGCTGTTGGTGTAGCCCAGATCCGACAGCCGCAGCGCGGTGGCATAAGGCAGATAGAGGGTGCCCTTGCCGGTCTTCTGGAACGGCAGATTGCTCTTGCGCCCCTTCAGGAAGGAGTCGCAGATGGCTGGCGAGGCGCCGAACAGATAGGGCACCAGCCAGCCGAAGCGGTAGACGTTGCGGATCAGCCCCATGTACTTGTCGGAGATGAAGCGCTGGCTGCAGCACCCCTCGCACACCAGCTCCTGCCACTCGCACCAGAAGCTGTCCGGCATGGAGAAGTTGAAGTGCACCCCGGCGATCACCTGCATCAGGCTGCCGTAGCGGTTCTTCAGCCCCTGCCGGTAGAGGGTCTTCATCCGGCCGATGTTGGAGCTGCCGTACTGGGCCAGCCGGATGTTCTCCTCGTCGCCGACGAAGCAGGGCATGGACAGCGGCCAGATCCGTTCATCACCGAGATGGTGGATGGTGTGACGGTGGATGTCGCCAAGCTGTTCCATCAGGCTGTCGATGGAGTCGGTGGCCGGCGTGATGAACTCCAGCAGGCTCTCCGAGTAGTCGGTGGTGATGTTGGCATGGGTCAGCGCCGAGCCCAGACTGCGGGGGTGATCGGTCTGGGCCAGGGTTCCTTCCGGGGTGATGCGCAGACATTCACGTTCGATCCCGCGCCGGATCCCCTTGAGGGCGGTCAGCCGTTCCGGCGAACCCAGGGCGGTCAACAACTCGGTGAGTGACAAGCTTGTCGTAGTCATATTCACGGCTCATGTGTGGCCGCCCCACAGGGGGGCGGCGCTCTTTATTATGTAGCGCCCTCAGGGCAGCTGCAGCGGATAGATGGGAAGATGAAGCTCCTTCAAGGGTTTTTCAAGCTTTTGCTTGTCCCCCACCACCACAATCACCATCTCGGCCGGGTCAAGCCAGCGTGCCGCACTGGCCTTGAGCGTCTCGGCCGACACCGTCTTGATCAGGTTGTTCTGGGCCTGCACATAGTCCGGCTTCAGGTCGTACATGATCATCTGCAGCAGGAAGCCCGCCTTCTGGCCCAAGGTCTCGTAGGAGAGGGCATCCTGCTGGGAGACGGCGCTGCGCATGTAGGCGAGCTCCACCGGAGTCGGGCCGTTCTTGCGGTAGTTGTCCATCTCCTTGAGGAACTGGCGGATGGCATCCGCAGTCGCATCGGCCCGCACATTGGCACCGGTGGCGAAGGTACCCGCCTCGCGGTTGGCGGAGAAGCCCGAGCTGGCACCATAGGTGTAGCCCTTGTCTTCGCGCAGGTTGAGATTGATGCGGCTGTTGAAGTTGCCGCCCAGGTTGAAGTTCATCAGCCCGGCGGTGAAGTAGTCACCCGTGGTATCGAACGGCATGGCGCGGCGGCCGATACGGATCACCGACTGGGGCGCCCCCGGCTTGTCCACCAGATAGATGCCCGGCTTTGCCTGCTCACCCGCCGGCTTGAGGCTGCCCAGAGAGGGCTCGGCCCCCTTCCACTGGGTCAGGAAGGCGAGTTGATCCTCCACCTGGGCCTGGGTCACGTCACCCACCACCACCACCTTGGCGTTGGTCGGGTTGTAGTAGTTCTGATAGAAGCGCTTCACGTCCGCCAGGGTCAGCTTCTCGACATCGGCCAGCACGCCGTCACCCGGTTGACCGAGGCGGTTCTGCTTGCCGTAGACCAGTTCGCGGAATGCCTGACCGGCCAGCCACTCCGGCTGCTGCTCGCTCTGCTTCATCCCTTGCAGCATCTGCGCCTTGACCCGCTCGAAGTCGGCTTCGCGCATGCCGGGCCGCTCGAACACCTCGCGTACCAGCGCCAGGGTCTGCGGCAGCTTGTCGGTCAGGCTGCTGATGGTGACCAGGTTGTTGTACTGGGCGCTGGAGACGCTGACGCTGGAGCCGAGCTTTTGCAGCTCGTCGCTGAGCTGGGCCTCGGTCAAACGCACCGAGCCCTGCCCCATCATGCTGGCGGTGAGGCTGGCCAGCCCCAGTTCGCCCTTGCCCTCGGCCCGCATGCCACCCGGCAGGGCGACCATGATGGAAACGGCGGGAATTTCGTCGCTCTGGGTGCCGATGATCTCGATCCCCTTGTCGAGCTTGCCGTGCCAGATGGCGGGCACCTTGACGCTCACCGCATCGGCCGCCTTGGGCTGCACGCTGCGATCAAAATCGTCTTTCACCGGTCGCTCGGCCAGCACCTGATCATGCTTGGCATAGTCCGGCAGCTCGCGCTTGGCCGGGGTGAAGTTCGGTTTGGCGGCCTGCCAGTCGCTCTTGCCCTTGGGCACCACGCTCAGCACCACCGCCGGCTTGTTCAGGATGAACTTGTCGTAGGCGGTCTTGACCTGCTCCGGGGTCACCTTGCCGATGGCATCCAGGCTCTTGAAGACATAGTTGGGATCCTGGGCGAACACCTGGCCCATGGCGAGCTGGCTCACCTTGCCGGAGACGCTGTCCAGACCCCAGATGGCCGAGGCGCGATAGCTGTTGATCGCCTTCTCCAGATCCTCAGGCTTGAGGCCGCGACCGGCGAACTCGCCGATCACCTTGTCCACCTCGCTCTTGAGGGTCTTCAGGCTGCCGTCCACCGCCGGGTTGGGATAGGCGTAGACGGTCAGAGTACAGGCCAGCTCCTCGCAGTAGTGGGAGGCGCCCGCATCAATCGCCTTGCCGCTCTTGACCAGCGACTGGTAGAGCATGGAGCTGGCGCTGCCGCCCAGCACATCGGCAAACATGTCGAGCGCCGGCTCCTGCGGATCGCCGAGCGACACGGTCGGGTAGCTGATGTAGAGCAGCGGCAGATGCACCTTGTCCTCAAGCGTCACATAACGGGTCTCGGGCAGGGTGACGGGCTGGGGGGTCGGCTCGGCCACGTCCGGGCCACGCGGGATGGAGCCGAAATACTGCTCAATCCAGGCCAGCGCCTGCTTGGTATCGAAGTCGCCGCCCAGGGTCAGGGTGGCATTGTTGGGGCCATACCAGCGCAGGAAAAACTGCTTGAGGTCGTTGACGTCGACCCGGTCGAGATCCTCCACGTAGCCGATGGGCTGCCAGGAGTAGGGGTGGGTGCGCGGGTAGAGCGCCTCCCCCACCTTCTCGCTCACCAGACCGTAGGGCTGATTGTCGATGCGCTGGGCCCGCTCGTTCTTGACGGTGGCGCGCTGGATCTCGAACTTCTTCTGGCTCACCGCGTCGAGCAAGAAGCCCATGCGGTCGGCCTCCAGCCACAGCACCTTCTCCAGCTGGTTGGCCGGCACGGTCTCGTAGTAGTTGGTGCGGTCCTTGTTGGTGGTGCCGTTCATGTCACCGCCAGCTTCGTTGATGATCCGCATGTGCTCCTGATCCCCCACATGCTTGGAGCCCTGGAACATCATGTGCTCGAAGAAGTGGGCGAAACCGGACTTGCCCACCTGCTCGCGGGCCGAGCCCACGTGGTAGGTGACGTCCAGGTGCACCAGGGGATCGGATTTGTCGGGCGCCAGAATGACGGTCAGGCCGTTGTCCAGCTTGTACATCTGATAGGGAATGCCGAGTTTGCCCTCTTCCTTGACCTGTTCCGACACCAGGGTGGGTGCCGCCAGCACGGGCAGGGAGAAGCCCAGAAGCATGCTTAATGGAATGAGTTTGTTCACGGTTACCTCGTGAGTGAAGCTAGAAGATCTGCCTGGCCAGCAGAAAGACCAAGGCATAACGCAACAATTTGCCGAGCCCGATGAGAATGAGAGAGCGCCAGAAGGAGAGGCGCAGCCAGCCGGCCAGCAGACAGAGACCATCGCCGATCACCGGCGTCCAGGCCAGCAGCAGACACCAGTGGCCATGTTGTTTGAGCCAGCCGAGGGCTTTTTGTTCCCCACGGCCTTGAAAATCTTCCGGTTTTTTCTTGAAGGTGGCGAGCCAGCCGAGCCACCAGGTGGTCATGGAGCCGAGGGTATTGCCCAGCGTCGCCCACAGCAGCAGGCTGGCCATGCTCCACTCCCCCTTGGTCGCCATGGCCCCCAGCAGCACTTCCGAGCTGCCGGGCAGCAGGGTGGCGGAGGTGAAGGCGCTCAGAAACAGCCAGCCGAGCCCCAGTTCGGTGATGCCATTCATCCGGCCAGGTCGTCCGCGGCGGGCATGCGCAGCAACAGCTTGCCACGCACGTGGCCCTGCTCGATGGCCTGATGGGCCAGCGCCCCCTCGGCCAGGGTATACTCCCCGGCGACCGTGACCTGAACCTCACCCTGACGCAGCAGGGTCAGCATCTGGCTCAGCTGCTGGCGGTCGGGGTGTACCAGCATGCCGAGCACCTCGATGGCGCTGCCGGCCGCGGCATCCTTGATCTGCTGGGCACTGATGGTGGGCACCGTCACCAGCCGGCCACCCGGCTTGACGCAGGCGAGCGCCGCCTTGCCGCTCTCGCCACCCACCAGATCCAGCACCAGATCGACCTGGCCCACTTGGGCTACCCAGTCTGCGTCATGGTAATCCACCATCCCACTGGCCCCCAGCCCGTGCAGGAAGCTGTGGTTGTCGCGACTCGCCGTCGCCACTACCTCGGCGCCATAGGCGCTGGCAAACTGCACCGCCAGGTGGCCGACACCGCCGGCACCGGCCAGGATCAGCACCCGCTGCCCTGCCTTGAGGGCGCCGTGTTCAAACAGCCCCTGCCAAGCGGTGAGGCCCGCCAGCGGCAGCGCCGCCCCTTGCCTGAGGCCAATCTGCTCCAGCCTGACCAGCTCCTCCTCGCGTGCCACCACGGACTCGCCGTAGCCGCCGGCCGCGAGGGGAAAGCCCACCAGGCCGCACACTCGATCCCCCTCGGCCAGCGCGGTGACGCCGGGGCCTATCTTCTCCACCACCCCGGCCACGTCATAACCCGGCGTCCAGGGCAGCTTGTCCTTGTTCTGGGCCGCCGCCCAGCCGAGGCCGGCCCGGGTCTTGGCATCGATGGGGTTGACCCCCGCAAAACAGATGCGCACCCGCACTTCGCCGTCGGCTGGCACCTTGTCTAGGGAAGGGTTGAGCCGAAGTACCGAGGGGTCGCCGAATGCGGTAATCTGTAGCTGCGTCATTGCACAATCCATCCTGTTGATTGATCAAGGGTCAACAGAATAACAGCGAGGACACCATGGCTCGAATGTTTCTTATTCCTCTGTTGCTGGCCCTGGGGTGGTGGGCGTTTCTGCTCTACTTCCGCATCCCGCTCAAACAGGGGGCCAAGGGCTTTTACTGGATCATCGGCATCGGCGGCGGGCTGGCCGCCTTCCTCAGCCTGATGATGGTGCTGACCCACTAGCACAGCCCCCGCGCGGCAATAAAAAGGCCACCCTGCGGTGGCCTGATGATCAACTCCCCTGCGAGCTGAGATGGTAGTGGCGGTTGCTGCCCTGCCCCAGCACCCCCTGGGCCAGCAGATGCTGGAACACCCGATCCACCTCCTCCAGCGACAGCGACAGCGCCTCTGCGACCCGCCGCTTGCTGCACTTGAGCTCGCCGCTCTCCAGCGCGCTGCGCACCTGAGCCACCACTTCCGGCTCGGGCTCCGGTCTGGCCATCACGGCGGGCACCATGGCCGCCACCTCAGCCTGGCGGGCCAGGGTCTGCTCCCTGGCCTGCTGCCACAGCCAGCTGCGGCGAAAGCGGTTCTCCTCGCCGATCAAGCTGACGAAGAAGGCGCCGAACACGTCGAGCAGCACGGAGAGGAAGCAGACCAGCAGAAACTGCACCTGGCTGATACTCATCCCCACCCCGTCCGCCAGGCTGCTCATCAGCCCCAGCATGGAGGATTGCTCGTTGATGGGCTTGGCGTCGCGCTCCTGACGCAGCTCGTCCTGGCGCAGCCTGAGCTTGGTGTTGGCCTGCTGCAGCCCGCTGACGCCGCTGGAGATACGCGCCATCTCGATGTACTTGCGGGCCGCCTCCTCGTTGAGCTGGATCTGTCGCTCTATGCTGGCGATCTGCTCGTCGAAGCGGGCGATCTCCCGTTCATGGCGCGCCTGTTGGTTGAGGATAGTGTTGGTGGCGCTGTTGATGCCGCCGATGCTGCCACCGATGGAGATGGCGGCCAGCACGCTGTAAAACAGCAGCGACCAGAAGGCCCCGCTCAGCTCCCGCCGCGCCTTGCACTCGCCGTACTCGTACCAGACGTAGAACTTGCCCAGCTCGAAGATGATGGCCAGGCCGCCGAACAGCCACTTCATCAGAGGGTTCTCGTCGATGGAGAGAAACAGCAGCAGGGAGAAGACGATGGAGGCCAGAATGGCCAGCCCGGTAAAACTGTACACCGTGGTCAAGGCGAACCACCCCTTGGGGTAGCGCAGCACGGTAGAAGCCTGTGTAGTCATGATGAAGGGGGTGCGATATGCAGGAAAAGTTGGCTGCCGATTATAGTCAGCCGAGCCACAGAATGAAGGCTAATCATTTGAATTGACTCAGATACCTTCACAAACGGACAGGCTGCGACCAGATTGGGCAAATTGTCGGCGCCTCCCCGTTGTCCGCCGCGGCAAACCCCGCTAGCCTGATCGCCTGCCCGCCCGCGGCAAGTCGGCATGACATGCCCGCCAACTGATGTCGTGCCCGGTTCCGGCCCGGTTAAGGCGCCAGCTTCTACACTGAGACCAATCCTTCCGCACTTGAGGTCATCATGCACAAATCCATCCTGCTGCTCTCCCTGCTGCTCGTCCAAGGCGTGGCCATGGCGGCGCCCCCCTCCAAGAACAACGATGGCGTCAAACTCTCCACCGACGACATCAAGCTGGACATCAACTGGGATCAGAAAGAGTACGACTGGTGGCAGAGCAACTGCCTGGATCTCGGCATCGGCGACAGCCGCATCCAGCTCAACTGCGACAAGATGGACGGCAAGTACCGGGACCACTACAACCGCAGCATCCACAGCGGCAACAACCCGGGCCAGGGCCACAACAAGCAGAAAGGCAACGGCAACGGCAACGGCAACGGCAACGGCAAGAAGAATTGATCCTCATCCCCGTCACCCTGACACAGGGGCCGAGGCCCCTGTGTCCATTTCTCTACCAGTAGTTCTCCGCACTGATGTTGCCGGGCGCCCGCCGCAGGTTCTTGGTCAGCCCCAATGACAGCAGGGTCTGCTGGGTCTCCTTCACCATGGCCGGGTTGCCGCAGATCAGCACCTGACTCAGCTCGGGAGCAAATTCCAGCCCGACCCGCGCCTGCAGCCGGCCGTCGGCGATGGCTGCCGGGATCCGCCCTGCCATCGCCTCGGGCCATTCCTCCCGGCTGACGAAGGGCACATAGCGAAAACGCTCGCCGTGGCGGGCGGCAAAACCCGCGATAAGCTCCCGGTAGCTCAGCTCTTCCCCCTTGCGCACCCCGTGCACCAGCACCAGATTCTCGAAACGGGCGAAGGCTTCCCCGTCGGCCAGCATGGAGAGGAAGGGGCCGATGGCGGTGCCAGTGGAGAGCAGCCAGAGATCGCGCCCGGCCGGTACCTCGTCCAGGGTCAGAAAACCTGTCGCTAGGGATTGCACCAGCAGGCTGTCGCCCGCTTGCAGGGAGCCGAGGGACGGAGTCAGTTCCCCATCGGGGATCTCGACGAAATAGAACTCGTGATAGGGGGCTGACGGGGGATTGACGAAGGAGTAGGCCCGCTGGACGCGGCGATCGCCCTGCTCGAGAGCCAGTTTGGTGAATTGCCCCGCCTTGTAGGGGGCCAGCTCGGCCGCCACACGCAGGGAGAACAGGGTGGGTGTCCACTCGATACGCTCAAGGACGCGACCTTCGACCCAGGCCATAGGGATCTCCTCCAGAAGAACGGATCCTTACTCTAACCCTGGGCCTGAAAATAAAAAACCCGCGCAAGTGCGCGGGTTTTTTCTGCAAAAGCGAATCGCTATTACAGGGCAACAACCTGGATCTGTACGGTTGCTTTGACGTCAGCGTGCAGCTGAACAACAACTTCGTAGTCACCGGTGTTACGCAGAACGTTGCCCATGCGGACTTCGCTCTTGGCAACGGCTACGCCGGCAGCAGTGATGGCTTCAGCCACGTCACGGGTACCGATGGAACCGAACAGCTTGCCTTCGTCGCCAGACTTGGAGGCGATAACAACGGCAGCCAGTTCACCCAGCTTGGCAGCGCGCTCTTCAGCGGCAGCTTTACCGGCAGCCAGTTTGGCTTCCAGCTCAGCACGGCGAGCATCGAAGGTCTCGATGTTGGCCTTGGTAGCCATAACAGCTTTGCCTTGCGGGATCAGGTAGTTACGGGCATAACCAGCTTTCACGGAAACTTGGTCACCCAGACCGCCCAGTTTGGCGATTTTGTCGAGCAGGATAACTTGCATTACCTTTCCTCTATAAATTTCGTTGAGTTAGGCTTAAGCGCCGGACCGATTCTTACTTGTTGTGCAGATCGGTGTACGGCAGCAGAGCCAGGTAACGAGCACGCTTGATGGCGCGTGCCAGCTGACGCTGATACTTGGCGCGGGTACCGGTGATACGGCTCGGTACGATCTTGCCAGATTCAGTGATGTAGTTTTTCAGAGTAACGATATCTTTGTAGTCGATCTCGGTAACGTTCTCGGCGGTGAAGCGGCAGAACTTACGACGACGGAAATAACGTGCCATGGCCTTTATCCTCTAGTCAGTGATCCAGAATTACTCTTCGGAAGCAGCTTCAGTAGCTTCTTCACGGCGCTCGTCGTCACGACGGGTGAAGCGCTCTTCCTTGGCCTTGGCCATCGGAGAAACTTCAGTTACGGCGTGCTTGGTGCGCATGATCATGTTGCGGATAACGGCATCGTTGAAGCGGAAGTTGGTTTCCAGCTCATCGATAACGGCTTGCTCTGCTTCTACGTTCATCAGAACGTAGTGGGCTTTGTGCAGTTTGTCGATCGGGTAAGCCAGCTGACGACGGCCCCAATCTTCCAGGCGATGAATGGTACCACCGGAGGTGGTGATGGCGCCGGTGTAACGCTCGATCATGCCAGGTACTTGCTCGCTCTGGTCCGGATGAACCATGAAGACGATTTCGTAATGACGCATTTTAGCTCCTTACGGATTAATTCAGCCTCCGCCCAGGTGCAGCCAGACCTCGGAGGCAAGGAACATAATGGTGTTTAGACGCTGCTTTTCTAGGGCGGCGTATTGTACAAAATCCCATCCCTCACTGCAACCAGCCGCCACCGATGTTTTTATCTATGAGAACAATACAAAACTTCAATTGATAATAATTATCATTTAGATCTATTCTATCTCCATGCACTTATGGAGGCTGATACCATGCAACCCGCGCTGACCACGGCCATCCCGGCCCGCAAATTCAAACTGACCCTGCTCGGGCCGGCCTTTATCGCCGCCATCGGCTACATAGATCCGGGCAACTTCGCCACCAACATTCAGGCAGGTTCCACCTTCGGCTACCAGCTGCTGTGGGTAGTGGTGTGGGCCAACCTGATGGCCATGCTGGTGCAGACCCTCTCGGCCAAACTCGGCATCGTCACCGGCAAGAACCTGGCGGAACACATTCGCGACCGGCTGCCCAAGCCAGCAGTCTGGGCTTACTGGGTACAGGCGGAGATCATCGCCATGGCCACTGATCTGGCCGAATTCATCGGGGCGGCCGTGGGCTTCAAGCTGCTGTTCGGGGTCACCCTGCTGGAAGGGGCCGGCATCACCGCCGTGGTCACCTGGGGCATTCTGATGCTGCAGTCCCGCGGCCAGAAACCGCTGGAGTTTGTGGTGGGCGGCCTGCTGCTGTTCGTGGCGGCGGCCTACATCGTCGAGCTGGTGTTCTCCCGCCCCCATCTGCCGAGCCTGCTGGAGGGCGCCCTTTTCCCCGGCCTGCCCAACAGCGACGCCGTCTATCTGGCGGCCGGCGTGCTCGGTGCCACCGTGATGCCCCACGTCATCTACCTGCACTCGGCATTGACCCAGCACACCCAGGATCAGGGCTCGGTCCCCCAGCGGCTGCACACCACCCGAGTCGACGTGGCCATCGCCATGACCATCGCCGGCTTCGTCAACCTGGCCATGATGGCCATGGCGGCGGCCGCCTTCCACAGCTCCGGCAACCAGCAGGTAGCGGAGCTGGAGTCGGCCTACCAGACCCTGACCCCGCTGCTGGGGCAGGCGGCCGCCACCCTGTTCGGCCTCTCGCTGGTCGCCTCCGGTATCAGCTCTACCGTGGTGGGCACGCTGGCCGGCCAAGTGGTGATGCAGGGCTTCGTGCGCTTCACCATCCCGCTCTGGCTGCGCCGCGCCATCACCATGGCCCCCGCCTTCGTGGTGATCGCCATGGGCCTCAACACCACCGAAATCCTGGTGCTGAGCCAGGTGGTGCTGAGCTTCGGCATCGCGCTGGCGCTCATTCCGCTGCTGATATTGACCGGCGATCGCGCCCTGATGGGGCAATATCGCAACCACCCGGTGACCCAGGCAGTCGGCCGCCTCATCGTCGCCCTGGTGATCGGGCTCAACGCCTACCTGCTGGTCGCCATGATCTAGCCCGCCATCCCCTCCCAAGGCCGGCTCGTTAACCGAGGTTAATGAGCCGGCTTGCGCTTTGGCGTATGCTGGCGGCTCTCTTCCTCTTCGATTTGCGGGAGCCATCCATGCCACATACCCGAGCCAGCTTCGTGCTGGGCCACTATCAGGAGCAGGCCAGCGTCACCTGCTGCCAGAGCGGCGACACCAGCCTGCTGGTCACCGACCTCACCCCTTTTCATCCCCAGAGCCACCTCTGGCCCGATCAGCCGGGTGACGTGGGTACCGTGCATTGGGAGGGCGGTGACGCGACCGTCGGCCCCTGCCGCATGGGGGCCATCAGTCCGGATGGGGAGCTGTTCGTCGACCAGGCGATCCCGGTCAAGCGGGGCGCAGAAGGGTGGCGCTTCGTGGTGGTGCACCCGCTGGCTGGCCACTGTGTGCTGGCTGTTGGCAGCCAGGTGACACTGCGGGTGGATGCCGAGGCCCGCCACGCCCTGAGCCTGGGCCACAGCGGCTGTCATCTGGCGGCACTGGCGCTCAACCGGGCGCTGATGCCTTACTGGCGCAAGGAGGTCAACGAGCAGGACGCGCTGGATCAGCCGGACTTCGATCGCCTCGCCATCCAGACCTCGCGGGTCGAGCCCATGGGTTCGCGCGAGCAGTACCGGATCGGCAAGAGCCTGCGCAAGAAGGGAGTCAACAGCGAGGCACTGCTGGCAGACCTGGCGCAGATAGAAGAGATGATCAACAAGCAGTTGGCAGACTGGCTGGCGGCCGGTGGCGAGATCCGCCGCAGCCGGGCCGGCGAGGCGATCATCGACTCCCGTTACTGGCACTGCTCGCTGGAAGGTCGGGAGGTCACCATCCCCTGTGGCGGCACCCACGTGGGCAGCCTGGCCGAACTGGGGCTGGTACAGGTGCAACTGGCCTCCTGTGAGGAGGGGTTCACCCTCACGACCCGGGTCACTCCCTGACCGGCCGGCCCGGATGCCTTAATCCGCCTACCCCTAGCCGAGACGGATCAGCAGGATCCCGCCCAGGATCACCAGGGCGGCCAGCAACCGGACCCGCCCCAGCGTCTCCCCCAGCCAGCCCCAGGAGAGCAGCACCGCAAACAGCACGCTGCTCTCGCGCAAGGCCGCCACCAGGCCGATGGGCGCCTTGGTCATGGCCCAGATGACGATACCGTAGGCCAACAACGACAGGGCGCCCCCGATGGCGCCGCTGCGCCACGCCGCAGGCCCCAGCTCGCGCCAGGCGGTGCGACTCTGCCAGCGCATCAGCAGCGGCATCATCAACGCGGTGAGGGCGAACAGCCAGAGGGTGTAACGTATCGGCTCACCGGCCGAACGGGCTCCCGCCCCATCGGACAAGGTGTAGGAGGCGGTAAACAGTGCCGTGATGAGCACCGCCTGCAGCGCGGCCGGCGCCAGCCGCAGACCGCCGCGCCACGCCATCAGCAGCACGCCGCTCACCAGCACCACGGCCCCCGTCACCGCCACCATCCCCGGCACTTCACCCAGCAGCAGGGCCCCGAACAGCAGGGTCACCAGAGGGGCACTGCCCCGGGCCAGCGGATAGACCTGGCCGAACTCACCCAGCCGGTAGGCTCGACCGAGAAAAAGACAGTAGCCGCAGTGCAGCAGAATAGAGAGCGCCAGCCAGGGATATTCGGCCGCCACAGGCCAGCCCACCAAGGGCAGCAAGGGAGCGGCAAACAGGCCGGAGCAGAGGGAAACCAGCAAGACGCTGACGCGCCCCTCGGCCTGGCGCTTGGCCAGCGCATTCCAGAGCGCGTGCAGCAGGGCGGCCAACAGGATGGCAGCAAAGATGGTAGGGGTCACGACAGGGTTCCGATAGCAACAGGCCGCCCAGCATAGCCGGTTTGCCCGGCCATGACAGAGAGCGGCCTCATAAGATGCCTGTTTTTCTCACCCATCGGCCTGCTGCCGATGGGGATGTCATCAGCGCACTCGGCGCTGCCAGTGAATGGCCAGCAGGATAAAACTCACCCCGACCCAGAGGTTCCACGCCGGGATCTCGCCAAACAGCCAGACCCCCAGCAGCACCACGAACATCAGGCCAGAATACTCGGTCGCCGCGATGCGGTTGGCCTCAACCTGGCGATAGGCGTAGAAGCAGCTGGCATGATAGAGCAGTTGCATGATGCCGCTGCCGCCGATCAGCACCAGCAGTTGCCAGTCCACCGGCTGCCATTGATGTACCGCCAGCCCGGCGGTCAGCGGCAGAGCCAGCAGGTTGGCCCAGAACAGGGTCGCCACCACCGAGATCCCGGCTGGCAACTTGCGACCCGTAATGTTGAACAGCGCCAGGGTGAAGGCAGTAACCAGGGCGCCCAGCCCGGCCAGATGGAAATCCCCCGGCCGCAGCACGAACACCACGCCGAGCAGCCCCATGCCTCCCAGCAACCAGACGCGGGAATTGATCTTCTCCTTGAGCAGCCAGGCCGCCAGCGGCAGCGTCAGCAACGGGGAGACGTAGAAGATGGCGTTGGCCGTGGCCAGCGGCAGCTGGGTCAGGGCCAGCATCATGCCGCCCCCGCCGAGCAGGCAGAGGTGGCCGCGCAGCAGGTGCCACTTCCAGGCACCCAGTCCCCAGGCCGAGCGCGGAACCCGCAGCATGAAGGGCAGCAGCACCAGCAGGGTCAGCAGCTGGCGCAGGAACATATATTGGAAGGGACTGAAGCCGGGGCCGATCAGCTTGACCAGCACATCGGAGAAGGCCTGGGCCAGATTGCCCAGCACCAGGGTGATGATGGCGAAGGTTTGCAGGTCCAGTGCGAACCGCTTGCGCAACAACTCCATCAGCGACAGCCGCTCGAGTGGCGAACGCTAATAAAATGGCTCAACGGCTCAATCGCTGAATCTTGTTCTGAATTAATGGGGTAAAAGACCATTTTTAAAACCTATCCATCAACTGTTGCCGATTAATCACTCAGAGGGTACCCACTAACATGGCGCCGAGCACCCGTTTTCTTTACTACCTCAAGACATAATAATTTCATTGTTATGCTTAAAAGGTATTAAGAGGAGCTCATGCCGATGTGGGGAATGTCATCTTCCAGATAGGGTTCACCCACGGCAGTGAAGCCGTGACGACCATAGAAACCTTGCAGGTGTGCCTGGGCCCCGAGATAAATGCTGACCCCGGGCCACAGCCGGGCACACTCCTGCAGCGCCTGCTGCATCAGCCGGTGACCCAGGCCATCACCTCTCGCCTCGGGCGCCGTCACCACCCGACCGATCACCACCTGCTGCGCCTTGGCCACACCAGGTGCCATCAGCCTGGCATAAGCCACCAGTGCCCCATCCTGCCAGCCGAGCAGGTGCAGCACGTCGGGGCGCTTGTCGACGCCGTCCATATCGAGGAAAACGCAGGTCTGCTCCACCACGAAGACCCGGGATCTCAGGGTGAGCAGTTCATAGAGTTCGTTGACGTCGAGTTGTTCGAAAGATTTGAGAGACCAGTTCATGGGGGTTCCTTGCTCATGATGAGAAGGGCAGCATAGCCAGCCACACACGGGTCGGCATTAACCTTTGTTAAGATCCTTCAGCCGTTTGCGAATGCGGCTCAGGCTGATGGGGGTGATGCCGAGGTAGGCGGCGATCTGGTGATCGGGCACCCTGGCCTCCAGCGCGGGGAAGCTGCGCAGAAAGTGCTGATAGCGTGCCTGCGGACTCTCGGTCAAGAGCAGCAGCTCCTTCTCCTCCTTGATGCGCAGCTGCACCGCCAGCAGATGCTGATACCAGGCGGGCCAGCAGGAGAGCGTGCGCAGATCGGCCAGATTGAACAGCAAGAGCCGACAGGGCTCCAGCGCCTCCACGCTGTAGCGGGCCGGCTCGCCGCTGAGCAGGTGGTGGAAGTCGAGGAACTCGTCACCCTCCCAGTAGAACTCCTTGATGTACTCGCGGCCATCCGCCAGCACCACCTTGGCCCGCAGCAGCCCCTGCTCCACCATCACCAGCTGATCGGGTCGATCGCCGGCATGCCAGAGGCAGGCACGGGGGCTCAGGGTCAGCGGACGGGCAAAAGAGAGGAGGCGCGCGGCCTCCTGCTCATCTGTGACCCGATCCCGGCAAAACGGGGGTCTGTCCATTCAGCTTGCCTCAGGCACGACGCTGGCGCACGGCTTCGAACAGACAGACGCCGGTCGCTACCGAGACGTTGAGGCTGGATACCGCCCCTGCCATCGGGATGCTCACCAGCTCGTCGCAATGCTCGCGGGTGAGGCGACGCATGCCCTTGCCCTCTGCGCCCATCACCAGCGCCATCGGGCCGGTCAGTTTGGCCTGATACACGTCGTGATCCGCCTCGCCGGCAGTACCGACGATCCAGACGCCACGCTCCTGCAGCTCGCGCAGGCTGCGGGCCAGATTGGTGACCTGGATCAGCGGCACCACCTCTGCGGCGCCACAGGCGACCTTGCGCACGATCGGGGTCAGACCGGTGGCCTTGTCGCGCGGCACGATCACCGCATGCACTCCGGCCGCATCGGCGCTGCGCAGGCAGGCGCCCAGGTTGTGCGGATCGGTCACCCCGTCCAGCACCAGCAGGAAGGGTTGAGTCTGTTGCTCGGCCAACTTGTCCAGCAGGCTGGCCAGGTCGTGTTCGGCCAGCTTCGGCGCCTCTTTCACCCGGGCCATGATGCCCTGGTGATTGTTGCCCTCCGCCTTGTCGTCGAGCGTCTTGCGGTTCACGCTCTGCACCTTGAGGCCGAGCGCATCCAGCTCGGCCAGCAGGGGTTGCAGCCGGTCGTCATCGCGCCCCTTGAGGGCCCACACTTCGATGAAACGCTCCGGGGTGCGCTCCAGCAGCGCGGATACAGCGTGAATGCCGTAGATCAGTTCAGTACTCATTTAGTGCTCTTGGCCTTATCGCGAGCTTTTTTGCTCGGTCGTCTGTTGCTCGGTTTGGCGCGGCCGCCCTTGTCGGATTTGCCGTGATCCTTGCCCTCTTTACGTTTTTCGTGACGCTGTGCGCTCTTGGCCTTCTCTTTCTTGATCTCTGCCTGCTTGCGCGCCATCTCTTTGGCGTTCTTGCCAGTTGCCTTGAGCGGCTCTTCGACCATCACGAAGTCGATCTTGCGATCATCCAGATTCACGCCCATCACCTTGACCCGCACCTTGTCACCCAGACGGTAGCGGCGGCGGAAGTTCTCGCCGATCAGTTGCTGGTGCAGCGGGTCAAACTGGTAGTAGTCGTTGGTGAGGGTGCTGACGTGCACCAGACCGTCGATGTGGATCTCGGCCAGACGCACGAAGAAGCCAAAGCCGGTGACGCTGGCGATGACGCCGTCAAACTCGTCACCCACGTGATCCAGCATGTACTCGCACTTGAGCCAGTCGGCCACGTCGCGAGTGGCGTCATCGGCACGGCGCTCGGTCATGGAGCAGTGCTCGCCCATCGGGTCCACTTCTTCCAGCTGGTAGTGGTAGCCACCGCTCGGAGTCCACTTGTGGCGCAGGTTGGCCTGCTGCTCCTTGGCGGTCTGATACTTGATCGCCCGGTGCAGAATGAGGTCGGGGTAGCGACGGATCGGCGAGGTGAAGTGAGCGTAAGACTTCAAGGCCAGACCGAAGTGACCGATGTTGTCGGCCTGATAAATGGCCTGACGCATGGAGCGCAGCAGCATGGTGGAGAGCAGCTCCGCATCCGGGCGCCCTTCGAACTTGGCGGCCAGGTCGGCGAAATCTTTCGGCTCGGGCTCCAGGCCCCCCTTGAGCTCCAGACCCAGCTCGGCCAGGAAGTCACGAAAACCGGTCAGACGCTCTTCGCCCGGACGGTCGTGCACCCGGAACAGGGCGGCGGCCTCGTTCTTCTCGATGTAGCGGGCAGCGGCCACGTTCGCCTGGATCATGCACTCTTCGATGATCTTGTGGGCGTCGTTGCGCACCAGCGGCACGATGCGGTCGATCTTGCGCTGGGCGTTGAAGATGAAGCGGGTCTCTTCGCTCTCGAACTCCACCGCACCGCGCTGATGGCGGGCATGCTTGAGCGCCTTGTAGAGGTTGTTGAGCTCTTCGATGTGACCCACCAGCGGCTCGTACTGCTGACGCAGCTTGGGATCCCCTTCCAGGATCGCCGCCACCTTGGTGTAGGTCATGCGGGCATGGGAGTTCATCACCGCTTCGTAGAACTTGTAGCCGGACATGCGGCCGGCGGCGGAGATGGTCATCTCGCACACCATGCAGAGACGGTCAACCTGCGGGTTGAGCGAGCAGAGGCCGTTGGAGAGCACCTCCGGCAGCATGGGTACCACGAATTCGGGGAAGTAGACCGAGTTGCCGCGCTGGTAGGCTTCGGTGTCGAGGGCCGTGCCCGGCTTCACGTAGGCAGAGACGTCGGCAATAGCGACCCACAGGCGCCAGCCGCCGCCGCGCTTGGCTTCACAGAAGACGGCGTCATCGAAGTCACGGGCATCTTCCCCGTCGATGGTGACCAACGGCAGGGCACGCAGGTCGATGCGACCCTCTTTGGCCTTCTCCGGTACCTGTTCGCCCAGACCGGCAACCTCCTTGGTCACCTCTTCCGGCCAAGTGTGCGGAATGCCGTGGGTACGCAGGGCGATCTCGATCTCCATGCCGGGCGCCATGTTTTCACCCAACACTTCCAAGACGGTGCCGACCGCATTGAAGCGGGCGGTGGCGCGCTGATTGATGCGCACGACCACGACCTGGCTCTGGCGAGCCCCCTTGTTCTCCCCTTCCGGGATGATGATGTCCTGGCCGATGCGGCTGTCATCCGGCACCACGAAGCCGACGCCGTTCTCGACGAAGTAGCGACCGACAATGTCTGCTTCACGGGACTTGAGCAGGCGTACCAGACGCGCCTCCTGGCGCCCCTTGCGGTCGATCTCGGTAGGCTGCACCAGGGCGTAGTCGCCGTGCATCAGGCGCTGCATCTCGCGGTTGTTCAGGAACAGATCCGGGCCACCACCCTCGGGGCGCAGAAAACCGAAGCCATCTTTGTGGCCGAGCACGTAGCCTTTCACCAGATTCAGGCGATCCGGCAGGGCGTAACACTGGTTGCGAGTGAATACCAGCTGACCATCACGCTCCATGGCGCGCAGACGACGGCGCAGGGCTTCCAGCGGCTCTTCTTCGGTCAGCTTGAGGACCTTTGCCAGCTCTTCACGGGACATGGGCTTTTCATGGCCCTTGATGAGGTCGAGGATCATCTCGCGACTGGCGATGGGGTTCTCGTATTTTTCGGCCTCGCGTTCGAGGAAAGGATCTTTTTGAGACATAAGCAGGCCTTAGGGTAGGTGGTAACGGTGCCATTATATCGGAGGGGGGGGCGAATGGCATCCATCGACTGCCTTTTGGCCAATCTCTCTGTCATACTATGCACAGTTTGCAGGCATGATGAGACATGGAACTCATGAGCAAGGACTCGTTCGCCCAATCCGCCGCCTATCTCAAGCAGGCGGTTCCCCTGATGATCAAGTATCAAATCCCCACCACGCCGGATAATTACACCCTTTGGTATAACTACGTGGCGGCCAGCATGCCCGAGCTCAATCAGGCCATCGATCAGGCCATCAAGCTGCAGGGAACCTGCTCTCTCACCACCTGTGAACGCCTCTATCACCAGCACCTCGCCGCGCAAGATGAGCAGCAGATGGAAACCATGAAGCTCAACCTGGCCGCCATGGCCAACGAGCTTGGTCACACCATGCAGGATGCCCTCTCCGACACCGGCATGTTTCAGGACATGCTCGACAAGAGCTTCGATCGGCTGAGCCTCATCGACGACGAGGGGCTAAGCCTGGAAGATACCATGGGGATCCTGCGGGATCTGGTGCGCGAGTCGCGGGACGTGCGCATGTCCACCATGCACTTTCGCAACCAGCTCAGCAGCGCCGAGAAGGAGATCAAGGAGCTGCGCGAGGCGCTCAACGAGACTCGCAAGCTGGCCAACGAGGATGCCCTCACCAGCCTGCTCAACCGGCGCGCCTTCGATCTGGAGATAGAGAGCCTGATCCGCAGCAAGCAGCCCTTCTCCCTGATCCTGTCGGACATAGACCGCTTCAAGAACTTCAACGACGAATATGGCCACCTGCTGGGGGACCAGGTGCTGCGCGCCTTCAGCAAGCGGCTGCGGGAAACTTGCAAGGAGGGCGTCACAGCCTACCGCCTCGGCGGCGAAGAGTTTGCCCTGCTGGTCCCCATGCGCAGTCTGGCGCTGAGCCGCCAGATGGCGGAGAGCCTGCGCCGGGCCATCGAAAAGATGTCGATCCTGGATCGCAAGTCGGGCCGGCGCATCGACCACATCACCGCCTCGTTCGGGGTGGGTGAGTACAGCGGTCAGGAGACGGGCGACAGCCTGGTCGAGCGCACCGACAAGCTGCTCTACAAGGCCAAGGAGCTGGGTCGCAACCGGGTTATGCCGCTGCCATCCTGATTCCGTCAGCATGCGAAAAGGCCGGTCATTGACCGGCCTTTTTCATGTTTGCCATTCCGGGATCAGAGGCTTTTCAGCTTCTCTTCCGGCAGGGCCAGCTCGTCATTGCGGTTGACGCCGATGCCGCGCTCCAGCACGTGGCGGGCGATGGCATGGGCCTCTTCCAGCGAGTGCATGCTGTAGGTACCGCACTGGTATTCGTTCAGCTCGGGGATCTTGCCCTGCTCCTGCACGGTCAGCACGTCGCTCATGGCGGCCTGCCAGGCGGCACCAACCCGGGCTTCGTCCGGTGCACCGATCAGGCTCATGTAGAAGCCGGTCCGGCAGCCCATGGGGGAGATGTCGATGATCTCCACCCCGTTGCCGTTCAGGTGATCACGCATGAAGCCGGCAAACAGGTGCTCGAGGGTGTGAATGCCACGCTCGGAGAGGATCTCCTGGTTCGGCACGCAGAAACGCAGGTCGAACACGGTAATGGTGTCCTTGTTCGGGGTCTGCATGGTCTTGGCCACACGCACCGCCGGCGCAGCCATGCGGGTGTGGTCAACGGTAAAACTGTCCAATAACGGCATTTCTGACTCCTGATTTGGTTACCAGAACCAGCCCCCGCTGGAGAGCTGATCCTTGCATTGTCGATACTGGGCGCCGTAGCGCTGGGCGCGAGCCTCCACCTTGCGGGATGTCTTCATCAGCCATCCCTTGCTGCGGTAGCTGCCACGCCGATAGCCACCCCACCCTTCGTGATAGTTGAGATACTGGCCATACGCATCCCACTTGGAGGTGCCGTTCAGCCGCTGGGCCTTGTGAGTGTACCAGCCCATGAAGTCGATGGCGTCGGCAAAGTCGTCGCGATCGCTCCAGCCGTTGCCGGTTTCCCGCTGGTAGTCAGCCCAGGTTTCATCTTTGACCTGGGCATAGCCGTAGGCAGAGCTGGCCCGCCCGGTCGGGATGAAGAGGAAATACTGCATCGGCGGCTGGGCATCGTGCACGAAGGAGGACTCCTGATACATCATGGCCATCACCACCTGGATCGGGGTTCCCCACTTCTCGTTCATCTTGAGCGCCGCCTTGTGCCAGTCCGGTTTTTCGCGAAAGATCTGGCACAGGTTTTCCGGCTGGGCCGGCGGCCGGGTACTACAGGCGGTCAGACCGGCCAGCAGGCCGGCCACCGTAACGAGGCGCATCCAGGACATCAGCGGGATCGAGTCTCCATTCGTTGGCTCATCACGAGGCTCTGCCATCTCATCAGATGGCGTCTTCGTTCTCTTCGCCGGTACGGATACGAATGACGCGCTCCACCTCGCAGACGAAGATTTTGCCGTCACCAATCTTGCCGGTGCGGGCGGTGTTCTGGATCGCTTCCAGGCAGGCATCGAGATCCTCGTCCTGCACCACCAGTTCCACCTTCACCTTGGGCAGGAAATCGACCATGTACTCGGCACCGCGATAGAGCTCGGTGTGGCCCTTCTGACGGCCGAAGCCCTTGACCTCGGACACTGTCATGCCGTTGATGCCGATCTCGGCCAGGGCCTCGCGCACATCGTCCAGCTTGAACGGTTTGATGATGGCTTCAATCTTCTTCATGGTGACTCCTTACCAGTTCTGTTTGCCAAACCCGGACGTGATGGGGTAACGGCGATCCTTACCAAAGTTGCGGGCCGTGATGCGGGGCCCGACCGCCGCCTGACGGCGCTTGTATTCGTTGAGATCCACGAGGCGGATCACCTTGCGCACCACCGCCTCCTCGAAGCCTTCCGCCACCATGTCAGCCACGGAGGCATCTTCTTCCACATAGCGCTTGAGGATGGCATCCAGGATGTCATAGGGGGGCAGGCTGTCCTGATCCACTTGGTCCGGTGCCAATTCTGCCGAAGGAGGACGGTCGATGACCCGCTGCGGGATCACATAATCGACGGAATTGCGGTATTCGCACAGCTTGAAGACCAGCGTCTTGGGGACGTCCTTGAGCACGTCGAAACCGCCGGCCATGTCACCGTACAGGGTGGCATAGCCCACCGCCATCTCGCTCTTGTTGCCAGTGGTCAGCACGATGCGGCGACGCTTGTTGGAGAGCGCCATCAACAGCACGCCACGGCAGCGGGCCTGCAGGTTCTCTTCGGTGGTGTCGCGGGCTGTGCCCTCAAACAGCGGTGCCAGCTGGGCCATAAACCCCTCGAACATGGGCTCGATGGAGATGATGTTGAACTCCACCCCCATCCGCTCGGCCTGCTCCTTGGCATCTTCCACGCTCATCTGGGCGGTGTAGCGGAACGGCATCATCACCGCCTGCACCTTGTCGGCGCCGATGGCATCGGCCGCGATGGCCAGGGTCAATGCCGAGTCGATGCCGCCGGAGAGGCCCAGCACGGCGCCGTGGAAACCGTTCTTGGTGACGTAGTCGCGCACCGCCAGTACCAGTGCCTGATAGGTCTCGGCTAATGGCGCCAGCGGCGCGGCGGGCTCCCGCTCTTTTACCGGCTGCCCATCGGCAAAGCGCACCAGCGCCAGCTCTTCGGCAAACGGAGCCAGCTTGTGGGTCAGCTCGCCTTGGCTGTTGAACACCTTGGAGCAGCCGTCGAAGATCAGCTCGTCCTGACCACATACCTGATTGAGGTAGATCAGCGGCAGACCGGTCTGATCGCAGCGCTCGGCCATCAGCTCGCGGCGGATCCAGGGTTTCTCCTGATCATAGGGTGAGGCATTGATGGTAAGCAGCAGCTCGGCTCCCGCCGCCTTGGCGGCCAGCGCCGGACCCGGCTGCCAGAGGTCTTCACAGATGAGCAGCCCCAGCTGATGACCACGGAAGGGGACCACACAGGTCTCGGTTGCCGCAGTGAAGTAGCGCTTCTCGTCGAATACCCCGTAGTTGGGCAGATCCTGCTTGAAGTAGCGTGCGACCAGCTTGCCTTGCTCGTAGAGGGAGGCGGCGTTGTAGAGTGCCTCCCCGTCGCGCCAGGGGTGACCCACCAGAATGGCGCAAGCCCCCTGCCATGCCGCGATGCGGGCCAGGGCGGCCTCCACCCGGATCATCAGATCAGCGCGCAGCAGCAGATCTTCCGGCGGATAGCCGGTCAGGGCCAGTTCGGAGCAGACCAGCAGATCGGCGCCTTGCCGGTCGGCCTCAGCGGCTGCCGCCAGCACCTTGTCACAGTTATCTTCGATGGCGCCTACCGTCAGATTCAACTGGGCAAGCATCAGAGAGAGGGCTTTTGCCATGGCGATGCATCTTGAATTCGAAAATGATGGGGAATGATAAAGAAAAGGCGCTGGCTGTGCCAGCGCCCAAGGCTCAAGGGGTGCAAGTCAGGCTGGTCGCGTTGGTCACTCCGTTGTCCACCAGCAGTGAACAGGGGCCGCTCAGCACCTGATTATTGGACTGTTGCGTCATCTGCACGCTGAAGGAGGGTGGCTGCAACATATAGGTGGTGCTGCCCTGGTTGGAATAGGCAAGGTTGATAGCCAACGTCGAGTTCGCCGGGGCTGTACACAGATAAGCTGCAGGCTGGTTGTTGGCCTGTGGATAGTCGATGCGGCAGGTCGCCCCGGAGTTGGGGGTCGTGATGCTCAGCCTGTTGAACGTATTCTTGCTGCACGCTACCGGTGGGGGATTCTTGCCACCCGTCCCTCGGGTCAGACACTGGATCCAGCCACTGACACTGACGGTCGGTACCGTCTGCGATCCTGTATCCACCTTGACCAGCATGTCCGCCGTCTGCGCCAGCGACTGGTCCCGTGGCGAGATGAGCGAAGCCGTGATACCGGAATTCCCCTGATAGGCAGTGACACGCACGGTGACGCTCTGCAGCACCTGGTTGCTGTCCTTGGTCGATTTCTTCGCCGTCATGTAGCCGCGGCTGTAACTGCCGAAATAGTAGTTGTTGAGATCCACCACCGTCTTGACCGTCTCGTTGGTGACGGCGGCATAGTCGGTGGCATTGCCCGTCAACAAGCTCTGCGGAGCCATGGCCCACTCCGCCAGCATGGTCAGGTTGATGTCCTGAAACGGCACCTTGGTCAGATAGTCCACCGCGCTGGTATCAATCCCCACCAGATAGACAGGGTCGAGCACATCCACATAGATGCCGCGGGCGATGAGCTGCGCCGTGCCCGTATTGACGGTGATCCCGGTCGTGGTATCGCCCCCGGCTTCCGCGTTGGTAGCCAGCCAGGCTGAAAAATCGGTGATGGTCGGCAAGGTGGCGGAGGCCCCCTGGGTCCAGTTCAGGGTCGACTTCTGCCAGTCGATGTAGGTCTTGACCACATACTTGATGTATTTCTGATAACTGGCCTGGTTCGCTGGTTTGGCTAGGAAATCGGCCGTGGTCACCACTACCTTGACCAGGTTCCAGTCAGGCAGCGGGCGATAATAGCCATCCAGCCGGACGAAACGGCAGGCATCCACGTACTTGCCGCTGTTCGCCGTGCTGAGGCTGCTGCTGTAGCGTACCCGGCTGGTGTTGAGCGGAGCATAGAAGTTGGTGAAGCTGGAACCACTGCCATCGAAGTGATCCTTGCAGCAGCTGGTACAGAGCGTGGGCTGGCCATTGACGCTGCTGTCGAGCGTCCCCGTGGTCTTGGTCTGCAGCGAGCCTGATTTCCAATAGAGCTGGTTGCTGGCTGAACTGTAGGCCTGACCCGGCAAGTAGGCGCTCAGGCTGGAGCCATAACTGCAAGAACAGGAGACGGATGCCATGTCCTGCAGCACCTGCTGGGTGTTGCCACCCGCTGCGGGTTTGTAAGTCACTGTTTCGAACTGGACCAGCTTGCCCACCAGACCATCTTTGGATGTGACGGTCGGCAGTGGCTTGCTGGTCTCCTGTTTGTTGCCATCGCCCAGCTCCACCGAGATGACGTCAGGCGCCACGCCGGGGGTGTAGTTGACCTTGGGGCCTTGCCTCGCCGTATTCAAACCGCCATCCAGCTGATCGGAGCTCAAGGATTCGATGGGTGAAACATTGCCGGCCAGTTGCAGCGCCTGAGCCTGCCCTTCGCTGTCTGTCCACCCTACGTTGACCGTGATCGCCTTGCGGCCCGGGTAACTCAGGCGATAGCCCGCCGGCGCCACGTTCTGCCAGGTTGAGCCATTCAGATACTGATTGGTCACCGTCCATCCCACCGAGTAGGCCTCACCCGACAAGGTTACTGTCGAGTTGGCGGAGGCAATCTGGTTGTAGGCGGTCAGTGGGGCCGTCGCGTTCACTACGCTATTGAAGTTGCGAAACTCATCCAGTTTTGACTCTGCCAGTCGCATCGCCGTCTCATAACGCCGGCCATCCTGCGAAACCGTCAGCGCCGACTTGGACATGGCGACCAGGCCAACAATACCCACTCCCAGCACCACCAGCGTGATCAGGATCTCCAGCAGGCCAAATCCTTTTTGCCCTTTCATCTCCATATCCCCTTACCAGTCTCGCCAGCTGCCGGGCACCTGATTGACGATCTGGAATGCGGCACCATTCGAGATGTTGCTCAGGACACTGGCATCATACTTGGCATCGTAGGTACCGTTGGCGTTGCCCAGTTGATAGTTGGAAACCATGGCGCCATACACGATGGCCCCACCGGTCAGCTTCACATCCGTCCCGGCTGCTGCGGGGTTGGATGAGTAGGCAAACACCAAGCCATACAGCACCGTATTGCCGTTGACCGCCAGATTGCCATTGCGCACGATGAGAATCACAGGCGCCGTTGCGGAGCCGACGTTGGAAGAGGGTTTGCAGTCCCCATCCACAATGATGAGTCCAGTTGAGGCAGGACCTAGCGAACTGCAGTTTGTCAGCTTCTGGGTCGCCCTGGCCTCCAGATTGGCCCAACCGTTGGCATCATCCTTTTCATTGAACAGATACCAAACCAGATCGGTCGGGAAGGCAGTATCGTTGTCCTTGATATCCGGCTGCTTGTCCCCCTTCTGGCTGATGTTGGCCGAACAGCCGCCGTTGTAGTCCCCCTGATGACAAGTCTGTCCGGTCCCCGTTATCAGATCGACATTGCCGCTGGTCCAGACCGACAGTGGTACCCCCAGCCCGCCACCATTGGGATTGGCCACTATGGTGAAGTTGCCGCCGACCGCCATGCCGCCAGCCACGGTCAGAGGCGCGGCAGGAGAGCCGGCCAATACGCTGAAACGTACAACCTTGGTTTCGACTGCCGCCTGGGCCTGACTGTTACTAAGAGTCGCCTGGGAACGAACCCTTATCGGCGTCACGACCACCGACCCCACTGTGATCGCTGTATCGTCAGAAGATGACAGGGTATAGCTGCCCGTGGTCAAGGTAGTCGTGGCCCCGCTGGTCCTCCAGCTCGGGTCCAGCGTCAACCGCCCCAGTCCATCGGCCAGACCCACTTCCGCCATTGCCATGGCCTGACGATAGAGCACCTCGTTGAGGGTCACTCGCCGATCTGCCACCAGCATCTTGCCCACCAGCAGTGAAATGCCCAGCAGGATCAGCACCAGCAACAAAGTGATGGTGAAGGTGGTAAAACCGGCTTGTCGGCTCATGTCAGTACCCATCATTGCGCAGTTTAATATCCCGCTGCAGCGTCAAAGTCAGTGCAGGGGTAGCCTTGAACCGCCCACTCACCACCAATTGCAACGCCCTAGCGCCATTGGTCTGGCTACTTGTTAAAAGCTTGAGGGTCATGGCGGTGATCTCTATGGTATCGTCGCTGGAGATCAGGCTTCCGTTACCACAGGTAGTAGTCCCGGTCCCTTGCTTGATCCCCTTGCTACTACTGCTGTAGCTGTAAACCAGGGTGTCATCGCTGCTCAACACTCCATTTTCATCGTTGTCATAGCGCACCCTGATACAGGTATACAGGCCGGAGCCCGTCGCGGTTTCCCCCATCAGATCCGTGGCCGTATCAAAATAGAAACTGGACCGGCTGCCAGAAGGAGCGGCAAGAAACTGGGTGGCGTTAGCGTCATACCCGGCCCGCTGGATGTCTCGTGCCATCATGTCCGTCAGCAACTGAACTTCCTGATTCAGACGGCTGGTCTGCATGGCGGTGTAATTGGCCTTGAGAATGGTGGCAAACAGCGAAATGACTGCGGCCACCAGCAGCAAGCCCGCCACCATAGCCACCATCAACTCGACCAGGTTGAAACCCCGTATTTTCAGTTGCATGCTACCTCTCCCACCAGGTTGCTGACGGCACAGGTACGTACACGTCCAAGGTTGTTGGTGACAACCTTCATACTGGCGGCCGAGGAGCTCACCGTGATGCTGCCGCTTGGCAGGGTACCGCGCCGGGGAGAGAAGCTGATGGGACGTATCTGGCTTGAGGATTCCGTGTAGGTGCCCGTCAGAATGATCCCGGGAAATTCACTGGCATCAACGCCTTTACGCCCCTCGATGCTGGAACAGGTGTCGTTGCAACTGGCGCAACTGCCATCGATGCTGATGCGATAGCACCAGTTGCCGGTGCCGCTGTTGAACAGGATCATTTGCAAATTTCGGTTGCGTTTGAGTGCTTCGGACTTGAGTAGCATCATGTCGGTGTAGACCGCCTGAGTGGCAGCCTTGACCATCTGATCCTGGCGCAGGGATTGATAACTGGGGATGGCCACGGTCAGCAACAGGGCGACCAAGGACAGGGCAACCATCAGCTCTATCAGGGTAAAACCGGCGGATCTGCCCTTTCTGCCTTCCATCAGCTCAAGACTCCTTTCTTTTTGCACGTGCCAGTAGGGTCTACTGTCAGTACTATCCTATAGTATCAACCTGTTTCACGAAGCATGCCGCCCCATGAGAATCAAACAGTCCGGAATCACCTTGCTTGAACTGATCGTCGTGGTCGCCATCGTCGCCATCATAGCGTCTGTCGCCTATCCCAGCTTTACCGATGGTTTGCGCAAATCCCGCCGGGCCGAAGCGCTCAAGGGCTTGCTCAGCATGCAGCTGAAACAGGAAGAGTTCCGGGTTTCCAATACCAGTTACAGCGCCACCCCATCCCAAGTGGGCAACCCCACCAGCAGCTACTATGACTTCTCCATTTCAGGTGCCACCGCCACCAGCTATACCCTGATCGCCACCAGCAAGGGAGCACAGGTAGGCGACAAGAGCGGCAGCACCATCTGCAATACCCTGACCCTCAACAAGGCCGATGCCAAGACTCCCGCTGCCTGCTGGTGACAAACTACCAGCACTCGGCTGCCGTCATGCTGGCCATCGACACCCCCTGCTGTCCGCCCTGATCAAGGGTCAGCAGGCCGCAAGGATCGCCGTTCATCACCCCGGTCGGGATCGCCGTCAGGGTATAGCTGGCGCCGCTGGCGTTGAGCGCCAGATTGTAATAGGCAGTCCCGCCATCCCTGGGCAAGGTAGCCAGCCCGGCGGAGGCCAGGTTGCCACCATCATAGTTGCCGTCGGCGGTAAACTGTCGCTCCATGTATTGCGCCGCCTCCAGCAAGGCGGCCTTGGCTTCGGCCCGCTTGGCAGAGGCCATGTAGCTGTTGTAACTGGGATAGGCGATCACGGTCAGAATGGCCATCACGGCTACCGCAATCATCAGCTCCATCAGGGAAAATCCACGCACCATCTCCACCTCTACTCCAGTTGCAACCAGGACTGGCGACCACCCAGATCACCCGCCCCCTCTTCCAGCGTGACCGAAATGTTGCCGCTGGAGCCACTGATGTACTTGCGCTCCATGTCGGCATCTTCCACCACGCTCGGCGTCGTGGTGAGCTCGTCAAACTGCTTGCCGCTGACCGGCACCTTGATGTCGTTGCCACCACTGTCCTTGATCCCCACATAGTCGTCATCGTTGACCGCGCCATCGCCATTGACGTCGAACACCGAGTAGGTCAAACGCGCCCCCGAAACGGGATCCAGCTCCATCAACCAGGAGCGCCCACCGAAGTCACAGGCGTCCGCCGAGGGGATCAGGGTGTTGAAGATCAGCCGCTTGTTGCGATAAAGCATCTCTGACACGGCTCGCTCCCCTACCCCCTTGCTCAGCGCAGGGGATTTGAGCACCAGATACCACCCTTTCTGGCTGGTGTAGTTGACAGCCGTGTTGGACACCACCCTGATGTTGAACTTGATGGTGGTGCCATTGGCGGAGTACTCGTGGGTGATGCTCTGCTGCAACAGCTGGCTGCTGAGTACGCTAGCCCCCGTATCCCAGATGCCGTAGACGGCCTCCAGCCTGGGGGTCGCCGGCAGCAACTTGTCGTCATTGGTGAAATAGCTGCCCGTCCCCACCAGCACCATGATGCCCCCCTTGGGATGACGGATGGCCAGCGGGCGCATGGTGACGGGTTGACGCGTGCTGGCGGAGCAGGTCCCGTTGCACGCCTGAAACAGCGGTTTTGGCTTGTTGCCAGTCTTGAAGGCACTCCCCCACTGGGCACTGTTGTTGTCGGTCAGATCGAATTTCCACAGATTGCCCTGCAGATCGCCGGCGTAGACATAGTCCGCCACCCGGTCACCATCCTCGTCTACCGGCAAGGGGGATGAGAGACCATTGGGTTCGCTGGCCGAGCCCACCTGGGTGTCTATCTCCTTGATCACCGCACCGGTCGCCAGATCCAGCACGAACAGGCGCGCCGTTTGGCTGGTGCTGTTGTAACCGTTGGCCACCAGCGCCACCCATTTGTTGCCGGACTTAACCCGAACCAGGGTCGGCGCCGCCAGCGCCACTCCCATCTCGGTATTGGTAAACTCCCACAGCATCTTGTCGGCGGTGAAGTTGTCCGGCGCCGTCACGTCGATGGCAAACACGGCCTTGCCACCGGCACCGGTCGATCCCAGCAGCACGGTTTTCCAGCTGCTGCCAAGATAGGCATCGCCTACCTTGGCCGTGCCATCGACATAGTAACGATGGCTGTAATCCGGCTTGGTCAGCAAGCTCAGATCCCCCAACAGGCTGACAGGAATGTAGGCCAGGGTCTCCACCCCGTTGGCGACCCTGAAACCATGCAGCATGCCGTCATTGGCCCCCACGTAGAGCATGGGTGTACGGCTGCGAATAGCCGTAGAACCGAGGAAACTCAGATAACCGTCCCGCTCCGCCTGGGTCAGACCGGTGGCGCTGCCGTAGCCGTAATCCCGGCTGCCGACATAGACGGGATCCGAGTTGATGATGTCCCCCAGCAGATCGCTGCGACTGCGAAACAGACCGCCATTGCTCTGCTCGCGACTGCGATCACCGCGCAAATAGGCAACCCGGTTTTCCCCCTGGCTGTCGCCGGCTAGGTTGAACAGGGCACGGTTGGTGGCATTGAGAGCAGCCCAGGTGAAGGGAATGCCGACTCCGTTTTGTCGAGTAAAGATGCTGCGGGAGGTGTGTGCCGGGATCAGGGTGGCGGCATCCCAGGCCATGTTGCCCAGCGACCCATCGCTGTTGAGGGGGATGGAGATGAGTTGCCCCGACCAGTCGCCGCTGTTGTAGCGGGCCTGGTAGATATGGGTATTGCTGTCCAGCCGGGTGGCGTTGGCGGTCACCGAGCTGGCGGAGCTGTTGCGGGCCGCGATCTGGGCCAAGGTGCTGCTCAGGGCTGCGGCAAAGATGTCGGGGTCGCCCGCGCTGAAAAAGCTGCCCTTGCTGTTGAGTGCCGCGTGCCACAGGTCATCGATCTTGTACTCCGGAATGTAGGTCGCATTCTTGTACTCCTTGTCATCCGGATCATGGGGATTGGGCCAGCGGTTCGGGATACCGTTGGCCGGATTGAGCGACCCGTTGACCCCGAGTCCAACGGTAAAGTTGACCAGATGCTGCCAGTTGGCGGGATCTGCCGTGCTGGTCGGCACCTTGTCGGCCAGATCGGCACGCAGGTCGGTTTTCCAGTATTTGTAGGCCACGTCGGCCAGGGTATTGCTGTAACCATCCTTGTCCAGATCCCCCACCGAGGGGGTATCCCCGTTCCAGTAGCCATCGGTCATCAGGATGTTGTAGCTCTGCCGGCAGGTGAGGTGGGGTAAGGTGCTGCCGGCACTGGCCGCCCAGGGGCCGTTGTTGTCGGTGCGGGAGAAGTACTCCCCCACATCCTTCAGGCTGGTACGCAGCGGCGTGCCGGCGGCCGGAATATCGCGGCTGTAGAGGTCGCTGAAAAAGGCACTGCGATCCGTGCCGGAAAAAGGTGCAACTCCGCGGATCACGCTGCCGCTGGCATTGATGGTGGCAAAACCCACCCGCAGGGCCTGCCCCTGGCTTGCAAAAGCACGGCCGACCCCGGCACGAGCCGCCAGGATCCGGGAGCGGTAGTAGGTGTACCAGTTGGCGAAGTTCTGGATCTCCTCGTCATAGGTACAAACGGGGGCGCTCTTGCAATCGCTGCGATTGGGGCGCCCGCCATAGGTGCTGCCGGACTTTATCTCGACCCGGGTATAGCTGCCCACCTTCTTCACGTCGCCACTGCCCTTGTAGGCAAAGTAGACGGCAGGCCAGAAGGTTTCATCGTCGTTGTAATCGGTGGAGGAGAACCCGGTGTAGTAACGCAAGGACTTGGAGCGGTTGTTCTTGGTCAGATCACGACAGCCGGCGGCGGTATTGAAGGGGTTGTGCGGTGCGCAGCTGATGCTGGCATTCGCCATCAGGGTGCCGTCCGCCTTGGCCCAGGGCCGATAGCTCTGCTGCGGGTTGTAGTAGAGTTTGTTGTTGTTGCTTGAGCGGGTATAGGCGTTGCGGTCGTTGCTGCTGGTGAAGGTCACGGTCCGGTTGTCATAATCCTCGCTGCCATAGACGTTGTCGGCTCTGGGATAGACGTAGCGAGCACTGTTCTCGATCAACCCCTCCGGCATCAACTCGAAATGCATCGAACCTGAGTCATCGAGGCTGAACATGATGTTGGGTTCGGCCCGGGTACCCAGATAGAGGGGAACCTGGGCGATATCGAGGGCCGCCTGCGCCTGGGAGCAGAGCAGCAGGGCCGAGAGTCCGTAGCCAGATGCACGCATGGGTTGTTCTCCTAGCGGCTGTAGGTCGATTGCAACAGCACCCGGCTCTCGTCCGAGAGTCCGAATCCCCTTGCCGTGATGCGATAGAGGCGGCGCTCGCTGATGGGCTCGTCAACCGCCAGACTCTCGTTGCTGCCCTGGGTATAGGGCAACCGCTCGATAAAATATTCGGGGGCCCGTCCGCTCAGGCCACTATTGGCATAGGTGCGCCAGGCAGTGGAGGGAGAGGCGGGATCCACCGCCACGCTGACGAACTCATAGAGGCCGGCACTGTTGTCGTAGGGGCCTGAACTACCCGCCTCCAGATAACGCTCGGCAGCACGCAGCGCCATCTCCGCCGCCTGCAGCGCCTGCTGTGACTCCTTCTGGTTGCCCGCCATCTTCTCCTGCAGCAGGGCGCTCTGCATGCTGGCCATCGCCAGCAGGCTCACCACCGCAAGAAAAATCAGGCTGATCACCAACGCCATTCCCCCTTGTCGAGCCATCATGCCTCCCCCCTCATGGCAGCCGGTTACGCAGGGCGACCGTGGTTTCGGCCACCCAGTACCAGTGATTGTCGACAGCCTGGAAGGTGGCGCCAGCAAAGCTGATGGCCTGCGGATCCGATACCACATTGCCCTGACCGCTGCGCATCAGCAGTTGAACGCCGATCCCCAGCACGTTGTCCCAGTTCGGGTTGCTGGCGGCACTCACATAGCGATCCGCCGCCCGATCCCGGTTCTGATCCTCGCCGAAGGTCAGCTGAACATCGGTGGCCCCGTCCACCAGCAGCATGCCGGCGGCCAGACCGCTCTTGCGATAAAGGGCATAGGGTGCGTTGGCAGAGGGGCGGGCGACGTAATAGATCCGGGTCTCCATCCGGCTCAATACCGAGCCGGCACCGAAGCGCTCCTCGACCGGGCTGCTGGCGCCGCCCCAGGAGCTGACAGCATTGCCCGGGGTGTATTTGTTGTCGTTGGAGTGGCCGATGTTGACCTCACTGCCGCCACCCACTACCTGGGTCTGGGTGATCTGGAAGATCCGCGCCTTCTGACAGTCGGACACCATGACGATGTCCCCCTCGCACAGGTCGCTGTAGCCCTGCTTGCCGGTACCGCAGTAGTTGGCCTTGCTGGAGAGTTGCTGCACGAACAGCTGGGCGGCGCTGTTGTTGCGAGTGACCGGCACCCCGGCGCCGGTCGGCCCCTGCACCAGCAGCACGTCGGTTCCCGGTTTGGGTTTGGGCTCGGCAGCGGTAAACAGGGCCGACAACGCCGCGGGCAGCGTCGCAGTGACATTGTCATAGCCGCGCAGATAGACGGTGAAGTTGTAGGGCAGCGCCGTACCACCGTTAAGGGTGTTGGTGATGTTGACCCCCTGCTTGCTGAGGCAACCCTGATAGCCCACCATCCGCAGCTCCTGCTGCAGCAGGTTGACGGCAAACCGGCTGTCCTCCTGAACCCGGGCGATGGCCTCGCCGGTCAGATAGGTTTTGTGGTTGCCAAGCAGCACCTGAATGATGACCCCGACCGTCAGCAGTGACAGCAGCAGGGCGATCATCACCTCCACCAGACCGACACCGGCCTGACGCAACAAGGTGCGCCGCCCGCTCACAGATCCGTCCTCAGGGTCATGCTGCGCAGCGCAGGCTCGGTAGCCAGCCGGCTGGCATCCCACTGGATGGTGATGGTCGCCTGCCCGGCGCTGACGGCAATGGCCCCGTCACCGCCCGGCAGGCCGGTCAGCGCCTGTTTCCAGTACTGCACATCCTGTACCGCCATCGAGCTGCCGGAGACGACCTCTCCCAGCCCGACATTGTATTGGCCGAGCAGGGCCGCGCTGCGATTGGCTCGCATCATGTCGGTGATCATGTAGCCGAACTGGGTCGCTTCTGTGCGGGTGAGCGCCGATTGATTGCTCTTGAGCGCCTGCAACTGCAGGGTCGCCATGCCGAGAATGCCGATCGACAGCACCAGCACGGCAATCATGATCTCAAACAGAGATACCCCCTGATGTCGTTTCATATGCAGCTGGTCTCCACGATGGATGGACGCCCGGCCGGGGTGATCGTGATGTCGCGCGAGGCCTCTTGGGCACACTCCGGCGGCTGCAGAGAGAACACCAGCGCCACCTGCTGACGCCCGTCGAGAAAGCCATTGCCACTGAAACGCACCAGCGACGTATTGCTGACCAGAGTGCCGGCGCCCATGTCGGGAAAGAGCCGCAGCAGTTCGCCGTTGTCCAGGGTGCCATTGCCGTTGCGATCGACCCAGATCTGCCAGCCAGATTCCCAGTGGTTCTGGGTCAGGTTGCTGGCGGTTGCGGAAAGCGTGACCGCAGTATTGCGGCGAATGGCTTCGGAGCGGGCGAGGTTGATGGCGGCCACGAAGTTGTTGGCCTGGCTGGTCAGCGTCATGTTGCGCAATATCGCGCTAAAGGAGGGAACTCCCAACGTCAGCAGGATAGAGATGAGCGCAACGGTGACCATCAGCTCGATGAGGCTAAAACCTGAACGCAAAAACATCCTGTTTCGCTCTGATTTTGTCGGGGAGGCTCGTTCGCATATCCATGTGCCATCAAGCCAGATGAGAAGATCATCAGCAGTCTAGACCGCAGACCTTCGCTTGCAATTCAATCTACTCAGATCTTGGACATACATCATCAAATTTCGCTGCAATCTCGCCACAAACCGGGCAACAAGAGTCATAAGAATCGCCCATGAAAAAGCCACCTCACAGGAGGTGGCTCAGGCACTCATGGCTCTATCCCGCACGGGACGGCTGACTCACAGGATGCGCAGCTCCGGCGGCACCTCAAACACCACGTTCTCTTCACGACCGGGATGCTCGGCCACCACCTTGCCGCCCAGCTCGCGCAGGCGCGTGATGACCGACTGCACCAGCACCTCGGGGGCGGAAGCGCCGGCGGTAACACCGATCGCCTCTACTCCCGCCAGCCAGTCGGCCTCGATCATGGAGGCGTCGTCGATGAGATAGGCTTTGGCGCCCACCTTCTCGGCCAGCTCCCGCAAGCGGTTGGAGTTGGAGGAGTTGCGCGACCCCACCACCAGCATGGCGTCCACCAGCCCCGCCATCTCCCGCACCGCATCCTGACGGTTCTGGGTGGCGTAGCAGATGTCGTCCTTACGCGGCCCCTGGATCTTGGGGAAGTGGACACGCAAGGCATCGATGACATCCGAGGTCTCGTCCACGCTCAAGGTGGTCTGGGTGACGAAGCAGAGGTCGTCCGGGTTCTTCACCTTGAGCTTGGCCACGTCTTCCGGCGTCTCCACCAGATACATGCCCCCCTCGCGATTCTCGTACTGACCCATGGTGCCGATCACCTCGGGATGACCGGCATGACCGATGAGCACGGCCTCGGAGCCCTTGCGACTGGCGCGATGGACCTCCATGTGCACCTTGGTCACCAGCGGGCAAGTGGCATCGAACACCTTGAGGGCACGGGACTTGGCCATCTCGCGCACCGCTTTGGAGACGCCGTGGGCGGAGAAGATGACGATGCTGTCGTCCGGCACCTCATCCAGCTCTTCGACGAAGACGGCGCCCGCCTCCTTGAGCTTGTTCACCACGTAGCGGTTGTGCACCACCTCGTGACGGACATAGATGGGGGCACCGAACTTCTCCAGCGCGCTCTCAACGATGCTGATCGCCCGATCGACACCGGCACAGAAACCACGGGGATTGGCCAGAAGAATATTCATCAGTGAACCGCTTCCTCGTCATCAACCCCCAGGATCTCCACCTCGAACGTGACGGTGTGACCGGCCAGGGGATGGTTGAAATCGACCGTCACCGACATGCCTGCCACCGCCCGGATGATACCCGGCAGCTCGCTGCCGTTGGGCTGGTCGAACAGGATGATGGTACCGACCTTGGGCTCTACATCGGCACCGAACTTGGCGCGGTCCAGATGATAGATGTTGTCGGGATTGGAGAGGCCGAAGGCCTCTTCCGGCGCCAGCGTGAAGCTCTTGCTCTCCCCTTCGCGCAGCCCCAGCAGGCACTGCTCGAAACTGGAGGTCAGGCTGCCATCGCCCATCCGCAGGCGGGCAGGCTTGCCTTGCAGCGCAGTGCTGTCGGCCACCGAGCCATCTTCCAGCTTGATGGCGAAGTGGAACAGCACGCTGCTGTCTGCCGCAATCGGCTGGCTCATGGCGTCACGTCCTTCTTCTTCTCACTGCGAAAACCGTCCAGCACTATCATGGCGGCACCGATGAAGATGAAGCTGTCCGCCAGGTTGAACGCAGGCCAGTGGGCGCGCTGCCAGTAGAAATCGAGGAAGTCGACCACGTGGCCCAGCACCAGCCGGTCAAACACGTTGCCGAGCGCCCCGCCGATGATCAGCGAGTAGGCGATGCCACTCCAGCGCTGAGCGACGGACTGCTTGCGCAGCCAGTGGATCAGCAAGCCGCAGATGGCAAACGCCAGCACCGCGAAGAACCAGCGCTGCCAGCCGCCCTGATCGGCCAGGAAGCTGAAAGCTGCCCCCTTGTTGTAGACATGGACCAGGTTGAAGAAGGGGGTGATCTCCACCCCCGGGTAGCCAAATGGCAGCAGCTTGACCACGGCGAGCTTGCTCGCCTGGTCCAGTACAAAGGCCAGCACTGCCAGCCACAGCCAACGCAGGCCGCTTTTATGGTGAGTCATGTTCATCAGGCAAATTGACGAGTTTCGCCGTCACCCTCGACGTTGGTGACGCAGCGGCCACAGATCTCTTCGTGACCAGCGATGGTGCCCACGTCTTCCACATGGTGCCAGCAGCGGTCGCACTTGGCGGCAGCAGACTGGGCCACACTCAGCCACAGGTCGTCGCGCTCGGTCGCCACGGCGTCTGCCGGGGCGGCATCGACGCTGACCACCTTGGCCTTGGAGGTGAGCAGCACGAAGCGCAGCTCATCGGCCAGGGCGTTCAGACGCGCAGCCAGTGCCGGCTTGGCGAACAGGGTCAGCTCAGCCTGCAGGGAGCCGCCGATGCGCTTCTCGCCACGAGCCACTTCCAGCGCCTTGTTCACTTCACCACGCACGGTGAGGATCTCGGCCCAGAAATCGTCGTTGAGGGTTTCACCCGCTTCCAGCCCGAACAGGCCGTCGTACCACTCCTCGGTGAACACGAACTCACCGCGCTCACCCGGTAGCAGCGCCCAGATCTCGTCGGCGGTGAAGCTCATGATCGGCGCCATCCAGCGCACCATGGCCTCGGCGATGTGATACAGGGCGGTCTGGCAGGAGCGACGGGCCAGGCTGTCAGCCTTGGCGGTGTACTGACGGTCCTTGATGACGTCCAGGTAGAAGGAGCCCATCTCGATGGAGCAGAACTGCATCAGCTTCTGGGTCACACCGTGGAAGTTGTACTCGTCGAACGCCGCCATGATCTCGGCCTGTACCGCTTTGGCACGGCCCACGGCCCAGCGATCCACCACCACCATGTCGGCAGGTGCCACCATGTCGGTCGCCGGATTGAAGCCGTTCAGGTTGGCCAGCAGGAAGCGGGCAGTGTTGCGGATGCGGCGATAGGCGTCGGCAGAGCGCTTGAGGATCTCGTCGGAGACGGTCATCTCGCCGGTGTAGTCGGTGCTGGCGACCCACAGACGCAGGATGTCGGCACCCAGCTTGTTCATCACGTCCTGCGGGCTGACCACGTTGCCGATGGACTTGGACATCTTGCGACCCTGGCCATCCACGGTGAAGCCGTGAGTCAGCACCTGGTTGTAGGGAGCCTTGTCTTTCATCGCCACGCCGATCATCAGGGAGGACATGAACCAGCCGCGGTGCTGGTCAGAGCCTTCCAGATACATGTCGGCCGGGTTGCCGTTGAACTCGGGACGGGCGTCGACCACGGAGGAGTGGGTCGAACCTGAGTCAAACCAGACGTCCAGGGTGTCAGGCACCTTGTCGTACAGGTCGGCGTCGCTGCCCAGCAGCTCGGCCTTGTCCAGATCCCACCAGGCCTGGATGCCGGACTGCTCGACCCGCTTGGCCACTTCGTGCATCAGGCGCACGGATTCCGGGTGCAGCTCCTGGGTCTCCTTGTGGACGAACAGGGAGATGGGCACGCCCCAGGTACGCTGACGGGAGATACACCAGTCAGGACGGTTCTCGACCATCGCCTGGATGCGGTTTTTACCCCAGGCCGGCACCCAGCCGCTCTGGCCGTGCTGTTTGATGCCGTCTTGCTCGATGCGCTCGATCTCTTCCAGCGCGCGCTGCCGCAGACCCTTCTGCTCCATGCTGATGAACCACTGCGGGGTGGCACGGAAGATGATCGGGGTCTTGTGACGCCAGCAGTGCGGGTAGGAGTGGTTGAACACCTTGTGGTGCAGCAGGGCGCCACGCTCGGTCAGCACCTCGACCACGGAGGCGTTGGCCTTGAACACGTGCTGGCCGGCAAACAGTTCGGTATCCGGCAGGTACACGCCGTTGCTGCCAACCGGGTTGGCCACTTCCAGACCGTACTTCTGACCGACCACGAAGTCTTCCTGACCGTGGCCAGGGGCGGTGTGCACGGCGCCGGTACCGGCATCCAGGGTAACGTGGTCACCCAGCACCACCGGCACGTCGAAGCTGTAGAAGGGGTGGTTGAAGCGCAGCAGCTCGAGCGCGGCGCCCTTGGCGTAGCCCAGGTTGTGGAACTGCTCGATACCGGCGCGGTCCATCACGTCCTTGACCAGCTCGGCGGCCAGGATCAGGCGCTCGGGATGCTCCCCTTCCACCTGCACCAGCGCATAGTCCAGATCGGCGTGCATGGCGATGCCGCGGTTGGCGGGCAGGGTCCAGGGGGTGGTGGTCCAGATCACGGCAGAGATCGGGCCCTTGCCGGTATGGCCTTCGGCGCAGTCAAACTTGGCGGCAACGCCCACCTCGTCGACGGCCTTGAAGCGCACGTCGATGGAGGGGGAGTTCTTGTCGTAGTACTCCACTTCGGCTTCGGCCAGCGCGGAGCCACAGTCGGTACACCAGTGCACCGGCTTGGAGCCTTTGTGCAGGTGGCCGTTTTCAACGATCTTGGCCATGGAACGGATGATGTTGGCTTCGGTGCCAAAATCCATGGTCAGGTAGGGGTGTTCCCAGTCACCCAGCACGCCCAACCGGATGAAGTCGGTCTTCTGCGCTTCGATCTGGGTCTTGGCGTATTTGCGGCACTCGGCGCGGAACTCGGCAGCAGAGACCTTCTCGCCCGGCTTGCCGACCATGCCTTCTACTTTCAGTTCGATGGGCAGACCGTGGCAATCCCAGCCCGGCACGTAGGGGGAGTCGAAACCGGAGAGGCCCTTGGACTTGATGATGATGTCTTTGAGGATCTTGTTGACCGAGTGACCGATGTGAATGCTGCCGTTCGCATAGGGGGGGCCATCGTGCAGAATGAACGAAGGCTTGCCCGCTTTGGCGCGGCGAATGGCGCCGTAAAGATCCTGATCGTACCAACGTTTCAGCATGTTGGGTTCGCGCTTGGCCAGATCGCCACGCATCGGAAACTCGGTTTCCGGAAGATTCAGGGTGTGTTTATAGTCGCTCATCAGTCCTGGGTTCCCTTCTTTTCTAAAAGAGTGCTGGGTAAATGGAGTAGTGGCAGCCCGAACCAGGCTCGGGCCGCCAGGGCATCTCGTTCGATCTGCTCTTTCAAGGCGGTGAAAGAGGCAAACTTCTGCTCTTCGCGCAGCTTGTGGCGAAGCAGCACCTTGACCTGTTGACCATATAGGTCGCCAGAAAAATCAAATAGATGTACTTCCAATCTGGCTTGTGTACCGCTCAAGGTCGGCCGTACACCCACATTGGCGACACCGGGGAAGGTCTTGCCGGAACATAACACTTCCACCGCGAACACGCCACCGACCGGGATCACCTGGCGCTTGAGGGCCAGATTGGCGGTGGGAAAACCTATGGTGCGGCCCAGCTTGTCGCCGTGAGCCACCCGGCCGCTGATGGTATAGGGGCGGCCGAGCATCAGCTCCACCTCCGCCATGCGGCCGGCCGCGAGGGCCTCGCGCACCAGCGTGCTGCTGACCCGCTGACGGGACAACTGGAAGCTCTGGGTGCTGATCACCTCGAAACCGAAGCGCCGACCGGCCTCTTCCAGCAGGTGGAAGTCCCCTTCCCGCCCCTTGCCGAAACGAAAATCGTCGCCCACCACCAGATAGTGCACGCCGAGTTTCTCCACCAGCAGTTGCTCGATGAAGGTGGTGGCGGACTGCTCGGCGAAGCGATGGTTGAAGCGCACGCAGAGCATGCGATCGATCTGCATCCCCTTGAGCGCTTCATACTTCTCCCGCAGGCGGCTGAGGCGGGCCGGCGCCGCAGCCCCGGCAAACAGTTCCAGCGGCTGCGGTTCAAACAGCATGACGCAGGCGGGCAACCCCAAATGGGCTGCTTTTTCCTGCAGGCGAGACAGCACGGCATGATGACCCTGATGAACCCCATCAAAGTTGCCAATGGTCAATACACACCCCCGGTGACGGGGCTTGATATTGTGAATACCGCGGATAAGCTCCATCAATGCCTTGTGCGTCGCTGCTATGAAAATCGCCGGATTATATATCAGGCGGCACTCTGGGTCAGCCCTGTTGCTGACCCGATTTCAGCCATCCCGCCCTGATTGCTGGCTCAAGCGGGACTTCCGCCATGGCGGGCCGACTCAGTCATCCCGCCCCGCTCTCAGATCTTTTGGCCGAATGCCCAGCGCCAGCAGGACACCAGCATAGATCGCGCCCCCCAGCACCAGCAGCATGGTCAGCTGCATGCTCGCCTTGCTCATGTGCCAGGCGCCCCATTGGGCCAGATCCGGCGAGAGGTAGAGGAGCACGCCCCCCATCAGCAGACTCGCGGTCAGCAGCTTGAGGCAGAATACCCCGGTGTGGCGGGAGGGCCGGTAGACGTTCTGCTGATGGAGTCCCTTGAACAGCAGGGCCGCGTTCAGCGTGCCAGAGCAGGCAGTCGAGAGCGCCAGCCCCACGTAACCGAGCGGATAGATGAAGATGAGGTTGCAGGCCATGTTGGCCGCCATCGACATCATCCCGATCCGTACCGGAGTGCGGGTATCCTGGCGGGCGTAGTAGCCGGGGGCCAGCACCTTGATCAGCATCAGCGACAGCAGGCCCGTGGTGGATGCCAGCAGGCTGGCGCTGGACATGCTCACCTCGTGCAAGCCGAACTCGCCGCGCATGAACAGCACCCGCAGAATGGGTTCGCGCAGCACGGCAATCCCCACCATGGCGGGCAGGCCGAGCAGCATCACCATCCGAACCCCCCAGTCCATGGTGCGGGAGAAGTCGGCCGGATCGGCATCCACGTGCTTCTTGGCCAGCGCCGGCAGGATGACGGTACTGATGGCGACACCGAACATGCCGAGCGGGAACTCCAGCAGTCGGTCCGAGTAATAGAGATAGCTGATGGCGCCGGTCGCGAGGAACGAGGCCAGCATGGTGTTGACCAGCAGGTTGATCTGGCTGACCGAGACCCCGAACAGCGCCGGGATCATCAGGGTGCGGATCTTCACCACCCCCGGATGGTGCCAACCCCACTTGGGCCACACCAGCATGTTGATCTGGCGCAGGAACGGGAACTGGAACAGGAACTGCACCAGACCGCCGAGGAAGACACCGATGGCCAGCGCCAGTTCGGGGTCGTCCAACCAGGGCGAGATCCACCAGGCGGCGGCGATCATGGTGATGTTGAGAAAGATCGGCGTGAAGGAGGAGACCCCGAAGCGGCCGAAGGTATTGAGGATGGCCCCCGCCATGGCGGTAAAGGTGATGAACCAGAGATAGGGGAAGGTGATCTTGAGCATCAGGCTCGCCATCTCGAACTTCTCGGCCGCCGGCCCGCCGTGCAACCAGTCCCAGAACCAGCCCCAGCCGAACAGGGCGGTCAGCACCCCGGAGCCCAACACCCCGAGCAGGGTGACCACAGTAACGATCCCACCGAGGGTGCCCGCCACTGCGGCCAGCAACTCGCGCACCTCGCTCTCGTCGCCCTTCTTCTTGTACTCCGTCATCACGGGAACAAAGGCCTGGTTGAAGGCACCTTCGGCGAACAGGCGACGCAGAAAGTTGGGAATGCGGTTGGCAAAGAAGAAGACGTCTGCGGCTACCCCGGCACCGAGCAGATTTGCGATGACCACATCGCGCACCAAGCCCATCACGCGGGACGCCAACGTCATTCCGGACACTATCATGCCGGATTTGATCAATTTCTTACTCAAGACGAGGCCTCTGGAACTGTCGGAAAGAAAAGAATGCTGTTAGAATCGGCCGACAGTTTAACCGTCTCCCATCTGACACACCACCGGGGGGCGGTGTTTATTTGCACAAATCATTTGACAATATGTGGTTGAGAAGGCATATTTCCGGGCCTTTTCAATACACTCGCTAAGACAGTTTTAGGAGTTTTACCTTGGCTAACATCAAATCTGCTAAGAAGCGCGCTCTTCAGTCAGAGAAACGTCGTCAGCACAACGCCAGCCGTCGTTCCATGACCCGTACCTACCTGAAGAAAGTCATCGCTGCCATCGCCTCTGGCGACAAGGCTGCCGCGACTGCCGCTTTCGCTGTTGCTCAGCCGATCATGGATCGTATGGCGACCAAAGGCCTGATCCACAAGAACAAAGCTGCTCGTCACAAGAGCCGCCTGTCTGCCCAGATCAAAGCTATGGCTTAATTCAGCATCTGCTGAACAAAGCTAAAAAAACCGGCCTTCGTGCCGGTTTTTTATTTCTGTTCGCTGCAATACAACTTGTGCAGCAATCCTATCATCTCGCGCACCTCATGGCTGCGCAGCGAATAGTAGACCGTCTGGGCCTCCTTGCGCGTCTCCACCAGTTCATCCCGCCGCAACACAGCCAGATGCTGTGACAACGCCGACTGGCTCAAACCCAGCCGCTCGTTGAGCTCGCCCACCGACAGCTCCCGCTCCAGCAGCTGACACAGGATAAACAAGCGCCGCTCGTTGGCCAGCGCCTTGAGCAGAGCGACCGCCCGGCTTGCATTTGCCTCCATCTCTTCCAGTTGCATCTCATTCCCTCTCGTTCGAGGCAAGAATCATACTCTGTGGCCCGTCGATTTAAAATGACAGGGTTGCCGGTTGAATCGTGGTGAAATCCTCCTGACCGGCAAACAGAAAGGAGAAATCGCTCTCGCATACCCGTTTTACCGCCGGATGCTGGATCATCCGTTCAGCGAAGATGACGTAGTACTCCTCCATCAGATCCTGGGTCTCCCCCAGCAGCATCACCTCCTCCCCTTCCAGGATCTCCTCCCGATAGATGGTAGGAGCCATGAAGATGCCCTGGTTGAAGAAGCCGAATGCCTTCATCAGGGCCGCATCGTCAAACTCGCCGAGGATGCTGGGCGATACGCCCTGCTGCTCGAACCACTGGGTCAGCTGGCGGCCCATGGCGGTGCGCCGGCCCGGGATCAGCAGCTTGCGTTCCTCCAGACAGGCCGGAAAAGGCAGCGACGGCAGTGGCGCCTTGCAGAAGAAGCTGACCCCGCAGCCACCGAGCCGCTTGGAGAGCAGGCCGGCGTGCTGGCTGGAGTCCACCGGGCAGTCCGACAGGATCATGTCGAGCTTGTGCTCGCTCAGCTGTTCCAGCAGCAACTCATGGGTCGATTCGAAGCAACGCAGGTGGATGGAACCGTCGTTGGGGATGACGGAGAGCAGTACCCGGCTGGCAAGACGTTTGGAGAGCGCATCGGCGATGCCGACGTCGAACAGGATCTGGCTCTCCTTGCGGTAGTTGACGATATCCAGCATCTCGTAGGAGAGGCTGAACATCTTGTCGGCATAGCGAAACACCAGCTGACCCAGCTCGGTCGCCTCGAGGGAACGCCCTTTGCGCATCAGCAGCTTGCCGCCCAGGCGCTGCTCCAGCAGCTTGATCTGGCCGGTGACGGTCTGCGGCGTCAAGAAGAGGGCTTCCGCCGCTTGCGTGACGGAGCCCTTCTTCTGAGTCATCCAAAAATAGTAAAGATGGTTGTAGTTAAGGTGTGACATCCGATGGGGTTCCCGCGCTGCGCGGACTCCGGTAGCAACTGAGTTCAGCCGCCAGAATGTCATACATGTCGCTGATCGAGTCAACCTTGTTCGCGTCGAACTGCGCCTGCAGATGGGCCTTGAGGCGGGCCGGATCCGGCATCCGCTCCCCGCAATAACGCTTGTTGGACTGTTTGACCCGCTCGCCGGCCCGGCTGCTCAGCGCCCGCTCGGCGAAGGTCTCGCCAAACTGGGCCTTGGCCTGCCTGTCCCCCAGCATCAGGGCGCTGTCGACCACCCCGTTGAGGTAGGCCGAGCAGCCGGCCGAGGCCGCATCCTGCTGGCAATCCTGCAGACTGCCGGCCCAGGCCGTCTGGCTCAGCGCCAGCAAGGCCAGCCATCCTAGTCTTTTCATAACCCCTCCGTGCTTTGGTCGGCCTCCCGATTCGGGAGCGCCATGCGCAGGGCGAGATAACCGACGATCGCCGCCAGGGTCGATCCCACCAGGATCCCGAGGCGCGAATAGCTGCCGTAATCCAACCCGCCGTGCTCGAAGGCCAGCGAGGCGATGAACATCGACATGGTAAAGCCGATGCCGCACAGGATGCTGACCGCGAAGATCTGTTTGAAATTGACCCCGTTGGGCAATTGGGCAATGCCGAGCTTCACCGCCAGCCAGCTGATGGTAAACACCCCGAGCGGCTTGCCGATGAACAGCCCCAGCATGATGCCGAGCGGCACCGGGCTCAGCAGGGCGGAGAGACCAATCCCCTCCAGCGATACCCCGGCATTGGCAAAGGCGAACAGCGGCAGGATCAGGTAGGCACTCCAGGGGTGCAGGGCATGCTCCAGCTGCTTGAGCGGCGAGACATAGCGCTTGCCGTTGAGCGGGATCATGAAGCCCACTATGACCCCGGCCAGGGTCGCATGGACGCCCGATTTCAGCACCGCCACCCAGAGCACCAGCCCCACCAGCATGTAGAGGCTGATCCGATCCTCGCCGCGGCGGTTCATCCACAGCAGGGTCAGGGTCGCCAGGATGCCGATCGCCAGCGCCGTCAGCGACAGCTGCTGGGTGTAGAACAGCGCGATGATGATGATCACGCCCAAGTCATCCATGATGGCCAGCGCCAGCAGGAACACCTTGAGGCTGACCGGCACCCGCTTGCCCAGCAGCGCCATCACTCCGAGGGCGAAGGCGATGTCGGTGGCGGCGGGAATGGCCCAGCCGGCGCGCGCCACTTCATCCGAGTAGTTGAAGAAGGCATAGATGAGCGCGGGTGCCAGCATGCCGCCCACCGCGGCGATGGCCGGGAAGGTGGCCTGCACCCGGGAAGAGAGGGCCCCTTCCAGCATCTCGCGCTTCACCTCGAGGCCGACCAGCAGGAAGAAGACGGCCATGAAGCCATCGTTGATCCAGAGCAGCAGCGGCTTGTTGATGTCGAGGGCGGCGATGCGTACCTGCACCTGGGTATCGAGGAAGGCCTGATAGCTGCCGGCCAGGCCGCTGTTGGCCAGGATCATCGCCAGCATGGCCGCCATGATCAGAATTATTCCGGAGGCGGCCTCCAGCTTGAGGAACTTTTTGATTACGTCGCTCATGGTTAAATTATCCACAGTATTACTTTGTTTTGAGTCTATATCCCATAACAATTAATGGAAAATCGTTTCTTACTGCGAAATACAACGAGAAAACCGAAGGCAAAATCAAACATGCCTGCTATAAGCAGGTTTTCTCCCACACGAATATCACTCTAAGCCCAGTCATCAGAGTGAATATTCCGTGGCTTTTATGCATAAAAAAGGCGCCTCATGGGCGCCTTTCACATCAGATGGCGACGGGCGCCTTGATGCCGGGATGGGGGTCGTAACCCTCTATCTCGAAATCCTCGAATTGGTAGTCGAAGATGGAGTCCGGCTTGCGCTTGATCACCAGGGTCGGCAGCGGGCGCGGCTCGCGGGTGAGCTGCAGCGCGGTCTGCTCCATGTGGTTGGAGTAGAGGTGCACGTCACCACCGGTCCAGACGAAGTCGCCCACTTCCAGGTCACACTGCTGGGCCATCATGTGGGTCAGCAGGGCGTAGCTGGCGATGTTGAACGGCAGGCCGAGGAACACGTCACAGCTGCGCTGGTAGAGCTGGCAGGAGAGCTTGCCGTCGGCCACGTAGAACTGGAAGAAGGCGTGGCAGGGAGCCAGCGCCATCTTGTCCAGTTCGCCCACGTTCCAGGCGGAGACGATGATGCGGCGCGAATCCGGATTGTGCTTGATGTCGTCCACCGCCTTCTGGATCTGATCGATCACAGACCCGTCAGCCGCCGGCCAGGAGCGCCACTGGGCGCCGTAAACCGGCCCCAGATCGCCGTTCTCGTCGGCCCACTCGTCCCAGATGCTGACGCCGTGCTCTTTCAGGTAGGCGGTGTTGGTATCGCCGTTGAGAAACCACAGCAGCTCGTGAATGATGGAGCGCAGGTGGCACTTCTTGGTGGTGACCAGCGGGAAGCCTTCCGCCAGATTGAAGCGCATCTGATGGCCGAACAGGGAGACGGTGCCGGTACCGGTACGGTCGGATTTGACGGTCCCTTCATCGAGGATCTTCTGCATCAGGTCGAGATAGGCTCGCATTACTTTGCCTCCTTCAAGGTCTCACCAAACGGGTTCACAGCCACACAGGCAGGCTGCGGCAGGATCTTCTGTACCAGACCGAGATAGGCTCGCATTACTTTGCCTCCTTGACGCTGTTACCGAACAGCTGCGGCCGCTTGTAGGCAACCCAGATCATCAGGGCACCGATGATGATCATCGGGGTGGAGAGGATCTGGCCCATGCTGATCTCCTGGAAGTAGAGACCGAGCTGGCTGTCCGGCTGGCGCACGAACTCCACCAGGAAGCGGAACAGGCCGTAGAACAGCAGGAACATGCCGGAGATGGCGCCACGGGGCGGGTTCTTGCGCCAGAACAGGTTGAGGATGATGAACAGCACCACCCCTTCCAGCGCGAACTGATAGAGCTGGGATGGGTGGCGTGGCTCGGGACCTGCCTCCGGGAAGATGATGGCCCAGGGCACATCGGTGACCCGGCCCCACAGCTCACCGTTGAGGAAGTTGCCGATGCGACCGACGCCGAGGCCGAACGGAATGAGCGGTGCCACGAAGTCAGCCACGGTGAAGAAGTGGCGGTTGGTCTTGTGGGCAAACCAGACCATGGCGGTGATGACCCCGATCAGGCCGCCGTGGAACGACATGCCACCGGTCCAGATCTTGAACAGGTAGAGGGGATCGGCCAGGAACATGTCGAAGTTGTAGAACAGCACGTAACCGACCCGGCCACCCAGGATCACCCCGAGGAAGCCGTAAAACAGCAGGTCCGAGACCTCGTTGCGGGTCCAGCCACTGTTCGGCGCATCCGCGCGGCGCCCCGCCAGCCACATGGCAAATGCGAAACCAAACAGGTACATGAGACCATACCAGCGTACCGATAGTGGTCCCAAACTGAATGCTACGGGATCAATCTGCGAGAAAACCCAATATCCATCGTGCTGCATATGCGGCCCCAGTCATAAGAAAAGCCGCATTTTCCGATCATTCGTCAGCAGGGACAAGGCATGATTATCAATCAGTCTGTTTCGTTTTGTGACCGGCGCGCAGCAAACCGCCCAGGCCGTGCTCTTCCAGATAGCGGGCAAACAGGCCGCGCAGCACGTGCGGGTTGTCGTGCTTGAGGCCATCCGTCAGCAGCACCGTCAGTTCGCTCAGGGTGGACTGACGCAGCACGTACTTGATGCGGGCGATGTTGTGCGTGTTCATGCTGAAGCGGCGATAGCCCATGGCCAGCAGCAACAGCACCCCGACCGGATCACCGGCCAGCTCGCCACACACCGACACCGGCTTCTGGTAACGATGGGAGGCATCGACCAGCAGCTGCAGGGCGCGGATCACCGCCGGATGGAAGGCATCGTAGATGTTGGCGACCCTGGCGTTGTTGCGATCCACCGCCAGCAGGTACTGGGTCAGATCGTTGCTGCCCACCGACCAGAAATCGATGAGCGGCGCCATTTCGGGCAGGATGTAGAGGGCGGAAGGCACCTCGATCATCACCCCCAGGCTCGGGTAGCGGATCACCGCCTCACGGCTGGCCGCCTCTTCCGACACTTCTCGCCAGGCCTGATCCAGCAGGCGGCGGGAGGCCTTGATTTCGCTGACGCTGCTGATCATCGGCAGCATGATGGCCAGATTGTCCAGCCCTTCGCTGGCCCGCAGCATCGCCTTGAGCTGCACCAGGAACAGTTCGGGGTGATCCAGGGTGAGCCGGATCCCCCGCCAGCCAAGGAAGGGATTTTCCTCGACGATGGGGAAATAGGGCAGCTGCTTGTCGCCACCCACATCCAGGGTCCGCATGCAGACCGGCCGGTTGCGGTAGGTCTCCAGAATGCCGCGATAACGGGCGGTCTGTTCCCACTCGGAGGGGAAGCTGTCCTGCAGCATGAAGGGAATTTCGGTGCGATAGAGGCCGACCCCGTCCGCCAGCTGATTGAGGGATATTTCGGTGTCGGCACTGAGCCCGGCGTTGAGCAGCAGGGAGACAGGCACACCGTCGGCCGTCTCGGAGGGCTGGTTGTCGACGCTGCGCACCAGGGTATCGAGCGCCCGCTCTTCGCTCAGCAGCTGGCGGTACTCGGTCAGGATCACCTGATTGGGCTCGATGAAGAGATCGCCGCTGTAGCCATCGACCACCAGCATACGACCGCCGATGTCGCCAAGCGGCAGATCCACCCCCATGATGGCCGCCACCCCCATCGCACGAGCCAGAATGGCGGCGTGGGAGTTGGTGCCCCCCTTGAGCGACACCACCCCGGTCAGAAACTCGCGGGGGACTTCAGCCAGGATGGTGGCCGTCACCTCGTCGGCCACCAGTACCACCGGCTCGCCGATGGCGATATGCTCTGGCTCGTTTTGCACCAGCCGGCTGATGAGCCGCTGGGCAATGTCCTTCACATCGGTGGAGCGCTCCTGCAGGTAGGGATCCTTCATCCCCTTGAACTGATCGATCAGCCGGTCACTGATGAGCTTGACCGCCGATACCGCCGTCCAGTGCTCCTTGCTCACCTTGTTGCGAATGGGCTTGATGTAGCCCGGATCGTTCAGCAGATGCAGGTAGATGTCGAAGATGGCGACCGAGTCCTGGCTGTAGCTCTCGCGAAACCGCAGTGCCAGGCTCTCCAGATCGTGGCGCACCTCCTCCACCGCCACATTCAGCCGCTCCAGCTGTCTGGCGTGATCCTCATCCTTGCGCGGGGTGATGGAGTTGAGCTCCTTGCGCGGCCGCCACACCCAGGCCTTGGCCATGGCGATGCCGCTGGCACCGGCAATGCCACGCAGCGGCTTGCTCCAGTCGGTCTTCTGCAACCAGCCCTTGGCCTGGGCCTGGGCGATCCGGGCCGCCAGCTGGGCCGCCAGGGTCACCATGAAGGACTCTTCCCCCTCATCGAAGAGGCGGCTCTCCTTCTGCTGCACCACCAGAATGCCCACCACCTGACGCTGATGCATGATGGGGGCGCCGAGGAAGGAGCGAAACGCCTCTTCGGCCACATCGGGCAGGAACTTGAAGCTGGGATGGGAGGGGGCATCGGCCAGGTTGATCAGCTCTTCCCGCTGACCCACCAGACCGACGATGCCCTGCTCGAACGGCAGGGTGGCCTTGCCCACCGCCGACTCGGCCAGACCATCGGTCGCGGCCAGCCGGTAGCGGCGCATCTCGGGTTCTGAGACATAAACGGAACAGCAGTCCACCATCATGGCCAGCCGGGTCTGGCTGACCAGTGCCTGCAAGGCCAGCTCGAGGGTATTGGCCTCGGCCATGCTTTCGACGATGCGTCTGAGTTCCGTTAACAACTAATCTGTGCTCCTTAACGGGGGCGATTGCGCCGCCCATCCTTCTTGTTGACCTGAACAGCCGGCACCGGCATCGCCAGCGGGGCAAACTCCTTCATTACCCGTCGATAGACTTCCCGCTTGAAAGAGACGACCTGACGGACCGGATACCAGAAGCTGACCCAACGCCAGTCATCAAACTCGGGATGACCATGACAGCCGAACTGGATCCTGGACTCCCTGCCCGGATCCAGCTGCAGCAAGAACCATTTTTGTTTTTGGCCAATACAGACCGGTGAACTGTCCCAACGAACGAGGCGTTTGGGCAAGCGGTACTTCAGCCAGTTGCGACTGGTGGCCATGATGGTCACATCTTCGGGCTTGAGGCCTATCTCCTCATACAGCTCACGATACATGGCCTGCTCCGGCGTCTCACCATCATCAACCCCTCCCTGCGGAAACTGCCAGGAGTGCTGCCCATAGCGCTTAGCCCACAATACTTGTCCGTCACGGTTACAGATCACGATTCCGACATTGGGACGAAACCCGTCGCCATCTATCACGTGATCACCTTATAAAGGCTGAATCTATAAGGGGATTGTTCCACATTCACCTCGTGGCAGCAAACAGGGACTGCGATCCCCCACTCATGAATAACTTTCAATTTCAAGCCGACTTATAAACAAATCCAAGGATCAACTGGACCAAGTTGCCCACCCAGACTGTGCATAAGCCTGTGAGCAAGCAGGTATATACAGTAGTTTCATTTATCTGATCCAAACCAGGCGACAGCATACCCCATGTTGATAAAAACAGAATATGTATTTAAATACATGATGTTAAACAATCAATGCTGGATCAAGATCCATGTCTTTCACGGCCAGCGATCCGGGATCTCGATTGTGAACAAGTTCGACTGTTCAAAGATCCACCATGGCTATTTTATCCACAGGAGTGGCACACTATCTGCTCTGGAATCGCCGTTGAAATCGGTGCTGTTTCACATTTTTTTGTAACAATGAGCCAACTATTAGCACTTGCCGGCAGTTATCCAAGATTTCTGTGGATAACTGTGTGCAACAGCGCGAGCAAACCCTTGGACAACTATTTTGAGCCTGGATCCTGCTGGTCAATGACCGAGGGTATAGAGACAAATTTGTTTAAAATCATTATGATAAGTACTTACTCACAAAACAGCCCCCCCTGTGCATACCCCTGCCAGGATCGGTTATAAAAACAGCGATCCTCAGCGAGGATCAGAGTTGCTAGAATAATTCCCCTTTGCAGGAGTGAACCATGCCCACCAACCCCCAGTCCGAGCAGGAATTGCTGGCCCGCGCCTATGCCATGGCGGGCTTCACGCTGGCCCAGCTGGCCGCCACGGCCGACATCGCCGTGCCGGCGGATCTGCGTCGTGACAAGGGCTGGGTTGGTCAGCTGATCGAGTGGCAGCTAGGGGCCAGCGCTGGCAGCAAGCCCGAACAGGACTTCCCGGATCTTGGCATCGAACTCAAGACGATCCCCATCGATCCTCAGGGCAAACCGCTGGAGACGACCTTCGTCTGCGTGGCACCGCTGATCGGTGTCAGCGGCCAGCAGTGGGAACAATCCAATGTGCGCAACAAGCTCTCTCGCGTGCTCTGGATCCCGGTGGAGGGCAGCCGCGAGATCCCCATCGGTGAGCGCCGCATCGGTATGCCGCTGTTGTGGAGTCCGAATGAAGAGGAGGAGCGGCTGCTGCGCCAGGACTGGGAAGAGCTGATGGACATGATAGTGCTGGGAGAGGTGGAGCAGATCAGCGCCCGCCACGGCCAGGTGTTGCAACTGCGTCCCAAGGCGGCCAACAACAAGGCTCTGACCCGGGCCATCGGCCGCAATGGCCAGCCGATCATGACCCTGCCGCGCGGCTTTTACCTCAAGATAGGCTTTACCCACGGGCTGCTGCAGCGCCACTTTGCCCTGCCCGCTTGATCTCGGTTATCAACATCCTTGTCATAAAGTGATATAAAAATAGCCAGCAGCTATTTCTTCGCAATCAGGACAAGGAGGCGTCATGCCGATCAACAAGCAATTTCTCAAGTCTCGCCCCGAGGTCAAGGTGACCTTTGCCGTGGAAAAAGAGGCCGCAGGAGAGGCCGAGCAGGTGCTGTTGCTGGGGGAGTTCAGCCAGTGGCAACCCATCGAGCTCAAGCGGATGAAGAGCGGTGAGTTCAAGACCACCCTCAATCTGCCGACCGACGGTCCCGCTCATTTCGAGTATTGCTACCAGCTGGTGCAACCCAACGGGGAGACCCACTACGACAATGACTGGGCGGCGGATGACTACGTGCCCGGTCCCTTCGGACGCGACAACTCGGTGGTGCGGGTCAGCCAGCCAGGTTGAGCCGGCACACCCGGAAGCGGATACAAAAAAGGCTCGCCATTGGCGAGCCTTTTCACTACCTGTCGAGCTTTTCGCCGACATACCGACACCAATTCGAATCGAATTAGTTGAGCTTCTCTTTGATACGAGCAGCTTTGCCGGACAGGTTGCGCAGGTAGTACAGTTTGGCGCGGCGAACATCACCACGACGCTTCAGTTCTACACTGTGGATCAGCGGAGAGTGAGTCTGGAATACACGCTCAACACCTTCGCCGTTGGAGATCTTGCGAACGGTGAAAGCAGAGTGCAGACCGCGGTTACGCTTGGCAATAACGATGCCTTCGAAAGCCTGCAGACGCTCTTTACCACCTTCTTTAACACGAACTTGAACACGTACGGTGTCGCCCTGGGCAAAAGCCGGGATGTCGGTACGCAGTTGCTCTTGTTCAAGCTGCTGAATAATCTTGCTCATTGTCTTTCCTTACCTAGGATAAACTGAAAACTCTACTTAACGCTGTCACGCACTTCGCGGACATACTCGGCAAGAAGTGATTCTTGCTCGTCAGTCAGAGCTAGGTTGTTAATAAGTTCCGGCCTTCTCTGCCAGGTTCGTCCGAGCGATTGCTTGAGCCGCCAGCGCCGAATCACTTCGTGATTGCCGCTTGTCAGCGCCTCTGGCACCGCCAATCCATCCAACAACTCCGGCCGAGTGTAGTGGGGATGATCCAGCAGGCCATCCGTGAAGGAGTCCTGCTCGGCACTGGCCTGATCGCCCAAAACCCCAGGGACCAGACGCGAAACCGCATCGATCAGGGTCATGGCAGGCAACTCGCCACCACTTAACACGTAATCCCCGATAGACCACTCTTCGTCGACTTCGGTTTGTATCACGCGTTCATCGATACCTTCGTATCGACCGGCGACCAGAATCAGTTTCTGATTCGTCGCCAACTCGGTCACGCCCGCTTGAGTCAGCTTGCGTCCCTGAGGAGAGAGATAGATGACTTTCGCCCCGTCTCCCGCCGCTTGCTTGGCTGCATGAATCGCGTCACGCAGCGGCTGAACCATCATTAACATGCCGGGCCCACCACCATAAGGACGATCATCGACCGTACGGTGTTTGTCGTGGGTAAAGTCCCGGGGGTTCCAGCACTCAATCTGCAGCAGGCCACTCTTGACGGCCCGACCCGTTACCCCGTGCTCGGTAATGGCTCGGAACATTTCAGGGAAGAGGCTAATCACCCCAATCCACATAAGAAACCTCCGGCACCCGTGTTAGCGCGGGAAACTAGAAACCAGGATCCCAATCAACTTCGATTGTTCGAGCAGTCAGATCAATGTTCTTGATCACCTGCTCTTCCAGGAACGGAATCAACCGCTCCTTCGCACCAAAGGCATCTTTTACATTGGCCTCAACCACCAACACATCGTTGGAGCCGGTTTCCATCAATTCGGTCACCTTGCCCAGGTCGTATCCCTTGGTGGTCACTACCGAGCAACCAATCAGGTCACGCCAGTAGAACTCGCCCTCAGGCAACGCAGGCAACAGATCGGCGGCTACGCCAATCTCGACATTGGTCAATGCCAGGGCATCCTCGCGCACGTCGATACCATCGAGTTTGCAGATCAGACCCTTGTTGTGACGCTTCCAGGATGAAACCTGAATTTCACGCCACACCCCGTTCTGATTGATCAGCCAGGGGTTGTAATCGAAAATCGCTTCGGCAACATCGGTGAAGGAGTTCACTTTAAGCCAGCCCTTGATGCCGTAAACGGTACCCAGGGTGCCCAGAACTACAGGTTTTTCCACCTTAACTCCTTACCGTTTGGCTGATTAAGCAGCTTTGGCAGCGTCTTTGATCAGCTTGGCAACGCGGTCAGAAACAGCGGCACCAGTACCAACCCAATGCTCGATACGAGCCAGGTCCAGGTTCAGCTTTTCAGCGTTACCAGAAGCAACCGGGTTGAAGAAACCAACGCGCTCGATGAAACGACCGTCACGGGCGTTACGGCTGTCAGCAACTACTACCTGGTAGAACGGACGCTTTTTCGCGCCACCACGTTGTAAACGAATGGTTACCATATCGTCCTCATTAACATCTAATGAACAAGGCCCGCAAACACGCGGACCCTAGCTTAAAATAAGCCGCGTAATTCTACTTGGATTCGTAATAATTGCAACCAAGCCAGCCATTTTTTGCACAAGCGGCCCCATGAAAAGGGCCCACCCATGGTGAGCCCTTGACGTGTGCATGACGACCGGCAATCAGAAGGGGCCGCGGCCACCACCGAATCCCGGTGGCAGCATGTTCTTCATCTGCCCCATCATCTTGCGCATGCCACCCTTGCCGGACATCTTCTTCATCATCCGCTGCATCTCGGTGAACTGCTTGAGCAGCTTGTTTACGTCCTGCACCTGCATGCCCGAGCCTGCAGCGATACGACGCTTGCGAGAGCCCTTGATGAGGTCGGGATGGGCACGCTCCTTGGGCGTCATGGAGCTGATGATGGCCTCCATCCGCACGGTGAGCTTGTCATCCATCTGATCCTTGATGTTGTCCGGCAAGCCGGACATGCCCGGCAGCTTGTCGAGCATGCCCATCATGCCGCCCATGTTGCGCATCTGGGCCAGCTGCTCGCGGAAATCTTCCAGATCGAAGCCCTTGCCGCTCTTGACCTTGCTGGCCAGCTTGGCCGCCTTCTCTTTATCGACGTTGCGCTCCACCTCTTCGATGAGAGAGAGCACGTCGCCCATGCCGAGGATGCGGGAAGCCAGACGATCCGGGTGGAACGGCTCCAGCGCATCGGTCTTCTCGCCCATACCGATGAACTTGACCGGTTTGCCGGTGATGTGGCGCACCGACAAAGCGGCACCACCGCGGGCATCGCCGTCCGCCTTGGTGAGGATCACGCCGGTGAGCGGCAGCGCCTCGTTGAAGGCCTTGGCAGTGTTGGCGGCGTCCTGACCGGTCATGGCATCCACCACGAACAGGGTCTCGACCGGCTTGATGGTGGCGTGGAGATGCTTGATCTCGTCCATCATGTCGCTGTCGACGTGCAGGCGGCCGGCGGTATCGACGATCACCACGTCATAGAACTTCTTGCGTGCCTGATCGATGGCCGCATTGGCGATGTCGACCGGCTTCTGGCTGGCATCGCTCGGGAAGAAGTCCACACCGATGTCATTGGCCAGGGTTTCCAGCTGTTTGATCGCCGCCGGACGATAGACGTCGGCACTGACTACCAGCACCTTTTTCTTGCTGCGCTCTTTGAGCAGCTTGGCCAGCTTGCCGACCGTGGTAGTTTTACCGGCCCCCTGCAGACCAGCCATCAGGATGATGGCTGGCGGCTGGGCAGCCAGATTGAGCTGCTCGTTGGCCTCCCCCATCACCGAGACCAATTCGCCATGCACAATCTTGATGAAGGCCTGGCCCGGGCTCAGGGACTTGGCCACTTCCTGGCCAACCGCCCGCTCCTTGACGCGAGCCACGAAGTCACGCACCACCGGCAGGGCGACGTCCGCCTCGAGCAGCGCCATGCGAACTTCGCGCAAGGTCTCTTTGATGTTCTCTTCGGTCAGACGACCACGGCCGCTGACATTGCGCAGGGTGCGCGAGAGTCGTTCAGTCAAATTCTCAAACATGACGCATTCCGGTTCTTGGCGTAACAAATGGGGGCATTATACCTCAGCCGGCGCAATGAGGACGATTATTCGCCGCACACGACGGTGACCTGCCCCTCAAAAGGGCAGGTACAATGAACCCAGGCTGGTATTTCGGCCGGCGCCGGCGCGCCTTCTGGTGCGTGCCGCGGCGGCAGACTGCTGCCTATATATGGGCGGATCGGCGGCAGCACAACTGGCGAGCACATCTTGTGCAAGGTATACTGCCCTTCCTATTCCCAATCGCTTGCTCGACAACGACCCGGTTATGATCGTGATCTCTGTTCTGGCCCTGGCGTTCTATCTGCTGGCCATCATCGCCTCTCTGCACCTGCTGCTCAGTGCCAAACCAGTGGGACAAGCCCCCCTGTTTGCCTGCATCGGACTGGCCCTGATCGCCCATGGCACCGCCGTGGCCGGCGAAGTGCTGGTGACTCACTCCGGCCAGAATCTGAGCATGCTCAACGTAGCCTCGCTGGTCAGTCTCATCATCAGCTGCTTCATGACCTGCGTCACCCGCCGCTTCAACGGCTGGATCCTGCTGCCGGTGGTCTACAGCTTCTCGGCCCTGCTGCTGGCCGCCAGCGCCCTCATTCCCGGCCGCTACATCACCCATCTGGAGGCCCATCCCCAGCTGCTGCTGCACATCGGTCTGGCGCTGATGGCCTACTCGGTATTGATGATCGCCTGCCTGTTTGCGCTGCAGCTAGCCTGTCTGGACCGGCAGCTGAAGTCGCGCAAGATCAGCCAGCTGCCCGCCATGCCGCCCCTGATGACGGTGGAGAAGCGGCTGTTCCAGCTCATCTCGGCGGGTCTGTTCCTGCTAACTCTCTCCATTGCCTCCGGCCTGTTCTTCCTCGAAGACATGTTCGCCCAGGGCAAGTCCCACAAGGCCATCCTCTCGATCCTGGCCTGGTGCGTCTACGTGCTGCTGCTGTGGGGCCACCATACCCGTGGCTGGCGCGGTCGCAAGGTGATCACCCTGAGCCTGATCGGCAGCTTCATCCTGACTCTGGCCTATTTTGGCAGCCGCTTCGTCAAAGAAGTCTTGTTGAGCTGACCGCCACCCTTTTTATCACCCACTCCCACAGGAGCCCTTCTTGGACAGTATCTCAACGAGTACATTGCTGATTGTTCTCGTTATCTTGATCCTCTTGTCTGCTTTTTTCTCCAGTTCCGAAACCGGCATGATGTCCCTCAACCGCTACAAGTTGCGACATCTGGCCCAGACCAAACACAAGGCCGCCCGCCGGGTAGAAAAGCTGCTATCCCGCCCGGATCGCCTGCTGGGGCTGATCCTGATCGGCAACAACCTGGTCAACATCCTCGCCTCGGCCATCGCCACCATCGTCTGTATCCGCGTCTTCGGCGATCTCGGGGTGGCCATCGCCACCTTCGGCCTGACCCTGATCGTGCTGGTGTTTGGTGAAGTGACCCCCAAGACCCTGGCAGCCATGTTCCCGGAGAAGATTGCCTACCCGGCCTCCTGGGTGCTCAAGGGGCTGATGGTGCCGCTCTCGCCGCTGGTCTGGCTGATCAACGGCATCACCAGCGGCCTGCTCAAGCTGCTGCGGCTCAACCCCAGCAAGGATGACGCCCTCAATACCGAGGAGCTGCGCACCATCGTCAACGAGGCCGGCAGCCTCATCCCCCAGCGCCATCAGGAGATGCTGCTCAGCATTCTGGATCTGGACAAGATGACGGTGGAGCACATCATGGTGCCGCGCAGCGAGATCTACGCCATCGACATCAACGACGACTGGAAAACCATACTGCGCCAGCTGGCCCACTGTGCCCACACCAAGATCCTGCTCTATCGCGACAACATCGACGACGTGGTGGGCTTTCTGCACGCCCGCGACGCACTGCGGCTGATGGCCAGGGATCAGTTCAACAAGTCGAGCCTGCTGCGGGAGGTGGACGAGATCTACTTCATCCCGGAGGGAACGCCGCTCAACGTCCAGCTGGCTAAGTTCCAGCGCAACAAGGAGCGGATCGGCCTCATCGTTGACGAGTACGGCGACATTCAGGGACTGATCACTCTGGACGACATTCTGGAAGAAATAGTGGGCGACTTCACTACCTCCATGACCCCCGCTCCCAGCGACGAGATCCACCCCCAGCCGGACGGCACCTTCCTGGTGGAGGGCTCCGCCAGCATCCGCGAGCTGAACAAGGAGATGAGCTGGCAACTGCCCATCGACGGGCCCAGAACGCTCAATGGTGCCATCCTGGAATACCTGGAGGAGATCCCCCAGCCCAACATCAGTCTGCGGCTGGCCGGCTACCCCATCGAGATCCTGGAAGTGGAGAACAACATGGTGAAGATGGCGCGGATCATGCCTGATTTATACCGTAACGAGTCTGGCTTTGAAGATTGAAAAAAAGGCTGCCACTGGCAGCCTTTTTTCTTGCTCACTCGCTCTCCTCGTCCGGCTCCAGCACCAGAGTCGGGATCAATTCGCCAAATACCTTCTGCAGCTCGTCGCGATTGGCCAGCAGGTCTTGCAGGGTATAGCTGTCCATCACCGCCAGAAAGGCGTTCATCGCCTCCTTCAGGGCATTCTTCAGCAGACAGACCGAGACGATGTGGCAGGCCGGCGAGCCGCAATCTATCCCGTCCAGATTCCCTTCCAGCGCCCGGATCACCTGACCGATGTTGACGGTCTCCGGCGCACAAGCCATGCGGATCCCGCCATTCTTGCCGCGCTGGGACTGCAGATAGCCCAGTTTCACCAGCTGGTTCACCACCTTCACCATGTGATTGCGGGAGACGTCATACAAGGCGGAGACCTTGGCCACGCTCGACAATTCGCCCTCCGGCAGGGTCGCCAGATAGAGCAGGGCTCTCAATCCAAAATCGGTATAGCTAGTTAGTCTCATAGTGCCTGTGGCGCATCGCGCGGAAATTGATTATTGATTCAGATCAAATAAACATCTAGGATGCAGCTTATTAAGTGACATTTTAGATGTTCAATTAGCAAGGACCCCCTATGTTAGACCAAGCCACCATCGCCGTCATCAAAAGCACCATCCCTTTGCTCGAATCGGCGGGCCCCGCGCTCACCCAGCACTTCTACCAGCGCATGTTCAGCCATAACCCGGAACTGAAGGACATTTTCAACCTGGCGCACCAGCGCAGCGGCGGTCAGCCGCTGGCGTTGTTCAATGCGGTGGCGGCCTATGCCAAGAACATCGACAACCTGGGGGCACTGGCCGGGGCCGTGGAGCGTATCGCCCACAAGCACACGGGTTTCCTGATCCAGCCAGAACAATATCACATTGTAGGTAGTCATCTCTTGGCCACGCTCAAAGAATTGGGTGGAAGTGCGGTCACCGACGAGGTGCTGGATGCCTGGGGCAAGGCGTATGGTGTGCTCGCCAGCATCTTCATCGGCCGCGAGAGCGAGATTTATCAGGAGAAGGCGAGCCAGGCAGGTGGCTGGCAGGGTTCCCGCCCCTTCCTGATCAAGGAGAAGCGGCTCGAAAGCGAGCTCATCACCTCCTTCCTGCTGGCGCCGGTAGATGGCAAGCCGGTACTGGACTTCAAGCCGGGCCAGTACCTCAGCATCAAGCTGGTCCACCCCGAGCTGGAATATCAGGAGATCCGCCAGTACTCCCTCTCCGATGCCCCCAACGGCCAGCACTACCGCATCAGCGTCAAACGCGAGCCGCAGGGCCAGGTTTCCAACCTGCTGCACGATCATCTGCAAGCGGGTGACAAGATTGAGGTCATGCCCCCCACCGGCGATTTCTACCTGAAAGCCGATGGCCATACCCCGGTGGTGCTGCTCTCGGCCGGTGTGGGTGTCACGCCGATGATAAGCATGCTCAACCAGTTGCTGGCGAACGGCCATCAGGCCGACATCACCTGGCTGCACGCCTGTGAACAGGGTGCCGTACATGCCTTCAGGGAGGATATTCAGCAAAAATCCCGCCAAAACGCCAACCTGCTGAGCCGGGTCTGGTATCGGGAGCCCCAGGCCAGTGATGTGCAGGGCGAAGATTACGACTTTGCCGGCACCATGGACCTGACTGCAGTGAAGGAGCGCATCACGCCGCAGGCCCACTACTACTTCTGTGGTCCCGTCGGCTTCATGCAGGCAGTCAAGCAGCAGCTGATCGCGGCAGACATTCCGGCCGGCCAGCTCCATTACGAAGTTTTTGGTCCCCACCAAGATCTGTAAGGCGGGCTAATCACTATAACCAGATGAGGGGCCAGCCTGTCACGGCACGGCGGCCGGCACCTCCCGGCCCACGGATGCAGATCCGTGGGTCATTTTTTTGGCTCAGTGCATCGCCTTGGCGCGGGCGATGGCATTGGCCGGCATCCGGTTGCCGAGCCGGCTCAGCAGGCTGGTCGCCTTCTGGTGCAGCGCCTTGTCGCCGATCACCGTGCTGTGCAACCAGTGGTAGGCCTCTTCATAGTCGAGCGGGCTGCCCATTCCCTGCAGCAGCATCTCCACCCACTCTATCTGTGCCCGCTGGAAGCCCAGGCTGGCGGCCTCCCGCATCAGGGTCTCGGCCTTGAGCAGATCCTTTTGCACCAGCGTGCCTTTCCAGTAGTAACGGCCCAGTTGTTCCAGCGCCGGCGCCAATCCCTGATTGGCCGCCTCCCACATGAATTTGACCCCCAGCTCCGCGTTGGGCTTGATGCAGACCCCCCAGGCCAGCATGTCCCCCCACAGAAACTGATAGGCAGGCACCTTCATCACCTCGGCCCGCACCTCGATATCCTGGGTAAGCTGGCACCTGTCCTGCTTTACCTGCTGCAGGTGACGCCCCTGTTCAATCCAGTTGAGCAGCTCGTCCTGGCGATAGAGCGGCACCGCCTGCAGTGTGCCACTGTCCACATTCAGGCCGCTGCTGCTGCTCGGGGTGCTGGTCATGGGGCGGCTATTGGGTGAGCGCCCGCTATCCGTGGCGGCAGGTGCAGGAATGGGGGCCGCTGCCGGCGCATCGGCCGTCGCCGGGCTGGTCGATGGCGCAGCCGTGGTATCCGTGGCCGCCGGCACCGCGGCTGCAGCAGATGGGACCGCCGCCTCCGGTTGCGCCGGCGTACTGGCCGGTGCGGAGGCGGCCACGGCCCCGCTCGTCGCGGCGGCGGCAGAGGCGGAAGGCTCGGCCCCCTGCGCCTGGCTCGTCAGCAATGGGGGCGTCAGCAAACAGAGAAGGCCGACAAGGGTAATGGGTTTCATCATAAGGATCTCCTGCAGCACCCTGTTATCGGCAGCCGGCAGCATCCCCTTAGGCCGGCGCCGCCTGCATCCGTCACCATAACGACAAAGGGGAGCCGAAGCTCCCCTTGCTGTCCATCCGGACGCCTTACTTGACGAAGTCGACACCCAGCTGGATATCGGCTTTCAGAGTGGCCAGCATGCCATCCATCGCCTCTTGTTCGAAGGCGCTCAGCTTGCCGTAGTCCAGCACGGTTTCGACACCGTTCTTGCCAAGCAGGATGGGCTGCGCGAAGAAGGTGGCGTGTTTGCCGTCGCCTTCCACGTAGGCGCACTCAATGACGTTGGCTTCACCCTGCAGACCCTTGATGAGCGACAAGCCGAAACGGCAGGCAGCCTGGCCCATGGAGAGAGTAGCGGAACCGCCACCGGCCTTGGCTTCCACCACTTCGGTACCGGCGTTCTGGATACGCTTGGTCATGGCGGCCACTTCGTCGGCGGTGAAGCTGGCACCGTCGATCTGGGAGAGCAGCGGCAGAATGGTCACGCCACTGTGGCCACCGATCACGTTGACGCGCACCTTGTCGACGTTCAGACCCTTGGCCTCGGCCACGAAGGTCTCGGCACGGATCACGTCCAGGGTGGTGACACCAAACAGGCGACGCTTGTCATAGACACCGGCTTTCTTCAGCACTTCGGCCGCGATGGCGACCGTGGTGTTGACCGGGTTGGTGATGATGCCGATCAGCGCTTTCGGGCAGGAGGCCGCGCACTTTTCCACCAGGTTCTTGACGATGCCGGCGTTGATGTTGAACAGGTCGGAACGATCCATGCCGGGCTTGCGAGCCACGCCGGCGGAGATCAGCACGACATCGGCGCCGACCAGAGCCGGGCTCGGATCTTCACCGCAGAAACCTTTTACTTTCACGTCAGTCGGGATATGGCTCAGATCGACCGCCACGCCCGGGGTCACCGGAGCGATGTCATACAGGCTCAATTCGGAACCAGCAGGCAGACGGTTTTTCAACAGCAGAGCGAGGGCTTGGCCGATGCCACCGGCGGCACCCAGAACGGCAACTTTCATGATCAACTCCATGTTTAAGCGTAGGTTTAAGGTTGTTTCTTGTTGTGCGCCCAACCTTAAAGGATCCCCCCCTAAAAAACAATCTGATAACAGTTGTAATCACAGGTTCTGTGAGCCAATAAACAGGCGGCGAATAAAAATGGGGGGAAATGCAAAAAATTGGAGGGGAAGCACAGATTTCCTGCACTTCCCCTCACCATTAATAGGTAGATCTACCGACTTCAGCCCTGGAAGGCCAACGCCCTGCGTTCACACCAACGAAAACCAATTGTTAACAATCCGTTCATGGTCAGGTAGAGGGCACCGGCCACGGTGAACACCGCCAGGGTGTCATAGGTCTGGGCATTGAGGCGCTGAGCCAGCCCCATCACATCCATGATGGTGATGGTACTGGCGAGCGAACTCCCCTTGAGCACCAGGATCACCTCGTTGGAATAGGCGGGCACCAGCCGCCGGGCGGCGTGACGCACCTTCATCCACAAAGTCTGGCTAGCGGAGAAACCGAGTGCGCGGCAGGCCTCTACCTCACCGGCCGAGATGGCATCGAGCGCCCCCTTGAACAACCGGGTGGAGTAGGCGGCGGTATTAAAGCCGAGCGCCAGCACGGCGCAGAACCAGGGCTGCTTGAGCAGCGGCCAGAGCGGCCCCTCTTTGAGCCAGGCAAACTGGCCCGGCCCGTAGTAGATGAGGAAGATCTGGATCAGCAGCGGCGTGCCGGTGAAGATCAGCACCCACAGCTGCACCAGCTGGGTCGCCACCGGAATGCGACGCTCCAGCACCCAGGTCATGGCAGCCGCCATCAGCACCCCGAGCAGCAGGCTGAATGCCGTGAGTTGCAGGGTAATCGCCAGGCCACCCAGCAGGGTCATCAGGTAATCCTGCATGATCAGCCTCCGTAACGACGGGTGTAACGGGACGCCTGCTTCAAGCCAAACTCACTCACCAGGCTGATGGCCAGGTAGATGAGGGCCGCCGCGGCATACCAGGTGAAGGGTTGATAGGTGCTGGCCGAGGCCATCTGGGCCTGGCGCATCATCTCGTTCACCCCGATGAGGGAGACCAGTGCGGTGTCCTTGAGCAGCACCAACCACTGATTGCCGAGCCCCGGCAGGGCGTGCCGCCACGCCTGGGGCAGCACGATGCGAAAGAAGATGTGCCCCTTGCCAAGACCGAGCGCCAGCGCCGCCAACCGCTGCCCGGCGGGCACCGCATTGAGGGCAGCCCGCAGGGTCTGGGTGGCGTAGCTGGCGAACAGCAGGGAGAGCGCCAGCACGCCGCAGGCGAACGGGCTGAACTCCACGTACTCGCCGGTGATGAGGAACAGCACCTGGGTCGAGCCGAAGTAGATGAACAGCACCACCAGCAGCTCGGGCAGGCCACGAATGAGTGTGGTGAGTGTGGCCACCGGCCACACCAGAGCGCGCTGCTTGCTCAGTTCGGCGGCGCTGAACGCCAGCGCCAGCACCATGCCCCCGACCAGGGATGCCAAGGCCAGCCCGAGGGTCATCCAGGCTGCATCCAACAACAGGCTCAACATGGCTTAGTGCGCGAAATATTTGTCGTAGATCTTCTGATAGGTGCCGTTGGCCTTGATGTCGGCCAGCCCCTTGTTCAGCTGAGTCAGCAGCTCCTGATTACCCTTGGCCACCGCGATGCCAAAGCCGGTACCGAAGTACTTGGCGTCAGTCACCGGCGTGCCGATCACGGCATACTCCTTGTGCTGCTTGAGCCAGTCGGCGGCGACCGCGGTATCGGCAAACACGCCGTCGGTGCGGCCGTTCATCATGTCGAGGAAGGCGCTCTGGTAGCTGGCGTAGGGCACGGTCAGCAGACCCTTGCTCACCCAGTTGTCCACCAGATAGGACTGATGGGAAGTGCCGTTCTGCACGCCGACGGTCTTGTCCACCAGCTCTTCCGGCCCCTTGAAGGCGCCCTTCTTGGTCACGAACACGGCGGAGTTCTGGTAATAGATGTCGGAGAAATCAACCTGGGCGGCCCGCTCCGGGGTCACGTCCATGGCGGCGATGGCGGCGTCATAACGACGGAATTTCAGGCTGGGGATCAGGCTGTCGAAAGCCTGGTTGTGGAAGCTGCACTCCAGCTTGGCCTGTTCACAGATGGCGCGGGCAAGATCGATGTCAAAACCCTGGAACTCGTTCTTGTCGTCCAGGTATTCGAACGGCGCGTAGGTGGCCTCGGTGGCGAACTTGATCTCCTTGGCCAGCACCGAGGTGCTCAGCAGGCCCATGGCGGCGACCAGCAACAGACTCTTTTTCATGACAGCTTCCTTATCGATTTGAATATCAATGCATCAAGAATTCGGCAAACCGGCTGGTTTGCGGGGCTTGGAAAATGGCGGCGGAGCCGGCTTCGATGATCCGCCCCTTCTCCAGATAGATCACCTGGCTGGCCACCTTGCGGGCGAACTCCACCTCGTGGGTCACCACCACCTGGGTGATGCCGGTCTGGCCCAGGTTGCGGATGATCTCCGCCACTTCCTTGGTGATCTCGGGGTCGAGGGCCGCCGTCGGCTCGTCAAACAACAGCACCTGGGGGTCCATCATCAGGGTACGGGCGATGGCCACCCGCTGCTGCTGACCGCCAGACAGCCGCGCCGGCCAGGCGTCGCGCTTGTCGGCCAGTTGCAGCTGGGCCAGCAGATAGCCCCCCTTCTCCATGGCCGCCGCCTTGCTCATGCCGAGCAGCTTGACGGGGGCCTCGATGAGGTTCTCCATCACGGTGAGATGGGGCCACAGATTGTACTGCTGGAACACCATGCCCACCTTGCGCCGCAGCGCCTGGGTCTGGCGGTTGAACTCGGCGGTGGAGAGGCTGGACGGGAAAGAAAATTCACTTTCACCGATGCGCAGAATACCGGCATCCGGGGTGTCCAGCAGGTTCATCATGCGCAGCAGAGAACTCTTGCCGGCACCGCTCGGGCCCAGCAGCACCAAGGTCTCACCGGGAGCGGTCCGAAAGCTGACCTGTTGCAGTACCGGCACCTTGTGCCAGGATTTTTCGATACCGATTAATTCAATACCCATACAGCCCAATTGAATAAGTTTTCAAAATTTCGTCCTGATTCTAACGCTGGCATGGGTGGATGCAAGCTATATTTGAATCAATATGCAGAACAAGCGCCGCTTCCTTGCAAAAATAGGCATATGAATGCAAAATGGGCACGCTGTTCATATCTGCCGCCTGAGCGTGACAGGCAGCCAAACCTCCTCATTCGTGAGTCCAAGATGAAGCATAACGACAAGCAAGAAAAACTGGCCAAGGCCTTTAAAGCCTTGCTGAAAGAAGAACGATTTGGCTCCCAGGCAGAGATAGTGACTGCCCTGCAAGAGATGGGCTTCGAAAACATCAACCAGTCCAAGGTATCGCGCATGCTGAGCCGCTTCGGCGCCGTTCGCACCCGCAATGCCAAGATGGAGATGGTCTACTGCCTGCCGGTGGAACTGGGCGTGCCCACCACCTCCAGCCCGCTCAAGAACCTGGTGCTGGATGTCGACCACAACGGTGCCCTGGTGGTGATCCACACCAGCCCGGGTGCGGCCCAGCTGATCGCCCGCCTGCTCGACTCCCTCGGCAAGGCCGAAGGGATCCTCGGCACCATCGCTGGTGACGACACCATCTTCATCACCCCGACCAGCGACACCGACATCGAAGAGCTCTACCTCTCCGCCCTCGAGCTGTTCGAACAGACGCCGTAATGGTTGCCGCCGCGTCATCGCGGTCCCGCCAAAACGCAAAATCCCGGCCAAGGCCGGGATTTTTGTTATCTGCGGGTGGGCGAGCCTTATTTGCCCTGTGCCACCAGAAAATCTTCTGAAGGGGCGAAGAAGGCTGCGCCGGTCACCGCCCTGGTGAAGCGCAGCAGGTGATCGAAGTGACTGCCCTCCCCCTTGTACATGCTGGCCAGCATGGCGTTGAAGTGCTGCGGGGTGCGGCAGCAGGAGATGAAGTAGAGCCCCTGCTCTGTCATGGTGCCCCAGGGCATGCTCTGGCGCAGTATCTCCATGGACTCACCCTTTGGCGTCTTGAGGTTGACCCGCTTGATGTGGGCGGTCAGCGGCTTGTCGGCCGACTCGTACTCGATGTTGTCGACCTTGGTGCGACCGATAATGTCTTCCTGCTCCTTCAGTGCCAGCTTCTCCCAGTCGCTCATGGCATGGACCCAGCGCTGCACGTGGATGTAGGAGCCGCCGGCAAACTCGCCGCCGTCCAGCAGCGCCACTTCGGCGCGGTGCTCATCCTGCGGGTTCTCGGTGCCATCGACGAAACCGGTCAGATCGCGGCAGTCGAGGTTGCGAAAACCGCGCACCTCTTCTGCTAGCTCCACCAGCCCGGCCAGCAGGGCCATGACGCGCTGACCGGCGTGATGCAGCACATCGACCCGATCGGCGCGCAGTTGCACGAACAGATCGAACGGGGTGTTGGGGGCCTCCTGGCCGTTGGCGGATTGTGCCATGAAGCCGCGGAACTGGGGCGGACGGGCGGCAGGATAGAGGCCATCCCAGGCATCGGCACCGACGGCGACCAGACCGCTGAAGCCGGCAGCGGGGAAATCGGCGGCTACCGCCTCCCACAGGGCCGGCAACCTGGCCAGACGGGCCACCAGCTCGGCGGCGTCACCGGTGCGGTTGAACATCAGATAGAGGGCGTGCAGATTGGGCTCGGCACAGATCCCGGCTTGGGCTTTCATATATCTCTCCCCTGAACAGACATTGGCGATATGGGCGATTAGCGTTGCGCGATTATAAACCAGCGCGGTTCCAGTTCATTGATTTCACGACGATATCACGCGTTCAGGGTAAAGGGTCAAACAACACCAGCGCGTGGGGCGTCACCCTGACCCGCGCCCGCGCTCCCTCCAGCGGCTCGCCGATGCTCGCCTCCAGCCGCAGCTCGCCGCTCTCGAACAGCACCCGGCAGTGATGGCCGAGGAACTGCTGCTCCACCACCTTGAGCTCGCCATCTGCGGCGCTCTCCAGCAACAGTTGCTGTGGCCTGAGCATCAGTTGCAGCAGCTCACCCACGGCCCGGCCATGGGGCTCGCTGCCGCAGATGACCCCGAGCGCCGTGCGCACGCAGTGGCTGTCCACCACCTCGGCCGCCAGGTAATTGACCCCGCCGAGAAACTCCGCCACGAAGCGGTTCTGGGGGCGGCGATAGAGCTGCTCCGGCTGGCCCACCTGCTCGATGTGACCCGCGCGAAACAGCGCCAGTCGATCGGCGAAGGCAAAGGCCTCCTCCTTGCTGTGGCTGACGAAGATGGCGCCGATCCCTTGCTGCTTGAGCAGGGCGCGGATCTCCAGGATCAACTTCATCCGTACCTGGGTGTCGATGTTGGAGAAGGGTTCGTCCAGCAGCATCAGCCGCGGCTTGCACACCAGCGCCCGGGCAATCGCCACCCGCTGCTGCTGGCCACCGGAGAGTTGATGGGGATAGCGATCCCCCAGCCCCTGCAGATTGACCAGCGCCAGCGCCTCGTCCACCTGCTGCTGACGGGCACGGCGATCGAATTTGGTCAGACCGAAGCCGACGTTGTCGGCCACCGTCAGGTGGGGAAAAAGGGCGTAATCCTGAAAGATCATGCCGATGTTGCGCGCCTCGGGCGGCACGCTGGCACCGGGCCCGTCGAGCAGGGTATCGCCGAGGCGGATCGTGCCCTCCGCCAGCGGCAGCAGGCCAGCGATGGCCTTGAGCAGCGTGGTCTTGCCGCAGCCGCTCGCTCCCAGCAGGCAGACGATCTCGTTGTCAGCCACCGTCAGGGAGAGCTGCTCCAGCACATTGCGGCCGTTGTAACGGCAACTGACATTTTCAACCTGCAAACAGGACAAGGCTGACTTCCTCATATTCTTTTGAACCAGACCGACCGACGGCCGGACAACATTTCAAGGTTGGCGGGCTCAGTGCCCCGCCCCATCCAGGTTGCGGTTGACCCAGATCAGCGGCAACAGCCCCACCAGCACGATGACGATGGCGCCGAGCGCGCCGCGCTCCAGCATCTCGTCCGACACGAACTGGTAGACGTGGGTCGCCAGGGTATCGAAGTTGAACGGCCGCAGCAGCAGGGCGGCAGGCAGCTCCTTCATGGATTCGATGAACACCAGCATGGCACCGGCAAACAGGCCGCGCCGTACCAGAGGCAGGTGCACCCGCCGCAGCATGGCGCCATCCCCCTGCCCCAGAGAGCGAGCCGCCATATCGAGGCTGGGGGAGATCTTGCCCATGCTGCTCTCCACCGAGCCGATGGCGATGGCCACGAAGCGCACCAGATAGCCGAACACGATGGCGGTGATGGTACCGGTCAGCAGCAGCCCCGGCCCCTGACGCCCCAGCAACTCGGCCAGATCGTTGATGGCAAAGTCGAGGGCGGTGAGCGGTACCAGCACGCCGATGGCGAGCACGGTACCCGGCATGGCGTAACCCATGGCGGCGATGCGCAGCGGCAGCAGGCTCTTGACTCCGCCATCGAGACGACGACAGAAGCCAAGCAACAGGGCGATGCCCATGGCCAGCAGGGCGGTCAGCGCCGAGATAGCCAAGCTGTTGCCGGCAAAGCGGACGAACTCCGGCGTCCACGACAATTCGAAGTAGCGCACGCCGTAATCCAGCAAAATGACGAACGGCAGACCGAAGCCGGCCAGCACCAGCCCCCAGCACCAGAGCCCGGCCAGAGCGCGGCGAATCCCCTTGAGCGGGTAGCGCAGCGGCTGCTCATGACCCATCGACTTCTGGAACACCTGCTGCCGGCTGCGCGAGCGGCGCTCCAGCGCGATCAGCAGCACCACCGCCAGCAGCATCAGGCAGGAGAGTTTGGCAGCGGTAGCCAGACTGCCATAGCCGAGCCAGGTGTCGTAGACCGCCGTGGTCAGGGTATTGATGGCAAAGAAGTGGACGGTGGCAAAATCGGCCAACGTCTCCATCGCCACCAGCGACACAGCGACCATGATGGCCGGGCGTGCCAGCGGCAGGCTGAGGCGGCGAAAGCTCTGCCAGGGGGAGCAACCGAGCAGGCGGCTGGAGTGAATGAGGCTGACCGACTGTTCCAGAAAGGAGGCGCGGGTCAGCAGATAGACGTAGGGGAACAGCACCAGTGCCAGCACCCAGGCGGCGCCGCCGAGGGAGCGGATGGCCGGGAACCAGTAGTCGGCCGGCCCGCCCCAGCCAAACAGCTGCCGCAACCCCGCCTGCAGCGGGCCCGAGTAGTCGAGCAGGTCGGTGTAGACATAGGCGACGATATAGGAGGGCATGGCCATCGGCAGCATCAGCGCCCACTGCAGGGCCCGCCGCCCCGGCACCTGGCACATGGCCACCAGCCAGGCGGTCGGCACCCCGAACAGCAGGCTGAGCAGCACGACGCCGACCACCAGCCCCAGGGTATTGGCCAGATAGTCGAACAGCACGGTATCGGCGAGGTGGCCAAACAGATCTCCGTCGGCCGACAAGGCGGAGAAGACCAGAGCAAGCACCGGCAAAGCCAGCAGCAGGGCGCTGGCCCAGCTGCCGGTAATCCATCCAAAATTTTTCATGAGACCACAGAGGTTGATGGGGCCCTTGGCCCCATCTGAATTACAAGTCGAATTTCACTTCATCCAGCAGCTGCAAGGCGTCCTTGCGGTGCTTGGCGTAATCGCTGACCGGTAGCGCGTCAGACTTGAAGCTGCCCCAGGACTTGACCATAGCGGAAGGCTCGACCCCGGCCTTGACCGGATATTCGGCGTTCACGTCCGCATACATGTGCTGGGCGGTGTCGCCGGCCAGGAACTCCATCAGCTTCTGGGCCTCAACCTTGTTCTTGGCGTACTTGGTCATGGCCACGCCGCTCACGTTGACGTGGGCGCCGCGGTCAGCCTGGTTCGGGAAGTTGATGTAGACGGCATCGGCCCAAGCCTTCTGCGCCGGATCCTTCAACATGGCACCCAGGTAGTAGCTATTGCCGAGCGACAGGTCACAGATACCATCCTTGATCGCTTTGACCTGATCCCGGTCGTTGCCCTGCGGCTTGCGCGCCAGGTTGGCCTTGACCCCTTCCAGCCAGCTCTTGGTCTCGGTCATGCCGTGATGAGCGATCATGGAGGAGACCAGCGCCACATTGTACTCATGCTTGCCGCTGCGGGTGCAGATTTTTCCTTTGAATTCAGGCTTGGCCAGATCTTCGTAGCTGATGGTATCGAGCTTGCCGAGACGATCCTTGCTGGAATAGATGGCGCGCACCCGGGTGGTTAGCGCGAACCAGCGGTTGTCCGGATCGCGATAGATGGCGGGGATGTTCTCCTGCAGGATCTTGCTGTCCACCGGCTGCACCAGCCCCTTGTCCACCAGATCGGTCAGCCGGCTGATGTCGACGGTCAGCATCAGATCCGCCGGGGAGAGCTTGCCTTCCCGCTCCAGACGCTCGTTCAGCCCCTCTTTGGCGAACACCACGTTGACCTTGATGCCCGATTCTTTCTCGAACTGCTGGATGATGGGCTTGATCAGCTCATCCTGCCGGTTGGAGTAGACATTCACCTCCCCTGCCGCCAATGCCGACTGAGCCGCCAACGCAGAGAAAGCCAGTGCCAACATCTTCATTTTCATCATCCATTCCTTGAGTTGCTATATCGAGTGAGAACCATTGCTGTTTGCATTTTGCATTGAGCTCGACAGCCGGATCAAGAAATCCTGATGTGGCGGGATCACATATTTAAACCCTGTTCAAACAAAGGGGCCGGATAGAATCCTATCCGGCCCCACCATGGAGTCAATCAGCGACAACGTACCGATCATTCGCCCCATCCAGCGCGATCAGAGCGCCTCGTCGTCGCTCTCACCGGTCCGAATGCGCACGGCCTGCAGCAGGTCGTAGACGAAGATCTTGCCGTCACCGATCTTGCCGGTATAGGCAGCCTTGCAGATCGCCTCGATCACCCCTTCGACGTTGTCGTCGGCCGTCGCTATCTCCAGCTTTACCTTGGGCAGGAAGTCGACCTGATACTCGGCTCCCCGGTATAATTCGGTGTGCCCCTTCTGGCGGCCAAACCCTTTGACCTCGGACACGGTCAGACCCTCGACCCCCAGGTTGGCGATGGCCTCGCGCACGTCGTCTAACTTGAAGGGTTTGATAATCGCAGTAATCAGCTTCATCTGGTTGCTCCCAATCCATGGTATGTCATGAATGGGGAATCAATTCTTGTGCCAAGTCTTTTTATTGTTTAATTTCAAAAAGATAGCATTTAGGCCTGGAGCAGGACTCTCCCGGCATCACCAAGGGAGCGCATCTCGCCCCATTATGAGGCACCAAGCTGAGCCAGCCACAGCCGATGCACCAAACAAGAGCACCGCAGTATGTTAGTCATCTCCAACAGCGTTACCCTGCCCTGGCATGAACTGCAATTCCAGACCATGCGGGCACAGGGCAACGGTGGCCAGCACGTCAACAAGACCGACTCCGCCGTCTGGTTGCGCTTCGATTACCGCAACTCCCCCAGCCTCACCCCACTTTACAAGGAGGGGCTCGACAAGCTGAGCGACAGCCGAGTTCACGACGGCTTCATCATGATCCGGGTCGAGACCCACCGCAGCCAGGACATGAACCGCAAGGAGGCGATGAACCGTCTGGTGGAGCTGCTGAAGAAAGCGGCCTGGCGCCCCAAGGTCCGCCACGCCACCAAGCCGACCCGCAGCTCCCAGCGCAAGCGGGTCGATGCCAAGAAGCGCAAGGGGGAGATAAAATCGACCCGCGGCAAGCCGGTAGTGGACTAGCCGGGCCCTTGCCCAACGCCCGAGGATGACAGAATGAAATTCAGTTTTTGCGACAGCGCCCACGGCCCCCTGCTCATCGCCATCGACCGGGACGGGCTGCGCTATGTGGAGTTCGTGCTAGGCGAGCAGCCGGTGACCCCGACCGACGAATGGCAGCGCGACGATCAGGCGCTGGCCCCCTTCGTCGAACAGTTCGCGGCCTACTTCGCCGGTCGCCTGCGCCGCTTCGATCTGCCGCTGGCCGCCCGGGGCACCCCTTTTCAGCAATCGGTGTGGCGCGCCCTGGGCGACATTCCCTATGGCGAGACCGTCAGCTACCTCGAGATAGCCCAGGCCATCGGCAATCCCAAGGCGGTTCGCGCGGTGGGGGCGGCCAACGGGCGCAATCCGCTCAGCATCATAGTGCCCTGTCACCGGGTGATCGGCCGCAGCGGCGAGCTGACCGGTTATGCCGGCGGCATCCCCATCAAACGCTGGTTGCTGGCGCTGGAACAACAGACCGACGACAACTTTGCACTGGCCCCCTGACCCTATAACCAGTCAGTCCCATTGCGTTTAGCAAAATGAACATAGTATGAAGAATCGCCTCAGAAGGGCTTCAGACAGCATCAGGCATCATGGCTTCACACTTGGATGGCATGGCTCATCCCTCATTCAAGTGGCACCCATGTGACGCTTCCAATCTGTCTTTTTCCCCGCGCCTCCCTGAGGCGCTTTTTTTTGCCGGCAAGCGACCACAAAAAAGCCCGCCGAAGCGGGCTCTGACCGGAAGGTGCTAGCTCCAGGGTCAATCAGAGGGCGAGGAACAAGCCTGCCAGCGAGGCACTCATCAGGTTCGCCAGCACCCCCGCCAGGATGGCGCGCATGCCGTAACGGGCGATGAAGGATTTGCGCTCCGGCACCATGGCGCCCAGGCCACCGATCAGGATCGCCATGGAGGAGATGTTGGCGAAACCACACAGGGCAAAGGTGACGATGGCCTTGCTCGACTCGCTCAGAGTCTGATCCTGCACCAGGGCGATGAAGGCGACGAACTCGTTCACCACTATCTTGGTCCCGATCAGGGCGCCGGCAGCCTGAGCCTGTTCCCAGGGGATACCGATCAGCCAGGAGACGGGAGCAAACAGCCAGCCCAGGATGATCTGGAAGCTCAGCTCCAGCCCCACCAGGTCGCCGGCCCAGCCCAGCAGGCCGTTGAGCATGGCGATCACCCCGACGAACGCCAGCAGGGTGGCCCCCACGGCAACCGCGATGTTGAGGCCGGACATGGCGCCATCGGCGGCTGCTTCAATCACGTTGGTGGCGCGCGGGATCACCACGTCCTGATGATGGTCCTGCTCTTCGGCGGCAGGCGGCACCAGGATCTTGGCCATGGCCAGACCGGCCGGCGCCGACATGAAGGCCGCCGCGATCAGGTATTTCAGCTCGACCCCGATGCTGGCGTAACCCACCAAGGTACCGCCAGCTACCGAGGCGAGGCCGCAGCTCATCACCGCGAAGAACTGGGAATCCGACATCTTGGAGAGATAGGGTTTGACCACCAGCGGCGCCTCCACCATACCGACGAAGATGTTGGCGGTGGCGGAGAGGCTCTCGGCGCGGCCGGTGCCCAGCAGTTTCTGCAGGCCGCCGCCAAGCAGGGCGATCACTTTCGGCATCAGGCCGATGTGGTAGAGGATGGCGATCACCGCGGAGAAGAAGATGATGACCGGCAGCACGTTGAAGGCAAAGATGAAGCCCAGCTTGAACTTGGCCAGATCGCCGAACAGGAAGGCGATCCCCTCCTGACCGTAACCGATCACGCTGCTGACGCTTTCGCTTACCCCGTTCAGCACGTGCTGACCGGCGGGCAGCCAGAGCACCAGGCCGGCGAAAAGGATTTGCAGGCAGAGGGCCAGACCCACTGTTCGCAACGGGATACGACGACGATTATCAGAGCAGAGCGTGGCCACGGCCAGAATGCTCAGGATGCCGAGCAGGGCAATCATAGGGACTCCATCAGGTGGGACGAAAGATGGGCGCGGATTCTGCGCTCCCGGCCTCGCCACTGCAAGTCCACTTGGTTACAGCCCTGTTAGCAAAAACGTTTGCACGATACCGGTTGCGGCAACTGGCTGATTTGACTTGATTTTGGTTTCAAGCGAAAGCCAGTGTTCTTATATGGAAACGATTATTCCTCGGTGCCGGACAATTTGCCGCCGAGCCAGGGAGCCAGCCGCTGCTCCCAGTAGGGATTCGGACCGAAGCTCTCCTTGAGGAAGTCGATGAACAGCCGGATCTTGGGATCCAGGTGCTCGCGTCTGGCATAGACGGCGTGCACCGCCATCTTCTGGTTCGGCCGCCACTGGGGCAGCAGCGGGATCAGCTGGCCGGACTGCAACTCCTTGTCCAGCAGATAGTTGGCCACGTAGGCGATGCCGAGCCCGGCCAGGGCGGCGTCGCGCACCGCCTCCGCCAGATCCACCCGGTAGTTGCCGGCTACCTGCACCGTCTGGCGCTCCTTACCCTGGCGAAACGACCACTCGTGGTAGCGCCGCTCCCGGCTCTGATAGGTGATGCAGTTGTGCTGAGCCAGGTCTCTGGGGTGCAGCGGGGTGCCATGGCTCAGCAGATAGTCCGGCGAGGCCACCAGCACGAAGTGAATGTCCGCCAGCCGCTGCCCCACCAGGGCCTCGGGTTTGTCCTCGTAGGTGGTGATCCAGAGATCCAGCCCCTCATCCACCAGGTTGGTGCGGTGATCAAACAGCGAGACCTCCAGCTCCAGCTCGGGGTAGCGATCCTGAAACGCCTTGAGGCGCGGGATCACGTGCAGCCGGCCGAAAGACTGGCCCACCCCCAGATGCAGGATGCCGCTCACCTTGCCGCGCCGCTCCGCCACCATGGAGTCCGCCTCCAGCGCCACCGCCACCAGGGCGCGGCAGTGGCGGGCATACTCCTGGCCGAGCTCGGTGAGAGAGAAGCGGCGGGTAGTGCGCTGCACCAGCTGGGCACCGAGTTCGGTCTCCAGCTGGGCCAGCTGTTTGCTGATGTGGGATTTGGAGACCCCAAGCCGCCGGGCGGCCGCCGAGATGCCCTGTTCACGGACCAGGGCATCGAAGATCACCATTTGGGGCAGACGTTGCAGCACGGGATTACCAGAGAGAAGAGCGGGCCCCCATTATTCCAGAGCCGCCCGCCGCGGGGTAGCGCTAAAGGCCGAGCGCCCGTTTGACCTCTTTTTGCAGGGGATCGTCCGCCGGATTCTGGTTCGCGCCATAACTCGCGACCAGCTTGCCGTCACGCCCGATCAGGTATTTGTGAAAGTTCCAGCCCGGCGCTTCGCCCGCCGCCGTGGCCAACCCCCGGTAAAGCGGGCTGGCATCGGCCCCGCGCACGGCGATCCGGTTGAACATGGGGAAGGTCACCCCGTAATCGCGTCGGCAGACCGAGGCTGTCTTGCCCTCCTCCCCCGCCTCCTGCCAGAAGTCGTTGGAGGGGAAGCCGAGCACCACCAATCCCTTCTCCTTGTAGGTCTGGTAGAGCGTCTCCAGATCCCGGAACTGGCCGCGATAGCCGCAGTAGGAGGCGGTATTGACCACCAGCACCACCTTGCCCTCGGTCAGCTGGCAGAGGTTGTGGCGCTGGGTGCTGTTGAGCTCCCGCATCTCCACGTTGAAGTAGTCCGGGCAGGCGGCGACGGCCGCCCCGGCCCCGAGTGTCAGCAACAACATGATCCATTTCATCGAGCGACTCCTGTCAGGCAGATGAGTGACATACGCGCGGGCACGCCGGCCGGTTCACCCGCTCAATAGAGGGGGATGCCGGTGAGCATGCCGTGCCCCCAGAAGATCAGCAGAGCCGTGAGCGCCAGCCCGGCCCCTACGCTGAGCCCGGTGCCATACCAGTTGGCCGCCGGACGGGGATGACGCTGCCAGTCCCGCACCGAAATCCAGACGATGCTCACCAGCGCCCACAGGCCGATGCCGCCAAACAGCACCAGGGAGCGGGCCTCGCTGTTGACCGCCAGGTGGGCACCGGCCCAGAGCAGGGTGCCGAGCAGCTGGGGATGCACCAGCCAGCGCCGCAGGTGATTGGGCCCCTGGCCGGAGCAGAACAGGATCAGGGCGATGGGCATGACCGCCATCATCAGGGTCGGTCCCCAGGCGGGCAGAAAATAGAGCGGCAGGGGGCTGGCGGTGCGCCAGCCGGCAATGATGCAGGCGATGGCGATGAACACCAGCAACGAGAAGAGTCCCTTGTAGCGATTCTCCCCCAGCCGCTCGCGCAAGCGGGCCCGATGGGAAGCTGCGAAGCAGGGATAGAGGTGGATCAGGGTAAACAGCAGTACCCCCAGGGTCAGCAAGATCATGGGTTGCTCCTTGTACTATGGGGGATCACTATGCCGCAAAGTCGGCGGCCAGAATACAGAAACCGCAGAAAAGCACAGGCTATACAGCAGGATAATGAAAAAAGCCGATCATCTGATCGGCAAGGTGTTTCGGGCAGACCTGCAGCGGTGCAGGTCGTCACCGCGACACGGGGCGAGGTTGGCCGGCGTCAGGCGCCGGCCAGAAGAGAGTCAGGGTCGCAGCAGATAGAGCGCCGCCACGTTGCGGGCCGTGAGCTGCAGGTTGGTGGTGGCGGTGGCCAGCGCCTCCGGCAGCGACATGGCGCGGTTGACCACGGCGAACACCGCATCCAGCCCGTGCTCGTGCACCACGCCGTAATCGTCGGTCAGGCAGCCCGCAATGCCGATCACCGGCTTGCCGAACTGCTTGGCGCAGCGTGCGACACCGATTGGCGTCTTGCCGTGGATGGTCTGGCTGTCGATGCGTCCCTCGCCGGTGATGACCAGATCCGCATCGGCCACCGCCTCGGCCAGTTTCAGTGCCTCGATGACGATCTGGATGCCGGGTTTGAGCTCTGCGCCGAGCAGACCCACCAGGGCCGCCCCCATGCCACCGGCGGCGCCCGCCCCCGCAATCTCCTTCACCTGCCTGCCAAGCGCCTGCTCGATGCAGTCGGCGTAGTGGGCCAGGTTGGCGTCCAGCTGCGCCACCATCGCGGGGGTCGCCCCCTTCTGCGGACCAAACACGGCGGAGGCCCCTTTCGGCCCGCACAGCGGGTTGTCCACGTCACAGGCCACCTCGATGGTGATCTTGGCGAGGCGCGAATCGAGCCCGCTCAGATCGATGGTGGCCAGCTCGGCCAGACCGGCGCCGCCCGGCGCGATGGGAGTGCCGTCGCGCTTGAGCAGCTTGCCGCCGAGCGCCTGGATCATGCCGGCACCGCCGTCATTGGTGGCGCTGCCGCCGATGCCGAGGATCAGATGCTTCACCCCCATGTCGAGGGCCGCCAGGATCAGCTCGCCGGTGCCGCTGCTCGAGGTGTGCAGCGGATTGCGCAGCTCAGGCGCCACCAGATGCAGGCCGGAGGCCGCCGCCATCTCGATGACGGCGCGCTCGCCATCCCCCAGCAGACCGACGAAGCCCTGTACCTTGTTGCCAAGGGGAGCGGTCACGTAGAAGGGCAGAATGCGGCCACCGGTGGCGTCCACCAGGGACTGCACTGTCCCCTCGCCGCCATCGGCCATCGGCAATTTGACGTAGGTGGCGTTCGGCAACACCTGCTTGAATCCGGCCTCGATGGCATCGGCCACCGCCATGGCGCTGAGGCTCTCCTTGAATGAATCGGGGGCGATAACAATTTTCATATCAATTCCTTAGGCGAGGCCAAACACGCCGAACATCAGGGTGGAGACGGCGGCAATGGTCAGACCGACCGCGGTTTCGTAGGGGATGAGCTTGAGCCGCTCACCCACGCCCATGTGGACGCTGCCACCGGTGGCATGGAAGAAGGAGCCGTGGGGCATGTGGTCGAACACGGTGGCACCGGCGTGGATCATGGCGGCCCCCGCCAGGCTGCTGATGCCGAGCTCTATCAGAGTGGAGCTGAACACGTTGGAGGCCACCACGGTACCGGCGGTGGTCGAGGCGGTCGCCAGCGACATCAGGGCACCCGAGATGGGGGCCAGCAGGTAGGAGGGCAGGCCGGAGGCGGTCAGGCCGCTGATCAGCACATCCTTGAGACCGGAGTTGGCGATGATGCCCGCCAGGGTACCGGTACCCAGCAGCATGATGGCCACCGGCGCCATGCGGGCCAGGCCCGAGACCGCAAACTGGTTCACCTTGCTGAACTTGCCCATCATCAGGGCGCCGACCAGGCCGCCGAGGGGCAGTGCAATGAGCGGGTCCACCACGATGCCGGCAATGGGGCGCAGGGCCAGCAGCAGGATGGCCACCAGCGGCGCACTGATGGCGGCGGCAAAGCCCGGCAGCTTGCTGCCATTGAAGCTCACCACCTCATCGGCGGCGACTTTGCTGCCCTTGTTGTTGAGGCGCTTCGCCAGCCAGTAGGCCATCACCAGCCCGAACAGGCCCGGGATGATGCCGGCCGCCATCACCGAGGTGAGCGGCAGGTGGAAGGCATCGGCTGCGGCGATGGCGTTGGGGTTGGGAGACATGACGTTGCCCGCCTTGCCGCCGCCGATCATCGCCAGCAGGATGGCCGCCTTGGAGAGGTCGGCACGGCGGGCGATGGCCAGCGCAATGGGGGCGACCGTGATGACGGCCACGTCCACGAACACGCCGACCGCAGTCAGGATCAGGGTCGCCAGCGCCAGTGCCAGCAGGGCGCGGGTCTCGCCCAGCTTCTTGACGATGGTTTCGGCGATGGTGGTGGCGGCGCCCGATTCGATCAGTACGCCGGCCAGCACGCCCGCCGCCAGGATCCTCATCACCGCCGTGGTGATCCCCTGGGCACCGCCGATCATCAGGGCGACGGTCTGGGTCAGATCGGCGCCGCCTATCAGGCCGCCGGCCAGGGCGCCGACGATCATGCCGTAAGCGGGCGGTACCTTCTTCAGGATCAGGAAGATGGCGATGGAGAGCGCGGCGAGAGCGCCAAGCGCGGATACAGGGATCATGACGGGCACCTTTCAAATGAGTGAGTGGTGGCCATTATGGTGATCCGGGATCGGAATGCTTTGGTCAAAAAAACAAATATCAGCTTTGTAAAACGTAACTTTCTGTATGAATGAACAAATCAACTGTCGAGGTTGAGCCCGAGATAGAGCAGAAACTTGTCATCTAACTTGTTGAAATTCAACCCGGTTATCTGCTCAATCCGGGTCAGCCGATAGCGCAGGGTATTGGGGTGGATGAACAGGGCTTCGGCGCAGGGATGCAGATCACAATCCTGCAAGAAATATTGGCGCAGCGTCTTCTGCAGCGTTCCCTTTGTGTCCTCCTGCGCCAGCTTGTGCAGCGGGGCCCGCAGCTGATCCGCCTGCCAGGAGTCCGCCAGACTGCCGAGCAGCACCGGCAGCCGATAATCCTCGAAGAAATAGACCTGCTTGCGCGGCGCCTGCCGCATGCCACGGCGCAAGGTGTCCCGCGCCGTCTGGTAGGAACGCGCCAGCCCGCCGGTGCCGGCGAAGTAATCACCCACCCCGATGCGCACCCGAAAGTGGGGAATGCGGGCCAGCAGCTGCTTGATGCGGCTGCGCTCCTGCGCCGACTGCCAGATGCCGTCGCTGAGCTGGGCCGGCTTGAGCACCACTATCTCGTCCAGGCCGTTGATGGCCACCAGGTTGTCCCGCTCCGGGTTTTCCAGCAGATGCACCAGCTCCCGCAGCCGGGCCGGGTCGGCCTCCTCCAGCGCCAGCACGGCCACCACCCGCGGCTGGGCCAGATCCAGCCCGAGGAAACGGGCCGCCTGCTGCAGCTGATCGTCCCGCCCTTCACCACGGATGAGCTGCAGTACCAGCTCCTCCTTGTGGCGCTTGTCCCACTGCAGCTGCTCGGTGAGCGCCGCCTGCTCCAGAATGAGCTCGGCGGTCATGCGCACCAGTTCGGCGTAAGCACGCACTTCGTCCGGATCGCCCGAGATGCCGATGACCCCGAGCAGCTCCCCCTGATAGGCGATGGGCAGGTTGATGCCGGGGCGTACCCCCTTGAGCTCGCGGGCGGTGGCGTCGCTGATCTCCACCACCCGGTTTTCGGTCAGCGCCAGCACGGCCCCCTCATGACGCTGATGGAGCCGCTCCGGGTTGCCGGACGCGATGATCAGGCCGTGCTCGTCCATCACGTTGACCGAAAAAGAGAGGATCTTCATCGCCCGGCTGACTATCTGCCGTGCGAGGGTGTCATTGAGCTGCATAGGTACTCCGCTGAACGAAACGGGAATAGCCTGAGGCGATGATGAGTCCCTGTGGCTCGTTCATCACGTTGGCCGAAGAAGAGAGGATCTTTATCGCCCGACTGACTCTCTGGCGCGCGAGGGTATCGTTTAGCTGCATCACATCTCCAAAGCGGGGGCCGGACCGACCACAAAGCGCCGGTAGCGGGGCAAAGATGCCACATCTTCAAGACAAGCGAGGGGGGGCTCGCTAGAATAGGCCACTTTACGCTATATGCGCCCCGCCATGGAGCAGGATTTGCCCTGCCCATGACGACTCACCCTTCCGCTATGGACTGAACTATGGATTATGAATTTCGCCGCGATCCGTTCGGCGGTTATCGCGCCCGGTTCTCCATGGGCCATGAGGCCATCGGCCAGTGGCTGATCGACGAAGTGGGCAAGGACGAGGATAAACTCGACGAGCTGTTCGCCATCATCGATCAGCTCTCCAGCCGGACTCGCGTCGAATACCGGCTGCTGGGCGGCGACTACTCCCTGCTGCTGACCCACGAGGAAGCCGAGGTGAAAGCCAACGTCCTCAATATCGAGCAGGATGAGGATCTCGACGATCTCGCCTACTACGATGATGAACAGCTGGCCATGTGCGGGCTGGAAGATTTTGCCCAGGTGCTCGGCTCCTGGCGCGCCTTTATCCGCAACGAGGATATGGGCTGATCGACCCCTCTGAAAAACGACATCGGGCAACCATGCCCCATTGCCTAACCAACAGGATTGACTATGTCTATTTACGATTTTGATGACGAACTGCCGGAAGACGAGCAGGAACAACCGAAAAAAGCCGCCCCTGCCAAGAAGAAAGGCAAGCAGGTGCTGAACACCCAGGTCAACCTGAGCCCGCGCGATGCCAGCCGTCTGAACGGTATGCACGTCGAAGCCATCGCCACCCTGGACGACGTCAGCCTGCCGAAGAACGTGATCTTCAAGGCTGGCCTGATCGCCCTGGGCGAGCTGGAAGCCAGCAAGCGTGCCGACATCATTGCCCGGGTGATCGCCGAATCCGGCCGCTGAGACGCCTTGTCACCCTTGCCAAAACCGGAGCCCAGCTCCGGTTTTTTTATGGCCGCGCGCCCTGGCAGCCAGCCGAACACGGGATCCGACCAGCTTATTAAGCCTTGTCTCATGGGATGTCCCATTGTTAAGGTGCGGGACTTTCATCGGCCTTGGAGACTCAATGTTACCTCTACCTGATTCACTCATCTGGGGAGCACTGGCGCTGGCCGTCTTGCTCTGTCTGGCCCGGCAACGGCTGCCCGGCTTCATCATGCTGGCCGTTGCCCTGCTGGCGGCCCTCGGCCTCGGCCACCTGAGCCCCATCGCCCTGCTGGCCAGCGCGGCGGGCCTGCTGCTGGCCTGGCGCACTCCCTCCCTGCCCCAGCCCTGGCGCGCCGTCGCCCTGGGCGCCGTGCTGCTGTGGGCGGTGGCGCTGATGCTGCACCTCATCCCCGGCTTCACCAACCTGAAGGTGCTGGATCAGGTGCAGGCCGGCCCCGCCAGCGTGCCGTTCAACATGTACCTCAACCTGGACAAGCCGCTGGTCTTCTTCGGCCTGCTGCTGGCCTGGCCCGCCCTGCTGGGCCCGGGCGGCGCCGTTCAGTGGCGCAGACTGGCACTGCTGCTGGTGCCGCTGGCGGCCCTGCTAGTCGCCGCCTGGCAGCTGGGGGCCCTCAAGCCCGAGGTGGGCCTGCCCAACTGGTGGTGGCTGTTTGCCCTCAACAACCTGCTGTTCACCTGCGTGGCGGAAGAGGCGCTGTTTCGCGGCTTCCTGCAGCAGGGGATCGCCGCACACAGCCGGCGCTGGCTTGGGGTGCTGGTGGCGAGCCTGCTGTTCGGCGCCGCCCATCTGGCCGGCGGCCCGCTGCTGGTGCTGTTCGCCGCGCTGGCGGGGGCCTGCTATGGCCTGGCGTTCCTGCTGAGCGGGCGCCTTAGCGTCGCCATCGCGATCCACTTCCTGTTCAACTTCGCCCACCTTGCCCTCTTTACCTACCCGCTGGCCAGCCGCTGATCCCGGGCGCCCCCTGCGGGGCGCCTGCAACCTCTGCCCCCCTTGGAGCATGCCGCCCACTCCTTTGCCATCCGCCTGCGCAGATGCACCTTTCATTTGCACTATTTAGCTAAGCGAGAGTGGCGATTAATTGACCCAAGCCAAGATAGCGCGCTTGCCGCCCCCTAGAATGGGCCGGTAACAATCACAAAAAATAAAAACAAATCTATCAGTTACTTGGCTCAATCAGGATGCACTCATGACCACAACCCAACGGGAGGGGGAGATACGTTTCCCCGACCACCTGTCACTGATCTCGACGACCGACCCCGCCAGCCACATCACCTACGCCAACCAGCACTTCTGTGATGTGGCCGGTTATCACCCCGCCGAAATGGAGGGGGTGCCCCACAATCTGGTACGCCACCCCGACATGCCCAAGGCCGCCTTTGCCGACATGTGGCAGCGGCTGCGCCAGGGCAAAAGCTGGATGGGGCTGGTGAAGAACCGCGCCAAGAGCGGCAAGTTCTACTGGGTCAACGCCTATGTCACCCCCATCCTCAACGAACAGCGACAGATCATCGAGTACCAGTCGGTGCGCACCCGCCCGAGCGAACACGACATCGCCTGGGCGGAGCAGCTCTACGCCCGCATCCGGGCCGGCAAGGCGCTGCCCTGGCTGAGCCGGCTCGCCCTCGAACCCGGTCTGCTCACCCTGCTGCTGTCAGGCGGCGCCCTGCTCACCCTGCTGGCGGCCATCATCAGCGGCAATCCGCTGTGGGGGGCGCCAGGCGCACTGGCCCTGCTGGCCCAGATGCTGCACGGCTGGCGCCTGCAGCAGCGGCTCAACCGGCTGGCCCGCACTGCCGGCGAAGAGATGGGCACCCCGCTTTGCCAGGTGCTCTACACCAGGCGGCGGGACACCCTGGCGGCCCTGGAGCTGGCGCTTCGCATGAAGCGGGCCGAGCTCAAGGCGGTGGTGGGGCGCAGCGCCGATACCAACCAGCAGATCCTGCAGGCCGCCGAGGATGACAGGGGTAATATCCAGACCATCGACATCCACCTGCAGCAGCAACGGGCCCAGAGCGAGCAGCTGGCCGCCGCCATCACCGAGCTCAGCCACTCCATTCGCGACGTGGCGAGCAACGCCCATCAGGCCAGCGAACTGGTGGGCGAGGTGCAGCAGGTCTCCGCCGAGGGGTTGCGGGCGCTGGCCACCACCCAGTCCTCTGTCGATCAGCTCCATCACGAGCTCGATGCCAACCACGCCGTGCTGGCCAGGCTGACCGGCGACAGCCAGAAGATCAGCGGGATCCTGGAGGTGATCAGCCAGATCGCCGATCAGACCAACCTGCTCTCCCTCAACGCGGCCATCGAGGCGGCGCGGGCCGGCGAGCAGGGGCGCGGTTTTGCGGTGGTGGCCGACGAGATCCGGGCGCTGGCCCAGAAGACCCGCAGCTCCACCGGCGAGATCAACGAGATGATCCAGGCGCTGCAGCAGACGACCCGTCAGCTGGCCGACGGCATGAGCCAGGGCGCCCAGACCTCGGACCGCTGCCAGCAGCACGTGGGGACCACCGCCGAGGTGCTCAACCAGATCAACCGTATGCTGGCCCGGGTCACCCATACCAGCGACGAGATTGCCCAGGCCGTCAGCCAGCAGGCGGATGTCACCAGCACCCTGGACAAGGGCATCCACCAGATCCATCAGCTGGCCAGCCACACCGCCGACAACAGCCGCCAGGCCCTCGACGGCATCACCCTGCTGGTGGAGCGGCTGCATGCCCTCTCCCGCCTGATCAACCAGTTCCAGCACTGACCGCCTTGCAGGGGCGTGCCGCCCGGCACGCCCGCTTCACCTCGTTTGTCCTGACCTCCCCCGTCCCTTTGGCCGTTGCCAACCCCATGGGTTAACACCTCCCCATATGGGGCCTTTCATTTATTTGTAACAAAAATGTAAATGAAATGACCTCTGTGCCCGCCATAACAGTCACTTTCCAGCGTGCCTCGACCAGAAGGACTTCATGATGCACAAACCCCTCAGTTATGCCGCCCTGCTGCTGGCCAGCCAGTTTCCGCTGCAGGCGCTGGCCGACACCGACGTCTACCTCACCAACAACAGCCCGGATCCGGTCCAGCTGGAGATCCGCCAGAGCGGCTCCGGCCAGCTGCAGGCTGGCAGCCAGTGGCTTCAGCACAGAACCGAGCTGGGCCCCTGGGAGAGCGCCATGGTGCTCAGCTTCAACCGCTACGAGGGGGTGAAGGCGGGCAAGAGCTATCTGTTCGAAACCCGGGTCACCACTCCCAGCGGCGACACCTATCGCCTCAACCAGAAGATGGAGGGCACCTGGTGGAACAGCACCCTGCAACACGGCGGCGAGACGCCGGCAGACAACTCCGGCTGGCAGAGCGATCGCGCCATCCACCGCCTGAGCGGGCCGCAGGAGCTGGCCTTTGCCGCCAAGTTCACCGGCCGCTACGACGATCTGCACTACATGCTGACTCCGCCCAGGCAGGTGGAGCAGCCCGAAGCTGACGAAGCCAGGTTGAAGGTGGCCAGCTACAACGTCTGGGCGCTGCCGGTGATCGCCGCCAGCATCGGCGAGCGGCTGGCGCTGCTGCCCGAGTACCTCAAGGGCTATGACGCCCTGCTGTTGCAGGAGGTGTTCGATGGCCGTCGCGAGGGCTTCCTGCAGGCACTGGCCAAGGAGTACCCGTACCAGACCAGGGTGCTCGACAAGCCGGGGGTCAACATCCACGACGGCGGCGTGGTGATCGTCAGCCGCTACCCCATAGTGCGCGAGGCCCAGCTGGTCTATCCCCAGTGCACCGGCACCGACTGCTTCGCCGACAAGGGGGTGATGTATGCGGAGGTGATCAAGGGGGGCAAGGCCTGGCACCTGTTCGCCACCCACACCGCCAGCTTCGACACCGACGAGGCGCGCCGGCTGCGCCAGATCCAGTTCGGCCAGATCCGCACCCTGGCCGCCAGCCTGAAGATCCCCGCCAGCGACACCGTCATCTACGGCGGCGACTTCAACGTCAACAAGCGCAAGTTTGCCGACGACTACGCCGGCATGCTGGCCAACCTCAACGCCGACGAGCCGGGTTATGGCGGCTACACCGAGGCCACCTTCGATCCCAGGATCAACCCCTATGCCGGCGGTCCGCTCTCCGGCGGTGCCAACGTGGAGTACCTCGACTATCTGGTGGTGAGCCGGGAATACGGCGCCGTGCGCCACAACCTCAACAGCGTCTGGATCCCGCGCAGCAGCGATGGCAGCCTCTGGCCCGCCAGCAACCTCTCCGATCACTTCCCGGTCAAGGGAGAGATCAGCCGATGAAGCGCCGCTACGGCTTGCTGGCACTGGCAGTGCTGGCCTTGTTGCTGCTCAACCTAAGCTGGCAGGAGGCGCCAACGCGGCCGGCACACACCGGCCAGCTCGCTCAGCCAGCCGCCGCAGCGTCGCCGCAGACACAGCCGGCACAGGCCCGCGCTAGCGGCCCGGTTGCCGCTACCACCGTGCCAGCCGGCCCAGCGCCTGCGCCTGCCAGCTGGCGCGAGCTGCCGGACGAGATGAACCGGCAGCTCGCCAGCGAGGTGAGCGACAGCGAGCAGCCGCTGGCCGAGCGGCTGGCCAATCTGGAGGCGATAGAGGCCCAATGGCTGAGCGAGGGGGAGAGCCTGTTTCGGCTGCAGGGGCGCTACGCCCTGGCACTCGAGCAGCTGGCGCAGGAGCACGAGCAACTGCCGCTGGCCGAGCGACTGGCCGCCCTCACCCGCTTGCAGGATGAGTGGGCGGCGGATCATCCGGATCTGGCGACTGAGCTGTTCAACCCGGCTGCCCGCTTGCAGCAGGCGCGCCAGCTGTGGGGGGACGAGGAACTGGCGACCCTGGCTCGCCACTTCCTGCCGGCCGGGCAGGCCGAAGCGACCGTGCAGTTTGCCGCCAGCCGACAACAGCAGCTGGCGCAGCGCAGCCACTACCAGCAGCAGCTGACCGAGCTGGAGCAGCAGCTGGCGGCCAGCCGGGGCAACATGGACGAGGCAAGCTGGCAGCAGCACAGGGAGGCGGTACTCGGCCAGTTTCGGCGCGACTTCTTCGCCCAGACGCCGGATCAGCCCTGAGCAGGCAACGGCCTGGGGCATCTGATCCTCACAAGAAAAAGGGCCCGTCAGGGCCCTTCGAATTTCACAGCCATCAGGCCAGCGGATAGCTGGCCGCCAGCCCGTTCTCGCAATGCCAGTTGGCCCACAGCTTGTTGTCGGTGCCCATCAGCAGGGTGGCGAAGTTGCGGGTACGCAGGTAGACGGGGGAGCCGAACGGCTTGATAAGCTCGGCGCGGATCAGCCGGTTCTCGTCGAGGTATTCGGCATCGTCGTTGGTCATAGCGAGGATCCCCATCCACTGGAACTGGGTGGGACAGGGGTGGACGATACCGGAGGAGACCAGCTGGTGCACATTGGTGACCCCTTCACGCTTGTCCTGAATGACGCCAAGGCAGCCCACGTGCACGTCACCGGAGAGGATCAGGGTCTTGCAGCCACGCCGGCTCTTGGCATTGTCCAGCAGCCGCATGATGAGCCGGGCCCGCTCCCCCTGATGATCCTTGGCCCGCCAGTGATCCTTGAGATCGTCGGTCAGCTCCTCCTCCCAGGGGGTGGCATCCAGCGCCGCCTCGGTGAAGGAGAAGTCGCGATAGACCACGGGCACCCCCGCCAACACCAGCAGGTGGCCCGCGTCGCAGGCGGCCAGCGCGTCGTTGATCTGATCCCACTGGGACGGGCTCATCACCTGAGCGCGGGTCCGATTGGCCCGGTTGTCCAGCGCCAGGATCTGGTAACCCCGAAAACTCAGCCGCCAGGAGTGGTGGCCCAGCTTGACCGGATCCAGCAGGGAGACGTTGGCAATGGAGCGCAGCTGGAACAGCCGGAAATAGCGGGACGCGGCGGCATAGATGACCCGATAGACGTCGCAGCCCTGCAGATTGTCCGGCGACTCGGGATAGCTGCCCCAGCCATCGAAGATGTCGTGGTCATCCCACATCATGGCGCTCGGGATCCGGGCCAGCAGGCGCGCCACCTCGGGCCGCCCCCACTGCTTGCAATAGAGATCGCAGTAGAAGCGATCGAGCTGCTCCTCCATGGTGCGAGTGGCCTTGCGTTTGACCTTCTCCGCCATGTCCAGCTCGTTCCAGGCCTTGAGGCTGGGCACCGTGGTCCAGAGGGAGTCGGCATAGACCTGATCGCCCCCCATCAGCAGCAGCGAGAAGGGGTGCGTGGCGTGCTCGGCGGCCAGCTTGTCCCACATCACATAGGGCTGCGGGGTGGAGGTGAGCAGCTTGAAGTCGGAAAAACCGTTGCAGGAGGCGTACCCGATGCGCACCCGCTCCACCGACCCAGGCAGATGAAACTGCCAGCGATCCTCACCGGCCAGATCCCGGGCGGGCTCCCCGTCCAGCAGGATCTGGTACTCCACGCTCGAACCCGCCTCGGCCGGGGTTGCCGTCCAGCTGACCCGCCAGAAGCCACCCCTGGGGGTATCCGCCTGCTTGCCGGCGGCCAGCAGGCTGCCGTTGATCCTGACCCCGGCGCCCTTGCAGTCAGGCCCCGCCAAAAAACAGATGCTGTATTGCGTCTCCGCTTCGAGCCCCAGCAGGGGCCCCATCACCAGACTCGCCATTGCCTATCCCTCCGTGGTTGAACCCATGGAGCATAGTGAAACGGGCGTCCTTTGGTACTGCCCAAGCGGGCAGGGCAGGTCAGCCCTTGCTCTTGAACTGTTTGGCGCTGCGTTTGGCCTGGGTGCGACGTTGTGATCACCTTGCTTGTCGCGAAACGGAGCAAGGCGGCAGCAATGACCTCAGCCCTTGCCCTTGAACTGTTTGGCGCTGCGTTTGGCCTGGGTACGACGATTGGCCTGCTTGTCGCGGGGGGCGCGCTTGCCCTCCCCGCTGGCTGGCTGATCGGTGACCGGGAAGTCGGCGAGCTCGGCCAGCGGTAGCTCGCGGCCGGTAAGGGTGCGGATCGCCGCCAGGGTGTCGACCTCGCCATGGCAGGTGAGCGAGATGGCGAGCCCGCTGCGGCCGGCCCGGGCGGTGCGGCCGATGCGGTGCACGTAGACGGGGGCGCTGGCGGGCAGATCCAGGTTGATCACCAGCGGCAGCGCCTCCACGTGAATGCCGCGCTCCATCAGGTCGGTGGCCACCAGCACCCGTACCTTGCCCGCCTTGAAGTCGCCGAGCGCCTGCTCGCGCACCGCCTGCTCCTTCTCGCCGTGCAGCGCCGCCACCATGATGCCCGCCTTGGCCAGCTTGCGGGCCACCCCGTCGGCGTCGTCCCGCGCGCTGATGAAGACCAGCACCTGCGGCCACTCGTGGGACTTGAGCAGGCTGATGAGCGCCGGCACCTTGCTGCTCTTGTTGACCAGATAGAGGCGCTCCTCGATGTCGTCGGCCACGCTGTTGCGGGGATCCGCCTCCACCCGCACCGGCTCGGTCAGCAGACCGGTCGCCAGCGCATCCAGCTCGGCTGGCAGGGTGGCCGAGAACAGCAGAGTCTGACGCTCGACCGGCATGGCATTCAGCAGCCACTGGATGTCGGGCCAGAAGCCCATCTCCAGCAGCCGATCCGCCTCGTCCAGCACCAGATGGCGCAGCTGGCTCAGTCCCAGCAGTTGCTGGGCCAGCAGGTCCCGCAGTCGCCCCGGGGTCGCCACCAGCAGTTGCGGCCCCAGCGCCAGTTCGGCCTGTTGCAGCGCCTGCGCCACCCCGCCGCACAGGGTCACCAGTCGCAGACCCAGCCCGGCGGCCGGCCCCTGCAGCGCCTCGCTCACCTGCACCGCCAGCTCGCGGGTCGGCACCAGCACCAGCCCCTGCACCCGATCGCAGGCCGGGTCCAGCCGCTGCAGCAGCGGCAGGCCGAACGCCAGGGTCTTGCCGCTGCCGGTGCGGGCCAGTGCCAGCAGATCCCGACCCGCCAGCGCGGCGGGAATGGCCAGTTGCTGCACCCGGGTCGGGCACTTGAGGTCGGCGGGCAGGGTCGCCAGCAGGGCGGGGGCGAGGGCAAGTTCATCAAAAGTCATGGGGCTACGCAGCTATCGACAGAATAGGGAGGTGGGGGCGAAGTCTAGTGAGCGGCCGACCATAAGTAAAATCCCATCCATCGCGGCCACTGGCCCACTCCCGGCCCGCCATGCGCAAAGCGGACCTGACTACACTTCAGGGAACCTCCCCCGGGGACATGACCAGACCATGACCAGACATCCCTCTCTGCTGCTGTTGTTGCTGCTCTGCCTGACGGGGCTGACCAGCCTCAGCCTCTCTCGCGCCGACACGGCGGCCGCCCCTGCCGCCAAACCGGTACGCATCCTCAACGCCCACCTCGGCGAGCTGCCGGGGCTCATCAACGCCGACAAGACCGGCCCCTTCGTCGATCTGGTGCGCGCCATCGATGAGCTCTACCCCGAGGTGAGCATCCGGATCACCATCTATCCCCTCGCCCGGGCCATGGCCGGGGTGATCGCCGGCACCGCCGATTTCAGCCTGCCCGCCATCCGCAATCTGCAGGATGCCGACCTGCTGCCCTATCGCTTCAGCACCCGCAGCTTCGGCAAGGTCACCCACGTGCTCTACAGCAATACCGACCACCTCATCACCCCCGACATGGCCTACGGCATAGTACCCACCAAGCGGGATCTGCTGATCGAGGCGACCCCCGGCTTTCTGCCCATTCCGCTGCAACGGTCGATGAGCATAGAGCAGTCCCTGCGCAAGCTCTCGCGCGGGCGCATCGACGCCTTCATCTGGGCCCAGGAGGAGGCCGACCTGATGCTGCGCCAGCTCAAGCTGACCAATGTCCATCGGGAACACCTGGGGGATTTCGAGGATGTCTTCATCATCGCCAAGGGGCCTGCCGGGGATGAAACGGATCGTTTCCTCGGTGAGGCGATCGACCGGCTCGCCGCCTCCGGCAAGCTGGCAGAGATCTACTCAAGGCTGCACCGCCCCTATGTCGAGTGGCAACCCCACCCGGAGCCACTACCCGCCAAAAACGTGACCAAATCCCCCTGACTGTTCCATAAAAAAATCCCGCCGGGGCCATGCCCCGGCGGGATTGTTGTCAGTCTGCCTGCTTACAGTACGGCCAGGGCGGCAGCGTAGTTCGGCTCGTCGGCGACTTCGGCTACCAGCTCGCTGTGCAGCACCTTGTTCTCTTCATCCAGCACCACGATGGCGCGGGCAGCCAGACCCACCAGCGGGCCGGAGGAGAAGGCCACGCCGTAGTCCTGCAGGAAGGCGGCACCACGCAGGGTGGAGAGGGTCACTACCTTGTCCAGCCCTTCGGCGCCGCAGAAGCGGGACTGGGCGAACGGCAGGTCGGCGGAGATGCACAGCACCACGGCGTTGTTCAGCGCGCTGGCCTGCTCGTTGAACTTGCGCACGGAAGTGGCGCAGGTCGGGGTATCGACGCTCGGGAAGATGTTCAGGATCTTGCGCTGACCGGCGAAGCTCGCCAGGGTCAGGTCGGAGAGATCCTTGGCCACCAGGGAAAACGGCTTGGCCTGCTCGCCGGCAACCGGGAAGTGACCGGCGACGGAGACGGGGTTGCCTTGCAGGGTAACGGAATTGCTCATGTTATGTCCTTGATTATCGAGGGAGGATCAGGCCCTCCAGTATAGGCCCGCCGGGCGGGGACAAACACCCGCCAACCACAGGGATATCACCTCTGCCGGCAGCCTGCAGCGAGGAGCGGGAGAAAGGGGCTTGACCTTGGACTTAACACCAAGGTTTACACTCGGCTCAGTTATCGAAGATCTCGCACCGGCGGGATCCATCCAAGAGGGACTCATCATGAGCAAATCCTGCTGCAGCCATCAACACGCCGCCGCTCCCATCAAGGCCGTCAGCAAGAGCGCTGCGCCCCAGGCCGAGCACCAGCACGACAGCCACTGCTGCGACCAGGCCGCACCGGTCAGCTGCTGCGCGAGTCAGGCCCCCCATGATCATCAGGATCATGCCGCCAGCGACGCTCCCGAGGGGGAAGAGCCCCCCAGAGGGGGTTGTTGCGCCACTCCACCGCCCGCCCATGCCCAGCATGCCCATGACGGGGAGCACGACCACCATGAGCATGCTGTCGTGGCAGAACCTCCGCTGGACGCCCCCGAGCAGAACAGCCGCCGCCACAGCTGGCAGGTGCTGGGGATGGACTGCCCCAGCTGCGCCCGCAAGATAGAGACCGCCGTCAGCCGGGTGAGCGGCGTGCAACAGGCCCGCGTGCTGTTTGCCACCGAGAAGCTGGTGGTGGATCTGGCCCCCGGCCTCTCCCCCGATCCCGTTACCGCCGCCGTGCTGGCCGCCGGCTTCCAGCTCAAGGGCGAGCGCAGCGGCAAGCAGGAGCCCGGCCGCGAGCGCGGCCCGCTGCAGACCCTGCTCGCCAAGTATTGGCAGCCGCTGTCGCTGGCCGGACTGATGCTGGTGGCGGCCCTGCTGCCGAGCCAGATCGGTCAGCCGCTGTTTACCCTGGCCACCCTCTGGGGGCTGTGGCCCATCTCCCGCAAGGCGTGGGCGCTGACCAAGAGCGGCTCCCCCTTCGCCATCGAGACCCTGATGACGGTCGCCGCCGTGGGGGCCCTGTTCCTCGGCGAAACCGCCGAAGCGGCCATGGTGCTGCTGCTGTTCATGCTGGGCGAACATCTGGAGGCCTACGCCGCCGGCCGCGCCCGAGCCGGAGTGACCGCCTTGATGGCGCTGGTGCCCGACAAGGCGCTGCGCATCCGCACCACTGCCGAGGGCGAAGTGCGGGAAGAAGTCGCTGCCGACCAGCTGCGTCCCGGTGACATCATCGAAATCGCCCCGGGTGCCCGCCTGGCCGCCGATGCCCGCCTGCTCGACGCCCTCGGTGCCTTTGACGAGAGCGCCCTGACCGGTGAATCGATCCCGGTGGAGCGCCGTCAGGGTGACAAGGTGCCCGCCGGCAGCCTGGCGGCGGATCGGGTGCTGCGCCTCGAGGTGGTGTCCGAGCCCGGCAACAACGCCATCGACCGCATCCTGCATCTCATCGAGGAGGCCGAGACCCAGCGCGCCCCCATCGAGCGCTTCATCGACCGCTTCAGCCGCTGGTATACCCCGGCCATGATGCTGGTCGCCCTGCTGGTGGTGCTGGTACCACCGCTCGCCTTCGGCCAGAGCTGGGACGAGTGGGTCTATCGCGGGCTGGCGCTGCTGCTGATCGGTTGCCCCTGCGCCCTGGTCATCTCCACCCCGGCGGCAGTCACCTCAGCGCTGGCGGCAGCCACCCGACAGGGGGCCCTCATCAAGGGGGGCGCCGCGCTGGAGCGCCTCGCCCACATCGATACCGTGGCCTTCGACAAGACCGGCACCCTGACCCTGGGCAAGCCGCAGCTGACCGAACTGGTGAGCCTCAATGGCCAGCCGGAGGCCGAACTGCTGGCACTGGCGGCAGCCATCGAGCAGGGCTCCCACCACCCGCTTGCTCGCGCCGTGGTGACGGCGGCCAGCGAACAGGGCCTCAGCCTCGCCGCGGCCCAGGAGCTGCGTGCCCTGCCCGGCATGGGCGTGGAAGGTCGCATCGACGGTACCCTCTGGCAGCTGCTGGCGCCGAGCCGGGTCGCCACCCTGGATGCCGCGATGCAGGCCCGGGTCGCCACCCTAGAGCAGCAAGGCAAGACGGTGGTGGTGCTCGGTCAGCCTGACGCCGCCCCGGCCGCTCTGCTAGCCCTGCGCGACCAGATCCGGCCAGAAGCGGCTGCGGCGCTGCAAGAGCTCAACCAGCTCGGCCTGCAGAGCATCATGCTGACCGGCGACAACCCCCGCGCCGCCGAGGCCATCGCCGGTGAGCTCGGCATGGGCTGGCGCGCCGGCCTGCTGCCGGAAGGCAAGGTCGATGAAATCGCCAAGCTCGGCCTCAGCCAGAAAGTCGCGATGATTGGCGATGGCATCAACGACGCGCCGGCCATGAAGCGGGCCAGCATCGGCATCGCCATGGGAGGCGGCACCGACGTGGCGCTGGAGACCGCCGATGCGGCGCTGACCCACAACCAGCTCGGCGGGGTCGCCGCCATGATCCGGCTCTCCCGTGCGGCACTGGCCAACATCCACCAGAACATAGCGCTGGCACTGGGGCTCAAGGCCATCTTCCTGGTCACCAGCCTGCTCGGCATCACCGGCCTGTGGATTGCGGTGCTGGCCGACACCGGTGCCACCGCACTGGTCACCGCCAACGCCCTGCGCCTGCTGCGCAAGCGCTAAGCCGGCCGTTGACGGCACAACCAACAGCCGCCCCCCAGTGGGCGGCTTTTTTATTGCCTCGCCCACAGCAAAGAAAAAGCGCGGCTGCCGGTCGGCAGTCGCGCTTTGCTTACTCTCTCGGAGTTATCCCACCCTTGGCGAGGTGGAATTCAACCCTGGGGTGCCGAGCCAGCCCCGGGCTCGATGGGAATGACTACTTGGCGCTGCACTCCTGGATCACCGCGGTACCGGCCTTGGTGCCGGCCGGGTCAACCTTCACCTGCACGCTCCACAGCCCCTGCGGCAAGGTGATGCTGTTGTTGGCGCTGCCCGGCTGGGAGAAGCCGATGGCATAACCCGTCTCCGCCGTCACCGCGCCGCCGCCGTTGAGCAGGTACTCCTTGCTCCAGTCCTCGTTGGCCACCTTGAACTCGGTGCTGCCGGTGTAGTTGAAGGCCGCCTGATAGATGGCCAGATCGCCGTCCATCCCCTTGTAGCTCAACTGGTACTGGGGCTGAGCGGCCCAGCCGGAGAGCTCGCCCTTGACGAACAGGTTGTAGCCGAGCGGATTGCCCGCCACCGTGTCCAGCACCTTGCAGCTCTGCACCGGCTCGGTGAAGCTGACGCTCAGGGTGGGCTTGTCCTTGTTCATGGCGGTAAACACGAACTTGTAGCTGCCCGCCTTGGCCAGATCGAGCCCGATGTTGCCGGTATCGCCGCCCTTGCAAAGGGTCAGCGGGGTGCCGACCACCAGCTTGTCACCCGCATTGCAGCTGCCGTAGTTGAGGGGACCCCAGCTGGCATCCGCGATCTTGACGTTGGTGGTGCCCAGCTTGTCGCTGCTCACCTCGGTGGTGAACTCGTACATGAAGTTGCTGCTGAAGGTCATCTGGTTGGTGTTGCCCCACTCATTGAGGAACCCCTTCAGATAGACGGCGGTATCACCAAACGGCGGTACCGTGCTCAGATCAGTCTTCTTGCCGACCGGCAGGCCAGTGCCCTGGGCACCGCTCTGCGGCTTGACGAACACCGCCGCCGACCAGGCCCCCAGGGTCAGGGTACCGCCATTGACGGCCGCATCGCGGGCGATGCTCTCGCCGCCGTGGTGGGCCGGGCTCAACTGCAGGCTGGTCAGGTCGATGGGCTGATCGTTGCCATCACGGAAGTCGCTGACGCTCTGGGGAGCATTGGTGGCGTTGATCATCACCACCAGACCGTCGATGGCCGGATCCAGATCCGCACCCGCATTGACGCCGTCATCCACCGTCATCACGATGAGGCCGGGCTCCTGATCCGGGCCGGTATTACGGAAGTCGACCCGCTTGATCACCTCGGCGCCGCTGCCCAGACGCAGCAGACGGGAGGATTGACGCAGCTCGGCCAGCTCCTGATAGAAGCCCACCATGGTCGCCATGTCGGCACCGCTCGGTTTGACGTGCTTGCCGAGCACCTGCTCGATCAGCGGATAGTTGTCGCCATCCTTGTCCTTGCGCGGCAGCCCCTTGTCGAAATTATTGTCATTTAAGCCGTAGTCGACCCGGTTGTACCAGTCACCCGAGTCGTAGCTGTCCCGCTCCATGGATTTGGAGCGCAGCAGCTCGACACCGGCGTGGGTGAAGGGAATGCCCTGCCCCAGCATGGCGGTGGCCAGCGACACCCCCTGCATCCGCACCAGATCGGCCCCTTGCGGCGCCTTGTAGATCAGGTTGTCGAACAGGGTCTGGTTGTCGTGCTTGTCGACGTAGTTCTGGATTTCGGTCGGATCCTGGGCATAGCCCGCCGGTTGACCGTTGTAGTCGATGTCGGAGCCCTTCTTCGGCATCCCGTCCTTGTCGGTCAGGATGAAGTCCTTGAGGTTGCCGGCCATGCCGAGGCGCACCAGATCGGCCTGATGCAGGGCAGTGGCGCGATCGACGCCATCCATCTCGTTGGCATCCACCAGGGCGCCGTTGCCAAAGCCCTGGGTCTTGCGAATGGTGTCGCCGCCGTCGAACGGACTGCCGCCGCGCACCGCATCCCGCAGCCGGTCGGAGAAGGAGCCGATGCCGGTGCCGGCCAGGTGTTTCTGGGTCGCCTGCACGAAGCGCTTGTCATCCTGCACCTCGCCGAAGTTCCAGCCCTCGCCGTAGAAGTACATCTCGGGGTTGACCTTCTTCACCGCGGCCAGCGCCTGCACCATCTGATCTTTCGGGTGATGGCCCATCAGGTCGAAGCGGAAGGCGTCGATCTTGTAGTCGCGGGCCCAGGTGACCAGGGAGTCATCCATCAGCTTGGCGAACATGGCGTGTTCCGGCGCCGTGTTGGAGCAGCAGGTGGAGTTCTCCACCGAGCCGGTCTCCGGATTGAGGCGCTGATAGTACCAGGGCACTATCTTGTCGAGCACCGACTTGGGCCCCAGGCCCGCCTCGTTGGTGTGGTTGTAGACCACGTCCATCACCACGTTCATGCCGATGTTCTGCTTGATGGCCTTGACCATTTCGCGGAACTCCAGGATGCGCTGGCTGCCCTCGGCATTGGTGGCGTAGGAGCCTTCCGGGGTGGTGTAGTGGTAGGGGTCATAGCCCCAGTTGAAGGAGTCGACACCACGCAGATAGCCGTAGAGCTCCTGCACCTGCGGGTTCTCCTTGCTGTCGCTTCCTTGCAGATCGCCGAGCACGGCCTCAATGGTCTGCCCGCTGCTGCAGTAGCCGGCGAACTTGGAGTTCTGCACCTCGGGGTTGACCTGGCACAGCTTGCCGAAGTCGTCGCTGATGTTGGCGACCTTGGCCGGATCCTCGTTGACGGTGGCGATGTCGAACACCGGCAGCAGGTGCAGGTGGCTGACGCCGCTCTTGGCCAGTGCCTGCAGGTGCTTGACCGGCGCCGTGTCGGTATCGGTCAGGCCGAGGAACTTGCCGCGGTGCTCGGCCGGGGTGGAGTCGTCGTTGCCGGTCAGATCGCGGACATGGGCCTCATAGATGGTGATGTCGGCCGGGTTCTGCTGGCTGTGGGGCGCCTTCAGGCTGTCCCACCCTTCCGGCTTGAGGGCCGGATCGTTGAGATCCACCACCTGGCTGAACTCGGAGTTCATCGCCAGGCTCAGGGAGTAGGGGTCGGTCACCTGATAGGATTCCAGCTTGCGGCTGACCGGGTGATAGACCTGGATGTCGTAGCGGTAGAACTTGCCCACCAGCTCGCTGCCGCCCTGCACGCTCCAGCTGCCGCTGGCCTCGTCCAGGGTCATGGTGCGCTCGCCGAGCGGCTTGTGTTGGCCGTCGAACAGCGCCAGCTTGACCGACTTGGCGGTCGGCGCCCACAGCCGGAAAGTGACATTGCCCCCCTCGACCACGGCGCCATAAGTCAGCTTGGTGGCCGCTTCGCTGTAGAGGGCATCGAGGGCACCGGCGCTCTGCACCAGGGTCGCCCCCTGCAGAATGCCGTCGGCATCGGTGCCGATGGCCACCAGCTCACCCTTGAGCAGCGGTTTGAGATCCTTGCCAGCCGGCAGGGCGAAGGCGGCGGCATCCTTCAGATGCGGATACTTGGCCTGTTGCTCGGCGGTCAGGCTGGTCGGAGTCAGGGTGATGTAGGGGAAGTCGAACACCCCTTCCGCGTTGGCCTTGATGGTGCCGGACTCGGTGTAATAGAGGCGCACATGGGGCTTGTCCTTGCCCCCCTGCCAGATCAGGGTGTTGCCGTCGATCAGGTGGGCACTGGCGCCCGCCACGCCGAAGGCGGCGGTGAAGGCCTCGGCGCGGCTGCCGAAGATCTCGTTCTTGCCGGCGACGATGGCCACGGTGCGGTCCGGGTGATCGCTGAAGACCACCTTCATGTCGCTGCCGGTCAGGTTGGCCAGATCGCCGTTGCGGGCGATGAAGTTGATGCAGCCTTCCAGCTTGCTGAGGGGCACCACCCAGCTCGGGCCGAAGCCGTCAGCCGCGGCCGGGGTGTTGACCTTGTCATCCCAGCCTGCGTTGAGGCCGCTCTCGGCGGTGGCGCTGCAGGCGTCGTTGTTCCACAGGTGCAGGCTGTAGTTGGCGAAGGGGCCAGTGACCCCGCGGGCCGCACTGGTCTGGGTATCCACCAGGGCGATCACCGCCTGATCGGGCCCGGCCACCAGTTGCTCGGCAGGGGGTTGCACATTGGGCAGACGGGCGACGGGGCCGTCCGTGGGGTCAGGGGTGGAGGGGGAGGAGCTGTTGTCATTGCAGCCGGACAAAAGCGCGAGCAGTGAGGCTGTTACCAGCGCCACTTTGGTCTTTTTCATATCCATTTTTTTATAATTCCCGCTGTAGTTAGTCTCGATATCCGAGTACCCGGTCATTGCCGAGCGGTGCCATATTAATCAGCAGAAATCGTTTCAAATGTGAGCAGGGGGGCAAAAAAGTTAACCGCTTTCAACAAGATAACGTTTTCATAACGAAAATCGGATCGGGCTCACAGACCTGCCGCCCGATTCGGCACATACCTGCGGGCAGAGCCATGATGTCTGGAAAAATTGATTTCCGATCAAATGGATAAGTGGATACGGCAAGAGAGAGGGAGCCACGACAGATGAAGCGGATTGAAGAGCAGGCCAGACGGCTGGACCAGGAGTATCAAGAGATTGCCCAATTGTTTGACCAATTTTGTCAGCAGGCGGGGACGCTCGCCGAGCAGTACCACTTCTTCAACTGGCCGGATTATGAGGATACCCCGCCCCTCGCCCGAGCCTTCACCCTGCTGGGGGAGCCACGCGAGCTGCGGCTGCGCTGCCAGCCGGGAGAGCGCGGCAGCTTGAGCGGGCTGATCCAGGTGTGCGGCGAGGAGGGCACCATCCACGCCAGCCTCGGCTTTCGGGCCGATGGCCACCTGCTGCTGGAGTCGGGCCGGCTGCTGGACAACCCGCCCGAGCTGCTGCTCAAGCTGCTGCTCGGCGCCATCTGGCAGCACAAACCGGAGGATGTGCAGGGCCAGCCGCACTGAGCCAGAAAAACAGGAAGGGGCCTTGGCCCCTTCCTGCTGTTGCGTGCGGCCAACCGGCCAGGATCAGGACGCGCTCACCTCGATGGTGACGTGCACCAGCTCCTCGTGGATGGCGAGCCGCGCGCGGATCTCGCTGGCGGCAACCGGCGCCTCCATCAACAGGGAGAGCACGCAGGCATACTGCTGCTGGCCCACCCGCCAGACGTGCAGATCGCGCACTTCGGCGTCCGGCAACTCGGCGATCACCTCACGGATCTCCGCCACCAGCGGCGCGTCCATCTCGGCATCCAGCAGCACCCGGCCGGAGTCGCGCAGCAGGCCCCAGGCCCACACCGCCACCAGCCCGGCCCCCACTATGCCCATCAGGGGATCCAGCCAGTCGGCCCCCCACAGCATGCCCCCCACCAGCGCCAGAATGGCCAGCACCGAGGTGGCCGCATCCGCCAGCACGTGAATGTAGGCGGCGCGCAGGTTGAGATCCTGATGGCCGTGATGCTGGCCATGATCGTGCGGGTGAGCGTGGTCGTGATGATCATGATGGTGGTCGTGACCGTGCCCATGGTGATGACCGTGATCATCCTTGAGCAGCCAGGCGCAGGCCAGGTTCACCAGCAGGCCGACGATGGCGATGACGATGGCCTGCTGGTAGTGGATCGGGCTGGGATCCAGCAGCCGGAACACCGATTCGAACAGCATCATGCCGGCCACCCCCACCAGCAAGAGGGCGCTGGTAAAGCCACCCAGCACCTCGATCTTCCAGGTGCCGAAGCTGAATCTGTGGTCACGGGCGAAGTGGCGGGCGGCGCGGTAGGCCAGCACCGACAGGCCGAGCGCCAGCGCATGAGAGCTCATGTGCCAGCCGTCGGCCAGCAGCGCCATGGAGTTGTAGAACCAGCCGCCGCCGATCTCCGCCACCATCATGATGACGGTCAGCAGCACGGCCCAGCGGGTCTTCTGTTCGGCCAGCGGATTCCCTTCGTGGACGACGGGTTGGTGGCAGTGGGATGAGGCGAGGGATGACATGGATTTCTCCTGAGGACGACAATGCAATATACTATACCCCAGTATAGTTTTATTGATCGAGAGGATCTTGCATGTCACACACCATTCACGGCAAGAAGAAGCTGCTGGCGCGGGTGCGCCGCATCAAGGGACAGGCAGGGGCACTGGAGAGCGCGCTGGAGCAGGAGAGCGACTGCGCCGCCATCTTGCAGCAGATCGCGGCCATTCGCGGCGCCGTCAACGGCCTGATGCTGGAAGTGCTGGAGGGCCACATGCGCGAGCATCTCGGCGCCGAAGAGGCGACCCCGGCCGAGCGGCTGGAGGATCTGGATCAGGTGGTGCGGGTATTGCGATCCTATCTGAAGTAGGGCCGGTGGATGGGACCATGCGTAACCCCACATCATCCCGTTTACGGCTGGGCGGCGTCGGCCCCACGGCCCCACCCCTTTCAGACTTGAGCCCTCGCCGGCTTTACGCCATGATGACCGCCGATCATTGATCGCCATACCCTGGATTCCATTTCGCAAGGACCCCCCATGTTTGAACACGTCGATGCCTATGCTGGCGACCCCATCCTGACCCTGGTCGAGACCTTCCACAAAGACACCCGCGAGCAGAAGGTGAACCTGGGGATCGGCCTCTATTACGACGAGCAGGGCCGCATTCCGCTGCTGGCCTCGGTACAGCAGGCCGAAGCCCAGCGCGCCGCCGCCCCGGCCCCGCGCCCCTACCAGCCGATGGAAGGCGCCGCCAACTACCGCACCGCGGTGCAGCACCTGCTGTTTGGCGCCGACCACGAAGCGGTCAAGGCGGGTCGCATCGCCACCATCCAGACCATCGGCGGCTCGGGCGCCCTGAAGATCGGCGCCGATCTGCTCAAGCGCTACTTCCCGACCTCCGAGGTGTGGGTCAGCAATCCCACCTGGGACAACCACAAGGCGATGTTCGAGGGCGCAGGCATCAAGGTGCACGACTACCCCTACTACGATGCAGCCACCGGCGGCGTGCAGTTTGACGCCATGATCGACTGCCTGAGCAGCCTGCCGGCGAAAAGCATCGTGCTGCTGCACCCCTGCTGCCACAACCCGACCGGAGTGGATCTCTCCCGTGCCCAGTGGGACCAGGTGATCGCGCTGGTGGTCGAGAAGAACCTGATCCCCTTTATGGACATCGCCTATCAGGGCTTCGGCGACGGGCTGGAAGAGGATGCCTACGCCATTCGCGCCATGGTGGCCGCCGGCGTCAGCTTCTTCGTCAGCAACTCCTTCTCCAAGAACCTCTCCTTCTACGGCGAGCGCTGTGGCGGCCTGTCGGTCATCTGCCAGGATGCCGAAGAGGCGAGCCGGGTGCTGGGCCAGATGAAGGCCACCGTGCGCCGCAACTACTCCAGCCCCCCCACCCACGGCGGCCAGATCACTGCGGCGGTGATGAGCCAACCCGAGCTGCACGCCATGTGGGTCGGTGAGGTGACCGAGATGCGCACCCGCATCAAGGCGATGCGCGAGAAGCTGTTCGAGGTGCTGAGCGCCAAGGTGCCGGGCCGCGACTTCAGCTACTTCATCAACCAGCGCGGCATGTTCAGCTACACCGGCTTCACCCCGGAGCAGGTGGACCGCCTGCGCGAGGAGTTCGCCGTCTACCTGGTGCGCTCCGGCCGCATGTGCGTGGCGGGCCTCAACAGCCGCAACGTCGACTACGTGGCCGACGCCATGGCCGCCGTGCTCAAGGGCTGATCCCCGCAAGCCCCGCTCAGGCGGGGCTTTTTGTTTGTCCCGTTTGCTCGTGGAACCGTTATGGATCTCATTGCCCTCTCCCGCCTCGGCGGTCGTCATCTGGTTACCCTGCACCTGCTGCTCGACAGCCAGAGCGTCACCCGCACCGCCGAGCGGCTCTGCACCACCCCCTCCACCGTCAGCAAGACCCTCAACCAGTTGCGGGATCTGCTCGGCGATCAACTGCTCTACCGCCAGGGCAACCAGCTGCTGCTGACCCCGTTCGCCGAGCGGCTCGGCCCCACCCTGCACCGGCTGCTGAGCGAGCTGAACGGCCTCACCGGCCAGGGCGGGTTCGATCCCGCCAGCTGGCAGGGGCAGCTGAAATTTGCCCTGCGCGAGAGCGGCATGGTCTGGCCCATGGGGCCCATCCTGGCGCAGCTGATGCGCGAGGTGCCGGGCCTGGTGCCCGACATTCGCAACAAGGATGAACAGGGGCTGGCGGCGCTGGCGGCGGGCAAGCTGGACTTCGTGATCCTGCCCCACGATCAGAGCCAGCCCCTGCCCCGCCAGCAAGGGCTGGTGTGGGAGACCCTGCGCGAGGACAAGCTGGTCTGCCTGCTGCGCGCGGATCACCCGGCGCTGGCGCGATCCTGGGATCTCGATGCCTACCTGAGCTGGCGCCATATCGCCATTCGCGATCAGGAGCTGGCCAACCCCTTCTTCGAACAGAGCCTGGCCCAGTTGCAGGTGCGCCGGCAGATTGCCGCCATCCTGCCGGATTTTGGCAGTGCGGCAGCCCTGCTGCGCCAGAGCGATCTGATCCTCACCGCCATCGGTGGCTGGGCCGAGCAGGCGGCCCCCCACGCTCTGGTGAGCAGGCCGGTTCCCTTCGATTACGGTGCCGTCACCCACAGCCTGGTGTGGTACGGCCCGGCCGGAGAAGAGCCGGCCCGGCGCTGGTTCCGCCAGCGCATCCTGCAACTGGCCCGCGAGCTGAGATAAGGACGACCCTGCCCGGCACACGCCGGCCGGGCATGGCGGGTGTCAGGGTTTCTTGGTGTAGATGGGGCTGGGGAAGGGAGAGACGTTGTTGCCCAGTTCGGTGATGCGGGCGGCCCCCTGCTTGCGCACCTGATCGACCCGCAGCACGTGGTGCATGGGGATCATGGTGCGATTGACGTCGGCAAATTCACTCTTCAACTTCTCGTGGCTGGGGTCGACGATGAGCGCCGTGTGGTTGTCCCACACGAAGTTGGCGATCTCGATGAAGCCGAACAGCTGACCCTGGCTCACTTCCCTGACATAGACTTCGTAACGCTCGTTGTGACAAATGAACTGCACTCGATATAAGGCGTTGGATTCACTCATGTTCGTCTGTTGATGGTGGGCGATTGACCCATTCTAGCCGCCACCTCGCAGAGCTCAAATAGACAGCAATCACAGTTACGTCATCTCAAGACTCAGGCAGCAAAAAAGCCACGCCAAACCGCTCGGTTCGCCGTCCAATCTTGCCTTGTAGTAGTAAATCCCTTTGCGATCAGCTGATTAGCATCCGGCTATTCAGAGTAGTGGCGGCAGGCTGACCGGGCCGAGCCCGGCTACCGCCAGCGCAGCGGCCAGCTGCTCCAGCTCCTCTCGCGTCGCCTCTGGCCAGTCCTGCGCTGCCCCGCGCACCCCGTGATGGCGAAAGCCGTTGAGGCGGATGGGCACGGGCCCGAGGGCGCGCAAGAAGGCGGCGAGCCCGCCCTCCAGCGTGCCGTCGGCAGCGAGATAATCGCTCTGCCCCGGCACCTGCAGCAGGCGTACCTCCGCCAGCTTGCCCGCCTGCGCCAGCAGGGTGAGCGAGGCCAGCACCCGCTCACGGCCATAGCCGGTCAGCGTGTGATGCACAGAGTCGCCCCACCCCTTGAGATCGATCATGGCGCCGTCCAGCACCGGCAGCAGCCGTTGCCAGCCGGCCTCGGCGAGCGAACCGTTGCTGTCGAGCAGGCAGCCGAGATGGGCCAGATCCGGTGCCCCCTTGATGGCCGTGAACAGCGCAATCACGAACGGCAGCTGGGTGGTGGCCTCACCGCCGGAGACGGTAATGCCGGTCAGCAGCGGGCCGTAGCGGCGCAGCAGGGCCAGCACCTCGGCCACCGTCATGGTGGCGGTCTTGGGGCTCGCGCTGCGGGGGCAGACATCGAGACAGGCATCGCAGTCGGTGCAGCGCGCCGCCTGCCAGCTCACCCGCCCCTCGTGCAGGGTCAGCGCCCCGCTCGGGCAGCCGGGCACGCAGTCACCGCAGTGATCGCAGAGGCCGATGGTGTGCGGGTTATGACAGCCGGGACAGGCGAAGTTGCAGCCCTGCAGAAACAGCACCAGCCGGTTGCCGGGGCCGTCCACGCAGGAGAAGGGCAGCCAGCGGCTCACCGTCGCGGTGCGCGCCGCCCCTGCCCGCCTGCCGCACTCAGTAGTCACACAGGGTCGCCTCGCGCCCCACCACCCGCGGTGCCCGTTGGCGGATCCCGGTCAGTTCGCTCGCCTCGGCGCCAAGGCAGGTAGTCTGCAGCCGCGAGCCCTCGGCCGCGAAACGGGCCACGTCGCTCTTGCGGATCATGTAGCCGGTCACCCGCACCAGATCGCTGTCCGCCACATTGGCGGTGAACTCGCGCATGCCGATGGCGAGCGCCCCCTTGCAGAGCTGCAGCAGCGCCTGCGGGTTCTGGCGGATGGTGGGATCCAGGGTGAGGATCTCGCTGATCCCGGAGTGATAGAAGCCGTGGTGGGGCGCCAGCGCCAGCATGTGGCTGGCGGGATCCGGCTCCTCGCCATAGGGGATGCGCACCCCGGGGGTCACCTCGCGATCCACGCTGAGCCCGCCCTGGGAGTGGAGCAGGGCGCGGCCGCCCCAGGCGTGGCATTGCGGCGTTTCGCTCACGTGGCGAGCAAGCTGGGCCGAGATACGGTAGCCCAGCTGGTTCGCCTCTTCATCACGGCCGTAGCGCTCCGGCAGATTCTCCTTGTCCATCAGAAGGTTGACCGCCTCGGCCATGCCGTAGATGCCGAACATGGGCACAAAGCGATCCTCTTCCAGCAGCCCCTCCTGCACCAGGAAACTGTCGAAGAAGCCGGACTCCTGGTGCAGGAAGGCGGCACGCGCCTCGATCAGGCGGGAGGCGAGGCGGCAGTAGTGGGGCAGCAGGCAGCCCAGGAAGTCGTCGATACCGTGGGCCTGCTCGGCCACCCGCTTGAGGGAGACCCGCACCAGGGTGTTGGCGCCACCCGCCTGGGGCAGGGCGTTGTAGCAGCTGACGATGCCGAAGCCGCGCTCATCGAAGGTGTTGCGATGCAGCGGGTAGTTGGCGATGTGGGGCTTGCTGCAGGCCGCGATGTTCTTCACCCCCAGCAGCAGCAGGCTGTCCGGGGTCTGTGCCGGATCGTGGAACAGGGTGAGGTTGGGGGCCACCTGCTTGAGATCGCCGTCGATGCGCAGGATCAGGCGGCAGAGCCGGTTGTCATCCGGGCCTATGTTGACGTGCATGAAGGCATCCGGCAGCACCCGGTCCAGGTAGATCCAGAACCCCTTCAGCTTGCGATAGAGGGCCTCGTCATCCAGCTCACCGACGAAGGGCAGCAGCAGGTGATCGAGCCGGCCCAGCCAGACCGGCATGCCGGTGACGGAGGGCACGTGGTGGTAGAGGATGCGCAGGGCATCGAGCGCCTCGTCGAAATCCTGCGGCGGTGCCAGCTCCAGCCAGGCCGAGCCCTGACGCAGAAACTTCTCGTAATCCGGCAGCACATAGCGCGGCTTGTAGGGGGCGTGCCCCTCGAACATGTCGCAGACAAAGCCCTTGGCCATCGCCTCGCTCACCTCGGCGGGCAGCTCGGGATAGGGCAGCGCATTTTCGGCGGCCAGCGCCAGGGCATGGCTCTTCTGGGCCGGTGACAGCAGGGGATCGCGCACGATGCGCTGGCAGGTTTCGGTGAAGGACATGGCTCGCTCCTCGACAGATGGGAGCTAAATCCTCACACTTGAGAGGTGTTTTTTGAAGTGACATTCACAACATGGCGGATATCCGATAAAGACATCCGCCATGCAAGATCACGGGCCTAGCCCAGCCAGGGCAGCAGTTGTGCCACGCCCCCCTGCCAGCGCAGCAGGAAGAAGCCCCCCATGCCGACCACCACCACCAGCAGGGTCGGCAGCCGCAGCAGGGTCAGCGCCGTCACCAGCAGGGTGGCGACCAGGTAGTCCGGATCCCAGCTCAGCCCAGTGCCAGGCTGATAGCTGAAGACGATGGGCAGCCAGATGGCGGTCAGCACCGACTGGGCCGAGAAGCTGAGGAAGGCTCCCATCTCGGCGCCCGGCTGATAGCGGGTCAGCCGCGAGAAGAAGGCGAAGCGGTTGAAGAAGGTGATCAGGGCCAGCAGGCCTATCATCAGCCAGCTCATGATTACCTCCTCATCCGGTGCAGCACATAACCCACCAGCATGCCGGAGAGCGCCGAGATGATGATGTAGACCTCCGCCAGCAGCGGCTTGGTGAGCAGCGCCATGGCACCGCTCACCAGGGTGGCCGCCACCATGGGCAGGTTCTTCATGGCGGGAATGGTCATGGCGATGAAGGTGGCGGCGATAGCGAAGTCCAGCCCCATCTGATCCAGTCCGTCGATGTACTGGCCGGCGGCGATGCCGAGCAGGGTCGCCGCATTCCAGAACAGATAGAAGACGAAGCCGGCGATGAGCGCATAGGCCGGATCGAAACGGCCGCTGCGCTCCCGGTCTTTGAGCGCCACCGCGAACATCTCGTCGGTCAGGAAGAAGGCCAGACTGGCGCGCCAGCGCAGGGAGAGCGGCAGCACGTCGCGGCGAAAGGTGAAGCCGTAGAGCAGGTGCTGGGAGGTGATGACGAAGGTGGAACCCATGATCGGCAGCAGTGGCGTCCCCGCCCCGAACAGGGTGGTGGCCGAGAGCTGGGCGGCGCCGGCATAGACCAGCAGCGACATCAGCTGGGCCTGCAGCGGGCTCAGCCCCACCTGCAGCGCCAGGGCGCCGCACAGGATCCCCCAGGGGATCACCGAGACGGAGAGCGGCAGAATATCGATGGAAGCGCGCCACCAGAGCGCGCGGGTACTCTCGGCCCCGACGGGCCGGGAGCAGGTTGCTGATGGCATGGGATCATCCTTGTTGCGTCCACGGCGAGCCGGAAAAACTAGCACAGCACGAGGACGGATACCAAGAGGCTGCGGGTAAAGAGAGGGTGGAGTCAGAACAGGGGGAGCCAAAAAACAGAACGCCACCCGGAGGTGGCGCACTGCAGAGAGTCAGGGCTGAATGACGATGGGGGTGCCGGGTTCGATGGCGTTCCACACTTCGTCCAGATCCTTGTTGAGCATGGCGATGCAGCCATTGGTCCAGTTGGACGGCTGCAGGCGGGTGTTGCCTATGCTGTTGCGCTGACCGTGGATCATGATCATGCCACCCGGTCGCACACCCATCTCGTTGGCCGCCTTGATGTCGTCCAGATTCGGGTAGTTGATGTGGATGGCCTTGTAATAGTTGGAGTTGGTCTTCTTGTAGTCGAGGATGTAACGGCCTTCCGGCGTGCGCTGATCCCCTTCCCGCTGCTTGTGCCCCTTGGGAGCCGGACCCAGAGCGATCCAGTAGCGTTTGACCTCCTTGCCATCCTTCATCAGGGTCAGGCTATAACTCGATTTCTTCACCACCACCATATCGGCGGACAGGGTGGCAAAACTCAATGCGGGCCACAGCCCCAGCAAACACAGTAATACGGCTCTCATTCCATCCCTCGGCAAGCCTCTGGTAAGGGCTTTTCTGTTACCAAATCATCTGAACTGCACCGCCTCGTGTGGCGGGCGAGCGCCATCATATTGGATCGCCATCAATACTCAATATATCCAGAGAAACATATCCCGCACCATCTTTTATAGATTGTTACAATTAACTGCCAAAACAACGGGATAACCCCCCTATCTTGGGATAGTCCCGGGCGGGACATTGGGGGAAGATAAGGCGCTTTTCACCTCTCAGGAACCTCACGATGCGATACCGACTCTCCCTGCTGCTCCTGCTGCTCTGCTCCTCCCTGAAGGCGGCCGAGCCGCTCTGGCTGCGCGAGCCCGCCCTCTCCCCCGACGGCAAGCAGCTTGCCTTCACCTGGCAGGGCCGCGTCTACCTGAGCGCGGGGGATGGCGGCCCCGCCGTGCCCCTCACCGATGGTAACTACCTGAGCCAGCGCCCGCTCTGGTCGCCGGATGGCAAGCTCATAGCCTTTGCCGCCAATATCTACGGCAACGAGGACGTGTTCGTGGTGCCGAGCCACGGTGGCGAGATGGTGCGGCTGACCCGGGATTCGCGCCCCGACCTGCCCCAGGCCTTCAGCGCCGACGGCACGCAGCTGCTGCTGAGCAGCCAGCGCCTCACCGACCCCGACGCCGATCACTTCGTGGCAGAAGGCTATCAGGCCGGCAACCTCTACTGGACGCCGGTTGCCGGCGGCCCGCTGACCCCGGCCCAGCCCCTGCCCGCCACCCTGGCCCGCCCCCACGGCAACCAGCTGGCCTACCAGATGCCGGGCATGGATCAGCCGTTTCGCAAGCACCAGCACTCGTTCGCGGTCTCCCGTCTGTGGCTGTTCGACGGCAAACAGCATCGCCAGCTGACTGAAGACAGGGTGGCCGCCAGCGATCCGGTCTGGGACGAGCAGGGCAAGCAGCTCTACTACCTGAGCGAGCGCAGCGGCGATTTCAACGTCTGGCAACGGGATCTGGCCAGCGGCCAGGATCGCCAGCTCACCCACTTCAAGGGCCATCCGGTGCGCGGCCTCTCTGCCTCCCGCCAGGGGGATCTGGTCTGGTCCTGGCAGGGGGAGCTCTACCGCCTCGATGCCGGCAGCGACACCCCGCGCAAGCTCGTCATCCAGCCGCTGTTCGCCAAGGTACCGGCCGAGCAGAGCTGGCAGCCCGGCCCCGTCGACGAGGCCATCGCCCGCCAGGATGGGGAAGAGGTGATCCTGGTCAGCCAGGGGGATCTCTACGCGGTCGATACCCGGCGCGAGCGGGTACGCCAGCTCACCCGCCACCCCAGCGAGCAGTCGGCACCGCGCTATCTGGATAAAGAGCAGGAGCTCATCTACCTCTCCGAACAGGAGGGGCCGGCGGCGCTGTACCGCCTCAAGAAGGGGCAGCCGGACAAGCTGTTCAGCGACCCCGGCCCCCTGACCGAGGAGAAACTGCTGGCCATTCCGGGCGCCGCCATCAGCGTGCCGACCCTCTCCCCCGACGGCAAACAGCTCGCCTTCGTGGTGGACGGCCAGGCCGTCCATCTGCTGGATCTGGCCAGCGGCAAGCAGCGCCAGCTGGTCGCCGCCGAGTTCAATCCCTCCCGTCACGCGGTGGAGCTGGCCTTTGCCCCCGATTCGTGTCACCTGGCGCTGACCATCCAGCCCGACTCCGCCCAGCAGGAGATCGCCGTCATCGATACCCGGGATGCCAAGGCCAAGCCGGTCAACGTCAGCCTCAACGGCTATCGGGATGGCGAGCCTGCCTGGAGTCAGGACGGCGGCATCCTCTACTGGCAATCCACCAAGTACGGGGTACTGGGTGCCGATGGCGAGCCCCTCGGTGGCAGTCTGCTCGGTCTCTACAGCAGTCGCGCCGCCAAGAGCGACTTCATCGCCGAACAGGCGCCGCCCAAGGCCGGTTACGGCTTCGAAGCTGACCGCCTGGCCCACCGGGAGGCACTCCAGCTGCAGCCAGAGGGCCCCATCCTCGCCAGTCGCATCGTCGACGATCATCTGATCTATCTGGTGGAGGTGATGGGCGCCAACGGCGAGAGCGAGATCAAGGGCTACGCCCAGGATCTGCGCAAGGGGGAAACCAAGCTGCTGTTTGCCGAGCAGCCGGGGCCGGCGCAGGCCAGCCTCAACCAGGATGCCAGCCTCGCCACCCTGGTGCGGGAGGGGGAAATCGCCCTCATCGATACCCGCTCCGGCGAGGCCAGCAGCCACCCCTTCAATCTGCTGATCACCGCCAGCTGGCAGGATCGGATGAGCGCCGCCTTCGACCAGATCACCCGCCTCACCCGGGACGAGTTCTACCGGGCCGACATGAACGGGGTGGACTGGGACGGCTATGTGGCCGCCTATCGCCGCCTGTTGCCCGGCATCAGCAACGATCGTGACTTCGGCAACCTGCTGGCGGAGCTGGCCGGCGAACTCAATGTCTCCCACACCTGGGGCAGCGGTCCGGCCCCCTCCCTGCGCATGCCGGACGAGACCGCCAGCCTCGGTGGTTACTGGCGCGAGCGACAGGGGGCGGTCGAGCTCGACGCCCTGCTGGCCGGCGGCCCGCTGGAGCAGGAGACGGATCTCGCGCCGGGAGCCCGCCTGCTGGCCGTCAACGGCACCGAACTGCACAGCCTCAACGAGCTGGATGCCCTGCTCAACCACCAGGCCGGCCAGCGGCTGGCGCTCACTGTGCAGCCCAAGGGGGCCAAGGAGCCCAGCCAGCTGGAGGTCACCGCCATCGACCTGCAGCAGGAGTATCAGTTGCAGCTCGACGGCTGGATCGCCAAGCGCCGCAGCCAGGTGGAGCAGTTGAGCCAGGGGCGGGTCGGCTACGTCTATCTGCCGGAGATGAGCAGCGCCGTCTATGAGGAGGTGGTGGCCGACGCCCTCGGTCGCCAACGCAACCGCGAGGCGCTGATCGTCGACGTGCGCTTCAACAAGGGGGGCTATCTGGCCAACACCCTGGTGGAGTTCCTGACCGGCAGCGGCAGCGCCCAGGGCATGGCCCGCAGCTGGCCACGCCTTGGCAAGGGGGAGACGGACGCCGCCACCCGCCAGTGGACCAAGCCCTCGGTGGTGCTGGTCAATGCGGGCAGCTACTCGGAAGGATCGGCCTTTCCCCAGTACTACCGCACCCTCAAGGTGGGCCCCATCGTCGGTGAGCCGGTGCCGGGCACCGGCACCATGGTGTATGCCCACACCTCCAGGCTGATCCCGGGCCTCGCCTACGGCATCCCGACCCTGGGACTGCGCAACCCCGACGGCAGCCTGTACGAGAATCAGGAGCTGATCCCGGACGTGCAGGTGGCGCTGACTCCGGCCGACATGCTGGCGGGACGCGATCCCCAGCTGGCAGCCGCAGTGCAGGCCGCCCTCGCCCAGCTGTCGACGAATGCGAAACCCGCAGCCAAACGGGCTGACTGACGCCAACCAGCAAAAGAGGAGCCGGCCGGGCTTGCCCGGTCGGCTCCTCTGACAGACATCAAGGGCGCCCCGCCTGTTGCGAGGCGCCCTTGTTGCATCAGGCCGGCTGCGTCTCGGCCGGCTGGCGGGCCAGCGCCAGCTGATACCTGTGCTCGGCCAGCTCCAGCTCGCGGCGCGCCTCGTCCACCTTGCCGTCGGCACTCTTCACCGCTGCCACCAGCTGGTTGTAGCGATCCCAGCTGCCGTTGTACTCGTTCACCTCGGCCTGGTAGCGCAGGCTGATCTCGTTGGACTGGCGAATGATGGCGTTGTTCTCATCGTGCAGCTGATCGATGCGGGCGCTCAGGCCCGCCTGGATGGCGCGGATCCGGCGATACTCTTGCGGGCCGTAGCTGCCGTTGTAGCTGTTGTGCTCGCGCACCAGCCGGTTGATCTCCTGCACCGTCTGGCGGTTGCGCTGGTTCAGCTGGCTCAGCTCGCGCTGGTAGCGATCAAAGTTGCCCTTGAGCGTCTGCTGGCGATCCTGCAGGGCGGTTCTGGCCGCCACCTGCTGGCTGTAGTGCTCCTGAGCCGCCGCCAGGTCCTGGCGCCGGGTCTCGAGGGAGCGCTCCAGCTCGCCCAGATCCGGCAGCTCTTCCGACACCATGGTGGGATAGAAAGCGGCGATCTGTGGCGTTGTCACCTTCAGCGCCCGCACCGCATCGGCACCGTTGGCCTGATCCCGATAATCCACGCCACACGGCTGCCCCTTGCAGATCAGGTCCGGGCTGGAGAACTTGTACTCGTGGCTGTAGACCCCGAAGCTGGAGGGATAAGCCATCACGGTGGCGAAGGAACCCCGCACCCCGTGTCCCAGCGCATAGTGATAAGTGCCCCCCGTGCCATCCTGCAGGCGGGAGTGGTTGAGCCCCATGTTGTGACCCAGCTCGTGCGCCAGCACCACGTCACCACAGCCGGTGGCCGTGACATGGCTGAACATGCTGCCGGCATCCTGGGAGACATCCCCGTCGGCATACGCCTTGCTGCCATCGGTATAGGTCGCGGAACCGCCAACCCAGGCCAGCCCGCAGCTGCCGTGGTCACCGGTCTGGGGCCGCATCAGCACCACCATGTCGGCGCCATAGCGGGTGCGCAGGGTCGGTACCTGCTTGAAAGCCGGATCCTGCTGGTAGGTCACCGCGTTGAGTGCAGATTTGTCGGTGCCGCCATCCGGGTAATTGACCTGCTGGTCGTGCACGGCCCGCACCGTCAGATCCAGGCCGCTGGCAGCATAGATCTGGTTGGTGACGTTGATCATGTGCTGGATCCGGGTCTGGGCGTCCCCCTGATAGCGGGCCGCCAGCCCCGGACTGTGCAACACCATCAGGTCGATGGTTTCCGCCAGCACCGGGGTCGCCCCGAGCAATCCCGCAATCATGATCCCCAAGGTGGTTTTCTGCATGTGATCTTCCTTTTCTGTTGTTATTGGTGAGTCGGGATCAGGGCGTCATCGCCGCCATGACCCAGATCCAGCGGCGGGTTCTTGTAAACCCAACCCTTGCCTCCCAGGGTCTCGACGGAGTAACTGCCTTGCGGCGTGCCGATGAACCCGAAAGTCGCTTGCTTGCCGACGGTGAAATTGACCGGATAGCTGTCACCGTCGACCCGAATTTCCCCTTGCCAGTTGCGCTCCCCGCCCCGCTGCAGCTCAACCTTGGTCACCCTGGCCTGCAGGGTGCTGCCGTCCGGTAGCGGCAGGGCCACGCTGTCACCCACCTGGGCCCGCTCCAGATCGCTGCCCTGCAGGGCGATCGGCTGGGGCTGCTCGACCGCATCGCCGGGCTCCGCCAGCGGAAAGTCGGCATCCACCTCGGCCGCCTGCCAGGGGGTCTCCAGCTGCTGGCAGCCATCTTCCCGCAGCCGATCCGGCTTGGCGGGGGCCGCGACCGGCGCTGGCTTGAGCACAGGCGCAGGCATGGCGGCGAGTGGCGTGAGCTCCGCCAGCGGGCCGCTATCCGCCGCGCGCTCCTCATCCCCTGCCGCCGCCTGACCGGGCGCCACCGCGTGCGGCCACAGGTACCAGCCGATCACCCCGGCCAAGAGGGCGCACAACCCCAGCCAAGGCTTCCATTTCGCTCTCTTCATACTGATACTCCAGTCAAAAACAATCCTTATAAAACAATGAATTGCGTTCAAAGTGAGCAGGCATGCTAGAAACCGCCGAGCAGGCTGGCACCCCCCTATATGGGGCGTCGAAAAAATGGGTGCGGGAGGTTCACACCCGCAGGATGAGTCGCGCAAGTCAGTGCTGGCGGGGGCTGAGAGAGGGTTCGAATGATGCTTTTTTGCCGCATGAAAATGGCTCCAAAAAGGGCTGGAATGAGGCCATTCACCCCATATGGGTTAAGCAGATTTGGCTGTACCGGGGGGCGGGCGTCGGCGTACCCTGATGGCATCAATCAGGTCAAGGATGTTGCATGAACGGTTTGCCGATACGGGCGCCAGCACTGGGCTGGCTGTTGATTTCACTGCTGGCGGCGCCGCTGGCCGCCGCCCCCCTGACACTGCAGGGCGAGACCCAGCATTACCGCATCGATCCCGATACCCTGGCCATCTCGGTCAACCAGATCCCGGTCAGCGCGGGCCAGCCCGCCCGCCAGGTCGATCAGTTGCAACAAGGGGAGCAGCAGGCCAGCTGGCACTGGCCCGCCCAGGACGCCAGGGTGGAGGTCAAGCTGGATGGTGACGACCTCTTGTTGACGCTGGTCAGCGACAGTCCCCGTCAGCTGGCCTGGTTCAGCCTGCCGAAAAACCAGACCCACCTCTCCCTGGCCTTCGGCGAGGGCAGCCGCTTCTCGGTGCGCGACAGCGACTGGCTCGGCTATGTCGGCGACGAGCTGGCCGAGCTCAACACCCACTACGACCTCAAGCTGCCGCTCTGGAGCCAGGATGCCGGCAAGCAGACCTACAGCTGGATCCTGCAGACCCCCTACGACAACCGGCTTCGCTTCAGCCGCCAGGGAGGCCGGCTGCAACTGAGCGCCAGCCATGAATTCAGCAGCTTCAACCAGCAGGTGCCTATGGTGGTGCGGTTGAGCGTGGGGGATGACTGGCTGGCCGGCGCCCGCCGCTACCGGGCGTGGTTGCAGAGCGAGGGGGCCTGGCAGTCTCTGGCTGACAAGGTCGCCCGCATCCCCGCCGGGCGGCGGCTGATCGGCGCCAGCCATGTCTACCTGTGGGGCGATGCCCTGCTCGATCGGCAAGATGTGAGGGCGTGGCCCGCGCTGCAGGCCAAGCTCCGGCAAAAGCCGGAGTGGCTGCAAGGCTTCAACAGCGAGGAGCAAGAGGCGTTGGCCGCCAAGGCTCCAGAGCCCTGGCAGCAGGCGCTGATCATGGCGGGTCTCAACCGGCTGATTGCCGACCAGCTGCCGCTGCCTGCCCAGCAGGGCCCGCAGGCCCAGAGCAAGGTGCTGGCCCTGCGCCAGCAGTGGGTCAAGAGCCAGTTCGGTGAACAACTGGTGGCGCAGGAGCGCTGGGGCCAGGGGCTGTCGCTGCCGGTGATCGAGGCGCTGCAGCAGGCGGGACTGCGCAAGCTGTGGCTCGGCACCCCACAATGGACGGCGGCCCTGCAGCAGGGCTATGCCCTCACCGCCGCCCAGCGTCAGGGCTATCTGGTGGGCAGCTATGACTCTTACGATACCGCCATCGCGCCCGGCACCAACGACAGCTGGCTCACCGCCCAGCTGCCGCCGGAGATCGGCAAGCGCTGCGCCATCGTCGAGGCCAACGGCAAGCCCAAGCCGGGCTTTGGTGGCGAGGGGGTCTATCTCAACCCCGGCTGCACCCTGCCGTTTGCCAAGAGCCGCATGAGCGAGCTGGCCAAGGCCAGCGGCATCAACAGCCTGTTCCTCGACGTGGACGGCACCGCCATGGCCTCCAACGATTACAACCCGGCCCACCAGCAGGGCAGCCAGGCGATGGTCGCCGACCGCAACGCCCGCATGAGCTGGGTGGGTGAGCGACTCGGGCTAGTGCTGGGCTCGGAGGATGGCAACGCCCTCACCAGCAAGCCGCTGCTGTTTGCCCACGGCATCCAGAGCTGGGGCTTTGGCTGGACCGATGCCGCCATGCGCAAGCAGGCCAAGTCCCCCTACTACCTTGGCAAGTGGTGGCCGGACGAGGCGCCGCAGGTCTTCTTCCAGCCCGCCCGGCTCAAGCCGCGCTACCTGAAGACGGTGTTCAACCCGGCGGATCGGCTGCCCCTCTATCAGGCGGTGTTCCACGACTCCGTGCTCAACAGCCACCACTGGCTGCTGGACAATCTGAAATTCCCGGGCATCAAGGAGGAGCGCGCCCTGCTCGGCCTGCTCTACAACACGCCGCCGCTGGTCAACCTGAGTCGCAGCACGCTGGCGAGCCGGCTGCCGGAGCTGGTGAGGCTAGACAGCCAGTTCGGCCCGCTGCACGAGGCGCTGTGGGACAAGGCACTGGTGGGCTTTCGCTGGCGTGACGGGGTGGGCCGAGTGCAGGAGACCCGCTTCTCCGACGGCAGCCGGCTGGTGGCCAACTTCGGCCACAGCTCCATCATGATCGACGGCCACAAGCTGCCGGGCCGCCAGCTGCTGGTGGCGCTCAAGGACAAACCGGTCAGCGTGCTGAAGATCCAGGGCTGAGCCCGGGCCGGCATCAGGAGGGGGTCGCCCCGCTGGCCGGGGCGGGCGGCACTGCATGGAGGTTGAGCCAGCGCCGGCGCAGCGCCTCCAGCGAGCCATCCTGACGCATCTGGTCGAGGGCCCGCTGCAGGGCCTGCACCTTGGCCGGCTCCGTCGCCAGGTTGAGGGCGAAGTAGTACTGCTCGCCGTCGTCATAGACGAAGAGCGGGGTGAGCGCCTCGAGGCCGTGGCCCAGCTGGTGCATGTGAAAGGCGGCCCCCAGATCCAGCGCCGTCACCAGATCCACCCGGCCGCGCAGCAGCATGCGAAACTTGTCCTCCTCGCTGTTGACGCTGACCGGCGCCAGCCCCTGGCGGATCAGCTGCTGGGCCGAGGCCGAATTGCGCACCACGGCGATCCGGTAGTGGCTCGCCTCCTGCAGGCTGCGGGGCTGGATGTCGGTGCGCGAGCTCAGCCGCCACACCCTGATGGTGCGCGGCCCGACCGGCCCCACCCACTGGAACTGCTGCTCCCGCTCCGGGGTGCGCGCCACCGAGAAGAGGATGCTGCCCGCCTGATAGCGGGCATTCTGATAGGCCCGTGCCCAGGGCTGCAGCTGGATGTCACCGCGCAGCGTCAGGCCGCTGCGCGCCAGCAGGGCATGCAGCAGATCCACCGAGAAACCGCTCACCGGCTGACCGGCCAGCCGATAGTTGTAAGGGGGCATCTGCTCGGTCAGCGCCTGCAGTGCCCGGGCCGGCTGCGCCAGCCCTCCCGTCAGCAGCAGCGTGGCCAGAAGCCACCGCCACCGCGCTGTTGTTCCCACCCTCGACTCCTTCCCATGAAAACAGACCCCTGCCGCGGCAGGGGTCTGACATAACGCATGTTCACCGGCTTGCGCCTCAGTGGCTGGTCACCGTCTCCTGATAGTGGTCGCGGATCCAGCGCTCGAAGTCGGCCAGCATGGCCGCTTCGGAACCGCTATTGTCGGCGATAAGCTGGTCGCCGTGAACCACCCGGATGCGGGCATTGAGCGGCTCACCCTCGCCAACTGGAGGACGCTGGCGGGCCGCCGCCATGCAGGCTTCTGCCTGCTGCCACGCCTCGGCCACGCTCTGGTTGCAGGCCCGGGCCAGCGGCCCCGCACTGAAGCCCTTGCCGGTCAGGCTTTGCAGCGTCTCGTCATGGGTCATGCCGTTGCCCGGCCCCCAGTAGTGGGCGGCCAGATCCGGCCCGATGCGCGGGTTGTCGGTGAGGTAGCCGTCGCGTTTGAGGAAGTAGGCGCGGGTCTGCTCCACCGCCATCAGCGCCAGCAGGTAGCCGTGATAGGCGCAGGCCGACTCCTGGTTGAGCAGGTGCGGGATCGCCAGCAGCGGGCGCGGGCTCTCCACCCCCAGGATCTGGCGCTCCCAGCGGCGGGCCAGTGCCAGCACGGCGGCCGGGGTACGCTCGGCCTCGTCCATGGCGTAGAGATCCCGCTCGAAGTAGGCCACCAGCGCAATCTGGCGCTCGTTGAAGGCGCGAAACGGCTGGCGCGCCTCGATCATCGCCTTGATCAGCGCATCGGGGATCGGCTCCCCCGCCGCGTTTCTGGCGTAGCGCTTGAGCCAGTCCGCGTCGTCCAGCAGGCTGTCGCAGAACATCGACTGGGTCTCGGCGTAGGCCATGGAGGTGGGAGGGAACTCCTGGGAGAAGCAGGGGGCGTTGCCGGTGACATTGGCAAAGTGTGCCGCGTGGCCACCCTCGTGGAACAGGGTATTGAGTCCGCTCCAGCCGCTGCCCACCTGGGCCGGGTTGGCCAGGCTGGTGAAGTTGACCACCGCCGGCACCCACTCCCCCTCCTGCCAGAAGCTCGGCACCGGGCCGTGGCAGAAGCCGTTCTCGTATTTTCCCTCCCTGGTCAGCAGATCCAGGGTGAGGGTGGCGCCGCGGTACTGGATGCCGAGCCGGCGAAAGCTCTCGACCCAGTCCTGCAGCGCCCGCGAGAAGGGCACGTAAGGGTCGAGCTGGCGGGTCACGTCACCACTCACGCTGTAGCGCAGGTTGTGAGGCAGCAGGGCCACCTCCCCCTTGGCCGCTTTCAGCTCCGCCAGGCTCTGGTGCAGCCGCTGCTCGGTGCCGGCGATGAAGTCGTCGAGAATGGCGAACAGCTGCGCCGGGCTCATCTGCTCGTTCTTGTGCACCTTGTAGTCGAAGTAGTCGCGATAACCCATGGCGCGGGCGAAGCGGTTGCGCAGCGCGACGATGGCCAGATAGCCGTTGTCGACCACCCACTGCTCCAGGGTGTGGAACATGGCGAGCGCGCTGTGGCGCACCGCCTCGTCGCTGCTGGCGGCCAGCGCCGTGCTGGCGGCGGGCAGGCTGCCGGCCACCTGCCGGCCCTGCTCGTCCAGCAAGGTCAGCTTCAGCTCCCGGCGACGGGCAAACAGCGCCGCCTCGGCGGCCACCAGCTCGTCCATCAGGGCCGCAGCCTGAGGATCCTCGATGACGTTGCACTCGAAGAAGGCGATCCAGCCCCCCAGACCGCGCTTGAGCTCGGTCTCCTCGGCCTGGGCCTGCATCTGCCGCAGTACCGGCAGGCGCGCCGGATCGGCGCAGAACGCCTTGTAGGCCTGCTCGGCGGCGGTGAAGCCGGCCTGATCGTCGCTGGTGCCCATGTAGGTGGACCAGAACAGATCCTCCTTGCGCCTGTGTACCTGCAGGTAGTCGGCGTTGAGCTGGTTGAGATAATTCCTGGCAATGGAACTCATAACTTCCCTCTTGTTATGGGGCGGCCGCGAGGGCGCCCACTCCTTTTTGGTGAAATGCCAACTCATTCACATTTTCTGCAAATTGAGCAGACAAATAGTGCGCCGGGATGCGCGCCATCACGCTATCAAAAGCGAGGGTTTCTGTCTGCTGGCTATACTGATTGTCAAATTGCTCAATTGGCGTTTTATGGGCCCAAGCCATTGAAAGTTAATTAAATGTTAATAACAAAATAATCAGGGCCAGCCAACGGACTGGCCACCACCAGACCCGCACGGGAAAGTTAAGGAAGAGACTATGTTCAAGCTCGGTGATATTGCCGTGAGCCGCAAACTGATGCTGTTGCTCTCACTGGCGCTGATCGGTTTCATCGCACTGCTGCTCATCTCGGTCAGTGCCCTGCATCGCAATCTGATGAGTGAACGGGAAGCCAGGTTGCAGGCCGTGCTGGATCTCGCCATGAGCCGGATCCATACGCTGGCGGCCACCCTGCCTGCCCCCCAGGCCCAGGCCGAAGCCAAGGCCATGCTCAACAGCATGCGCTTTGACGGCGACAACTACCTGTTCGTGCTGGACGAGAACCGCCGGATGGTGGTGCACCCCGTCAGACCCGAGCTGGTCGGCCAGCAGATGGGTGAGAGCGGCACCGCCACCGCCGGCGTCCACTGGCAGCAGATGGTGGATCTCGGCAAGGGGGGCCACAGCGGCCGGCTGGAATACAAGTGGATCTCCCCCTCCGGCGAGGCGGCCCAGAAGATGTCGCTGGTGGCCGGTTATCAGCCCTGGGGCTGGATCCTCGGCTCCGGCGTGCTGCTGCAGGACATCCAGGCCACCATCTGGTCCCAGTATCAGCTGATGGGGGGCGCCACCTTGCTGGTGACCCTGCTGATGGGACTGCTGGGCTTTGCCATCAGCCGCTCCATCGTCAATCCGCTGGCTGAGATCAACCGGGCCATGCAGCAGGTGGCCGCCGGCGATCTGGTGGTGAGCATCCCGGTACACGGCAAGGATGAGCTGGGGGCCGTCGCCAGTTGCACCAACCAGGGGCTCGACGCCATTCGCCGCGCCCTGCTGGAGGCGAGCCAGGGGGCCCGCAACGTGGCGGATGCCGCCCTGCGCATCGCCGCCTCCGCCGAGCAGACCAACCAGGCGGTCAACAGCCAGCGGGATCAGCTGGCCCAGCTCGCCACCGCCATGAACGAGATGAGTGCCACCATCTCCGACGTGGCGGGCCACGCCGAGAACACCGCCCGCGATACCCAGGACGCCACCAGCGAAGCCGGCCTCGGCAACCGTGACGTGCACGCCAGCGTACACGGCATCCAGGCGCTGGCCACCGAGGTGGAGCAAGCCACCCTGCAGGTCAACCAGCTCAAGGAGGGGGTGATGCAGATAAGCGAGGTGACGGCGGTCATCAGCGCCATCTCGGAGCAGACCAACCTGCTGGCCCTCAACGCCGCCATCGAGGCAGCCCGCGCCGGCGAGCAGGGCCGCGGGTTTGCCGTGGTGGCCGACGAGGTGCGTCAGCTGGCCAGTCGCACCCGCCAGTCCACCGAGGAGATCCAGAGCACCATCGGCCAGCTGCAACAGCGGGCGGTGACCGCCGCCAGCGCCATGGACGCCAGCCGCAAGCTGGCAGAGAGCAGCGTCAGCCAGTCGGAGAAGGCGGGCCAGGATCTCTCCCTCATCGTCAACCATATCCAGCACGTCAGCGACATGGCGACCCAGATAGCGACCGCCGCGGAGCAGCAGAGCATGGTGGCGGAGGACATGAACCGCAACGTCAGCGGCATCAACGACTCGGCGCTGGAGATGTCACAGTCCGCCTCCCAGCTGGCCCAGGAGAGCGAACTGCTGGCCGGACTTTCCCGCAGCCTGGACGAGCGGCTGGCGGTATTCAAACTCGACAGCGCCATCGACCAGCAGCTGGAGCAGCGGCTCGCCCCTCTGCACCGGCAGGTGAGCCCGGCCGAACGCCCCCGCGCTCGCCACTGATCCGTCCTGCCCTGTCGCAGCGCACGCCCCCGTCAGCCCGGCTGACGGGGGCGTTCTTCATTGATGAAAAATGTGGATTTTTTGCATCTTGTCGACCTGTTCGACGACATTGATGCGGCGGCGTTCAGTTAACCGTCATTTAAAAACAAACAGTTAAGTGTTTGCTCTACTCCGATGAGGTCAAGCTGTAAAGATTTACACTTAATTATTTAATCAAAAATAGCCATGATGGGTTGTCGCCAAACGCGACACCATGACCCTTTATGTAGTCATTTGGCAAACTGGTTGAAAGGCCAGGACGCAAAGCCTCCGGTCTAAAGACATGTCGTCCAGGATAGCGGGGTTGCCACATCGTGCTTCGGGGAACTCCCCCTGCCAACTTGACTGCCCACATCTGTCGAACAGAGGAATGTATGGCAGCAAAAATCCAATTCAATCATGTCGCTGCAACCCTGGCCCTGCTGGTCAGTGGCAGCGTGCTCGCCCACGGCTATATCAGCCAGCCGGAATCGCGCAACTACCTGTGCAAGACCGGCGGCAACAGCCAGTGCGGCGCGGTGCAATGGGAGCCCCAGAGCGTGGAAGGCCCCTCCGGCTTCCCGCAGGCCGGCCCGCCCGATGGCCAGATCGCCTCGGCCGGCAGTGCCAGCTGGCGCGAACTGAACGCCCAGACCAGCGACCGCTGGACCCGCCGCGAGGTGCAGGCCGGCCCCTTCGCCATCAGCTGGACCTTCACCGCCAACCACGTCACCCGCAACTGGCGCTACTACCTCACCAAGCAGGACTGGAACCCGAACCAGCCGCTGACCCGCGCCGCCTTCGAGCTCACCCCCTTCTGCGTGGTGGACGGCAACATGACCCAGCCGCCCAAGCAGGTCACCCACCAGTGCAACCTGCCCCAGCGCACCGGCTATCAGGTGATCCTGGGGGTGTGGGAAGTGGGGGACACCAGCAACAGTTTCTATAACGTGATCGATGCCAACTTCAAGGGCGGCACCCAGCCGCCGCTGGCCTGGAGCCAGGGCGGCACCATCTATCCTTCCACCGAGCTGGCGGTCGGCGACAAGGCCAGAACCCTGGTGTTCGACGCCAACGGCGTGCGCCCCGATCTGCAGACCGAGCTGACCATCGCCAGCCCGGAGCAAGGGCAGAAGAGCAACTGGACCCACGCCCTGGCGACCAAGATCAATGCAGAGCAGAGCCTGATCCGCGCCGGCCAGCAGAGCGGCGAAGGCCAGTTCAACCCCGTCTACGGCCAGAACCCGGTCTACTTCAAGGCGGGCAGCGCACTGGAGCGGGTCGAGATCCAGCTCGAGCAACAGCAGCCGCCAGTGAGCAACGGCGTCAGCGTGAGCGGCCTGGAGAGCGACTACCTGCTCGACGAGGGCAAGCTCACCCTCAACTTTACCGTGGCCGCCGAGGGCGATCTGACCGTCACCAACACCCTGTATGATCACGGTGGGGCCGCCAAGGGGCAGACCAGCGCCGACATCAAGGACAGCACCCACAGCTTCACCATGCCGCTCACCGGGCTCAGCGCCGGTCACCACCAGCTGGTGATCGAGGGCAAACCCAAGGCCGGTGGCGATGCGGTGCAGCAGACCCTGGATCTGATGCTCAAGGATCCGGCCGCCGGCGGTGACTACCAGTTCACCTTCCCGGACGGGCTCAAGTCCTACACCGACGGTACCAAGGTGCTGCAGCCCAAGAACGGCAAGGTCTACCAGTGCAAGCCCTTCCCCTATCGCGGCTGGTGCAGCCAGTGGTCGGCCAGTGCCACCCAGTATGAACCCGGGGTCGGCACCAATTGGCAGGATGCCTGGATCCAGGTGAACTGAGCCGCAGGCCCAGCATGACGCCATCAACAAAACGGGGAGCCACTGGCTCCCCGTTTTTTCTGATGCACCACCTCAGATCTGGAAATCGATGGCCGCCTCGCTGCCCATGGCGCGGGCCTGAATGTCCGCCAGCGCCAGCTCCGGGTTGCAGAGCTGGATGAACTGCCAGGCGAAGTTGTGCTGGAACTGCCCCTGCTTGAGACCGATCCAGGCGGTGTGGGGCGCAAACAGCCGGCTGCCGTCCAGCTGCACCAGCCCCTTGTCGCGCTGGGTGTCAAACGCCATGTCAGCCAGTATGCCCACCCCCATCTCCAGCTCGACATAGGTCTTGATGACGTCGGAGTCCTGCGCGGTCAGCAGGATCTGCGGGGCGATGCCGGCCTCGGCAAACGCCTCGTCCACCCGCGCCCGCCCGGTCAGGCCGGCCTGATAGGTGATGATGGGCCAGTGGGCCAGCGCCGCCAGGGTCAGCTCCCGCTCGGCGGTGAGCGGATGCTGCTCCGGCACCACTATGTTGTGGTGCCAGCGGTAGTAGGGAAACGCCACCACCCCTTCGCTCTTGTCGAGCTGCTCGCTGCTGATACCGATGTCCACCTCGCCGGTCTGCACCAGCCGCACTATCTCCTCCGGGCTGCCCTGGCGCAGCTCCAGCTGCACCAGCGGGAACTGCTCGCGAAACGCCTTCACCACCCGCGGCAAGGCATAACGGGCCTGGGTATGGGTGGTCGCCACCAGCAGCCGGCCCGACTCGCGGTTGGCGAAGGTGCTGGCCAGCTTGCGGATGTTGTTGGCGTCGTTGAGGATGCGCTCGGCGATCACCAGCAGCTCCTTGCCCGGCTCGGTCATGCCGAGCAGCCGCTTGCCGTAGCGGATGAACAACTCGATCCCCAGCTCCTCTTCCAGCTCGCGGATATGGCGGCTGACCCCGGACTGGGAGGTAAACAGGGCATTGGCCACCTCGGTCAGGTTGTAATCCCGCCGTGCCGCCTCCCGGATAATTCGCAACTGCTGAAAATTCACGTCATCGCCTCCTGCGCTGACCGGCCGGTCGGGGCCTTCCCCGCCGCCTTGTTGTTATCTTGTCTGGCCGCCCGAGCCTGAACTCTGAGCGCCATACTGACCCTGTTGTATCCCTGGCGGGCAGACCCCGCCATGGTCACGCTGCTTGCCTGCACGGCCCGCCAAGGGCCTGCCACTCAAATCTGGTAATCCGGGTAGAGCTGGGCCTGTTTGGCCACCAGCCGCACCCCCTGGCCCGGGCTGAAGGCGCGGGCTGCCTCCTTGCTCAGCTCGGCTTCGAAGTGTGCACCGTTTGTATCCCCATTGCCACGCAGTTCCACCCGGATGCGCGGCCCCATGGGCAGCAGGCGAGTGATGGTGGCGCTGATGCCGCCCGGTGCATCCGCCGGCAGTATCTCCAGCTCGTGGGGACGCACATAGGCGACGGCGGCGCTGCCTTCCGCCAGCTGGGAGCTGATGGGCCCGCCCAGCAGCTGCTCGCCGATGCCGAGCCCCTGCCCGGCCACCCGGCCGCGAAACAGGTTCACGCTGCCGAGGAAGCTGTGCACGAAGGAGCTGGCGGGCTGGTCGTAGACCTCGGCCGGGGTGCCGATTTGCTCGACCTTGCCGGCGTTCATCAGCACCACCCGGTCCGCCACCTCCAGCGCCTCCTCCTGATCGTGGGTGACGAACAGGCTGGTGACGTGCAGCTCGTCGTGCAACTCCCGCAGCCAGCGGCGCAGCTCCTTGCGCACCTGGGCGTCGAGGGCGCCGAAGGGCTCGTCCAGCAGCAGCACCTTGGGCTGCACCGCCAGCGCGCGGGCCAGCGCGACCCGCTGACGCTGGCCGCCGGAGAGCTGGGTCGGGTAGCGCGCGGCCACGTGGCTGAGCTGCACCAGATCCAGCAGCTCCTTGACCCGGGCGCGGATCGCCGCCTCGGCCGGTCGCTCGCTGCGCGGCTTGACCCTAAGGCCAAACGCCACGTTCTCAAACACCGTCATGTGACGAAACAGGGCGTAGTGCTGGAACACGAAGCCGACATTGCGCTCGCGCACGTGCAGATCCGAGGCATCCTCGCCGCGGATGATGACGCTGCCGCTGTCGGCCTGCTCCAGCCCGGCGATGATCCTCAGCAACGTGGTCTTGCCGCAGCCGGAGGGGCCGAGCAGCGCCACCAGCTCACCGTCGTGAAAGTCGAGGTTGATGTCGGCCAGCGCCGCGTACTGGTTGAAATGCTTGTTGAGTCCTTGTACCTGAATGCTCATGGCAGCCTCTTGAATTCGGTGATCAGTGAGAGTGAGTGGGCTGGGCACGCAGCCGGGCCAGCAGGGTTTCCCCCAGCAGGGTGAAGATCCCGAACAGGGCCAACAGGCTGGCTACCGCGAAGGCGGCGCCGGTCTGGTACTCGTTGTAGAGGATCTCGATGTGCAGCGGCAGGGTGTTGGTCTGGCCGCGAATGTGGCCGGAGACCACCGACACGGCGCCGAACTCCCCCACCGCCCGGGCGGTACAGAGCAGCAGGCCGTACATCAGGCTCCAGCGGATGCCGGGCAGAGTGACCCGCCAGAACATCTGCAGACCGCTCGCCCCCAGCATGATGGCCGCCTCTTCCTCTTCCGGGCCGCGCGCCTCCATCTGGGGCAGCAGCTCGCGCACCACGAAGGGCACCGTGATGAAGGTGGTGGCCAGGATGATACCGGGGGTGGCGAAGATCACCTTGATGTCGTGCTCGCTCAGCCATTCGCCGAACCAGCCACGGCTGCCGAACATCAGCACGAACATCAGCCCCGCGATCACCGGCGACACCGAGAACGGCAGATCGATGATGGTGATGAGCAGCTGCCGGCCCGGGAAACGGAAACGGGCGATGGCCCAGGCGGCGGCGACCCCGAACAGCAGGTTGAGGGGCACCGAGCAGAGGGTCACCAGGGCGGTGAGGCCGAGGGCGCTGAGGGCCTCCGGCTCGCTGATGGCGTGCCAGAAAAAGGCCAAGCCAGGGCTCAGCGCCTGGATGAAGACGGTGGCCAGCGGCAGCAGCAGCAGGGCGGCAAACCAGCCGAGGCCGACCGTGATCAGTAGCCACTTGACCCAGACCGGCTCGCGGATGACGGGAGGTTGGCGCACCGAGGTGGTCGGCGCCGCCTCGCCCGTGGCCAGCGCCAGGCTTGCGTTGGATGCGTTCATATCCGGCTCCCTCCGATACGGGCCCAGCTCCAGGCCTGCAACTTGTTGATAAGCAGTAACAAAATGAAAGAGATCAGCAGCATGACCACGGCGATGGCCGAGGCGCCGGCGTAGTCGTACTCCTCCAGGTGGCTCATGATCATCAGCGGCGCAATCTCCGACACCATCGGCAGGTTGCCGGCGATGAAGATGACGGAGCCGTACTCCCCCACCGCCCGCGCGAAGGCCAGGGCAAAGCCGGTCAGCAGGGCAGGCACCAGGGTCGGCCACAGCACCCGGATGAAGGTCTGCCAGCGATCGGCACCTAGGCTGGCGGCGGCCTCCTCCTGCTCGGTCTCGGCTTCCCGCAGCACCGGCTGCAGGGTGCGCACCACGAACGGCAGCCCGATGAAGGTGAGCGCAATCACCACACCGATGGGGTTGTAGGCGAGCTCGATGCCAAACGGGGCAACCCACTGCCCGATCCAGCCATTGGGGGCGAAGATGGCGCACAGGGCGATGCCGGAGACGGCGGTGGGCATGGCGAACGGCAGGTCGATCAGGGCATCCACCAGTCGGCGGCCGGGGAAGGTGTAGCGCACCAGCACCCAGGCCAGGATCAGGCCGAACAGGGCGTTGAGCAGCGCCGCCACCAGGGCGGCCCCGAAGCTCAGACGAAAGGAGGCGAGCACCCGCGGCGAACCGATCACCTGCCAGAACTCGGCCAGGGTCAGATTGTTCACCGCGAACAGCACCAGCGCCGAGAGCGGCAGCAGCACCAGCACGCCCAGATAGAGCAAGCTGAAGCCGAGGGTCGGGCCGAAGCCCGGCAGCACGGAGTAAGAACCAAATCGCATAACGCATCCGTTTGTTATGAAAAACATTAGATACAGCGATTCTGCGCATTCCTGTTTGGGGCAACAAACACCAATAACGCCTTTGCTAAGCACTTTTTTGTCTAACAGCGGCGGACAAGGCTTTTAGAGCCATAAAATGAAAAAAAGGTCTTTTATATAAATAAAAGACCTAAAAATGGAGCGTCGTGCAATGTACCAAGCTATCCAAATCAGACTGTCGTGGTGTCGGGTGCCTGCCCTCCTTCTCTATTCCAAACCTCTGTGATCAACGCTCGCCGCTCAGCGAAAACTCAAGGCTGCCCGCCGCTCCCACACCGCCGGCGTCGGCTCCACCACCATCTCGGCCCGCCGATAGAGGGTGCCGAGCAGGTTGAGCCCCTGATTCCACTCACCGTGGCCGGACTGGGCATTGATGTGGCCCACCTCGCCGGCATCGAACAGCGGCACCTGCCACTGGCGGCTCCAGTACTCAGCCCGCTCAAAGCTCATCCAGGGATCGTTGCGGCTGACCACCAGCTGGGCCGACACCTTGAGCGACCCTGCCAGCAGCTCGTCTGGCAAGCCGAAGCGGGCCGGATCTGCCGGGGCCACGATGAACAGCGAGGCCACCTTGTCGGGCTGCTGGCGCGCCGCCGTGATGGCCGCCAGCGCCCCGAAGGAGTGGGCCACCAGGTGAGCCCGGCCGCGCCGGCTGCGCAGCTTGCTCGCCAGCTTGGCGCTCCAGACCGTGAGGTCCGGCCGATCCCACGGCAACCCCACCATCCGCTGCCAGTGGGGGAAGTATTGGTGCCAGCGGCTCTGCCAGTGATCCGGCCCACTGTTGTGCAGACCGGGAACCAGGAGGATCTTGTTCATCTTGGTGCTCCTATCAGCTGGCACAGGGGCCAGATAAGTTGGCGATAACCGGCCGCTTAGCGACCCGGCTGGTAGATCTGGTCAAACAGGGCGCCCTGGGCGAAGTGCTTCTTCTGCGCCTTGTCCCAATCCCCTTCCAGATCCTTGACGGTGAACAGCGCCAGTTGCGGGAACTGGGCCGCAGTCTCCTTCAGGATCGCCGGGTTGCTGGGGCGGTAGTGATATTTGGCGATGATGCGCTGCCCCTCGTCGGAGTAGAGATAATCGAGGTAAGCCTTGGCGACCGCTTCCGTGCCGTGCTTCTTGGCTACCTTGTCCACCACCGCCACCGGCGGCTCGGCCAGGATGGAGACCGACGGCACCACCAGCTCGAACTTGTCGCTATTGCCGGGCTGACCCAGCACCAGCAGGGCTTCGTTCTCCCAGGCCAGCAACACGTCGCCGAGGCCGCGCTCGATGAAGCTGGTGGTGGCACCGCGGGCGCCGGAGTCCAGCACCTTCACGTTCTTGTAGAGATCACCGACGAACTGCTTGGCCCCCTCCTCGCTGCCGCTCTTCTTCAGGGCATAGCCCCAAGCAGCCAGGTAGTTCCAGCGCGCCCCGCCGGAGGTTTTGGGGTTGGGGGTGACAATGGCCACGTCCTTGCGTACCAGGTCATCCCAGTCCTTGATCTGCTTGGGATTGTCCTTTCTCACCAGGAACACGATGGTGGAGGTGTAGGGCGCCGCATTGTTGGCCAGCCGGCTCTGCCAGTCGGCGGCAATCAGCCCCTGCTTGGCCACGGCATTGACGTCATAGGCCAGCGCCAGCGACACCACGTCCGCCTCCAGCCCGTCCACCACGGCGCGCGCCTGCTTGCCGGAGCCGCCATGGGACTGGCTGACTACCACGTCGTCGCCGGTCTTCGCCTTCCACTCCTTGGCGAAGGCGCCGTTGTACTCCTGGAACAGTTCGCGGGTCGGATCGTAGGAGACGTTGAGCAAACGGATCTCGGCGGCATTGGCCTGACCGAGGGCCAGCAGGGAGAGCAGGGTCAGGGCGGTCATTCGCAGTTTCATGGGGATACTCCATATCTCGTTGGGTTGAATGCAGCATGCCGTGGGCTTGTTATGCCGAGAACCAAGAAATAACGCTTTGCTTATCTCATTTGCTCATATCAGGAGGCCGCAGGCGCCATTCGCGCACTCTGTGAGCCAGGCCGCGCTGGCCCGGTGCCGGCTGTGCCATCATGGAAACAAGGCAGGCAGATGACGAAAAGGAAGTCGTTATGTGGATCAATGCAGAACCCGTCAATGGCGCCCTGGTGTCGCTGGCCATCGGCCTCATCATCGGTCTGGAGCGGGGCTGGCAGGTGCGCCAGCTGGGGGACAACCAGCGCATCGCCGGGATGCGCACCTATGGCCTCATCGGCCTGCTCGGCGGGGTCTGCGCCCTGCTGCTGCCCACCCTCGGCCCCTGGCTGCCGCTGCTCGGTCTGCTGGCGGTGGTGACGGGCTGCGGCCTCTCGGTCTGGCTGGCCCAGCGCTGGCAGGGGGAGTTCGGCCTCACCAGTTCGGTGGCCATGCTGCTCACCTATCTGCTGGGGCTGATGTCGGTGCTGCTGAGCCCGAGCGAGGCGGTGGCCTGCGCCGTGCTGGCGGCCCTGCTGATGGGGCTCAAGGGCAAGATCCAGCAGGGGATGCTGTTTCTCAGCGAAACCGAATTTCACGCCACCCTGCGCTTTCTGCTCATCTCGCTGGTGCTGCTACCGGTGCTGCCCAACGAGGAGATGGGACCGCTCGATGCCTTCAACCCCTTCAAGATCTGGCTGATGGTGGTGGTGATCGCCGGCATCTCGTTCTGCGGCCACTTCGCGGTGCGCCTGCTCGGCACCCGCGCCGGGCTGGTGCTCACCAGCATACTGGCGGGGCTCGCCTCCTCCACCGCCCTCACCCTGCAGTTTGCCCGCCTCAACAAGGAGCAGGGGGGGCTGGAGCGGCTGCTGGCCACCGGCATCCTGCTGGCGGGGGCCACCATGTGGCTGCGGCTGCTGGTGCTGGTACTGCTCATTCACAGCGAGCTGGCGATGCGTCTGGCGGCGCCCCTGCTGCTGCTGGCGGCCACCGTCTACGGCTTCGCCTTCTGGTTCTGGCGCCAGCGCGAGGAGCTGACCGACGGCCCGGTGCAGCCCCAGACCAGCAACCCGCTCGATCTGGCCACCGCCATCAAGTTCGGCCTGCTGCTGGCACTGATCGGCTTCATGGCCACCCTGCTGCAGAGCAAGGTAGGCAACTCAGGGGTCTACCTGCTGTCGCTGGTCTCCGGCATCACCGACGTGGACGCCATCACCTTGTCGCTCTCCCAGCTCTCCCACAAGGAGCTGGCGCTGGAGGTGGCGGCCCGCGGCATCCTGCTGGCCGGGCTGGTCAACTCGCTGGTGAAGGGGCTGCTGGCCCTGGGGATCGGTGGCCGCCGGCTGGGGCTGCGGGTGCTGCTGCCCTACTTCGTCTCGGCCCTGCTGATCCTGCCGCTGATCTGGCCCGGCGCCTGAGGTTGCAGCAAGTGACAGCCTGACGCCACCAAAGTGCTCGCGTATACTGGCTCCTCTTGGCACATGAGAGGAGCTGTAGCATGGCAAGCGATTGGGACAAGGTACTGGCGGGCGGCGCCCTGGACAGCCAGAGCGAGGAGATAGCGAACGACCGGATCCGCGGTCAGGCGCTGCTGGCACAACTCAACGCCTCTCCGGCCGGTGACGAAGCCCTGCGCCAGCGCCTGTGCGGCGAGCTGTTCGGCCACTGCCCCGACTCCTGCTGGATCAGCACTCCCTTCACCTGCGAATTCGGCCGCAACATCCACATCGGCGAGAAGACCTTCTTCAACTTCAACATCACCATTCTCGACGTGGGCGAGGTGCATATAGGCAGCCATGTGCTGCTGGCCCCCAACGTGCAGATCTACACCGCCACCCACACCATGGACTATCTGGAGCGACGCAACTGGACCGCCTACAACAAGCCGGTGCGGATCGGCGATGACTGCTGGATTGGCGGCGGCGCCATCATCTGCCCCGGCGTCACCATAGGGCCGCGCTCCATCATAGGTGCCGGCGCAGTGGTCACCCGCGACATCCCGGCCGACTCGGTGGCGGTGGGCAACCCGGCGCGCGTGATCCGCAGCCTGAGCCCGGACGCCCCCCGTGGCTGGGAGCTGGCCCTGTGATCTGGCTCGCCCTGCTTCCCCTGCTGTGGACCGCCTGGCTCGGCCTGGCCGACGCCAACTGGTGGCCGCTCGCCATCGTCACCACCATGAGCCTGCTGACGGTGCTGGCCTACGCCCACGACAAGCGCCAGGCCATTCGCGGTGGCTGGCGCATCCCCGAATCCCGGCTCCACCTGCTGGAGCTGTTCGGTGGCTGGCCAGGCGCCCTGGTGGCCCGCCACTGGTTGCGTCACAAGACCCAGAAGGGGAGCTACCGCAGGGTGTTCTGGTTCATCGTGCTGCTGCACCTCACCCTGTGGGGACTCTGGCTCGGCCGTCCGCTCTGGCAGACGATCTGACGTGGGTCGCAATGCTCGATTGTCGGCCATTGCAGCCGGCAATCGGGTATGAGACAACAGAAGGCAAGCAGGCTGTTTTCTCGTTTGTTCATCGGCAAGGAGTCACTCATGACCATGTGGACCGGTATCGTGCTGATCGTCTTCATCAGCGCACTGTTCGGCTTTCTCAGCAAGCGGGCCCGCTACCAGCTGGGGGATATTCGTATCACCGACCGCCTAGGCAAACAGGATGTGCTCATCAACCAGCTGCAGGAGCGCATCGCCAATCTGGAGGCCATCGTCATCGAGGAGGAGAAGCGCCGCCCGTTCAAGGAGCTCTGATCCGGCAAGCCGGGCGGCAAACCGGCCAGCCCCCGGGCTGCAAGGGTTTGCCGCCGCCCCCTCCCGCACTCACCCGCCTCCTGCCAGGCAAAAACTAAATTCACAGCAGGATCAGTCCCCTGCCATTTTCAGGCTGAATTTTCGCCAAACTGGCCCATTCCCTGCTCCGTCATGACATCAGTCGTACGGAGAGTGACATCATGATCGCCATCAGCACCCTGCTTCCCCTCGCCTCCCTTGCCCTCAAGCTCGGCAGCAAGCTGCTCGGCGATGGTACGCCACAAGCCAAGGCCGAGACCCCCGTGCAGGAAGAGCGGCTCGCCCCCACGGTGCAGAGCCTGTTCCAGCGGCTCGGCATCAAGGATGCCAACAGCGAGCAGAACCGCCCCGCCATCAACCATTTCATGGGGGCGCTGATGCAGACCCTGGGTCAGGAGTTCTCAGGCCAGTCGCTGCCCCAGGCCATCGACGCCGCCCGCACCCAGCTGGCCGACGGCACCCAGAGCACCCGCCTCGACGCACTGCAGAGCGAGCTCGACACCCTCAAGGGCTCCCTTGGCAACAGCGACCTCAACCTCGATCAGCTGCTCTACGCCTTCAAGCAAACCCTGCCCAACGGCAAGGGGGAAGGGGTCGGCAAGCTGCTCAATGCCAGCGCGTGAGCGGGAGTGGAACCATGAAAAACGGCAACCTGGAGGTTGCCGTTTTTGTCGGGCCGGATCTCATGCTGCCACGCTAGGGTAGTGAGCAAGGTGGACTCAGCATTGCCTCAGCCAGCGCGGTCTGCCCGCGATCCTGCAAGGTATTGGCCGCTCCCAGGCGATCCGCCGCCTCCTTGTTCTGACCCAGTTTGAACTTGCCGACCAGCCCGGTTATCTCGATTTCGATTCCCACCACAGCAGCCACTTTGGCCTCGAGATAGTCTCGCGGCGCATCCGCCATCTTCCAAGGAATGGACTCTCCTGCCTCGTGGGTACGGGTCAGGGTCGCGAGCAAGCGACGCACGAAGCGGGCATCGTCCCTCACCCGGATACGGCCATGGGCGTGCACCACGGCATAGTTCCAGGTCGGCACCTGCTGGTGATGCTCATGCTTACCCGGATACCAGCTGGGGGAGATGTAGCCGTCGGCGGCCCTGAAGATCACCAATACCTCGTCACCGTCTTTCACATCCTGCCAGAGCGGGTTGTTGCGAGCAACGTGGGCACGCAGGACGCCATGGGCCCCTTCCCCTGAATCCAGCTCGAATGGCAGATGGTTGGCATCCAGTCCTCCTTCACCATGGGTGATCAGGGCCCCCAGCGGATAGGCCCGGATCAGCTGGTGCAGGGTCTCGGAGTCGGTAACGGCGAAATGGGGTGGTTGATACATAAGGGCTCCTTGAGCGAGGCATTGACGTCCATGCAGCAGCCCATTCTTGCGCAATCGGTAGTGGCAGGCGATGGCATAGACATAAAAAAGAGGGCCTGAGCCCTCTTCGTTTCATTCGGCTTGGCAATCAGCCGCGCTTGGCCAGCCAAGCTTCGGCGGCAGTCAGGGCTGCCTCAACCTGCTCACGGGCGACGCCGCCTTTGGCAACCCGCTTGGCGAGGGTCGCTTCCAGCTCCAGATTGGGGTAGACGTCGAACTCGATCACCGGGCTGAAGCGCTGGAACTCGCCGATGGTCAGCTCCTCCAGCGGCTTCTTCACCTGGATCGCGTAGACCACGGTCTCGCCGACGATATGGTGCGCCTCACGGAACGGAATTCCCTTGGCCACCAGATAGTCCGCCAGCTCAGTGGCATTGGCGTAGCCGCCCTGGGCCGCCGCCATGGTGCGTTCGCCATTGACCTTCAGATCGATCAGCACCAGCGCCGCCATGTCGAGGCAGTCGTGCCAGGTGTCGAGGGCATCGAACAGCCCCTCTTTGTCTTCCTGCATGTCCTTGTTGTAGGCCAGCGGCAGCGCCTTCAGGCTCATCAGCATGCCCATCTGGGCGCCGACCACCCGACCGGTCTTGCCGCGGATCAGCTCCAGCGCATCCGGGTTCTTCTTCTGCGGCATCAGCGACGAACCTGAGGTGACCGCATCGGACAGCTCGACAAAGCCCGCCTCGCCAGTGTTGTAGAAGATAAGATCTTCGGCAAAGCGCGACAGGTGGGTCATGGAGAGGGATGCCACGTGCATCAGCTCCACCACGTGATCCCGGTCGGAGACCGAATCCAGGCTGTTGCGGGTGGCGCCGGCAAAGCCCATGTCGAGCGCCAGGGCTTCGCGGTCGATGGCGTAGGCGGTGCCCGCCAGTGCGCCACAGCCGAGCGGGCTGGTGTCGAGGCGCTTGAGGGCATCCTGCAGGCGGGAGTAGTCCCGCTCCAGCATCTCCACATAGGCCAGCGCCCAGTGGGCGTAGGTGACCGGTTGGGCCCGCTGCAGGTGGGTGTAACCCGGCAGCACAGCGGCCTGATTGGCGCGAGCGGAGGCGACCAGCCCTTGTTGCAGGGCGGTGATGGAGCCAAGCAGCAGCTCGCCCTGGGCCTTGCACCAGAGTTTCAGGTCGGTGGCGACCTGATCGTTGCGCGAGCGGCCGGTGTGCAGCTTTTTGCCAAGGTCGCCGACGGCGGCGATGAGCTGGCTCTCGACCCAGGAGTGGATATCTTCGGCGTCCGAGCTGAGGATCTGCTGGGGATCCTGCTGCACCGAGGCGAGCAGCACTTCCATCGCCTGCTGTAACTTGGCCTGTTCACCCTCGGTCAACACGCCCACCTTGACCAGCGCTTTGGCCCAGGCCATGGAGCCCTGAATATCCTGCTCTGCCAGCCGGTAATCGAACCGCAGCGAATCGTTGAACTGCTTGAACCGGCTATCGGCTCCCTGACGGAAGCGTCCACCCCAAAGTGCCATACTGCTCTCCTTGAATGCGTTGTCGGCGGCGCTTTGTGCCTGCCGTACTGGCGCAGCCCCTTGGCCTGCGCGCAAAAATCTTGCCCTGTATTTTTCTGCATAACAGTGCGGTAGTGAGCGACGCTGTTGCCGTTAAACACGTCACATCCAGCAACTACGAACCGGTCCCCTCTCCCTCTGGGAGAGGGCTAGGGTGAGGGGAATGGCCAATGACCTCCCCCTCATCCCCAACCCTTCTCCCGCAAGGGGAGAAGGGGGCAAAGCACACCAAATAATTCGAAAACCTCCCCTGTTATCTCACAGAAGCGGCCGGGGCGCTGCCGCTCTTGTCACACCGCCGATGATGGCTCAGGAGCCATGCCCTCAACCTACAGAAGAGGGGGCCATGCCCCCTCAACGGAATCAACGGGTTATCGCGCTTGCTTAGCCGTGGGTGTGATCGCCACCGATGGCCTGGTGCTGCTCCTTCATGGCGCGGATCCGGCTGGCCAGGGTGTAGAGACGGATGAAGCCTTCGGCATGGCTCTGGTCGTACACTTCGTCGGCGCCGAAAGTGGCGAAGTCTTCGGAGTAGAGGCTGTTCGGCGACTTCTTCTGCACCGCGGTGACCTGACCCTTGTACATCTTCAGCACCACTTCACCGTCGAGATCTTCGGCAATGGCATTGGCGGAGGCGACGATGGCCTTGCACAGCGGGGTGAACCAGCGACCGTCATAGACCAGGTGGGAGAACTCGGCCCCCAGCTTTTCCCGCCAGGCGCGGGTCGGGCGATCCAGTACCAGCTCTTCCACTGCGCGCAGCGCGGCGACCATCACGGTACCACCCGGGGTCTCGTAGCAGCCGCGGGACTTCATGCCCACCATCCGGTTTTCGGTGATGTCGATGCGGCCTACGCCGTGCTTGCCGGCACGCTCGTTCAGGGTCATCAGGATCTGGTGCGGGCTGAGCGGCTGGTCGTCAACGGCCACCACTTCACCCTGGGCCACGGTCAGCTTGACGTACTCCGGCTGATCCGGTGCCTGCTCGGCGGGCACGGTCCACTGCCAGACCGCTTCGGACGGCTCGTTCCAGGTGCTCTCCAGCTCGCCACCCTCGGTGGAGATGTGCCAGGCGTTGGCATCGCGGCTGTAGATCTTCTTCAGGGTCGCCTTGCAGGGGATGTTGCGGGTCTCCAGGTAGGCCAGCAGATCCTCCCGGGAGCGCATGTCCCACAGACGCCAGGGGGCGATCACTTTCAGCTGGGGCGCCAGCGCGGCGACCGCACCTTCGAAACGCACCTGATCGTTGCCCTTGCCGGTGCAACCGTGGGAGATGGCATCGGCCCCTTCCGCCAGCGCGGCCTCGACCATGGCCTTGGCGATCACCGGACGGGCCATGGAGGTCCCCAGCAGATAGGTGCCCTCATAGACGGCGCCGGTCTTCAGGGTCGGGTAGACGTACTCTTTGACGAACTCTTCCCGCAGATCCTTGACGATGCACTTGGTGGCACCGGAGGCGATGGCTTTTTGCTCGATCCCTTCCAGATCGTCACGCTCCTGACCGACGTCGGCGACGAAGGCGATGATCTCCGCATCATAGTTTTCCTTCAGCCAGGGAATGATGGCCGAGGTATCCAGTCCGCCCGAGTAAGCCAGTACGATCTTGTTGATTCCGCTCATTTACTTCTCTCCATGATGATTCGATAAAAGGGTGTTATTTGGGGTCGGTTGCCGTTATTTGTGCCCAAGCAGGGTCAGCAGTACGGCGTTCTGGATATGCATCCGGTTTTCTGCCTCGTCCATGATGAGGGAGCCAGGCCCGTCCATGACCTGAGAGGTGATCTCCAGCTCCCGGTGCGCCGGCTGGCAGTGCAGCACATGCTGGATTCCGGTACGGTCGAGCAGGGCCTGGTTGATCTGATAAGGCATAAAGATATCTTTTACCTGCTCCATTGGCGTGTTGTCACCCATGGAGACCCAGGTATCCGTGTAGGCCACGTCAAACCCTTCGATGGCCGCCACGTCGTCGCTGATGTGGATGGTCGCACCGGACTGGGCTGCCAGCGCCTGGGCCTGCAGGAAGATCTGGGTATCCGGGCCGTGGCCTTTCGGGCAGACCAGGGTCACGTCGGTACCCAGGGTCGCTCCCAGCAGCAGCAGAGAGTGGCTGACGTTGTTGCCATCACCGAGGTAGGCCAGCTTCACCTTCGACAGGTCGTCATAGTGCTCGGCAATGGTCATAAAGTCCGCCAGCCCCTGACAGGGGTGGTAGAGGTTGCACAGGCTGTTCACCACCGGCACTGTGCCGTGCTCCGCCAGCTCGACCAGGGTCTGGTGATCGAACACCCGGGCGACGATGGCATCACACCAGCGCGACAGGTTGGCGGCGAAATCCTTCACCGATTCCCGCTTGCCCAGCGCGCCGTTCTGCTGATCCAGATAGACGCTGTGGCCGCCCAGTTTGGCGATGCCAATGTCGAAGGTGACCCGGGTGCGCAGGGAGGGCTTCTCGAACAGAGTCACCACGCTCTTGCCGGCCAGCGCCTGGCCGTACTTCTTTGGGTCGGCCTTGACCGCTTTGCCCAGGGCGATCAGCGCTTCAATCTGGGCTTTGTTCAGATCACTGTCTTTCAGAAGATGTTGCATCGGATGTTCCTTGTTCCGGTGGAGATCAGAGGGGGACCCCAGTGCCGACGGCACTCGTGACGATAGTACCGACGGCGCCGCCAGCCAGCAGCTTGAGCAGCTGATCCGGGTAGCGCCAGCTGGCGACACAGACCGGTTTGCCCAGGGTCTCGGCGGCATGCAGGGCGGCTTTCACCTTGACCGCCATGCCGTCGCTGATCACCCCCTTCTCCATCAGATCCAGCGCGGTCACCTTGTCGAGCTGGGGCACCAGCTTGCCCTTGCCATCCAGGATGCCGCTCACGTCGGAGAGCATCACCAAATCGGCGCCCAGCGCCTCGGCAATGGCGGTGGCCGCCTGATCCGCGTTGACGTTCATCAGCTGCCCCTGGGCCGTGATGCCGATGGAGCTCACCACCGGCAGGAAGCCCTGAGCGAGGATCCCCGCCACCAGCGCCGGGTTGCCCGGCTGGCAGTCACCCACGGCGCCGAGCGCCGGGTCGAGCTGGGTCACCTGGCACAGACCGCCGTCCGCCAGGCAGAGCCCCACCGCCGGGATGTCGGTGGCGATGGCCTTGGCCATCATCATCTTGTTGGCGGTACCGGCCAGCGCGCCGGCGATGAAGGGGATCTGCTCGAACGGGGTCACCCGCAGACCGTTCTTCTTGGTGGAGGTGAGACCCAGCCCCTTGAGCAGGTCATCCACCAGGCAGCCGCCGCCGTGCACCAGCACCAGGGGTCTGTGCTGCTCGTCCAGAAAGGTCTTGAGGGTGGCGAACAGGGCGGTCAGCGCCTCGTCGTTTTCGATCAGTGCGCCACCCAACTTGATTACCAGAGTCTGCTTGTCCATCGTTGCGATCCTTCCTTGAGTCCTTAAATCAGGCCGGTGGCCGGTTCAAATCCAAATTTGATATTTATGCACTGCATGGCCTGGGAGGCGGCGCCCTTGAGCAGGTTGTCGATGGCGGAGACCACCACCAGCATGTTGCCCTGCTGTTGCCAGGCGAGGTCGCAGTACGGGGTGCCCGCAACACCACGGATGGAGGGCATCTGGCCGGTGAGGCGCACCAGCGGCTTGCCCTCGTAGGCCTTGAGGTAGGCCTGATCCACCTGGGTCTGTGTCACGCCGTCCGCCAGTTGCACATAGATGGTGGCCAGAATGCCGCGCACATAGTTGCCAAGGTGAGGCTGGAACAGCACCTCCTTGCCGAGGTGGTGGCTGATCTCCGGCTGATGTCTGTGATTGAAGGTGCCGTAGGGGTTGAGGCTCACCTCGCAGAAGCTGGTGTTGATGGCCGCTTTGCGACCTGCCCCGGAGACCCCGGAGACGGCGTTGATGATGGGCTGCCACCCCTTGGCAATCAGTCCGGCTTGCTGCAACGGCTTGAGGGCGCAAAGGGAGGCGGTCGGGTAGCAACCAGGCACGGCAATCAGCTGGGCCGCCTTGACCGCTTCGGCATTCCACTCCGCCAGGCCGTAGGCGGCCTGATCCAGCCACTGTTCGCTCTCGTGGGTAAAGCCGTAGAAGCTGTCGTAAAAGTTCTGATCCTTGACCCGGAAGGCGCCGGAGAGATCGAACACCGGCAGCCCCTTGGCCAGGAACTTGGGTGCAAGCTCGGCGCTCACCTCGTGGGCGGTGGCCAGCAGCACCAGATCGGCCTGGGTCAGGATCCGGGTCATGCCATCTTCGTCCAGCGGCAGCAGCGGCTGATCCAGCGCGCCGACCCACTGGGGATGCAGAGAAGAGAAACGCTTGTGGGCGTCTTGGCTGCCGGCGGAAACATAGAGGCCGAACAACTTGAGTTGTGGATGGTTCTGGACCAGGGCGGCCAGCTCGGCTCCCGCGTAGCCACTGGCACCGACGATAACGGTGTTAAGCATGTTGAGTATTCCAAGTCAGAGTTCGAGATTCACAGCATGGTGCTGCGGTGCACAAGGGGGTTCGATGCCCCATGCACAAGTGCGGAGGGGCAATTCAGGCGGGTGTGTGTCGTCGGTTATAGATCAGGTGACAGAACATTAACTTTCCCTTACAACTAGAAGCCTTGTCGATGAGCCACGTATTCAGGCAAACTTACAGAATATTCATGCACTCACTTTGCATTTGTATTTTCTAACAGAAACATTCCGGGGAAGCAAGGAGGAGCAGGTGGCCAATCTGGATTTTTTTTCACTCTACAAGAATATTATTGCGATTCCGTCCATCAGCAGCACGGATCCCCGCTGGGATCAGAGCAATGAGGCGGTGATCCGGCTGCTGGCCGACTGGTTCGGTCAGCTCGGTTTTCAGTGCGAGGTGACCGCCCTGCCCGATCTGCCGGGCAAGTTCAATCTGGTGGCGACGATAGGTCACGGCGAAGGGGGGCTGCTGCTGGCGGGCCACACCGATACGGTGCCGTTCGACGAGGGCGCCTGGCGCAAGGATCCCTTCAAGGTGACCGAAGAGGGCAACCGCCTCTATGGCCTCGGTACCATCGATATGAAGGGCTTCTTCGCCTTTATCGTCGAGGCGCTCAAGGAGATCGATCTCAAGACGCTCAACAAGCCGCTGCGCATTCTGGCTACCGCCGATGAAGAGACCACCATGGCGGGGGCCCGCGCCATCGCTGCCGCAGCCGAACTAAAACCCGACTACGCGGTGATCGGCGAGCCGACCGGGCTGGTACCGGTGGTGGCCCACAAGGGGCACATGTCGGAAGCCATCCGCATTACCGGCAAGAGCGGTCACAGCTCGGATCCCGCCAACGGCGTCAACGCGCTGGAGATCATGCACCAGGCCATGGGCCAGGTGCTCAAGCTGCAGCACAGCCTGAAGGAGAAGTACGCCGACCACAGATTCGCCGTGCCGCAGCCGACCCTGAACCTCGGCTACATCCAGGGGGGTGACAGCCCGAACCGCATCTGCGGTTGCTGCGAACTGCACATCGACATGCGCCCCACCCCGCAGGTGGGCCCCGACGAGCTGATGGGCATGCTCAAAGAGGCGCTCTCCCCCATCGAGATCCACCAGCCAGGCTGCCTGCACCTGCAGCACCTGCACGAGCCGATCCCCGCCTACGCCTGCGCCGATGACTCCGAGCTGGTGCGCGAGGCCGAGCGGGCAAGCGGCCGGGCCGCCGAATCCGTGAACTATTGCACCGAGGCCCCCTTCATCCAGCAGCTCGGTTGTGAAACCATAGTGCTGGGCCCCGGCCACATCGCCCAGGCCCACCAGCCGGACGAATATCTGGATCTGTCGTTCGTCAAACCGACCACCCGCGTATTGCAGCACCTGATCCGCCGTTTCTGTCTCTGAATTGACGGGAATGTAAGTAAGTTACATGACATCGCACCTCGGGACTGGTGATGGAAATACATGTTCTGAATCGGCCTGTTATTTGACCTTGCGCAGACAATCTGGGTAGATTGTCACCCTAAGATGACGGAGCATATGTTGTAATCGCACAACAATAAGTGAGGTCGTCTCTCACCCCGGATGGGTGTCAGGCACCAACAAGATAAGGATGTGGAATGAACGAAAAGTACGCCGCACTACGCGCCAACGTAGGCATGCTGGGTCAACTGCTGGGCAAGTCCATCAAGGATCATCAGGGACAGGCCTTCCTCGACAAGATCGAAACCATTCGCCAGCTGGCCAAATCCTCCCGCAAAGGCAATGAGACAGACCGGGAACGTCTGCTCGATACCCTGCGCAACCTGAGCGATGACGAGCTGCTGCCGGTGGCCCGCGCCTTCAGCCAGTTTCTCAACCTGGCCAACGTGGCCGAACAGTTCCACACCATCTCCCGTCGCTGCGAAGAGCAGGTCTGCACCCCGGATCCGCTCGAGCAGATGTTCGACAAGCTGAAAGCCTCCAACCTGTCGCAGGAGGCCATCATCCAGGCCGTGCGCGAGCTGGACATCGATCTGGTGCTGACCGCTCACCCCACCGAGGTGACCCGTCGCACCCTGATCCACAAGCACGTACAGCTCAACGACTGCCTCGAGGCGCTGGAGCTGTCCGATCTGCTGCCCCGCGAGCGGGACAAGATCCTCAATCGCATCGAACAGCTGGTCAACCAGGCCTGGCACACCAACGAGATCCGCGAACAGCGCCCGACCCCGGTGGACGAGGCCAAGTGGGGCTTCGCCGTGGTGGAAAACAGCCTGTGGCCGGCCATCCCCGAATTCATGCGCAATCTGGACGAGCGGCTGCAACACCACCTGGGTGTGCGGCTGCCGCTGGATGCCGCGCCGGTCAAGTTCACCTCCTGGATGGGCGGTGACCGCGACGGCAATCCCTTCGTCACCGCCAAGGTGACCGCCGAAGTGCTGGAGCTGGGCCGCTGGATGGCGGTGAGCCTGTTCTACAAGGACATCAAGGAGCTCACCTCCGAGCTCTCCATGTCCGACTGCACCGACGCCGTGCGCGAGCGGGTCGGCGATCACCCCGAGCCTTACCGCGCCCTGGTACGCGAGCTGCGCGAACAGCTGCGCGAAACCCAGGAGTTCCTCACCGCCAAGGTGCAGGGCCAGGCGAGCGAGAGCCGGGATCTGGTCAAGACCACCGCCCAGCTGCGCGAGCCGCTGGAGCTCTGCTACCACTCCCTGCACGCCTGCGGCATGGGCAACATCGCCGATGGCATGCTGCTGGACGTGCTGCGCAAGCTGGCCTGCTTCGGTATCCACCTGGTCAAGCTGGACATCCGTCAGGATGGCGAGCGCCACGGCCAGGTCTTCTCCGAGCTGACCCGCTACCTCGGCATGGGTGACTACGCCGAATGGAGCGAGGACGACAAGCAAGCCTTCCTGCTCAACGAACTCAACTCCCGCCGCCCGCTCATCCCGACCGACTGGGAGCCGAGCGACGAGACCCGCGAGACCCTGGACACCTGCAAGGTCATCGCCCAGCACGATCCCGATGCGTTCGGCATCTACATCATCTCCATGGCCGGCGCACCGTCCGACGTGCTGGCGGTGCAGCTGTTGCTCAAAGAGGCCGGCTGCAAGTTCCGCATGCCGGTCGCCCCGCTGTTCGAGACCCAGGAAGACCTGATGGCGGGTACCGCCGTGATGGAGCGCCTGCTGTCGGTGGACTGGTATCGCGGCTACATCCAGGGCCGTCAGTACGTGATGATCGGCTACTCTGACTCCGCCAAGGACGCGGGCATGATGGCCGCCGGCTGGGCCCAGTACGCCGCCATGGAATCCCTGGTGGCGCTGGCCGAGGCCAACAACCTGCGCCTCACCCTGTTCCATGGCCGTGGCGGTACCGTCGGCCGCGGTGGCGCCCCTGCCCATCAGGCGATCCTGTCGCAACCGCCAGGATCCCTGCGCGGTGGCCTGCGGGTGACCGAACAGGGCGAGATGATCCGCTTCAAGTTCGGCCTGCCGAAGGTGGCCATCCAGAGCCTCAACCTCTACACCAGCGCCGTGCTGGAGGGGAACCTGCTGCCACCGCCCAAGCCCAAGGAGTGCTGGCGCGCCGTGATGGAGCAGCTGGCGTCTGTCTCCTGCGATCACTACCGCAGTATCGTGCGCGGTCATCCGGACTTCGTGCCCTACTTCCGCGCCGCCACCCCCGAGATGGAGCTCGGCAAGCTGCCGCTCGGCTCGCGCCCCTCCAAGCGCAAGCCCAACGGCGGGGTCGAGAGCCTGCGCGCCATCCCCTGGATCTTCGCCTGGACCCAGAACCGGCTGATGCTGCCGGCCTGGCTCGGTGCCCACAAGGGGCTGCAGCAAGCCATCGCCGACGGTCAGAAAGGCGTGCTGGAAGAGATGAGCCGTCAGTGGCCCTTCTTCCGCACCCGCCTCGAGATGCTGGAGATGGTGTTCCTCAAGGCGGACGTCTGGCTGGCTGAATACTACGACACCCGGCTGGTGCCCAAGGAGCTGTGGGGCCTGGGCAAACAGCTGCGTCAGGAGCTTGCCGACTCCATCCAGGTGGTGCTGGAGCTGCGCCCGCAGGGCGACTTGCTCGACGACCAGCCCTGGATCAAGGAGTCCATCAAGCTGCGCAACCCCTACACAGACCCGCTCAACGTACTGCAGGTCGAACTGCTGGGCCGCTCGCGCAACCACCCGGAGACCCTGCATCCCGAGCTGGATCAGGCGCTGATGGTCACCATCGCCGGCATCGCAGCCGGTATGCGTAACACGGGTTGATAGTCGGGGCTATCAAGCTCCTCTCAATGACAAAGGGCGCCTCGGCGCCCTTTGTCATATCTACAGGACCCGCAGGAACCTTGATCGTCAGGTGTTGCCTCGAATTCGCAGGGGCGATTGGCCGTCAGGGCAATTGCCCGCTTGAGAGGAAGGGGGATGACACGGTGTCGCCGTGCTGGGCGCGAAGCCACCGCCTGGACAAGCGGGCTCGCCTCAGCGAATAAGAGGGGGAACCAATACCGTGCTCGTTCATGCTACCTGTGCAAGTCCGGTTATTACCTGACTCTTGCCTGCAACCTGTTGAAGAAGCTAAAAAACGGGCCGCTTACGGGATAGGGAAATCAGCCGGCAGACCTAAAAACCTGCCGCTAAACAATAAAAAGAGGCGCCACTGGCGCCTCTTTGACTGAATGGTTTGTTTGCTGTTACAGGCTGGCACAGATCTGCCAGAGGTCGTACTGGATGGCGGCGGCCGTCACTTCCCGGCCGGCGCCCGGCCCCTGAATCACCAGCGGGTTGGTGCGATAGCTGTCGCTCTCGATGGCGAAGATATTGTCGCACGGCAGCAGGTTGGCAAACGGGTGGTGGGGCTCCAGCGCCTCCAGCCCCACTCGCGCCTTGCCGTCGTGCTCGAAGCGAGCGACGTAGCGCAGCACCTTGCCGACCCGGCGCGCCCCCTCGAAAGCGGTCTGGATCGGGTCATCCAGCTCTTTCAGCCTGTCCATGAACTGATCCGTGCTCACCTTGCGCAGGGAGACAGGCACCAGGTTCTCCAGCTCGATATCGGCGGAGTCGAGCTCGAAGCCCGCCTCCCGCGCCAGAATGAGCAGCTTGCGGCGCACATCCTGGCCGGAGAGATCCTCGCGGGGATCCGGCTCGGTCAGGCCGTGCTGCCACGCCTCGTCCACCAGCTCGGAGAAGGGGCGGCTGCCGTCATACTGCTGGAACAGCCAGGAGAGGGTGCCGGAGAAGATGCCGGAAACCCCCTGAATGCGATCGCCGCTCTGGCGCAGCATCTGGATGCTGGACTGGATAGGCAGCCCGGCACCGACAGTGGCGTTGTAGCGCCACTGCACCTGATGGTCGCGGCAGGTCTGCTTGATGCGCTGGTAGAACTCGCTGTCGGCGGCGCCGGCAAATTTGTTGGCGGCGATGATGTGAATGCCGAGCTGGGCAAAGTCCGGGTAGTAGCGGCTCACCGTCTCGCTGGCGGTCATGTCCAGCGCAATCAGGGTATCGAATCCGTGCTGCTCCAGCTGGGCCAGCAGCTCGGGCCAGATCAGCGGCTTGGGATTGAAGTTGTCCTGCACCTTGAGCGGATCCAGCCCCTCTTCATCGAGCAGGCCCCCTTCCGAGCTGAACACCCCGTAGAGGGTGAGCGCCAGGTTCAGTTCATGCTCGAGCCGCGCCTTTTCGCGGGCATAGAGATTCAGCCAGTGGCCGCCGATATTGCCCTTGCCGAACACCACCAGCCCGACCCGGTTCGGGCGGCTGAACAGGGCGCTGTGCAGGGCGATCAGCAGCGGCTCCAGCACCACCTGGCGCAGCACGGCCACCAGGCTCAGGCCATCTTTGGCCACCTGCACGAACTCCAGCGGCTGATCCGCCAGCAGCTGGTAGAAACGGTGACACTGCTCGGCGTTGTCGGTGACGCCGGCCCCCACCAGCGCCACCAGGCTGTAGCCTTCGCGCTGGATAAGACCGGTGAAGCTGCCCTGCAGCTGGAAGTCGCGCAGCAGCTCGAACGCCCCTTGCGCCACCTCGAGGGTGTAGGCGAGGCGCAGGATCCGGCGATCTGGCTGGCGCTGCAGGGTAAGCGGGTTGAGGCGATGGCGGGCCAGATGGGCCTCGATGGTGGCCACCGTCTGCTCATAGTTTGTCTGCGGCAGTACCTTCAGCTCGATGAGAGCGATCTGATCCACCGAGGAGACGATGCGGGCGCCGCCGGAGCGGGGTGCACGGCGCAGGATGTGGGTGCAACCCTCGTCCGGGTTGTAGCTGCAGCGCAGGGTGAGCCGCTGGCGGCTGTCGGCCACCGGCTGCAGGGTGCGCGAGTGCAATACCGAGGAGCCGAGGCGGGCCAGCTCGTTGGCTTCGGCGAGGCTCAGGCGCTCCAGCAGACGCGCCTCCTTCACCCGACGCGGGTCGGCGCTGTAGACCCCGGCCACGTCGCTCCAGATGGTGGTGGATTCGCCGTCCGCCAGCAGGGCCAACAGGCTGGCGCTGTAGTCGGAGCCGTTGCGACCGAGCAGCAGGGAGCGTCCCTCCATGTCGGCGGCGATAAAGCCGGTCACCACGATGCGCCCGGCGTGTTCCGCCAGCCGCGCCTTGAGCAGTTCGCTGGACAGCGCGGTATCCACCTTGACCAGGGCACCATCCTCGGCGCGCAGGAAGCTGCGGGCATCGAGCCAGATGGCCTTGTCGCCGCGACTGGTGAGCAAGGCCGCCAACAGGCGCGCCGACCACACCTCGCCAAAGGCGAGCAGGCCGTTGCGCTCGAAGCGGTCAAACTGCCCCTCCAGGGTCTTGGCGATCAGCTGCATGTCGTCGGCCAGCTGCTGGCTCAGCTCGAGCTGAAGCTCCCCTTCCAGCAGGCCGTCGATCAGGCTCTGCTGATAGGCCTGCAGGGCCGAGATGGCCTCGCCGGCGGCTTCATCGCCTGCTTCGGCCAGCTCCACCAGCTGGATCAGCCGGTTGGTGGTCTTGCCGGCGGCGGAGACCACCACCAGCTCTCGCCCGCCCCCCTGCTGCTCGGCTTGCTGTTCGAGAATGCTGGCGACCCGGCGATAACAGACCGGATCCGCCAGACTGCTGCCACCGAATTTGTGGACGTGACGTCGCTTCAAGCCTGCTTCTGTTGCCACCGCGATCTCTCCTTGTTGCTGCTGTTCCATTACTTCGCCACCTGCTGTGCCTGTGCAAACGCCGCGGCCAGATCGGCCACCAGATCCTCACCGTGCTCGATACCGACCGACAGACGCAGCAGCTGGCTGCTGATGCCTGCCGCCTGCTGGGCGGCCGGGGTCATGGCCCTGTGGGTCATGCTGGCCGGATGGGCCACCAGACTCTCCACCCCGCCAAGGGATTCGGCCACCGAGAAGAGGGTGAGGGCCGCCAGGAAGGCGCGAATGCCCGCCTCATTGCAATCGAGCTCAAAACTTAGCATGGCGCCGAAGCCGGACTGTTGACGGCGCGCAATATCGTGGCCCGGATGGCTCGGCAGGCTGGGGTGATAGATGCGCTTGACCAGCGGTTGCTGCTGCAGGAAGGCGAGGATGCGGTCGGTGTTCTCCTGATGGGCGCGCAATCTGGGAGCCAGGGTGCGCAGGCCGCGCAGGGTGAGGTAGGAGTCGAACGCCCCGGAGGTGAGTCCCAGACAGTTGGCCCACCACACCAGGGAGTCGGCCAGCTCGGATTCCTTGGCGATCGCCACCCCGCCCACCACATCGGAGTGGCCGTTGATGTACTTGGTGGTGGAGTGCACCACCAGGTCCGCCCCCAGCGCCAGCGGCTGTTGCAGCAGCGGCGAGAGGAAGGTGTTGTCCACCGCCACCTTGGCTCCCGCCGCGTGGGACGCCTCGGCGATGGCGGCAATGTCCACCACCCGCAGCAGCGGGTTGGAGGGGGTCTCCACCCACACCAGCGCCGGCTGCTGGGCCAGCGCTTCGGCCAGTGCCGCCGCATCCCCCTGATCGACGAACTGCACCCGGTAGTGGCCCTTGGCCGCCAGGTACTCGAACAGGCGCCAGGTGCCGCCATAGCAGTCGTGGGGAGCGATCAGCAGATCCCCCGCCTTGAGCAGGGCGGTGGTGACCAGATGGACGGCCCCCATGCCGGTGCCGGTCACCACGGCGCCGGCCCCCCCTTCCAGCGCCGCCAGGGCGTCCGCCAGATTGGTGCGGGTCGGGTTGCCGGAGCGGGCATAATCGTATTGACGGGGCTCGCCAAAGTCGGCAAAGGTGTAGTTACTGGAGAGGTAGATGGGCGGCACCACGGCACCGTGTTGCTGGTCAGTCTCAATCCCGGTGCGCACTGCTTGGGTGGCCTTGTGGGTCATGTCACTCTCCTTGATGTCTCTTCACACGCTGGCATGCTGTTTCTGCCACGCGCCATCCCGCCATTGCAGGCTCATGGTGAACCACACTACGCCAGCTTAAAAAGGCCGTCAACACTTCTAGACGTCTAAATGGCTTTGCTGTTGGATTGCCATTAAATTCCTTAAGGGTTAAAATCCGCGCTCACGGCTAAATGAGAACAGGTGGATCATGGGTACAGAGTGGAACGGCGACTACGTCAGCCCCTACGCGGAACACGGTAAAAAGAGCGAACAGGTCAAGAAGATTACCGTCTCGATCCCGCTCAAGGTGCTGAAGGTGTTGACCGATGAACGCACCCGCCGTCAGGTGAACAACCTGCGTCATGCGACCAACAGCGAGCTGCTCTGCGAAGCCTTCCTGCACGCCTTCACCGGTCAGCCGCTGCCCTGCGACGAAGATCTGCGCAAGGATCATCCGGACAGCGTCCCCGCCGAGGCGCGTGCCATCATGGAAGCTCTGGGCAAAGAGATCGAAGATTTCGACGCCGAGTAATCCTGCAGCAGATGCCAAACAGCAAACCCCCTTCGATGACGCGGCCCCAGGCCGCGTCATCGCTATCCGCCCCTTTCAGCCTGCGTCGCTACCAGAGCGACGTCTGCAGCCACAGCCACGACCATGCCCAGCTGGTGATCCCCCTCGAGGGTCCCATCGAGATCGAGGTACAAGGCCAGGGGCGGCGGCTCGCGCCCGGCTTTGCCTGCATCATCGCCCCCGGTGAGCGGCACGACTACGCCGCCGATCCGGCGCTCTCGTTTCTGGTGCAGGAGAGTCACTGGCTGCCCGGCGAGCTGGGCGAGCGCCCCTTCATCGAGCTGGACCAGGCCCAGCGCCACTACCTCGCCTTCCTGCACCGCATGGTGGCCGAGGGGCGCCATGTGGCCGGCATGGAGCAGGTGTGGCTGGGTCTGCTGGCAGAGGCGCAGCAGGCAGGCTCGCGCGGCCGTGCCCGCCTCGCCCCGCGCATCGGCAAGGTGCAGCGCCATATCGAGGCACATCTCGCCGAGCCCCTCAGCAACGAGCAGCTGGCCGCCATCGCCTGCCTCGGCCAGAGCCAGTTCAAGCACGCCTTCCAGCAGCAGGTGGGGATGAGCGTCTCCCACTACATCCGGACGCGACGCATGGCGCTGGCGCGTACCCTGCTCGCCCACACCGCTCTGCCCGTCGGCGAAATAGCCAGCCGCTGCGGTTACCAGAATCAGGGGGCCTTCGCCGAGCGCTTCCTGGCCGAAACCGGACTGACCCCTTCCCTCTGGCGCCAACAAAACGGCCGCTTGCCGTAACCGGGCGGCCGTTTGCCGAAGACGGCGCAGGTCGTTTCGAGGCATGCTGAGGCTCATGCAAGGTATGGGCAACGAGGAGCCAAGATGCAGACCATAAGCTGGCAGGATTTCGAGATGGTGGAGCTCAGGGTGGGCACCCTGGTGCGGGTCGAGCCCTTCCCCGAGGCGCGCCGCCCGGCCTACAAGGTGTGGGCGGATTTCGGCCCCGAGCTCGGGGTGCGCAAGAGCAGCGCCCAGATCACCGACCTCTACCAACCGCAGGAGCTGGTGGGCCGCCAGATCGTCGCCGTGGTGAACTTCCCCCCCAAACAGATAGGCCCGATCCAGTCGGAGTTTCTGCTGACCGGTTTCTACCGGCCGGACGGCGCCGTGGTGATCGCCATCCCCGAGCAGGCGGTGGAGAACGGCGCCAAGCTGGGCTGAGGCCGCAACCGAACCGATACAAGAGAGGCGACCCTGGGGTCGCCTCTCTTTTTTGCTGCGGGTTGCTCGCCGTTACTTCAGCAGGCTGAAGATCAGCGCCGACACCGCCAATGAGCCGGTCAGCAGGATGAAGCCGTTGGCCCAGCGGTGGCGGAAGCGGGCCAGCGCCTCCACCTTGTAGATGGCCACCACCGGCATGATGAACAGGATCATGGCGATCACCGGGCCGGAGAGGGTCTCCATCAGTCCCAGGATCCCAGGGTTGATGATGGCGGCGCCCCAGATGGAGAAGAACATCAGGGCGATGCCGAGCCGGTCCGCCTTGGCCAGCGACAGGCCGGTGGGCTTGGCGATCAGGCTTTTCAGGCTCTCACGGGCACCGAGGAAGTGGCCGAGGAAAGAGGAGCTGATGGCGATGAAGGCGATGAGCGGCCCCAGGGTCACGATCACCGGGTTGTCGGTGATGTTGGCGAGATAGGAGAGCACCGAGACGTTCTGGGCCTTGGCCTCGGCCAGCTGGGCTGGCGAGAGACTCAGCACGCAGGAGAAGACGAAGAACAGCACGAAGCCCACCAGCATGACGGTGGTGTTGCGCAGGATCAGGCTGCTCTTGGCTTCCGCCTGCTCGCCGTACTCCCGGCGCTGCACGTTGGCAAAGCCCGAGATGGCGGCGGCGTGGCTGAAGGCGAACACGGTGACCGGCAGCGCCAGCCAGACGGTATTGAGGAAGCTGCCGCCCTCCAGGCTACCCAGCTGCGGCCACTGCCACTGGGGGATCAGATAGCAGGAGAGCGCCGCCAGGATGGCCGCCAGCGGATAGACCATGACGGCAAAGGCGCGCAGCATCGCCTTCTCACCGGCCAGCATCACGGCGATCATGGCAAACACCAGCAGGCCGGAGAGCATCACCCGGTTCGGGGCATCCATGCCGAGCTGATTGATCATGAAGCTCTCCACCGTGTTGGTCAGCCCGACCCCGTAGATGAGCAGGATCGGGAAGATGGAGAGGAAGTAGAGCGCCGAGATGAGGCGGCCGGCCATCTTGCCGAAGTGCTCCTGGGCCACCTCGGTGAAGTCGGCGTGGGGGCGCGATGAGGAAAGCACGAAGCGCGCCAGCCCACGGTGGGCCAGGAAGGTCATGGGGCCGGCCAGCACGGAGACGATGATGAGGGGCCAGATCCCGCCCAGACCCAGGTTGATGGGCAGGAACAGGATGCCGGCGCCGACGGCGGTACCAAACAGGCTGATGACCCAGTGGGTGTCGTGGCGGCGCCAGGGGGTGGCGCTGACGGTGGTGGAGCAGGAACCGGACAGCTCCTTGGTGACGTCTACAGATAAACTCATTACTAATTCACTTTTTGTTAGTGTTTTAATCTGAGTTAATTGTGGTTTATCGGGATTTAATTCTCAAAAGTCCCCCCTGAAACATATCACTACCATTACGGGCTTCAGCCAGTGAGATTGGGAATGGAATCGGGATCACATAAATGAGTAAAACTAAATTCCGTTAAATTAACGAAATTTAAAACCAAATTTTCACTATTGGTCAATTTTTTATTTTGGCCAAATGATCGTTTGCAGAATTACCTGAAAAATCGTGCCATTCCGTCGCCCTCTCTTGTGATGATTCACTGTCATTCCCGCGCTTTGCCAGCGGATATTTCTGTTCATCCCCGATAAAACCAGCGGATCACACCATGCAATCAGGCGGCCATGGAGCCGCCTGATTGTCGTCAATGATGACCTGTTCACCCGCTCAGTGCGCCAGAATGCTGCCCCAGGCGAGATCCGGATCCCCCATCACGATGAAGTCCGGGTTCTCCAGCGACTCCGTCTCGTTGTAGCGCAGCGGCTGCAGCGCCAGGCTGAGGATGCGGCCACCGGCCGCCTCGACGATGCACTGGGCGGCGGCGGTGTCCCACTCGCCGGTGGGGCCGAGCCGCACGTAGCAGTCGGCCGCCCCTTCCGCCACCAGACAGGACTTGAGTGAGCTGGAGCCGAGCGGGATCAGCTCGTAGTTGATGGCCGGGTTGAGGCGGCGGGTCAGGTTCTCCAGCTTCTGGCGACGGCTGATGGCCACCACCAGCGAATCGGGTTGATCGTGCTCGTGGTGCATGGCGCTGATGGGATGCACCTCGCCGTTCGCCTCCTTGAAGGCGCCATGACCGCGCACCGCCCAGTAGAGCACGTTCGACTCGGGGGCATAGATGACGCCGAGCACCGGCACATTGTCCTGCACCAGGGCGATCAGAGTGGCGAAGTCACCGCTGCCGGCGATAAACTCGCCGGTGCCGTCGAGGGGATCCACCAGCCAGTACTGACGCCAGTTGGCGCGCTGGCTGAAGGGGATGTCGGCCGCCTCTTCGGTCAGCACGGGAACATGGGGAGTGAGCGCCGACAGCGCCTGTTTGAGGTAGGCATCGGCAGCAAGATCGGCACTGGTGACCGGGGTCGCATCCTCCTTCAGCTGACGCTCGAACTGACCGCCGTGATAGATTTCGTGAAGGATCCTGCCCGCTTCGCGCGCGATCTCCTTGACCCCCGGCACCCAGGCCAACAACTCCTGCATCTTGTTATCCTCTGTATTCAAACTGCCCCTGCGGGCTACTCTGCCTGCTCCGCCAGCCAGCGTTGGGCCAGCAGCAGCGCACTGATGCTGCGCGACTCGGTGAAGTCGGGTCGCGCCAGCAATTCGTCGATCCGGTTCAGCGGCCAGGGGATCACCTCGAGGGGCTCGGGCTCGTCGCCCACCCGCTGCTCGGGGAAGAGATCCCGCGCCAGCAAGATGTCCATCCGGCTGGAGAAGTACCCCGGCGCCAGCGACACCTGCTTGAGCAAGGTCAGGCTGTTGGCGCCGAAGCCCGCCTCCTCCATCAACTCCCGGTTGCCCGCCTCGAAGGCATCTTCGCCCGGGTCGATCAGCCCCTTGGGGAAGCCCAGCTCGTAGGAGTGAGTGCCCGCCGCGTACTCGCGCACCAGCAGCAGGGTGTGGGCATCGAACAGCGGTACCACCATGACGGCGCCCCGGTTGCCGCCGCGCATCCGCTCGTAGACCCGCTCCTCGCCGTTGGAAAACTTGAGGTGGAGCGACTCCACCTTGAACAGCCGGCTCTCGGCCACGATCTCGGCCTTGAGGATCTCCGGCTTGCTCTTGTCGTGCGCCATGGTGTCGACGCTGAGGTGGACGGGTTTGCGTTGGTGGAGGTCACTCATCGGGGCTGGCTGCTCGTTAAAAAATCGTGTTTCAAGAGTAAACGACTCCCCTCTCGAACACCACGGGGCAAGGGTGGGAAAGCGGCGGGAAAAATCCGTTATAATGCCCGCCCATTTCGACCCGACCACCGAGGCCCCATGCCGACCCCACTGCCCTGGCACCAGATAGACACTGTCCTGCTCGATATGGATGGCACCCTGATCGATCTCCATTTTGACAACCACCTCTGGCAACAGCTGGTACCCGAGCGCTATGCCGAGCGGCTCGGCCTGCCGCTGGCCGAGGCCAGAGTGCAGATCGAGGCGCACTACCAGGCCGTCAGCGGCACCCTCAACTGGTACTGCGTGGATTACTGGAGCGAAACGCTGGGGCTCGACATCCGAGCCCTCAAGCAGGAGATCCTGGCCAAGATCCAGTGGCGGCCCCACGTCATCCCCTTCCTGGCCGCGCTGCGGGCCGCGGGCAAGCAGCTGGTGCTCTTCACCAATGCCCACCCCGCCAGCCTGTCGGTGAAGGATGCGCAGCTGGGGCTGGCCGGCCACCTCGATCTGATGGTGAGCACCCACGAGCTGGGCTGGTCGAAGGAGAGCCAGCACTGCTGGCAGGCACTGGGCGAGCGGCTGGCGTTCGACCCGACCCGCACCCTGTTCGTGGATGACAGCGAGCGGATCTTGCGTGCCGCCGCCGACTACGGCATCGGCTATCAGCTCGCCATCCAGAACCCGGACAGTTGCCAGCCCGAGCAGCACATCACCGCCTTCCCGGCGATCCGGGATTACGCCGAGCTATTGCCGCTGGCCGGGTAAGCCGAAATGCAGGGGAGCATCTGGGCAACCAGACACCGCCTCCCCCATCCCTTCCGCGACTGCGCCGAGTTATTGCCGCTGGCCATGTAAGCCAACAGGGCTACAAGGCTCTCGAACTGATGGATAAACAAAAGGGCTGCCCAGGCAGCCCTTGTCCATCAAGGGGCGACTCACCCCAGCCACGTCACCAGCCGGTACTGCTTCTTGCCCCGGCGCAGCAGCAGGTAGCGGCCGAACAGCCGATAGTCGGTGGTGAGCTGCTCATCCCGGCGGATCTCGCCGTTGAGGCTGATGGCGCCTGCCGCCAGCAGCTCGCGGGCGATCCGCTTCGAGTTGGCCAGACGGCTCTCCACCAGCAGGGTCACCAGATCGGTTTCCCCCTCGATTCGGCAGCTTGGCATGCCATCCTGCGCCAGCTGGGCCAGATCGCTCTCGCCAAGGCGGGCCACCTCGCCACTGAACAGCAGTTCGCTGATGCGCTGCGCCGCTGCCAGCGCCCCCTTGCCGTGCACCAGCTCGGTCAGCTCCTCGGCCAGCACCTGCTGGGCCAGTTTGCGCCCTTGCCGCTTCGCATCCTCAGCCTCTAGCACCTCAAGCTCGGTCAGCTGCATAAAGCTGTAGTAGCGCAGGAAGCGGTAGACATCCTCGTCCGCCGTGCCGAGCCAGAACTGGTAGAAGGCGTAGGGAGAGGTGAGGGCCGGGTCGAGCCAGATAGCGCCGCCTTCGGTCTTGCCAAACTTGGTGCCGTCAGCCTTGGTGATGAGCGGCAGCGTCATGCCATACACCTGGGCCTGATTGAGGCGGCGGGTGAGATCCATGCCGCTGGTGATGTTGCCCCACTGGTCGTTGCCGCCGATCTGCAGGGTGCAGCCGAGGCGCTGGTTGAGCACCGCGAAGTCTTGGGATTGCAGCAGGGCGTAGGAGAACTCGGTGAACGAGATGCCCTGATCCGGGCGGGCCAGCCGCTGGCGCACCGATTCGCGGGCCAGCATGGCGTTGACCGAGAAGTGCTTGCCGATGTCGCGCAGAAAATCGAGGGCGGACATCTGCCCCATCCAGTCGGCGTTGTTGACCAGTTGCGGCGCCGCCAGCCCTTCGCTCGCTGGCAGCAGCGCTTTTATCTGGGCCGACAGACTTGCTACCCAGCCCTGCACCGTCTCGGCGCTGTTGAGGTTACGCTCGGTCGCCTTGAAGCTGGGATCGCCGATAAGTCCGGTGGCACCGCCCACCAGTGCCACCGGAGTGTGACCCGCCAGCTGGAAGCGGCGCAGCATCAGCAGTGGCACCAGATGGCCGATGTGCAGGCTGCCGGCAGTGGGATCGAACCCGCAGTAGACGGTGCGCGGGGTCGCAAGATGGTCGGCCAGCGCCGCCGGGTCGGAGTTCTGGGCCACCAGGCCGCGTCGGGTCAGCTCATCGAGCAGGTGGGGGTTGATCATGGGTTCTCCAATAGCAAGGGGAAAAGCCCACATCCTCGCCGCTCCGGCCTGCGCCGAATATGTCCCCCAGGGGACAGTTTTGCCACTCTCGTGCTAGCATCCGGCTATCGTGTGACCATCGCACAACCATAGCGGGAAGCCTGCCCGCCACCCGGAAGCCATCGCCATGAACCAGCGCCCATGATCCAGACTCTTGCCACAGATGCCCGGACCCGCAGCATGACCGAGGTGGTCGATGCCCTGCACGGCAGCGCCTTTCCGGCGGCACTGGTGCGTCTTATCCAGCAGCAGGTGGCGTTCGACTGTGCCCTGCTGCTCGGGGTGGGGCAGCGCCCCGTTTACCTCTATGACAACCTGCACCACCAGCGGGCGCTGCTGTTCGATCGCTACCTCACCCGCCACTTCAGTCAGGATCCCTTTATGCAGGCGCTGGAACAGGGTCTGGAGGCCGGGGTCTGGACGCTGGCGCAGGTGTCGCGGGGGCGGCTAGATCCCGAGTATCGCCACCACTTCTATCAGGCCACTGGCTGGCAGGAGGAGGTTGGATTGATCCTGCCGGTGCGCGGCGGCCTCACCCTGATGCTGTTTCTGGGGCGGCTCGACAAGCGCAGCACCCTCAGTCGTGACGAGCTGGCCAGGCTGGAGGTACTGTTTCCGCTGGTACATTCGCTGTGCCGCCAGCACTGGCGGGAGGGAGCCGCGTTGCTGGCACAGAGTCCGGTACTGCCGGGTGGCACCGATCTCAAGGCGACGGTGGAGCAGGCCATCGCCAGCGTGGGGGGCGCGAGCCTCACCCGCCGTGAACGCCAGGTGGCGGGATTGCTGTTGCAGGGGTTGGATACCGAGGCCATTGCCGGTGCGCTCGGCATCGGCAGCGGCACGGTGAAGAATCACCGCAAGCACCTCTACGCCAAGCTGCACCTGCGCTCGCGGGCCGAGCTGTTCCGCTTCTTCCTCAATCACCTCATCACGGCGCCGGCCGGCACCACCCCATAACGACACCACCCCGCCGGGGCGGGGTGGTGTTCATGCATGCCAGATCAGACAGCAAGGCCGTCAGATGCGGCCCTGGTAGCGTAGCGGGAAGCGCCCCTGACCGTCGGGCTGGCCAAGGAAGGGCAGCCCCTGCTTCATCTGCTCCGGCAGCTCGGGCCCGGGTTTGAGGGTGCCCTGGAACAGGTACTGGCGATTGGCCTGCAGCTCCAGCTTGCCCTGCACCTGCACCGCCTCCGAGCCCTGCTTGAGCTCGGCCACCAGCCGGGAGTCGATGCAGGTCAGCTTGATCTCGGGATCCCCCAGCACCAGCTTGCCGGCCGGGGTATCGGCATCGGCCCCGTACCAGTAGAGGTTGCCGTAGAGGTTGTCGCACCAGGGGTTGCCCTGGGCAACCTGATCGAGCTTGAGCTGCAGCTGGCCAGCCACCGTCACCGGCACGGGCAACTGCATCGGCACCCGCGCCAGCAGCCAGGGGGCCGGCACGTTGAGGGTGATGTCGCGGCCAAAGGCGGCGCCGCTCCAGCCAACCACCCCCTGCCCGTTGAGGCCGCTGCGCTCGCCAAAGCGCAGGGACACCTCAGGGGCAAAACGCAGCAGCGACCAGCCGTTGAGCTCCCAGCGCAGCTGGGTCAGCGACTCGCTGGCGTATTGCAGGCGGGCAACCTGGCCGCTCCAGAGGGTGCCGCTCACCCCTTCCAGCTGTACCAGGGGCGGCAGCGGCAGGTAGCGCACCACCAGAGACGCCGGCAGCTTGGCCAGCAGGAAAACCAGATAGGCCGCCAGAAACAGCACGGCAATCAGCACTCTTTGCTTCATAGAAAACGACTCGACTGCAAACGCCCGCTCAGGCATATGGCCCTGCTCGGGACGCGTTGTTTCATTGGGGACGGCTCAGCTGCAAGCGGCGTACCTTGACCAGGCCGGGCGCCAGATTCTCGCGGGCCACCTCGATCACCTGCACCTGCACGCCATGGCGATCTGCCAGGGTCGCCAGCCAGATCAGCAGGTCATCGAACGCCACCGTGTCGATCCACACCTGCAACTCCTGACCCTGGGGCTGCAAGCGGGCAATCTTGATCTTCTGGTTGAAGGCAGTGCGGTTGACCACCCCTTCCAGGGTGCCGCTGGTATCGAGCTGGCGGCCCTGGCCACCCTGCAGCGCCAGCACCTCTTCACCCTTCTCTTTCAGCCAGGCGAGGGTCTGCTGCTGGCTCAATACCTGCCGCTCGCGCTCGTCGATGCGATTGCCGATGGGCTGCCAGATAACCCAGTAGCAGAAGCCGATCAACAGCACGCTGCCGCCCACCGCCACCAGCCGCTGCTCGCGGGCGCTGATGCCGCGCCACCAGCCTTGTAGTTTGTCCATCATGATGATTTACCCTTCAGCACCAGTGCCCCTTCAACCTTGCCTTCGGTGCTGCGCACCTCCCCCTGTTGCACGTCGAAGCGCTTGCCGGCCAGCTCGCGAAAACGCTCGATCTCGGCAAAACCGGGGGCCGTCACCTGCAACCTGAGCTCGCCGCGAGCCGCGTCGAAACGCAGCACCTCGGGCTTGAGGCCGGGCACTTCGGCGAAGGTGGGCGCCAGCTCGGTCAGCACCATCAACACCCCGTCCTGCGGCGTCTGCCCCAGTTGCTGGAGGTGCTGGGTCATCTGGCTGCGCACGTTGACGATGCGGCTCTCCCCCGGGAAGATCCGGGTGTAGACCTGCCGGATCTCCGCCTTGAGCGCCTTGTCCTGCTCCGCCAGCTGATAGAGCTGCACGCCGCGCTGGGCGAACGCCACCACCAGCAGCGCCCCGGCCACCACCGCCACCTTGCGCCACTGTTGCCAGTAGCGGGAGTATTCGGTCTGCGGCCGGTAGGGCCCCTGCAGCAGGTTGGCCTGACTGGCGAGTGCACCCCGGGCCAGCAGCAGCATGGGCAGCTCGGGATCGGCCGCCTGCCAGCTGGCCGCCGCAATGGCCGGCGGCGGGGTATGGCAGTGAATGGTCACCGGCGCCGGCTCCGCCGCCAGCAGCATGGCCAGCAGCGGCTCGTCGGCGACGATGCCCTGGCAGGGCCCCTGGCGCAGCAACCACTCCTTGCCCAGTTGCAGCGCCGACCAGCCCTCGCTCGCCTGCGGCAGCGCCAGCACGTCCGGCAGCAGTTGCCGGCTCTTGAGACCAGCCTGCTCCAACCAACCGAGCCAGGTCTGCATCTTCTCCTTGTCGACCGCCATCAGGTCCACCTCGTGACCCTGATGACCCAGCACCACCAGGTGCAACTCATCCACGTCGGAGGCGATTTGCTCCTCCAGCAGATAGGGCAAGGCGGCCGCACTCTGGCGGCTGTATTTGCCCGGCAGGCTCACCCGCCGGAAGATAAGATCGCTGCCGGGCACCAGCACCACCGCCGGACGGCCACCGGCCCGCTCCTGCAGCTCGCCAAGGGCATGGGCCGAGGCCAGGGTACCGGAGGCGATCACCTCCTCTTCCCCGCCCGACCACACCAGCCACTCGACCGGCTGCTGCGCATTGGTCCCCAGACGGATGACCAGACTCTCGCTCACTAATGTCTCTCCTGCCATGCCCGCTCGCATCCCTCGGGATGGTCGGGCGCGCAGCCATGGGCTGCAGTCCAATCGGGGGATGGCGCGGGCCGGCCAACGGCCGTCACCCGCCTCCCTTGTTATTCGGCGCCGCCGTTCAGACGGCGCAGCATCACCAGCTTGTTGTCCTTGCCGCGCACGAAGACGCTCTCCAGCCGGGCGCGGGTGTCACCCACCTCGGCAATCAGCCTGGCCTCGAAATAGCTGCTCTTGACGTCCAGCGCCGCATCCAGCCCCTGGATGTTGCTCACCTGTACCGGCATCTGGTCCGTCATCTCCTTCTTGTTCTTCCACCCCTTCTGGGGACGGCTGGTCAGCACCCGCTTGGCATCGTCAAGCCCCACCTTGTCCAGATAGAGCGCCACCAGCAGGGCCGACTGCTCCGGCCGGATGGTGTTGACGTTCACCACCAGCTTGTCGTTGGGCAGGGCGCACACATAGGGCGCCAGCCGGGCGTACAGTTTGGCGCTCACCCCGCGCACCGCCCGCAGCTCGTCGGTGCCGAGCATCCACTGGTTGGCGGTCAGATAAGGGGGGTTGAGCCCTTCGTAATAGGCATCCTCGGCGCCGTAGCTCGACACCAGCACGGTATCCTTGTCGGTCCAGTCCCGGATGGCATCGGTCAGCTGCACCGCCTCGTAATCTTCCACCTCAAGCTGCTTGAGCAGCGCCTTGAACACCTTGACCGGATAGGGCTGCTTCTCCAGATCGTCGCCGCTGATCCCGTCTTTCAACGGCACGCTCAGGCTGTTGAGGTTGAAGCAGGATTGCAGATCCCGCACCCGGCCGGTGAGCTTGCCGTCATCCACCGGGAAGACCGCATCCTGGCGTGCCCAGTTCTGCCCCAGGCTGACCACGTTGGGGTCGTCCTTGAAATCCTGGGCCAGCACCTTGCTCACCAGCGCCTCCGCCGACATGGCATACCACCAGGCCTGCTTACCGGCGGTGAGGTTGGCGGTGCGACGCAGCTCCAGCTGCAGGCGACCGCTCATGTTGCTGGCGATGATCACCATCACCGACAGGATGAGCAGCACCACCAGCAGGGCCATGCCCCCCTGACGGCCTGGGCGGGAAAAACGACGATCAGCTGCCATTTTCAGCCCTCTGGCCACCAGCGCCGATCAGGAACTGGCGACATCGAATAGTGCCGTCATCCTCCGTGACGGACAGGGGAAAATGACGATCAGTTACCATTCTCTGCCCTCTGTCCACCGGCCCCGATCAGGAACTGGCGGCGGATGGTGCCGTAGTCTTCCAGATCCAGCTCCACCGCCAGCCCGTAGGGCAGCACGTTGCGCTGGGTCCACTCCTCTTTCCAGGCCCCCTTGTCGTAGAAGTAGAGCCGTAGCGCCGTCACCCGCTCCAGCATCGGCTGGATGCGCGGCTCGGTGCCGATCACCGGATCCGGGTAGAGGTAGCTCAGCCGCTCCAGCTTGTGATCCTTGAGCCGCCAGCCAACCCGCTGCAAGCCGGAGCGCGGCAGCATGCCGTCCGGGTTGAGCCAGCCGCCGCGCATGAAGGCCATACCCCAGTCGTCGCTCTGCTGGCCGAAGCGGGAGGCCGCCAGCAGCACTTTGTTGTTCTCACCGTCGATGCGGCCGCTGCGCGGCACCATCTGGGTGACGTCCCGCTCCAGCACGGAGAAGGCCAGTTGCAGCTCGGAGAGACGCGCCTCCTTGCGCTTGGCCACCTCGTCGCTGGTGAGCACCCCTTGCAGCACCTGATAGGCGCCCATGCTCAGGCCGGCGAAGATGGCGATGGCCACCAGCATCTCCAGCAGGGTAAACCCCGCCTGACGCTGGCTCCGGAGCATGGAGACTCGTTGGTGAATGTTCGTCGGCTGATGCCGGCTCCGGCTTATGGAGACACCTTGATGCAGGTTCATCGGCTGATATAGGTCCGGATCATGGCCACCGGGCTGTCGGCCTTGGGCGCGGTACGCACTTCCATGTCCAGCGCCTTGAAGTTGCTGTCGGCGGTAGCGACGCCGCGATAGCGCCAGTACCAGGTCTGGCCCGCCATCTGCTCGTCCCCTTCCACCCAGCTGTCACCGGGCCACTTGGCTTCGAGCTTCTGCTGCACCAGCTGGTTCTCCACCACCCAGGTCGCCAGGGTCTTCTGTTCCAGATAGTTGAGGCCGGAGAGGTGCTCGCTGGCGGTCTTCATCACCGCCAGCCCGGCGATGGCAAACACCGCCAGCGCCACCATGACTTCCAGCAGGGTCATGCCGCGGGCGTTCATTCCTCTTCCTCCTCGTCCTGCAGCAGACGCAGACGGCCGAACTCGTCCGCCTTGACCGTGCGCACATAGCGCAGATCGTCGTCCTGCTGGGTCAGGGTCAGCACGAAGGGGGTCAGCTCGCCACCGGGAAAGATGAACACCTGCGGCGTGCGCTCCTTCTCGTCGCGCCCCTTCTCGTACTTCTCGTCGGAGTCGGTCCGCCAGCTGAAGCCCTCAAGCTCGATGGCCAGCCGCATGTTGTCTGGCAACTCGACCCGATCCAGCAGCTTGTCGCCGCTCATCACCTGCCACTTGCGATCCTTGGCCGCGCGCTGCATGAACTGCCAGCTGTTGTCCTCGACACGCAGGCCCACCAGCCGGCCATCCATCACCGAATACTCCTGCGCCTGCTGCAGCACTGCCATGAAGCGGCGCGCCTGCTTGTCGAGCTCTCTATCCCCCCTGGCGCCGCCCATGCTGAGGGTGACGGCAGTGGCAACCAGCCCCATCAACATGGCGACCAGCAACACTTCCAGCAGAGTAAAACCGGCCTGGCGACTATGTTTCATGGCGCCAGCCTCAACTGCATGGCAGTGGCCTCGAGCCGACCCATCAACATGGCGACCAGCAACACCTCCAGCAGAGTAAAACCGGCCTGGCGACGGGCAGAAGAGGCCACCTTCATTCAGGCAGCCCCGGCATGACTCGGTGAGCGCGACGCGGCGGGATCACTTATTGGAAATCCTTCAGGTTCCAGTTGCCGATGTCGTCATCGGTACCGGCTTCGCCATCCAGCCCCATGGAGAAGATGTCGATCTTGCCGAACTGGCCCGGGCTCAGCATCTGGTACGGGTTGCCCCAGGGATCCTGCGGCAGGCGCTTGATGTAGCCCCCTTCGCGGTAGCTGCGCGGCTCAGGTGCGGCGGTCGGTTTGTTGACCAGCGCGTCCAGCCCCTGCTCCGTGGTCGGGTAGCGGTTGTTGTCCAGCTTGTACATGTCGAGGGCGTTTTCCAGCGCCACTATGTCGGAGACCGCTTTCTGCTGGTCCGCCTTCTCCTTGTTGCCCATCAGGTTGGGCACCACCAGGCTGGCCAGGATCCCCAGGATCACGATGACCACCATCACTTCCAGCAGGGTAAAACCCGATTGACGACGCTTTTGCATGACTTACTCCCTCACGAAATGAGATGGCATGAACCATCAACGATTAACTGTTAAACCACGATCGCTCGATTGGATGGGTAGGTTCGAATAGCGAAGCGTATTCGAACGTCCGAACCTTACAAATTCACCATATTGTTGAGCTCCAGGATCGGCTGCAGGATCGACATCACGATAAACAGCACCACCCCGGCCATGGAGACCACCAGCATGGGTTCGAACACCCCGAGGGCGATGTTCACCTGGGTTTCGAACTCCCGATCCTGGTTGTCTGCCGCCCGCTCCAGCATGTTGTCGAGCTCGCCGCTCTGCTCGCCGGAGGCGATCATGTGCAGCATCATGGGCGGAAAAATTTTGGTTTCATCCAGCGACTTGCGCAGGCTGGTCCCCTCCCGCACCCGCTCGGTGGCTTCACCGATGCGCATGCGGGCAAAGTCGTTGGAGAGCACTTCGCCGGAGATCTTCATCCCCTCCAGCAGCGGCACGGCGCTGGCGTTGAGGATGCTCAGGGTACGTGCGAAGCGGGCGGTGTTGAGACCGCGGCTGACCCGACCGATCACCGGCAGGCGCAGGATCAGCTGGTGCCAGTGACGGCGACGCTTGTCGTCGGTCAGCCACCAGCGCCAGACAAAGCCGCCCACCAGCAGCAGCAACAGGAACCAGAGGCCGTAGTGCTGCATCAGCTCGCTGGTACCGATGAGGAAGCGGGTGGTGGCCGGCAGTTGCTGGCCCATGTGTTCGAACTGGGCCACCACCTTGGGCACCACGGCGGTGAGCAGGACGGAGATGACGCCGATGGCGACGCAGGTCAATACGATGGGGTAGATCATCGCCTGCAGCAGCTTGGTGCGCATGTGCTGACGCTGCTCGGTGTAGTCGGCGAGCCGGTTGAGCACCTTCTCCAGGTGACCGGACTTCTCGCCGGCCGCCACCATGGAGCGGAACAGCTGATCGAACACATGGGGGAAGGCCGCCAGCGAATCGGCCAGCGAATAGCCCTCCACCACCTTGCTGCGCACCGTGGCTACCATGCTGCGCAGGTGAGCCTTCTCGCACTGCTCGGCGACGGCCTTGAGCGCCTCTTCGATGGTAAGGCCGGCCCCCACCAGGGTAGCCAGCTGGCGGGTGATCATCGCAAGCTCGGCGGTGCTGGCACCACGGCGGAACAACACGAAGCGGTTAGCCTCGCGCTTGGCCTTCTCGGTGGTCTCGTTCACCTCGAGCGGGGTCAACCCCTGCTCGCGCAACAGCTGGCGTACCTGGCGGGCGGAATCCCCCTCCAGCACGCCGCTCTTGTTGCGTCCCTTGCCGTCGAGGGCCTTGTATTCGAATGCTGCCATCTCAGTCTTCCCGGGTCACGCGCAGCACCTCTTCGAGGCTGGTCTGCCCCTTGAGTACCTTGTCGATGCCGTCGCGGCGAATGCTGGGAGTGTGACCCCGGATCAGCCGCTCGATGGCCAGCTCGCCGCTGGCGCTGTGGATCGCCTCGCGCACCGCTTCGTCGATCACCACCAGCTCGTGGATGCCGGTCCGGCCGCGATAGCCGGTGTGGTTGCACTGCTCGCAGCCCACCGGCCGCCACACCTGCTGATCCGGCGCCAGCTCGATGCCCATGGCAATGCGCTCCTGCTCGGTGATGGGGCGCGGCGCGCGGCAATCGGGGCAGAGGGTGCGCACCAGCCGCTGGGCCAGTACCGCCAGCAGTGAGGAGGAGAGCAGGAAGGGCTCGATGCCCATGTCCCGCATCCGGGTGATGGCACCGATGGCGGTGTTGGTGTGCAGGGTCGACATCACCAGGTGACCGGTCAGCGACGCCTGCACCGCGATCTGGGCGGTCTCGAGGTCACGAATCTCCCCCACCATCACCACGTCCGGATCCTGGCGCAGAATGGCGCGCAGGCCGCGGGCGAAAGTCATGTCAACCTTGCTGTTGACCTGGGTCTGGCCCACCCCTTCGAGGTCATATTCGATGGGGTCTTCGACGGTCAGGATGTTGCGATCCCGCGAGTTGATCTCGGAGAGGGCCGCGTAGAGGGTGGTCGACTTGCCCGAACCGGTCGGACCCGTCACCAGAATGATGCCGTGGGGCTTGCGAATGAGTTCGCTGATGATGTTGCGGTTGGCCAGCGTCATGCCGAGCTGCTTGAGCTCGAGCCGCACGTTGTTCTTGTCCAAGAGTCGCAGCACCACTCGCTCACCGTAGCTGGACGGCATGGTGGAAACCCGCACGTCCACCGCCCGACCGCCGATGCGCAGTGAGATGCGGCCATCCTGCGGTACCCGCTTCTCGGCGATGTCCATCCGCGACATGACCTTGATGCGCGACACCAGCAAGGAGGCGAGCTTGCGATGGGGACGCAGGATCTCCCGCAGCACCCCGTCGATGCGAAAACGGATCACCAGGGCCCGCTCGAAGGTCTCGATGTGGATGTCGGACGCCTCTTCTTTTATCGCCTCGCTCAGCATGGCGTTGATGAGGCGGATGATGGGGGCGTCGTCGTCGGCATCCAGCAGGTCTTCACTCTGGGGCAGCTCTTCGGCCAGCGCGAAGAAGTCCATCTCGTTGCCGAGATCCTCCATCAGCTGGCGCGCCTCGGAGGAGTCGCGCTGGTAGTGGGCCATCAGCAGCTCTTCGAAGGCCTCGCCGTCCATCTGCTCCACCGTGAAGGCGCAGCCCGCCACCCGCCGCACTTCCAGCAGGGTTTGCGGCGTCACGCCCTGGCGGCAGAGCAGCACCGGGGCCCCCTGCCGCTCGGTCAGGATCACCCCGAAGTTGCGGGCGAAGGCAAACGGCAGCTCGGGCAGGGCTGCCGGCATGTCGACGCCATCCAGCTGGTATGCTGCCATTACTTGTTACCCACGAATGGCTGGGACCCGCCGCTCGTCTGCGGGGCTGACTGTGTCTGCTGGAGCTGCTTCTGCACCTCGGGCGACATGGTCACGCCCTGGCCGTACTCGGGCAGCACCTGGCGCTTGGGCGAGGTGAGGTAGCCCTCCTGCGCCGCCGCCTCCTGCTGCTCGGAGCGGAACTGGGAGTACTTGTTGCTGGAGATACCGCTGTAGACATCGGCATCACGCAAAATGGTCGGTCGGATAAAGACCATCAGATTGCGCTTGGAGGTCGAGTTGGAGGTCGAGCGGAACAGATAACCCAGCACCGGGATGTCGCCGAGCAGCGGTACCTTGGAGACCTTCTCCTGGGTCTTCTCGTCCATCAAACCACCCAGCACTACTGTCTCGCCACTCTTCACCAGCACAGCGTTCTTGATGGTACGGGTATCGAAGGTCGGGCCCAGCGTGCTGGTACCGGGTGCCTGGGTCTGCGCCACGCTGGAGACCTCCTGCTCGATGTTGAGCAGCACGGAATCCCCTTCGTTGATCTGCGGCGTCACCACCAGCTTGGTACCCACCGTCTTGCGCTCGATGGTGTTGAACACCTGATCGCTGGTGGTGGAGCTCTGGGAGCCACTCTGCACCGGCACTTCCTGGCCGACGTTGAAGGATGCTTCCTTGTTGTCCATGGTGACGATACTCGGCGTGGAGAGAATATCGTTCTTGGTATCGGTGGAAAGCGCCGTCACCAGCGCGGCCCAGTTGCCCTTGTAGAAGCCGGCCGCCATACCGTTGAAATCCTTGGCCAGCGAGGCCAGGCCGGTGGTGGTGCCGTTCTTCTGGTAATCCTTGGCCGCGATGGCCACCGAACCGATGGGCAGACCGGTATCGGTAAACTGGGTGCCACCGCCATTGGTGTTGGCCCACTGCACCCCGAGGTTGAGGCCGTCGCCATCGGCGATCTCGACGATGATCGCCTCCACCAGTACCTGGGCACGGCGGATATCGAGCTTGGCGACCACCTGCTCCAGCTCGGCCATCACGTCCGGCTGGGCGGTGATCACCAGCGCATTGGTGGTCTCGTCGGCGGAGATGGCCAGCTTGCCGCCGCCGATGCTGGCACCGCCACCCCCTGTGGTGGTGGCCGCGCCGCCCTTCTTGTCCGCCTCGATGCTGGAGCTGACGCCCTTGAGCACCTCCACCAGATCCTTGGCCTTGCCGTATTTCAGATAGAAGACCCGGGTGTTGCCCTGGCTCTGCAGGTCACGGTCAAGCTGGTGCACCATCTGGATGATGCGGGCGCGCGCCTTGGGCTCGCCGCTCACCACCACCGAGTTGGTGCGCTCATCGGCCACCACCTTGGGGGCCAGCAGCAGGGAGGTGTTGCCGCCCTGGTTGTTGCCGTCCTTGTTGAGGTTGGTCACCAGCCGCACCATCTCGCCGGCGGAGGCGTACTTGAGCTTGACGATATCCACTTCCTGGTCGCCCGCCTTGTCGACCCGGCGCACCACTTCCACCAGCCGGTTGACCACGGCAGCACGGCCGGTGATCAGCAGCACGTTGGAAGGGTCGTAATGGACCACGTTGCCGCCACCGGCGTTGTCGTTGAGCTGGCGCAGCAGCGGCGCCAGTTCGCGTACCGAGACGTTGCGCACCGGCACAACCCGGGTCACCATCTCGTCACCGCTGCCGGGGTTGCTCTCGTCCACCACCGGGATGGCGGAGGTCTTGGCATCCTTGGAGCGCACCACCTTGAGCACCCCGTTGTCCATCGGGACCACGGCGAAGCCATAGACATCGAGCACGCTCAGGAAGAACTGGTAGTACTGGTCTTCGTTGAGCAGGTCATAGCTGCGGACGTTGATCTTGCCGCGCACCGAAGGCTCGATGATGATGGTCTTGTTCAGGTTCTTGCCGACCGTGTTGATGAACTCTTCGATGTCGGCATTCTTGAAGCTGGCGGAATATTCGGTGGCCCAGGCAGAACCTGCCATCATCAGCGCCGCAGCCACGGTGGCCAGACGCCAGCCCTTCCCTTTATTTATCATTCTTGGTGCTACTCCAAATCATTATTCTGACAAGCCGACATAAACGTCGTAGAGCTGTCCTTGCCGCTCGACGGTGACGGTCATTTCCGTTGCGCCAGCCACCTGCTGCATCGCCTGCATGGCCTGAGCGTTATCCCGCAGATCCAGCCCATTGATGCTGACCGCCATGTCGTTGGCGACCAGCCCCAGTTGATTGAACAGTTCCGGATTGCTGCCCGGATTGAGGCGATAGCCGACCATACGGCCATCGACCCGGACCGGGGAAATATTGAGGTAATCGGTGATCTTGCCGGGGTTGCCCATCAGTTCGTTGCGCACCGAGGAGAGCTTGCCGTCCTGGTTGCCCGGCTTGGGCAGCGGCTTGCCGTACTCTTCCCCGTCCAGCATCAGGGTCTCGTCGCGGCCGTCCCGCTCGATGATGACCCGATCCGGGAACACCTGGCGGATCTTGGCCTGGGTACCATCGATGAGATCACCGATACCGTAGGAGTTCTGCAGCCCGTTGTGGGCGATGATGGCAATGGATTTGGCGGGATCGGAACTGGCCAGCACGCCGTTGAGCTGGGCGTTGAGCTGGGTCTTGGGAGCATCGGCTGCGACAACATCGGCCGCCTGGGCCTGCTGTTTGGCCTTGCCGAACAGCGCCAGCCGGCTGACGCTGCTCAGGTCGAGCCGGTTTGCACCCTGGCTCTGATTGGCGACCACCGACGGTTGCCAGGACTGGCTGACGGGCCGGCTGCCGAGATCCAGCAGACGCCAGGTGAGACCGGCACACTGGTGGGCCAGCAACAGCAGCAGAAGCCAGAACAGAGGCTGGCTGAATCGGGAGAGTGGCACGGTTTTACAACGGGCCAGAAGGGAGCTCAACAAGTCATCCCTGAACGGTAGCGTCATGTTTATCAATATTTTCTGGCATCCAAATCGGTTGGCTATTGTGTACGGCAATGGACCCAGAGACAACCGACCGGATGGGATGAAGCTGCGAAAATTGACATTCCGTCACACCATCAGCCCCCCTGTTTCTATCCCGGGGCCCGCCTCTGGTATAATCAGGCACCCCTTTCAGCCATTCCGGAGTCGATTCATGCCGAACCCCGCAGAAACCCCAGCCCTGGTCCGTCTCGACAAGTGGTTGTGGGCGGCACGTTTTTACAAGACCCGCAGCCTGGCACGCGACCAGATTGAAGGGGGCAAGGTGCATTACAACGGCCAGCGCAGCAAACCGGGCAAGCATGTCGAGGTCGGCGCCCTCATTCGCTGCTGGCAGGGCCAGGACGAACGGGAAGTGCGGGTGCTCGAGGTGAGCGAGCAGCGCAAATCCGCCCCGCTGGCCCAGCAGCTCTATGAAGAGACCGAGGCCAGCCTGAAAAAGCGGGCCGAAAACAGCGAGGCACGCCGCTTCAACAGCCAATTTGCGCCAAGCCCCGAGCGTCGCCCCGACAAGCAGGAGCGGCGCCAGCTGATCAAGGTCAAGCAATATTGACCCGCCAAGATGGCCCTTTTATGACGACAGTTGCCGGAATAAGTTCCTAACCAGCTGTTTATTAATGTTTTTATCTATTTACCCCACCGAAGAACCCAGGAATGCATGATGAGTAACCAAGATCTCCTGTATCGCTATCTGTTCGAAGAGTACGAAGTCCGGGGCGAGCTGGTCCAGCTGGACCACACCTACCGCCACGTGGTTGAGGCCCAGAACTACCCGGTACAGGTGCAAAAACTGCTGGGTGAACTGCTGGTCGCCACCAGCCTGCTGACCGCCACCCTCAAGTTCGAAGGCTCCATCACGGTGCAGCTGCAGGGCAACGGCCCGGTACGGCTGGCCGTCATCAACGGCGACAACAACCAGCAGCTGCGTGGCGTGGCCCGCTATGAAGGGGAACTGCCGAGCGACGACAAGCTGCAGAGCCTGATCGGAGAAGGCCAGCTGGTCATCACCATCACCCCGGAGCAGGGTGAACGCTATCAGGGCATCATAGCGCTGGACGCCGACACCCTGGCCGGCTGCCTGGAGCACTACTTCGCCCAGTCCGAACAGCTGGCGACCAAGCTGTGGATCCGCACCGGCTACCACCAGGGTGAGCCGCGCGCCGCCGGCATCCTGCTGCAGGAGCTGCCCGCCCAGAGCGAGGATCACAGCGACGATTTCGAGCATCTGACCCAGCTCACCAGCACCATCAAGGATGAAGAGCTGTTCGGTCTGGAAGCGGAAGAGATCCTCTACCGCCTCTACCACCAGGACAAGGTACGGGTGTTCGATCCGCAGGCGGTCGAGTTCCGCTGCACCTGCTCCCGCGCCCGTTGTGAGGGGGCTCTGCTGCAGATAGAGAAAGAAGAGGTGATGGAGATGGTGCAGGAGCTCGGCAAGATCGACATGCACTGTGATTATTGCGGCGCCCAGTACCAATTTGATGGGATCGACGTCGAAACCCTGTTCAGCAGGGCTCCCGGTAATGATGCAAACAAGTTACACTAATTGAAGGCGGGCAAAACCCGCCTTTAACTTAAATAACAAAAAAATACCCTATTTTATAAAGTTTGATGGCGATCGCTAAACTCTACCACCTAAGTGATAGGATGAACGCCAGATAGAACCCTACCAACCTCTGAACCCAGGAGAATACAATGACAATCGTGGCAGAACCCACCCTGGCCAAGCAATTAGGACTGGACCAGTACGGTATCAAGAACTCCACTGAAATCCTGCGCAACCCTTCCTACGACCAGCTGTTCGCGGAAGAGACACGTGCCGACCTGGAAGGGTTCGAGCGCGGCGTGGTGACCGAACTGGGCGCCGTCAATGTCAATACCGGCATCTTCACCGGCCGCTCCCCTAAAGATAAATATATCGTCAAAGACGCAACTACCCAGAATACTGTGTGGTGGTCTGACCAGGGCAAAAACGATAACAAAGCCATCAGCCCGGAAGTGTGGTCACATCTGAAATCCCTGGTGACCAAACAGCTCTCCGGCAAGCGCCTGTTCGTAGTCGACGGCTTCTGCGGTGCCAACCCGGATACCCGCCTGGCCGTGCGCATCATCACCGAGGTGGCCTGGCAGGCTCACTTCGTGAAAAACATGTTCATTCGCCCGAGCGATGAAGAGCTGAAAACCTTCAAACCGGACTTCGTGGTAATGAACGGTGCCAAGTGCACCAACCCGAACTGGAAGGAGCAGGGTCTCAACTCCGAGAACTTCGTCGCCTTCAACCTGACCGAGAAGATCCAGCTCATCGGCGGCACCTGGTACGGTGGCGAGATGAAGAAGGGGATGTTCTCCATGATGAACTACTTCCTGCCCCTGCGCGGCATTGCCTCCATGCACTGCTCCGCCAACGTGGGTCAGGACGGTGACGTGGCCATCTTCTTCGGCCTGTCCGGTACCGGCAAGACCACCCTCTCCACCGATCCCAAGCGTCAGCTGATCGGCGATGACGAGCACGGCTGGGACGACGACGGCGTGTTCAACTTCGAAGGCGGCTGCTACGCCAAGACCATCAAGCTCTCCAAGGAAGCCGAGCCGGACATCTACAACGCCATCCGTCGCGATGCGCTGCTGGAGAACGTGACCGTGGCGGCCGACGGCACCATCGACTTCGACGATGGCTCCAAGACCGAGAACACCCGGGTCTCCTACCCCATCTATCACATCGAGAACATCGTCAAGCCGGTCTCCAAGGCGGGTCACGCCAACAAGGTGATCTTCCTGACTGCCGACGCCTTCGGCGTGCTGCCCCCGGTTTCCAAGCTGACCAAGGAGCAGACCAAGTACCACTTCCTGTCTGGCTTCACCGCCAAGCTGGCCGGTACCGAGCGCGGCATCACAGAGCCGACCCCGACCTTCTCCTCCTGCTTCGGCGCAGCCTTCCTCTCCCTGCACCCGACCAAGTACGGTCAGGAGCTGGTGAAACGGATGGAAGCCGCCGGCGCGGAAGCCTACCTGGTCAACACCGGCTGGAACGGTACCGGCAAGCGCATCTCCATCAAGGACACCCGCGCCATCATCGACGCCATCCTGGATGGGTCCATCGAGAAGGCCGAGACCAAGGTGCTGCCGATCTTCAATCTGGAAGTACCGACCGCCCTGCACGATGTGAACCCGGCGATCCTCGACCCGCGCGACACTTACGCCAACAAGGCCGAGTGGGATGCCAAGGCGGTTGACCTGGCAGGACGCTTTATCAAGAACTTCGAGCGCTTCACCGACAACGACGAAGGCAAGCGTCTGGTCGCGGCGGGTCCGCAGCTGTAACAGCGACCCCGTTCACAACCAATCTCATACCGGTCAGCCCAGCTGGCCGGTATTTTTTTGAGCAGAGCGCGGCGTTTGACTCCCGCCAAACCTTGCCTTGTGGGCCCTTGCGCGTTAGATTCAGCCCAACTTTATACAATATACAATTTTGTAACGATTCCCCTGTGACCCGATCATGACCCCACCCTACAAGACCCGTACCCAAATGGTGATGGAAAACCTCCGTGGCCGGATCCTGCGCGGTGAGTTTCCCGCCGGCGCCCCCCTGCGCCAGGACGCCATCGCCAAGGAGCTGGCGGTGAGCCGCATTCCGGTGCGGGAGGCCCTGATGCAGCTGGAAGCGCAGGGGCTGGTGAAGTTCGAGGCCCACCGCGGCGCCGTGGTCACCATGCTGGACGCCGCGGCCATCGAAGAGCTCTTTTATTTGCGAGCCCTGCTGGAAGCCGATACCCTGTTCCACGCCGTCGACCTGATGACGGAGGAGACCTTCGCTCGGGCGCAGGCGATCCTCGCCCAGTTCGACCAGGCCCTCGAGTCGGGCACCCAGATCGAACGCTGGGCCGAACTGAACCACAGTTTTCACGCCACCCTCTATCAGGCCGCCGGCCGCCCCCAGGCACTGGAGCTGATCGCCCAGATCAATCTGAGCTGTGACCGCTATGTGCGCTTCGAGCTGCTGTTCGCCAGCGATGGCGTCGACAAGGCAGAGCGCGAGCACGCCCAGCTGCTGGAGCTGTGCCGCGCCCGCCGCAAGCACGAGGCGGTGGTACTGCTCAAGCAACATATCGAGGCGGCCGGCCAGTCCATCAAGCGGATCCTGGACAGCGGCCACAACCACTGAACACTCACATCACAACAATCTGGCATTAACGACATGAATCATTTCGAGATTATTGAAACCCGCGTCGCCCAGGTCAGGGCCGAACTGGCCATGATGGAGCTGGACGCCTTCATCGTCCCCCACGACGACGAGCATCTGGGGGAGTACATTCCCGCCTACGCCGAGCGACTGGACTGGATCACGGGTTTCAACGGCTCCGCCGGCCTCGCCATCATACTGGCGCAGCGGGCGGCCCTGTTCATCGACGGTCGTTACACGGTGCAGGCCCGCATGCAGGCACCGGCCGAGCTCTTCGAGTTTCTCCATCTGGTGGAAGATCCCCATGTGCAGTGGCTGGCGGATCAGCTGCCGTCCGGCTCCCGGGTCGGCTTCGACGCCCGCCTGCACAGCCTGGCCTGGTATCACAATGCCAAGGCGGTGCTGACCGAGCGTGGCATCGAGCTGGTGCGGGTCGAGCAGAACCCCATCGATCTGCACTGGAGCGATCGCCCCGCCCCCACCAAGAATCCGGCCATCCTCTACAGCGAAGCGCTGGCGGGCCAGTCCAGCCAGGCCAAGCGCGAGGTGCTGGCCAGCGATCTGCGCAAGCGCGGGCTGGATGCGGTGCTGCTGACCCAGGCCGAGCCCATCAACTGGCTGCTCAACCTGCGCGGTCGCGACGTGGAGCGGCTGCCGGTGGTGCTCGGCTTTGCGGTGCTCTACGCCAACGCCACCATGGATTTCTTCGTCGACACCGACAAGATCGACTGCTTCGCCTTCAGCCAGCACGTGGGGCAGGATGTCTCCGTCTACCCCATCGACAAGCTGGGTGACGTGCTGCAGCGCATCGGTGAAGACCAGCAGAAGGTGCTGGCCGATCCCAACACCGCCAACGCCTGGACTCAACTGGTCATGGAAGAGGCGGGCGCCATCCTGGTGGCCGGTCAGGACCCGACCATGCTGCCCAAAGCGTGCAAGAACGAGGTGGAGCTGGCCGGCATGCGCGCCGCCCATCTGCGCGACGGCGTCGCCGTCACCCGCTTCCTGGCCTGGCTGGATCGGCTGATCGCCAGCGGCGAGTTCGACGGGGTGGATGAAGGCACCCTGGCTGACCAGCTGGAAGCCTTCCGCCGCGAGCAGGAGCACTATGTCGAGCCGAGCTTCGACACCATCTCGGCGCTCGGCCCCAACGCCGCCATGTGCCACTACCGCCACACCAACGGCACCCCGCGCACCTTTGGCCAGGACAGCATCTATCTGGTGGACTCCGGCGCCCAGTATCTGGACGGCACCACCGACATCACCCGCACCCTCAAGGTGGGTGAGCTGACCGACGAGCACAAGGCAATGTTCACCCGGGTACTGCAGGGTCACATCGCGCTGGATCAGGCCCGCTTCCCGCGCGGCACCGCCGGCATCCAGCTCGACGTGCTGGCCCGCCAGCCGCTGTGGCAAGCCGGTTACAACTACGACCACGGCACCGGCCACGGTGTCGGCCACTTCCTCAGCGTGCACGAAGGCCCGCAGCGCATCGCCCCCAAGGGCAGCCTGGTGGCCCTGCAGCCGGGCATGGTGCTCTCCAACGAACCTGGCTACTACCGGGAAGATGCCTTCGGCATCCGTTGCGAGAACCTGGTGGTGGTCACCGAGAAGGAGCAGATCGGCGAGCTGCCGATGCTGGGCTTCGAGCGGCTGACCTATGTACCGTTCGATACCCGCCTCATCGATCGCAGCCTGCTGAGCCCGGCCGAGTTCCGCTGGATCAACGAGTACCACGCCGAGGTCTACCGCCGCCTGAGCCCGCTGCTGGAAGGCGAGGATCTCGCCTGGCTGGAGCAGGCAACCAGCCTCATCTAAGCGCAGACAACGCTGCTTGTCTGATGAAACAGGGCCCACGGGCCCTGTTTTTTTGCCCGCTGGTTTGACCTGTATCAAGACCCCACCGCCCCAGGTCCGGACAATGCCCTGCATGACGACCCATCACTCCCACCCCGCACGCCCGGCCCGTGCCGACAAGGCGCCCGTGCATCCCAGGCTCAAGCGGGAGCAGCAGACGGTCAGCGCCATGATCCGCCTCTACTGCGACCACCATCATCAGGATCCCGCCTGCCGGCACTGCCAGCAGTTGCAGGAGTTCGCCCACCAGCGGCTGCGCCGCTGCCGCTATGGTCACGGCCACAAGCCCACCTGTGCCAACTGCCACATCCACTGCTATGCCCCGGCCATGCGCAAGCAGATCCAGCTGGTGATGAAGTGGAGCGGCCCGCGCATGCTGTGGCATCACCCCTGGCTGGCCCTGCGCCACCTGCTGGACAGCCGCCGCAAGGCCCCCAAACGACCGGGCAGCCGTCCTCTACCGCCCTGAGCCGGGGCTGCCCTGCTGCCCACTGCCCCAGACCCGCTTGCATCAGTCCGGCGGGCCCACTACCCTGTGGCTCCTTTTTGACTGCCGCCCGGCAGCACGTACGACACCACAGGAGCCCGGATGCACCAGCCCCCCGTTTTGAGAGTGGCGCGCCACACCGACATGCACGCCATCTGGCAGATCGACGTCAATGTATTCGGGGAGGATGTCTATCCCGGCTTCTTCTTCCGCCAGGCCATGGATCTGTGGCCCGAGCTGCTGCTGGTGGCCGAGCTGGACGGCAAGCTGCTGGGCTATGCCCTGGGCGGACTGGGACAGGATCGGTCGCAGGGCTGGCTGCTCTCCTTGGCGGTGCTGCCGGAGGCGCGCGGCTTCGGCCTGGCCGAACGCATGATGCTGCAGGTGGAGCAGTCACTGCTGACACTGGGGATCGAGCGGGTCAGACTGACGGTGGATCCGGCCAATCCGGCCCAGCGCCTCTACTTTCGACTCGGTTATCAGCAACTGGCCGAGGAGCGCGACTATTTCGGCCCGGGCGAGGATCGCCTGCTGCTGGAAAAACGGCTCGACTGAGCCGGCGGTGACGGGGTTTGCCGGGCCCGGGCCTTATAATTGGTTACACTTTGCTGGTTTCATGCTCAATCCGGTTGGCGTAGAGTTGAATCACTGACCGAACAAACCAGATTAGATGCCAGCCCAGGAGGCCCATCATGTTGAAACGCATTACCCTCATCGCCCTGTTGGCCACCACCACCGCCACCACCCTCAGCGGCTGTGCCAACAGCGACGTCTACTCCGGCGACGTCTACACCAAGGATCGCGCCAAGCAGGTGCAGACCGTCAGCTACGGCACCATCCTCTCCACTCGCCCGGTCAAGATCCAGGCCGATGAGAACTCGCTGATCGGCACCATCGGCGGCGCCGTGGTCGGCGGCCTGCTCGGCAGCACCATTGGCGGCGGGCGCGGCAGCGACATCGCCGCAGCCGGTGGCGCCATCGCGGGTGCGGCAGCCGGCAAGGCGGCCGGTGACAAGCTCAACCAGGTGGACGGCGTCGAACTCGAGATCAAGAAAGAGAACGGCGAATCCATCGTGGTGGTGCAAAAGGCCAGCCCCACCTTCGTGCCGGGCGCCCGGGTCCGCATGACCCAGGGCAACGGCACCATCAACGTGGCCGTGGTCAACTAAGCCCTCCGCCCATGAAAAAGCCCTCGCAGTGCGACAATGCTGTTCACTTAAGCGGAGCCGCATTGCGATTTACCGGAAAACGGGTCTTTGATATCTTCACCGCCCTGGGTCTCGATGGCCTGGGGCGTTTTTCTATGAACATGACGCCTATGCAGCCCCGCAACTCCGCCAACCTCCGTGGCGTATGGGCTGGCGATAACGCGCCCGCCATCACTGCCATCTGGTTCGCGATGAAATGACAGGCAAACTTAAAGCTCACCTCATTGGGCGCTCGCTGATGGGCTACGGCGGCCTGGCTGGCCTCCCGCCTGACCAGATTGTATCCAAGCAGCAATCCCCACAGCTCCTGATAGACCAAGTCCACTTTCTTGCTTCTCAGCGTGATGGCGTTGTGCTGCATCGCGCTTTTGATATCCCGGTATCCCAGCTCGATTTCCCAGCGCTCGTGGTACAGGGTCGCCACCTGAGCTGCGCTGAATCGCGCCACGGGCAGGGAGGTAAAGACCGTTTTCTCCTTGCCTGCCACCTCATAGGTCACTGCGCGAACTTGCCAGTGTGTCGGCAACGCCGGGTTTTTCTTGCGAGCCTGAGGCGAGACCGTCATTTGCAACAGACGGTCACCGTCGCCATAGCGCTCAAGTTCCGTGTATACCAGCCCCTTGCGTTCCGGGATGAGCCAGTGACGGTCGGTGTCTTCGGCCTGAATACGCAGCAACAGGTCGGCACCGAAGAAGCCTTTATCCAGCAGGGTCACTGACTTGTCCGGCAATGAGTGAATGAACTCGCTGGCCAGGGGGATTTCCCCTTTGCGGTACGGGCTGATGGCCGCGTTGGCAATGACATGCGAGCGGACATTCATGAGCGTGACCAACCGCAGCATCGGGTAGGGTGTCTGCCGGTTGGTTGAGGTGTTACCCGAGCCGAAATGTGCTCTGAGTTCAGGCATATCCTGGGTTCGGAACAGGGCCCCATCGATGGCAAAGACCTGTAAACCGTGCCAATGGTCTTCAGGATAACGTTCCCGCCCCCACACATCGGCGCACTGTTTGAACAGCCACTCGAGCGGCTGTTTGCCGAGTCGCTGACGGGCCTGAGACAGGGCACTGTCCGCGAGCAAGGCATCATTGGCCAACCCTTCTGCACAGATGTTGAGGCGCCGAGCGACCTCGGAGATAGGCTCATTGCGGAAAAAGGCCATCCCCACGACGAGCCACAAGACCATATCAGAAGGTAAGCGGCGTCGGCGGATAGTGGCCTTTTCAGACAAGGCGGCAGCGGCAGTAATCCATTCGTCGGGAATATGGTCGGCAAAAATGGCCAGCCGAGCCAGCATGTCGCCAGATGCCTCAACAACATCGTTCAGATCGTTTGCAATAGACATAAAAAAATCCGGAACCAGTGATTGGTTCCGGATTGTCCTACAGCAGAAGGATCGGTCAATGGATCCTTAACTGATCAGCATTGCTCGCAGTGCGAGGGCTTTTTTTATTGCCATGTCGGCCGGGAATTACTGACGGATCAGCCGGAAGATGGCGTAGCCAGGGTGCTGGGCGTCATCCATCGGCAGGGTGGACTTGTACTCCAGATCCGCACCGGCCAGCTGCTTGGCCTCCTCGCGGGGCGAGGAGTAGAGCCGCACGTCCACGTTGGCCGGCAGGGCCTTCATGTGCCAGTTGTTGTTGGCCGCCGGGCTGAAGCCAGCCGGGTTGTCGGCAGACTGGGCCTTCAGGTACTGGGCGATGATCTCGCGCGTCTCGAAGGGGTCTTCATGCACTATGTTGCTGCCGTCGATGCCCGGGAAGTGGCCGCCGCCGCTGGCGCGGTAGTTGTTGGTCACCACGTAGAACTTCTGGGCCGGATCGATGGGCTGGCCGTTGAAGGTGAGGCCGCTGATGCGCTGGCCGTCGCTGACCTTGGCCCCTTCCTTGTTGTAACGGGCCGGCTGGGTGATATCCACCTCGTAGTTGACCCCGTCGATCACGTCGAAGTTGTAGGTGGGGAACTTCTCGTTCACCAGCCACTGCACCTCGGTCTTGCCGGTGTCTATCTGGTTGAACTGGCCGGCACTCATCTCCAGCCACTCCTTGACGGTGGCCCCGTTCACCTCGACCACCTGCAGGGTGTTCGGATAGATGTAGAGGTCGGAGACGTTGCGCAGGGAGATGTCGCCCTGGGCCACGTAGGTGAAGTCATTGATGCCGTTGCGGCCGCCACGGAACGGCGCCGCCACCGACAGGATGGGGTAGGACTCCTTGAGCAGACCGTCTTTTTGCAGCTGTTCGGCATGCTTGCGCTGGGCATCGCTCACCAGTTGCACCGAAGGGTCGTCCTGCACCAGGGCGAAGAAGCTGTGGATGGAGGAGGTGATCTTGCCGAGCGGCTCGTCCAGCCACTGGTTGGTGGCGTCGTGGTCGGCCTGCACCAGGTCTACCACCCGTTGATCCACCGCGCTGCCCTCGCTGGAGTCGATCTTGCGCAGGCTGGCCTGGCTCTGTTTCACCTGCCACTTGCCGTCCACCTGCTCCAGCTTGAGGTCGATGATGCCGAGGTGGTTGCCCCAGTAACCCGGCATCACGGTCGGAATGCCGCTCAGGGTGCCGGCCTTGTTGTCCACCTCCGGCAGATCCGGGAAGTCACCCGGGAAGTTCTTGTGGGCGTGGCCCAGCATCAGGGCGTCCACCCCCTTCACCTTGGCCAGGTGCCAGGCGGAGTTCTCCATCATGGCCTCGTAGCTGCTGGCGTTGATGCCGGTATGGGCCACCACCACCACGATATCGGCGCCCTTGGCGCGCAGCTCGGGCACATAGTGGTTGGCGGTCTCGACCATGTCGGCCACCACCACCTTGCCTTCCAGATGACGCTTGTCCCACTGCAGCACCTGCGGCGGGGTCAGCCCCAGGATACCGACCTTGACGGTCTGCAGCTGGCCCTTGTCATCCTTCACCTTGCGCTCCAGCAGCAGGTAGGGGGTGAACTTGTTGCCGCTCCAGTCTATTTGCCCCTTGGCATCACGCTTGAAGGCGCCCGCCTCGAACACGTTGGCGTTCACATAGGGGAACTTGGCTCCCTGCAGGGTCTTGGTGAGGTAATCCAGCCCGTAGTTGAATTCGTGGTTGCCCAGGTTGCCGGCATCGTAGCCGAGCTCGTTCATCGCCTTGAACACCGGGTGGGCCTGCTTGTCGAGGTAACCGGCACCGGACTGCTCGAAGATGTAGTCAGCCAGCGGCGTGCCCTGGATCAGGTCGCCGTTGTCGAGCAGCAGGTTGTTGGGGTTTTCGGCGCGGGCCGCGCGGATCAGCAGCGCGGTGCGGGAGAGGCCAAACTTGCGATCTTCCTTGTTCTGGTAGTAGTCGTAGCCCAGCACGTTGGAGTGGATATCGGAGGTCTGGATCAGACGCAGGGCAACCTCACCCGGTTGCGCCTTGCTGTCGTTTTCATTGCTACAGGCAGATAACAGCACGATGGCTGCAATAGCCCCCAGCTTCATGGTTTTATTCACTGTCTTGTCCCTTTTATTATGAGTGTCGCTTTACCAGCGACGGGAATTTAACAGACGAATATGTCAGCGCATGAAGCCGGGATTAATTTTTATGAGGTGCGGCACAAAAATAGCCTTATGACGCCAGCAGAGCCCCGCTCGCCAGCTGCAACGCCAGCCCCAGCATGATGAAACCAACAATAGTATCAATAGCTTGCTGAACCCTGCCGCGAGCGAGCCAGGGCGAGAGGGCGGCCGCCCCGAACGCCAGGCTGTAGAACCAGACCAGCGAGGCCAGCATGGCCCCCGCCGCAAAGGCCGGCCGCAACTCTTCGGCAAACTGGCTGCCGAAAGAGCCGAGCAGCATCAGGGTGTCCAGGTAGACGTGGGGGTTGAGCAGGGTCACCCCGAGGGTCATGGCCAGCACGCTCTTGACCCCCATCAACTGGGGCGAGTCCGCCAGCTTGGCTCCCTGCCCGCGCCAGGCACTGCGCAGGGAACGGATGCCGAACCAGCCGAGAAACAGCACGCCGCCCCAGGTCAGCAGGGCCAGGCCGATCGGGCTGGCCGCCAGCAGGTTGGCCCCGCCAAACACCCCGATGCCGATCAGCACGAGATCGCACAGGCAGCAGAGGGTCGCCGTCAGCAGATGGTGGTTGCGGTGGATGCCCCGGCTCAGCACGAAGGCATTCTGGGCACCGATGGGAATGATCATGGCAAGGCCGAGGGTGAAGCCTTGCAGGGTGGTAGCAAACATGGATGAACCGTCCAGCAGAGTGATTGGACGGCACTATAAGGGGGGCAGTTCTATTTAGAGAAATTCATTGATCTGCTGAGCCATTGGTTTTGCTAATGGCCGTGCAGCAGGCATAACCCCTTCGGGGCAGAAGGGCCGCCATTCGGCCATGACTGTCAATTGCAGGATCTGACAATTGTTAGCCAATCACTCTGCCCCGAGAATCATCGGGTTTTATTGCATCAGCTTGGGGAAGTTGGTGACCACGACCTGCTCGAGATTGGGCAGCAAAATGCCACTGCTCACCCCCTTGGCGATGGCCTGGTAGCGATTCATCGACCCCGTTTTACGGGTGACCTGATTGAGGTGGTAGTTCACGGTTCGCTCCGTGATCCCCAGGATGCAGGCGATTTCACCCGACGTTTTCCCTTCACTGGCCCAGAACAGGCATTCGGTCTCCCGGTCAGTCAGGGCCTCCTGAGGGTCATCTTCCCGCAGACTGACCCGCACAATCCGGATCGCCGCCTCGAAGATGTAGTTGGACATCCAGGAGAGGATGGGCGAGGACTCCAGCAGCAGATCGCTCGATGCCCGCTCGGCGGTGATGAACGACAGTATGCCGTTCTCCCCTGCCGCACCGTGCAACGGGAACGAAATTCCGTTGCGCAGCCCGAACTCCGCCGCCAACCCCATCACGTCAAGACTGCCCTCTTGCAGAAAACGCGCCCGCTCATCCAGCCGGTTCCAGTAAATGGGCAAGGTCTGCTTGCGGGCCAATTGAATGATGGGATCACAGGCCAGCATATGGTTGGCCGTGTAGGCCTGCACCCAGGAGTCTGGGCACTGGTTGAACAGCACCACCTTAGGTCTTTGCATCGACATGGGAATGATCAGCGCAAACCGGTAGTAGTCGTAACCCATACCGAGCGTGAACCGACCGATCAACTCGGCCAAACGATCCCCGTCCGTTACCGAAGTGAAATGTTCGAGGTACTCAAGCAGTTGGTCTTGTTTCATATGCTAGCCCCCCTGGCCAGGGCCTCGATTATAGCGCCGAACACTGAAATGGAGACATCTGAATGCTTGTTTTCAAAGGAAAATTAAAAGAACACCCCAGATGGGAGGTAGAAAACGAGCTTTATCGCTTTCGCAATCGCGTCTTCTCCGATCGCCTCGGCTGGGATGTGGAATCCCACCGTGGTCTGGAGCAGGACAGTTTCGATACCCCTGATACCCACTGGGTGCTGATCGAAGACGAGGAAGGCCTGTGCGGCTGCATCCGTCTGCTCAGCTGTGCCAAGGATTACATGCTGCCCAGCATCTTCCCCACCGCCCTCGCCGGTGAAGCCCCGCCACGCAGCAACGACGTGTGGGAGCTGACCCGCCTCGCCATAGATGCCGAACGGGCTCCCCGGCTCGGCAACGGCATCAGCGAACTGACCTGCATCATCTTCCGCGAGGTCTATGCCTTCGCCAAGGCGCAGGGGATCCGCGAGCTGGTTGCCGTGGTCAGCCTGCCGGTGGAGCGGATCTTCCGCCGTCTCGGCCTGCCCATCGAACGGCTCGGTCACCGCCAGGCGGTGGATCTGGGCGCCGTGCGCGGGGTCGGGATCCGCTTCCATCTGGATGAGCGTTTCGCCCGTGCCGTCGGCCAGCCCCTGCAGGGCGCCTATGACGAAGCGCGCGAACTGGTCACCGAATAGAGACAACGCAAAAAAATCCCGGGGTAAGACCCGGGATTAAAAGTTCTCGCTATGGCCCGTTTCCACCCCATGCAAAAACGGACGCAAAAGAGTATCTCTTGAATACCTTTTGACCACCACTGTCACATCTCACAGTGACAAATCCGCTTTGACCCCACAGCCCTTGTCACGCCTGGTCTGCCGACATTTTCAGCGATCCCCGGTTGTTCTCGCGCCACCACTTGAGTAGCATCCCTTCTCAATTCCCTCTGTTGATAAGGCATGCTGATGAAGGCGTTGGATTACAAGCTGCTGCTGGCGCTGGATGCGGTGATGCAGGAGCAGAACTTCGAGCGGGCCGCCCAGCGTCTGCACATTACCCAGTCCGCCATCTCCCAGCGCATCAAGCAGCTGGAGCAGCAGTTTGCCGAGCCGCTGCTGATCCGCGGCCAGCCGCTGCAGGCCACCGCGCTCGGGCAGAAGCTGCTGGCCCACTACCGTCAGGTGCGCCAGCTGGAGCTGGAGCTGGCCGGCGAACTCTCCCCCGCCGAGCCGCAGGCGCCGATCCGGGTCAGCATCGCCGTCAACGCCGACAGCCTGGCTACCTGGTTTCTGCCGGCCCTGGCCCCGCTGCTGGAGCAGCACCCCATCGAGCTGAATTTGCTGGTGGATGATGAGAGCCGCACCCTGGATCGGGTGCGCGAGGGGCAGGCGTTCGGCGCCGTCAGCCTGCACGGCCAGCCGCTGGCCGGCTGCTGCGTCGACGAGCTCGGCGAGATGCGCTATCTGCTCACCGCCAGCCCCGCCTTCGTCACCCGCCACTTCCCGCAGGGGCTGACTCTGGCGGCGCTGGCCAAGGCACCGGCGGTGGCCTTCGATCAGCGCGACGACATGCACGTCAGCTACATGGCCCGCCACTTCGGGCTGGAACCCGGCGGCTACCCCTGCCACACGGTGCGCTCGTCCGAGGCCTTCGTCGCCATGGCCGAACAGGGGCTGGCCTGCTGCCTGATCCCGGAATTGCAGATCCGCCGCCAGCTGGCGGAGGGCAGCCTGCTCGATCTCAGCCCGGACCAGCACCTGGTCGAGCGGCTCTACTGGCACCGCTGGGTGCTGGAACGGGGGCTGCACAAACAGATATCCCAGCGCCTGATCGAGCAGGGTCGCCGGGTACTGCAAGCCGGCTGAACCGGCCATTCACCTTGGCTTTGGAGGGGTAAAAACGTATAGTGCTGGGCGATCCGTCATCAGGTCTCCACCCAGGTTTTCCACTTCAGGTTCCTCACTTATGTTCCAAGACAATCCGCTGCTGGCCCAGCTCAAGCAACAAATCCGCGAAAACATCCCCAAGAAAGAGGGTGTTATCCGCGCCTCCGATCGGGGCTTCGGCTTCCTGGAGGTCGATGAGAAGACCAGCTATTTCGTGCCGCCTCCCTACATGAAGAAGGTGATGCACGGTGACCGGGTGAGCGCCCTGATCCGTACCGAAAAAGAGAAGGAAGTGGCCGAGCCGGATGCCCTGCTGGAGCAGGCGGTGACTCGCTTCGTGGCCCGCGTCAAGATGTTCCGCGACCGCCTCAACGTGGTCGCCGATCACCCGCTGATCAAGGACGCCATCAAGGCCCGCGTCAAGAAGGGGCTGGACGAGAAAGAGTTCAAGGAAGGGGACTGGGTGGTTGCCACCCTCAAGCGTCACGCCCTGGTGGACGGCAACTTCTCTGCCGAGATCACTCAGAAGATCGCCTCGCAGGAAGATCACAACGTGCCCTGGTGGGTGGTGCTGGCGCGCCACAACCTGGCCCAGGTCGAGCCGGCGGATCTGCCGGAGTGGAAGGTGATCGAAGAGGAAGAGCTGCCGCGCACCGATCTGACCGCGACCCCCTTCTTCACCATCGACGGTGCCAAGACCAAGGACATGGACGATGCCCTGGCCATCCGCAAGCTGGACAACGGCTGGGAGCTGCTGGTGGCCATCGCCGACCCGACTGCCTACGTGGCCGAAGGCAGCGAGCTGGACAAGGAAGCTGCCCAGCGCGCCTTCACCGTCTACATGCCGGGCCGCAACGTGCCGATGATCCCGCGCACCCTCTCCGACGAGCTCTGCTCCCTGAAAGAGGGCGAGGAGCGCAACACCCTGTGCGCCCGTCTGCTCATCGCCGAGGATGGCCTGCTGCTGGAGGAGACCGAGTTCTTCGCCGCCCGCATCAGCTCCCACGCCCGTCTCACCTATGACGACGTCTCCGACTGGGCCGAACACGGCAAACAGCTGGATATCGATGCCGGCGTGCTGGCCCAGCTGCCGCTGATGAAGGCGATGACCGAGGCACGCATTGCCTGGCGTACCGAGCATGCCCTGGTGTTCCCGGATCGTCCCGACTACGACTTCGAGCTGGGCGAGAACGGCGAAGTGCTGGCCATTCACGTCGAGCCGCGCCGCATCGCCAACCGCATGGTGGAAGAGTCGATGATCGCCGCCAACATCTGTGCCGGCCGCGTGCTGGGCAAGCAAGTCGGCTACGGCATCTTCAACGTCCACACCGGCTTTGACGAAGAGTCCCTCGACGGCGCCATCGATCTGCTGAAAAGCGCTGAGGCCCCGTTCGAGAAGGAAGAGATTGCCAGCCTGTCCGGCTTCTGCGCCCTGCGCCGCTGGATCGACAACCTGGACACCCGCTGGCTGGACGGCAAGATCCGCCGCTTCCAGAGCTATGCGCTGATGTCCGCCGAGCCGGGCGCCCACTACGGCCTGGGGCTGGATGCTTACGCCACCTGGACGTCACCTATTCGGAAGTACGGCGACATGGTCAACCATCGCCTGCTCAAAGCCGTCATCGCCGGCAAGACCCCGGGTGAGCGCCCGAACCTAGAGCTCACCGAGCACCTGACCGCCTGCCGTCGTCTGCACCGCATGGTGGAGCGCGACATCGGCGACTGGCTCTATGTCCGTTACCTCAAGGCCGATGCCGGCACCGACAAGGTGTTCAACGCCGAGATCATCGACGTGATGCGCGCCGGCCTCAAGCTGCGTCTGCGCGAGAACGGTGCCGTGGTGTTCATGCCCGCCCGCCATATCCTCGACAACAAGGATCGGCTGGAGTGCAACTGGGACAACGGCCGCGTCTATCTGGACAAGACCGAGGTGGTCTACGAGCTCGGCCAGATCATCGAGGTCAAGCTGACCGAAGCGGTGGAAGAGACCCGCTCCCTCATCGCCAAGCCGGCGGTGGAGCTGGTGCCCGGCCCGGCGCCGGTCGCCCCCACCAGCGAGGCCGATGCCGCGCCTGCCGACGAGGCCCCCAAGGCCGAATAAGCCAGGCCTACCCACCTTGTAAAAAGCCCGCACTCTGCGGGCTTTTTTATTGGACCATGCCACCCGCTGAGTCCGCCGATCATTTTTTGTACGCGCCGAGCTTGCCAGTTGCTCGTTACGGGCATAGAGTGAACCCACAAATTAATGAACGAACGTTCGCTCATGGTAAATTTTCAGGCAAGAGGCATCCCCATGACCACCAACAACCTGCGGCTGGAGCAGCGACGCGAACAGATCATCCAGGCGGCGCTCGGCTGCTTCATCGAGCAAGGCTTCCACCAGACCGGCATGCGCGACATCGCCGCCGCCGCCGGGGTGAGCCTCGGCAACCTCTACAACCACTTCGCCCGCAAGGAGGAGCTGATCGCCCTGATCGCCTCGCTGGAGGCGGCCGAGCTGCAACCCCTGCTGGATGAGCTGGTCCAGGGGCCGGCCCGGGCGGCGCTGGCCCGCTTCGCCGCCGGCTACCTCGCCTGGTCGCTGACCCCGGAGAACCTGCTGCTCGGCACCGAGATCCTGGCCGAGCTGACCCGCCACCCCGAGATGGCCGCCACCTTCGCCAGCAACCAGCGCCAGCTGTGCGATGCCCTGGCGGCGACGGTGCGCCGTGGCCAGCAGGCGGGGGAGCTGGCTGCACACCTGCAACCGGATCTCACGGCCCAGCTGTTGCTGGACGCACTGGAGGGACAGGCGGTGCGCCACGCCCTGGCCCTGCATCCAGAGCAGGCACCGGTGGAACAAAGGTTGCCGTCCCTGCTGGACCAGTTGTTGGGTCCGGCCTGCTGATCACTCCAAGGAGTCACCACCATGACGACCCCGCACAATCGACTGGAAGGACTGGATCTGGCCCGTGCCATGGCCCTGCTCGGCATGGTGCTGGTGAATTTTCGCATCGCCATGGGGGTGTTGGCAGGCGGGCCGACCTGGCTCAAGCCCCTGCTGGACGCACTGGAAGGGCGCTCCGCCGCCAGCTTCGTGGTGCTGGCCGGCATCGGGCTGGGGCTGTCGACCCGCAAGCTGGCGTGGTCGGCGGCCATGAGCCACACCGCCAGGCGGGCCCTGTTCCTGCTGATCGTGGGGCTGCTCAACTACCTGGTGTTTCCGGCCGACATCATCCACTACTACGCCGTCTACTTCCTGCTGGGAGCCTGCTGTCTCCGGCTTCCCTCCCCCTGGCTGCTGGCCCTGATCCCGCTGCTGGCGGCAAGCTTCGTCGGCCTGCTGTTCCTGCTCGATTACGATCGGGGTTGGCAGTGGCACAGCTTCAGCTATCCCGAGTTCTGGACCCTGGCCGGCTTCATCCGCAATCTGCTGTTCAACGGCTGGCACCCGGTGGTGCCCTGGCTGGGCTTTCTGCTCTACGGCCTCTGGCTGAGCCGTCAGTCTCTGGCCAATCCGGTCACCCAGCGCTGGCTGCTGGCCGGCGGGGTGAGTGCCATGGCGCTGGCCAAGGGGCTGTCGCTCTGGTTGCCGACCCTCTTGCCGAACCCCGAGCTGGCGCCACTGCTGGCGACCCAGCCCATTCCCCCGGCGCCGCTCTACCTGCTGTTCGGCATGGGCGCGGCCAGCACCCTGATCGCCCTCTGCCTCTGGCTGGGACGCGCCCTGCCCGAGGCCAGCTGGTGGCGAGTGTGGCTGCCGGTCGGCCGGCAGACCCTGACCCTCTATCTGGCCCACATCATGCTCGGCATGGGGGTACTGGAGGCCATCGGCTGGCTGCAGGGGCAGGATCTGCCCGAGGTGGTGCTGGCCGCCAGCCTCTTCGCCCTGGCGGCGCTGCTGTTTGCCAATCTCTGGAGTCAGCGCTTCGAGCGAGGCCCGCTGGAGTGGCTGATGCGTCGGCTCTGCGGCTGAAGGAGATCATGAAAAACTGAAAGTGGGTTACAAAATAATTGATTCATTGGTTATTTGAATGTGGATTCAAGCAATCCATCGTCAATACCCTCAGTTTTCAGGTCAGGAAAATTGCTCCAATTGAATACAAATAATAGAAATGAGAAATGGATCACATTGACATCAGGTTTGCGCAAACAGCAAATGGTGATTTGTGTCACATAAAAACGATGCTGGCGGCAGCAAAGATCGAAATGTAGCCGAAATACAGAGAGTGAATGTGATCAATATCACTATGAAGGGAGGGGGGAGGTCGGGGTATTTGAGAGCTGCGTCACAAGACACCCCGTTTTCAGCCTAATTTGATCACAAGCTGGTAGATTGAAGTTGCTTAGACGACAGGGATGGCGGTTCGGCAAAACCGGCCAGCCCGACTACCACTTTTAATCAAACAGGCTTAAAACGGGGTCCCGACATGTTATCACCGGATACCAAAGTCAAGATACAGAATTTTGGACGCTTCCTGTCCAATATGGTCATGCCCAACATAGGCGCCTTCATCGCCTGGGGCTTTATTACCGCCCTCTTCATCCCCACCGGCTGGCTGCCGAGCGAAACCTTGGCCAAGCTGGTCGGTCCCATGATCACCTACCTGCTGCCGCTGCTGATTGGCTACACCGGCGGCAAGCTGATGGGCGGTGAGCGCGGCGGCGTGGTCGGTGCCATCACCACCATGGGCGTCATCGTGGGCACCGACATTCCCATGTTCATGGGCGCCATGATGGTCGGCCCGCTCGGTGGCTGGGCCATCAAGCGTTTCGACAAGGCGATGGAAGGTCGCGTCAAGAGCGGCTTCGAGATGCTGGTCAACAACTTCTCCGCGGGCCTCATCGGCATGCTGCTGGCGATCCTCGCCTTCTTCGTGATCGGCCCCTTCGTCAAGGTGCTCTCCGGCGTACTGGCCGGTGGCGTCGGCTTCCTGGTGGACAATAACCTGCTGCCGCTCACCTCCATCTTCGTCGAGCCGGCCAAGATCCTGTTCCTCAACAACGCCATCAACCACGGCATCTTCTCGCCGCTGGGGATCCAGCAGGCCACCGAGCACGGCCGCTCCATCTTCTTCCTGATCGAAGCGAACCCGGGCCCGGGCATGGGCGTGCTGCTGGCCTACATGGTGTTCGGTCGCGGCGCCGCCAAGCAGTCCGCTGCCGGTGCCTCCATCATTCACTTCTTCGGCGGCATCCACGAGATCTACTTCCCGTACGTGCTGATGAACCCGCGCCTCATCCTGGCGGTGATCGCCGGCGGCATGACCGGGGTGTTCACCCTGACCCTGTTCAACGCAGGTCTGGTCTCCCCCGCCTCACCGGGTTCCATCTTCGCCGTGCTGTTGATGACGCCGAAAGCCTCCCTCATCGGGGTGCTGCTCTCCATCGTCGCTTCCACCACCGTCTCCTTCCTGGTCGCCGCCGTGTTCGTGCGTGCCCAGCAGCCGGAAGCCGACGAGGCCGATGCCCTCGGTGAAGCCACCCGCAAGATGAAAGCCATGAAGGGTGCCAAGCCCGAGACCGCTGCGGCCAAGAAGCCGGGCGGTGAACTGATGGCAGTGCGCAACATCGTGGTCGCCTGCGATGCGGGCATGGGCTCCAGCGCCATGGGCGCTGGCCTGCTGCGCAAGCGGGTGCAGGCCGCCGGCCTCGACATCAGCGTCACCAACCGCGCCATCGATCAGCTCGACGATCAGGTGGACTGGGTCATCACCCACAAGGATCTGACCGAGCGGGCCCGTCGCCACGCGCCGCACGCCCACCACATCTCGCTCACCAACTTCCTCGACAACGGTCTCTATCAGGAGCTGGTACAGAGCCTGACCCAGGCCGCCAACGATGACGTAGCCAACCCGCAGCTGCTGGTGGCCGCCAACGACGACAGCTACGAGCCGCAGGCCGCCGAAGTGTTCACCCTGAGCCGTCATGACGTGCATCTGGGGCTCAAGGCCGACAACAAGGAGGCCGCCATCCGGGCTGCCGGCAAGCTGCTGGCAGAGCGGGGTTACGTGGCGCCCGACTACGTCAACGCCATGCTGGAGCGCGAACAGCTGGTCTCCACCTACCTCGGCGAATCCATCGCCGTGCCGCACGGCACCATCGCCGCCAAGGAGTTTGTGAAGCGCACCGGCATCGTCATCTGCCAATACCCGGCCGGGGTCGCCTTCGGCGAGGCGGCCGATGAAGTGGCGCGGCTGGTGATCGGCATCGCCGCCCGCAACGACGAACACATGCAGGTGATAACCCGCCTGACCAATGCACTGGACGAACCCGGCCTCATCGACCGGCTGGCCAGCACCCAGGATCCCCAGGAGTTCCTGGATTTGCTGGGTGCCGAACAGGCTGCCTGATCGTCCTTCATCGTCTTTGGTTCAAGAGGTTAATATCATGAAAACATTGCATTTTGGTGCTGGCAACATCGGTCGCGGCTTCATTGGAAAACTGCTGGCTGACGCCAGCCACCAGGTCACTTTCGCCGACGTCAACGAGACCCTGATCGACCAGCTCAACCACCGCCAGGAGTACAAGGTGCACGTGGTGGGAGCGGATCAGAAGCTGGACGTGGTGCGCAACGTGGCGGCGGTGAGCTCCGCCGGTCACGAGGTGATCGCCCGCATCATCACCGCCGATCTGGTCACCACCGCGGTCGGCCCCAACATCCTGGACAAGATTGCCAGCACCCTGGCCAAGGGGCTGCAGGCCCGCTTCGATGCCGGCAACCTGACACCGCTCAACGTCATCGCCTGCGAGAACATGGTGCGCGGCACCAGCCATCTCAAGCAGGAGGTACTCAAGTACCTGCCGGTCGCGTATCATGCCACCCTCGACGCCTGCATCGGCTTCGTCGACTCGGCGGTGGATCGCATCGTTCCGCCGGCGGCGGCCAACGATGATCCGCTGGAAGTGACGGTGGAGAGCTTCAGCGAGTGGATCGTCGACCAGACCCAGTTCAAGGGCGAGCTGCCGCAGGTGGCGGGCATGGAGCCCACCGACAACCTGATGGCCTTCGTCGAGCGCAAGCTGTTCACCCTCAACACCGGCCATATCGTCACCGCCTACCTCGGCAAGCTGAGGGGCTATCGCACCATCCGCGAGGCGATCGAGGATCCGCTGATCCGCAGCAAGGTGCGCCGCGCCATGGAGGAGAGCGGCGCCGTGCTGGTACAACGCTACGGTTTCGACCCGCGTCTGCACGCCGCCTATATCGAGAAGATCCTGGCCCGCTTCGCCAACCCTTATCTGGTGGATGAAATTGACCGGGTCGGCCGTCAGCCGCTGCGCAAGCTGGCGGCGGGGGATCGGCTGGTGAAGCCGCTGCTCGGCACCCTGGAGTACGGCCTGCCCAGCGATCACCTGCAGGAGGGGATCGCCGCGGCGCTGCACTATCGCAACGCCGATGACCCGCAGGCGGTGGAGCTGCAACAGCTGCTGGCGGAGCTGGGCCCGGCCCAGGCTCTGGCTCGCATCACCGGCCTGGCTGCCGACAGCGACATCGTCAGCGCCATCGTCACCCGTTATGGCAATTTGAAGTGACCTGATGAGGCGCCGTCGCCGCCGGCCCACCCGGGCCGGCCACCAAAGCGCCTCACACGATAAAAACCGGGAGAGAGGCCCACTCTCTCCCTGTCAGCTGGACCCAATGCACTTATGACCACACACCAGGAAGATGAAGTACTGGAGCGATTGAACGAGCAGGATGGCCCTCGCGGCTTCTTTCTCGAGGTCGTGACCATCCTGGAAGAGGCGGTCGACTCTCTGATGCGACGCGCGTTTCGTCAGGAGGAGTATGCCGTCAAATACGCCATCGAACCCCTGCTCAACCAGAGCGGCCCTCTCGGCCAGCTGGAGGTGCGCCTCAAGCTCATCTTCGCCCTCGGCCTCATCTCTCTCGAACGCTATCAGGATCTCGAGGCTTACTTGAAGATCCGCGATTTTCTGGTGCGCGACCCCAAGGATTACCGTTTCAGCGACAAGCCCATCCGCGATCTGCTGGCACGCCTGCACGGCGTCAGCCAGGGCGGCATGATGCCGCAGGAGGCCCCCGCCAACGAGGAGGACTGGCCCTTCTACCAGATGCAGCTGAACCGGCTCGATCAGGTGGTGCGCTCGGCGCTGGTGCTGGCGGTGGCCGACTGCGTCACCGAACTCCACAAAGAGAGTCCCATCTAATCCGGCTGGTGGCCGCAGCCAGCGGCCACACCCTGCCCCTGCCCCTCTCCCGCGGCCATGCCCCCGTGACGACCGCTGTCGCGCGATCCGCTCCCCCCCTTGTTCCCGCCGCCGGCTGGTGTCAATCTGACCATCTTCCCCACTACACTTCCTCCAGGTTCATCGCCTTAATCGAGGTCTGCATGATTGCTCTCTCCCTGGCCGGGATCGCCCTGGTCTCAGTGCTGGCCCAGTGGCTGGCCTGGTCGCTGCGGGTGCCCGCCATCCTGTTTCTGCTGCTCACCGGCCTGCTGCTGGGCCCGGTCAGCGGCCTGCTCGACCCCGACGCCCTGCTCGGCGACCTGCTGTTTCCGCTGGTCTCCCTGTCGGTCGCCATCATCCTGTTCGAGGGGGCGCTCACCCTGCACCTGGCCGAGCTCAAGGGGATCGGCAAGGTGGTGCGCAACCTCTGCTCGGTGGGCATGCTAGCCAGTTTCGCCGTCATCGGCAGCGCCGGTTACTTCCTGCTGGGACTGGACTGGCGGGTCGCCATGGTGCTCGGCGCCGTGCTGGTGGTGACGGGCCCCACCGTGGTCGCTCCCATGCTCAACGTGATCCGCCCGACCCGGGAGGTAGACCGCATCCTGCGCTGGGAAGGGATCGTCATCGATCCCATCGGCGCCCTGTTTGCGGTGCTGGTGTTCGAGGCGGTGCGCCTCGGCAGCCAGGGTGATCTCATCGGCCACACCCTGCTGGCGCTGGCCAAGACGGTGGGGGTGGGCTCGCTCATCGGGGTCGGTGCCGGCTGGCTCACCACTCTGCTGATCCGCAAGGACTGGCTGCCGGTCAGCCTGCACAAGTTCGGCGTGCTGGCGCTGGTGCTGGTCACCTTCAGCCTCTCCAACTGGCTCAGCCACGAATCCGGCCTGCTGGCGGTCACCGTGTTCGGCATCTGGCTCGCCAATCAGGAGGGGCTGGATCTGGAGGAGGTGCTGGCCTTCAAGGAGGATCTCGCCGTCATCCTCATCTCCTCCCTGTTCATCCTGCTGGCGGCCCGCCTCGATCTGGCCCAGCTCTGGCAGCTCGGCCCCATGGTGCTGGCGCTGCTGTGCGTGGTGCAGTTCGTGGCGCGCCCGCTCTGCATCCTGGTCTCCACCTGGGGATCGGATCTCTCCTGGCAGGCCCGCGCCCTGCTCGGCTGGATTGCACCGCGCGGCATAGTGGCGGCGGCGGTCAGCGCCTCCTTCGCCATCAGCCTGCACCAGGCCGGCATTCCCGATGCCGACAAGCTGGTGCCGCTGGTGTTTGCGGTGATCATCTCCACCGTGGTGCTGCAGAGCCTCACCTCGGCGCCGCTGGCCGGTCTGCTCAAGATGCGCCAGAGTGCACCCAATACCTGGCTCATCATCGGGGCCAACTCGGTGGCGCGGGCCATCGGCCGGGCACTGGCGGATCAGGGGGTGCCGGTCCAGCTCTGCGATCCGGCCTGGGAGTTCTGCCGTCAGGCACGGATGAGCAACCTGCCCTGCTACTTCGGCAATCCGCAATCCGAACACGCCGAGCTGCACCTGCCGCTCACCAGCATCAGCACAGTGCTGGCGCTCTCCCCCAACCGCCACAACAACGCCCTCGGCGTGCTGCACTTCGCCCACCTCTACGGCGAGGAGCAGGTCTACTCCCTGCGCTCCAGCGAGCAGCACGGCAAGGCCAATCGGGAGAGCGCCACCTTCCGCGCCCGCCAGAACCTGTTCGGTCCCGACATCAACTACGCCCGGTTGAGCGGCCTGCTGAGCCGGGGCGGCCAGATCAAGGCGACCCGGCTGAGCGAGGCGTTCGACTGGGCTCAGTACCAGGAGGCCAACCCGGGCGCCATCCCGCTGTTTGTGCTGGACGGCAAGGGGCGGACCCGCATCGTCACCGGCCCCGTCGAGCCGCAGGCCGGGGAGCTGCTGATCGCCCTGCAGCCACCGAAGGAGACGGCCGCCCCATGAGCGAGACCCGGCCCAACCCGCTGCTGGCCCCACTGCTGACACTGCTGCGGCAGGCAAGCGGCAGCTACAAGGTGCACGAACTGCTGGCCGAGCTGCGCCGCCAGGAGGTCATCCCGCCTCTGCCGGGGGATGAGCAGCTGCAGCTGTTTCGGCTCAACTTCCTCATCATGAACGCCCTCTACCAGCTGCAGGCCGAGCTTCATGGCGAGGGGTGGTGGCTGGTGATCAGCACCCTGGATATCCGGCTCGAACCGCTCGCCACCCGCGAGGCAGCAAGCGCCCTCGCCCAGGGCGAGGCGCTGCGCAGTTACTACCTCGACTGGCAGGTGTTCTGGCAGACCGACCGGGAGGAGGTGGAGGCGCTGCTCGGCAGTTTCTGGCGGGCCTGTGAGCGGGATGAACACAGGGCAGAGGCGCTGACCCTGTTCGCCCTGCCGGCCGGGGCACAGCCCGATGTCATCCGCCGCCGCTGGCGGCAGCTGGCGCTGCAACACCACCCGGATCGCGGGGGCGATGCCGACACCTTCATCCGCCTGCGCTGGGCCTGGGAGCACCTCAAATCGGCCAAATGAGCCGGCCGACCCCGACTGCAACCACTAGACTTGAAGTGGCATCAAGCGTCACGGGAGGATGTCATGACAGTCAGCGAACTTCGCCAGCTCTATCAGCAGCAAGCCTTCAAGGAAGCCGAAATCCTGCAGGACGCCATCCTGCCCGGCTGGATCGTGGAGTTCAGGGGTCAGGACGGCAAGCTGTACGAGATGACCGACACCCTGGGCTGCCCCCGCTACTTCGGCTCGGTCGAGGAGGCCCGCCAGCACGTGCACCTGGTGGCGGATTGCCCGATCCAGGTCGAGCACCTCTATCGCTTCTTCGAACGCTGAGGGATCGGCAGGCTCAAAAAAGGCTCCCAAGGGAGCCTTTTCTCATTCCGGTTGCAGGGGTTCAGTCCCCTTGCCCTCCAGCCGCCTGACCGGCTTTTGCAAGATCAGGTTGGCCGGATAGGTGACCAGATCGCCGTTGTCATCGCGCACCCGCACGTAGAAGAGGCCGATCTCGGTGATGACCCCGGTGACCGAGTCATCCTTGTCGAGGATCCGGATCCGGTCGCCAATCTTGTAGGGGAAGGCGAAGAAGATGGTGATGCTGGCGGTGATGTTGGAGAGGATCGACCACTGCGCCACCATGGCGACGCCCAGCACCGCGAAGAAGGAGGAGGCCAGCACCACCAGCCGCGAGAAGTCGAGCCCCCACACCCCGGCCAGGATCAGCAGGGTGGCGCAGCCGAGCAGGAAGTGGAACACGTGCTCCACGTAGAGCACCCGGTTCTCGCTCACCTGCCGGGTCTGGGCCAGCGCCAGCAGGCTCTTGTGAATAAGCCCGCGAATGAGGGTGTGACCCAGCAGCAACAGCAGGGTCACGCCAAAAGATTCCCATGTCGTCATGTCTGCTCCTTACCACCAGCGCCGATGTTTGAGCCAGACCGCCAGCCCGGTCGCCAGCGCCACCAGGGAGCCGCAGAAGATCCAGAAGGCGGTCGGGCTCTCGGCCCCGGGAATGCCCCCCAGGTTGATGCCGAACAGGCCGGTCAGGAAGCTGGCGGGCAGGAACAGCAGCGCCATCACCGACATCTGGTAGGCACGGCGGTTGGTCGCCTCCGCCATCAGGTTGTTGATCTCGTCCGCCAGCACGGCGGTACGCGCCACCCCGGCATCCAGATCGTCCAGCCAGCGCCGCAGCCGGTCGGCGATGTCCAGCAGACGCCGCCGGTCATCTTCATCCAGCCAGCTGATCTTCTCGTTGGCGAGGCGCGCCACCAGATCCCGCTGCGGCGAGAGGTAGCGGCGGATCATGATGAGCTGCTTGCGGATCAGCGCCAGCCGGCCGTTGGCGGGCAGGTCGCGCATCAGCACCATCTCCTCCAGATCCAGGATCTGATCGTGCAGCTCCTCGACGAACTCCCCGGCCCGGTCGGTCAGGGCGTCGCAGATCTCCACCAGCCAGTCGGCCGGGGTATCGGCGCCGCCCCCCAGCTTGAGCTGGTTGAACACGTCCTGCTCCGACAGCAACGGCCGGCGCCGGCTGCTGATGATGAGATCCGGGGTGATGAAGATGCGCAGCGCCACCATCTCTTCCGGTCTGTGGTCCTTGTTGTGGTTGATGCCGCGCAGGATCAGCAGCACCGTCTCGCCCATCCGGACCAGCTTGGGGCGATTGCTCTGGCCGAGCAGCGACTCGCGCGCCGCATCATTGAGCAGCGGGGTCTGCAACAGCCAGCGCGCTGCCTCCGGATTGCCGTAGTCCAGATGCAGCCAGCCCGGCTGCTGCGCCGGTATCTCGCTGCCCGCCACCAGTGGCTGCATGCCACCCCTGCCATCCAGGGTCAGGCCATAAATTACGTCACTGGGCACCCGATCCATCTGCTCGTCCTTTTCGCTCATGTTCATCGGCCCAGCTTACACCAAAGCCGGGCCCGACTCAGCCCCGGGGCAGCCGCCCCACGCCGGCCGTGTTAAGATGCGCCACTCGTTTCAGACACAGGAAGCCCTGCCATGCCCATCTGGGTCGATGCCGATGCCTGCCCCATTCCGGTCAAGGAGATCCTTTACCGCGCCGCCCACCGTGCCCAGGTGGTGACCACGCTAGTGGCCAATCAGGGGCTGCGGGTGCCCCCTTCCCCCTTCATCAAGACCCAGCAGGTGGAGAAGGGCTTCGATGTGGCAGATCATGTCATCGCCCAGCAGGTCAAACCCGGCGATCTGGTGATCACCGGCGACATTCCGCTCGCCTCCTGGGTGATCGATGCCGGCGGCGAGGCGCTCAATCCCCGCGGCGAGATCTACACCCGCGAGACCATCAAGGCGCGGCTCGGCATGCGCAACTTCATGGAGGAGCTGCGCTCGGCCGGGGTGCAGACCGGCGGCCCGGCCCCCCTCAACGCGGCCGACAAGCAGCGCTTCGCCAACGCCCTCGACAAGTGGCTCATCCGGGGCAAGCTGAGTTGATGCTCCCTCCCCGGCCGGCCGCCGGGGAGACCCATTCATTTCCCTTTGCGCTTAATTCTTTCTTAAGGCAGGTGAACTAACCTTGTGGCTGTTGACCCAACCACCCGCAAGGAGCAAGCAATGAAACTGACCCCCCTGTTGTTACTGATCCCCCTGTTGAGCGGCGCAGCCCTGGCCGATCCCCAATGTACCCAGGCCGACAAGAGCAAGTGGATGAGCGAAGCCGACGCCCAGCAGCAGATCAAGGCGATGGGCTACGACATCAAGAAGTTCAAGGTCACCAAGACCAACTGCTACGAGATTTACGGTTGGGACAAGGAGAAGCGCAAGGTCGAGATCTACTTCAACCCGACCGACCTGAAGAAAGTCAAAGAAGAGATCGACGAATAATCCGGCCATGGGCCGGTCTCCTGCCGGCCCCTTCTAATGGAGCCACGCCATGACAACCTCGTCTGAAGTGAAAGTCTGGGATCCCCTCATCCGGGTGTTTCACTGGGCCACCGTCACCCTCTGCCTGCTCAACTTCTTCGTGCTGGAAGAGGGCAGCAGGCCCCACAAATATGCCGGCTACACAGTGGGCATCCTGCTGATCATCCGCCTGCTGTGGGGGCTGGTCGGTCCCCATTACGCCCGCTTCGGCCAGTGGTGGCCGACCCCGGCCCGGGTTCGCTACTACCTGCGTCAACTGGCCCAGAGGCGTCACCCCTACTACCTCGGCCACAACCCAGTCGGCGCCCTGATGATCTGGCTGCTGCTGCTGTCGCTGGTCGGCACCGTCGTCACCGGCTGGCTCACCACCTGGGATGCCTTCTGGGGCGAGGACTGGATGGAGGAGCTGCACGGCATCATTGCCAACACCCTGATGGCCGCCGTCGGCGTCCATGCGGCCGTGGTGATCCTGACCGATCGCCTCACCCGCAGCGACCTGGTGCGCGCCATGGTGCTGGGCAAAAAACGGGTGCCTGCCGACGCCAAGGTGGAAGATCCGCGCAGTTAATGACCGGGCTGCCCCTCGGGCCCCGGTTTTTTGCTGCAATGGCCCGCGACACTGGTAAGATGCGCCGCCATTTTCCCCATGTCGTAGCCATCATGACCGCCCAAGGGCACCTGCTCTTCTCCGTTACCTGCACCCTGCTCGCCCACAAACTCCAGCTGACGCCGGCCCTGGCCGACGCCAGCCTGTGGCACACCATTCCTGCCGCACTGGCCAGCGCCCTGCTGCCGGACCTCGACCACCCCAAGTCGGTGCTGGGGCAACGCCTGCCCTGGATTTCCAAACCCTTGTCGCGGCTGTTCGGCCATCGCGGCTTCACCCACAGCCTGCTGGCGGTGGCCGCCGCCATCTGGGGACTGGATCAGAGCCTGGCTCCCGCCCTGCTGCCCACCGGCGTCAAGGATGCCCTTATCATCGGCTACCTCAGCCACCTGCTGGGAGACTGGCTCACCCCGGCCGGCATTCCGCTGCTGTGGCCCAGCAAGCGCCGCTACCGGCTGCCGGGCTGGCCGCTCAAAAGCGGCGGCGCCGTCGAGACCGGCTTTTGCACTCTCACCCTGCTGGCCGCCGGTTACTGGGCCCACTGGCCAGGCTAGCGCTCCGTCAGGCCAGCTAGCGCCTGCTGTTGCCCAAAAAAACAAACCCCTGCCGAGGCAGGGGTTTGTCATGGTGAGAGCGGGTGGCGGTATTACAGCATCACACCGGCAATCACGGCGGAGAGCAGGCTCACCAGGGTGGAGCCGTACACCAGCTTCAGACCGAAGCGGGAGACCATGTTGCCCTTCTCTTCGTTCAGCGCCTTCACCGCACCGGCGATGATGCCGATGGAGCTGAAGTTGGCGAACGACACCATGAAGATGGAGAGGATGCCGATGGTGCGCGGAGAGAGCTGGGCCGCGATCTTGCCCAAGTCCATCATGGCCACGAACTCGTTGGTCACCAGCTTGGTCGCCATGATGGAGCCGGCTTGCAGCGCTTCACCACTCGGGATGCCCAGGATCCAGGCGATCGGGTAGAAGAGGTAGCCCATGACGAACTGGAAGTTGACACCGAATGCCATCTCGAACAGGTAGTTGATGAGAGCAATCAGGGCGATGAAGCCGACCAGCATGGCACCCACGATGACCGCCACGGTGAAACCGGCCATGATGTACTCGCCCAGCATCTCGAAGAAGTTCTCTTTCTTCGGGCTGTGGTGCTCGTCACCTTCGGCCAGCGCCTTGGCGTCGGTCACGGTATTGTCCGGCTCGTAGGGGTTGATCAGCGACAGCACGATGAAGGTGCTGAACATGTTGAGCACCAGCGCGGCCACCACGTAGCGCGGCTCGATCAGCTGCATGTAGGCACCGACGATGGACATGGAGACGGTGGACATGGCAGTGGCGGCCAGGGTGTACATCTGCTTCTCGTTCAGGTGCGGCAGGATGTTCTTGAGCGCGATGAAGTTCTCGGACTGGCCGACGATCATGGAGCTGATGGCGTTGAAGGACTCCAGCTTGCCCATGCCGTTGATCTTGGCCAGCACGGTACCGATGCCGCGGATCACCAGCGGCAGCAGACGAATGTACTGCAGGATACCGATCAGCACGGAGATGAAGACGATGGGCATCAGTACCATCAGGAAGAAGGAGAAGGCCCCTTCATTGACCAGGCCGCCGAACACGAAGTCGGTACCCTGTTTGGCAAACTCCATCAACTTGGTGAAGCCGGCCGCGAAGCCACCCACCACCGCCAGACCCACTTCGGAGTTCAGCATGAACCAGGCCAGCGCCAGTTCGACCACCAGCAGTTGACCGATATAACGCAGTTTGATCTGTTTCCAGTTGTGGCGGTTGGCCAGCAAAGCAAGAGCGAGGACCATCACGAGTCCGAGCACAAAGTGAACGTATTCCATACCAGTAGCACCTGAGTAATTTGTAATTTTTTGACCGGCGCCATCATAGACATTTGCATATTTAAAAATCAGATAGCCATCACAATCTGCGGTAAAAATATGCATGTTGGATAATACAAACGTTTTTAAATTAATTAAACGCTCACGCAAGCATCTAATCATTGTTCAATAAACATAAAAATCATTAATAAACAGAGAGTTGAAAATAAACCACTCAGTCTGAAAGGGCTATTTTCACAGCTTTCTCACATTTATTTAAAACCTGGCGAATGGCGTCACAGCGGTGAGGTTAAATTTACGGCGAATTTATTTAATCAAATCAAAATGACAAACGTTTATCTTATTTGCGATGAATGGCCCGGCTTCTTTCAGCTAATTCCCGAAAGGCAGTGGGGTATTTTCAGACGAGCCGGACAACATGCCGCCACCGTTTTTCCCCTGCCGCAGCCCCGCCACCGTCGCCGTCCATGTAATGACCCACTGAAATCCTGCTCAGGTCATAATGAGTGGAGATCACAGACATGAGCATCACGATGGACGAAGAAATCAAACGTTGGACGGCCAAGCGCAAGTCCGCCTTGGTCATGGAAATCATTCAGGGCAAGACCACCGTCGCCGAAGCGGCTCGAGCCTTTGATTTGCCGCCCTCCGAGATTGAAGAATGGGTAGATGACGCCAAACGGGGCATGGAAAACGCCTTACGGGCCAAGCCACTGGATATTCGCGAGCAGTACGAGAAGCAGCTCAAGGAACTCCAGGAAGCTTATGGCGAGGCCATGCTGGAGTTACGCGCCAGAAAAAAGCTGGCCTCCCTGCTGGGCGAGGACGACAGATAGTCGCCGATGTTCAGCAGGGATTACGCGCAGAAGGTATTGATGTCTCCGTCAGCAAGCTCTGCCGCTGGTTTGGCCTGCCGCGTCGTAGTTGGTACTACCGCAGCGTCAAGGCCGCGCCCAAGCTTCAGGAGCATCTGGTCACCCCGATCAAAAACATGATTGAGGAGAACCCATCGTTCGGTTACCGGACGGTTGCAGCCCTGTTGGGGTTCAACAAGAACACGGTACAGCGCATCTTCCAGCTCAAGGGCTGGCAAGTTCGCAAGCGTCCGGTTGGGTTTCGCCCCCGGATCCAGGCCCTGCCTTCGGTGGCCTCAGCGCCCAACCAACGCTGGGCGACGGACCTATGCCGGATCTGGGCTGGTCGCGATGGCTGGTGTTCCTTGGCGCTGGTGATTGATTGCCATACCCGTGAACTACTGGGATGGCATCTCTCGCGCAGTGGTAAATCGAAAACGGCCGAGGCAGCGCTGGAGCAAGCCTTAATTGCTCGCTTCGGCAGCTTGGGACGAGTTGCATCGCCGTTTTTGTTACGTAGCGACAATGGGTTGGTGTTTACCAGCCGCAACTACACAGCACTGGTGAAGAGCTATGGGTTGCAGCAGGAGTTCATCACGCCGTACACGCCGGAACAAAACGGCATGGTCGAGCGGGTGATCAGAACGCTCAAGGAGCAGTGTGCCCATCGGCAGAGGTTCGAGACCTTGCAGCATGCCAGTCGGGTGATTGGCGACTGGATCCAGTTTTACAACCAGAAGCGTCCTCACCAGGCGCTAAAGATGAAAACACCGGCGCAGGCCTATGCCGAAGCCGCTTAGTTGTGCAGGAACGGCTGGGTCATTACATCCAGTCGTTCAAAAATCCGCCACACCCGGCAGCGCTTTCTGATACAATGCGCGCCCTTGCGCACGGCGCAGCCCGTTTTCTCCGATATAGAGTCTTTTTGTGAACAACGAATTTAGCAGCCTGAACCTCTCCCCCGCCCTGCAGGACAACCTCGCCAGCCTGGGTTATCTGCAGATGACCCCGATCCAGGCCCAGAGCCTGCCCCTGGTACTCGATGGCAAAGACCTGATCGCCAAGGCAAAAACCGGCAGCGGCAAGACCGCCGCCTTCGGCCTCGGCCTGCTTGCCAACCTCGATGTCAACCGGCTCGAGGTGCAGGCGCTGGTGCTCTGTCCGACCCGCGAGCTGGCCGATCAGGTTGCCACCGAGATCCGCCGTCTTGCCCGTACCCTGCCCAACGTCAAGCTGGTCACCCTGTGCGGCGGCACCCCGACCGCACCGCAATCCGCCACCCTGAGCTTTGGCGCCCACATCGCCGTCGGCACCCCGGGCCGGATCCTCAAGCACCTGGAGCAGGGCACCCTCGAGCTGGACGGCCTCAAGACGCTGGTGCTGGACGAAGCGGATCGCATGCTGGACATGGGCTTTGGCGAAGACATCAACCGGGTCATCAGCCACGCCCCGCGCGACCGCCAGACCCTGCTGTTCTCCGCCACCTATCCGGAGGGGATCGCCCAGATGAGCCGCGGTGTGCAGCGCAACCCGGTCGAGGTGAGCGTGGAGTCCCTGCACGAAGACAGCGCCATCGAGCAGAAGCTGTGTGAAGTGCCGGCCGGCCAGCGCCTCGACGCCCTCGGCTGGTTGCTCAGCCACTATCAGCCGAGCTCCTGCGTGGTGTTCTGCAACACCAAGCGCGCCTGCAACGACGTGGCCGACCACCTGGCCGCCAAGGGCTTCTCGGCGCTGGCGCTGAACGGCGACCTGGAACAGCGCGAGCGGGATCAGGTACTGGTGCGTTTCGCCAACGGCAGCGCCACCATCCTGGTGGCCACCGACGTGGCTGCCCGCGGCCTCGACATCAAGGAGCTGGGCGCCGTCATCAACTACGAGCTGACCTACGACCCCGAGGTGCACGTGCACCGGATCGGTCGTACCGGCCGCGCCGGCCAGCAAGGCCTGGCCCTGAGCCTCTACCAGCCGAACGAGGCCCAGCGCGTCAACTTCATCGAGGAGTACCAGCAGGCCCCCATTCCGCAAGGGGATCTGGCCGGGATCGGCCGCGACATCAAGCCGATTGCACCGCAGATGGTGACCCTCTCCATCGATGCGGGCCGCAAGAGCAAGGTGCGCGCCGGTGACATCCTCGGCGCCCTGACTGGCGAAGGCGGCATTGCCGGGGCCGATGTGGGCAAGATCCAGATTTCCGAGCAGTACTCCTACGTGGCGGTGAAGCGCCAGGTGGCGAGCGCCGCCCTCAAGCGGCTGCAGGAAGGCAAGATCAAGGGGCGCAGCTACCGCGCTCGCAAGCTGGGCTAAGGTTCACGACACAGGCGCCGGTTCGGCGCCTGTTTCATATTTATCCGTGCCCATGAGAACAAGGCAGATGCCATGACCCAGACAACCCGACCCGAAGTGAGCTGCCAGAACTGCGAAGCCTGCTGCTGCCGCCTCGAGGTGATGCTGTTTACCGATACCGGCGTACCGGATCGCTATGTGGAAGAGCGGGAAGGTGAAGTGCCGGTGATGCACCGACTGGAAGATGGCTGGTGCGCGGCGCTCGACCGCAACACCATGATGTGCCGCATCTACGAAGTCCGCCCCTTGATATGCCGTGAATTTGAAATGGGCGAGCCCGACTGCGTCGACGAGCGGGACAAGTGGTTTATCAAGCTCAACTGACCGATGGGCGAGCACTCCCGCGATGATGTGCCCCATCCATGAAGCCCGTCCCCTGATATGCCGTGAATTTGAAATGGGCGAGCCCGACTGCGTCGACGAGCGGGACAAGTGGTTTATCAAGCTCAACTGACCGATGACCGAGCGCTCGATCGCACTTCCGCGATGATGGGCCGTCAGACCAGCCCGGCCAGTTGCCGTTCCAGCCACTGCAGCGCCTCGTCTGTCTGCTCGAAGTAGCGGACGCCCTGAAACGGCAAACCGCCGAACACCTGATCCGCCAGATACTGCTTGAAGCTGCCCGCCAGCACCACCGCCAGAAAAGCGCAGCCGTTGCTGGCACACCAGCCGAACTGGCGGCGAAAGCGGGCCAGCACCTCGGGGCCCGCCGCCTCGAACTCGGTCGCTACTTCGACAATACCCCAGGGCGCGTCGCGCAGGCTGGCGATCTGCTGGCTGAACTGAGCCTCATAGGCCATGGCCCCTGCCAGATTGAAAGGGCCGCTCGGTCGGCAGATCAGCACCTGACCGCGTCGCTGCATCTCGAAATGGCCGTGTGGTTGCAACTTCACGTCTGCCTCCTTCCCTGGATTTTCGTCGCGCAAGCACCCTTTTATGTTGCAACAAGGTAAGGATTTCTCTGCAAAAAGTCCATTCTACCTGGCGCGAGCCTGAAGGGATTGCGTCACCGGCTGACCCACTGGCGGCCTGTTCAGCACGGCCTTGCCCGCCACATCGACCAGCCGCCATGTTCTGTTGCAGTTAACAAAACGTTGCTGCTATCATCCGCGCCGCCACCAACATTCCACCAACTGAAACATTAACTCACGGCGCAAGGAACAGAGATGAAAAATCGGGACGCGAACCACTATCAGCGCATCTGGCGCTGGCACTTCTATGCGGGTCTCTTCGTCGCCCCCTTCCTGATCCTGCTCTCGCTGAGCGGGATCGTCTATCTGTTCAAGCCCCAGCTCGACAACCTGATGTATCCCGAGCTGATGAAGGTCGCCCCCGTCAGCCAGCCACTCAGTGCCGATCAGCTGCTGGTCAAGGCGATGGTGGCGATGCCAAACGCCAGCCTGAGCAAGTACCTGCCACCGGTCAGCCCGGAGGCCAGCGCCCAGTTCATCGTCCGCCAGGGCGGTAGCGAGCTGACCCTGTTCCTCGATCCCGCCAGCGGCGCCCTGCTCGGCACCCTGGACAACAAGTGGAATCTGCAGGCAGTGGCGCGCGCCCTGCACGCCGATCTGCTGCTCGGTACCATAGGGGATCGGCTGATCGAGCTGGCCGCCGGCTGGGGCATAGTGCTGCTCATCAGCGGGCTCTATCTCTGGTGGCCACGCAAGGGGCCAGGAGTCGGCGGCATCCTGTGGCCGCGCTGGAGCCAGCGCGGGCGGCTCTGGTGGCGCGACCTGCACGCCGTGGTCGGTTTCTGGGGGGCCGGTTTCCTGCTGCTGCTGCTCTTGAGCGGCATGACCTGGACCGGCTTCTGGGGCGATCAGTTTGCCGCCGTCTGGAACCGCTTCCCGGCCGCCATGTGGAACGAGGTACCCAAGTCGGCCCCCCTGGCACGCAGCCTCAACCATGCCCATCAACAGACAGTCCCCTGGGCGGTCGAGAACACCCCCATCCCCAGCTCGGCCGAGCCCAAGGCCCACGACCACAGCGCCATGGGTCACGGCGGCGAGCACGATGGCATGGTGATGGCGGAGCACCGCATCCCGCTGCAACAGGTGGTGGAGATCGCCGCTGCGCGCCAGGTCACGCCGGGCTACAGCATCACGCCACCGGCCGGTGCGAGCGGCGTCTACACCATCGCCATCTCGGCCGATGATCCGCGCAACGATGCCACCCTGCACATCGATCAATACAGCGGCAAGGTGCTGGCCGACGTGCGCTGGCAAGACTACGGTCCGGTCGCCAAGACGGTGGAAACCGGCGTCATGCTGCACATGGGCAAGCTCTACGGCTGGCCGCACCAGCTGGCCATGCTGCTCATCTGCCTGCTGGTGTTGCTGAGCTCGGTGAGCGGGCTCTGGATCTGGTGGGGCCGCCGCCCCAGTGGTCGCCTCGCCGCCCCGCCCTTGCCGGCCAGCCTGCCCCCCATGCGCGGCGCCATTGCCCTGCTGATCCTGCTCGGTATCTGCTTCCCGCTGGTGGGCGGCTCCATGCTGGTGATCTGGCTGCTGGACAGCCTGCTCTTCGCCCGCCGTCGGACGCCCCGGCTGGCACGGGTCAGCTAGTCACCGGCGCCGTGCGCCGCACCAAGCTGCCACCCAAGGAGGGCTCCCACACGGGAGCCCTCCTGGTTTCAGCGCGCCTTTACGCTTGCTCCACCAGTTGGAGGATCTTCCTCGCCTTCTCGAAGTGATCGAGGCGCTGGGTCTGGATCCACCAGGTCGCCGCCTCCATCAGCAACTCGGGGTCATCGTTACGGTTGGCAAAAAACGCATAGAAGGAGACGCCGACCGTCTCCCCCTTCTGCGCGATTTTCTGATGGCACACCTGAATGATTTTCTGTTTGAGCGAGTCGCGCATGGCGGCGTTCCGGCCTGATGAGTGATTGGGCGGCCAGCATACCCCAACCAACAAAAAGGGCCCCCGTCCGGGAGCCCTTTTGCCTTGCCGATCACATGACACCCAGTCAGGAGAGCGCCAGCCCGATGGAGAGCAGCAGGCTGAACAGGAAGGCGCTGATGGCGGTCTTCTTGAGCGCGCCGGTCAGCACCTCGCCATCGAAACTCTGGCGCAGGGTCTTGGCGGCATCGGTGAGCGGCTTCATGGCCGGCAGGAAGATCCAGGGCCAGAAACTGGCAGGCTGGGTCAGCAGGAAGGCGATGGTGGTCAGCAACGCCGCCCCCAGCAGTACCCAGTGGTAGGCGATGGCCCGGTTGCGACCGAGCCGCACCGCCAGGGTGATCTTGCCGCTCACCGAGTCGGTCTCGATGTCGCGCACGTTGTTGATGTTGAGCACCGCGGTGGCCAGCAGGCCGCAGGCGGTGGCCGGCAGCAGCAGATCCCACTGCAGGGTCTTGGTGAACAGGTAGTAGGAGCCAAGCACCCCCAGCAGGCCGAAGAACAGGAACACCGAGATGTCGCCGAAGCCGCGATAGCCGTAAGGAGTCTTGCCCACCGTGTAGGTGATAGCGGCGACGATGGCGGCGCCGCCGAGCAGCACGAAGGTGAGGATCTGCAGCCACTGATCGCCAAAAGCGCAGCCCAGCAGGGCGAGGCCGCTGACTACTGCGGCCAGCGCGGTCAGCGCCATGGCCACGCACATCTGCCGGCGGGTGATGAGGCCGGAGACCACGGCGCGCTGGGGGCCGATCCGTTCGCCATTGTCCGCCCCGGATACCGCATCCCCATAATCGTTGGCCAGATTGGAGAGGATCTGCAGCAGAATGGCGGTCAGCAGGGAGAGCGCCATGATGGTACCGTCGAAGGCGCCGCGGCTGGCCGCAAGCCCGGAACCCAGCAAAATGGAGGAGCACGCCAGCGGCAACGTTCGCAAACGCGCCGCCAGCAACCAAATAGATAAGGTATTTGTCATATTGTGATGGCCAAACAATCAGATATTGATCGTGTTAAGGGTTATCGAACCGGATTTCGGTATACTTGGCCCCTCGGGAGGTAGCTCCCCGGGCGATTTACATGGACGAATGGGCAGATAATATATAGGAATAATCGCTCCTTTGGCATAAACCAACGGCATCCTTCTGCAGGATGGACCGTCACTATCGGCTCATAGACGAAATCCATGTTGGCTCAGACCCATATCAAGCAACAACTGGACGCCCTGCGTCACGGCAATGCCAGCGGCTTCGTGCGGCTGCGCGTGGCAATCGAGGTCGGCTCCTTTCTGGGCTGGCTCGCGGCGCAGACCCTCTATCCCCGTATCTATTGGCATGCCAGAGGACACGACCGCCCCGAATACGTGGCGCTGGGCTGCCTGCGCGAGCTGACCGAGCCCCAGGCGATCCGCCAGGTCTGCGAACAGACCAGCCAGCCCCATGACGACAGCCCCCGCTACTATGGCGGACTGGCGTTCGACCCCACCCAGCCCGGCTGGCAGGGGTTCGGCCCCTGCCGCTTCGTGCTGCCCCGCATCGAGCTGGTGCGCCGTGGCGAGTGCGTCACCCTCTGCCTCAACCTCTGGTTGCCGGAGCAGACCTGCAGCGACGCCTTCGAGGCCGAACTGCAGGCCGCCGCCGCCGCCCTCGACGCCCTTCGGCCGGAAGCCCCTCTGCCGCCGCAGATCCGTCATTCATGGCAGCGGGAAGATTGCCCGAGCCAGCCGCAGTGGCAGACCCTGGTCGAGCAGGTCACCGCCCCCGACTTCCAGGCTCACACCCCCAAGGTGGTGCTGTCGCGCCAGAGCCGGCTCACCCATGACGGTGCGACGCTCACAGCCGACCCGCAGGCCGTCGCCCCCTGGTCGCTGCTGGCCAGCTGGGCACAGCACGGTCAGGACTGCTTTCACTTCGGCTTCCAGTTTTCGCCCGAGCAGAGCTTTATCGCCTGCTCCCCCGAGCGGCTCTATCGCCGTGAACATCAGCACCTCTTCACCGAGGCGCTGGCGGGCACCATACGCCGCTCCGGCGACGAGGCAACCGACGCCGCACTGGCCGCCGAGCTGCTGGCCGACAGCAAGAACCGGCTGGAAAACCGGCTGGTACACGCCGACATCCTCAGCCGGCTGGCGCCGCTCACCACAGATGCCACCCTGACCGAGCCGCGCATTCTCAAACTGCGGCTGCTGCAGCACCTCAAGTGCGACATCGAGGCCGAGCTCAAGCCCGGCGTCTGCGACTGGCAACTGCTGGAGGCGCTGCACCCCACCCCTGCGGTGGGCGGTGCCCCGCGCGAGGCGGCGCTGGCCTTCATCCGCGAACGCGAGCCCTATGACCGCGGCTGGTATGCCGGCGCCTGCGGCATGCTGAGCCGGGAGACCTCGGAGTTCTCGGTCGCCATCCGCAGCGCCCGCATCACGGCGCAGGCCATCACCCTGTTTGCCGGCGCCGGTATCGTCGCGGGTTCCGAGCCTGCCGCCGAGTGGGCCGAACTCGACAACAAGATCGCCAACGTGCTCTCCCTGCTGGGATAGCGTTTTCTCATCGTTTCCTCACTGCGAGAGCCTCATGTCCGCGCGCCAAGAGTTTGCCAGCCACCATGCCACCTTCAACCACGTCTGGTCTTCCCTCTTGCTGGAGGAGCTCTTTCGCCTCGGCGTGCGCGACATCGCGCTGGCCTCCGGCTCGCGCTCGGCACCGCTCACCATGGCAGCCGCCGCCCACCCCGGCTTTCGCCGCCATCTGCACTTTGACGAACGCGGCCTCGGCTTCATGGCACTGGGGCTGGCCAAGGGCAGCGGCCGCCCGGTCGCGGTGATCATGACCTCGGGTACCGCGGTGGCCAACCTCTGGCCGGCGGTGGCCGAGGCGCAACTCACCGGCGTGCCGCTCATCATTCTCTCTGCCGACAGGCCGCCCGAACTCATCGACAACGGCGCCAACCAGGCCATCGACCAGCAGGGGATCTTCGGCCGCTACCCCGTCTATCAGCAGAACCTGCCGAGCCCCACCGCCACCATTCCGGCCGCCTTCGTGCTGAGCTCGGTGGATCAGGCGCTGGCCCAGCAGGCGCGCACACCGGGGCCCGTGCACTTCAACTGCATGTACCCGGAGCCCCTCTATCCGGGCGACGCCTATCTGGACTTCTCCGCCTACCTGGCCCCCCTCGGTGACTGGCTCCGCTCGTCCGAGCCCTGGAGCCCCTGGCAACTGGCGCAGGCCCCCTGCCCGTGTCAGCCCGACTGGGACGAGCTGCAGGGCAAGCGCGGCCTCATCGTCGCCGGCCGCATTCAGGATCCGGTCCAGGCCAAGGCGGTCGCCGCCCTGGCCGAGCGGCTCGGCTGGCCTCTGCTGGCAGATCTGCAGAGCCAGCTGCGCTTCGATGGTCGCAACCTGGTGCACGCCGATCTCGCCCTGCAACACAGCGGCTTCGTGGCCGAACTGGCCCGGGCCGAGGTGCTGCTGCAATTCGGTGCCCGCCTCATTTCCAAGCGGCTCGGCCAGTTCATCAAGCAGCAGCCCTGGCAGGCATACTGGCTCATCGACCCGCAGCCAGCCCGGCTCGACCCGGACTACCGGCTGCGCCGCCGCCTGCTGTGCGAACCCGCCGCCTTTGCCGCCGCCCATCCGGTGGCGCACCCGCACCTGCCCTGGCACCGGCTGGCGGAGCGCCAGCAGGCCGTCAGCCAGCAGGTGCGCAGCGCCTGCGAACGTTTCTCCGAGCTCGGGGTGTGCCACCGTCTGAACCAGCTGATCAAAGGCCAGCTGTTTGTCGGCAACAGCATGCCGGCCCGGCTGATGGACATGCTCGGCGAGGCGGGCAAAGGCCCCAGCCGGGTGATGACCAACCGCGGCGCCTCCGGCATCGACGGCCTCATCGCCACCGCCTACGGCTTCGCGCAATCGGTCCAGCCGGGCAGCAATGAGCCCACCACCCTGCTGCTCGGCGATCTCAGCGCCCTGCACGACCTCAACAGCCTGGCGCTGCTTGGCAAAGCGAGCCGACCGCTGGTGGTGATCCTGCTCAACAACGATGGCGGCAGCATCTTTCGCATGCTACCGGTGCCGACCCAGGACGCGCTGCTGGAGACTTACTACTGCCTGCCCCACGGCCTGCACTTCGAACACGCCGCCGCCATGTTCGGCCTCCACTACCGGGCGCCGGCCAGCCTCGCCGACTTTGAACGGGATTACGCCGCCGCGCTGGAAAAGGGGGTAACGCTGATTGAAATCAAGGTCCCCAGCAGCGAAGTCGCCGAGGATCTGAAGGCACTGGGAAGCGCGATCCGTGGCAGCTAGTGCCGATCAACCTACGCTGGTGCTGCTGCACGGCCTGCTCGGCGATGTCTACGACTGGCAACCCGTGCAGGCGGCCCTGGCCGACCTCCCCAGCCTGGCGCTGGATCTGCCGGGCCATGGCAGCAACCAGGCAGTGCGGGTTGCGGGGTTCGAGCAGGCCCATCGCTGGCTGTACGACGAGCTGACCTCGCGCGACATCGGTCGCTACCTGTTGGCGGGCTATTCGCTGGGGGGGCGACTCGCCCTCTATCACGCCAGCCAGGCGCCGGTGGGGTTGCAGGCCCTGCTGCTGGAAAGTTGCCACCCCGGCCTGCCACCGGCAGAGCGGCCCGCCCGCCTCGCCCACGATGAAGGCTGGGCCCGGCGCTTCGAGCAGGAGCCCCTGGCGGCCGTATTGGCCGACTGGTATCGGCAGGGGGTGTTCGCCGATCTGGGCGAGGATGCCCGTGCCCGTCAGATCGCCCGCCGCCTCGGCAACGACGGCAAGGCCGTGGCCGCCATGCTGCGCGCCACCTCTCTGGGCCAGCAGCCGGATCTCGCCCCCTGGCTGGCGCAAGGTGCGCTGCAGGTCACCTACGTGAGCGGCAAGCGGGATCACAAATTCCATCAGCTGGCTTGCCTCATGGCGAGTCAGCATCGCAAAATCAACCACTTGGAGCTGGATGGCGGCCACAATCTGCATGCCCACCAGCCTGAGACTTTTGCCCGGCTCCTCGCGGAGTGGGTCAACCAACAACAAGAAGAGAAGCGTCATGATTGAAGCAATGACTGAAGCGGAACTCTATGCCCCCGTCGAGTGGCGTGATTGCTCCGCCGATTACGAGGATATCCTCTATCACAAGTCCGACGATGGCATTGCCAAGATCACCATCAACCGCCCCCAGGTACGCAACGCCTTCCGCCCCCGCACCGTCAAAGAGATGCTGCAGGCGCTGGCCGATGCCCGCTACGACGATCAGGTCGGCACCATCATCCTGACCGGCTTTGGCGAGAAGGCCTTCTGTGCCGGCGGTGACCAGAAGATCCGTGGCGACTACGGTGGCTATCGCGATGACGAGGGGACTCATCACCTCAACGTGCTCGACTTCCAGCGCGACATCCGCACCTGCCCGAAACCGGTCGTTGCCATGGTGGCCGGCTACGCGGTCGGTGGCGGCCACGTGCTGCACATGATGTGCGATCTGACCATCGCCGCCGACAACGCCCAGTTTGGCCAGACCGGTCCGAAAGTGGGCTCCTTCGACGGCGGCTGGGGTGCCTCCTACATGGCGCGCATCGTCGGCCAGAAGAAGGCCCGCGAGATCTGGTTCCTGTGCCGTATGTACGATGCCAAGCAAGCCCTCGACATGGGGCTGGTCAACACCGTCGTGCCGCTGGCGGAGCTGGAGCGTGAAACCGTGCGCTGGTGCCGCGAGATGCTGCAGAACAGCCCGATGGCGCTGCGCTGCCTGAAGGCCGCCCTCAACGCCGACTGCGACGGCCAGGCCGGCTTGCAGGAGCTGGCGGGGAATGCCACCATGCTGTTCTACATGACCGAAGAGGGTCAGGAAGGGCGCAACGCGTTCAACGAGAAACGCCGTCCCGACTTCTCCAAATACAAGAGGAATCCCTGATGACACTCGCTCTCTATCGCTACCAACTGCCTTTTACCCAGCCCCTGACCTTTCACGGCAAGGTGGAGGTGGCGCGAGAGGGCCTGCTGGTCCGCGTTGACGACGGCTGGGGGGAAATCGCCCCCCTGCCGGGCTTCTCCCGCGAGAGCCTGGCCGAGGCGCAAGCCGAAGCCATCGCCTGTCTGGAACGGATGGCTGCGGGGCAGGAGATCGCCCCGCAGCTTCCTTCGGTGCAATTCGGGCTGGACTGCGCCCGCCGCTGCTGGCCTGCCCAGACCACCCCGCTGCCGGAGCCTTATCCGCTTATCCAGGGTTCCCCCCAGGAGCTGCTCAAGCACTGGAAGAACTGGCTGCACAAGACCCCCAGCAAGGCCAAGCTGAAAGTGGCCCGTTACCCCATGCGCGACGAGCTGGCGCTGATCCGCCTGCTGTGCGACCGCATCCCTACCCTCAAGCTGGTGCTGGACGCCAACCAGGGCTGGACCCGCGAGGAGGCCTGGGCCTTCTGCGGCCATCTGGATCCAAACCGGATCGAGTACCTGGAAGACCCCTGCGCCGACTTTGCCGACATCGCCTTCGTGGCCAATCGCACCGGCATGCCGGTGGCCATCGACGAACTGCTGGCCCAAGGTAAGCCGTGGGAGCCCATCCCCCAGCTGCGCGCCCTGGTGCTCAAGCCCACCCTGCTCGGCTCCCTGGCCCACTGCGAGGCACTGGTCGCCCGCGCTCGCGAGCTGCGCCTCAAGGTGATCGTCTCCTCCTGCTTCGAATCCGGCCTCGGCCTGAACCAGCTGTTCCATCTGGCGGGCGAATGGGCGCCGGATCAGGCCCCCGGCCTGGATACCAAACGCTGGCTGGCCGCCGATCTGCTGGACGCGACCGGCAAACCCGACCTGAGCCTGCTGGAGCCCCTGTTTCACCGTGACTGAAGGGGCCTGCATGCCACCGCTATCTGACCATCACCACCCTCTGCAACCCTGCCCGGTGCGTCACTGGGCGAGGTCCGCCCCGGACCGCATCGCCATTCACGCCGCCGCCCCGCTCAGCTACCAACAGCTGGATGCCAGACTCAACGGCCTATGCCAGCAGCTGGGGCAGGCGGGCCTGCAGGCCGGTGATCGCCTCGCCGCCGTGGTGCGCGGCGCCCTGCCCGACCTGTTGCTGGCCTGGGCCTGCGTGCGCAGCGGCATCGTCTTCTGCCCGCTCAACCCTGCCTTTCCATTGGCGCGGCAAGCCGAGCTGGCGGCCCTGCTCGCCGTCAGGGCCTGCTGGTCGGCAGGCGAGATCCCGGCCGGCAACTGGCAGCCACTGCGGCTCGACTTCACCCATGAGCTGGCGGTGGACGAGGGCGACTGCATGCTGGATCCAGCCCGGCTCAACAACATGATCCTCACCTCGGGCTCCAGCGGCACGCCCAAGGCCGTGGTACACCGGCTGGCCAATCATCTGGCCTCGGCGCGGGGCTCGGCCGCCGTGCTCCCGCTCGACGCCGAGTGCGGCTGGCTGCTCTCCCTGCCGCTGTTTCATGTCGGCGGTTACGCCATCCTGTTCCGGGTCTTTCTGGCGGGTGCAGCCCTGGTGCTGGACGATCGCAGCCGCCCGCTCAGGGAGCGGCTCGAGCAGCAACCCATCACCCATCTCTCCCTGGTGCCGACCCAGCTCTGGCGACTGCTAGCGGAGGGCTTTGACCCCGCCCGTACCCGGCTGCGCGAGTTGCTGCTCGGCGGCGCCGCCATTCCCCAGCCCCTGGTGAACCGGCTGAGCGCCATGGGGCTGGAGCCCAAGGTGAGTTACGGCCTCTCCGAGATGGGCAGCCAGGTCTGCACCGGTCGGCCGTCCACCGCCGGCGTGGTAGGCAAGGCGCTGCCGGGACGGGAGGTCTGCATCCAGCAGGGGGAGATCTGCGTACGCGGTGACACCCTGTTTGCAGGCTATTTCAAAGCTGGCGAGCTGGAGCGGCTGCTCGATGAGGCAGGCTGGTTCCACACCCGCGACAAGGGGCATTTCACCGCGGATGGCGAACTGGTGGTGGAGGGGCGGCTCGACAACCTCTTCATCTCCGGGGGCGAGAATATCCAGCCCGAGACAATAGAGCAGCGACTGGTGGATCACCCCGCCGTGGCGCAGGCGCTGGTGGTGCCGGTACCGAGCGATGAGTGGGGGCAGCGCCCGGCCGCCTTCATCGACTGGCATGGCGAATCTGTGTCCCCTGCCGAGCTGGCGGCCTGGATCCGGCAGGTTCTGCCCGGTTTCATGGTGCCGGACCAGTGGCACCCCTGGCCCGATCTGGGCGGTCACCTCAAGCCGCAGCGCAAGCAATATCAGAATATTCTTAAGGCGCAATAATCACTCCTGCGACAGGACCTGGCATGCAGGAGTCATCCAAATACGCACATTATTCGAAAGAAAATGCTGGCGGTGTCAAAATCTTCCTCACAGGCCCAAGTAAGTGAGAACGATTACATAAATGGCTATTTTTTTGCACGTTTTTTGAACTGAATTAATTACCTGTAGTACCATATCCGCCATCATGCATTTCAATGGAAAGGTAACCGTTTGATAGTTAAAGACATTGTCAATTTTGCATTATTTGAACAAAGACTGCATGGTGGTAAAATGCTCTCCTTGGCAGTAAGGCGAGTCACACATGAGTAACAAAAATTATAAAATTGCAGAGGAGATATTTTTCTCCGCGGCAATATTCCGACTCTCTAAGGGAGAAAAGGACATCAAGCTCAGCAACAAAGAAGCCGAGCTGCTCGAAATGCTGTGTGATGAGGCAGGCAGTGTCATTCCAAGAAGCAAACTGCAAGATGCCTTGTGGCCAAACCAGGACAATACCGATACCAACCTGAACCGGCAGATCCTCTCATTGAGAAGAAAGCTGGAATCATTCGGTTTGATGGATGCGATCGATACCATTCCACGAGTGGGATATATCTTTTGTGCCCCTATCGAGGTCGTCGGCGAGACAGAAGAATCGGCCGTGCCCGCGGATAATCAGATGGCACCAGCCAATGCGCCCCAGATCCGCCGCCAATATACACGTCGCAAATATGACAGGTATTTCAGCCCAAAGCGTATCGTGTTGTTGCTGCTGCTGCTGGTATCACTCACCTCGCTGGCAGTGGTGATATATAGCTATGCCACCGCCAACACCTTGCGGACCATCAATCTCAGCCATGTCTCGCTTTATATGACCAGCGATACGGAAAATGCGCTGAAATTGAAAATTGACGCCCTGTTGCCGCCGATAAAACGCATTCCTCATTATGCTGACGAACAGGTTTCCATTCTGGTCGGCAAAGAGGCCATCAGTTATTTCTCGATCGACAATAAAAGCCAGCAATTGTCGGAAAATATATTCATGTTGCGCAATGGTCACCCTATCGCCGAAGAGCTGCAGTGTGTGATCACGACCATGGCGCAGCAGGGGAAAAATGTATCCCACAACTATTACCATAATGCTGACACGACCGTCAGATACCACAGCAGTTGTCAGGCACCGGACAACTGGGTGGAGATGACCAGAAAGAGCAAGTTCATTGTCACCATGAACAGAGAAATTGTGGTGGCGACCGTTATTGCGACTGACGACAAGGCTCAGACACTGTTCAATCTGGATTCTGTCGGAGATATAGAGCGGGATGACGGCGATATTTCGGTCGAGGTCAAAAATACCATCGTCAATTTCATTGATCAGCAGGCGCTGACCAGCAATGGCATGGTGGCAACCCTGGTGGCGGCGCTGACGCCCCCCAAACAAACGGCACAATTTATTCAGCTGCCGGGCGGCATTTACCTCTCCAATTATCTGGGTGGCGTCATCACCTGGCCCAGCCTCGGCAATTCAAAGGTCGTCCAGCGCAACGACCTCTGAGTTTATTCATAAGCCACGATGAAATTGGCCACGGCGGTATAGTCACCGGGCTGGATATTCTTGGCCGCCAGCGCGTCCGGGTGCCCTTCCACCCGGGCAGAGAATTGCAGTTCATTCTCCGTCGTGCCGCCCAGCAGATAACCACGGGAGGGAGTTCCCAGCGTCAAGGGGGACTGGGTCACGTCATACAGGCGGATGCCGGCCCCCTTGGCGGAGCCTGCCGAAAATGCCAGACCGCCACTGAGCTGAGCGTCCTGCGAACCGGTAAAGGTCACCTTGGCCATGCGGAAGATACCCGACTTGCAGTTGGTCAGCCGGATGACAAAGGGGACCTGAACCCCGGTCCCGTTGGCATAAAGCTCCCTGACATCGACCACTCCCATGTCCACCGCCTGATCGAGCGACTCGGGGGCAATTACACAGGGTTGATCGATGATACGGCCATGGAGATGAAGATCCCCTCCAAGCAGTTCAAGGTCATCGGCAGCAGCACTGACCCACAACGGAACAATCAACAACCCCAAACAGCCTAAGCGCAACATATCGACTCCTACTGGAATGAGGCAACAATAGTGCCGGTTGCATAGAAATCACCCGCAGCAACTTCTGCGCCAGCAGGGCTTATCGGGGCGGCAATAAAACCCCAGTCACCGATATTCCCCTGCATGGAAACTGGATACCAGTCATTCAGATTCAGTGTCGAGCCATCCAGTTGTTTGAATTTGATACCAAGATCCTTGATAACGTCACCACCTTTATATCCATCTCGAGTGGTTCTGAGATAACTCTGGCTAAATGATGTGGGTTTACCAGAAATGGCGAGATTTATTTTCAGTGATGACCCTTTGTCAAATACACCACCACTGCAGACGAAATTAAGTGGTACCGTTTTTTCAAAGTTGTTGCCATCCAGCCCGGAACCAGGCAAGTCACCAAACTCGACCTCAATCGTCTGCCCTCCGTTGATGGTGCATTTTTCTGGCACATACAACACTGAGGACTTGATAACGATTCTGGACATGACCTCGTTATTGAATCCGGAATCCGTTCTGCCCAGACGACCAAACATCTCGACTATTTCATGGTCGTCGATTTGTACGCCATTGATGATGGGTTTACGAACGCGAAACGTCACAATTCCCTTGCTACCACTTCTAAAACCGAAATCTGCAGAGCCCTTTCTCTTGTAGCAGGTAAACCTACCCAAATTGGATTCTTCAGTAAAAGGGGCAGTAACATATGCCCGACGATCACCTTCAATCCAGATATCAACCTTGAGATCCAAAAATTCGTTTAACTTGACAAATCCACCACCAACGCTGGGTAACCCTGCACTCATTACTGCCTTGTAATAAATAGGTTGATCGATAATATCCCGATCTGGACAGAATGCCGTACCAGGGTAAGTACCATTCAAATCCCACTTAAACTCTTTTCTTGCACCTACCTCGTTAACGATGTCTTCCTTTTTAAGCTCAATATCATAAGTTTTTGTAGCAGCCCTGACTTCACCATTGATAGCCAATGCCGGCATGGACAAGAACATGATACCGAGTACACCGGTACGCAATATCATCTTTATCTCTCCTTCACAGCTTTACAGGCATTGCCTGTGCACTGGTATTTGATATCCATATATCCGCCGTAGTCATTGACGTAGCTGATCACAAATTCATTGCCCAGGGTTTCCGGGATGGTGACCGTCTGCTCTGACTTGGGGGCAACCATAAAGGCGGAGAAACCCTTGATGGTGGTCCGCTCCTTGCCCTGTGGATGGCCGAGGCCCACGTAGGTGATGTAGTAAGGAGTCGGGTTGTTGACCTTGAGGGCCTTGCCCTGCTTGGTGATCAGCACCTGATCCTGCCAGATGGCGCCGCGCTCGGGCAGGATGGCCTCGGGGCGGTAGAACAGCTTGATCTTGGACTGCACGGCAATCTGCATCACGTTGCTCTTCTCGCTCTTGGGCGGGATCTCGCGCAGGTTGAAGTAGTAGATGGATTCGCGATCCTTGGGCAGGCTGTCGATGGCCGGCACGCTGGCGATACGCACGATGGACTTCTGGTTGGCATCCACCCGCTGTACCGGCGGCAGCACCACGAAGGGAGACGCGATCTTCTGGCCCTGGGCATCTTCAATCCAGGCCTGCGCCAGGTAGGGCAGCTTCTGGTTCTCGTTCTTGATGTTGAGGCTGATGGACTTGGCACCGCCCGGATAGACGACACGAGTACGGTCCAGCACGATGGCAGCGCTGACGTTGAGCGAGGTCATGCCCAGCACGGCCAGACAGGTATAAGAGAGCAGCTTTTTCATCGGTATCCCATTACTTGCAAGTGAGAGTCTTCATCGACAGATCGGTTACTTGTTGCGGTGCCACTATCTTGCACTGGCGGGCCCCGCCCCATGAGAGTTCAAACGCTTCATTCGGTTTCACCCCGGTCAGATAGACCAGGCCATCTTCATCCACCACCGAGAGCACCCGGCCGGAATCCTTGACGACGGTGGCGCCAAACGGCGGCACTGAGCCATCAGGCAGTTTGACGTTGGCCAGCAGCTTAAACCCTTCGGCGATTTCGAAGGCATTATACCCAATTGCGCCCTCGGTCAGGGTCCCCTGCTTGATGGCGTTCATCGCATCGATGTCGTCGCCCAGCTGATCCACGTCCACCCGGGTATCGCTCTTGCGATAGTCGGTCATGTCACTGATCACCGCGACGCCAAAGCGGTTGGTCACGGCGCGGCCATTGTTGAAGGAGACGCCGGAGGTCTTGTCGGTATCCACCATCATGCGGGTACCGCCACGACGGGTCGCCTGGTGCAGGGCCGCACCGTGCTGGGTCGCCGTCAGACCGCCACGCAGGCTGGCCCCGACCGAGGTGTATTCGCTCTGCACGCTGTAGGCATTGAGGCTGACCGCCCCGATGTCGCTGTTATGGTTGTAGTAACCCCGCGCCACGGCGTGGCCGTTGCTTTGCACGCCCGCCCCCAGCTGATAGGTATCATCGGGCCGGCTGTAATCCTGATAGGTGGCCAGATGGGTGACCTTGCCATTGGAGGACTGCACGCTGTATCCCGCGCTCTTTCTGTCCCCGATCGGCATGCTCAGGGTCAGCATGACACTCTTGTCATCCTCGTAGTTCTCGGTCTTGGTCTTGTAGGCCGACACATAGACGGAGACATCCTTGAAGCTGCCGATGTTCACGTTCTTGTTGATGGAGAGGCCGTAGCGATCCTCTGCCTCGTGATCCCAATAGGTTCTGTGGGTGTAGTCCAGATAGACAGTCAGCGCCTTGGCCGCATCTTCCGCCCAGAAGGTCTTGTTGGCGGTGATGGTATAGAGCTCCTTGTCACCCCAGGTGTTGTAGTCATCGCTCGAGGTCGTGGTGTTGTTCTCCAGCCGATCCTTGTTGCTCAGGAACTGCGACATGGTCATGAAGTTGTGCTGGGAGAAGCGATAACCGGCGAAGGTGATCGAGCTGTTGTATTCATCAAACTGCTTGGCGTAGTTCACCCGCACCGACTGGCCAATCTTGGTGGAAAGGCCCGGCAGCTTGGCGATGGACTGGGTCAGGTCGGCCGAGATGGCACCGAAGGCATAGAGATCGCGACCGATACCGAGCCCCATGGAGTTGTATTCACCCGCAACCAGGCTGCCACCGTACAGCGACCAGGAGTTGGCCACCCCCCAGGAGAAATCACCGGTCACAAAGGCAGGGCCGTGCACATCGTGCACCGAATCCGTCTGTTCGGAAGGCGCACCCACCGCCAGGTTGTATCGGACGTAACCGGGACGGGTCAGATAGGGGACGGTCGCGGTGTCTACCTGGAACGAGCTGACACTGCCATCCTGCTCCTCCACCCGCACGTCGAGACGACCGCGCACCGAACTGTCCAGCCCCTGGATGCGAAACGGACCGGCCGGCACGTTGGTCTCATAGATGATCCGGCCGGACTGGGAGATGGTGACCTTGGCGTTGGTCTTGGCGATGCCGCTCACTTCCGGCGCATAGCCCTGCAGACTTGGCGGCAACATGCGCTCGTCATTGGCCAGGTTGACGCCGGTATAACGGAAGCCGTCGATCAGCTGGGAGTTGAGCTGCTGCTCGCCCACCGTCAGCTTGGCAGCCATATCGGTCAAGGGGCGATAGGCATAGATACGGTTCAGCTCGGTCGATGTCCGTTCATTGTCGCCCCAGTAAGAGCTGGCCTGATAGTCGCCCCGCAGGCGCCAGGCGCCATAGTTGAACCCCAGCGTACCGTAGCTGCTGATGTTGCGGTTGGAGTAACCATCCCCTTCGTTGACCTGGGCGTTGATGTTGTAATCCAGCATCATCCCCGGGATCCCTTCATCCCACTGTTCGGGCGGAATCCAGTTGGGATCGCTGTACTTCATCCACGCCTGGGGCACGGCGATGCGCAGCAAGCCGTTACCTATGTCGTTCGCGATCACCACGCCGTCCAGCGCCAGCAGGTTGGCACACTGGCCATCGTGCCAGGTATCGATCTTGGCGATGGCCTCGTCGGTCAGCGCCAGCTTGGGGATCACCTCTTGCGGCAGGCAGGCCACCCCACCCTTTCCCTTGCCGGTGTCAGTCTCGTAGAAAGGGATCTTCTGCAGGGGCAGCTTGTTTTTGTTGACCTCGATCTCGAGGTAGTAGTCGCCGGGCAGGATGTAACCTTCGTCGGCAAACTGGGAGAGGTCGATCTTGGTCCGTTCGTCCAGATCGAGTGCATCAATATTAAACTCCGTTTCTGCCAATGCGTGATTTGCCACCGCCATCAGGCCGGGCACGCATAGCATGAAAACCATTTTTGAATAATGTTTTTTTCTCACAGAGTTTGATGTTGAAACGCTCATATTTTCACTCTAGGAATTGCATAACGGTCTCACGTAATGAGGTATCTACACTAAGCAATTGGCTTGCTTACATATAATTGAGTTCAAACAGTGTCGTACTGTCCGGAAAAAACAGCTGACTACTGGTGAGCCCCAAATTGAATTCCAGATCACTGTTGACGATATCCGAAACAATAAAGCGTTCGCCGGATACCTTGTGATATTGGCCGTTGTTGAGAATGCCCAGCTCATCGCTCATGGCACCGCGCACAGACATGGAAATAAAAGGCAGTGATGCCTCCGTCGCCCCTTCAACCTGACAGCCGCTGATTTTCAGTGTGCCCGGTTGCTGAGCCTGCAGCGGAATGCTGCGCAGCACCTCCAGCGTACAGCCCGATTCGGCCAGTCCATCCGTGAGTTCATTGGCGTGGACTGACCCCGCCATCATCACCAGCTGCAGCACCATGGCTGCCATCATTGAAGTTTTCATGATCAAGGTTCGATGTGAGGAGACAGAATGTGTGAGGTTGTGGTGGCTCGCACCACCACAACCCTGGTCACACGTTAAAGCACTCTATTACTCGTAGGAGAGAGTAAAGTTGGTCACTGCAGTGAAAGCGCCGGCTTTCAGCGGGTTGGCGGTCTGATCGGCATAACCTTTCAGCACGGCGCTGAAGGGCAGCTCGTTGTCACCGTTGACCAGGCCGAAGGCGGCAGTCGGAGTACCCAGTACGATCGGGGCACCACCCGGAGCGGTCATCTTGATACCGGCACCAGCGGCGTCACCACCACCGATAACCAGCAGGCTGGAATCTACCGGGTCTTTGGCACCGCTGAAGGTTACCTTGACGGCATCTTCCTTGTCGGAGATTTCACAGTTCAGCAGCTTGATGCTGAACGGCTTGGAGTTGGACTCGCCACCGCTGGCCAGCTCTTTGGTGCTGATCTGACCCATTTCAACTACCTGGTCAACAGACTCAGGAGCAACGGAGCAAGGAGCGTTGATGATTTCACCATTGAAGGTGACTTTGCCTGAACCAGCGCCACCGGCAGCAACAGCGGAGCCGCACAGCAACATGGAACCAACACCCATAGCAACCAGAATCTTGTTAGCTTTCATTCGTTTATACCTACATTAACGTGATTAACGTGTGTTGTACTGCATCACTCCAATCATGCTGGAGTCACGATCTTCAGTGATGCCGCGATATACTGCACAGCAACTGCTGGTGCCCAACCTCTCATTAAGCCGGTGAGGGGTCATGCCAATAATCAGCTGTGCCTTTTAAGGTCTATTTAAATAAGCAAAAGCAGCACACCGCATCAGGGGCAGTTCCCGCTACACCTCATCTGCACAACTACATACATCCTTGTCGTCTGTGCAGAAAACCGTGTTCCGCTTTTGCTTGATGGACAAATTAACGACTCATATGATGCACATCAAATACATTTTGATTTTTATAAATTCAGTTATAAACACCTATAAAACAATCACTTAAAATCAAACCGGAACATTGGCGAACGCCATGAAATAAATAAAGCTCATATAGCAAACACCCATTGCATAATTTGAAATCGGATATTTTTAATCACTTAACAAACATTAACAAAAACACAACAAAATAATGTTTGAGCAGTATTTTAGGTGATTCTAAAAATACCTATAAAGCAATAGTCAAAACGGCTCACCCATATAGCCAGGTAATCAGGTAATCAGGTAATCAGGTAATCAGGTAATCAGGTAATCAGGTAATCAGGTAATCAGGTAATCAGGTAATCAGGTAATCATTTTAACCCATTAGGCATGGAGGAAAGTTGATATCTCTGCTCTTGCCACCTTCCTGTGTGACCCTGGTTTTAATTCACCAGATGCCAGCCATGTATTTTCACCACAGAATAAGGCTTCGTCGAAAACCAGTAGCCAATAGTGATGAACAAGATTGGATATATACCGCCTAATATGGGCCAGACCATATATTTCCTGTCACGGTCATATATAAAATTTTATTTGTGACTGATATCCCATACTTTTTTATGGCGATTGATTTCTCAAAGTGGGGTGTTATCATCTAAACAGGCCTTGTTGCTCAAATCGGGGAACTATCTGTCATCTCGGTGATCTGATCCTGTAGCGCAGTCTCCGAGAGCATCAGATGGGCAAGTCCAAGCACAAGATCAGCAACTGGCAGCAGTACAACCAAGCCTTGGTGCAACGCGGTTCGTTGACCATCTGGATGGACGAACAAGCCATTAAGCAGTGGCATTGCCTGGTCCACCATGGCCGCCGAGGGAGAGGTTTCCACTACAGTGACACCGCCATTGAGACGGCCCTGATGCTAAAAGGCTTGTTCAAGTTGCCGCTGCGGGCGCTAGAAGGCTTCATTAACTCGTTGTTCCAACTGATGGCGGTGCCTTTGCAGTCGCCGGACTATAGCTGTATCAGCAAGCGCGCCAAGACCGTCGACATCAAGTACCGCCTCCCCAGCCAAGGCCCGGTGGCTCACTTGGTCATTGATGCCACCGGCCTCAAGGTCTATGGCGAAGGCGAATGGAAAATTCGCAAACACGGCAAGGAGAAGCGACGAGTGTGGCGCAAGCTCCACTTGGCGGTGGATGCCACAACCCATGCGGTCATCGCTGCCGAAGTCAGCCTGGAGACGGTGGCGGATAACGAGGTGTTACCGACGTTGCTCAACCCCTTACGACGCAAGATAAAACAGGTCAGCGCCGATGGTGCGTATGACACCAAGGCCTGTCATGCGCTACTGAAGAAGAAGGGGGCGAAAGCCACCATACCGCCGAGAAAAAATGCGGCACCGTGGGAGGAAGACCATCCCCGCAACGAGGCGGTGACGGCGCTCAAGGCCGGTGAACTGAAGCAATGGAAGAAAGACTCCGGCTATCACCAGCGCTCGATAGCCGAGACCGCCATGTACCGGTTCAAGCAACTCATCGGGCCAACGCTGAGCCTGCGGAACTACAACGCCCAGGTGGGCGAAATCCTGGCTGGCGTGAAGGTGATGAACAAGCTGATAGGGCTTGGTATGCCTGTTCGCCAGCCAGTGAATTGAGTGGTATCAACGGGTTGGGGAACGGCCATCCAGCGACGGATTTGATCAACAACGCCATCTAAACATAGAGTAAAGGGCAAACCGGTCGAAAGGTCGGGACGCAAAGCCACCGGTCTAAGGGTTCATAACCTAAGACAGCGGAGCTGCCATCTGAGAAGAGCGATGTCATCAGTTGTATCTGTGTCATTCTCTTTGATTGCGTTGCCCTTTTCGTACAACGACATGTGACGAAAAGGACATAAAAATGAACACTTCTACCGCTTCCATTCGCAACAGCGCCATCCGTTTCGCTTCTTCTGCCGCCGCAGCCATGCTGCTGGGTGCTGCCTTGCTGCCTGCCACTGCCTCCGCTGCCGACGGCACCATCACCTTCACCGGTACCATCTATGAAGCCCCCTGCGACTTCGCCGACAACAGCGTGACCTGCTATTCCGGCACTCAGCGCCAGACCATGGATCTGGCCACCCTGCAGCAAGCCGGCAGCCTCAATACCATCAGCAGCACCATGCAGTACAAGCTGTCTGCCGGCAGCAGCAACATGGCCATCGTCACCGTCAGCTACCTCTGATCGGATTGTTCCTGCCATCTGCCCGGGGTTGTTCATTACCTCGGGCGGATCTGTTCGCCTTTTGCAGGATGAGCCACCACAGCCTCACTTAGGCTGCCATCGTTAATCACGGTTCTCCATCCACCAACCCCCCTTCTGTTTTCCTTGGTTGCCATGCCAACTGCCGCCCGGCGGCTTCTCACTATGACCCCTGCTTTCTACGCAGGTAGACCAGCACTTTCCCTGCTTGATCTCCAGCTTGCTACTGTCGCATTCCCGCTTGGCAAAAGAACCTCAAACGAGACTTTGATCACAGTTGCTGGCCTCAGACTGAGATCCCCCCCAGATGGCAGATGAGTCCTTGCTATCAACAAGGCCCCCAATGGGGCTCGCTTTATTTTGATTTAATCTAAATGAATGATTTATATGGCCTGATTGGTGGGTTGATATCCTTTTGGGGCTGACTAGATTGCACGCGTCAATCACGCAGACAATCAAACAAAGGGATAAAAATGAACAATCTGGGTACCAGGTTGCTGCTGCTGGCAGCACCGGGCCTGTTTGCCACTTCGGCGCTGGCCAACTACTCCCCCTCCGACTGGCAACAGTATCAACTCAAAGGTGAATCCAGCCGTCAGCTGGGGGATCGTCTCACCGAAGTGACCTACGAGCTGAGCGCCCGCAGCGGCAGTGCCCCCTATCAGCAGCTGAGGGTGTATCGCCGCTTCGACTGGAGCGATGCCAACCTGGCCGCACTGGCAGAGCAGCAGTGCGGCGAGCCGCAGCTCAAGATCGAGCAGGGCTGGCAGATCCGCTACCTCAGCTGTGAAGAGGTGGTGCCGGCTGGCAAGGCTGTCCCGGCCAGCAGCTATGACTTTGGCTACGGCATGAAGCAGGGCCGCTGGGAGCCACTGGCAGGCACCCCGACCGCGCCGCGTCAGGATCGTCTGCCGCTGGCGGAGCGGGTCATCCTGGGTCACAGCGAGCAGGAGCTGGATCGCTGCGAGCTCAACGCCGAAGGCCGCTGCGCCGAGCAGGCATGGCAGTACCTGCCGCAAAACTGGCAGCAGTTGAAGGTGCTGGAAGAGACTCCCAATGAACGGGATGGCCGCCTCGAGCAGATCTTCTTCCGCCTGCAGCCCATCGCGGGCAGCCAGGCCGCCAAGCAGGTGAGCGAGCTGTACGTCTGGCGCCAGTACACCTGGTTGCTGGAACAGGCCAAGACCCAGCAGGAGTGCGATGAACCCCAGACCCGTCAGGAAGGGGACAAGACCATCAGCTACCGGGTGTGCCGCCAGACCCTGCCCGCCGGCAGCGAGGTGCAGGTGGTCTTGAAGGACACCGGCTATCAATACCCGGTGGGGGGCAGCGAATGGCAGACCCTGCCGGAAACAACCGAGTGGCAGGAGAACCGGGTGCTCAATCGCCCCATCGTGCTGGCCAGCAAGGAAGAGCAACTCGACTGTCGCCGTGCCGACGGCCGCGCCTGCTCCGAGCCGGATCTGCCGGGCACCGAGATGCTGGACGCCGAAGCGGCCAAGATAGTGCAGGATGCCAGTGGCCAGCCCGCACCGGTCTGGCAGGAGAACTATGGTCACGATGACACCAAGCTGCTGGCCGTGTCGCGCGGCATCCAGAGCCTGCTGGCGGCCAATCAGCCGGCCCATCCGGCCATGAAGCTGCTGCTGGAATACGTGCGTGCCCACAACTACCACAACTACGGCAAGCACAAGGAAGACGGCCCGGCCGCAGCCGAGGCGCTGGCCGAGGCATTGACGGCGCTGGGTGCCCATCCGCTGCTCTTCCCGGAGCAGGCCAGCGACGAGGTAGGCGCCGTCATGGGTGCCTGGAGCATCGCCCTGCACGGCCAGTTCAAGAGCCCGGCAGTGCAGGGCCGCTTTGGTACCCTGCTCGGCGAGTTCAACCAGATGCTGGCCTACAGCACCCGCCATGCCAGCGAGATCAACGGCCAGCACGCCTGGGCGACCGGTCTGTTCGATCTGCTCAACTTCCTCGACTTCGCCAGCGACTACAGCGATCCCTTCGCCAACGACTTCCGCCAACAGGACGGCGAGCTGCGCAAGCAGCTGCACGCCCTCGGCATAAGCGAGCTCGCGTTGTGGAAGGGACGGGATGGCGCCGATCTGTTCCTGCTCAACAACGTGCTGGATGCTTACACCCGCCTCTACCGGGTCGCCCGCTATACCCGCCCGGACGAGCTCGACGGCTACCGCAAGCTGCTGGATGACTCCGTCATCGCACTGGTTCGCCACCACGACCTGATCCCCGGCGGCCAGCAGAGTCAGGATCTGCTGGAAGACATGTCGCTGACCCTCTCCACCTACTACCTGACCTACACGGACCGCACCAGCGAAGCCTGCATCAGCGGTGACTTCGCCGGACTCTGCACCCCCGTCCGGGTGGAGGACGTGCTGCCGTTCGAGCACACCTGCTCGCCGACCCTGCGCCTGCGGGCCCAGGATCTGACCATGGATCAGGCCGAGGGGATCTGCCGTGAACTGGGGGCCGAAGAGCAGCAGTTCCACCAGCAGATGGAAACCGGCTGGCAGCCGGTGGCGGATGATCACAACGAGGCGCTGGAACTGGTGGTCTTCAACTCCTCCGACGACTGGAAACGCTACGGCAGTGCCCTGTTCGGCGGCGTCTCCACCGACAACGGTGGCATCTACCTTGAAGGGGATCCGGCTCGCCCCGGCAACCAGGCCCGCTTCTTCGCCTACGAGGCGGAGTGGAAGCGCCCAGCGTTCCAGGTGTGGAACCTGCGCCACGAGTACGTGCACTACCTGGACGGCCGCTTCAACCAATACGGCAGCTTCGGCCACTACCCGCTCAACCGCACCACCTGGTGGTCGGAAGGGCTGGCCGAGTTCATCGCCCACGGCCAGTGCTTCGCCCGCGGTCTGGACAACGTCGCCGGCCGCCCGGCCAGCGACCGTCCGGCCCTGGCCGACATCCTGCACCTGGATTACGACAAGGGTGGCGAGATGGTCTACTCCTGGTCCTACACGGTGCACCGCTTCCTGAACGAGACCGGTCGCGGCGCCAGCTGGCTGGCCATGGCCCAGGCCCTGCGCAACCCGGATCAGCAGCAGGCCATGAGCGCCTTCGAAGCCGAGCTGGACCAGCTGATTGCCAATGACAGCGAGGCCTACCAGCAGTGGCTCGGCCGCGAGCTGCTGCCCTGGTGGGAAGCCAACAAGGACTCCGACGAGTGCAAGGCCAACGACTCCTCCCACTGAGGACGAGACGGCTATGACAAGGGGCGGCCATGGCCGCCCCTGCTTATGAACGATTTTAATCGGCTCAGGATCAAGCAGTTAGCCGACCTCTCCCTGCGACAACCTCTGCCCGAGTGACGTCTTGGGCGGTCATCAAGCCTGACGTACGGCGGCAACTTGTAATAGAATGACCCTCTGTCACCTCTTACTTCAGACCCGAACCGCACCGCGCATGAAGAAGTTTGCCAAGATCCTGCTCGCCTGCCTCTGCCTGTTGCTGGCCTCCGTCGCCACACTGCTGGGCTACAGCGAGTGGACCGTCTCGGACGCCCGTCACTACACCTACGACGACGTCAATGCGGTGCCCTACAACCGGGTCGCCCTGGTGCTCGGCACCTCCAAATACCTGATTGGCGGCAGCCCGAACCACTACTTCAAGTACCGGATCAAGGCCGCCGCCGAGCTCTACAACAACGGCAAGGTGGACTACATCCTGGTCTCCGGCGACAACGCCACCGTGCAGTACAACGAGCCGCGCCAGATGCGGCGGGCCCTGATCCAGGCCGGCATCCCGGCCAACGCCATCTACAGCGACTACGCCGGCTTTCGGACCCTGGACTCCATCGTGCGAGCCAAGGAGGTGTTCGGTCAGGCCCACTTCACCGTGGTCTCGCAGGCCTTTCACAACGAGCGCGCCATCTTCATCGCCCGCCATTTCGGCATCGAGGCGGTCGGCTTCAACGCCGTGGACCCCAGCGCCTATCAGGGCATCAAGACCCGGGTGCGCGAGGTGTTCGCCCGCCTGATGGGGCTGCTCGACCTCTACGTGCTGGACAAGGGTCCCAAGTTCCTCGGCGAGCCCATCGTCATCGGCGGCCCGGTCCCCTGCCAGGCGTTGAGCACCATAGGGGCGAGCCAGCCCTGCCTGCCCATTGCACCGCCCCCTCATAAGCCGAAGGCCAAACCGGCAGCGGCAGTGAGCGCTGCCACCGCCACCAGTGCGGCGGCGGCAACCAGCGCAGCTGCACCGAGCGAGTCAACGCCCGTGGATAACCCGGCTGCCGCCAGTGCGGCAACACCAACCAGCAGTGCCCAGACCACCAGCGCAGCCGTGCCGAGCGAGGCAACGCCCGTGGATAATCCGGCTGCCGCCAGCGCAGCGGCAGCAACCAGCAGCGCGCCGACCCCTCAATAGCAGAGACCCGCCAACAGGCGGGTCTCTTTCATTGGGCTCGGTATTTCCGGCGATCAGGCCAGCGCCGCCACGTAACGCCGCGCCACCTCGTCCCAGTCGATCACCTTGTAAAACGCGGCTATGTAGTCGGGACGCTTGTTCTGGTACTTCAGGTAATAGGCGTGTTCCCACACATCCAGCCCCAAAATGGGCACCAGCCCATCCTGCAGGGGGCTGTCCTGGTTGGCGCTGCTCACTACCTGCAGCTTGCCGCTCCGATCGACCACCAGCCAGGCCCAACCGCTGCCAAAACGGCTCAGCGCCGCCTGGGTAAAGGCCTGTTTGAAGACCTCCAGTCCGCCCAGATCCCGCTCGATCGCCGCAGCCAGCTCGCCGGCTGGCTCACCACCGCCCTGCGGACTCATCACCTGCCAGAACAGGCTGTGGTTGGCGTGACCGCCGCCGTGATTGCGCACCGCCCCCTGCACCTTGCCAGGCAGGCTGTCGAAACGGGCAAGCAGCTCCTCCACCGGCAGCACCGCCAGCTCGGGGAGATCGGCCAGGGCGGCATTGAGGTTGTTGATATAGGCCTGATGGTGACGGCTGTGATGGATCTCCATGGTCAGCGCATCGATGTGGGGTTCCAGCGCGTCATAGGCATAGGCAAGGGCTGGCAGGGTATGGCTCATGGTCACCTCTGTTTATTGTGATTAATGCAGTTGGCGGGCGGACCCGGTCTGGCACAGGCACTGACCGAGGCAGCGGCGGATGCCGTCGTGGTTGCCGTGTTTGCGCAGGAAGGCGAGCAGCTCGGCATGGGTACTGCGGGTATGGCGCAAGGCCGCATCCCGCAGAGGATCGGGGCTGGCCGGCGACTGGCTGGTGGCGAGCAGGCAGTCGTGGATGTGGCACAACAGGTCGGCAGCGCGCTCCGGCCGCGCCATGGCGACCAGCAGATCCGCCAGATTGTGGTGGGCCACCACCAGCGCAGCGACCGCCTCGTCCACGTCGGGCCAGCCGGCAAACTGCTGGCGGGCCAGCCACAGCGCCTGCTGATAGCAGGAGAGCGCCTTGCCGTGTTCACCGGCATCGAAGTGGCGATTGCCGCTCATGGTCTGCACCTTCCAGTGCACCATGCTGCTGTCGCTCTCCTCCGTCCCCACCCATCCTCTTACCCAGCTCGCCGCCATGATCCTTAACACCACAAATGATAATAATTATTATTTAACTTATGTAAGCGGCGAACACAAGGGATAGTTGTGCCGGCACCGCCAACAGCCCTGCCCATATGGGTAGGGCTTTTTTGAATCTGTCTGTTTGGTGATCATTTGCACAGATGCAAACGTCCCGCTCCGTCATGCTGGTTGGTACTGGCATGAGGCCAGTGGTTGCCGCTGCGGCAACCTTATTCACAAGGATGGACAAGATGAAAAAATGGCTATTGGTGCTGCTGTGCGCCCTGCCCATGCTGGGCCAGGCGGCAGGTTATACCCAGACCCGCTACCCCATAGTGCTGGTGCACGGTCTGTTCGGCTTCGACAAGCTGCTCGGGGTCGACTACTTCTACGGCATCCCCCAGGCGCTGACCCGGGATGGCGCCAGGGTCTATGTGGCTCAGGTCTCCGCCACCCAGAGCTCGGAACTGCGCGGTGAGCAGCTGCTCAGGCAGGTGCAGCAGGTGCTGGCCATCACGGGGGCGGAGAAGGTAAACCTCATCGGCCACTCCCACGGCGGCCCCACCATTCGCTACGTCGCCTCGGTCGCCCCCGAGCTGGTCGCCTCCGCCACCAGCGTGGGCGGGGTCAACTACGGCTCGGAGATCGCCGATCTGGTGCGCGCCAACGTGGCACCGGGCTCGGTGGCCGAGAAGCTGGCGGTGGCCGCCGCCTCCGCCCTGTCCGGGGTCATCTCGCTGCTCTCCGGGGGCAGCCAGCTGCCGCAGGATCCCCTCGCCGCCCTCGACGCACTCACCAGCGCCGGCGCCCAGCGCTTCAACCAGCGCTACCCCGAGGGGCTGCCCAGCCAGTACTGTGGCGAAGGGCCCATGCAGGCCGCCAATGGTGTCTACTACTTCTCCTGGAGCGGACGCGGCACCATGACCAACATCCTGGATCCGGTGGATCCGGCGCTGGCGCTGACCGGCAGCTTCTTCAAGGAGCACAACGACGGCCTGGTCGGGGTGTGCAGCAGCCACCTCGGCAAGGTGATCGGCACCGACTACCGGATGAACCACTTGGACGAGGTGAACCAGTCGTTCGGCATTCGCCACCTGTTTGAGACCGACCCGGTCAGCCTCTATCGCCAGCACGCCAACCGCCTGCAGAGACTGGGGCTATGAGCAAGGCATGGCTGATAGCCGCTCCGCTGGGAGCGGCCCTTCTGCTGGGGGGCTGGCAGCTGTGGTCCGCCCTGAACTCCACCCCAGCCGCTCCCCCGGCGCAAGAGGCAGGGCCGAGCTCCACCCAGGCCCGGCAGGCGGCCTCCTCGCCCGATGAGAACTCGCTGCAGGCCCGCTATGAAGCCTTTCTCGCCGCCGAAGGCAGCCTGACGGTACCGACCGATCCGGGTCTGGCCAGCCTGCAGGTGCTGTTCGACGAGCGCGAGCAGTTGCGCCAGCAGAGCTTCACCCCGGCCGAGCAGGAGCAGCTGTTTGCCGAAGATCGGCTGATGGAGCAGTGGACCCTGCGCCGCAAGGCGCTGGCGGAGGCTGGCGATGCCGACAAGCCGCTGCTGGCGAGCGAGCTCGAGCTCTGGCTGGCGGAGCAGCCCCAGTGGTTTCGGGAGGCGGAGGCCAACAGCCGCCTGCTCGGCGACCTGCAGAGTCTGGAGCGGCTGCCCGCGACCGAGCGGGACGCCGTGCTGCGCGAGCAACTGGGGCCGGAGGCGGCGGACCGGCTGCACCTGCTGGCGGAGAGTCAGCAGGGATTCGAGCAACAGCTGGCCGGCTATCTGGCCGAACTCAAGCCCCTGCCCGACGAGCGCCGGGCCGAACAGCAGCCGGAGATCCTGGCGCGCTGGTTCGAGCCCGACCAGTGGCGACGGGTGGAAGCCCTCACCCGGCTCAGGCTGGGCGAGTCGTCACCACAATAAATAAAAGGGGGTCCATATCTGGGCCCCCTCGCTTCATGCTGAAACCGTGCTTACAGCGGCTTGTTGGCGCCCGGCAGCGGCTGCCAGGTGAGGCGGGTCACCTGGGTTCCCTGCACCTCGCACTTGAGGCTCAGATCCTGCCACCCCTTCTCCTGGCGCAGGGAGACTTCCCCCTCGATGCCCTCGGCACGGGTCTTGAGCTTGGCCTGCTCGAAGGTCACCTTGTCACCCCCGGCCAGTGCCATCAGCTTGCCGTTGCAGAGCCAGTGGGCGAGCTCCGCTCCCTTGAGCTTGACGCCCCCCTTGGCCGCCTTCTGTTCGGCCGGGCTCTGGGCAAACAGTTTGCCCAGCTCGGCCGCCCGTTTGGTGAGCCAGACTTCCCGCTGCTGCATGCTCATCTTGCTGACGAACTCGGCGGGCTGGCCCTTCTCGTCCAGCCACTGGGTCAGCTTGCCGCCGTCGTCAAAGGCGAACTGGGCGGCGGGCTCCTTCACCCCGAAAAGCTTGCCGCCCTTGAAGTAGTAGCGGCTCTCCCCTTCCAGCTTGCCCTGCTCGTTCATGATGGGCACGGCGATGATGACGGGAGCGCCATCCACCCAGGCCTTGATGTCGACGCCGTCGTGGCTGAACAGACGGGTATCGAGGGCGCTCTCGGCCCCCTTTTCCATCAGGGAGAACTGCTCGGCGAGGGAGGCCGCCACGGAAGGCAGGGAGCAGAGCCCCAGTCCCAAGCCGAGGCTCAGGGCGATCACGGTATTGCGCATAAGTGTCCTGTGATTGGCCGGTGGGCCAAGGTTAGCTTTCTATCAGCCAGGCCCGTAGCCCCTCCCGGTGGCGCTCGCTCAGGGGGATGGACTGGCGGGACTGGTAGTCAAAATGGATCAGGGTGGTTTCGGCGGTCACCGCCAGCTCGTCCCCCTGCCAGGCTTCCTGCCAGAGCGTGAAGGAGCTGGAGCCGATCCGGCGGACCCCGGTTTTGATCAATACCTGCTGGCCGTAGAACAGCTCCCGTTTGAACTGCACCGTGTAGCCCGCGATGATCAGATGCCAGTTGTGCACATCCAGCTCGGGGGAGAAGATGCGAAACAGCGGGTCGCGGGCCGATTCAAACCAGACCGCCGGCACCGTGTTGTTGATGTGGCCGAGGGCATCTGTCTCTTGAAAACGGGGTTGGATCTGCATTTCCAGCATGGATATCGACTCCTTGTCGTTGGACCGCGCTCAGGCTAACGCGGCCCGCCTTTGGACTCAAGCTCCCCCGTCGTATCGCCGGCGCCGACGGCCAGCTCCGGACGCAGCCAGGCGCTGCGAAAATCGAACCAGCCGAGCGCCGTCATCCGCACCCCGTGCACGCCGACCCGGCTCTCCAGCTCCAGCCAGTGGTGAAACAGCGGTACGAACCAGCCCTGCTGCTGCACGCTTGCCAGCAAGGCGCGCGGCCCCGGCTCCTCACCGCTGGCACGCCACTGCGTCAGCCCCTGCCACAGACGCTGCTGACTGCCCCACACCTTGCGCAGCAGCGGGGTGCCCTGCAACCAGGCGTAGGGGGCGAAGGCATGTTCGTGCTCCAGGTTGAGAGTGCCGAGCCAGAGATCCACGTCCTCGTCCGCCCCGCTCACCCAGCGGCCGTAATCCAGGGTGCGCACCTCGAGCCGGATCCCCTGCTCTGCCAGCAGGCTGCTCATGGCGTTGGCACACTCGTTGAATTCCAGGTGCTGGTTGAAGCAGGCCAGCACCAGCTGGCGCGGCAGCTGTTTCGGCGTCGGCAGCGGGGCCGGCTGCGCCTCGCGCCAGTGGGGCAAGAGGCCAAGTGCGCTGGTCCAGCCTCGCTGCAGCTCGGGGGCGACCCGCGCCATCAGGGCAATGGGGTTGAGCAGGCCGGCCAGCCACTGGCGCAGGGCGGGATCCTGCAAGGGGGCGGATCTGTCGTCCTGCAGCAGGAAGTAGCAGCCGGATTCCAGCTCCGACTCGCCGCGCATGGTGCCGAGCTCGGGGCTGTCGCGCCCCAGTTGCAGGTGACTCTCCAGCCGCTCCGCCAGCTCCGGCAGCATCCAGATGTCGATCTCGTCGAGCAGGGCGCGCAGGCCGAAGTAGTCGTCGAATGCCTCGAGGCACAGCTGCAGCGGATCGTTGGCGGTCACCCGGTAAGGACCTGTGCCTACCGGTTGCAGGGCAAAACCCGCCTCCCCCTTGAGCTCGCGCGGCAGGATGGCCGCCACCGGCTCGGCCAGCAGCTGGGGCAGCAGAGGATCCGGGCTGTCGAGATGAAGATCCAGGGTGCGCGGCCAGGGACTCTCCAGCCGCGCCAGATGGGCGAACAGCGGGCGATCGCGCAAGACCAGCAGGCTCTCCACCACGTCCTCCACCACCAGCTCGCGGCCGTGGTGAAAACGCACCGCCGGCCTCAGGTAGAAGCGCCAGTGACAGGGGCCCAGACACTCCCAGTGGTGGGCCAGATCCCCCTCGATTTCCCCATTTTCCTCATTTCGCCGGGTCAGGCCGTTGAAGATCTGGCGGCTCAGATGGATTTCGGAGCGGCGCAGCGGGCCGGTGGGCAGCAGGCGCGGCAGCGGCCGGTAGTAGGGCACCCGCAGGATCTGGCGCCCTTCCCGGGTGGCCTGGCCGAGCTGCTCGATCAGCAGCGGAGTGAGCAGATCGAGGCGATCTTCGGCCAGCCGCACCGCCTGCGCCAGCTGGCCCTGGCTGAGCAGATCCCGCAGCCGGCGCCGGGTCAGGCTCTCCTGGTTGTCGAGCAGGGTGAGCCGGGAGCGCCGCCCCCGCCCGGCCTCCGCCGCCCAGCCGAGCCAACCCTGATCCTGCATGCGGCGCAGCAGCAGGCGGGCGTTGCGCGGGGTACAGCAGAGCAGATCCGCCACCTCGGCGAGGCTGATCTCCCGCTCGTCGCAGCCAAGCTGCTGGGCGAGCCGTTGGAATTGCTGGTAAAGGCGGCTGGTAGGCATAAAAGAGGAAATCCTGTTGCTGAAAGTCATCAGTTTTTACTTCCGCATTTTAGCTCAATACTGCTGGCGAACGTGAGAACCACAGCAGAGGAGCACCATCATGAGCCACGCCAACCCCATCAAACCGAACCGGATCCAGCAGATCCTGCGCCGTTACTTCAAGCGGATCCTGCCCAGGCCGCTGACCCTGATCGAGGCTCCCATGAGCCAGCTAAACCGCCTGATGCAGTGGGATATGAACCAGATCGACGATCGGGAGTATCGCCGCCGCCTCTGAGCCCCCTTCTCCCGGATCGCACAAGGAGGGGCGCAGTTCGCCAGCGGGCGCAATTGCTTTGCCGGATTGGGTGGTTTACATCGGCGCTGGGCCTGATAGATTGGACGTCTATCCATCTATAACTGCTACCCAGCAACATCCAACAAGGAGTGTGTGATGAAAGATGCGACCCTGGCCCTGCACCACGGCTTTGCCAGCGACCCCACCACCAAGGCCGTTGCCATACCCATCTACCAGACGGTGGCCTACGAGTTCGAGAGCGCCCAGCACGGGGCGGATCTGTTCAATCTGGCGGTGCCAGGCAACATCTACACCCGCATCATGAACCCCACCAACGATGTGCTGGAGCAGCGGATGGCCGCGCTGGAAGGGGGCATCGCCGGCCTGGTGGTCTCGGCGGGTTCCGCCGCCATCACCTACGCCATCCAGGCGCTGACCGCCGCCGGCGACAACATCGTCTCCACCCCCCAGCTCTATGGCGGCACCTACACCCTGTTCGCCCACATGCTGCCGAGCTTCGGGGTCGAGGTGCGCTTCGCCAAGGATGACAGCGCCGAGGCCATCGCCGCCCTCATCGACGACAACACCAAGGCGGTCTACTGCGAGAGCATCGGCAACCCGGCCGGCAACATCGTCGATCTGGCGGCCTTCGCCAAGGTGGCCCACGCCCGCGGCGTGCCGCTCATCGTCGACAACACGGTCGCCACCCCGGTGCTGTGCAAACCCATCGAACACGGCGCCGACATCGTGGTGCACAGCCTGACCAAATATGTCGGCGGCCACGGCAACTCACTGGGGGGCGTCATCGTCGACTCGGGCAAGTTCCCTTGGGCGGATCACGCCGAGCGCTTCCCCCAACTCACCAAACCCGAACCTTCATATCACGGGGTGGTCTATACCGAGGCCTTTGGCCCGGCCGCCTTCATCGGGCGGGTGCGCACCGTGCCGCTGCGCAATACCGGCGCGGCGCTGGCGCCAATGAACGCCTTCCTGCTGCTGCAGGGGCTGGAGACCCTGAGCCTGCGCATGGAGCGCCACGTGGACAACGCCCTGCGGGTGGCCCATCACCTCAAGCATCACCCCAAGGTGGCCTGGGTCAGCTACGCCGGTCTGCCGGGTCACCCCCACTACCTGCTGGCGGAGAAATACATGGCCGGCCGCCCCTCGGCTATCCTCTCCTTCGGCCTGAAGGACGGCTACGAAGCGGGCGTGCGCTTCTACGATGCGCTCAAGATCTTCAAGCGGCTGGTCAACATCGGCGACGCCAAGTCGCTGGCCTGCCACCCCGCCTCCACCACCCATCGCCAGTTGAGCGAGGAAGAGCAGGCCAAGGCCGGGGTGAAACCTGAGATGATCCGGCTGTCGGTGGGGATCGAGGCCATCGAGGACATACTGGCGGATCTGGATCAGGCGCTGGAGGCCTGAGTCAGTCAACGCAGGAGCGGGCATCCAGCCCGCTCTTTTTTGGCCAGCGGTGAACCCGCCACCGCGCCGCTGCGTATCACCGCCTTCCGTCACTGCGTCGAGGTTTCCATGATAGTCCTGCACCACCTGAACAAATCCCGCTCCCAACGCATCATCTGGCTGCTTGAAGAGCTGGGCCTGCCCTATGAGATCAAAGCCTATCAGCGCGATGCCACCACCTTTCTGGCACCGCCCGAGCTCAAGGCCATCCACCCCCTCGGCAAGTCGCCGGTCATCGAGTTCGACGGCCGGGTACTGGCGGAGTCGGGCGCCATCACCGAATACCTGATCGCCCGCCACGCCCCGGAACGGCTGGCCCCGGCCACCGACAGCCCGGACTATGCCGAATACCTGCAGTGGCTCCACTTCGCCGAGAGCTCCGGCATTCTGCCGCTGCTGCTCGACATGTTCGTGCGCAAGGACGGCAGCCCGATGCGCTTCCTGCCGGACTACGCCAAGGCCGAGTGCGCCAAGGTGCTGGGCTACCTCGATGAGGTACTGGCAAGCCGCCGCTATCTGGTGGCCGATCGCCTCACCGGCGCCGACATCCTGAACTCCTTCCTGGTGGATCTGCTGGCGCAAAGCGGCCAGCTGGCCCAGTTCCCGCATCTGCAGGCCTACTGGCAGCGACTCAACACCCATCCGGCCCGCCAGAAGGCAGCGGCGCTGGAGCGCGAGCTGGACCGCAGCGCCGGATAAACGGCCGCGCCTGGCGACACCATGCAAAACGCCCCGAGATCGGGGCGTTTTTTTCTGATCGACAGCCAGATGATCAGAGCGCGTGGGACAGGATCCTGGCTGCACTTATTGTCCGGATCGCCTCTTGGCCAGGGGCCTCAGGCCTAGAGGGCGTGAGAGAGGATCCGCGCTACCTTGTCGGGATCTATGTCCTGCTGCTCCCCGAGGGCGGTCAGGCCGAAACGCTTGAGGTTGGAGCAGATGCCGGGGATGCAGCTCTCGCTCAGACCGTAGTCGGCGAGGCGGGTGCCCACTCCCATCTGCTGGAAGAACTGCTCGGTGCGGATGATCGCCTCCTCGATGCGCAGCGCCTTGTCCTCGCGGCTGGAGTGCCATACCCGCTCGGCGAACTGGGCCAGCTTCTCCTGCTTCTGGGCCGATTGCTCGCGCAGCAGGGAGGGCAGCACCACCGCCAGACTCTGGGCATGATCCAGCCCGTGCAGGGCGGTGAGCTGGTGACCGATGGCGTGGGTGGACCAGTCCTGCGGTACGCCACGACCGATGAGGCCGTTGAGCGCCAGGCTGGCCGCCCACATCAGGTTGGCGCGCACCTGGTAGTTGGTAGGCTCCGCCAGCGCGCGCGGACCGTTGTCCACCAGCACCTGCAGCAGGCCTTCCGCCAGCCGGTCCTGCACCTCGCCCCCCACCGGGAAGGTGAGGTACTGCTCGATGATGTGGACGAAGGCGTCCACCACCCCGTTGCCCACCTGGCGTGGCGGCAGGCTGTAGGTGGTCGTGGGATCCAGCACCGCAAACACCGGCTGCACCAGCGGGTTCATGAAGGAGAGCTTGGCCTCCCCGCGGCTCACCACGGCGGCCGGGTTGCTCTCCGAGCCGGTGGCCGGCAGGGTCAGCACGCAGCCCAGCGGCAACGCCCCTTTGATGGGGGCCTTGTGCAGCAGGATCTCCCAGGGATCCGCCCCCTCGAAGCAGGCTGCGGCGGCCACGAACTTGCTGCCATCCACCACGGAACCGCCGCCGACCGCCAGCAGGAAGTCGATGCGCTCGCGCTTGACCAGGGCCACCGCCTCCATCAGCTGATCGTACTGGGGGTTGGCCCCGATGCCGGGAAACTCCAGCCACTCCCGTCCCGCCAGCGCCTGGGTCAACTGCTCATAGACCCCGTTCTGTTTGATGCTGCCGCCGCCGTAGAGCACCAGCAGGCGGCTGCCGGCCGGGATCAGTTCGGGCAGCCTGGCGATCTGGCCGTCACCGAAACAGACGCGGGTAGGATTGGCATATTGGAAGTTGTACACGGCAGAGCCCTCGGTTGAATGCATGCAGGGGAATTGTGCGCCTGTGGCTCCGGCAGGTCAAAAAACGGGAGCCGGCTATCAAATTGCGCAGCGGGGGCCGGGCTAGCGGAAAGATGTGATGCGGCGCCACTCCTGTTTCCGTGCCGCTCTGCTATGGTCTCTCTGGGAACCGGGTGTTCCACTCTCATCGCCCCGCTCCCACCCTCCTCACTCTTTTGTTGATAAGGTCTGACACATGAAACTCAAGCATGCATGGATTGCCGGTTTGCTCTCCCTCTCGACCTGCCTGGCACAGGCCGCCGAGGTGGCGGCCGAAGTCACCACGGCCCCTGGCAAGGCCAATCTGGTGGAAGCCGTCTCGGCCCAGGCCACGGTCACTGCCATCGATATGGCCAGCCGCAAGGTCAGCCTGAAAAACGCCGCCGGCGAGGCATTCGACATCGTCGCCGGTGAGCAGGTCACCAACCTGGCCAACCTCAAGGTGGGCGATACGGTAGCACTGAGATACATGCAGATGCTGGATCTGGAGCTGCTCAAGGGCACCGCCGGGGTGAGAAAACGTGTCGTGGAAGTGGCGGCCGACAAGGCCGAGGCAGGCGAGAAGCCGGGCGCCGGGATCGGCAAAAAGGTCACTCTCTATGGCGACGTCATCGCGGTCGACAAGGGGCAGCAGACCATCACGGTGAAGGGGGTGGATCATACCCTGGTGCTCAAGGTGCACAACCCGGCCCAGTTTGCGCTCATCGCCAAGGGCGACCAGATCAAGGCCGTGCAGACCCAGGCGGTGGGGATCGGCATTCTGCCCGAGAAGAAGTAGCGACGGCCTGAGTCGATGCAGCGGCCGGGCTCCGTCCGGTCACCAAGGGAGTGGCAGCCGCCCTCCCTTTTTTGCTGCCGTTATAGCGGCGCAGAGCGGCCCGTGCTGCGCCGCATCGGCAACCCGCTGGTGCCTGCACAGGGGCAAGTGATTGCCCCCACCGACCATGGATTGCCGTTCGAGTCATCCCGCCGCTCAGGCGTTCTTGGTCTCTTCCTTGGCGCTGCTCTTCTTGCCGGTGAGGCGGTCCATCGCATCCTGCAACATGGCGTCCCGCTGCTCGTTGAGCGGCTTGCTCTGCTCCGCCCGCTCCTCGGCAGTCAGCTGCTTGTTGTCGGCAATCGTCTTGAGCTTCTCTTCTATCTCGTTGAACTTCTTGCGATCAAAACCGAGCGCCTTGTCCACCAGCTGCTGCATCACGCCGCCCTTGTCGGAGCCGATGTCGAGCGCTGGCGGCAGCTTGCTGTTCTTGGCCAGGTGTTCATAGGTCAGCGCCTGCTGGGCCTGGCCAGTGATCCGCTGGGAGGAGAGGTTGACCAGATCTTCCCAGCCGCCCCCCTGACCGCTGTCGGTACTGCTGAGGGTGGCGAGGGCGCGGTTGTTGGAGGCGCTCTGGGCAAGCTGCTGGCTGTAGGGTTTGATATCCATGGGGGCTCCGGTCTGCATGCCGATCCGGCATGACGAGGTCGCTGATTCGATGGCATGAGGCGCCAGGCCCCATCATTGGCAATAAAACCAGCAAGTTGCAGGCCAACTTGCCAGATTGGCGCAGATCCCGGCTCGCACGGGCTTGCGAGCCTCCCGATGGTCATCTAGACGTCAGAATCATGACGCTGCGCTGCCCAATCGGCAGCTTCTGGTGCATATCGCTGCCTTTTTCACGCTTTACCAGACAAAGCAAAGGAACGGCTCATAGATCACAAAATAAACAACCAACGAGGCATACAATTTCGGCGCACAAAACGACCAGCAAGCAGTGTTATGGATGAAATGTTTGCGTCATCGACCATGAGCAGCACGATCCCCCGGCAGCGTATCGGCGGCCGATCGCACTGCGGCAGACCTGCATCCCACCGCCTGGCTTTCACTCACAGTTACGCTTCGGGCAATCCCATGAAAAAACACACCTTGAGTCTTCTCTCCGCCACCCTGCTCACCCTACTTGGTACCAGTGCCGACGCCTGTACCGGCCTCATCGTCGGCAAGGGCGCCAGTGCCGATGGCAGCGTGATGATCGCCAGAAACGAGGATTTTGGCGTCAACAACTGGAACAAGTACCTGGCCTTCCGGCCCGCCCAGCAGAACGAGGGCACAATCTGGAAACTGGGCAACGGGCTGGAAGTGCCGATGCCCAAGGCCTTCTTCGCCTACTCCGCCATCCGCGACTGGGATGCGACGTCCAGCGACCCGGCCGGCAAATATTATGAAGAGCGCGGCATCAACGAATTCAACGTCGCCATCTCGGCCACCACCAGCGCCGAGGTCAACGACAAGGCCCAGAAAGCCGATCCGCTGATCGAGAAGGGGGTCATCGAGGCCATCATCCCGACCCTGATCCTGCCGCAGGCCAAAACGGCCAAAGAGGGGGTCGCACTGCTCGGCCGCTATGTGGAGCAATATGGCGCCGGGGAAGGCAACAGCCTCTATCTGGCGGATGTGAACGAGGCCTGGCTGATGGAGATCGGCTCCGGCCACCACTGGATCGCGGTGCGGGTGCCGGACGACAGCTACGCCATGGTGGCCAACGGCCTGCGCATCCACGGCGTCGATCTCGACGGTGCCGATGTGCTGCACTCACCCAAGCTGCTGGAGTTCGTGCGCGAACACAAACTGCTGGATAACGCCGACCCGAAAGAGTTCAACTTCGCCAAGGCGTTCGGGGTCATCGCTGACCCGTATAACGTGGATCGGGAGTGGCTCGGCCAGAAAATGCTGACTGCCAGCCACCCGCAGCCGACCCGGCAGGCGCAATATCCGCTCTTTATGAAGCCGGATACCCCCATCGCCGTGCCGGACGTGGCCAAACTGCTGAGCGCCACCTATGAGGGCACCCCGCTGGCGGGCAAGGCGGAACGGCCGATCCGCATCGACAGGCAGCTCGAATCCCACGTCATCCAGCTGCGCAAGGAGATGCCCAAAGAGCTGCAGGGGCTGATCTGGCAGAGCTACGGCGTGCTGGCCGAATCGGTGATGGTGCCGCTCTACAACACCCTGGAGTCCTACCCCCTGCCCTATCGCACCGGCAGCGACAGCTACTCCGATGACTCCGCCTACTGGCAGTTCCGTAGCCTGACCGCGCTGGCCAGCGCCGATCCGGACAAGTACCTGCCGCTGCTGCGCGGCGTCTGGAGCAAGGAGAGCAGCAAGCTCTACCAGGAGGTGGCCCTGCTCGACCAGAGCCTGAAGCAGGCCTATGCCAGCGACAAGGCTACCGCCATCGGGCTGGCCGCCGACTACTCCTATGGCCAGCTGGAGCAGACCTATCAGATGGCCAAAGAGCTGCGCTACAAGCTGATGACGGATCTCACCAAGCGCACCGAGCAGAAGTACTCGCCGGAGGAGTTCAAGAAGATCATGAGCCTGTAATCGGCTCGCCAACGAAAAGAGGCTCCCTTGGGAGCCTCTTTTATTTTGTCAGCTGCAACCATCAGCGACGGCTGATATTGAGCGGGCCGAAGGTCTGCGCCACCGGCATAATCTCGATGCTGTTGATGTTGACGTGAGCAGGCTGCTGGCTGATCCAGAGCACAGTATTGGCGATGTCTTGTGGCTGGATCGCCTGCACGCCCTGATAGACGGTGGCCGCCTTGGCATCGTCACCGTGGAAGCGCACGTTGGAAAACTCGGTGCCGCCGCACAGGCCCGGCTCCACGTTGGTGACGCGGATGGCGGTGCCCGCCAGATCGGCGCGCAGGTTGAGGCTGAACTGCTTCACGAACGCCTTGGTGGCGCCGTAGACATTGCCGCCCGGATAGGGGTAGGTGCCGGCGATGGAGCCGATGTTGATGACGTGGCCGCGATTGCGCGCCACCATCCCCGGCAGCAGCAATCGGGTGAGCAGGGTCAGACCGCTGATGTTGGTGGCGATCATCTGCTCCCAGTCTTCCAGATCCGCCTTGTGGGCCGGCTCCAGCCCCAGCGCCAGCCCGGCGTTGTTGACCAGCAGATCCACCTCGCGCCACTCGGCCGGCAGCCCGTCGATGGCGGCGCGGGTGGCCGCCTTGTCCTGCACGTCGAACACCAGCGGCAGGAACTGCGCACCCAGCTCGTCGGCCAGCGCAGCCAGCCGTTCGCCGCGGCGGCCGGTACCGATCACCCGGTAGCCCGCCTGCACCAGCTGACGGCTGATGGACTCACCAAACCCGGACGAGGCGCCCGTTACCATTGCTATCATCTGAACCTCCATATCTACAGCGCTATTGTTATTTATCTGTTTGAAATCAATCTGATTCATTCATCGCTCAATTCACGCCCGGTCGCCCTGCGCCAGACAAACACCAGCAGGTGGAGCAGCAACAGGCCCGATCCCCCCAGCGCGAACAGCAGGCCGGTGAGGGCGTTGACCGAGGTGTCGGCGCCACACCACCACCAGACCAGCCAGCCGACCAGACCGATGACGAAGGTCTGGCCGGCGCAGACCGGGCAGCGCCCCAGCTTGGCCCTGATGGCGGTGGCGAGGCAGTTGTCGCAGCTCATCCCCTCTCCTCTCTCAGGCCTGCTTCAGCGCCAGCACCAGCCGGTGGGCGTGCTGACCGTGGCCATAATAGTCCGGCAGCTTCTGTCTGGGCCGAAAACCCAGCTCGTGATAGAGGGCCTGCGCCTCTTCATTGGCATCGCCTACCTCCAGCCGGATCGCCCCCCAGCCGGCCTCTTTGCCCTCCTGAATAACCTGCTCCAGCAGGCGGCGGGCCCAGCCTTGCCGGCGGATGGTCCAGCGGATGGCGAGGGTCTGGATGATCAGCCGATCCCAGCCCCTGTGCTCCAGCAGGCAGAGGTAGCCCATCAGCTGCTCCTGCTGGTCCAGCACCAGCAGGGTACGCCCCTTGGCGTGGGTCAGCAGATAGTGCCAGCGGCTGCGGCCAAAGGCGACTTCGGGGGGAAAACAGTAGCGTTCCAGCTTAACGATGGCGCCCAGATCATCGGTCCGGGCCGCGCGCACGGTCAACACGGGGAGTCCTTGTTCGGTTATTTATCTTCATCACCAAAAATGCGACTTGTATCACAAGTTACCAAGGCGGCATATTAGGCACTGTAACCTCTTGTTTCCCCTCGCGCCATTGTCGTGCTTGTCGGTGCATCGAAGCCCACTGGGGATCCTGCCATTCAAGGCAGTTTCATCTGTGGAGCCGAAAAAATGAGTACCTACGTCATCGTCGAAGAGCCGGGCGACTGGCCTTGCCATGCCGATTATCTGCTGACCGCCCGCACCTACCTGCAACACGGAGTGCCCACCACCGGCGGCCGTCCCCGCATCATCAACCTCTGTCGCAATCTGGAGCACCTCAGCGCCGGCTACTACTGCTCGCTGCTGGCCCAGGCGCGCGGCCACCACTGCCTGCCGGGTTTGCAGGCCATCAGCCAGCTGCAGCCCCAGCAGCCGCCTGCCAAGCTGTGGCGCAAGTTGCAGGGCTGGCTGGCCCTGCAGAGCGAGGACCGAATCCGGGTGCGCGCTATCTTCGGCCAGTGCGAGCAGAGCGAGCTGGCGGGGCTGGCCCGCTACTACTACGGCCTCAGCCAGCTGCCGCTGCAGGAGCTGACCCTCAAGCGCGGCCGCCACGGCTGGTCGGTGCGCCAGCAGCAGAGCCTGTCGCCGCTGGCGCTGAGCCCGAGCGAGAAAGCGCTGATGCTGCACCACGCCCAGGCACTGGTGGGCACCGGCGACGAGGAGCAGGCGGCGCCGCTCTACCAGCTCGCCATCCTGGTCGACCCCAACGACGGCCGCGCCAGCAGCGATGCCCTGGCGCTGGATCGCTTCATCCAGGCGGCGGCCGCGCAGGGGATCCGGGCCGAGATCCTGGCGCCATCGGCCATCGAGCGGTTGCCGGAGTTTGACACCCTCTGGCTGCGCTCCGAGACGGCGGTCGGCCACTACACCTTCGAATTTGCCCGCCGCGCCGAGCAGCTCAAGATGCCGGTGATCGACAGCTCCCGCGCCATTCTCGCCTGCAGCAACAAGCTCTACCTCTACGAGCTGATGGTGCGCAGCGGCGTGCCCATGCCGCCCACCATGGTGGTGACCCGCCGCGGCCGCCACCACGTGGATGAACTGGTGCAGCGGCTTGGCCTGCCGCTGATGGTGAAGGTGCCCGACGGGGCGCAGGGGCGCGATCTGGCCATGGCCAGCGACGAGCTGCAGCTGGCCCGCCTGCTGGATGAGGGGCTGGCCCGCTCCGCCCTGCTGCTGGTGCAGAGCCGGATCCCCGCCGAGTTCGACTGGCGCATCGGCTTTCTCGACGGCTCGCCGCTGTTTGCCTGCCGCCGTTTCCGCCCCGAGCCCGGCAACCGCATTCGCCGCCGCAAGCACCCCCTCGACATGAGCCGCATCGAGGCACTGCCGCTCAACGAGGTGCCGGAGCGGGTGCTGCAGACCGCCCGCCGCGCCGTCCATCAGCTCGGCAACGGCCTGTTCGGGGTCGACCTGCGCCAGCAGGGGCGCGACTGCGTGCTGCTGGAAATCATCGACAATCCCTGGATACGTGGCGATATTGAGGACAGAGAGGCAAAGGACCTCTACGAGCGCCTCGCCCGGGCCTTCCGCCAGCGGCTGGAAAACCGGGGGCAGAGCGCGGCCGGATAACAAGCATCGATAGCAGAGGTGGATATGATGACGACTGATTGGTGGGACATAGCGCCCCTTGGCTGGGAGAACATCCTGGTCTGTCTGGTGTGCGGCACTCTGGTGGGGCTGGAACGGCAGCTGCGCGGCAAGCCGGTCGGCATCCGTACCTCCTCGCTCATCATCCTCGGCACCTACTGCTTTCTCGCCATCGGTGCCGCCGTCAGTCCCCAGAGCGCCGATCAGGCGCGGGTGCTGGGCCAGCTCATCACCGGCATCGGCTTTCTCGGCGCCGGGGTGATGATGACCCGGGATGGCCAGGTACTGGGGGTCACCTCCGCCGCCACCGTCTGGATGCTGGCCGCCCTCGGCGCCCTCATCGGCATGCAGATGCTGCACCAGGCGCTGCTGCTCACCGGCGTCACCCTCTCCATTCTGGTCGGTGTCGACTATCTGGAGACCAGCTTCAAGAGCCTGCGCCGCGGAGTCCACAACCGGCTGGAGAGCTGGCGCCACGGCAATGGCCACGCGCAGGCTGCCCCCCATCAGGACGAACTCGGCAGCGGCATCGAGAAGTAACTTCCCCCATGAAAAAAGGGCTCCATCACGGAGCCCTTTTTGTTGCCAGCCTCGCTTAGCGCACCAGCAGGAAGCGGCCGCTCAGCGGCGGCAAATCCACCGTCACGCTGCTGCCACCGATGGCCAGGCTCTCGCCGCTTTGCAGATCCACCAGGGCGCTGGCACTGCGCAGCTTGCCGACCGGCACCGCGTAACTCTGGGGCGTGCCCGAGACGTTGAGCAGGTAGACTACTTGCTCCGCCGCCGTCTGCTTGATGTCGCCATAGACGCTCCCCTCGGCCACCAGCTTGACCCGCTCCCCCTGATAGAGGGCGGGGTGGGCGGCGCGCAGGGCCAGCAGCTGGCTGAGCCACTGTTTCAGCTCGCTCTGCTCGCTGCTCGGCACGAAGCCGGTGGCACCCGGCACCTTGCCGTCGCTGCGGGCCACGTGATCGTCACAGAGTCCCTGCGCGGCGCAGTCGCCCCCCACCTGCTTGGCAAAGCCCGGCACCTCGTCGCCAAACTCCTCGCCGTAGTAGAGGGTGATGGGGCCGGAGCGGGCCGCCAGGAAGCTGAAGGCCGCCTTGTGGCGCTGCCAGTAGTCCGCCGGATTGAAGTTGCCGCGCTCCAGCAGATCGCCGAAGCGCACCAGATCGTGGTTGCCCAGCATCAGGTTGGGCATGGCGTGGTTCGGGTAGTTCTCCACCTTGTTCCAGCTGGCGTCGAGCACGCTGGCCCCCTGCCCGCCCTTGCCGGACTCCTCCACCGCCAGCGCCTGCACCAGGCCGTAGCGCAGCGGGAAGTCGAACGCCGACGAGAGCGCCGGGTTGTCGCTCGGCCCATACGCCTGGGCGCGGATCTCGTCGGCGCCCTTCCACACCTCGCCCACCATGTAGCCGAGGGTGCCCCACTGCTGACCGGCTGCCTTGCGCGCCGCGCTGACCCGCTCCACCTCGCTGCGAATGGCGCGCCAGTCGTCGAGGCCGAGCTGATAGGCCTGATCGAGGCGCCAGCCGTCGATGCCGTACTGCTCGACCCAGTAGCGGGCCACCTCCTTGAAGTAGGCGAGACTCTGGGGCTGGCTGTAATCCACCAGCTGGCCGGGATAACCGGCACCGCCGCTCTTGAGGGCAGGCAGCCGTCCCTCGGGCGAAGGCTTGCTCACCCCCACCTTGTTGACGTGGCCAAACACCCCGTCGAGGAAGACGTAGAGGCCGCGCTGATGCGCTCCGTCCACCAGTTTCTTGAGCTGGACGTTGCTGCCGAAGTTGGGGTCCACGTTGAAGAAGTCGCAGGCGAAGTAGCCGGTGGCATCCAGCTTGTCGTCACCGCCTTGCCCCGCGCAGGAGTCGAACACCGGGGTCAGCCAGATGGCGTTGACGTTGAGGCTCTTGATGTGGTCCAGGCTGTCGATGATCCCCTGCAGATCGCCGTTGTGCTGGGAGGGGCCGTAACCGACGCCGTAGTTGGCGCTGCCGTCGCCGTCGACGAACGACTCCACCATCACCTGATAGGTGCGCAGATTGCAGGCCGGCTGATCATTGCCGTAGCAGGCGCGGCTGGCGGTGGCCGGCGGCGGGTTGGTGACCGGGGGCTGCTGGGGCTCGCTGGAGCCGCTCCCGCCTCCGCTGCCGCAAGCCGTCAATAACAGGGCGGCCCCGATGAGGCCGCCATGGCGCAACGTTCCTTGTTTCATTGTTATGTTCCCGCTGTGGTGGTATCGGCGCCCAAAGCGCCACACTGGGGCCATGATAGCGGCCCCGCCCGCACGGGTCTGTGACTGAAAACGTTACCTGGCTCAGTCGGTTGGCGCGCCGACCTAGAGCACGCCGGCCGAGGCGAAGCGGTAACTGACCGAGAGCCAGTAGGCGCGGCCCGGCTCCGGAATCCGCCCCACCTGCTCGTAGCCCAGCCCGGCCTGACTGGCGTGCACCGACTTGGAGAGGTGCTCGTAGTAGAAGGTGTCGAACAGGTTGTCGACCCCGGCCGACAGCTGCCAGCCCGGCTGGAACTGCCAGGCGGCGCTCAGGTTCATGGTGAAGAAGCCCGGCGTCTCCCCCTGATCCTGGCCGGCTACCGTGCCGGAGCCCACATCGACCCGATCCTGCGCGGCCACGGCGCGGCCCAGCAGGGTCAGGTTCCACGCCTCGGCCGGCTGCCAGCCCAGCGCCAGCTTGCCATCGAGCGGCGGCATCTGGGCCAGCGGTTGGTGATCACTCCGGTTTTCGCCGTAGACCACCGCCAGACCGCCATCGAGGCGCCACTGCTCGGCAAACTGCCAGCGCCCTTCCAGCTCGCCGCCGCGGGTCTGGGCGTCGATGTTGCGCACCTTGTTTGACTTGTTGTTATAGAGCAGATAGTCCTGAATGTCGGCGCTAAAGAGGGAGAGGGTCAGATCCAGTTCGCGGCTGCGCAGGGCCAGCCCCGCATCCCACTGGCGGCTGCGCTCCGGGTTGAGGGTGAAGGGCACGCTGTCCTTGCTGCGCTCCCAGTAGTCTGGCGCCCGTTTCGCCTGTCCCCAGGCCAGATAGCTCGACCAGGCCGGCGACCACTGGTATTCGTAGCGGCCAAAGCCGCTGTCCAGGGTCAGGGTATCGCTGTAGAGGGTCTGCTCCCCCGCGCCGTAACGGGTGGTCTCGACCCTGTCCTGCCGGTAACCCCCCTTGTAGCTGTGGGCCCCCTGCTGGCGGCCCAGCTCGGCAAAGCCGCCCTGCTGCTCGAAGCGCAGGGTGCGCTGGCGCGGCTGGCTGGCGTAATCCACCCCGCTGCGGGCCCTGTGCTGATCCCGGTTGGCATCGAGCCCGGCGGTCAGCAGCCAGTCGGCCGGCAGGGCGATGTCGTTGGCCCAGCGCCCGCCGGTGTTGCGCCGGTCCGGGTTGGAGAGCATCTTCATGCCGCTGTTCGGGCGCAGGCTGAAGTTGTCCATGATGTGGTCGATGTCGTTGTCCCACAGGGTCAGTTCGCTGCGCTGCCAGTGGCGGCTGATCTGCTCCTGCCTGAGCTTGAGGCCGAAGGATTCGCGGTCAAACATGGGGCCGTCCATGGTGCGATCCGCATAGGCGGCGCGGGCGTTGCTGCGCTCGGCGGTGAGCTCCAGCCAGGTGTGCTCACTGGGCGTCCAGCCAAGCTGGGCGGTGCCGTTCTCGCGCCGGTAGAAGGAGCGCACCTTGTCGCCGTGGCCGTCGCGATAATCATCGCTGTCGGAGTGGGTGAACTGGCCGCGCAGATAGCCCTGTGGCGCCCCTACTGTGGCATCCAGCATCTGGTCGTCACGCCCGAAGCTGCCATAGAGCGCCGATGCCTCGGCCTTGACGCCGGGGGCGGTGAACTCGGGCCTATCCCGCTCGAACAGCACGGTGCCCGCCAGGGTCGCCCCCTGCTCGAGGGATTGCGGCCCCTTCAGCACCCGGATCCGGTCGAAGGACTGGGGAAAGACGTAGGCGGTGGGCGGGTCCATCCGGCCGCCGCAGCCACCGGCCAGCATGCCGCCATCCATCTGTACGTTGAGGCGGGACATGCCCATCCCCCGCAACACGGGATCGCCACCCAGCCCCCCCTTGCGCACCATGCTCATGCCGGTGACGTTCTTGAGGTAACCGGCGCCATCGGCCGCCGGCATGGGGGAGCCTGGCTTCTTGGGATCCAGGGTCACCTCCAGGGTGCTGGCGGGGCGGCTAGCGACCACCACCATGGGCTCCAGTTGCTGGACCGGCTCCTGGCCGGCAGCACCGTGACAGGCAAAACCGCCCACCAGCAGGGCCAGCGGGGTGCGCATATGACAAGCCATACTCTTTCCTTATCTCTCTGTTTATTTTGTTTTTTTAATTTCGACCGACAAACTATTCAGCTGCTGGAAGGTTTGCCGTCAGGCTGCAAAAAAGGCCTGCTGCGCGGTGGCGGCAAGCCCTTTGAGGCGAAGCCAAGCTAGGGTTGGCAAAATGTTGCGCAGGTTTTACCCAAATTGGGTGAGGAAGGCAAACGCTCAAACATTCCCGTTACAGGAATCTTGGGGTGGTTCACAAAAACAGGGGGTTAGCTGAACGCTTCCCGCTCGTCGATGGGCTTGATCAGGTGATAGACCTCGTGGGCCGACAGGATGCAGCCGGCGGGCCACTCCAGCTGGTGATGGCGATTGATGAAGACCCGGGCGCAGCGCCGCTCCGAATCCAGCGCCGCGAACAGCGGCTGGGTGCGCCAGGGGGTCAGGTCCAGCGCCCCCGTGGTACCGTCCGAGAGCACCACGAACAGGCTCCACCCTTGCAAATATTCCACATCGATAAAGACCGGCATCCCTTCGGCTCCGATTGAGAAAATTCGGCGCCATTATAGATAAGCCCCCCGCACCGCTTTGCCGGCAGGATCACAGTTTTTCCAGCCGTTTATGCTGTCTTCGATCCCTGCGCGCCCTCACATAAAAATCATAAATCGTGCCAAAACATCCTTTTAAACAGCACCTACACGCAACCTTTCCCCAGGCCCGCTGTCATAACCCTGCAATATAAAAACAATGCGCCCGTGGACGGGTGCAAACAGGCTTGTAGGAACAACAATGACCACTATCAGACGATGGCTGGGACCGTTTTGGCCCATCGCCGTTTTTTCATTGATCGCGCTAGTTTCTCTCTCCATCAGCCGGCTCGCGCTCGGCCTCTGGCAGCTGGAGCGGGTCGACGCCGTCGCCGGCTGGCAGGAGATGCTGCTGCAGGGGCTGCGGGTCGACTTCGCCACCCTCTGCTGGCTGTGGGGCGTGCCCGCCGTGTTCACCCTGCTGCTGGCCGGCCCCCATGCCGTCGGCCGTGCCTGGCTGCAGTTCATCCGGGTCTGGCTGACCCTGGGGCTCTGGCTGCTGCTCTTCCTGGAGATCTCCACCCCCTCCTTCGTGACCGAGTACGGGGTGCGGCCCAACCGCCTCTACATCGAATACCTCATCTATCCCAAAGAGGTGTTCGCCATGCTGTGGGCCGGCCGCAAGGGCGAACTGCTGCTGGCACTGCTGTTCAGCGGTGCCGTGCTGGCGGGCGGCTGGTGGCTGAGCGGCCGCTTGCTGCGCGGCATCAGCTTCCCGCGCTGGTACTGGCGGCCCGCCTTCGCCCTGCTGATCCTGGCCATCGGTTTTCTCGGTGCCCGCTCCAGCCTGGGCCACCGCGCCCTCAACCCGGCCATGGTGGCATTTGCCAGCGATCCGCTGGTCAATGCGCTGACCGTCAACTCCTCCTACTCCCTGTTCTTCGCCATCAACCAGATGGAGGATGAAGAGGATGTCAGCAAGTTCTACGGCGAGCTGCCCCGTCAGCGCATTCTGGATCTGGTTCGCCAGGAGAGCGGCCGCGAATCCCACGAATTCAGCTCCGACACCCTGCCCAGCCAGACCTTCAACGAGGCCAGCTACGGCGGCAAGCCGAAGAATCTGGTGATCCTGCTGCAGGAGAGCCTGGGCGCCCAGTTCGTCGGCTCCCTCGGCGGCCTGCCGCTCACCCCCAACATCGATGCCTTGTCGAAAGAGGGTTGGGCGTTCGAGCAGCTCTACGCCACCGGCACCCGCTCGGTGCGCGGCATCGAGGCGGTGCTGACCGGCTTCACGCCGACCCCGGCCCAGGCCGTGGTCAAGCTCGGCCGCAGCCAGACCAACTTCTTCACCATCGCCGATCTGCTCAAGCAGCGGGGCTACGACACCAGCTTCATCTACGGCGGCGAGAGCCACTTCGACAACATGCGCAGCTTCTTCCTCGGCAACGGCTTCACCACCATCGTCGAGCAGAAGGACTTCAAGAATCCGGTGTTCGAGGGCTCCTGGGGCGCCTCTGACGAAGACTTGATGGCCAAGGCCGACGAGACCTTCCAGGCACTCAGCAAGCAGGGCAAGCCTTTCTTCAGCCTGGTGTTCAGCTCGAGCAACCACGATCCGTTCGAGTTTCCCGACGATCGCATCGCCCTCTATGAGCAGCCCAAGCAGACTCGCAACAACGCCGCCAAGTACGCGGACTACGCCATCGGCGAGTTCTTCAAGAAGGCGAAGCAGTCGGACTACTGGAAGGACACCCTGTTCCTGGTCATCGCCGATCACGACAGCCGGGTCAGCGGCGCCAGCCTGGTGCCCATCCCCCGCTTCCACATTCCGGGAGTCATCGTGGGTGACGGCATAGCGCCGAGACAGGATCCGCGCATCGTCAGCCAGATCGACATGGCGCCGACCCTGCTCTCCCTGATGGGGATCAGCGCCGACTACCCCATGCTCGGCAAGGATCTGACCCGCATGCCCGCCGACTGGCCGGGCCGCGCCATCATGCAGTACGACAAGAACTTCGCCCTGATGCGCGGCAAGGACGTGGTGATCCTGCAGCCGGAGCGGGCGCCGGAAGGCTTCATCTATGAGGATGCGACAGAGACGCTCACCCCGGCGCCGCAACCGGCCACCATGAAGGATGCCGCCCTCGGCCTGGCGCTGTGGGGCAGCCTCGCCTACCAGCAGGGGCTCTACCGGACGGCGCCGGATACCCGCACCGTGCTGAACTGAGCGCCATAAAACAAAACCCGCCGATTGGCGGGTTTTTTGTAGGAGGCTGGCGTCAGGTGTTGAGGAAGCAGGGCAGCGAGCGGCTGAACTTGTGCTCGAACACCAGCGAGGTCTCCAGGTGCACCACCTCTTCGCGGGAGGTGAAGTGATCGAACACGAAGTTGCGCAGGTGCTCGGTGTCGGCGACACACAGATGCACCAGGAAGTCATCCTTGCCGCCCATGTGGAACAGGCTGATCACCTCGGGCAGGGCCAGGATAGCGTCGCGAAACGCATCGATGATCTGGCGGCTGTGGCGGGCCAGCTGCAGCGACACCATGGCCTGGATGTGACCGCCGAGGGCCTGGTAATCCACCTCGCAGTGGGCGCCCTTGAGCACCCCGTCCTGCTGCAGCTTGCGTACCCGTTCCAGACAGGTGGACGGCGCCACCCCGACCAGCGCGGCCAGATCCTTGTTGGTCATGCCCGCATCGCGAAACAGATGGGCCAGGATATCCAAATCCAGTTGATCCAGGTTTCTCATCTTTACTCCTTGAACCGCTCAATTTTTTAGACTCTGCCCGTAAACCGGGCCGAACACAACGCAGATTGACATCGGGGCCGCGCCCCCTATGCTTTGGCGCACTCAAAAACCGGGTCAGGCCCGGCTTGCCTCGCCGTTGCTGGCGTCATAAGGATCTTTATGCACCCGTCTCACCCCTTCTGGAGCCAGGAAGTCCCCCGCGTCGATGGCCAGCTGCTGCTGACCCCCTGCCCCGGCACCCAGCAGGTGGCGCTGCCGCTGGCACTGGGCCAGCTCAAGCTGGCCGGGGCGCACGGCGTGCTGACCCTGATGACCGACGCCGAACTGGCCCGGCTTGAACTCGGCACGCTTGGCCAGCAGATCGAGGCCGCCGGCATGCGCTGGTTCCAGCTGCCCATCGAGGACGATCAGGCTCCCGATGCCGCCTTCGAGGTCGCCTGGCAGCAGGCTCTGCCAGATCTCATCGGATTGCTGCAGGACGGCAAGCACCTGGTCATCCACTGCAAGGGCGGCAGCGGCCGCACCGGGCTGGTGGCGGCGGCCCTGCTGATGAGCCTGGGCCAGCCCCAGCAGGAGGCGATGACCGCCATCCGGGCCCATCGCCCCAAGGCCTTCACCCTGGCCTGCCACCGCCAGTGGCTCGACGGGCTGGCGGCGCGGCTGGCCGAGGGCGACTGAGCCAGTCCCTACCTCGACGGCGAGTTCTGCTGATAGGTAAACACCTTGCCGATATCCTCGACGCGATAGCTGGTGAGCTGATAGACGTAGTAGTTGAGCCAGTTGGAAAACAGCAGGTGGCCGTGGCTGCGCCAGCTGGCGCGCGGGGTCCGGGTCGGGTCGTTGTCCGGGTAGTAGTTGACCGGAATGACCGGCGCAAGCCCGGCCGCCAGATCCCGCTGGTATTCGCCATCCAGGGTCAGCGCATCGTATTCCGGGTGACCGGTGACGAACACCTGACGACAATCCTTGGTGGCTGCCAGATAGACGCCGGCCTCTGCCGATTCGGCAAAGATCTGCAGGTCGGTGTGGGCGCGGATGAGATCCCCGTCGAACGCCGCATAGCGGGAGTGAGGCGCCACGAACTCGTCGTCGAAGCCGCGCAGCAGCGGCTCGTGCTCGTCGAGCCGGTGGTGGCGATAGACCCCGGACAGCTTTTCGCCGTGGGTCTGCTTCTCCATGCCATACAGAGCTTTCAGCGCCGCCTGCACTGCCCAGCAGAGGAACAGGGTGGAGGTGACATGCTGATGGGACCACTCGATGATCTCGACGATGCGCGGCCAGTAGACCACCTCCTCGAACTCCACCAGCCCGAGCGGCGCCCCCGTGATGATCATGCCGTCGTAGTTGTTGCCGCGTACCTGTTCGAAGTCGTGATAGAAGTTCTCCAGGTGCGCCTGGGGCGTGTTCTTCGACTCCCGATCGTCGATGCGCAGCAGATCCACGTCCACCTGCAACGGCGAGTTGGAGAGCATCCGCATCAGCTGGATCTCGGTTTCAATCTTCTTGGGCATCAGGTTGAGGATCAACACCCGCAGCGGGCGGATGTTCTGGGTGACGGCCCTGGATTCCGTCATCACGAAGATGTTCTCCTGCCCCAGCACTTCGGCGGCGGGTAACTGATCCGGGATCTTGATCGGCATGCTTACTCCCTGTACTGCATCGGTAAATATGTCTGGACATCCAGAAGCCTATAATAAAGCACCCACCCTGTCATCAGATACCTTTTGTATTCACCCCCACCTTTGACTAGCATACGGCTCAGTGTGTCTCTCGCATCCAAGACAATGACAGGTATCAAGATTTCAGTAGACCGGCTGCAAGTCGGCAATTACGTTTCTCTGCCACTTGGCTGGCGCGAACACCCCTTCCTGTTTTCCAGCTTCAAACTCAAGAATGAAGAGGAGATCGAGCTCATTCGCCGGCTCGGTCTCAAGCTCGTGACCATCATCCCCGACAAGAGCGACGCCCCGCCCAAACCGCTGAACCAGATCCAGGCCCAGCCGGTAGAGGCGCCGGATACCTCCCAGCGTCAGGCCGAAATGCAGCTGGAGAAGGAGCGTCGCATCGAGCAGCTGCAGCAGTATCGCCGCGATCTGCAGCAGTGCGAGAAGCAGTTCCAGCAGTCGCTGGCCCAGGTGCGCAACGTGATGAGCAAGATCCAGTCCCGCCCCCTCAACGCCATCGGCGAGGCGCAGGAGCTGATCAACGCCATGACCGAGCAGCTGCTGTCGGTGGACGAGATGGTGCTGCACCTGGTCTCCGACAGCGAGGACGGCAACAACCTCTACTTCCACTCCCTCAACGTCAGCGTGCTCAGCATGCTGTTGGCCAAGGAGTGCAACATGTCGGCCGACGAGATCCGCCAGGTCGGCATGGGGGCCCTGTTCCACGACATCGGCAAGCTGAAGATCCCGAGCCAGATCCTGCGCAAGACCGAGCCGCTCACCAAGCCGGAGCAGAACCTGATGGCCCAGCACCCGCGCTACGGGCTGGATCTGCTCAATCTGGCCAAGGACTTCCCGGCCGAGGCGAAGGGCATAGTGCTGCATCACCACGAATACCTGGACGGCAGCGGGCCGGAGGGGCTCAAGAAGGGGCAGCTCGATCCGCTCACCCAGATCGTCTCCCTCATAAACGAGTACGATAACCTCTGCCACATGCAGGCCAAGGTGCCCTACTCGGCCCTGAGCGGCCTCTACAAGCAGCGCAAGGCCCAGTTCAATCCCGAGTACCTCAGCATGCTGATCCGGCTGATGGGGATCTACCCGCCCGGCAGCGTGGTGCAGCTCTCCAACGGTCAGGTGGGGCTGGTGATGTCGGTCAACGCCTCTCGCCTGCTCTACCCCTCGGTGCTGGTGTACGATCCGCGCATCCCGCGCCAGGAGGCGGCCATCATCGACCTGCAGCAGGCCGAGCTCTCCATCGCCAAGGTGATCCATCCCAAACGGCTGCCGCCGGCGGTGTTTGAGTACCTCAACCCGCGCACCCGCATCAGCTACTACTTCGAACACACCAAGCCCTGATTGACCCGGCCACTCGGTGGCCAGCCCAGCCGTCAGCCCCGAGGAGCCCGCCATGCGCATCGAAATCATCAGCACCGGAGACGAGATAGTGACTGGTCTGGTGGTGGACACCAACGCCGCCTGGCTCAGCGCCCTGCTGCTGGAGCAGGGCTGGCAGGTGCGCCGCCGCGTCACCGTGGGGGACAACCTCAAGGACTTGAAGGCCGTGCTGGCAGAGAGCGCCAGCCGCGCCGAGGCGGTGCTGGTGTGCGGCGGGCTCGGCCCCACCGCCGACGATCTCACCGCCCAGGCGGCGGCCGAAGCCTTCGACCAGCCGCTCACCCTGTTCCCGGACTGGCTCGCCACCATCGAAGCGCGCTACGCCAGCCGGGGCAGGCCCATGCCTGCCAGCAACGCCAAGCAGGCCTGGCTGCCGCAGGGGTGCGAAATCCTCGACAACCCGGTCGGCACCGCCTGCGGCTTTGTGGTCACCCACACAGGCCACCAGGGCCCAAGCCGGCTCTTCTTCACCCCGGGTGTGCCGTTCGAATTCAAGCAGATGGTGCGCGAGCAGATCATGCCGCGCCTCAAAGCGCTGGCCGGCGAGCAGACCGACACCGAACTGCGCCGCTTTTATACCTTCGGCGTCTCGGAGTCGGCCCTCAGCGACATGCTGGATGCCGCGCCCTGGCCCGCCGGCATCGAGCTCGGCTACCGCTCCTCCATGCCGCTCATCGAGCTGAAGCTTATCGGCCACGGCGCCAGCGCGGCGGACATGGGCGCCGCCGAGGCGCGGCTGCTCGCGGCCATCGAGCCCTGGCTGGTAGGACGGGGCGATAAAGAGCCGGCGCAGCAGATCCTGGATCTGCTGCGGGATAGGCCGCTGACGCTGCTGGAGGGAGAGAGCCGAGGCGCCCTGCTAGCCATGTGCCACCCGCATCCGGCCCTGACGGCCAGCTTCAGCCACGCTCTGACCAGCGAGCTGGCGCAACTGGCGGCGCCCGCGGCCCCCCTCAGCCTGACCATTGGCCGCGCAGGCCCGGACGGCGTGCCGCTGCTGCTCTGTGTCGACGGGCAACTGCACGGCCAGACCCTCAAGGTCAGCCACCCGGATCCCGACAGTGGCCGCCGGATCCTCGCCTTCGCCGCCCTCGACATGCTGCGCCGCCGGCTGCAGGGGCTGCCGGTGCTCGGTGACTACCGCACCCTGGCCCGCACCGCCAGCCGCTAACAGCAAGCAGCAAGCAGCAAGCAGCCAGGTTCTCACCCCTCGCGGGACATCAATCCAGACTCTTCTTGAAGCGATGGGCGGCCAGGGTCAGCACCAGCAGGGTGAACCCCGCCAGCCAGAGCACATCGGGCAGCAGCTCGGAGAGCTCGCCACCGCGCAGCACTATGCCCCGGATCAGCCGCATGAAGTGGGTGGCCGGCAGCACCTCGGCAATCCACTGGGCCGGCAGCGGCATCCCCTCGTAGGGGAACATGAAGCCCGACAGCAGGATGGAGGGCAGCAGGATGAACACCGTCATCTGCATCGCCTGCAGCTGGGTCTGCGCCAGGGTGGAGATGAGCAGCCCCAGGGTCAGGCTGGCGGCGATAAACAACAGGGTCGCCAGCAGCACCTGGCTCAGGGCGCCGTTGATGGGCACGTCGAAGATGAAGTGACCGAGCCCGAGGATGATGGCCACCTGGATCAGCCCCACCCCGATATAGGGCAGGATCTTGCCCAGCATCAGCTCCATCGAGCCGACCGGGGTGGTGATGAGCAGCTCCAGATTGCCGCGCTCCCGTTCGCGCACGATGGCCGCCGAGGTGAACATGATCATGGTCATGGTGAGGATCACCCCGAGCAGGCCGGGCACTATGTTGACCGCCGAACGGCGCGCCGGGTTGAAGTAGAGCACGGTCTCGAAGGTGGGGGGGGCCGTCTTGAGGTCGGGTTTCAGGTCGGCGAGCGGCATGTTGCGAAGGCCGAGCAGGGCCCCGGCGATCATGGTGTCCGAGCCATCCACCAGCCACTGGCCTGCCGTCTCGCCGGCGCTGAGCCGGCGGCTCAGATCGGAGGGCAACACCAGCACGGCGCGCACCTCGCCCCGGGTCAGCGCCGCCTCGGCCTGCTGTACCCCGACGTATTGCTGCTTGATGTGCACCACCTGGCTCGCCTTCACCGCCTCCACCAGCAGCCGGCCCGGCACGCTCTGGCTCATCTCCACCAGCCCCACCGGGACCTGGCGCACATCGGTGTTGATGGCGTAGCCAAACAGCAGCAGCTGGATCAACGGGATCATCACCACCATCCCGAACGTGAGCCTGTCCCGTGCCAGCTGCCTGAGTTCTTTCTGGGTGATAGCCCAGAGCCGTCGCAGACTGTTCATCGATTCACTCCCACTGGGCTCATCACCACCATACCCGAGGTCGTGAGCCTGTCTCTGGCCAGTAGCCTGAGTGCTTTCTGGGTAATGGCCCAGAGCCGTCGCAGACTGTTCATGCCCTCGGCTCCTGACCGGTACAACTGACGAACACATCTTCCAGACTGGGTCTGACCAGCGCCAGACTGGCCCCGGCCAACGCCGGGCAGGCCTGCTGCAGCCAGGCCACCGGCTCCGCCAGCTCCTTGTCCACCAGCACCCGCAAGCGCTGGCCGAGCTGGGCGGCGGAGCGCACCGGCGCCAGCTGCACCAGCTGCTGCTTGAGCAGCCGCAGATCGGCGGCCAGCACCTCCACCACCCGGGTGCTCATGGCGTCCATCAGCGCCTGCGGCGCCCCCTGGGCCCTAACCCGGCCCGCCTCCATGATGGCGAGCTGATGGCAGCGCTCCGCCTCGTCCATGTAGTGGGTGGTCACCAGTATGGTGGTGCCCCCTTCGCTCAGATCGAACAGCTTCTCCCAGAAATCGCGCCGGTTCTGCGGATCCACCGCCGAGGTGGGTTCGTCCAGCAGCAGCAGCGCCGGCCGATGGATCACCGCCGCCGCCAGCGCCAGCCGCTGCTTCTGGCCGCCGCTCATGGCGCCGGCCCGCTGCCGGGCCAGCGGCGCCAGCTCATAGGTGGCCAGCAGCTCGTGCAGGCGGGCAGCCAGCGTCGCGCCCCCCATGCCGTGGATCCGGCCCATGAATTCCAGGTTCTCCCAGCCCGTCAGCTCGTCATAGAGGGAGAACTTCTGGGTCATGTAACCGATCCGCCGGCGCAGGGTCTCGGCCTCGCGAGGGATGTGCAGCCCAAGCACCTCCACCTCTCCTGCCGAGGGGGTGAGCAGGCCGGTCAGCATGCGCAGGGTGGTGGATTTGCCGCAGCCGTTGGGGCCGAGAAAGCCGTGGATCTGCCCCTTGGGCACGCAGAGATCCAGTCCGTCCACCGCCAGGAAATCGCCGAAACGGCGGCTCACCCCCAGCGCCCGGATCGCCAGCTCACTCATGGCCCTCTCCCCCCGCGGCGGGTTCGGCCTGCAGCGGCAGGCCGCTCGGCAGATCCTGCGCTCCCGCAGGCAGATCGATCTCGGCCAGATAGACCAGCCGGGCCCTGTCCTGCTCGTTGAGGGCGTAGTAGGGGGTAAAGGCGGGCTCTTTCGAGATCCAGCGCAGCCGGCCGGTGAGGGGCTCCGCCACCCCGTCCACCTGCACCCACACCGGCTGGCCGACCCGGTAACCGGCGAGGGAGGGTTCGGGCACATAAACCCGGGCGTAAGGCGCTTCGTCCGCCTGGATGGCGGCCAGCACGGCGCCAACCGCGACGCGCTCGCCGAGGTGATAGGGCAGGCTGTCGAGCCGGCCGCTGCGGGTGGCGACGATGGAGAGGTCCGCCAGCTCCCGCTCCGCCAGCGCCACCTCGGCGGTGGCGGCCAGCAAGGCGGCCTGCGCCTCGTCGATATCTTCGCGCCGCACCCCGCGCGCCAGCTTGTCGAGCTGCTGGCGGGCGCCGTCCTGCTCGGCCAGGGCGCTGTCGCGCTGGGCGCGGGCCTTGTCGAGATCCGCCGGGCTCACCAGCTTGCGGCGTACCAGCCGGTCGATCCGCTCAAAGTTGCGCTCGCTCTCCCTGACGTTGGCCTGCGCCTTGTCGAGGCTGGCGCGGGCGGCGGCGATGTCTTCCGGCCGCTCGCCATTGGTCAGCCGGGCGAGGGCGGCGCGCGCCTGAGCCTGTTGGGCCCTGGCACGGGCCAGCACCGCCTGCTGACGCCGGTCATCGAGCCGGGCCAGCAGGGTGCCCTCTTCCACCCGGCTGCCCTCCGCCACCGGCAGGGCGCGGATGATCTCGCCGGCGGTGGCGGTCAGCAGTACCCGGTCTCGTTCCAGGGTGCCGAGGGCCGTGGTGGATGCCTGTGGCTGGCAGGCGCTAAGCAGGCCCGTCAGGGCCAGGGGCAGCAGACAATGACGCAAGGTCGACACTCCTCTCACGGTGGCGGATCCGCCCGGGGGCACTCCGTTCACCCGCCGGACGACAGCCGCTAGCGGCTGGCAGACGGGCTCATGGTGCCGTCAGCATACTCCCTGTTACTTTTCATTTCCTCGTCCCAGTTCACCCATTTGTGGTTAGCTCATTGACCAAAAAGGAGAAATGTCTGGATACTGCAGACCAGCACCATGTTGATGATTCGCATTTTTAACAAAATGCCGATTAACTGAAAACAAGCAGCCGTTCCAATTGGGATGCGGACGAAGGAAGGGATCCGGGTGTTAAGCAAAGAGTGGTTACTGTTGTCAGCCGATATGGAATACGCCTGCCTGCGCATCGTGCCCGGGCTGACCAACCCCATCTCGGAGAGCGATATCCAGACACTGCTGCTGGCCTCCAACTGCCGCCGCTATCAACCGTTGACGGAGGGGATCAAGCAGGCCATCAGCCTGCTCAACACCCTGCTGAGCAACCCGACCGCCCCCCTGCCCGGCAATCCGGTGCCCATCGCCCAGCGCCACGATGCCAGCGTCCTGCTGGTGGTGGAGAAGGACCGGATGAGCGCCACCGCCCAGATCACCGCCGACTGGGGCGGCAAATACCTCACCAGTGAACAGCTGGAGCAGGCGATCCAGAGCAGCGAGATCAGTCAGGGGGTGCAGGCGCCACTCATCGCCGCCGCCGTGCTGGCCGCCAAGGAGGCGACGCCGGGCACCCTGCTCAGGCTGCCGGTGGCGCAGGGCAAGGCCGCCGTCAACGGTCAGGACACCCGTTTCGAGCGACTGGTGGAGACCCCGGCCGAACGGATCCTCAAGCCTCAGGAGCTGGATCACGGCCGGGTCGACATGCGCGACCTCGGCACCATCCTCACCGTCAAGGCCGGCGCCCAGCTGATGCGCCGCCACCCCGCGACCCAGGGGGTGCCGGGTTTCACCGTCACCGGCCAGGAGCTGCCCGCCAAACATGGCAAGGAGAGCCCCATGGTGGCCGGCGAGGGTACCTTCCTCTCGCCGGATGATCCCGATCTGCTGCTGGCCAGCCGCCCCGGCCTGCCGCGCCAGGAGAAGAACGGCATGAAGGTGGACGACGTGCTGAGCGTCAAGCAGGTGGATATCCGCCACGGCCACGTCATCTTCGAAGGGGCGCTGATCGTGGCAGGCGACGTCACCCCGGGCATGAAGATAAAGACCAGCGGCGACGTGGTGATCGGCGGCTTCGTCGAGGGGGGCTACATCGAATCGAGCGGCACCATCACGGTGCGCAACGGCATCATAGGGCGCAAGAGCGAACAGAGTGACGAGTTCCTCTGCCACCTCAACGCCCAGGGCGAGATCCACGCCAGCTACGCCCAGTACGCCAAGCTGGAGGCCGGCGGCGACATCCACATCCTGACCCAGCTCAGCCACTGCTACAGCCGCAGCGGCCAGGATCTAAAGGTGGGTGACAGCGGCATGCGCAAGGGCCACCTGCTGGGGGGCATCAGCATCGCCAACCGCCTCATCATGGCGCCGATCCTGGGAGCCTCGGCCCACAACCAGACCCGGCTGCAGATCCTCGGCGGCTACTTCACCCACAAGGAGCAGGAGCAGGCGCTGCGCCAGCGCAAGCAGGAGTGCCGGGAGCAGCTGGACAAGCTGCAGGACCTGCTGCTCAAGCTGCTGCAACTGCCAAGCGACAAGCGCAATCCCCAGACCCTGCAGAAGATCAAGCTGATCCGGACCCAGCGCCTCGAGGAGAGCAAGCTGCTGGATGAACAGCTGGAAGCGGCCCAGGAGGAGCTGCAGAAGCTGATGGCGGAGATGGACATCATCGCCACCCAGCACGCCTTCCCCGGGGTCGAGGTGGAGATGGCCCACCACCACAACCGGGTCGACATCGAGCACGGCCCCATCCACTTCGCCATCCGTGAAGATCAGCTGCAGCTGACCCCCTACGAACCCCACAAGTGACGCAAGAGTGACCCGTCAGTCGTGATCCGGACGGCGAATTTCGCTACACTCGGCCTCCCATTGGCCCCATCGGGCGGGCCAGCCAGACCGCAGGATAGTGAGAGATGTACAAGCTGATCGCATTGGATATGGATGGCACCCTGTTGAACTCCCAGGGCCAGATTTCCCCCCGCACCCACGCAGCCATTGCCGCCGCCCGCGCCAAGGGCGTCACCGTCGTGCTGGCCTCGGGCCGGCCGCTGGAGGGGATGAGCCGCTATCTGGTGGAACTCGGCCTCACCGGTCAGGATGACTACGTCATCTGCTACAACGGTGCACTGGTGCAGCAGGTGGCCGATCAGCGCATCATCCGCAGCCAGCTGCTCACCGGCAGCGATGCCAGCGCCATCGCCGCCCTGGCCGACGAGCTGGGCGTCAACGTGCACGGCTTCTCGGTGAGCCGGGGGCTCATCAGCCCCAGAGTCAGCCCCTACACCGAGCACGAATCCCGCCTAATCGACATGCCCATCAAGCTGCTGGACTTCGCCACCCTGCCCGCCGACGAGCAGATCCTCAAGGTGATGATGATCGATCCCGAGCCGCTGCTCTCCCCCGCCATCGCCAAGCTGCCGGCCGAGCTCTACCAGCGCTATACCGTGGTGCGCAGCGCCCCCTACTTCCTCGAGTTCATGAACAAACAGAGCAACAAGGGGACCGGCGTCGCCGCCCTGGCCGAGCACCTGGGGCTGGATGCCTCCCAGGTCATCGCGGTGGGGGATGCGGGCAACGATCACCACATGATCGAGTACGCCGGGCTGGGGGTGGCCATGGGCAACGCCACCGACGACATCAAGGCACTGGCCCAGCACACCACGGGGCGCAACGATGAAGACGGGGTCGCCCAGGTGATCGAGCGTTTCATCCTGAACGCCTGACGCGACCAGGGGCCTGCGGGCCCCTTTTGCTATCCGGCCGCCAGCGCGGCATGTTTAATATATCCACCACGATAACGTCCTTCCCTCTCCCCACCCTCGCTACAGCCCCCTTTTAATGGGACTCAAGCCAGTCGAGCGCAGAATGAATTTAACATTTTGGCATCATTTCGTTTGACATATTGAACGGCCTTGGCAGACTGGGATCAGGATCCAGGCTGTCGTTGCCCAGGCTGACCGACGATTCTGGCTGTGCAGCGCACCTCCGATCCCACGACCATGCCTTGAGGCATGCCCTTGCCCCGCTGACGACGGCAAGGGCCTGCCCAAGGCGCAGGACCGCTAAGGACAGCCAAGGTGAATCATGACTCGCAGCCCCCACACCCCGCGTAAACCCGTCGTACTGATGACCATGGGCGCCCAGCCCCGCAATGGCCACGCCTATCAGGTGATGACCCACAAATACATCAAGCCGCTGGTGGAGATCAGCGGTTGCGTGCCGCTGCTGGTGCCCACCTGCTGCGGCACCGAGGATCTGGCGCAGTATCTGGATCTGGCGGATGGCGTCTATCTGAGCGGCGCCGGCTCCAACATAGATCCCGCCCTCTACGGCCAGGAGAACCTCACCCCGGAGAAGCAGCAAGACAGAGACAGGGATCTGTTCGACATCCCGCTGGTGCGCGCCGCCCTCGACCGCGGCCTGCCGATCCTCGGGATCTGCCGCGGCATGCAGGAGATCAACGTGGCGCTGGGGGGAGACATCCACCAGAAGGTCTACAGCGAGCCGGGTTATGACGATCATCGGGAGGATGCGGACGATCCGGTGGACGATCAGTATGGCGAGAGCCATCAGGTCGAGCTGGTGCCGGGCAGTTGGCTGGCGGAGCTGATGGGACAGCCGTCGATCCCGGTCAACTCGCTGCACGGCCAGGGGATCAAGACGCTGGCCAAGGGGCTGGAGCCGCTGGCCCATGCCGAAGATGGGCTGATCGAGGCGATCCACGCCCCTGCCCTCTCCCCCTTCCTGCTGGCGGTGCAGTGGCACCCGGAGTGGAAGGCGAGCGAGAACCCTCACTCCATCAAGATTTTCAAGGCCTTTGGCGACGCCTGCCGGGCCCGTCTGAGCGACGTCTGACGCCGCCGGCTAGTCGCCGAACCCGCGCGCCTTGAGCTTGGGCAGCGCACCGCGATCCGGGCGCAGGGTTCGGCATACCTCCAGCCCCTTCAGCCCGCGCTGGATGTGATCCGGCGTGTGGCCAAACACCATGCCGTTGCTGCGATAGAGTGCGCTGTCGTCCAGCTCGAACAGCTCGCCGCCGATCAACAGCTGCTCGCGGCCGTTGACCGTCTTGCCGCGCTTGAGCGGCAGCATCATGTCGCTCAGCACCTCGCCGGTGGCGCAGCCCTCGCGCCAGCGCGCCTCGTCGGCGAAGGGGGTGATGGCGATCTCGCGCCAGGAGCCATCGCGAAATTCGACCCGATACTTGTCGGCCAGCTGATCACAGCCCGTCAGCAACCAGGCCCCGGCAATCCAGACCATCTTGTTCAGCGTGCGCACTCGTACCACTCCCTCGTCAGACCGGCGCCCAGCATAAATAAATTGCCCCCGCCCCGCACCCATTTAGCGGGTTGAAACCAACTATGCTGGAAATAACCAATGATAAGGGGCTGCTATGTTTAGCGATAACCTCGTTGCGCTACCTACCCTGCTGTGGATTGGCGAACACCCATTCTGGACCCTGTTGACCCTGTTCTTGCTCTTCACCCATTTCCTGCGCAGCCCCGGCCGTCGGCGGGAGCTGGTGAGCGAGCTCGGTTTCGTGATGATAAGCCTGGTGGTGATCCTGCTGATCCAGTTCGAAGGGGGCTGGTTTCGTCTGCCGCTGCCCCACCACTGGCTGGTGGAGATCTCCAGCCTGCTGGCCGGGCTGGTGCTGGTGAAGATCTGGGGGATCCTGCTGTTCCAGTTTCTGCTGCCCCTGTGCCAGATCCGCATCCCGCGCATCATCGCCGACATCGTCATCACGGTCGGCTACATCGGCTGGTGCCTGTTCCGCCTCTACGCCTCCGGCATGGCCCTCGGCGAGATCGTCACCACCTCCGCCGTCATCACCGCCGTCATCGCCTTCTCCATGCAGGACACCCTGGGCAACCTGCTGGCCGGCGTCTCGATCCAGCTCGACAACTCCATCGCCATCGGTGACTGGCTGCAGGTGGAGACCACCCAGGGCCGGGTGGTGGAGATCAACTGGCGTGCCACCACCATCGAGACCCGCAACTGGGAGACCGTGGTGATCCCCAACAGCCACCTGCTCAAGCAGCGCTTCACCGTGCTCGGACGGCGGCAGAACGCCCCCCTGCAGTGGCGCCGCTGGGTCTGGTTCGACATCACCCTGGATACCCTGCCGACCCAGATCATCGCCCTGGTGGAACAGTCCCTGCGGGAGACCCGCATCCGCCACGTCTCCGCCAGCCCGCAGCCGGACTGCCTGCTGATGAACGTGGAAAACGGCATCGCCCGCTACGCGGTGCGCTACTGGCTCACCGATCTGGCGGTGGACGATCCCACCGACTCGGCGGTGCGCACCCTGATCGATGCCGCCCTGCGCCGCAACGACCGGCGCCTGACCCCGCCCATCTTCAACGTCTTCATGACCACGGATCAGGATCACAAGGATCAGCGCCACAAGCGGCATACCGCCGAGCGCACCGACACCCTGCGCCGCCTGCCGCTGTTCGCCATGCTGCAGGAGGAGGAGCTGCTGCGGCTGGCGGATCAGGTCAAGTTCGCCCCCTTCGTCAACGGCGATCGGATGTTGAGCCAGGGGGAGGTTTCCGGCTGGCTGTTCGTGCTGGTGAAGGGGGATGCCCAGATGCTGGTGGAGGTGGAAGGGCGCGAGCTGCCGCTCGGTACCCTCAATGCCGGCGACTTCTTCGGCGAGCTGAGCCTGCTCACCGGCGAGCCCAGCCCGTTCACGGTGCGGGCCCTGGGGACCGTCGAAACCTATCGCATCAATCAGGCCATGTTCCAGGAGCTGGTGGCCCAGCGTGGCTCCCTGCTCGAGCCGCTCTACAAGGTGCTGAGCGCCCGTCAGCAGGAGCAGCAGGAGCTGCTGGCGCGGGAGGCGGAAGCCATGAAGCAGATCACCCCGCCACGGGATCTGCTGGACAAACTGATGGCGCTGTTTGGCGGTCGATGACGTAGCATGGCGGCTCAGGCTTTCTACCAGAGATGCATTTCATGCTGTTGACCGCACTGGCCCTGAGCGCCACCCTGCAATTTGACTGCCCCGCGACCATTGAAACCCGCCAGCAGCAGCTGGGGGCCAACCCGGGGTGGCAGGCCGTCACCCGCAACGATCTGGGGGAACAACACCAGCCCCTCAGCCACCGGCTGGACAACCTGGCCCTGTTCGACGGCGACCCCGATGAACGAGCCCAGCTCAAGCCGGACAACGGCGACAGCGACGCGCTGCACTACTGGAGTCTGGATCGCCGCAACCCCCGCCCCTTCTACCTGGTCTGCCACTACCGGGAGACCGCCATCACCCTGCAGCAGGCGCTGCCCGCCGGCATCAGCTACTGCCGGGTCAACCAGCCCGAGCCTTACGATCTACGCGGATTGATCTGCCGCAACGAGTGACCACTCCGGCATGACCCGTACCACGGCTGCGGCCTGCGGAGCATGAGCGGCCGACAGGGGATGCATGTCGGCTGCGAACCGGCGGGTATGGGGTGGGTATGGAGGTCTGATTAGAGCAGCAGTTCGGCCAGCTCGCCCAGCGCCGTCAGCTCCACGTCCGGCAGCAGTTGCAACTCTCGCCAGGGCTGGCCGCGCTCATTGAGCCAGGCGGCCTTGAAGCCGTGCAGCCGAGCTCCCAGCACATCCGTCTGTGGATGATCCCCCACGTGCAGGATCTGGCCGGGCGCCAGCTTGAGAGCCCTCTGCGCCTCTACGAACATGTCCGGCGCCGGCTTCATCCTGCTGCCAAGGCCAGCCTTGCAGACCAGGGTGAAGTAATCCGCGAGACCAGCCCGGGTCAGGTCCAGATTGCCGTTGGTGATGACCACCAGCGGGTAGCGCTCGGCCAGCCGGGCCAGCAGGGTGTGGGTCTGGTCGCTCACCTCGATCTTCGAGCGCTCGGCCAGAAAGCCGGCGAACACCGACGCTGCCTCACGCTCCGCCAACCCTTGTGCCATCCCTCCCGCCATCAGCGCGGCCTGAATGCCGTGCCGGCGCGCCAGACTGACGTCGTGGCGCAGTGCCGGCTGTTCCAGCAGCAGGTTGTGCTTGAGCGCCTGCCAGCGCGGCTTGTCCAGCATGGCGGTAGCCAGGTATTCGCTGCGCAGGTGGCTCAGCATCCACTGCTCGGCTCGTTCGATGGCCGGGCCGTTGTCATAGAGGGTATCGTCGAGGTCAAACGAGATGGCGGCCACCGGCTGCCAGCGGCGATAGAACTGCATGGTATCTCCTCTTGTCGGGACCGGGCGTGCCCGGCCCTCTTCATTCGTCGTCCGGGGCCGCGGGATCCCGCTTCGCCCGCGGGTGGGCGCTGTCATACACCTTGGCCAGATGCTGGAAGTCAAGGTGGGTGTAGATCTGGGTGGTGGAGAGATCGGCGTGACCCAGCAGCTCCTGCACCGCCCGCAGATCGCCGGAGGACTCCAGCATGTGGGTGGCAAAGCTGTGGCGCAGCTTGTGGGGATGGACGTGGGCGTTGAGCGCCTGCTTGTTGCCCCAGCCGTCGAGCCGCTCCTGCACCGAGCGGGCCGACAGCCGCTGCTTGCGCTTGGAGACGAACAGCGCCTCCAGCTCGTCGCCGGCCAGCAGGGGGCGCAGCTTGAGCCATTTGTGCAGCCACTCCACCGCCATCCGCCCCACCGGCAGCACCCGCTCCCGCGAGCCCTTGCCGGTCACCCTGAGCTGACGCTCGTCGAGCTTCACGTCCGCCAGATTGAGCCCCACCAGCTCCGCGAGGCGCAGGCCGGAGGAGTACATCAGTTCCATGATGGCGCGATCCCGCACCGCCAGCGGATCCTGCTCGTCGGTGATGTTGAGCAGCTGGTACATCTCGTCCACATCCAGGTTCTTGGGCAGCGGCCGCCCCTGCTTGGGGGTGACGATGCCACGAGCCGGATTGGCCACCAGTCGGCCCTGGCGCACCTGCCAGTCGCAGAAACTGCGCAGGGCGGAGACCTTGGTGGCCAGCGAACGGGGCGCCAGCCCCGCCTTGTGCATCCGGGTCACCAGACTGCGAACCTGACTCGCCTCGAGCCTGGCCCAGTCGTCGACCCCGAGCTTCACCAGCTCGGCGGTCATGGCTTCCAGATGGGCCTGGTAGTTGCTGCGGGTGTGCGGGCTGAGCTGGCGCTCGACCCGCAGGTATTCGATGAAGGCCGCCAGCTCGTCGGCCAATGCAGCCGGCAGGGGCTCGGCGGCTGGTGGCGCCTTGGCGGGGGATCTGGCCGGCGTCTTAGCCACGCGCCAGCTCGGGCAGACGCAGTTGCAGCAGGCGGCCAAGCTGGCCTAGCAGCAGGGTGTCGTTGTGGGGGGTGAAGTGGCTCGGATCCGAGCTGGCGAAGGCCAGCACGCCGAGATCGCCGAGCCGCATCAGCGCCACCGAGTTGACCAGCACGTCGTGGCCGAACAGTGCCTGCTTCTCGCTCTGGTTGAGCCGACCGAAGTAGTAATCCTGACCCGGCAGTCGCTGGCCCAGCAGCTGCTCTAGCTGTCGGCCCTCCGCCATGAACTTCTGCTCGGGGCCGCTCAACTGGAATTTTTTCGGGCTGAGCCAGAGCCGCAGGCCGGTCAGCCGCAACCGCTGCACGAACGCCTTGCCCATCACAGCGCTCACCTCGAACAGGCTCTGACAGCCGTACAGCTCGCCGTAGAGATCGGCATAGACCCGGAAGATCCGCTCGTTCTCGCTGGCGATCCCCATCAGCTCGGTGATCTCCTGCTCCAGCTGTTCGATGCGCTCGCGCTGTCTGTCCAGCTGGCGCTCCACCAGCGAGACGGTGCCCTTGCGTTCGTGAGGAATGCGGATCCGGTCCAGCATGGCCGCGTGGCGCTGGAAAAACTCGGGATAACGGGCCAGGTACTCCAGCACTGTGGCTTCATCCACCAGTGGTTCCTGCCGTTTGAGTTCGCTCATAACTTGGTTGGTCCATCCGAAAAAGGGGCACAAGGCCCCGACATTAGCGCTTGGCAGAGCGGGGGCCTCCCCGCCCGTGCCTATAACTCTATCTGACCGTCAAATACGTGCTCGGCCGGCCCGGTCATGTAGACCGGTTGACCCGGCCCCTTCCAGGCGATGGTCAGCTTGCCCCCCGGCAGGGTGACGGTGACCCGCTCCTTGAGCTTGCCCTGGCTGATGCCCACCACCACGGCGGCGCAGGCGCCGGTACCGCAGGCCAGGGTCTCGCCCACCCCGCGTTCGAACACCCGCAGCTTGATCTCGCTGGCGTTGACCATCTCCATGAAGCCGACGTTGACCCGTTCGGGAAAGCGCTCATGTCGCTCCATGATGGGACCCAGGGTCGCCACCGGCGCATCGACCACCGAGGGCACCTCGATGACACAGTGAGGATTACCCATGGAGACGGCCCCGCACATCACAGTATGCTCCTGGGCCCGCAGCAGGTAGGTTTTTTCCGCCTTCTGGGCCCGGAACGGGATCTTGCCCGGCTCGAACTGGGGCACCCCCATGTTGACCGTGACCTGGTTCTCCCCTTCCAGCTGCAGCACGATGCGGCCGCGCGCCGTGCTGACCGCGATGCGATCCCGGTTGATCAGCCCCTTGAGGCGCACGAAACGGGCGAAACAGCGGGCACCGTTGCCGCACTGCTCCACCTCGCTGCCATCGGCATTGAAGATGCGGTAGTGAAAGTCAAGCTCGGGATCATAGGGCGGCTCCACCAGCAGCAGCTGGTCGAAGCCGATGCCGAAGTGGCGATCCGCCAGCTTCTTGATGACCTCATTGCTGAAAAACACCTTCTGGGTGACGCCATCCACCACCATGAAGTCGTTCCCCAGCCCGTGCATCTTGGAAAAATCTATCAACATCGTGCGTTCCTGTACCCTTGTTCACGCTCTCACCTGGAGGAACGCTTAGAGAAATCCATTAACAATCAGGGCAGTAAATGCTCACCGCGCCAGAGATCGGCCAACTGCTCGCGCTCTCTGATGAGGAACGACTGCGCTCCGTCCACCAGCACTTCGGCGGCGCGAGGACGGGTGTTGTAGTTGGAGGACATGGTAAAGCCGTAGGCACCGGCGGAACGCACCGCCAGCAGGGATCCCTCGGCGATCGCCAGGGTGCGCTCCTTGCCGAGGAAGTCACCGGTCTCGCAGACCGGACCGACCACGTCGTACAGCGCCGGCTCGTGGGCCGTGCGGCTGTCCACCTCGACGATGTTCATCCAGGCGCCGTAGAGCGAAGGACGCAGCAGATCGTTCATGCCGGCGTCGATCAGCGCGAAGTTGCGGGTCTCGCCCGGCTTGAGGTACTCCACCCGGGTCAGCAGCACGCCGGCGTTGGCGACGATGGCGCGACCCGGCTCGAACAACAGGGTCAGATCCCGGCCCGCCAGCTTCTGCTTGAGCGCCTCGGCATATTCGCTGGGATGGGGCGGCTGCTCGGCGCCGTAGTTGACCCCCAGACCACCGCCTACATCCAGGTGGTGAATGTGGATGCCTTCCGCCGCCAGGCCGTCGATCAGCCGCAGCAGCTTGTCGGCCGCCTCCATGAAGGGATTCAATTCAGTGAGCTGGGAGCCGATATGGCAATCCACCCCGACGATCTCGATGTTGGCCATGGCCGCCGCCTTGCGGTAGATGGCGGGCGCCTGCTCGATGGGAATGCCGAATTTGTTCTGCTTGAGGCCGGTGGAGATATAGGGATGGGTACCGGCGTCGATGTCCGGGTTGACCCGCACCGACACTCGGGCCTTCTTGCCCATGCCGCCCGCCACCCGGTTCAGACGCTCCAGCTCGGCTTCCGACTCCAGGTTGAAACAGAGGATCTCTTTATCCAGCGCGAGGCGCATCTCGGCTTCGCTCTTGGCCACCCCGGAGAAGACCACCTTGGCCGGATCGCCGCCCGCCGCCAGCACCCGCGACAGCTCGCCGCCGGAGACGATGTCAAAGCCTGAGCCAAGGCGCGCCAGCAGGTTGAGCAGCGCCAGGTTGGAGTTGGCCTTGACCGCATAGCAGATGAGATGGGGGATGTCGCCCGCCGCCTTGTCGAAGGCGTGCCAGTGGCGTTCAAGAGTGGCGCGGGAGTAGACGTACAGCGGGGTGCCGTACTGCTCGGCAAGTTGTTGCAGCGAGGTGTGTTCGGCCTGAAGCTGGCCGTCGGCGTCGTAGTTAAAGTGATCCAAGGGGGCGGTTCCTTCCTAAATTATTGCGGCGCGGCCTCTGGGGCAGCCTCGGCGGTCGCAGGCGTCTGTGCTTGCGGTGTACTCTGGGTCTGGGGCTGCTCGGGGGGCGGCATGTAGAGCGGTCCCGTCAGGCCACACGCGGCCAAACCAAGAGACAGAAGAGTGGCAAGCAGACACTTGGTAAGCTGGGTAATCATAATGGTTCGCTGCGAAAAAATTTTTGGCCCTCTATAATCGCACTCACATTGTTAAAAGCAACAGGATAAACCGATGAAGGATCACGAGTATCACGCCCTGACCGACGCCTTTTTCCAATATGTGGAGGACACCGTCGACGCAGGATATCCGGATATTGACTGTGAGCGTGCCGGCGGGGTCTTGACCCTGTCGTTCGAGAACAAGACCAAGGTCATCATCAACAAGCAGGAGCCCCTGCACCAGATCTGGGTCGCCACCCGCGAGAACGGCTTCCACTTCGAGCTGCAAGGGGAAAGCTGGATCGACAACCGCTTCGGTCACGAGCTCAAGACGCTGCTGAGCAAGGCCTGCACCACCCAGGCGGGCGAACCCGTCCAGTTCCCATGATGACGCAGCCCGCCATGATCGATCTGCACCCTGAAGGCGCCCGTCACGCGGTGATCTGGCTGCACGGGCTGGGAGATTCCGGCGCCGGCCTCGCCCCGCTGGTGGATGCGCTGGCGCTGCCCGCCGACCTGCCGGTGCGTCATCTGCTGCCCGATGCGCCGGAGCGCGCCATCACCATCAACATGGGCTACAAGATGCGCGGCTGGTACGACGTCAAGAGCTTCGACAACCCGGCGGATCGCGCCGTGGAGTCCCACGTCAGGGAGTCCGCGGCCCGCATCGCCTCGCTGATCGAGCAGCTGGTGGCCGAGGGCTTCGCCCCCGATCGCATCGTGCTGGCCGGTTTTTCCCAGGGGGGCGTGATTGCCTCCTTCACCGCCCTGCGCCTGTCGCAGCAACTGGCGGGCCTGCTCTGCATGTCCACCTACCTGGCGGCGCCCGACGCCCTGCTCGGCGAGATGGGCGAGGCTGCCCGCAGCCTGCCCATCTGCTACATGCACGGCATCTATGACGACGTGGTGAGCCTCTCCATGGGCTGGGACGCCAAGAACCGGCTGGAGGCGGCCGGACTCTCCCCCGAGTGGCACGAGTACCCGATGCGCCACGAAATCTGCCGCCCGCAACTCGACGATATCCGTCAGTGGCTGCTGGCTCGCCTCGCGGGCTGAGCCAACCACGGATAGCCAAACGGCCTGCAGATGCAGGCCGTTTTCATTGGATATGAGCGATGATCCTGTGCAGCAGGGGGCCGAGACCAGGGCGCTTGCGCGCACGCCGGACCGGCCCCTGCCCTACCCCGCACCTGCGGCGGAGCCGAGCTCGCGCCCCTGACCACCGTCGCGCAGCTGACCCTGGCTGCGGTAGGGGATCACCTCCAGCTCGCCATTGATCTGCACTATCTCGTAGTACTGGGGCAGGTTGAAGTTGCTGAACTGGCCCGCGTCGCTGAAGCGCTCGTGGCTGGAGGTATAGAAGCGGTTCACTCCCTGCACCAGCTCATCCTTGTTGCCGGCGAAGTGCTGGTAGATCTCCACCCGGTTCGCCTCGTCCAGTATATAGATGTTGGTGCCCGCATCCCGGGTATCGAAGAAGAACTGCACCAGCCCCTCGCTGGCGTAGGCATCGACGATGCCGGGCAGATGCTGGCTGTGGGTCTTGTCGAGCCGCAGTGGCAGGTGATCCAGCTTGTTGTGGGAGATGTGACGATAGAAGTCGACCGCGTTCTCCAGCTTCTTGACCGACACCCCGCGCCGCTCGAAGAAGATGCCGTACTTCTCCTTGCCGAGCGCCAGCGTCTTAACCAGCTGCTGCTTGTCGCGGGCCAGACGCAGCTCGATGCATTCGGCCACCAGCTGCTGGAAGCGGGTACGCACCAGAGAGCGGAAGTGCTGGCTGTAGCAGAACACCTCGATCATCTCGGGGGCGGCGGCATCCTGGTGCATCTTGCCGAGGATGGTGGTGAGGGCATCCACCACCGCCTCGTCCCCCTGGAAGTGCAGGGTACGGATCTCGCTCCAGGAGTTGCGATAGACCAGGTCCACCGAGCCCACCAGACACTCCTGGTTGCGGCCGAACGAGAAGACGTCGGCGGCGTTGGCGTCGAACTCGATCACCTGGCCCACCCAGTGGCTGGTCGGGTCCGTCTCCAGGTTGAGGAAGATGGAGAGCTGGCGAATTTCGCACGGCCGGCTGAGGGCCAGGTTGGTGGCGCGGGGATACTTGACCGGGAAGGTGCCGGACAGATCGCGACAGAACTGGTGCAGGTTGTCGATGTGCAGATCCGAGCCCTGATTGAACAGGTGCACCCGGGACTGGGGCGTCAGCAGGCCGTTGAAGTAGGCCCACGACACCAGCTTGCTGATGTAGCCGTTATATTCGAGCGGCGCCCGGCCGATGATGTCTGCCGGCTCCAGCGAATGTTTGTAGAGATACCAGCCGGCGCGGTTCAAACGGCCGTGCGGCACCTGCACGAAACTGAGATCCGGCTCGCTCAAGTCCGGCGCAATCTTGAGGTTGATGCGCTGCACCTTGCCCGGCAGGCTCTCGAACGCGGCATAGAGCTTGCGCGACAGGATGCCGATGTCTTCCGGGTTGATGGACTCGCTGATGTTGTTGCGCCGGGCGAACTGGATCAGGTTGCGGTAGCTCTGCATCAGGGCTTCCAGCAGCTCGGCGTGAGCCACCTTGACGTCCTCGACCTTCCACTCCTGGCGGTGATCCAGATGGTGCAACCGCTCCTGACTCCAGCCCCAGTAGGCCACCAGCTGGGTCATCTGCTCGCGGCGCCAGGCCGGGGAATGCTCCTCCTTCGGGTGGCTGAGACCGTCACAGACCTTCAGATAGAAGCAGCGACGCACCAGATCGAGCCGCTGCATGTCACCGATGGACTTGAGGTAGTTGGTCACCTTGTCCAGCATCAGGCAGTAGTTGTCGAGCCGGTAGTGCATCCCCTCGTTGTGCTGGAACCAGTCGCGGCTGGTTACCGACAGCAGACGGGTGTTGGGATACTCGTGGGAGTAGGCCTCCATCAACACCGACTTGAGCACCGCCTTGTAGGGGGAGTCGATACCCTTGTAGAGCTGCCAGAGGGCGGAGCCGAAGTACTCCTCGGCCGGAATGCGGTTGAAGCCACCGAGATCGAGCCAGTCATCCTGGCTCAGCTTGCCGTGGGCGAACAGGCCGTTGACGTAGTCGTCGTAGTGGTCGTCATACTCGCTGGGCACCAGATACCAGAGCAGCCGTTTGCCCGCGATCAGCATGGCGCTGCGATAGAACTCGTCCAGCAGCAGCAGGTGCTGGGCGCTGCCGCAGCTCTCACCCTGCATCTGGGCATCGTTGCGTTGGCGGAACTTGTCCTCGGGGATCAGGAAGAAGTTAAGATCGACCCCGCGCTGCTCGGCCCACTTGGAGAGTTGCTGACACTTGAGATCCAGCAGCTCGAGCCGCTCCTGCGACAAACCGGCCACGTGGCAGACCCAGATGTCGAGATCCGAGTGACAGCACTGACCGATGGACGAGGTGCTGCCCATGGAGTAGAGCCCCTGGATCGACTTGTCATGGGTGGTGAGGCCGTTCAGGCAGTTGGCGTTCTGGCACAGGTCCTCGATGAAGGCCTGCTGGGCGTCATTGGCGGTAAAACTCCAGATGCCGTGCGGCACATCCCCCGCCACATAACCGGGCAACAAGGGGTGATTGAAGTGCAGCATGACGGGTAGCAGCTGAAAAACCTGCTGCCCGTAGCGACTCATGAGACCTAGCGCCCGTTGCGTCTTGAGACGATTGAGTTCGTCGTAGCGCGCCACCAGCGTGTCGAGTTTTACCAGCAATGCCCTGCCTATACCGAGGTAAGAAATGACGCACCAAAACGGGGAGACGTCAAAAAAGTGTGATCATGTTAACAATGCAAACAGCGGTGGTAAACAAGCCCGCACACAATCGCCGGATTATTTATGACAAGTCACTAAACAGTATCATTGGAAAGCAATAAAGATTTGTAATTTCAACAAATTAACTGGCAAGCCAGACTTAATAAAAATCATTTTCAGCGGCCGTTTTTGAGCTTGAGCCCGCTTTTGCGGGCTGCGCCATGAAAGCCCCTGCAAAGGGTGGTAAGATCGTTTTCCTTCTAAAGATGAAACAACTGATTGATATGGCAGCCCGAACCCTGAAAATTGCCACTCGCAAGAGCCCCTTGGCCCTGTGGCAGGCCAACTTCGTCAAAGACCGGCTGGAAGCCCTGTACCCCGAGTTGCAGGTCGAGCTGGTGCCCATGAGCACTCAGGGTGACAAGATCCTGGATACCCCTCTCGCCAAGGTGGGCGGCAAGGGGCTGTTCGTCAAGGAGCTGGAAACCGCCATGCTGGAGGGACGGGCCGACATCGCCGTGCACTCCATGAAAGACGTGCCGGTGGAGTTCCCCGAGGGGCTCGGCCTGCACACCATCTGCGAGCGCGAAGATCCGCGCGATGCCTTTGTTTCCAACCGCTTCGGCCAGATTGATGAGCTGCCGCAGGGGGCCGTGGTCGGCACCTCCAGCCTGCGTCGCCAGTGCCAGCTGCGCGCGGCACGCCCGGATCTGGTGATCCGCGACTTGCGCGGCAACGTCAACACCCGTCTCGCCAAGCTGGACGCCGGTGAATACGACGCCATCATCCTCGCGGCCGCCGGCCTGAAACGGCTGGAGATGGCGCACCGCATCACCGCCTTCATCGAGCCAGAGCAGAGCCTGCCCGCCAACGGCCAGGGCGCGGTCGGCATCGAATGCCGCCTCGACGATCATGAGCTGCACGCCCTGCTGGCACCGCTCGAACACCCCGAGACCCGCATCCGGGTGCTGACCGAGCGCGCCATGAACCGTGCCCTGCAGGGGGGCTGCCAGGTCCCCATCGGGGCCTACGCCCTGGTGCAGGGGGAAGAAGTGTGGCTGCGCGGCCTGGTGGGCAGCCCAGATGGCAGCCGCGTCATCCGCGACGAGATCCGCGGCCCACTGGCCGACGGCGAGGCCCTCGGTCACACCCTGGCCCAGCGTCTGCTGGCCGATGGTGCCGATGTCATCCTGGCCGAGGTCTACCGGGCATGATCCCGCTGGTGGTGCGCCCGGCCGCCCAGGCCGCCGAGCTGGCGGCGCTGCTGCGCCAGCACGGCCACGCACCGCTCTGCTGCCCGCTGCTGGAAACCGTGGCGGGCAGCGAACTGCACCGCCTGCCCGAACTGCTGCCCCAGGCCGACATCGTCATCGCTGTCAGCATGCATGCAGTTCATTTCACTCATCATTTTCTGTTGCAAACTGGTCAGACCTGGCCAAATATTGACTACTTTGCGGTCGGCCAGGCCAGCGCGGATGCCTTCGCCGAGGTGGGCATCCAGGCCTTGAGCCCGGACGATCCGCGCAGCGAAGGGCTGCTGGCCCTGCCCGGCCTGCAACAGGTGAACGGCAAGCAGGTGCTGATCCTGCGCGGCAATGGCGGCCGGGATCTCATCGCCCGGACGCTGGCCTCACGCGGCGCACTGGTGCACTATTGTGCGGCCTATGAGCGCCACTACCCCGCACTGGACGGGGATGCATTGACTCGCCACTGGCAGGCGGCCGGGCTCGACAGCCTGCTCGTCACCAGCGGTGAACTGCTGCAACGGCTGCTGGAACTGGTCCCGGACCAACAGCTGCCCTGGCTGCACGACCGCCTGCTGGTGGTGCCCAGCCCGCGGGTGGCCGAAATGGCCGCAGCGGCGGGCTTTACCCATATCACGATTGCCCAGGGTGCATCCAACCAGGCCCTGACGGCCGCTCTGGAACTGAGGAAGATGGAATGACTGAACAGCAAGAAGTCCAGCCGAGTGCCGCGGCCTCCGTGGCCGACAACAAGCAACCCGGCCAGAAGGTCAACAACAAGAAGAGCAGCTCGGGTGCTGTGGTCGGCGGCATCGCCATCCTGCTGGCCCTCGGCCTGACCGGCGGCCTCTATCTGCACGGCCACAAGAGTGCCGTGGCTCAGCAGGGCGAGCTGAACCAGCTCAAGCTGCAACTGGCCGAGGCCATGAACAAGCTTGACCAGAGCAACAGCAAGGATGGCGAACAGCTGGCCGCCCTCGGCAAGCAGCAGCAACTGCTGCAGGACGAGCTCAAGGGGTTGCAGACCCGGGTGCTGGATCTCAACGACAAGCGCCCCAATGACTGGATGCTGGCCGAATCCGAATACCTGGTGCGGATGGCCGGTCGCAAGCTGTGGCTGGAACACGACCTCGTCTCCGCCATCACACTGCTCGGCAATGCCGACGAGCGCATCAAGGCACTCAACGATCCCAGCCTGATGCCCATCCGCAAGGCGCTGGCCGAAGACATCGCCCAGCTCAAGGGGATGCCGCGCATCGACCGCGAAGGGCTGACCCTGAAGCTGGCCGCCCTCTCCGATCAGATCGAGCTGCTGCCGCTCTCCACCGTCAGCATGCCGGAAGCCAAGAGCGAGCCCGATCAGGCCGTCAGCACCAACCCGGACGAGTGGGAGAGCAATCTCAAGAAGAACTGGGTCAAGTTCACCGAGAACTTCATCACCATCCGCCGTCGTGACGGCGCGGTGGAGGCCCTGCTCTCCCCGCAGCAGGAGATCTTCCTGCGCGAGAACCTCAAGACCAAGCTGCTGCAGGCCCAGCTCGCCGTCTACCGCGAGCAGCAGGCTCTCTATGACGACAGCCTGGACAAGGCCCAGCGCTGGCTGACCCAGTATTTCGACACCGACAACAGCGCCACCCACTACATGCAGTCCGAGCTGGACAAGCTCAAGGGGGAGCAGATCCAGTTCAACTATCCGGATCGCTTCAAGACCCAGGCCATGCTGGAAGAGGTGCTGACCGAGCGCCTGCAGCGCATTCTGGCCAGCAACTGAGGAGGGCACCATGATTCGTCTGATTGTACTGGTGGCCGCCATGGTGGCCGGCCTCATCTTCGGCCCGCAGGCCTCCGGCAACAAGGGCTATGTGCTGATCTCGCTGGGCAACTACACGGTGGAATCTTCGGTCACCAGCGCGGTGATCCTAGCGGTGCTGTTCTACGGTGCCCTGCTCATCGTCGAGTGGCTGCTGGGCCGGGTGTTCGGCCTGCGCCGCAAGACGCTGGGCTGGTACGGCTCGCGCCGGCGCCGCAAGGCCAACCAGCAGACCGTGGCTGCCACCCTGGCCATGGCCGAGGGGCACTACAGCCAGGCCGAGAAGCTGATGCTCAAGGGCGCCAGCAACAGCGACACCCCGCTGCTCAACTACCTGAGCGCTGCCAAGGCGGCCCAGGCCCGTGGCGATGACGTGCGCCGGGACCAATACCTGCAAAAGGCGCAGGAGGAGAACCCCAAGGCCGAGCTGGCGCTGACCCTGACCCAGACCCAGCTGCAGATCGAGCAGGGCCAGTACGATACCGCGCTGGCCATGCTGGAGTCCGTCTACGCCCTCAACCCGCGCCACCCCATGGTGCTGGACCAGCTGCGCCAGGTGCACCTGGCCCGTGAGGACTGGGCTGCCCTCATCGACCTCATTCCGGTGCTGCACAAGGTGGGCAAGCTGACCCCCAAACAGGAAGAGGATCTGCTGCAGCAGGCCTGGCGTGGTCGCCTCGACGCCGCCAGCGGCGCCCTCGAGACCCTGCGCCCGATCTGGCAGGAGCTGCCGCGCAAGCTGCGCCAGGATCCGGATCTGCTGGCCGCTTATGGCGATCGCCTGCGCCAGCTGGGGGCCGACAATGAGGCCGCCGAGCTGTGGCTGGATGCGCTGCGCAAGCAGGTCTCGCCCCAGTTGCTGGCCCGTCTGCCCAAGCTCAAGCTCGACAGCTACCAGCCGATGCTGACCCTGCTGCAGAAGATCCAGGACCAGCCAGGCGTCGACGCGGCGCTGGCCCAGGTCTACCTGCTGGCCGGTCAGCTGGACGACGCCCAGCGCCTGCTGGAGCAGGAGGTCGCAAAAGCGCCGAACGCTGCGGTCTACCACGCCCTCGGTCAGGTGATGGACAAGCGCCGCCTCACCAACAAGGCCAACGAGTACTACCGCCAGGCATTGCAGCTGGCCGACGTCTGACGCCAGCTCGTCGCGAAATAAAAAGAGGCCGCAGTTGCGGCCTCTTTTTATTGGGATTGTTCCGAATGGTAGCTCTCCCTGCTCCCTTCGCGGGATAAGGGTCGGGGATGAGGGGGAACCAGCCCCCCTCTCCCCGTGGGAGAGGTCAGCCTCAGGCCGTCATTCGCTCCAGTTCACCGATGAGCCAGATAGCCTCCTCCCGGTGATAGCCGCACACGTCCGGCATGGGACGAAAACCGCCGCACACCGACGGCCGCTCGGGCTGGCCGAAGATCTTGCAGCCCAGCCGCGCATCGAGCTGCACGCAAGGCACGCCGGCCGGTTTGCCGTCGGGCATGCCGGGAATGGCACTGCTGATACTGGGGGCGATGCAGCAAGCACCGCAACCTTGACGACATTCCATGTGATGCTTTCCTCGGCAGGGCGAACCAGTTTAGCAAAGGGCGGGGATTTTCCTCACTGTTATCCCGGCCCCGCCATGAAATAGTCCCCTTGCAAGCAGACAACAAAAAGCCCGACAGCGTCGGGCTTTTCAGGCGGTACCATGGGGGTTGCCCCGCGGATATTCCGCTTCGCTTACAGGATGATGTCCCGCACCACGCTGTCTTTGCGATCCAGGAAGTGGATCGACTTGATGCGGCGGATGGTCCGCGATTTGCCACGGATCAGCAGGGTCTCGGTGGTCGCCATGACGCCGTCGCTGGTGATGCCATCCAGCAGATCGCCCTTGGTGATGCCGGTGGCCGAGAAGATGACGTTGTCATTCTTGGCCAGGTCTTCCAGCTTGAGCACCTTGCTCACGTCGATGCCGAGTGCCTCGCAGCGGGCAATTTCCTGCTCGCCCAGCGCACGCACTTCCGGGCTGTCGCCCTTGACCTGGTGACGGGGCACCAGGCGGGCCTGCATGTCACCGTCCAGCGCACGGATCACCGCCGCCGAGATCACCCCTTCCGGCGCGCCACCGATGCCATACAGCATGTCCACTTCGCTGTCCGGCAGACAGGTGAGGATGGAGGCAGCCACGTCGCCGTCGGGAATGGCGAACACCCGCACCCCCAGCCCCTGCATCTCCTTGATCGCCTTGTCGTGACGCGGCTTGGCCAGGGTGATCACGGTCAGGCGGGAGAGCGGCTTGCCGAGCGCCTTGGCCACGGCCTTGAGGTTCAGCTCGAGCGCCTGATCGAGGTCGATGGCACCCTTGGCCTTGGGACCCACGATCAGCTTCTCCATGTACATGTCGGGGGCCTTGAGGAAGGAACCCTTGTCGCCGACGGCCAGCACGGCCAGGGCATTGGCCTGACCCATGGCGGTCATGCGGGTACCCTCGATGGGATCGACCGCGATGTCCACCGCGTCGCCCAGACCCGTGCCCACCTTCTCGCCGATGTAGAGCATGGGCGCTTCGTCAATTTCACCCTCGCCGATCACAATCTCACCATCGATCTGGATCTGATTGAGGATATGGCGCATGGCCGCAACGGCCGCCCCATCGGCGATATTCTTGTCACCACGTCCGAGCCACTTGTAGCCAGCCAGTGCAGCCGCTTCCGTCACTCGGGAAAACTCGATTGCCAGTTCACGTCTCATCGCATATCCAACCTTTGGAGCTCGAAAACGGGCGGCATTCTACCACAAGGGCAAACCTTTGCGCGCAAAAGTGGCGGCTCGTCACACAAAACACGGCCCTTTCACCAATTTGACATCAAACCGCCACCGACACTTCACGAGAGTGTCACCCCGCTGTCATCCCCCCTGCCTAGCATGGCCCCGTCTTTTACAACAAAGCTTGCAACACAAGGGATTAAGATGAAAAAGCTGACTGTAGTGGCACTGGCTCTCACCGCGGCCTTCCAGGCTCACGCCGTTGAAGTTTACAAGAATGACACCACCACCCTGGATCTGTACGGCCGCATCTACGCCGGCCAGTTCTTCGGTGACAAGAAGGAAGGGGTCGACAGCACCCATCCGAACGGCACTCAGGAGTACAGCGACAAGCAGGGCGCCAATCAGTTCGTCCGCTTCGGCGCCAAGGTCGACAGCCAGATCAACAGCCAACTGAAGGCGCTGGCCCAGTACGAAGTGCAGATGTACATCAACGACAGCGAGAAGACCATCAGCGAGAACTCCGACAACCTGCGCACCCGTCTGGCGTTCGCCGGTGTTGGCGCCGACTGGGGCAACATCACCTTCGGTCGCCAGAAAGGGGCCCCTGGCTTCCTGGCTGACTGGACCGACGTTTCTCTCTCCGATGGCTATGGCAACGACGCGCTGGGTGCCAAGACCGACACCTTCGCCACCAACCGTGCCGGTTCCGTGCTGAAGTACTCCGGTCTGTTCAACGGCTTCCAGGTAGATACCAGCTACAAGTTCGACGGCGGTGATACCGAAGAGACCACCAGCAAGGACAGCGATGCCGCCTACGGCGCCGCCGTGGCCTACACCTTCCCGTTCAACCTGGCGCTGGGCACTGCCTACAACGTGGGGATCCGCGACAAGAACGGGGAAGAGGATGCCAAGCTGTGGCTGCTCTCCGCCAAGTACGACAACAAGGCTGTCTACGCCGCCCTGAGCTATGCGGACGGTACCGACTTCCTGGCCACCGGCAAGGATCACACCGGTTGGGAAGGGGCGTTGGGTTACAACTTCGAGAACGGCTTCGGCCTGATGGCGCTGTGGAACAAGCAGAAGGTAGAGCAGGACGGCAAGGCCGACTATGACTCCATCGACTACTACACCCTCGGCGCCCAGTACAAGTTCAACAAGAACCTGCGCGTCATCGGCGAGTACCGCATCAACAACCTCGACAGCAAAGAGAGCGGCAAGCTCAACGTCAAGGATGACTTCCAGCTGGCGGCCCGCTACGACTTCTAAGTCGGGCCCCTCTGCACTGCGCGCGCCGGCTGATGCCGGCGCGCTCTTTTGCATCCGCACCGGCGTGCCCTGCTCCCCATGATCTAGGCTCAACAGAACCACGACGAGGAGATCATCATGCCGCTACGCCTGCTCATCTGCTGCTGTCTGCTCTGCGCCCTGCCCGTCCAGGCGCTGACCATCGCCATGGTGCTGTGGCGCGGCGAGACCGATGCCGAGCGCGGCTTTCTCGACGAGCTGAACCGGCTCGGTCATCACCCCACCTTCGTTACCTTCAACGCCAATCAGGACAGAACCGTGCTGGCCACCCTGCTGCGCCAGCAACTGCTGCCCTCCCTCGCCGACTACGACTACATCTACTGCTTCGGCACCACCGCCACGGCCATGGTCAAGAGCCTGGTGGGCAACCGCAAGCCGCTGATTTTCAGCATAGTGTCCGACCCCGTCGGGGCCGGATTCCTGTCCGACGACAAGACGGAAAACCAGATGGTGGCCGGCACCAGCAACATGGTGCCGATGGCGCTGCAGCTCGCCAACGCCCGCCGCTATCTGCCCGCCGGCAAGGGGTTGCTGCTGCCGTTCAACCCGCGCGAGCAGAACACCCTGCTGACCGGTGAGCTGCTGCTGCGCGAAGCCCGTCGCTACCAGTGGGAGCTCACCACCTGGCGCATCGCGCCGGACAAGCGGCGGCTGGCCAGCGAACTCAAGCGGCTGCAGCACGACGCCAAAGAGAGCATCGTGTTTCTCGCCGCCGACAGCTACCTGCTCTCCATCGCCCCCGAACTGCTGGCCACCCTCAACGAGGCGGGCATCCCCACCATCTGCAGCGCCGAGCTCTATGTCGAGCACGGCTGCACCGTCGGCACCATCAGCAGCTATCGGGCCCTCGGCCAGATGGCGGCCAACATCATCCACCGCAACCTGCAGGGCACCCCGCTGCAGGATATCCCGCTGCAGACCGACCCGGCGCCGCGGCTGGTACTGGGCAAGCAGCTGGCCGAGATCGCCCCCTCCGCCGCCGACCACTGAGCCCCTCATCCCCCTTCTTCTCTCCTCCCGTCACCTTGCCGGCAGGGCGGCCTGTCGGCGCTGGCGAGCCATCCGATACCCAGTCCCATCGCCAAAACATGTTTCTATTGCACAGCTAATGAAAATCAATATCATTAGCATCCTCCCAAATGGGAGAAAACAAAATAATTACAAATAAATCAACAAGTTCAGACCATCAGGTCGCTTCTTCAAGAGTCAACACGCAACATGCACACACCTCACCACCCGCGCACTCTGCTGAGTGTCGCCCTGCTGGCCCTGAGCGCCGGCGCACACGCCGAAGACGAGACCATGACAGTGGTCGGCAAACGCAGCCAACATGAAGAGGTCGCCACCGCGACCCGCACCAACACCCCGGCCAAGCTGGTGCCGCAGGCCATCGACAGCGTCAAGGCCAGCGAGCTGACCGCCTTCGGCCAGCCCACCCTGAGCGAGGCGCTGACCGGCATCCCCGGCGTCAACGCCAGCGGTGACACCCGCTTCGACGGCGTCAACATCCGCGGCTTCAGCGCCAGCAATGACTTCTATCTGGACGGTTTTCGCGACGACATGCAGTACACCCGCGACCTTGGCAACACCGAGCGGGTCGAAGTGCTCAAGGGGCCGGCGGCAGTGCTCTATGGCCGTGGCAGCACCGGCGGCATCGTCAACCGGGTCAGCAAGAAGCCACAGAAGGGGCTGGAGTCCAGCGTCAGCGCCCAGGTCGGCAGCTTCGACAGCCGCCGGCTGGCCGCCGACCTCAACGGCGAAGCGGGTGAGCAGGTGCAGGTGCGCCTCAACCTGGCCCAGGAAGACAAAGACAGCTTTCGCAACGGCGTGACCAGCAAACGCACCCTGCTGGCCCCCTCCGTCAACTGGGAGATCAACGACAAGCTGAACTGGCTGGTGCAGTACGAGCGCAACGAGCACGACCGCACCCCGGATCGCGGCATCCCCGGCGTCAACGGCCGGCCGGCCGACGTGCCGAAGGAGTATGTCTACAGCGATACCCGCCGCGACTTCATCGACGATGTGGCCCAGTCCACCCGCTCGCGCCTCACCTGGGACATCAACGATCAGTGGCAACTGCGCCAGCAGCTGGGCTACACCAGCCTCGACAGCCAGTTCGACAACACCTATGTCACCAGCGTGAAGGGGGATCAGGTAACCCGCTCCCGCTGGCAGCAGGATCTCAAGGCCAACAGCCTGATCAGCAACACCGAGGCCGAGGGCCAGCTGCAGACCGGCCCCATCGAGCACCGTCTGCTGGTGGGCTTCGAGCAGAACTGGCAGGAGCGCACCCCCAAGCTCTACCAGAACGCCACCGCGATCCCGGCCGGCAACCTCTATGATCCTGGCTCCCTGCCCACCTACGACGGCGCCATGAAGCTCTCCAGCGACGCCAACCACAAGGTGCGTGGCTACGGCCTCTATGTGCAGGATCAGCTCAGTCTGGGTGACTGGCACCTGCTGGCGGGTCTGCGCCGCGACGACTTCACCGTCACCAGCCGCCGCAACGACCTCAACAAGGAGGAGACCGTCTCGGTCACCAGCCTGAGTCCGCGCCTGGGGCTGGTGTGGAACCCGATCGAGGAGCACGCCTTCTATGCCTCCTACAGCAAGACCTTCACCCCGGTGGGTGGCGAGCTGATCGGCATCACCCCGGGCGACAAGAACAACAACCTGGATCCCCAGCACACCCGGCTGTACGAGGGCGGCGTGAAGAGCGACTGGCTGGATGGCCGCCTGGCGACCACCCTCTCCCTCTACCGGCTGGAGATGTACAACAAGCGCAGCAAGGATCCGCTGGATCCCACCAAGGTGATCCTCACCGGTCTGCAGCGCACCGAGGGGATCGAGCTGAGCGCCCGCGCCCAGCTGACCGACGAACTCTACCTGCGCGGCGGCATCGCCATCCAGGATGCCGAGCAGGTCAAGGCGGACGCCGATCTGCAAGGCAAGCGGCCGATGAACGTCTCCCGTCAGAACGGCGAGCTGTTCGCCGGCTATCAGAGCGGCAAGCAGGGCTGGTTCGGCGAGACCGGGGTGACCGCGGTGGGCGATCGCTTCGCCGACAACGCCAACACCACCACCCTGCCCGGTTACGCCCGCTTCGACGCCCGTGCCGGCTACCGCTGGCAGCAGTGGGAAACTCAGCTGAGCGTGGAGAACCTGACCGATCACGACTACTTCGTCAGCGCCACCAGCGCCTCCCAGATCATGCCGGGCACACCCCGTCAGCTGCATCTGAGCGCCGCCTACCGCTTCTGATCCCCGCCTTTTCCCGATCCCTCTGGCCAGCTTCCGCTGGCCAGATTTTTATGAAGCACCGAGCGATGAAACGCAGAAAACTCCCCCTGCACAACAACAAGTGGGTGCGCCGCATCCACGCCTGGGCCGGCTTTGCCACCCTCACCCTGATGCTGCTCTACGGCCTCACCGGCCTCTGGCTGCAACACAGGGCCGTGCTGCCGCTGCCCGGCCCCCACACCGAAAAATCCAGCGAAGAGATAGTGCTGAGCGCACCGCTGAGCAGCCCGGATGAGCTGAAAAGCCTGCTGCAACAACGCTATGCAGCAGGGTTCGAGGAGGGGCGCGTCCAGCTCACCCCGCCCCAGACCCTGCCCACCCCCGACGGCCCGCTCACCCTGCCGGCCCGCTGGGAGATGCGCGGCGTCACCCTCAGCCAGAGCGTGGCTGCCAGCTATGTGGCGGGCACATTGCTGGTGCGCACCGAACTGCAACAGGCCAACTTCGCCGCCAGCCTCAACCGGCTGCACCGTGGCATGGGCACCGGCCTGCCGTGGCAGCTGGTGGGGGATCTGGCGGCGCTGGCCATGCTGCTGCTGGCCCTCACCAGCCTGCTGATGTGGAACAAGCTGCACGGCCCGGCCGCGCGCGGCATCGCCCTGCTGCTGCTGGGCGCCCTGGTCACCGTGCTGGTGGCCCTGCTCTAGGGCGTTTACCGACGGCAAAACGGGATCTGTCTCTCGGTGGCGGTAACCTTGCCCGCACCTCGGGTAACAAAGGGTAACCGGCCGCCGATGGGGGTCACAGTTGCCGGCCAGGCGGCTGGATGAGGATCGCCTGCGGCTGCTAGGGTGCGCCCTCAACCCAAGCGGCAAGAGGCAGCATGCGCATCTCCAGCATCGAATGCGGACGGGTGGTGGCCATCATGGCGGTGATGGCCATTCACCTCTCCCCCTTCAGCAACCCCTTCGACCCCACCCTGTGGGACGGCACCCTCTACTTCTGGCTCGGGGGCGTCATCAACCAGCTCTGCCGCTTCGCGGTGCCGCTGTTCTTTCTCTGCGCCGGCTACTTTCTGCAACCCGCCCTCGCCGCAGGTCACCCCCTGACGGTGGCGCTGCGCTACTGCCGCCCGCTGCTGGGGCTCTGGCTGGCGTGGAGCCTGCTCTACGTGCTGATACCCTTCAATCCGCTCGCGGCGGTGAACGAGGGCTACCTGCCAGCCATGGCGAGCCAGTGGCAGATGCAGCTGGGGGATCCGCTCAACGCCTGGTGGGTGGGTGGCATGATCCACCTCTGGTTCCTGCCCGCCCTGATGCTGGCGGTGCTGATCCTGGCGCTCTGCCAGCAGGCCCGCCTGCCCCGGCTGGCCCTGCTGCTGGGCGTCCTGCTCTACGGGCTGGCCCTGCTCGGCGGCTCCTATGGCCCGCCGCTGCTGGGGGGTGAGTGGGCCCTGCTGACTCGCAACGGCCCCTTCTTCTCGCTGCTGTTCGTAGCCCTTGGCGCCGAACTGCGCCTGCGCGTCTGGCAGCCGGATGCCAGGCGCTGCGCCCTGCTGATGATGGCGGGGATGGGGCTCTACGCCCTGGAGGCCACAGGGCTGCTGCACTTTGCCGCCGTGCCCCTCAACCGCCACGACTTCCTGCTCGGCTCCCTGCCCTGGGCGCTGGGACTGTTCGGCCTGCTGCTGGCCAACCCGGGCTGGGGCCGGGGCAGCTGGCTCGAGCGCCAGGCCCCCAAGGTGCTGGGCCTCTACTGCCTGCACATGATGCTGGTGGTGTGGCTGATGATCTTCGGCCCGCAAGGCAAGCAGGTGTGGTGGGAGCTGCTGAAGGTGCCGGCGCTGCTGGCGCTCTCCCTGCTCGGCTACCGGCTGCTGGCACAGGGGGCGGCCAGTCGCTGGCTGCTGCGGGCCCGCTGAGGGGAACAGGGGATGGGAGGGAGGCCGATCCCTCCCCACTCAAGGCTGAATGGTGGGTTCAATTTTTATTCATCGCAGATAGATAAACTCCGGGACTCCTTAAACGCGACACCCAGGAGTCACGACCGTATGAAGTTGCTCACCAAGACGCTGTTCACCAAGCAATCCGGCCTTGTCCTCGTTCTGCTCGCCGCCAGCGGCTCCCTCAGCGCCGCCCAGATCGCCAACAACAACATCACCGAAGCCGAGATCAAGGCCGCGCAGGATGCCTGGGGCAAGGCCCTGATCCAGATCAGCGACGACTACCGCAGCGGCGGCATCGACAAGGCCAGAGCCACCGCCACCGCCGTGCTCGACGGTGCCTACGGCTACCACCATGGCCCCGTGCTGTTCAAGCCGACCCTGGCCGGCGGCGAACAGACCTTCCGCATCAATCAGGAAGGGGCGCTGGCCTACTTCGTCGGCAACAATCAGGCCTATCCCGCCGACACCGGCTTCGCCCTCAAGAACTGGCAGAGCTACAACTACGACAACGCCGCCGTCTACATCAACGGCGACATGGCCCTCACCATGGGCAAGGTGCACCTGACCGACCGAGACAACAAGCAGACCACGGTCGACAAGACCTGGGGCTTCAAGAAGGGGGACGACGGCAAGGTACGCATCGTGCTGCACCACTCCTCCCTCCCCTACGCCGGCTAACGGCAACAGGCGACCTGCGGGTCGCCTGTTTTGTTATGGGGGTAACAGTTTGGCAACCCGTCGGGTGACGACCGGGCCTGTGCTGTTACCATGCCTCCCTTGTGATGATTCCAGACGAGACACCCATGCAGATCCGCCCCTTCACCCCGGCCGACACCGAGGCCGTCCTCGCCATCTGGCTGGAGGCTTCTCTGCAGGCCCACCACTTCATCGAGCCCGCCTACTGGCACGCCAACCTGGCGCCGATGCGGGAGATCTATCTGCCCGCCGCCGACAGCCAGCTGCTCTGCCTGGGTGAGCAGGTGCTGGGCTTCTACTCCCTGCATGAGGGCTCCCTGGCCGCCCTCTTCGTGGCCCCCGCGCGGCAGGGGCAAGGGTTGGGCAAGGCCCTGCTCGAGCACGCCAAGCAGCAGTTGCCGACCCTGCGACTGCAGGTCTATCAGCAGAACTGGGCCGCGTGCGACTTCTATCGCACACAAGGATTTCAGGTGGCGGCAGAGGGCGTGGATCCCCACACCGGCTGCGCCGAGTGGCTGATGGTCTGGCCGGCGCGGGATTAACCGGGCTCGCCGAGATGGGGCTCCTCGCGGGCCGCCCCCGCTTCGCTCTGCGCCAGCAGAGAGCCGTGGCTCAGCGCAAAGTCGTGCATCTGCTGGAGCAGGGGGAGCAGGGCGATGCCGAGCGGGCTCAGGCTGTACTCCACCCGGGGTGGCACGTCCGGGTAGAGGGTGCGGATGATGACGCCGTCGCTCTCCAGCTCCTTGAGCTGGGCGGTGAGCACCTTCTGGCTCACCTCGGGCAGGCTGCGGCGCAGGTCGCCAAAGCGCAGGGTCTGCACGCGCAGATGAAACAGGATGGCCGGTTTCCATTTGCCGGCCAGCAGGCGCAGCACCCGGTAGGCGGGACAGGGCAGTGAAGACAAGGGATGGCTCGCGAGTGGTTACTTTGCGGTAACTATGCCACGAAAATGTGCCTTCTTGCAGCCAAGATGCCGGCTTCCTATGATGCGGGCTTAGTCATTCAACGCCCACGAGAGGTTCACCATGCCCAGCCTGCTGCAGATCCATTTCAACTTCCCCGCCGAGCTGATGGGGCCGGCCCTCACCGCCGCGGCCATGCCGCTGGCCGAGTCCATCACCAAGGAGCCGGGCTTCATCTCCAAGATCTGGACCGAAAACCCGCGCACCGGCGAGGCGGGCGGCATCTATCTGTTCGAGGATGAGGCCAGCGCCCTCGCCTACGCCACCATGCACGAGCAGCGGGTGCTCGCCATGGGCGCCAGCGCGGTGCAGTTCAAGCTGTTCGACGTCAACGAGCCGCTCAGCCGCCTCACCCGTGGCATTGCCTGACATGATCCGTCACCGGGCTGGCATCAAAACCGCAGGGTCAGGCCGATATTGGCCTGCCACTGGGTCACCAGCTCGCCGCGCACCTTGAACACGCACTGGTCCGGGTTGCAGAGAAACTGGCTGTTGTCGTTGACCAGCGAGCCATAACCGCGCACCTCGGCCCGCAGTGCCAGATGCTCGGTCAGGCGCGGCTGCACCCCGAGCGCCAGCGACATGGAGGGGGCCACCTCGCTGTCGTAGGCGGCAAAGCGGGTCGCGCCGATCCCGGCGCCGATATAGGGAGCCATCAGGTTGTCCGACAGGGTGAGCGCCCCGGCGAAGTGGAGGGTGTCCACCGTCAAGCGATCCGGCTGATCGGGGGAGAGGTGGGTGGACTGGTGGCTGTAGAGCAGCTCTATCATGCCGGGGTCATCCACCTCCTTGCTGATGAACAGCCCCCAGCTGCCAGAGCGCTCCCCCTGCAAGGACTCCAGCCGGGTGGAAACAGGCGTCGGTTTGGGCTCGTCATTGGCCTCGAAGTCGATGGCCGAGCTGTAGCCGAAGAACGGCGTCACCTGCCAGCCGAGGGCGGCCTGCTCCTCGGCGCTCCAGGCCTGCCCCAGTGGCAACAACAGCCCCATCATCATGATCCCTGCTCGTTTCATCACGGCTCCTCCGTGCTCTGCATCAGTGCCCGTCAAGCATATCAGAGCCCACTGGCCCCCATCCTAAACCCGGCCTGTATCAAGCGGTTTTCATCGGGGCGATCACACTTCGCCGTCCCTGCCGTTATTCATCCCCGATTAACCTCTGCCACGTATGCTGGCGCGCAATCGGCTCATGGTGAGCCGGTTCAACTCACCAGAAGGACATCAGGGAATGGTTGCCGCGCAACTCAACGACCCCCAGAACAAGCTCTCCGATACCCTGCGGGCCACCGCCCACGCCATCGAGGACAGCCATATCAGCCTGCGCCAGATGCTGGCCCTGGTCGGCGAACAGGGCATGCTGCTGTTTTGCGTACTGCTCACCGTGCCCTTCCTGCTGCCGGTCTCCATCCCCGGCGTCAGCACCCCGTTTGGCCTGCTGATCCTCTTTATCGGCATCGGCATCACCCTCAACCGGGTACCCTGGCTGCCCGCCATCCTGATGGAGCGCCGCTTTGCCGCCGAGCAGCTCAAGCCGACCCTGCACAAGGGGGCGGATCTGCTGGCCCGCATCGATCGCTTCATCCGCCCGCGCCTGCTGCTGTTGACCGGCAGCAGTACCATCAACCGCTGCAACGGCCTGCTGATCATGCTGGCGGCCCTGCTGCTGATGCTGCCGCTCGGGGCCATCCCCTTCACCAACGCCATGCCGGCCTGGGCCATCCTGCTGCTGGCCATCGGCATGCTGCAGCGCGACGGCCTGTTCGTCGCCAGCGGCTACCTGCTGGTGAGCGCCACCCTAGTCTGGTTCAGCGCCCTGGCCATCGGCCTGCTGATGGCCGGCCAGAGCGTCTCCACCCTGTTCGGCTAACGGCAACACCAAGAAAAAGGGCGCCCCATGGGTCGCCCTTTTTGACTTGTGCGGGATCCGCCGTCACAGCAGATCGTAGATAAGGGCCGAGATGGCCAGCAGCCCGATCACCAGCACGAAGAGGGTACTCGCCCCGCGATAACGCTTGAGGGCGGGCAGACGATAGATGGAGCAGGCCGGCAGCAGGAACAGGATCACCGCGATGAGCGGCCCGCTCACCTTCTCGATGATCTCCAGCACGTTCGGGTTGAGGTAGGTAATCACCCCGGTCACCACGAACAGGATGACCGACGAGACCCGCGCTATGGTCGCTTCACGCAGCGACAGCCCCAGCCCCTGGCAGGCACCGTTCACCATGCTCACCGTCCCCTCGCTCACCCCCATGGAGGTACCGAGGAAAGATTTGGACATGGCCAGAATGGCGATGAGCGGCCCCACATAGGCGATCAGCGGATTGGAGAACTTGTTCGCCAGCGCCGACAGCACCGAAATATTGTCGATGCGGGCCTGCGCCATCTCGGCCTGACTCAGGCTCATCACGCAGCTCACCACGAAGAACAGCACGCTGCCGCAAATCAGCAGGCTGCTGCACTTGATGATCCGCTTGGCGCGCTGGTCGGCACTCGCCTGACAGCGCTTCTTCTGCGCCGCGCTGAAGGAGGAGATGATGGGGGCATGGCTGAAGGAGAACACCATCACCGGCACGATCAGCCAGAGGGATTTCCAGAATGCCGGGTCGCGCCAGTCCACTCCCTGACTCTCGCTGAAGTAGGAGAGGCTCCACTGGGGCAGCAGATAGATGGAGAGGCCGATGAGGAAGGCAACCATCGGCAGGGCCAGCACGCTGATGGCCGACACCACGATCTGCTTGCCCGCCAGCAGCACCAGGTGCAGCCCCAGCATCACCCCCAACACCAGCAGGCCGCGCGGGATCTCGGCATTGCCCAGCTGATGCACCACAAAGCTCTGGATCGCGTTGGTGATGGAGATGCTGTAGACCAGAATGATGGGGTAGAAGGCCATCAGATAGACCAGCATCAGCAGCTTGCCTGCCCGCGCACCGAAGTGCTCCTCCACCACGTGGGTAATATCCCCTTCCCGGTGGGAGCTGGATAATACAAAACGACTCAATGCCCGATGGGAATAATAAGAAAGCGGAAATGCCATCAATAATATAAACAGCAAGATAACCGGTGAATTACTGCCAACGGTAATTGGGAGAAACAGTGTACCGGCACCGACCGCAGTGGCATATAAGCCCATGGTCCATACCGAATCACTTTTCTCCCATTTCAACTTTGATGCGGGATTACTCTTTTCAGCAATAGCAACACTCATTGCGATATACACCTTATTAATCTGTCATCTTTTATTTTATTGGCCCGTGTAATTAGGCTGGTGATATGCAGCGGCATATCGACCGGATCGTAGAAAAAACAAGCCCGCCTGCGATCAACATGATCACCAAGAGGAAACGGGGATGCCACGCTACCATCGTTGAAATCGCCATAAAGGTCAAGGTTAATAATTCATGACTGTTTGAATCGGATTGTTTCAAAAGGAAATAAGATGTGTCATTTCGGCCTCAAGATAATCAATTCAGCTCCGTCTGGTAACATAACGACAAAACCTCGATGAGTAGTTCAACAACTTGAATAAGGCCAGAGAGTGGCCCGTTAATATTAACAGCATCAGCCCATAAATATCAGTTAATTATGCAGCGAACGGTGCCCGCTGCACCTGATATATCGGTGCCGGGCTGGTCGCCATATATAAGAGGGTCGCCGGCCCCGGTTTCACCCCTGAGCGCCGGTTGCCACCGGGCAGTGAGCGACCCGGTTGCGCCCCGCCCGCTTGGCCCGATAGAGCCACTCGTCGGCGCGGGCCAGCGCCTGATTGATCTCCTCCCCCGGCCGCACCAGGGTGGTGCCCAGGCTGACGGTAAAGGCCGCCGGATCTGCCGGCAGCGCCGCCACGGCCGCCCGGATCCGCTCCGCCAGCGCCAGCAGATCCGGCTCGCTCATCCCGGGCAGCAGGATCAGGAACTCCTCGCCGCCGCTGCGCACGAACAGATCGTCCGCCCGCAGCTGGGCGGCCACGCAAGCGCAGAAGCGCTGCAGCGCCCGGTCACCCTGCTGATGGCCGAAGCGATCGTTGATCTGCTTGAAGTGGTCGATGTCCAGCATCACCAGGCCGCTGCTCTCGCTGCCGAGCCGTTGTTGCTGGCAATGTTCGAAGAAATAGCGGCGGTTGTAGAGGCCGGTCAGCTGGTCGGTTTCGCTCTGCAGCTTGAGCCGCTGCTGCAGCTCGTACTGGCGGGTGATGTTGCGGGTCACCCAGGCCACCGCCCGCTTGCCATCGTAGCGGGAGGGCAGCGGCGCAATCTTGCCCTCGAAGTGCTGCATCCCCTGCGGCCCGACCGAGGCGTCGATCCCCTCCACCTCCACCGCCGCCAGTTCGTACTCCACCACCTGCACCTGGCCCGAATCCAGCGCCAGGGTCACCTGCTCCATCACCCAGCGGGTCATGGCGGCGGGCAGCACATCGGCCAGCCGCTTGCCCGTCAGCGGGTTGCCATCCTGGTAGGATTGCTGCTCCACTCCGCCGATGTATTCGATGTAGTAGCCATCCTCGCTCAGGATGAAGACGGGGTCGGGCAGCTGGGCCATCACTTCATATAGTTGCTTGACCGAGAGCGCCATGCCGTTTCCTTATTTTGATGTCGAGAAGCGAGCGCCAGAGTTGCCGCCGGATCCCGATTATCGTACTGCGGCTGGTGCCGGGCCAATAACGGATCCTGTTATTAATAGATATTAATCAATAAATTCAAGAAAATAAGATAGTCAGCAACCAGGGCCGGGTGAAAAACAGGCAATAAGCCAGACTCGTCGGCGGCAGCACTCGGATATTCACCCTGCCTCACAGACAGCCGCCGCGCCCGTTGTCTGCGACGCCCGCATCCATTAGGCTGACCTTCCTGAGTCTGCCACTGACGGCCGGCTCACCGACCATCAGCCACCGGCCAGACAGGCGCCGGCCCCCGGAAAAGGATCGTCCAGATGAAGAGAGCCATAGTGAAAGCCCGCTTCGATGCCATCAGCATCGAGGGAGAACAGCTGACCGTGAAGATTGCCATCCGCGCCCCCGAGCCGGACCCCAAATCCGCCGGCGGTGACTGGCGCTGCAAAGTGAGGCTGGACGGCCTTGGCAACAAGACCTTCATCTATGGCGTCGATGCCCTGCAGGCCCTCAGCCTCGCCCTCAAGTTCGTGGAGAGCGAGCTGCGCGCCTTCACCGATGCGGGCTGGCACTTCTACCTGCCCGGCTGTCCCGATCATCCGGTCGACATGGCCGCCTGCTACTTCCCGCAGCTGTGACGCCGGGTTGCCCGCCCAGCAGGCTGATAGCCATTGAGGTCGGGCAATCACTTGACCGCATCGAGTCTGAACGGTTATGGATAGAGGCCCCTTACCCGGCTCTGGAGAGATCATGCACCTGACCCCACCCCAACCCCCTGCCGAGCAGGATGTCGACGCGCTGCGCATCGGCCTGTCGGGCTACAACATCGGCCAGGCCGGCCCCCATCTGCGTGAGCACATCGCCAGTTTTATCAAGGATGAAGCGGGCAAGGTGCATGGCGGCATCACCGCCGACCTCAAATGGGGTTGGCTGCACGTGGACTGGCTCTGGATTGACGAGCGCATCCGCCAGGATGGCTGGGGCGGCCGATTGCTCGCCACCATGGAGCAGTACGCCCGAAGCAAGGGCATCAGCAACTTTCATCTGGAAACCACCAGCTTCCAGGCGCTGCCCTTCTACCAGAAACAGGGTTACCAGGTCTTTGGCGAGCTGCCGGACATGCCGCCCGGGCATACCACCTATTTTCTGAGGAAGATGGAGTCCTGATCCCTGCCAGCGGGGCTGGAATAAGAAGAGGGTTGAGTGCACAGGCACTCAACCCTCTTTATTGATGGATCGCTGGCTACTCAGTGGCTGGCGGAGCGACTGCCGCTCCAGAGCAGCTCGCCGCTGCGCAGCTCCATCAGGGTCATCGACAGCCGATAGCGGCTGCCCTCGGCCACCAGATCCCCGTACAGCATGTAGCCGGCGCCGGTCTGACGACCGAGCCGCACCAGAGAGGCCGGGTTCATCCTGCCCTGCTGATATTCCAGCTGGCCGGTGATGGCCGCCACCTGACCCGGGTCGACAAAGCGAAAACCGCTCTTGCTCTGGATGCGCTTGCTCATGGCCGCTGCCATGGCGCGGGTATCCACCGGCTCGCCGGTGCCGTTCTGGGGCGGAGTGAGCAGCAGTACCGGCTGGCCAGTTTGCGCCAGCTCGCGCACCTCGGGGGCCTGCACAAAGGCATCGGCCATGGCCAGCGCCAGCCCGGTCGGCGCCACCGGTTTGGGCAGCGGCGCCCCGGCATCCGGCTTGGTCACCGGCTTGTCCGGCTGGCTCACTGGCTGGTCCGGTTCACTGACAGGAGCCTGAGTGCCACCATAGGGATTGACCGCACAACCGCCCAGCAACAGGGCCCCCACCATCAACAAGGAACGCAGCTTCATCTTGTCTCTCCGCCAGAAGTCCGTAAACGGGCATCAACCACCGCCCACATGGCGGAGCCCCTGCCCCGCATCTTCCTTATGCTAGAGACAAACCCCGGCGGGGTCGATGCGCCCACCACCACCGGGCGACAGAGACTGGCGAAGCGGAGGGAACAAAAGGGTGGCAAGGCTCCACCCGATTCCGTTAGGGTAGGTTTGCTCAAGGTTCAACTGGATAGTGTTGCCCCCCAGCTCCCAAGGTGGCCGGCTGCTTTTCTCAGGACGACACCAGGTTTGGCCAGCCACCGAGCCGCCCCTCGGGAGAGCGCCGTTACTCTCTGACAACGCAGGACAGCCAATGACATTCCAGCCCCTTGCCAACGCCAGTCTCATCATCCGCCCCTTCGAACCGGGCGACGCCGACGAGTTTGTCCGCGCGGCCCACGAATCCATCGAAACGGTCGGCAAATGGATGAGCTGGTGCACTCCCTCGTTCAACCGGGAGCAGGCGCTGGAGTGGTTTGCCAGCTGCGATCAGGATCGTGCGGCGGGACGCGCCTTTGACATGGGCATTTTCTGCGCCGCCACCGGCCAGCTCTTGGGTGGCGCCGGTATCAACCAGCTATCGCCCCATCATCGCTACGGCAATATCGGTTACTGGGTGCGCCAATCCCGCCAAGGCTACGGTATCGCCCGACAAGCGGTCGCTCTGCTGCGTGACTTTGGCTTTCAGCAGTTGGGTCTATTTCGGCTTGAGATCGTGATGGGGATCGGCAACATAGCCAGCGAAGCGGTTGCCATCGCAGCCGGGGCTACTTTTGAATGCCGGGCAAGGAATCGTATCTTCCTTCACGGCCAGCCCCTCAATGCGAATGTCTATTCGCTTATTCCCTCAGACTGATTTCTGTAGCAGAGCGAATCCTATCGATTTCTATTACGTGAAGAGACGCTGATTATGGCGATCTCTACCACACGACTCCTGAAGCCTGATAATCCGTTACGCTCCGATTAACACGATGGAAGAACCAATGTTTGATAGTGGCACCAAGGCAACGATACACTAGCTAGCAAATAATACTGACACCTTGATTTCTACAAAGAGATATTATGACCGATAAAGAAATGACTATACTTGCTTGTTATGGTAACAACGGCATTAATAGCAGAGATATCTTCCAACGCTTTTATGAACATCCTGATTTAAGTCGCGATTTCATGTTAACCAGACTAGACACCACTCACCTTCAAGAGCGTTTACGTGATGAGTTCATAAAATATGGGATGTCATCTTTATTTCGATACCATATCACCTGTGATTCTATCTTACACCCAGGTATAAATGTAGATGAAGTTGAGACTGTAATCCTTGGGTTTATACGCACATTAAAAGGTGTGAAAAACCTAATGATTATCGATGCATTCTTCTACTCAAACGAAGAAAACGTTCTGAATCTTTTTAAAAAAATGATAACTGAGTTATCTGAGTCACTGCAATGCATAACATTTTTCACTCAAGAGTCCAAACCTAAAGACGCTAAAAAGCGCAGCCCAGATGCTATGCACAATATATTAAAATCCATTAATTCAGACATAAAGATAAAAGACATCATAACAGATGAAGTTCATGATAGGTTTTGGCTTGATACGGACAACAAGAAAGGAATCGTTATGGGGACTTCATTAAATGGGGTCACTAAGAAGTTAACACTAATTGATTACTTACAACCCTCCGATGCAAGAGCAGTCATTGATATAGCCAATGAAATATCAAAAACACAACAAACTGAAAAAGGGTAACATGAGTAATATTACCGTAGGGTGCAATGAACGAAGTGAATTGCACCTATATATTCGAGATGACAATAAGCGGTGCAATACGCTACGCTTATTGCACCCTACATTAACCACGTTAATGCCGATTATCTATTGTCGTGTGGAATTTCATATTCTGGAGTGGAGGTATCGCCCCATGATAATGAATACCGCCCCTGTTGAACCCAACGATGGAAGGTGGAATATGGCCAATCTTTCGTGGCTGTTACCAATCCATGTTTGACGGGGTTGATATGGATGTAATCGAGATGATTATTGAAATCCTCCTGATCGCGGATCAGATGCTCCCAATAACGTCGCTGCCAAATGCCTCGTTCACCGCGACGCCAGCGAGATTCTGACCGAGCCTCTGAATTGGGGAGCCCTCGTGAGAACCTGCTTTTTATTTGGCGCCAGCGCAACGGAAAATTGGTATCCCCTTCCGGCAACTCCAACAGTGCATGTAGATGCTCGGGCAAGACAACCCATCCGTGGATCCGGAATGGGTGGCGCTCTTGCACCTCCCTGACAACTGACCTCAGCAGATCAATCTGCTCGACCAGTAGATGGTTGTTCTGACGCTCAGCCAGCACGACCGTAAAAAACCAGGTTCCCCCTGGTTGCCATACCCGTTTGTAATTCGACATGTATTGCCCAACCCACAATCAACCATGTTGTTAAATGTGGTTCAAACGAAGCAAAACGTAGGGTGCAATGAACGAAGTGAATTGCACCTCTCATCACAATAGCAGTGCAATGCGCTCCGCTTATTGCACCCTACGACAACTCCCTGAGGTTATGGCGGGCACGGTTTTGGCTCCCCCTCCAATCCGCCGAGGGGGTGGCCTTTCTTTTGGTGACTTTTCTTTGGCCACGCAAAGAAAAGTTACTCGCCCCGGCCCGAAGGGCGGGCGAAACCCTTTCGAGGCCAGCGGCCTCGCGTCCTGCACGGCAAAGCCGTGCCTGCTTGCCACAGGCACGGAGTCTCGCTGAACGCCCGGATGCCACCGGCAAAGGGGGGGCATGGCCGCCCCTATCGGCCCAGGAAAGGTTCCCAGTCCTTGAACACCGGTTGCAACCCCGCCTGCCGTACGGCGGCGGCCACTTCCCCCACCGGACGGTCGTCGTGGATGGCAAACTGTTCCAGCTCCTCTGCATCCCCTTCGGCATAGCCCCCCGGCTGGGTGCGCGACTCGGCCGACATCTGGGTGATGCCAAGGCGCACCGCGCCGTTGCGAAAGGTGGCCGACTCGCGGGTCGAGAGGGACAGGTCCAGGGTGGGCGAGAAGAGGCGCCAGGCGCAGATCAGCTGGGCCAGCTGCCGATCCGACATGACCACGGCAGGCTCCAGCCCACCGGTGCAGGGGCGCAGGCGCGGGAAGGAGAGCGAATAGCGGCTCTGCCAGTGGTGGCGCTCAAGCCAGCTCAGGTGCTCGGCGACAAAGTAGCTGTCAGCGCGCCAGTCCGAGGAGAGACCGATGAGCGCCCCCAAGCCGATTTTGTCGATACCGGCGCGGCCGAGCCGATCCGGCGTGGCGAGGCGCCACCCTATGTCCTGCTTGTTGCCGCGCAGGTGGTGGCGGGCGTAGGTGGGGGCGTGGTAGGTCTCCTGGTAGACCATGACGGCATCGAGGCCGAGGCTTTTCAGCTCGGCATATTCGGCCTGCGAGAGGGGCTGTACCTCCATCCCCACCGTGCTGAAGTGGCGGCGGATGATGGGCATCACCTCGCGAAAATAGGCGAGCCCCACCTTGTGCTCGTGCTCGCCGGTCACCAGCAGCACGCTGTCAAAACCGCGCGCCTTGATGGCCAGACATTCGCGCTCAATCTCCTCTGTATTCAAGGTCTTGCGCTTGAGGCGGTTGCTCATGGAGAAGCCGCAGTAGGTGCAGTCGTTGGCGCAGAGGTTCGACAGATAGAGCGGCACATAGAAGCCGATGGTGTTGCCAAAACGCTGGCGGGTCAGCCGCTCAGCTTCGGCAGCCATCTGCGGTAAAAACGCCTCGGCGGCCGGGGAGATCAGCGCCATAAAATCGCTCAGGGTGCGGCGGGGTGAACCCAGCGCCCGCTCTACATCGGCGGCGGTCTTGGCGCGGATCTGCATGCCGATATCGTCCCACTCCAGCTCCTGCCAACGGTCGAGAAAGGAGGGAGCGGCATCCTGTGATTCCAGATCCCTCACCCCCGGAGCCCTCACCCCCAGCCCCTCTCCCAGAGGGAGAGGGGAGGAAGAATCTCCCCCAGTGATAGCAAATCCCTGACTCATAACGCCCCCAGAAAATCGGTGAGCGGGCTGGAGGCTTGCGCCTGCAGGGCGCGGGCGCCAAGGCCTGCCTCATAGGCGCTGCGACCGGCGCTGCAGGCCAGTGCAAAGGCGCGGCCCATGGCGACCGGGTCGCCGCTCACCGCGATGGCGGTGTTGACCAGCACGGCATCGGCGCCCAGCTCAAAGGCGGCCGCCGCGTGACTCGGCGCACCGATGCCTGCATCCACCACCACGGGCACATTGGCCTGCTCGACGATGATGGCGAGAAACTCCCGGGTCACCAGCCCCTGATTGGAACCGATGGGGGCGCCGAGCGGCATCACGGCGGCGCAGCCCACCTCTTCCAGCCGCTTGCACAGCACGGGGTCGGCGCCGCAGTAGGGCAGCACCACAAAGCCCTCTTTCACCAGCTGCTCGGCGGCTTTCAGCGTCTCAATGGGATCGGGCAGCAGATAGCGCGGATCGGGGTGGATCTCCAGTTTGAGCCAGTTCGTTCCCAGCGCCTCACGGGCGAGGTGGGCGGCAAACACCGCCTCGGCGGCGGTCTTGGCGCCGGAGGTGTTGGGCAGCAGCTTGACCCCGAGTTGCAGCAAGGGGCTCAGGATATCGTCATGGGCCTTGCCCGGTTCAAGCCGCTTGATGGCCATGGTGACCAGCTGGGAGCCGCTCGCCTCGATGGCGGCAGCCATCAGATCCGGGCGGGCAAACTTGCCGGTGCCGGTAAAGAGGCGCGAAGAAAAGGTGTGATCGACAATCTTGAGCATGTCAGCCTCCGGCCACTGCGATAAGAAGGAATGAGGCCCCGCCGCAAGGCAGAGCACTCAAAGATGGGACTGCGAGCATCATGGGTCAGCCTCCCGCAATGGCGGTGAAGAGGTGAAGTTCGTCCCCATCATTGAGACGGGTCTCGGCCCAGCGGCCACGGGGCAGCACGGCACCGTTAAGGGCCACCGCTACCCCTTGGGGATTAACCTCTTGCGCCGCCAGCAGGTCGGCCACGCTCTGCCCTGTCGCCAGCGGCTGGGCTTTATCATTGAGTCGAATGGTGAGGGTCATGGGGTGATCTCCTTATCGTGTGTCGGGCATCGGCACTGCCCGCAAACCGGGCAATCGGGGTCGGGAGCCAGAGTGAGGGTCTGCCACTGATGGGTCAGAGCATCGAAACGGCGCAATGTGCCTGCGACCGGGCTTGGCATCCCGAGCAGCAGTTTCAGCGCCTCCAGCGCCTGCAAAGAGCCCATCACCCCCACCAGCGGGCCGGTGACGCCGCTGGTCTGGCAGCTCTCCTTGATCTTGGTATCGAGCGGATAGAGGCAGGCGTAGCAGGCATGATCGCTGCTGGTACGCGCCATCAGCTGCCCCTGCCAACCCACCGCCGCGGCAGAGATCCAGGGCTTGCCCTGAGCCACGCAGGCGGCGTTGATGGCCTGCCGGGTGGCGAGGTTGTCGCAGCAGTCGATCACCAGATCCACCTCGGCTACAAACTCCGGCAGGCTGGCGGCATCGAGCCGCTGGTTGATGGCGATCAGCTCCACCAGCGGGTTGTGGGCCGCCAAACGCTCGCGGGCCAGCTCCGCCTTGGAGTGGTTGACCGCATCAACATCGAACAGGATCTGGCGCGGCAGATTGCTGGAATCGACCGTATCGCCATCGGCTAGCCACAAGGTGCCCACCCCGGCCCCGGCCAGATAGAGGGCGAGCGGCGAGCCAAGCCCGCCGAGGCCGACGATCAGCACAGACTTATCTTTCAGTCGCGCCTGCCCCGCCTCCCCCACTTCCGTCAGCATCAGCTGGCGGCCGTATCTCAGGTATTCAGCATCAGCCAACATCAGTGCCTCCCCATACAGCCAGCGAGGTAAGCTGGCGGACTGAATCGCGCAAATACTCAGCATCAGAGAGCATGGACAGCCTCCTGCATGTCGGTCATGAGCTGTGCCGAGCGTGGCTCATCCCCCGCCCCCACGGCGGCGAGCAGCCGTTCGGTCGCCCCCTGCCAGTCGTCACTGGCAGTGATGGCCGAGACCAGCGCAATGCTGCCGACCCCGCTCGCCTTGACCGCCGCCACCCGCTCCTCGCTGATGCCGCCGATGGCGACCGTCGGCCACTCTGCCATCAGGGCGCGGTAGCGATGCAGCCGCACCAGCCCCTGCGGGCGCGAAGGCATCGCCTTGGTATTGGTCGGGAAGATATGACCCAGCGCCATATAGGAGGGGGCCAGCTCGCGCGCCCGCATCAGCTCGAAGTAGCCGTGGGTGGAGATGCCAAGGCGCAGCCCCGCCGCCTGAATGGCGGCGAGATCGGCGGTCTCCATATCCTCCTGCCCCAGATGCACGCCCCAGGCGCCCGCCTCGATGGCCTGCTGCCAGTAGTCGTTGATAAAGAGCCGCGCCCCATGACGGCGACCGAGCGCTACCGCATCGCGAATGGCCGGTGCCACCTGAGCGGCGGGCAGATCCTTGATCCGCAGCTGGATGGTCTTGACCCCCTGCCCCAGCAGGCGGCGCAGCCACTTGACCGAATCCACCACTGGATAGAGGCCGAGGTTGTGTTCGGTCGGCGCGAAGGGGCCATCCGGCAGGCGGGCACTGCTTGTCTCATACAATCCGAAGCGGCGATCGAGCGGTGATCCCGCCAGCACGGAGCGGGGGAAGTGGGCAAGATCGGCTGGCCAGCCAAGATGGGCGATGGGGCCCGGGCCAGCCCCCACTCCCTGCGCCGCCGCCAACCCCTGTTGCAGGTAGGCACGCGCCAGAGTGATGGCGTCTTCCACCGGATAATCCTGCGCCACCACGGCGGCGATGGCGCTGGCGTAGCAGCAGCCGGTACCGTGACCGTGGCGTGTATCGAGGCGTGGCGCCGCCAACCAGAATTCGCGGGTCTCGTCCTGGTAGTAGTCGAGGCAGAGATCGCCGCTCCAGCCCAGATGGCCGCCCTTGACCAGCACGGCGCGGGCGCCGAGTTCGCGCAGCCGCCGGGCGGCGAGGCGCACCAGTTCGGGGCTGCTGACCGGCAAGCCGGTCAGGGCCTCCAGCTCGGGGCCGTTGGGGGTGATGAGCGACAGACGTGGCAGCAGCTGTTCGCGCACCGCCGCCAGCATATTGGGCTCCGCCATCGGAGTACCGGTGCTGGCGATGGCTACCGGGTCGTAGACCACGAAGGGGGCCGGGGTGGCTGCCAGCCGGCGGGCCAGCACCTCTACGTGGAGCCGGGTCGGCAGCAGGCCGATCTTGATGGCGGCAGGTGGCAGATCGACGCCGAGGGCGTCGATCTGGGCGGTGAAGGTCTGCATCAGCACGGGGTCGACCATCTTCACCGCCACCGAGTTCTGGGCCGTGATGGCGGAGATGACAGAACAGCCATGCACGCCGAGGTCGTGCATCGTGTGCAAGTCGGCCTGAATGCCGGCACCGCCGCCGGAGTCTGAACCGGCGATGGTCCAGACCACAGGTAGCGAGTCCGTCACGGGCGACAGGTCGGCGGAGCTGACAGCCCCGCTTGCGCTGCTCACGCCTCCTCCCCTGCGGCCTGTTTCAGCGCCGCCGCCTGATGGTAGATCTCGCCGCCAGTCTCCTTGAAAGTCTCAGCCATGCGGGCCATGCCGCTCTCCACCTGAGCCACCACCTGCTCCTGCTGGCCATCCATGCCGACCAGCTTGATTTCGACTGCCTCGAGTTTCGCCGCGTAGTCACGTACGTCCTGGGTGATCTTCATGGAGCAGAACTTGGGCCCGCACATGGAGCAGAAGTGAGCCACCTTGCCGGACTCCTGAGGCAGGGTTTCGTCGTGGTAGGCTCGGGCGGTGTCGGGATCCAGCGCCAGGTTGAACTGATCCTCCCAGCGGAACTCGAAACGCGCCTTGGACATGGCGTTGTCGCGGATCTGGGCGCCCGGATGGCCCTTGGCCAGATCGGCGGCGTGAGCGGCAATCTTGTAGGTGATCAGCCCCTGCTTCACGTCCTCCTTGTTCGGCAGCCCCAGGTGCTCCTTGGGGGTGACATAGCAGAGCATGGCGCAGCCGTACCAGCCGATCATGGCGGCACCGATGCCGGAGGTGAAATGATCGTAACCCGGCGCGATATCGGTGGTGAGCGGGCCCAGGGTGTAGAACGGTGCCTCGTGGCAGTGCTCCAACTGCTCGGTCATGTTGCGCTCGATCATGTGCATCGGCACGTGACCCGGCCCTTCGATCATCACCTGCACGTCGTACTCCCAGGCGATCTTGGTGAGCTCGCCCAGGGTGCGCAGCTCGGCGAACTGGGCCTCGTCGTTGGCGTCATAGACGGAGCCCGGGCGCAGACCGTCGCCCAGCGACAGGGCCACATCATAGGCGGCGCAGATCTCGCAGATCTCGCGGAAGTGCTGGTAGAGGAAGTTCTCCTTGTGATGGGACAGGCACCACTTGGCCATGATGCTGCCACCGCGGGAGACGATGCCGGTGAGGCGCTTGGCGGTCATCGGCACGAAACGCAGCAGGACGCCGGCGTGGATGGTGAAGTAGTCCACCCCCTGCTCGGCCTGCTCCAGCAGGGTGTCGCGGAACAGCTCCCAGGTGAGGTCTTCGGCGATGCCGTTGGTCTTCTCCAGCGCCTGATAGATGGGCACAGTACCGATGGGCACCGGGCTGTTGCGCAGGATCCACTCGCGGGTCTCGTGGATATAGCGACCGGTGGAGAGATCCATCACGGTGTCGGCGCCCCAGCGGGTCGACCAGACCAGCTTTTCGACTTCCTCTTCGATGCTGGAGGTGACCGCCGAGTTGCCGATGTTGGCGTTGATCTTCACCAGAAAATTGCGTCCGATGATCATCGGCTCCGCTTCCGGGTGGTTGATGTTGCTGGGGATGATGGCGCGACCGGCGGCCACCTCATCGCGTACGAACTCGGGGGTGATGTTCTGGGGCAAACGGGCACCGAAATCGCGGCCCGGATGCTGGGTGCGCAACAGCTCGGAGCGCACCCGCTCGCGACCCATGTTCTCGCGAATGGCGATAAATTCCATCTCGGGAGTGACGATACCGGCGCGGGCGTAGTGGAGCTGGGTCACCCGGCGGCCCGGCTTGGCACGGCGCGGTTTCGGCAGATGCTCGAAGCGCAGGTGATCCAGCCCCTCGTCGGCCAGCCGCTCCTGAGTGAAGGTGGAGCTGAGCCCCGGCAGCTCATCGGTGTCATCCCGCTCCAGCACCCAGTTCTCCCGCAGGCGCGGCAGGCCGCGGCGCACATCGATGGCGACCCCCTCCTCCCCGTAACGGCCCGAGGTGTCATAGACCGGCACCGGCTCGTTGGGCTCGAACTGGGGAGCCTCCTTGGTGCCGCCGACGAAGGTGTCGGCCAGCTGGATTTCACGCAGGGGCACCCGGATATCGGGGCGAGAACCCTGGATAAAGATGCGGCGGGAGTTGGGGTGAGCCATCCCCTTGAGGTTGTCGATAAAGGTCTGAGCGCTGGAGCGCTGCTCGCGGCGGCTGGATTTGGCGGTATCAGATACAGAAGTAGACATAGCAAAACTCACATTAACTGGTTGAAGTTATGGGTATTTGCTTGTCTGGAGTTCGAGGAGAAGATGAACTTGCGGCGGGGTATGCTCGGGGGAGTGAGTCGGACATGGATCTTCCCTGCTCTGCCATCCCGGTGTTTCCCTAGTCTGGAAACCCGGCGCCCTATGGACAACCGGACGGGACAGCCTCCCCCTCTGTGCGCCTGAACCATCGCGGGCGGAGCCCTTGATGGGTGGGGCTCTGCTCCTGATGAGCGAGGGTTTGCCCCGGCGCGGTAACCCGCAAGTTACCCTTGTTTCCCTTCGCAGGTCTTAACCTGATCAGGTTCCACGGATCCCGAATTAACGGTCTCAGCTTAGCGTCGTTCGACGGTCAGCACTCCGACAAGATGGCGCCAGTATAAGTGGGGAAATGGAAAGTACAAGCCTTTAACAAGCCTGACCAGTACAAACAACAACCGGGCCAGAGGCCCGGTTCTATTGCCACAACACGCAGTCGTTATTGATTGGCAGCTGGTGTCACGCTCAGGCTGACGTTGCTGAAGCCAAGCCCGGAGAGCTCTTGCGCATCGAGCGGAATCTCCAGCCTCAGACCCTGCCCAGCGCCATCCACGCTGCGGGTACGACGCACCTTGCTGTCTGCCGCGAGCGGCACCGGAGCACCGATTTCGATGTTGCCGGCAAACTGGCTCTCGGCACTGAAATCGCCGGTGATCCCCGCCCGCACCGGGCGCAGCACTCTGGCCAGGTTGTTCTGCATGGTAGACAGGCCGTTCTGCTGGATGGTCCAGTTCCAGTCCCACCACTTCACTTCACCCGGGATGTACCGCTTGTCCCACTGGTAGCGAATGCTGCTCGCCTTGTCCTTGTACGGCCCGATGACAAAGGTGTGATTCCAGTTCGGGCGGTTGTCCGGATGGGTATACCAGGCATTACCGCCCCAGCGCAGGAAACCGCTCAGGGTCAGGTCATAGCTGACATCAGCTTTGAATTCATAGGGATAGGAGATGTCAGCCTTGTAGAGCTCGATCTTCACCGGGATCTTGGAACGGGCCGGCACCGTCGGCCGCACGGATTGCGACAGGGAGGTGGTGGTAGAGCCCCCGTTCTGGGATGCCCAGGACTGGTTGGCCGCAATCTCGATGGAGAGTTCGGTTTCCCCTACCAGTGGCCACTTGAACTTGTTCTTGGTGGTCACCTTCTCGCTCAGGCCATAGGTATTGGTCTTGGACCAGTTGGTGGCGGTATCGTAACGCAGGGTGACATCATAACCGGATTGCGGGGTGTCGCTGTCGTTGATCGCCCAGCCCACCACCGTCTTGACCAGCTGGCGATCAGACTGGGTTACATCACCATGTTTGAAGCTGTCAGGGTCCAGGTTGTACGCAAAATTGCTGACCTTGATGGCCGTCTTCTCGCCACAACGATACCCCTCGCAACCGCCGTCATTGTTGCCACGGATCACCCAGCCATCGCCATCACGGGTCACGTCCATGTCTTCACCGACATATTGGCTGTGATTGCCACCCACCCAGGCATAACCGAGATAATGCGCCAGATAGCTGGTTGGCTTGATGAAATTCGCGCTGTCGTGTACCAGTCGCCACTGCACGTCCACCTCGTCACCGTCTGGAATATCCAGGGCAGACAAGGTTGGTATTTCTCCGGTAACAGGATTGACCGGGTAACACCAAGTATTGGACGCCGAGCCCGGTTTAATTTCACCATTATAACCCGGCCCCATTATTACCCAGCCGTTGGCCAGACCGCTTATTTGCCACTGCCCCATCATATTGACAATATTGCTTTTAACGCTCTGGGCTTCTTCTCGAGTAATAGGGCGATACTTGTCGCCACAAACCTCCTGGCCCAGTGAGAACAGGCGCAGCTGGTCTGGGTAGACGGGTTCTGCCGCGTGAGCCTGTGCCATCAGCAGGCCGGATATGATCAATGACAAGCCAGTTATTTTTAGTTTTTGCATAGCAACCCCAATATATTGAACATCCTGATTACCCATGATTAGCAGTCAGTTACCACGAACTATACTGATCTTACGTACAGTTATCGAGGTGCGAGATCATGGCCAAAAGCAAAGTCCAATTCCAGAAAGGCTACAGCCTGTTTGATTTTTTCAAGGACTATGGCACTGAAGCGCAGTGCGAAAACGCGCTGCTTGCTTGGCGTTTTCCGAACGGTTTCATCTGTCCTGAGTGCGCCAACAAGACCTGCTGTCGCCTGAAAAGTCGGCCACGCGTGCTGCAATGCAATAACTGCCGTCACCAGATGTCATTGACTGGAAACACGATTTTTGCAAACACCAAACTCCCACTGACCAAGTGGTTTCTGGCGATGCAGCTGCTGTCACAGACCAAAACTGGCTTGTCAGCGATGGAGCTAAAGCGCCAGTTGGACGTCAAATATGACACCGCCTGGATGCTCAAGCACAAGCTGCTGCAAGCCATGAAAGAGTCCGATGACAAGCAGCCCATCAGCGGCATCATTCAGCTCGATGATGTCTACTGGGGTGGAGAGCGCCGTGGTGGCAAACGAGGTCGCGGCGCGGCAGGCAAGACGCCGTTTGTGGCAGCAGTAGCCCTGAACAAGGAAGGGCATCCAATCAAGATGCGGATGACGGTGGTCGATGGTTTCAAAACCAACGTCATTGCTGATTGGGCAAAACGGCATCTTGCTAGTGGTAGCGCGGTGATATCCGATGGATTGGCCTGTTTCAAAGCGGTCAAGGAGGCCAATTGTGAGCACCTGGGTGTTGTCACCGGGGGCAACCTTGATTTGCTGGATCATCCGGCATTCAACTGGGTAAACACGATGATAGGGAATGTGAAGAACTCGCTGCGGGGCAGTTGCCATACGCTCGGAGCGAAGCATTTACCAAGGCATCTTGCGGAATACTGCTTCCGGTTTAATCATCGTTTTGACCTCAAGAGCATGTTGGTTGAATTGGGGCATGCAGTCGTGGCAAGCCCTCCGATGCCATATCGGCTCTTGAAGCTGGCTGAGGGTCATGGGTAATCAGGTTGAACATTGACATACATTCACCAGCGCTTATATATCAGCAGGTGACATGTGAGTACGACAATATCAGTCACATTGGCTTCAATATGCGATCCAGACCACATTTCAATGCATGTATAATATTAATAAAATAATAAATTGAGCATTTTCAATATTAACAAAAACAATATCAGAGCGTTCACTTTATTATTTTATTCATCACTTAATCATTTTTTGAATATAGATAAAAAGATATTTCTAATTTAGCAAAATATATATTAAGTCATGGGATGACACGGTTCTTATTCTGGTTCATCTTCCGGATTGGCAATCAGGATCTCGGTCAGGCGGCCCTGCTCGTTACGACTGAGTACCAGCTTGCGGCCTGGTTGCAGGTCGGCCGGGCTGCCGTTCAGCCAGCGGGTGTCGTCATCGAAGGCCAGCACGCCGAGCCCCTGCAGCCGCAGGGCGCGGCCCGTGACGGCCAGCAGCGAGGCTTCGGCCCGGCGCCACTGGCTGGTCGGCAAAAATCCGGCGATGGCATCGGCCATGCCGATCCGCTCGGCGACCCCGTCACGGCTGAGGATGGCCAGACGCATGCCGGGTCTGAGCTCATCGTTGCCTGCCACCCCGCTCAGCGCGGCGTTGCCGAGTTCGAGTTCGGCGCCCTGAAACTGCAGGCGCAGGCCATCGTTGTGTTCCAGCTCCACCAGCCAGAGCTCGCCATCGGCGGCCAGAGCGCAGAGCGGCAGTGTCAGCAGCAGCAGGGAAGTACGTGTCATAGCAAAAGGCCCATGGTCAAACCGTGCGAGGTTTAACTATGGACCCAGCTGTACCATTTTTCCGCCAACGCCACGCCGGCCTGGCTCAGTCATCCTCGCGGCAGCGGCTCAGGCGCATGCCGTCAAACTTGCACTCCAGCTCCAGCCAGCGTCCTTCGAACGGGGCCAGGCTGTCATCCGAAGTGACATAACCCCAGATCCGCCCCTGCTCCACCGGCCCTTCCAGATCCATCTCGTCATCCTCCTCCAGCTTCTCGACCTCCCGAATAAGCCGCAGCTCGCCCTCGACCACCCCTTCCAGGTCAACCCAGGTGCCGCCGAGATCGTCCTCTCTCAGCCCGTCCTTGAAGCGGGTCTGCTCGTCGAGCACAAAGGGAATGCCGTTGACCATCAGCTGGCCCAGCTGCCAGGTGGTGCGGCCGGTCAATTTGAACTCCGCCGACTGCGCAGCGCCGAATGGCAGCAAGATCAGCAGCAGGAGAGTGCAGAGAGACTTCTTCATCGGGGATCCTCGGGGTTACACTGCCACACAGGATGCCTTATCCGGTGTGAGATGACCGTGAAATGCCGGTCAAGACCAGGAGATCAAAGCATGAAAATACTGGTGGTGGAAGACAATCCCCAGGTCGCGGAAACCATCATGGATTATCTGGAGCTGGCGGGTCACCGGCTGGACTGCGCCTATCACGGCCAGGCGGCCCTGCAGTTGCTGGCCGAGCAGCGCTTCGACGTCATCATCATGGACGTCATGATGCCGCGCCTCGACGGCCTCAGCACGGTGGCCCGCCTGCGGGAGCAGGGGATCCCGACCCCCGTGCTGTTTCTCACCGCCCGCGACAGCCTGGACGACAAGCTGGCAGGCTTCAAGGCCGGCGGCGATGACTATCTGGTCAAGCCGTTCGCCATGGAGGAGCTGGAAGTGCGGCTGCAGGCACTGGCCCTGCGCGGCCCGCGCAGCGACATGGGGGCGCTGTGCGTGGGCGAGCTGACCCTGGATCCCGCCAGCGGCCGCGCCACCCGGGCAGGGGTCGAACTCAAGCTCGGCAAGATCCCGTTCCAGATCCTCACCCTGCTGGCCCGCCGGGCTCCCGCGCTGGTTACCCGCCAGGAGGTGCTCGACACCGTCTGGGGCGACGAGGAGCCGGATTCCGACGCCCTGCGCAGTCACATCTATGCCCTGCGCAACGCGCTCGACAAGCCCTTCCCCGCCCCCATGCTGGAAACCCTGCACGGTCAGGGCTATCGGCTGGTGACCCCATGATGAACCGCCAGCGCTGCCTGGACCTGCCCGCAGGGAGGCCGTCATGAGCCTGCCCAGCCTGCGCCGTCGCCTGATCCTCACCCTGAGCGGCGCCGGCCTGCTGCTGCTGGTCATCATCAGCCTGCTGATGGTGGTGGCCGAGGACAAGATGGAGGAGCTCAGCCTGCGCCACTGGCTGGAGGCAGAGGTGACCCGCTACAGCGACGACTGGCTGCGGCTCGGCATGGCGGCCCCCGCCCCCAGCCCGCGTCAGTTTTCCAGCTACTGGACCGAGGCCGGCCGCCTGCCGGTCTGGCTCAAGCCCTACCAGAGCCCGGGCTTCTACGAACACGTGCTGGGGGACGAGGACAAGCACTTCCTGGTGCGGCCCCATCCGTCCGGTGAGGGGCTGCTCTATCTGGTGTTCAACGACGATGCCGACGACTACCTGGATCCTTACGAGGATCAGCTGCACCTGGCGACCCGGCTGATCGGACTGACCCTGCTGCTCGGCTGCATCGGCTTCGGCATCTGGCTGGTGCGCCACATCACCCGGCCGCTGCAGCGGCTGCAGCAGCGGGTCGCCCACCTCACCCCGGATCAGGCCGACTTCGTACCCGACGCCCCCTGGCAGGAGCTCAGGGACATAGAGCTGGCGCTGCTGGCCGGCAAGCAGGAGGTGGCCGCCGTGTTTGCCCGCGAGCAGGAGTTCAGCCGCTTCGCCAGTCACGAGCTGCGCACCCCCAACATGGTGATCCAGGGCTCGGCCGCCCTGCTCGGCAAGGTGAGCGATCTGCCGGCGCCCGCTGCCCGTGCCACTACCCGCATCCGCGCCGCCGCCGACGAGATGGCGCTGCTCACCGAAACCTTTCTGCTGCTGGGTCGCAAGGAGCCGGTGGAGCGACCGCCCCAGCAGGTGGCGCCGCTCATTCGTCAGGAGCTGGCCCGCCTCGCCCCGCTGCTGCAGCGGGAGGAGCTGGATATCCGGTTGCAGCTGGACGATGAGAGCGAGGCGCTGGCCCCCCTCTCCCTGCTCGCCATTGCGCTCGGCAACCTGCTGAAGAATGCCCTCAGCTACGCCGATGGACACATCGACATCGAGCTGGCCGGCCCCGTACTCACCATCAGCAACCCCACCGCCGCCGCGCCGGACCAGATCCTCGGTTACGGCTGCGGCCTCACCATCATCCAGCGCATCTGCGAGAAGCTGGGCTGGCAGATAGAGACCCGGCTGGAGGGCGGCATCTTCAGTGCCAGACTGGCGATGCGGGAGTAAAAACAACAAGGCGCCCGAGGGCGCCTTGTTCATTGTTTCAACCACCAAAACCGGCCAAAAGGCCGGTTTTGCATTCAGGCCGCGCTCTTGCTGACAGACGCCACCTGTGGACGACCCTGCAGGCGATCCCAGAGGGCCGCCAGCAGCAGGGCACACAGCGAGGGCGGCAGCCAGGCCAGCCCCTGCTCGTTCAGGGGCAGGGCGAGGCTCCATGCCGGCAGCAGGCCGGCCAGGGCCGAGGCCTTGAGCCCGTCGATCAGACCGAACAGCAGGCTGATCAGCATGACAGGCCCCACCACCCGGGTGCCGTTGCCCCACCAGCGCAGGGTGAAGCTCAGCACCACCAGCACGATGCAGGGGGGGTAGATGGCGGTCAGTACCGGCACCGAGAGCTGGATCAGGTGGCTCAGTCCCAGGTTCGAAACCAGCATGGAGAAGCCGCCCAGCAGCAGCACCAGAGTGCGGTAGGAGAGCGGCAAATACTGGGCGAAGAACTCGGCACAGGCACAGGTCAGGCCGACGGCCGTCACCAGACAGGCGATGAAGATGAGCAGTGCCAGGAAGCCGCTGCCCATGCTGCCGAAGGTGTGCTGGACGTAGGCGTGCAGGATCTCGGCGCCATTCTGGGCGTGGGGCACCAGTTCACCGCTCACCGAGCCCAAGCGGAACAGGCTGAGATAGACCAGCGTCAGACCCATCCCGGCGATAAGGCCGGCCAGTACGGTGTAACGGGTCAGCAACTTGGCACTGCTCACCCCGCGCGAGCGGGCGGCATTGACGATGACGATGCCAAACACCATGGCACCCAGCGTGTCCATGGTGAGGTAGCCATTGACGAAACCGTTGGAGAAAGGCTGATGCTGGTAGCTTTCGACGGCAGGGATGGCAGAACCGGCAGGCCACAGCAGAACGGCGAGACCCAGCGCCGCCAGCGCCAGGATCTTGATCGGCGCCAGCACGTGGCCCACGGTGTCGAGCAGTCGGCCCGGATAGAGGGAGATGCCGATCACCAGGCTGAAGTAGACCAGGCTGTAGATCAGCAGGGCCGAGCCATCGTCACCAAACAGCGGCGCCAGTCCCACCTCGTAGGAGACGGTCGCCGTACGCGGGGTGGCAAACAGCGGTCCCACGGCCAGATAGCAGACGGTGGCCAGCAGCAGCCCGGCCTTGCGGCCGATGGGCGCACTCAGGGCATCCACACCGCCCCCGACCTTGGCCAGCGCCACCACGGTGAGCACCGGCAGGCCGACCGCCGTCAGCAGGAAGCCGGCGGCGGCGCCCCACACCTGTTCACCGGCCTGTAACCCCACCATGGGCGGGAAGATGATGTTGCCGGCACCGACGAAGAGCGCGAAGGTCATGAAACCCAACGCGACTATGTCTCTGGATGTTAATTTTTGGTTATTCATGCTGCGTAATCTGCCTATGACAATGTCAAATCATGACGGAAGTCGGCACGAATGGTTTATTCGTGCAAAAAATCCGCAGGTAGTTTTATTAAATTTTTATGGTTCGCGACCTGCGAAGGGCGACAAGTAGAGCGTTTGTGCCAACTGGAGGCAAGTGCGGCACGGCAATCCAGTCACTTCATCCAGAAAATAATTAAGCAATGGTGTTTGATATTGGTGTGGTGCAATTTTGCAACAGATGATAACGCCGCAGCCAGCGTCATTTGTTACCTGTCTTGCCGTTCGCTGCATCCGCAGGTTCAAGTCTCCTGCTGACCACACGCCCAGCCGAGCGATCAGCCCAAAAACAACAGGGCGCCCGAAGGCGCCCTGTGTGATGGAGTGGCGGCAAGCCCGGCGTCACTCCGCCGGCTTGTGCTTGCGACTCGCCTTGAGCTCGAGAAACTCGATGATCTTGCCGGCCACGTCCTTGCCGGAGGCCGCTTCCACCCCTTGCAGGCCGGGGGAGGAGTTGACCTCCAGCACCAGCGGGCCGCGGGCACTGCGCAGGATATCCACCCCGGCCACGTCCAGCCCCATGATCTTGGCGGCCTGTACCGCGGTGGCCCGCTCTTCCGGGCTTATCTTGATCGCCTCGGCGGTGCCGCCACGATGCAGGTTGGAGCGAAACTCCCCCGGCTGGGCCTGGCGGCGCATGGCGGCCACCACCTTGCCGTTGACCACCAGACAGCGGATGTCGGCGCCGTTGGCCTCGCGGATGTACTCCTGCACCAGGATGTTGTTGTTGGTCTGGATGAAGGCCTCGATCACGCTCTCGGCAGCCTTCTGGGTCTCGCACAGCACCACGCCGATACCCTGGGTTCCCTCCAGCAGCTTCACTACCAGCGGCGCGCCGCCCACCATGGTGATGAGATCGGGCACGTCGTGGGTGCTGTGGGCATAGCCGGTCACCGGCAGGCCGATGCCGTGGCGGGAGAGCAGCTGCATGGCCCGCAGCTTGTCGCGGGAGCGGGAGATGGCCACCGAGCTGTTGAGCGCCATGGTGTTCATCATCTCGAACTGGCGCAGCACGGCGGTGCCGTAGAAGGTGATGCTGGCCCCGATGCGCGGGATCACCGCATCATAGCTCTCCAGTTCCCGCCCTTCGTAGTGGATGGAGGGATTGTGGGAGGCGATGTTCATGTAACAGCGCAGGGTGTCGAGCACCTCGACCTGATGACCGCGTGCCTGCGCCACCTCGACCAGACGGCGGGTGGAGTAGTTGTTGGGCTCACGGGATAAAATGGCGATCTTCATGACAATTCCGCTAGAAGGCAGTGCCTGGGCAGGATGGGGCGGGAGAGTATAAGGTGCCACAGCGCCAAGACAACGCCAATTGTTTCTCCTGACAACAAGACAAACCACACAGAAATCTGCGCTGCCATCCCGCCGTCACTAGATTGTCAAACGGCGGCACCAGACTGGTCTGTCCCCCAGTACAGGATGCCGCCGTTGTTCATCCAGGATCAATCGGGATTGACCCGGTTGCCACCCCTTTAATGCAGGTTCGGCCCTAGCCAGCGCTCGGCTTCTAGCAGCGTCATCCCCTTGCGCTGGGCATAATCTTCCACCTGATCCTGCTGGATCTGCGCCACCGCGAAGTACTTGCTGTCGGGATGAGAGAAGTACCAGCCCGACACCGCCGCCCCCGGCCACATGGCGTAGGATTCGGTGAGCTTCATGCCGATGGCCTGCTCCACCCCCAGCAGTTCCCAGATGCTGCCCTTCTCGGTGTGCTCCGGGCAAGCCGGGTAGCCCGGCGCCGGGCGGATGCCGCGATAGTTCTCGCGGATCAGCTCTTCGTTGCTGAGCGCTTCGTTGGGGGCATAGCCCCAGTGCACTTTGCGCACCTGCTCGTGCAGGTACTCGGCGAAGGCCTCGGCGAGGCGATCGCACACCGCCTGAATGAGGATGGCGTTGTAGTCGTCGTGCTCCGCCTTGTAGGCCTTGGCGATAGCCTCCTCGCCGATGCCGCCGGTCACCGCGAAGGCGCCGATCCAGTCGGGCTTGCCGCTCTCCTTCGGCGCCACATAGTCTGCCAGACAGTAGTTGGGGAAGCCCTGCTTCTCGCTCTGCTGGCGCAGATGATGCAACACCTTGCGTACCTCGTGGCGCGACTCGTCGGTGTAGAGCTCGATGCTGTCGCCCACGGCGTTGGCGGGGAACAGGCCGATGATGCCAGCGCAGCGCACGCTCCGATCTTGCTCCAGCTGATCCAGCATGGCGTTGGCATCGGCGTAGAGGCGCGTGGCCTCCTCCCCCACCACCTCATCTTCCAGGATGCGGGGGAACTTGCCCGCCAGCTCCCAGCTCAGGAAGAACGGGGTCCAGTCGATGTAGGGGCGCAGCACCGAGACCGGCACATCCTCGAAGGTCTGCACGCCGGGCTCCCGGGGCTTGGGTGGCTCATAGCCGACCCAGTCCAGCTGATGGCGGTTGGCACGGGCGTGGGCCAGACTGACCGGCTTGGAACGCGGCTGTTTGCGGGCGTGCTGCTCGCGGGCAATCTCGTACTCCTTGTCGATGCGGGCCACGAAGGCGGGCTTGAGCTCCGGGCTCAGCAGACTCTGGGCCACCCCCACCGCGCGGGACGCGTTGGAGACATAGACCACCGGCTCCGAGTAGTTCTGCTCTATCTTCACCGCGGTGTGGGCCTTGGAGGTGGTGGCGCCGCCGATGAGCAGCGGCAACTTGAAGCCCTGGCGCTCCATCTCTTTGGCCACGTGCACCATCTCGTCCAGCGACGGGGTGATCAGGCCCGACAGGCCGATGATGTCGGCATTGACCTCCCGCGCCGTCTTGAGGATCGTCTCGCAGGAGACCATGACCCCGAGATCGACGATCTCGTAGTTGTTGCACTGCAGCACCACCCCGACGATGTTCTTGCCGATGTCGTGCACGTCCCCCTTCACGGTGGCCATCACGATTTTGCCGTTGCTGGAACCGCCGGACTTCTCCGCCTCGATATAGGGCTGCAGGTAGGCGACCGCTCGCTTCATCACCCGCGCCGACTTCACCACCTGGGGCAGGAACATCTTGCCGGCGCCAAACAGATCGCCCACCACGTTCATGCCGTCCATCAGCGGCCCCTCGATCACGTGCAGCGGCTTCTCGGCCTGGCTGCGTGCCTCTTCGGTATCCTCCTCGATGAAATCGGTGATCCCCTTGACCAGCGCGTGCTCCAGCCGCTTGCCCACCGGCCAGCTGCGCCACGCCTGATCCCGCGGATCCTCCGCCTGGGCACCACCACCACGATAGCGCTCGGCGATGGCCAGCAGCGCCTCGGTAGCGTCTGGATTGAGGTTCAGCACCACCGCCTCGACCTTCTCCTTCAGCTCGGCGGGGATGTCTTCATAGATGGCCAGCTGACCGGCGTTGACGATCCCCATGTCCATGCCGTTCTGGATGGCGTGATAGAGGAACACCGCGTGGATCGCCTCGCGCACCGGCTCGTTGCCGCGGAACGAAAACGAGACGTTGGAGACGCCGCCGGAGATCATGGCATGGGGCAGGTTCTGCTTGATGTCCTTCACCGCATCGATGAAGTCCACCGCGTAGTTGTTGTGCTCGTCGATGCCGGTCGCCACCGCGAAGATGTTGGGGTCGAAGATGATGTCTTCCGGCGGGAAGCCCACCCGATCCACCAGAATGCGGTAGGCGCGCTGGCAGATCTCGAACTTGCGCTCCCGGGTATCGGCCTGGCCCACCTCGTCGAACGCCATCACGATGACGGCGGCGCCGTAGCGGCGCAGCAATCTGGCCTGCTGGATGAATTTCTCCTCCCCCTCCTTCATTGAGATGGAGTTGACCACCGGCTTGCCCTGCACGCACTTGAGGCCGGCTTCCAGCACCTCCCACTTGGAGGAGTCGATCATCACGGGCACCCGGGCGATGTCCGGCTCGCCGGCAATCAGGTTCAGGAAGCGCACCATGGCCGCCTCGGCGTCCAGCATCCCCTCGTCCATGTTGATGTCGATGATCTGGGCGCCGCTCTCCACCTGCTGCTTGGCGACGTCGAGGGCCTCGTCGTAGAGCCCCTCCTTGATCAGCCGCTTGAACTTGGCCGAGCCGGTGACGTTGGTGCGCTCCCCCACGTTCACGAACATGGATTCGGGGGTGATGATGAGGGGCTCCAGGCCCGACAGGCGGCAGGCTACCGGCAGCTCGGGCAGGGCGCGCGGCTTGATGCCCGCCACGGCGTCCGCCATGGCGCGAATATGGGTCGGGGTGGTGCCGCAGCAGCCGCCCACCAGATTGAGAAAGCCGCTCGCAGCCCACTCGCGGATATGCTCGGCCATCTCGTGCGCGTCCAGATCGTACTCGCCGAACGCATTGGGCAACCCGGCGTTGGGGTGGGCGCTGACATGGGTCTCGCTGATGCGCGACAGCTCCTCCACGTACTGGCGCAGCTCATCCGGCCCCAGCGCGCAGTTGAGACCGAACGAGACGGGTTTCACGTGGCGCAGCGAGTGATAGAAGGCTTCGGTGGTCTGGCCGGAGAGGGTACGGCCCGAGGCATCCGTGATGGTTCCGGAGATCATCACCGGCAGGCTGTAGCCCAGCGCCTCGAACACCCCTTCCACCGCGAAGGCGGCGGCCTTGGCGTTGAGGGTATCGAAGATGGTCTCGATCAGAATGATGTCGGCGCCACCCTCGATCAGGGCGTGGGTCGATTCGGTGTAGGCGGCCACCAGCTGGTCATAGGTGACGTTGCGCTTGCCGGGATCGTTGACGTCCGGCGAGATGGAGGCGGTGCGGTTGGTCGGGCCCAAGACCCCGGCCACGAAGCGCGGCTTGTGGGGCTCTTTCGCCGTCCACTCGTCTGCCACCGCACGTGCCAGCCGGGCAGCCTCGCGGTTGATCTCGGCCGAGAACTCTTCCATCTCGTAGTCGGCCATGGCGATGCGGGTGGCGTTGAAGGTGTTGGTCTCGAGGATGTCGGCACCGGCGGCGCAGTACTGCTCGTGGATCTCGCGAATCACGGCGGGACGGGTCAGCACCAGCAGGTCATTGTTGCCCTTGATGTCGGTGTGCCAGTCGGCAAAACGCGCGCCGCGATAATCGGCCTCACCGAGCTTGTAGCCCTGGATCATGGTGCCCATGGCGCCATCGATGATCAGGATCCGCTCCTTGAGACAGGCTTCCAGTTTGTTTGTCACATCCGACTTTTTGTTCGACACCGCTCGTTCCTCTTACATCCATGCAACTGCGTAAACAGCATCCTAACAGCAAACAAATCAAATGGAAATCTAGCCGTCTATCTGTCTATACCAGTGACCTATATACTCATAAATAGGTAATGAGTAACATGTGACCCAAGAGTACCCTATGCCCGTCCTCAATCCGGACACGTGCTTGCTGTTTACTAAAGAGAAAAATAACTATGAGCGTCTACTACACACTCTGCTTCCTGGCAGCGTTGGCGATCTTTATCGCCTTTGCCAATCAGTATGTTGTGAAGATCCAGACCACCATCGCCATCACCGCGGGCTCCATGCTGATCTCCGCGCTGCTGGTGCTGTTCGGTAAGCTGGGCTGGTTCAATCTGGAACCCCTGGCCGTCAAGACCATGGAGAGCATCGACTTCCAGAATTTCCTGCTGAAGGGGATCCTGGGCTTCCTGCTGTTCGCCGGCGGTCTCGGGATCAATCTGAAAGCCCTGCGCAGCCAGAAGTGGGAGATCACCATTCTCTCCATCGTGGCGACCCTGCTCTCCACCTTCATGGTCGGCTACGGCTTCTGGTTCATCGCCAAGCTGCTGGGCTGGGAGCTGCCGCTGGTCTATTGCATGCTGTTCGGTGCCCTGATCTCCCCCACCGACCCCATCGCCGTACTGGCCATCGTCAAGAAGATGAAGGCGCCGCCCCAGATCGCCATCCAGATCGAAGGGGAGTCGCTGTTCAACGACGGTGTCGGCCTGGTGATCTTCGCCACCGTGTTCGCCGTGGCGTTCGGCGGCGTCGAGCCCACCTTCGGCAGCGTGGCCGGCCTGTTCCTGCATGAGGCCCTCGGCGGCATCCTGTTCGGCGCCGTGCTGGGCCTCATCGCCCACGTGATGATCAGCGCCACCGACGATGGTTCGCTGGAGCTGCTGCTGACCCTCTGCATCCCCACCGCCGGCTTCGCCTTCGCCAACATGATCGGCGTCTCTGGCGCCCTGGCCATGGTGGTGACCGGCATCATGATCGGCAACTGGACCCGTCACTCCGGCTTCTCCGAGCAGAGCAGCCATCACCTGGATCACTTCTGGGAGTTGATGGACCAGTTCCTCAACGCCCTGCTGTTCCTGCTGATCGGTCTGGCGCTGGTGCTGCTGGATCTGGCCTGGCGTGACTGGATCCTGCTGGTCATCGCGGTACCGCTCTGCCTCGCCGCCCGCTTCATCAGCGTGTCGCTGCCCTACATGGCTTTCCGCCGCTATCGCAGCTACAACAAGTTCTCGGTGCGGATCCTCACCTGGGGCGGCCTGCGCGGCGGTCTGGCCATGGCCATGGCGCTGGCGCTCCCCTCCGGCGTCATGATGCTGCCGGAACACGGCGTCGACCTGCGGGAAGTGATCCTGGTGATGACCTACTCGGTGGTGATGTTCTCCATCGTGGTACAAGGCATGACCATCACTCCGATGATCACCGCCGCCAAGAAGGCCAGCGGCCACTATTGAGTCACCGGCTGACGTCACCTGGTGATGAAAAAGGGCTCCCTCGGGAGCCCTTTTTGTGGCCGACAGACGACCCTCAAGGAAAAACTGCAAATAATTGTTTGCTTTTTACTCATGTCGAGGAGAGAATGCGCGCCGGCTAGTTAATCAGCCCTGATTATGTTTACCCTGAAATGCTTCACCTCACGATGAATCCTGCCAGTACCCGCATAACCTTCTTCTGATTTACTCGCCTTGAGAACCGTTCAGGCTGTCTGCCTGCGTTGCCCGGCTCTCACGGTGCAGACCCGATCTGCCCACTCCCAAGTAGCATCATGCATCCGCGTGGTCCTTGGCGCATTCCTTGAAAGTGCAGACGCCCCTGAACCGGGCTGGGTATTCCTGCGCGCTCGTCCGCAATCGTGCTGACCGCGCCCATTGACCTGACATTTGCCAATACAAGGAGCAAACACCTAATTGATATAGAGAAATACCATGATGAAAGCAGTACAAACACACAAACCCCTGCGTCGCAGCAAACCCATCAACCTGCCCGTGCAAGAGCACGATGACGACGGGTTCCTGATCCAGTTCAGCACCCGCTTCAGCGGCGGTTTTGCCATCTCCTGTGACGGCATCGCTGGCGAGTTTTCAATCGAAGACCTCAACTGATCCTGCCTGCCCAACGGCAGCGCCCGATGCAGACAGGCCGCAACTCACGGCGGCCTCTTTGTCTCACTCCCGCAAATTTTTTAGGCATAGCCTAGCCAGCACTCTAACTCTTGGCCGGCAAGCCCCATACTCTCAGACCCGGCAGGCCTGCGCTCCTTCCGCCTCCAGCAGTAGACACTCATCCGCATCCTCGGCCAGTTTGACCAGCCTGCTCTGCACCAGCCCCAGCTTGGCCAGCAGCGCCACCGAACGCTCATTGCCCGGGGTGACGATGGCGACCACCCGCTTGATGCCGAGCCGCTCCCGACCATCCTGCAGCGCTGCCTGCGCCGCTTCGATGCCATAACCCTGACCGCGATAGGCGGGCAGGAAAGCGTAGCCGATGTCTTCACAAGGCAGGGTATCGCGCTTGATCAGCCCGCAGATGCCGAGCTTGGCGCCGTCGCTGCGCCGGGCCACCAGATAGAGGCCATGGCCGTGGCGGGCATAGCTGACCGCCGGCCCCTGCTGGATGTAGTTTTCGGCATCCTGCAGAGTGCGGATGCCCCGATCGCCGATGTAGCGGTGAAAGTCGGGGTCGTTGAGCAGTTCGACAATGAAGGGGGCATCGGCAACGGCCAGTTCGCGCAGTTCCAGGCGCTCGGAGAGGATCATGACAAGGGCTCGCATAGAAGAGACAGGCCCCAAGACTGCCCCCACCTCCGGCTATTGGCAAGGCTGTCACCATGAAAAAGGGCCGCAGTGCGGCCCCGGTCAATGAAATCAGCCGTGTCAGGCCGCCAGCAGCCCGGCGTAACCGTTGCCCTGCTCGCGCAGCGCCACGAACACCGCCGCGCAGTCGGGCCAGGAAAGACCGAGCCGCTCGGCCACCTGGGCGGGCCACTCGGGCGGTGCCTCATCCCCCACGTCGGACTGCGCCGCCAGGGCGATGGCCAGATGGATGAGGGCAGCCTCGACAGAGAACTCCTTGGCCAGCAAGGGGTTGTAGTGATACTCCACCGCATGGCAGATGCTCAACGGGAATTGCCAGCGCCTGGCCATCTCGGCCCCGGTCTGGGCATAGTTGAAGCCGACCACCAGCTCCTCGGCCTTGGCGCGCCCCTTGCTGGGCTCCAGATCCTTGATGTGGTTCACCATGTTCTCCGGCAGCCCCACGTGCATGATGAGCCGCCCCATGTCGTAGAGCAGGGCGCAGGTGAACACCTCCTCCCCCTTCATGCCCTTGAGCTTGGCCAACCGTCTGGCCAATTCGGCCACGTCGAATACCTTGCCCCAGAAATGCTTGAGATCGATGCCGGGCACCGCATTGATGGAGCCGGTCAGGCCGCAGGCGAGCACCATGTTGCGCACCACGTCGACCCCGAGCCGTACCACGGCCTCGTTGACGGTGGCGACCTGGCGACTGCCGCCAAACTTGGCAGAGTTGGCCAGCCGCAGCAGCTTGGCAGAGATCACCGGATCCTTGTTGATCTTCTTGGCAATCAGCAGGATATCCGGCTCTTTCTCGTTGAAGGTCTGCACCAGTTCGCGCATGACTTCCGGCACGTTGGGCAGGTTCTGGGGCTTGGATAACAGCGAGTCTATGGTGGGCATATTGATATCCGTCCATGCGATTTTATGATGGTTGTTGTTTGCCGACAGCAAACCCACATTAATTATGGGTAACAAAAACCGCCCCTACCGAAATGTTTTTATCGAAATATTTCAATACGTTAATAGCTATCTCGCTATACTGGCATCCTTTATGACATGACGAGGCACAGCACATGAGCGAACCCACCGAGTTCTTCGACGAACAAACCCTGCTGGAGATGGTCGACAACCAGCTGAGCGACGGCCACCCGCTGCAGGTCAAGGCGACCCTGATGCGGCTGGTGATGAAGGGCACCCCCCGTGAAGAGGCGCTGCAATATATCGCCTGTGCCCTGGGGGCCGAGCTGATGGCGATGGAAGCGGATCAGGGCCCCTTCAACCTCGAGCGTTACGGCCAGTTTCTGGACTCCCTGCCCGAGATGCCCTGGGCCGAATAAACTCCGGCCGCCGGCGACCCGGTCGCCGGCCTGCCCCCGTTAGGCAAGCCACCCCGCCAGCCATTATCATTACTGCCACCGGACAGCAGGGGAGCAAGCATATGCGCTGGCAAGATCGCCGTGAGAGCAACAATGTGGAAGACAGGCGCCAGCAGGGCGGCGGGGGCGGTATCCCCATCGGCGGCAAGGGGCGTCTGATCCTGCTGGTGGTGGTCATGGTGGCCGGCTACTACGGGGTGGACCTCTCCCCCCTGCTCAGCGAGCCGACTACCCAGAGCCAGCCCCAGCGTCAGGAGATGTCTCAGCCGGCCAAGGATCCCCTCGCCAGGTTCACCTCGGTGATGCTCGCCTCTACCGAGGATGCCTGGAGCGAAATCTTCCAGCAGAGCGGCAGCCGCTATCAGGCCCCCAAACTGGTGCTCTATCGCGGTTCAACCCGTACCGGCTGCGGCCAGGGCCAGTCGGTGATGGGCCCCTTCTACTGCCCGGCGGATCGCACCGTCTACATCGATCTCTCCTTCTATCAGGAGATGCGCGACAAGCTGGGGGCCGATGGCGACTTCGCCCAGGGCTACGTGGTGGCACACGAGGTGGGCCACCACGTGCAGAACCTGCTCGGCATCGAGCGCAAGATGCGTGAACAGCAGCAGGGATTGAGCCGGGCCGAGCAGAACAAGCTGTCGGTCAAACTCGAGTTGCAGGCTGACTGCTTTGCCGGCGTCTGGGGCCACTACATGCAGCGGGAGCAGGTGCTGGAGCATGGCGATCTGGAAGAGGCGCTCAACGCCGCCCAGGCCATCGGCGACGATCGTCTGCAGCAGCAGAGCCAGGGCCGGGTGATCCCGGACAGCTTCACCCACGGCAGTTCGGCCCAGCGCTACGACTGGTTCAAGCGCGGCTTCGACAGCGGCAAACCCGCCAGCTGCAACACCTTCGCCGCCCGCTAGACGCCCAAAAGAAGGGCCGGATCCTGACAGGATCCGGCCCTTTTTCCATTCATGGGGACGTCAGTACTGGGAGTTGACGATCACCTCCTCCCCCAACGCCCCTGCCAGCGGCAGCGGCCGGTAGGTGGAGTTGGCCGAGCGCAGCAACCGGATGCCGCGAATGCCGAGCTCCTGCGCCGCCTTGATGTCGCCATCGGCATCGCCGTAGAAGATCTTCATCTGCTTCTCCTTGAGCCACTGCACCTTGGTGTTCTGGCCCGGCTGATCGCCGGCGAAGATCACCGGGTTGAGCTGGTCGGCCGGAATATTCATGGTCTGCTGCAGAGTCTTGCTCACGGTTTCGGTCTTGGTGGCCGAGCGGCCGGTGACGAAGTAGATGTGATCGCCGCGCTCAAGGTGCATGGCGATGAGCGCCTTGCCCGCCTCTTTCGGCACGCTGAACGCGTCCCAACCGTTGTTCATCTTCTCCCAGAAGGCCGGGTTCTTCAGGTAGCTCTCGTCGTTGGGGGAGAACTCCTGCTTGCCACGATAGAACCCCGGGCTGGAGAAGAGCAGGGTGTCGTCGATGTCGAAACCTACCGCCATCGGCGGCAACCCATCCAGGCTCCTGGCAATCTGCGTCACCGACACCCAGTGAATGGGGGCCTGCTGGGCCAGGGTCACCGCAGTGACACCGGCGGGGCTGGCCGGGGCTTCCACCGCCACGGCGGGCAGGGTCAGGCTGGTGGCGACCAGAGAAGCAAGCAGGGCAAAACGGGGAGATAAGGACATGATACGGCTCGTGACATGAAGGAAACAGAGGGCCGATCCTGCCCCATGCCGGCACCGGAAACCGTGAAATCCGCCACAAAACAGGGCCAAGTGGCACGCATCGCCACGGCAAGCCCCCATCTTGGCGCAATCGCCAAACAGGATGGCGTGGGCACCAAGGCCGGAGCCGACGCTGCGCCCCATACTGGCCACTCCCATCCACTCAGGAGCCCATCATGGATTACAAGCAACGGCTGCAAGCCTGCCTCAACCGGCTCATCTGCGACCCCGATTTCACCCCGGCCGAGCTCGATCACTGGTTCTGCCCGGACTATGTCCAGCTGGTGGATGACCAGCGGCTGGATCGCGCCGCCTTCGAGCAACACCTGCTGGCCCTGCGCCAGAGCCTGGCCCGCTGCGAGATCCGCTTTGTCTCGCTGCTGGCCGAGGGAAACCGGGTCCACTCCCTGCATCGGGTGCGGGCCTGGCGTCACGACGGCGCCCAGATCGAGTGCAAGGTGAGCGCCCTGTTCACCTTTCAGGGCGAACGCCTGAGTCACACCGATGAGCTGACCTGTCTGCTGGCGGGGGAGCCAACCGACCGGGATCTCGGCTCCCGCCTCACGGCCCCGCCGGCTCCCGCAAGAAGCGATTGAAGGCGTGAGAAAAGGCGCTGAAATCCCCGTAACCCAGTTCGAGGGCTATCCGCGACAGCGGCTGGCCCTGTTGCTGCAACTGGCGGGCTCGTCCCATCACCACCTGTTGCCGCCATTGCCGAAAGCTGCAGCCCAGCTGCTGGCTGAACAGCCGGTTGAGGGTGCGCACAGAGGCCCCTGAATCGGCCGCCAGCTCCGCCAACCCGTATTCGATGGAAGGGTGCCGGCAGACCCGCTCCAGCACCCTCAGCAGCCGCACGTCCAGCGCCGCGCTCAGCATGAATCCAGCCACCACCGGCGCCTGTCGCAGCTCGGCCACCAATACCGTCAGATAGGCATCCCTGAGCCCCGACTCCGCCATGTCCGCCAGCCGCTCGAACAGGCCGGCCAGCAGCGGGCTCACCTGACGGGTCGTCAGTTCGCTCCCCCCATCCAGGTCATCCAGATAGATCAGACTGAGCCGGGAGTGACGCAGCACCCTGAACTCATGGGCCAGCCCGGCCGGGATCAGGCAGAGCTGGCCCGCCACCAGCAGCACGCCTGCCGCCTCACTGCTGATCACGCCGCCCCCCCGATGCAGATAGCAAAACTGTGAGCCGCCGTGACAGTGGAGGGCGGTGAGCGCGCCTTGCGGGTAGTCGCGATACAAGAGCTTCATGACGAACTCCTCAGGCCCAAGGCCCACCCACCAGCAGGCTCTTTCGGCACTTCTTGTCCCCCGCTCTCGCCCCGGTGGGCTATAACTGCTGTACGCCTTCTAATGACATTCAAATCAATTGCACCATTTATTGGAGATGCCATGGACGTGCACACCGCAGCTGCCCATTCGAACACAGTCACTCCCGCTTCACCCCAGGCCAGACTGGAGGCCGTCGACCAGCTGATGGTACGGCTCGAGCTCGCGCCAGATGGCTTGATTCTGGATGCCAACCCCCGTTTTCTCGCCATCATGGGATATCAGCTGGCCGAGCTCAAGGGTCAGCACTACAGCATGCTGCTCCCCGCTGAGGCGGAAGAATCCGCCGACGAGGTCACCCGTTGGCAGGCGCTGCGGGCGGGGCAGGCACAGGAGGGGGAGTTTCACCGGCTAGATCGGCAGGGACGGGACATCTGGCTGCGAGGCAGTTGCAGCCCCCAGCTGGATGAACAGGGCGCGCTGATCCAGGTCATCGAATACACCATGGATCTGACCGAGCAGAAGCAGCTGAACGCCAACTTCGAGGGGCAGCTCAACGCTCTGAGCCGGGTCATGGGCAAGGTGGAGTTTTCACTGGATGGCATCATCCTCGATGCCAATGCCCGCTTCCTGGAGACTGTGGGCTATCAGCTGGAGGAGCTGAAGGGTCAGCACCACCGGCTGCTGGTCGATCCTGACTACGCCCAGTCGGCCGACTATCGCAGCTTCTGGGAAACCCTGCGCCGCGGTGAATTCCTGGCAGGAGAGTTCTGCCGACTCGGCAAACAGGGGGAAGAGATCTGGATCCAGGGCTCCTACAACCCGGTGCTGGATCTCACCGGCAAGCCCAGCAAGATCGTCAAGTTTGCCACCGACATCACGGCCCAGGTGGCGCAGCATCGCCAGCTCAAGCGCGCCATGGAGGAGGCCGAAGAGGCCGCCAGAGTGCGCGAGGAGCTGCACAAGTCGCTGCAGGAGATGTCGACCCCGGTCACCCCCATCTGGGACGGGATCCTGCTGCTGCCGCTGGTGGGGATCATCGATTCCATGCGCACCGCCGACGTGATGAACAAGTCGCTCACCAAGATTGCCGAGACCCGGGCCCGGGTCTTCGTGCTGGACATCGCCGGGGTCGCCACCGTGGATACCGGCGTCGCCAACCAGCTGATCAAGATCACCAAGGCGACCCAGTTCATGGGGTGCGAGGCCATCATCTCCGGCGTCTCGCCGGCCATCGCCCGCACCATGGTGGAGCTCGGGGTCTCTGTCGGCGACATCCGTACCACGGCGACCCTGCGGGATGCCTTCGAGATCGCCCTCAAGCGGGTCGGATCCACCCTCTAGGAGAGATGCATGCTGCTCAACAATGATCTGGGCATCGCCGACGTGGCCGACTGCATCGTGGTCAGCATGCGCCCCGACCTCGGTGACGAGGGCATGCAGCAACTGATGCAGGCCCTCTCCCAGCGGCTGATGCTGGGCCGCCAGCACGCGGTACTGCTCGACTTCTCCGGGGTCATGCTGCTCGATCACCACGAATTCAGGCAGGTGCGCAAACTGGCCGAAGTGTGCCGCCTGCTCGGTGCCGTCTGCCTGCTGGTGGGGCTCAATGCAGGGATCGCCGCCTTTCTGGCGCTGGCCGATGCCGAGCCCGGGCCGCTGCGCTGCTTTCTCGACATGGACGATGCCTTCGCCCATGTTCGCACGACGCTCAAGGATGAGGAGTAGCGCAGCATGCAGTTGGAACAGAGCGTGCAAGAGGCCAGCTACCCGCTGCGCCACGACATCGACCTGCACCTGACGGTGATGGCGGTACGCCGCCTTCCCTTCATCGCCAACCTGTCCGAGGTGGACCGTGCCATGCTCTCCACCGTGGTCTCCGAGCTTGGCAGCAACATCCTGAAATACGCGCAGCGGGGGGAGATCACCCTCACCCTCCACCATCCCAGAGGGCGCCCCTGCATCGACATCGTCGCCCGCGATCAGGGCCCCGGCATTGGGGACGTGCATCAGGCCATGCAGGATCACTACAGCACCTCGGGCACCCTGGGCCTAGGCCTGCCCGGCGTGCGCCGCATGATGTCGGAACTCACCATCAGCACCCCGCCGGAAGGGGGGACTCTGGTGCAGGCCCGCAAGTGGCTGGGCGCGGCGCCTCTGGTATCCAGGCCAATCGCCCCCCTCGCCTGTGCCGGCCAGCTGCACGCCGGCCTGCAACTAACATGGGCCAGCGAAAACCGCCCCTGCTATCCGGAACGGGTCTCCGGCGATCTGGCTTTCATCCGGCCAGGACCGGAGGGGGTATCGCTGATCCTGATCGACGTGAGCGGCCACGGCGCCTCGGCCAACAAACTGGTGCAGGTGCTGGAGGCAGCGCTGCAGCAGACCCGCGAGCAAGAACCAGCCCGCCTGTTGCAACTGTTGCACCAGCACTGCATCGGTACCCGGGGCGCCGCCGCCGGCGTGGCCCTGGTCAACGGCGAACGGGGTGAGCTGAGCTATGCCGGCATCGGCAATACCCGCATCTGCCTGCGCGGCCACGAGCCCTGGCGCGGCATCTCCCGCGATGGGGTGCTGGGAGAGCGCTTTCCTACCCCCTTGCTGCAGCGCCAGCCACTCGTCGCGGGGGACGTGGTGATGCTCTATTCGGACGGTATCAGCGAATCCCTCAACCTGCGCGATGGTGCGCTGGATCTGGCCACCGAGCCCGCCCAGCTGGCACGCCAGGTGATCGCCCACAGTGGCCGCAGCACCGACGATGCCAGCTGCATCGTGCTGCGTGTGCAGGCAGGGGAGGAGGACTAGATGCGGCAACTGATCGGCGAAACCCTGCTGTCAGGCCCTGCGGCGGCACTCACCGCCCGGCGCAAGGTGATCCAGGTACTCACCTGCCTCGACAGAAGCCCCACCTTCGTGGCACCGCTGGCGGGCACTACCTCCGAGCTGGTACGCCAGCTGGTGGCGAACGCTGAGCCGCTGCAACTGCAGGTGTGGCTGGAGCCGCACGGGCAGGAGTTGTGGCTCTCGCTCTCGGCTGATGCCCCTATTGCCCCCGAGCAGGACGGCCGCCATTCACGTGGTATCCGGCTGGTAGCGCACGCGGACAACGCCATCGCCCTGGTCTACCGTCTGCCCCGCTGGCCCGATGAACCGCTGCTGCAACAGATGCAGCGGCAGTTCGCCGAACCGACCCGGGACGAGCTGTTTGCGGTGATGCAGGCCAAGAACCAGGAGCTGGAAGTCGCCTATGAGCTGGCGGAGGGCGCGACCCGGGCCAAGAGCGATTTTCTGGCCAACATGAGCCACGAGATCCGCACCCCCATGAACGCCATCCTTGGCATGTCCCATCTCGCCCTGCAGACCCGGCTCGATCCGCAGCAGTTCGACTACGTCAGCAAGATCCAGCGTTCGGCCCAGCATCTGCTCGGCATCATCAACGACATCCTCGACTTCTCCAAGATCGAGGCCGGCAAGCTGGATCTGGAGCGGATCGAATTCGATCTCGACCATGTGCTGGAAAATCTGGCCACCCTGGTGGGCGAAAAGGCGGAGGCCAAGGGCATAGAACTGCTGTTCGAGGTCGACCATCAGCTCGACACCCTGCTCTATGGCGATCCCCTTCGCCTCGGCCAGATCCTGATCAACTACGCCAACAACGCGGTCAAGTTCACCGAGCAGGGGGAGATCCTGGTCAAGGTCAGCTGCCTGGAGAAACAATCCCAGGAGGTGTTGCTGCACTGCTCGGTACAGGACACCGGGATCGGCATGAGCCAGGAGCAGCAGCAGCGGCTGTTCCAGTCATTCCAGCAGGCGGACAGCTCCACCACCCGCAAGTACGGCGGCACCGGCCTCGGCCTCGCCATCTCCCGCAAGCTGGCGGAGCTGATGGGCGGCGAGGTGGGGGTACAGAGCGAACCGGGCCAGGGCAGCACCTTCTGGTTTACCGCCCGACTCGGCCGGGGCAGACGCAGATCCCGCTATCTGCCGAGCCTGGATCTGCGCGGGCGCCGCATGCTGGTGGCCGACGACAGTGCCAGCGCCCGCACCATCATGGCCGCCCTGCTGCGCAGCATGAGCTTTGTGGTGGACACCGCCGAATCGGGTCAGCAGGCACTGCAGATGATCGCCGGCGCCGAGCAGGAGGGGCAGCCCTACGAAGTGGTATTGCTGGACTGGCACATGCCGGGGCTGGATGGCATCGAGACCGGCCGCCGCCTCATCGCCCGCGGCATGGGCCAGCGTCCCTACCGGGTCATGGTGACCGGCTACGGGCGGGAGGAGGTCTTTCGCCAGGCCGATACCGCCGGCTTTGATCGGGTACTGGTCAAGCCGGTATGCGCCTCCGTGCTGTTCGATACCGTCATCGGCCTGTTTGGCCAGCAGGCAAGCCCCCTCACCTTCAAGCCACCCCAGGCGACCCATCACTACCGCTTCGACGGGCTCAGGATCCTGCTGGCGGAAGACAACGAGCTCAATCAGCAGGTGGCGCTGGAGCTGCTGCGGGCGGTCGGCGCCGATGTCAGCATCGCCGGCAATGGTGCCATTGCGCTGGAGATGGTGGCCCAGACCCACTACGACCTGATCCTGATGGACATGCAGATGCCGGTGATGGATGGCCTGGCTGCCACCCGGCTGTTGCGCGAGCGGGAAGACGTCGGACAACACACCCCGATCCTGGCGATGACGGCCAACGTCATGGCCGGTGATCGCGAACGCTGCCTCGCGGCCGGGATGGACGATCACATCGCCAAGCCCATCGACCCCGACAGGCTGTATGCGGCCCTGCAGCGCTGGGCAACCTCCTTCAGCCGCGAGGTCAGCAGCAGACTCACTGCCTCGCGCGCATCCCCCGCCACCGCCTTGCTGCCACAGCTGCGGGCACTCGGCCTCAACGCCGAAACCGCCCTGCAACGCTTGATGCACAACTGGGAGTGGTATCGGGATCTGCTGCAACGTTTCGCCCGCCAGGGTAGCCAGCCGATGGAAAGCCTGCTGGCCGCCCTGCAGACCAATGACCGGGAAGAAGCGCATCGACAGGCTCATACCCTCAAGGGCATAGCCGCAACGCTGGGGGCCGGGTCGCTGCAAGAGGTCTCGGCCCGGCTGGAGAGCGCCCTCGCCCGGGGAGACGACACCGCCAGCCTGCTGCCACTGGCCGAACTGGGGCTGCAACAGCAGCAGCAACTGGCCGCCGGCCTGCTGACGCTGCTGCCGGCCCCTGCCGCCCCCGGCTTGCCGGAGGCTACCCCCGCCGAGCTGGCGCCCCTGCTGCACCAGCTGACCGGGCTGCTGCTGGAAGACGATGCGGAAGCCTTCATCCTGTTCCAGCGCAATCAGGCCAGGCTCGCCCCCCTGCTGGGCGAGGCGGCACCGGCCATGCACGATGCCATGACCCGTTTTCGTTTCGCCGATGCCCTGGCACATCTGCAACAAGTCCGGGCCCTCAGACCCGATCTGTTCAACCAAGAGTGAGGCCACCATCATGCTCAACTTGCTGGATCCCGATACCAAACCCACCCTGCTGGTGGTCGATGACACACCGGAAAACCTCTCCCTGCTCAGCGCCCTGCTCAGCCCCCACTACCGGGTCAAGGTCGCCATCAGCGGCCAGCGGGCGCTGGAGATCCTCTCGGCCGGCACCCGGGTGGACTTGATCCTGCTCGACGTGGTGATGCCCCAGATGGACGGTTATCAGGTGATGCAGGCGCTGCAGGAGATGCCGCAGGCGCGGGAGATCCCGGTGATCTTCCTGACCGCCAAGGTGGAAGAGAGTGCGGAGGCGCACGGCCTGGCGCTGGGGGCCGTCGACTACATCCACAAGCCGATCACCCCCGCCATCGTGCTGGCCCGGGTCAGAAACCATCTGGAGCTGAAAGCGGCGCGGGATCTGCTGCACGACCAGAACGCCTTTCTGGAACAGGAGGTAGAGCGGCGCACCCGGGAGAACGAACTGATCCAGAACATCACTATTCACTCCCTCGCCTCGCTTGCCGAAACCCGCGATAACGAGACCGGCAACCATATCCTGCGCACCCAGCACTATGTGCGGCTGCTGGCGGAGACCCTCTGCGAGCATCCCCGTTTTCGTGCCGAACTGACCCCCAAGACCATCGATCTGCTGTTCAAATCGGCCCCGCTGCACGACATCGGCAAGGTCGGTGTGCCGGACCGGATCCTGCTCAAGCCCGGCAAGCTGGATGCGGACGAGTTTGCCCAGATGAAGCACCACTCCATTCTCGGCAAGGAGGCCATCGTCCATGCCGAGGAGGCACTGGGGGTAGAGGTGGAGTTTCTGCGGCTGGCCAAGGAGATCGCCTGTTACCACCACGAGAAGTGGGACGGCACCGGCTATCCCTATGGCCTGATCGGTGACGAGATCCCCCTCTCGGCCCGCTTGATGGCGCTGGCCGACGTGTACGACGCCCTCATCAGCAAGCGCTGCTACAAGGCCGCCATGTCCCACCAGGAGGTGGTGCCCATCATACTGGCGGGGCGGGGCAATCACTTCGACCCCGACATCACCGACGCCTTTGCCCGCATCCACCAGCAGTTCAACGAGATTGCATTACGTTACAACGACGACAAGGGCGAGCGGGAGCCCAACCGCAACTAGGCGGTGGCGGGCAGCAGGTCGGTGAAGACGAAGCCGTCCCGCTCTACCGTTTCCCCCACCCGAATGGTCAGCGGTTGGCGGAACATGGGACCATCCCAGGCCAGGGTATGAAACTCGCCATTCTCACCGCACGGATCCACTCCGTCAGGCAGGGCCGCCAGCAAGGCCGCATCAAACTCATGCCCGCCGAGGGTGGCAGGCAGCTTGCGTGGATCCAGGGTGCTGATCCTGGCCCTGAGCCCTGCCGCCATCATTTCACCTGCCAGCTCGTCGGTCTTGCTGCCCCACAGCGGAAACAAGGGCGTGATCCCGGTCCCCGCCAGCTGCTGCTCCCGATAGGCGCGCACATCCTCGAGGAAGAGATCGCCAAACGCCATGTGGCGGATCCCCTGCGCCACCACGTCCGCGATGAAGTCGGTCATGATGCGGGCGTAATCTTCATTGCTGCAAGGCCAGGGCAGGTCGATGGTGGTCAGCGGCAAGCCCACGCACTCGGCCTGCGCCAGCAGCAACTGCTTGCGTACTCCGTGCATGGCCACCCGTTCGAACGCCTGGTTGAGGGTGGTGAACAGTCCCACCACCTCGATGGCCGGATCCTGCCGCAGTGCGTGCAGCGCCCAGGCGCTGTCCTTGCCGCTGCTCCAGGAGAGCAGCACCTTGGTCTTCATATGATTTCTCCAGCTATCTTGAGGTCGGAGCCGACAAGGCGCCGGCCATCGTCCTGATTATTCGCCCCGGCAGACGAGCCCGGCGCTTGAGCGTGTCGCTCCGTCTCACTGCACCAAAAAGCTGCAAGACAGTGTTGCGAATTGTGCGATTTACATCACGGGATGCAAAAGCATACCCTCGGTAATGAGCGTGCCCCCTGCAAGGATGGGGGAACAATAACTAAAAAAACGATGGGAAACATAAGGATATGACCACAGTCACACCAGCTTACGACCACAGCCGTCCCCTCAACCGACAGGATTACAAAACCCTGAGCCTGGCCGCCCTCGGCGGCGCCCTCGAGTTTTACGACTTTATCATCTTCGTCTTCTTCGCCGTGGTGATCGGCGAGCTGTTCTTCCCGGCCGACATTCCCGAGTGGCTGCGCCAGTTCCAGACCTTCGGCATCTTCGCCGCCGGCTATCTGGCCCGCCCGCTGGGCGGCATCATCATGGCCCACTTCGGCGATCTCATCGGCCGCAAGCGGATGTTCACCCTCAGCATATTGCTGATGGCGCTGCCGACCCTGCTGATCGGTCTGCTGCCCACCTACGCCACCCTCGGCATCGCCGCGCCCCTGCTGTTGCTGCTGTTGCGGATCCTGCAGGGAGCCGCCATCGGCGGTGAAGTGCCCGGTGCCTGGGTGTTCGTGGCAGAACACGTGCCCGCCCGCCGGGTCGGTGTCGCCTGCGGCACCCTCACCGCCGGGTTGACGGCCGGCATCCTGCTCGGCTCCCTGGTGGCCACCGCCATCAACCGCGGCATGAGCCCGAGCGAGGTGAGCGGCTGGGGTTGGCGGCTGGCCTTCGTGCTCGGTGGGGCGTTCGGCATCGTCGCCATGTACCTGCGCCGCTGGCTGCACGAGACCCCGGTCTTTGCCGAGATGCAGGCCAACAAGGCGCTGGCGGAAGAGCTGCCGCTCAAGACGGTGCTGCGCAGCCACAAGGGCAGCGTCGTGGTCTCCATGCTGCTCACCTGGCTGCTCTCCGCCGGCATAGTGGTGGTGATCCTGATGACCCCCACCTACCTGCAGAAGGTGCACGGCATCAGCCCGGCCGATGCGCTGACCGCCAACTCGCTGGCCATTCTGGCGCTCACCTTCGGCTGCATCGTCTATGGCCGGCTGATCGACGCCCTCGGCAGCGGTCCCACCTTCATGCTGGGCTCCTTGCTGCTGGCCGGCACCAGCTACGCCTTCTATCACGGGCTGGCGACCGACACCAGCCAGCTGGTACCACTCTATGCGCTGGCCGGTTTCTCGGTGGGGATCGTCGGTGCCGTGCCCTACGTCATGGTCAACGCCTTCCCGGCGGTGGTGCGCTTCTCCGGGCTGTCGTTCTCCTACAACGTGGCCTACGCCATCTTCGGCGGCCTGACGCCCATGCTGGTCACGCTCTGGATGAAGGAGGACGTGCTGGCCCCCTCCCACTACGTGGTCAGCCTGGCTGCGCTCGGCTTCGTGCTCGGCCTGCTGCTCTGGCTGCAGCAGCGCAGCCAGCGCCAGAGCGCGCCGCAGGCCGCCTGAACCATTCCGAGCCCCGCCAGTGCGGGGCTTTTTTCATATGGCTGGTGTTCAGCCCGGCCGACATAAGATAGCCTCCCTCTCGGGCCCCTCGACGGCCCGGGACACTCCTCCACCCTAGTCATCCGAGGTTCATGATGTTCTTTCAGGTCGTATTTCTCGCCTTGCTGGCGCTGCTGCCCATGGTCAACCCGCCCACCACCGCCACCCTGTTGCTGGGGCTGAGCAAGGGCATGTCGCGCGAGCACGTGCGCCGCCAGATCAACCTGGCCGCCATCTATCTGTTCTGCACCCTCTGCGTCAGCTTCTTCATCGGCTCCTCCATCCTGGATCTGTTCGGGATCTCCATTCCCGGCCTGCGCCTGGCCGGCGGCCTCATCATCGCCTTCATCGGCTTTCGCATGCTGTTCCCGGCACCGAGCCAGGCGGCCGGGGTCGACATCAACCAGAGCATCGCCTTCGTGCCGCTCACCATGCCCAGCATGTGCGGGCCGGGCACCATGGCGCTGGTGATCAGCGGCGCCGCCCAGATCGCCGAGCTGCCGGACGAATACAACCGCTTCACCATCTATGCCGCCATGGTCACCGCCTTCGCCCTGATGAGCCTGCTCAGCTGGGGGGTACTCAAGCTGGCGGATCCGGTCTGCAAGATCCTCGGCACCACCGGCATCGACGCCATGACCCGGATCATGGGCTTCTTGCTGGTCTGCATGGGTATGCAGTTCTGCATCAACGGCATCAAGGAAGTGGCGCAGGATCCTGTGTTCCACGGTGCGCCGGCGGCACAAACAGCACCCGCGTTGCCACACGTATCCGGTGCCCTTGATCAATTGCCGGACCCGCGCCAGCCCTGACTGAAAACGGTGTCATAAAAGCGCAGGAATCGTCGCTGATCTTGCGCCTGATCATGTTGTTGACACATAAATGAGTTAGTGTGTTTTTCATACAGATTCGATTCAGAGAGTGCTTGGTAGGTTTATGGATGGACACCCACTCACTTCAGGAGATGTGCAAATGGAAAAGATGCTGACCGAGATTGGAAGCTACAGCCTGTTTCATGAATATCTGAACGTGGTCGGTGCCGCCAGCCCCGCTCTGACCCGGATCAAGAGCCGCTGGGAGTACAAGCAGAGCGATCGTCTGGTTGCCCAGATCAGGGTCGATCAACAAGGCAACGCGCGCTTCTTCATCGACGCCCGCGCCATTTCGGTCAACTGACCGAGCCCCGTATCTACAGCCCCGGCCCTTGCCGGGGCTTTTTGTTGCCGGTCATCCCTCCCCACCAATCTGTTTATTTTTCATACAGCCGACATTCAGTCGCCGACGGCTATCTTGTCGGCGAATACCCCCCACTTCATGAAGAGCATGCAGATGACCAAAATGCTGACCGAAATTGGCAGCCACAGCCTGTTTCAAGAGTACCTGAACATGATCGGCATTCCCGGCCCGGTGCTGGCCAGGATAGAGCAACTCTGGGAACACCGGCGGCAAGAGCAGCTGGTCGCCAGGATCCTGATCGATCCTCAGGGCAAGGCTCGCTACTACATCGACGCCCGCGCCATCTCGGTCAACTGATCCAGTCAGCTCCGCATACAGCCCCGGCCTTTGCCGGGGCTTTTTATTGGCTGACGCTCACGCCTCCCCTCCCTTGCGCAATCGGCACCACCCAGCTCCCCCATTAATGTCACCGTGTAGGAATTTTAATAACTTAAAAACAAAAATAAATGGAATAATTAATTATGCGACATTGATCTCATCATAGAAATCAAAAATCGATAATCATGCCTGTCATCAAGAGGGATGTTTTACGCCGGGAGTGGCGATGACCTTAAGCAGAGGAAACGATGACCATTGACCTATCAAGCATGATTACCGAGACCCGCAACCCGGCCAGCGTCGAGATCGACCAGTTGCCGACCCTGGAGATGCTGCGCGTCATCAATCAGGAGGATCAGCAGGTCGCGCTGGCGGTCAGCCAGTTGCTGCCCGAGATCACCCGGGCGGTCGATGCCATCGCGGCAGCGTTCGGCAAGGGAGGCCGGCTGGTCTACATCGGCGCCGGCACCTCGGGCCGGCTCGGTATCCTGGATGCCAGCGAATGCCCGCCGACCTACGGCGTCTCTGCCGAGCAGGTGGTCGGCCTGATTGCCGGCGGCCACAAGGCCATCTTGCAGGCGGTCGAAAACGCCGAAGATGACGCCGAACTCGGCGCCCAGGATCTGAAAAACATCCAGTTCTGTGCCAACGACGTGCTGGTAGGCATCGCCGCCAGCGGCAGAACCCCCTACGTACTGGGCGCCATGGCCCACGCCAGAGCGGTAGGCGCCACGGTCTGCAGCATCAGCTGCAACCCGGGCAGCCCGCTGGCCCAGGCGGCCGACATCAGCATGGTGGCGGTGGTCGGCCCCGAGATCGTCACCGGCTCTTCCCGCATGAAGGCGGGCACGGCGCAGAAGCTGATCCTCAACATGCTCTCCACCGGAGCCATGATCCGCACCGGCAAGGTCTACGGCAACCTGATGGTGGACGTGGAAGCCACCAACGCCAAGCTGGTGGAGCGGCAAAAACGCATCGTGATGGAGGCCACCGACTGTGAGCGCGCCGTGGCGGAGCGGGCGCTGGCGCAGGCGGACAACCACTGCAAGACCGCCATCGTGATGATCCTGGCGGGACTCACGGCCGACGAAGCCCGCACCCGTCTGCAGAGCAGCAATGGCTTCATCAGCCAGTGCACCCACTGATCGGCCAACCGCACATTGGCCGGGCCAGGGACGGCAATACCACAACAAGAACGGGGTGCCCAGGCACCCTCATGACACAACAGACTGACTGGGTTCTTTATGGCAAAAATAACTGACACCATGGTTGGCCAGCTCATCCAGGCCATCGGTGGTCGCGACAACATCACCCACTGCGGCCACTGCATGACCCGGCTGCGGCTAAGCCTGGCCGACAGCCTGCATGCCGACCGGGATACCATCAAACGCATCGCCGGCGTGATGGGGGTCATCGAGAGCGACGACCAGTTCCAGATCGTGCTGGGGCCGGGCAAGGCCCAGACCGCCTGCGAGCTGATGAACGGCATGCTGAGCGCGGGGCTCGGCGCACTGGAGGCGCCAGCCGCCCAATCCGCCGATCTGGGCGAGATCGCCGCCGCCAAGAAACAGGCGCTGAAGCAGAAACAGACCAGTGCGGCCCACCGCTTCCTGGCCAAGTTTGCCACCATCTTCACTCCGCTGATCCCCGGCTTCATCGCCGCCGGCCTGCTGCTCGGCTTCGCCACCCTGATCGAGCAGACCCTGCTGCTGGAAGGCCAGCAGGCGGGCGGCATGCTGGCCGAATTCGTCGGCTACATGAAGCTGTTCAGCAAGGGCTTGTTCAGCTTCCTCAGCATCCTCATCGGCTACAACGCCCAGAAGGCGTTCGGTGGCTCCGGGGTCAATGGTGCCATCCTCGCCTCGCTGTTCGTCATGGGCTATGACCCGCAGGCCACCAGCGGCATCTATGCCGGGGTCAGCGACTTCTTCGGCCACCAGATAGATCCGCGCGGCAACATCATCGGGGTGCTGATCGCCTGTATCATCGGCGCCTCGGTGGAGCGTCAGGTACGCCGCTTCATACCCGACAGCCTCGACATGATCCTCACCTCCGGCATCACCTTGCTGATCATGGGGGCCGTCACCTTCGTCCTGATCATGCCCCTCGGCGTGCAGCTCTACAACGGCATGTCCTGGCTCTTCATCCACCTCAACGGCAATCCGTTCGGCACCGCCATCCTGGCCGGCCTGTTCCTCATCTCGGTGATGTTCGGCATCCACCAGGGGTTCGTGCCCGTCTACTTCGCGCTGATGGATGCCCAGGGCTTCAACTCCCTGTTCCCCATCCTGGCGCTGGCAGGGGCCGGCCAGGTCGGCGCCGCCCTGGCGCTCTACAGCCGCGCCGGCAAGGACTCCCTGCTGCGCACCCAGGTCAAGGGCACCATCATTCCCGGCATCCTGGGGGTCGGCGAGCCGCTCATCTACGGCGTCACCCTGCCGCGGGTCAAACCCTTCATCACCGCCTGCTGCGGCGGCGCCCTCGGCGGCTTCCTGGTCGGCCTCATCTCCTGGCTGGGCCTGCCGGTCGGTCTCAATACCGTGTTCGGCCCCTCCGGCATCGTCGCGCTGCCGCTGATGACCTCGGCCCAGGGGATCTTCCCCGGCATGCTGGTCTACGCCGCCGGCCTCGCCGTCGCCTACCTCGGCGGCTACCTCATCACCCTGATGTTCGGCTGCAAGAACGTCGATCTGAGTTAATCCCCCTCCGGATTCATCGCCAAGGTCTGGCCCCGAGCAATCGGGGTCACGGCCAAACTCACCCCGGCTCTGGCACAGAGCCCACACAGGAAAGACAACAATGAAACAGTCCATGCTTGCCCTGGCCATTCCTGCCCTGCTTGCCGTCGGTACGGCGCAGGCCGCCGTCATCTATCAGGCCGATGACGGCTCCAACGTCGATCTCTACGGTCGCCTCGGCTTCAACATCTCGGACAAGAAGAGCGGCAACGATCAGGGCGACTTCGACGGCCGTATCGGCTTCACCGCCCGCCAGACCGTCAACGAGCAGGTGGCCGTGATCGGCATGGCCCAGTACCAGGTCAACGCCGCCGAATACGCCAACAACGTGCAGAAGAACAGCAGCGATCTCACCGCCCGTTACGTCTGGGCCGGGCTCGATGGCGGCCAATGGGGCAAGCTGACCGGTGGCCGGGTCTCCTCCGGGCTCATCATGTTCACCGACATCGGCGACGTGTTTGCCGCCTCCGATGTCTCCATGGCGCGCCAGGCCAGCAAGGTGGACTCCACCGCGGTACAGGTGTTCCGTCAGGACGGCACCCTGCAATACCAGAACACCCTCGGCAATCTGGACTTGTCGCTGGCCTACATCCTCGGCAACGGCACCTCGGATCTCGACTACGGCTACAACGGCGCACTGCGCTACACCTTCGATCTCGGGGCGGCGGGCAAGCTGGCGCCGGTCATCGCCTACCAGCGGAGCAAGGCGGCCCAGACCGGGGCCAGCAAGGTCGACCCCAACGCCGACGAGTACCGCTTCAGCGGCATCGGCACCCGCTACACCCTGGGCCCGCTGATGCTGGGCGCCCTCTATGCCAGGGATCAGGTGAGCTATCGCAACGGCCAGGCGGACAGCGAAGACAAGGTGTGGGAGCTGACCGCCGTCTACGATATCAACCAGAAGTGGGCCGCCCGCGCCGGCTACCGCCACCTCGACAACGACGGGGGGGACGGCATGAGCCTGCGCGACACCACCCTGGAGCTGCAGTACAAGCTCACTCCGCGCTCCTCCCTCTACAGCGCCTACGTGTTCCGGGGCGGTGAAGACGGGCTGGCCGGCAGCACGGTCACCAGTTTTGGCGGCAGCAGCAACAGCGAGGATTTCTACCACCTCGGCCTGCGCTACGAGTTCTGATCCCCTGCCGGCCAGTCGGCCGGCTTTTTGCTTTCTGCTGGAGCCCCCCATGATCCGCCTCCCACTGCTCACCACCCTGCTGCTGTTGCTGACCCTGCCGATCCAGGCAGCCCAGCTGGAGCTGGCAGACAACCTCACCCTGCTGGCCTCATCCCGGGGCAAGGCCTCCCCCTTCGAGCGAGCCCTCACGCTGCCCGCCGGTGAGACCCGGCTGCTGGTACGCTTCGACAGCCCGCTCGATCCCGGCTCCACCAACGAGAGCCAGGGGCGCGTACGCTCCGCCCCGCTGCTGCTGACCCTGACTCTGCCGGCCAGCGGCACCCTGCGGCTGGTCACCCCGCCGCTGCCCACGCCGCAGGCCATTCGCCGCTTTGCGGCCAGCCCGGCACTGCAGCTGGCGACCGTTGACGGTACCCGTCCCTTGCTGGCCACCGCCCTGCCACGCAGCCAGGACAGCCTGCTGACCGACTATCAGGCACTGCTGGCCCGTTACGACGGGTCGGCCAGCGCAGCCACCGCCCTGCCAGACGTCACGCCCGTGCTGCCCGCAGTCACCCCGGGCGCCGTGCCCGTCGATCCTGAGCTGCAACGGCGCTACCTCGCCGCCGACGAGGCCCAGCGCAAGGCCTTCCTGCGCTGGGCCCTCGCCCTCTGAGCCGGCACTGGCCCATAAAAAAACCACCCGCAGGCGGGTGGTTTTTTCTCTCGGCAGGTCTTGGCGTCTGTTGCAGCCGGGCCCGCGTCACTCCTTGTTGAGCCGGTCGATGGCACCCCGGGTGCCGTCGATCAGCGCCCAGGCCTCGTCACGGCGCTGCACCAGGCCGAGGAACAGGATATCGGTGATGGTGTTCTGGGCGGTGCGCGACGAGATGGAGGAGATGCGCAGCTCGTTCTCGTCGGCCACCGTGTCCAGCACCATGTCGGCCATCTGCCGCAGAGGGGTGTTGCGAAACGAGGTGACCGCGATCAGGGTGGCGCCGTTGCGCTTGGCCAGCTCGGCCGCCGCCAGCACGTCCCGACTGGCGCCGGAATAGGAGACCACCAGCTGGACGTCCCCCGGTCCCAGGGTCTGGGCGATGGAGATCTGCACGTGGCTGTCCTGGGCGAACAGGGTGGTGACCCCGATCTTGAGCAGCTTGTACCAGAGATCCTTGGCGGTCAACGCCGAGCCGCCGATCCCCACCAGCTGGACCCGGCCAGCCTGGTTGATGACGTCAAGCACCCGCGCCAAAGTGGCGTTGTCGAGGGCCTGGGTGGTCTCCACGATGGAGTTGATCTTCTCCTGGGCCAGCTTCTTGGCCATGGTCTCCAGATCGTCGTCGCGGCCGATGCCGTTGTAGAGATCCCCTACGTTGTCGGTCTTGATGGCGTGCTTGCGCCCCAGATCCTCGCTGACCGCCAGCTTGAAGGCGGTGAAGCCCTTGAACCCGATCTTCTGGGTGAACTTCACTAACCTGAACTCGGGATAAAAAACGGCGTAAAAAATGAACTCAATGCCCGTTCCAAGATCTGATCCTGCAGTGACAAAGACACTGACCACAAAGGAACGGGCATGGACAAGTTATTGGAACTCTTCTGTGATGTTGATGATTTTTGTGCCGTATTTATGCCTCAATGGCACCAGCAATTGTTGGTTAGCGGTCAGCGTCAACGCCAGCGTACCGGGCGCATGAGCGCGAGTGAGATAATGTGCATCATCATTGCTTTCCACATGTCACACCACCGGGATTTCAAAAACTTCTACAACGGTTTGCTCCGGCGCTATCACATGCAGGATTTTCCTCAATTGCTCAGTTACACCCGGTTCCTCGAGATGATGCCATCCGTATTGGTCCCGCTCTGTGCCTATTTCACCCAGCTGAAGGCAACCCCAACCGGGATAGAATTTGTTGATTCGACCAGCATCAAGGTCTGTCATAACCTGCGGATTCCCCGGCACAAGGTATTCGATGGTGTCGCAAAGCGAGGCAAGGGAACAATGGGCTGGTTTTATGGATTCAAATTACACCTCATTGTGAATCACATGGGCGGACTGGTTGCCGCCAAGCTGACACCAGCAAATGTCGATGACCGGGCACCGGTCAGGGAATTAGCAGCCTGTTTACCGGACCGGTTATACGGCGATAAAGGATATATCAGTCAAGCGTTATCAGATGAGCTGGCAGCCAAGGGAGTGACATTGATAACGGGGCACCGTAAGAATATGAAACCAAAGGTCCATTCGCTTTTTGACAGGGCAATGCTATCCAAAAGGTTCATCATTGAAACAATCAATGACCAGCTGAAAAACATCTCGCAGATAGAGCATTCACGGCACAGGAGTATGCATGGATTTATGTTGAATCTGCTTGGAGGGCTGATCGCGTACTGCCACAAAGACAACAAGCCAGCCTTGAATCTTACATCCGAAGAGCAAGCCGTGATAATGCTGGCTTAAACCGATCTCAGGTTCACTATGCTCGACTGGCTGACGTCAGCCTGCTGGGCCAGCTCCTGGGAGGAGAAGTGGGTCACCTGCTCCGGGCACGCCAGGATGTAATCGGCGATCTTGAGCTCGCTGGGGGAGAGCTGACTGCGGATATTGGAAATTTTCGACAGGGTAAGCATGGGTTCTCTCTGCTGCTTGTTCTGCGGCGCCCTTACTGGGTGCCGCCCACGGTGAGCTGATCCAGCTTGAGGGTGGGCTGGCCGACACCGACCGGCACGCTCTGCCCCTCCTTGCCACAGACCCCGACCCCGCGATCCAGCGCGAGATCCTTGCCCACCATGGAAACCTGGCTCATCGCCTCGGGGCCGTTGCCGATCAGGGTCGCCCCCTTGATGGGCGCGGTGATCTTGCCATCCTCGATGAGGTAGGCCTCGGAGGCGGAGAAGACGAACTTGCCGGAGGTGATGTCCACCTGACCGCCGCCGAAGTTGGGGGCGTAGATCCCCTTCTTCACCGAGGCGATGATCTCGGCCGGATCATACTGACCCGCCAGCATGTAGGTGTTGGTCATGCGCGGCATCGGCAGGGCGGCGTAGGATTCGCGGCGGCCATTGCCGGTGAGCGGCACGCCCATCAGACGGGCATTCTGCTTGTCCTGCAGGTAACCCTTGAGGATGCCGTTCTCGATCAGCACGTTGTAGCCACCCGGTGTTCCCTCGTCGTCGATGGAGACGGAGCCGCGCCGACCTGGCAGGGTGCCATCATCCACGATGGTGCAGTGTTTGGAGGCCACCTGCTCACCGATGCGACCGGCAAAGGCAGAGGAGCCCTTGCGGTTGAAATCCCCCTCCAGACCGTGGCCCACCGCCTCGTGCAGCAGCACGCCGGGCCAGCCGGCACCGAGCACCACCGGCATGGTGCCGGCCGGCGCGTCGATGGCGTCGAGGTTGACCAGCGCCTGACGCACCGCCTCGCGCACATAGCCAAACGCCCGGCTCTCCAGTCCGTCCAGCTCGAGGAAATAGTCGTAGCCGAAGCGGCCACCGCCACCGGCACTGCCGCGTTCGCGACGATCGCCTTTTTCGGCGATGACGGTCACCGAGAGGCGCACCAGCGGGCGCACGTCGGCGGCCAGGGTGCCGTCGGTCGCGGCCACCAGCACCTCTTCATAGACGCCGCTGATGGAGGCCATCACCTGATTGATGGCGGGATCCAGACTTCTGGCGAACTTGTCCATCTGCTCCAGCAGGGCGATCTTCTGCTGCTTGTCGAGGGTCTGCAGCGGATCCAGCGCCGGGTAGAGCAGGTTGGCTTCGGTGCGAGCCCACGCCTTCACCTTGCCCTGCGCACCGGCAGCCGCGATGCCACGGGCGGCGGTCACCGACTGTTGCAGCGCCAGCAGGCTCAGCTCGTCCGAATAAGCGAAGCCGGTCTTCTCGCCGCTGACGGCGCGCACCCCCACCCCCTGATCGATGTTGTAGCTGCCATCCTTGACGATGCCGTCCTCCAGCATCCAGGACTCGTGCCAGCTGCGCTGGAAATAGAGGTCGCCGAACTCCACCTGATGGCTCATCAGGCTGCCGAGCAGCTGCTGCAGCCGCCCTTCGTCGAGGTCGTGGGGGGCCAACAGGGAGGCACTAACCTGGCTCAATAGACTCAATCTTTCTCTCCACTCTCGATGCGAGATGTCGTAACGGTTAAATCCCAGACCGTGGGTTCGCTTGGCGAAACGTCAGCGGACGTCCAACCCACCATCGGGTTTGCAAGCGTCCGACTCCCCCGCCACAGGGCGAATCGAACCTGCACATGTTCATAGCAGACGGGCATGGCCCAGCACCGGCATGGTGCGTTGCAGTTCGTCGACAAGACCGGGGTCCAGCGGTGCCAGCACGGTGCCGCGCCCGCTGTCCAGGCTGGCCAGCACCCGACCCCAGGGGTCGATCACCATGCTGTGACCCCAGGTCTGGCGCCCCGTCTCATGGGTGCCGCCCTGATTGGCGGCCACCAGGTAACACTGGTTCTCGATGGCGCGGGCCCGCAGCAGCGGCTCCCAGTGCGCCTCGCCGGTCACGGCGGTGAAGGCGGCAGGCACCAGCAACACGCGGGCGCCGGCGCGGGCCAGCCTGCGGTACAGCTCGGGAAAGCGCAGATCATAACAGATCGAGAGGCCGAGGGGACCAAACGGGGAGTCCACCAGCACAGGCTCCTCGCCGGGGCTGAAGGTTTCCGACTCCCGGTAGCGGCCGTGATTGTCCGCCACGTCCACATCGAACAGGTGGATCTTGTGGTAGTGGCCCTTGCGCTCGCCGCTGGGATCGAACACCAGGGTACTGGTGTGGATATGGTCGGAACCGGCGATGGTGGTCGGCATGGCCCCCGCCACCAGCCAGATGCCGTAGTCACGGGCCCATTCGGCCAGTTGCTGCTGGATCGGGCCCTCACCTATGCTCTCGGCCCCGTCCAGATAACCCTGCCGCTCACCAAACAGGGCGAAATTCTCCGGCAGCAGCACCAGCAGTGGCCGCTCACTCGGCAACAGGGCCAGCTCGGCGGCGATCTGCTCCCGGTTATCCTGCCAACGACGGCCCGATACCAGCTGTATTGCGGCTAACCACATGAGACGCTCCTTGTCGTTGTTGCCACCGTCAGATGCTGGCCGCATCGCCGGCCTGCAGGGTGTAATCCAGCACTATGATACGTTCCAGCACCGGGCGGAAGATGGCCTTGAGGGCATCGTGATCCGGGTGGGGCAGATAGCGCTGGCGGGCCGCCTCGTCGGCAAAGGTCATCAGCACGCTGTGGGTGAAGCCCTCGGCCCGTCCCTCCGGGCTGTCATCCCGCCCCCACTCCACCGCCAGCACGCCGCTGACCTGATGGGGGATGGCGAGAAAGGCTGCGCGCACCGCGTCTATCTGTGCGGGCTGGGTGCCCGGCTTGAAGGCGATCAGCAGGATATGTCGGATCATGGCTCACTCCTTGTGATGGTGCCGGGCCGTTCGTTCAGCGCTGGGCGGGCCCCGCGTGTTTGGGGGTCAGCAGGAAGGGGGTCACCTCCTGCGTCGGCAGGTTGGGGGCCACCGCATCGACCGCCTCCTTCTGCTGCTGGTTGAGCTTGATACGGGCCCGATCCCGTCCCGCCTCGATCAGTTTGGGATCGTCGAGCGGGCCGGAGACCCGGAAATCGATGCGGGTGACCACGTCCACCACCGGCTCCAGCAGTTTGGAGAGCGCCAGCACATAGAGCCCGGTGATAGGGGTCAGCGAGAAAGCGGCCACCACCGGCAGGGTACCGCCCAGGTTGGGGGAGAAGCTCAGCTCGTAGTCGAGCCGCCAGCGCACCAGATCGGCGATGCCCTCGCCGCGCAGGTTGCCGGCCGCCCCCTTCATGTAGAAGTCGCGGTTGTCCACCACCCCCTGCTTGATCTTGGCGGAGGCCGACATGGATTCGAAGTAGAAGCCCTTGTCGAACACGTCGCGAAAATCGAGGCGCAGCTTGCGCAGCAATGAATCCAGGCTGAGCAGGGAGAGCAGTCGCGCCCCCTTGTCGTTGACCTCGCGCAGGGTGCCACCTTCCAGCTGATAGTCGGCGGTGCCGCTCAGGGTCGGCACGTTGGGCCGGTAGGGTACGTCGCGCCAGCTCAGATCCAGCGCCATCTTGCCGGGCGCATCGCCGATGGGCGGGGTGTAGCCGAGCCGCTTGAGCAGCAGCTCGCTGTTGTTGCTGCTGATGTGGGCGCGGGCGCGGGTCTGCATGCCGTCCGCTCCGGCCAGCCACTCGGCGCTGCCGTTCAGCTGGCTGCCCGCCAGCCGCATCTCCAGCCCCTTGAGGCTCAGCTTGTCGGCTCCCGGGATCAGCTCCCCCTTCACCTCACCCAGCGGCAATTCGCCGAAGCGGCAGTCCACGCAGCTGAAGGTGAGCCAGGGGATGGCATCCATGATGGCTCTGTCCTGTCTGGCATCGGGATCCGGGCTCAGATCCGAACTCTTGCCGGACCAGTGGATGCGGGCAAATTTCGCGTCGATGGGCTGACGCTCGGACACCGGCAGGCGCACCACCCCCATCACGTCCGGGCTGTCGATCATCACCTCGGTGGCCTGATTGACCGGCCCCACGGTGAAGTGCACCGCCTTGAGGTTGGCGCTGCCGATGTCGGCGCGGGCCAGGCGGCCGTCCACCCACCACTCCTGCGGCAAGAAAGAGGGGCCCACCACCGCATTGCCGCTCGGCGCCGTACTGGCCGGTAGCCACTGCTTGAGACGGGCCAGCCAGCCGGCCACGTCGGCCTGCTGCTGGTTGATGGCAAGCAGCATGGGCCGGTCGCGCATCACCCGGGCGCCGGGCTGCCCCACGTCCACCCGTACCCGGCTGAGGTAGGGTACGCCGTCGCCGTACACCAGCCGGCTCTGCATATCCACGTCGGCCCCCAGCACGGCGCGGATGTCGGCACTGCCGTCGCGGCCACGGGCGGTCACCTTGAGCGGCAACCGGCTGCCGGCCGCCTTGGCGAGCGGCGCTGGCAGATCCAGCTCCATGCCCTGCAGGTTGGAGTCGAGCGCCAGCTGGAAGCTGAACGGCTGATCGCTTGGCAGGGTCAGCCCCAGGTTGCCGGCCCAGTTGCCGCGCCCCTTGAGTATGTCCAGTGCCGGGATATCCTGACGCTGGCGGCGGCTGTCCCACTGCCCCTTGAACTTGAGATCGACCTGATAGCGATTGGGCTGCTGGCGACCCTGATAGTCGAGGGTGAGCGGCTGGTTCCACAGGCTCGCCTTGAGGTTGCTGAAGCGGGTCTGCTCGTTGTCATACTCGAGCCGCCCTTGCACCTGCTCCAGCGGCAGATCCAGGCTGGTGACCCGCACCTTGTTGTTGCTGAACAGGGCGTCGCCGCTGGCCTTGACCTCGCTCTCGCCATCCAGCGGAATATCCAGCTTCACCGACCCCTTCATGGGGCCGCGGATCTCCACCTCGCGCAGCGCTTGACCGACCGAGCCGCCGAGCGGCGAGTCCTGCAGGTAGTCGCTGATGGCCTTGCCCTCGCCCTCAACCTTGGCATCCACGTAGAGGTGGGCCCCCGGATAGAGGTCCGGGATCCAGGCGTGCACCGAGTCGGAGCTGGCCTTGCCGAGCTGGGTGGCGCGGCTGTTCATGTCGAGGCTGGCGTTCTGGAACAACAGATCGATCTGCAGGTCGGTAAGCGGTTGCCAACCGGGGAAGAATTCGTAGGAGGCCTGCTGCAGCGGCACCGCCACCTGGAAGATGCCCTCGCCCTTGCGGTAGGGGAAGTCGCGGAACTCGCCGTACCAGAGCAGGTCAGCTCCCTTGGCCTTGCCCCCCTTGATGGCCCCGCTCAGGTAATCCACCAGGCTCTTGTCCATCACCTGCAGCGGATAGTAACGATCGGCGTTGGCCGCATTCTTGACGTCGATGCGACCGGTCAGGGCGAGGAAGGGGTGCTCGAACAGATCGAGCCGAAAACGGCTGGCGAGGCTCAAGTCCGGGTTGTCCAGCACCAGATCCTGGCCATAGAGCACCCAGCCCTGCGGGGCCTGCCACCAGTCGAGCCGCGCCGAGAAACGATCGATCGGGATCGGCTCCTTGAAGTGGCGGGCCGGGTCTATGGCATCGTTTGCCAGTTGCAGCCGGGCGCTGCCGCCGGTCGGGGTGAGCCAGAACTCACCGTTGAGGTCGCGCACGCCGGGCACGTCGTGCCAGGCGTTGACCCGGATGTGGGACAGCTGGCCGCTGACGGAGAGCCTCTGCCAGCCGGCATCCGCCTGCAGGATCAGATCCTGGATCTTGCCGGTCGGGCGGGTGCGTTTGAGGGTCTCGGTCAGCTCGGGATAGATCCCCGACACCAGCTGGCTCAGGTTGGCGATCTGGTCCAGATCGATGGCCGGTACATAACCCTGGATGCGATCGCCGACCCGCTCGAGCTGCAACCGGCTGTGCAGCCAGGGCTTGCCGTCGAGCTTGAAGGTGACGTCGTGGCTGGCAAACTGCCACTCCTTGCCGTCCCGGCGCAGCTGGATCTTGCCCCCCTGCAGCCCGAGCCGGTGCAGGTCACCCTGTTTTTCATCCTGCCAGATCAGATAGTTGTCGCCAAACGCCAGCAGCGAATCCCCCAGCTGGCCGGCCTTGAACTCGCTCCATAGCTGAAAGTCGAGCTGGCCGCTCACCTTGGGCTCTCCTGAGTGGGTACGGGCCAGCATGGGGCTGATGTCGAGCTGGCGGGCCCCCAGATAGAGCTGGCCCTTGAGCCTATCGAGCCGCACCTGGGGGGCATCCACATCGACGATGAGATCGAGGGTGCTCTCGCCCACCCCGTTGATGAGATAGGCCTTGCCGACCCCCTGATGGCGTTTGCCGCGGTTCTGCCAGCGCAGCTGGGCGATGTCGAGGGCGCGCACCTCCCCCAGTGCCGTGGTGAGGCTGAGGCGGGTGTCGTGAATATCGAAGGTGGAGAGCTGGGTCAGCAGAAAGCGCAGCAGGGCCTGCTGCTGGTCGCTGCCGTTGCCGCTTTCCGGCTCCGCAGGCTGGCCCAGATCCAGCGCGATGTCGCCATCGCTCAGGATCAGCTGGCCAAATACCGGCTTGAGTTCGTTGAGGGAGCGCCAGAAGTCGAGGTGGGCCCACACCTTGCCAAGCCGCAGGGCGAAGCGATCCGAGTTCGGCGCGATCACCAGTTGCTGCAGTTCGAGGGCCGGGCCACGCTGGGTCCAGTCCAGCCCGATGCGATCGACGCTGGCCTCCAGCTTGCTGTCGGCCAGCAGGGTATTGAGCAGCGCCTGCCGGTGCTGATTGAGCAAGGGGCCGCCAAAGCGCACCAGGCTGACCAGAATGGCCAGCAGCACGAAGAAGACCCCGAGGGCCAACCAGCCCCGACTCAGCCAGCGATAGACCAATTACATCATCACCACGTCGAACTGCTCCTGCCCGCAGAGGGGCTCGCTCACCACCCTGACCTGCTTGCCGATGAACACTTCCAGTTCGGCCAGGCTGTGAGACTCCTCGCCCCGCAGGTAGTCGGCCACCGCCGGGGCGGCGTAGACGGTGAACTGATCCGCATCGTAGGCCCGGTTGACCCGGATGATCTCCCGCAGGATCTCGAAGCAGACCGACTCCACCGTCTTGACCCGACCACGTCCCTTGCACTCGGGACACTCGGAGCAGAGCACGTGCTCCAGGCTCTCGCGGGTGCGCTTGCGGGTCATCTCCACCAGGCCGAGCTGGGAGAAGCCGTTGACGTTGGTCTTGGCGCGGTCCTTCGACAGCGCCTGCTCCAGGCTGTGCAGCACCCGCCGGCGATGATCCTCGGACTGCATGTCGATGAAGTCGATGATGATGATGCCGCCAAGGTTGCGCAGGCGCAGGTGGCGGGCGATGGCCGCCGTCGCCTCGACGTTGGTGTTGAAGATGGTCTCTTCCAGGTTGCGATGGCCGACGAAGGCCCCGGTGTTGATGTCCACCGTGGTCATGGCTTCGGTCTGGTCGATGATGAGGTAGCCGCCGGATTTGAGCTCCACCTTGCGCTCCAGCGCGCGCTGGATCTCGTTCTCCACGTCATAGAGATCGAAGATGGGCGACTCGCCGGAGTAGTACTCCAGCTTGTTGGCCAGCTCAGGCACGTACTCCTCGGTGAAGCGCTTGAGCTGATCGAAGCTCTGGCGTGAGTCGACCCGGATCTTGTCGAGCTCGGCCCCGACGAAGTCGCGCACCACCCGAAAGGCCAGGCTGGGATCCTCGTAGAGGATCTTGCAGGGGGGATACTTCTGCTTGCGTTCCAGGATCTTGCGCCACAGGCGCTTCAAGAAAGCGGCATCCTGCTCCAGCTCCTGCTCGCCCACACCTTCGGCGGCGGTGCGGATGATGTAGCCACCCAGCTCGTCCACATAGCCGGCCACGGTGCGCTTGAGGCGCTCGCGCTCCGCCTCGGACTCGATGCGCTGGGAGACGCCGACGTGGGCACTGCCCGGCATGAACACCAGATAGCGGGACGGCAGGGTGATGTCGGTGGTGAGGCGGGCGCCCTTGGTGCCCAGCGGATCTTTCACCACCTGCACCATGATGTCCTGCCCCTGGCGCACCAGCTCGGCGATGTTGCCGGCCTGGAACTGCTCTTTCTCCTTCACCGCCACGCACTCGGTGTGCGGCACTATGTCGGAGGCGTGCAGGAAGGCCGCCTTGTCCATGCCGATATCGACGAAAGCCGCCTGCATGCCGGGCAGTACCCGGCTGATCTTGCCTTTGTAGATGTTGCCCACGATGCCGCGCTTGGCCTGACGCTCCACGTGCACTTCCTGCAGCAGACCGTTCTCGACCAGGGCAACCCGGGTTTCGGAGGGGGTGACGTTTACCAGCAGTTCTACCGACATAAGTTACCTTGCCTTTCTAGTTTTAAATTCTGGCAGCCAAACCGGCACGTGCCCGGTGAGTAACGCAGTAAGAAACAGCCGGTGCATGTCACCGACCTATGCCTTGCCTGTGATGGCTTCAAATTCTGATCGCCTTGCTGCGAGCGGTTCGCGGAACCGGCCCTGCGCAACAAGGCAGCGGTTGGATTACCGGGGCTGTTCCAGATGATGCTTGATCAGCAGGTCTGTTTCCAGCAGGGGCAGGCCGACCACGGCGCTGTAGCTCCCCTCGATACGGCTGACGAACTTGCCGGCAATGCCTTGAATCGCATAGGCACCGGCCTTGTCACAGGGTTCACCGGTACGCCAGTAAGCCTCGATCTCGGCCTCATCCAGCTTGCGAAACGCCACGTTGGTGGTGACCAGTCGCACGTCGCAGCGCTCCGGGGTGGCCAGCGCCACCGCCGTCATCACCTGATGCACCTTGCCGGAGAGCGCCTCCAGCATGTCCTTGGCGTCGAGCAGGTCGGACGGCTTCTCCAGCACCCGGTCACCCAGCACCACTATGGTGTCGGCGCCCAGCACTGGCAGCGCCGTGGGCGCGGCGGCCACGCCGGCCGTTGCCTTGTCGCGGGCCAGCCGGCAGACATAGTCCTGGGGCTTCTCGCCCTCTTCCCGCTGTTCCGGCACATCCAGCCTGAGTACCTCGAAGCGGTAGCCCAGCTGGGTCAGCAGTTCGTGACGGCGGGGCGAGCCCGAGGCGAGATAGAGTTGCAGTTCGTTGTGCTTGTTCATAATCACTTCGCGAGCCAGGGTACGGTTACAATGAGTTGTTTTTACTCATATTCACTTGATATTGAAGCGCCGGCGCACCTTGCGCAAGACCAGGAAAACCCAGGGCCATATTAGCATCGTGCTCAGGGTCGACCAAAAGTAGGCGAAATTGAGGCTGGCGCGGCTGAACAGGTGCTCGGCCCAGAAGATGGTCACCTTGCCCACCAGCGAGAGGCAGCCGATGATCAGCGCCTGTTGCCAGAGGGAGAAGTTGCGGATCTTCTGGAACTGGAACGCCGCCAGATAGGTGGTGATGGCCATCGCCATGGCCCGTACGCCGAGGGTACTGCCGAGCAGCACGTCCAGCAGCAGGCCCGCCACCCAGGCGGTGCCGACGTTGGTCCGGTGTGGCAACGCCAGCGCCCAGTAGATGAGCACCATGGCGAGCCAGTCCGGCCGGAAGGGTTCGAGTTGGAAAGGAAGCGGCAGGATCGACAGACTAAGGGCCAGCAGGATCGAGATCCAGATCCAGATCCTGCCGCTGGCGGGTTGCAACATCAGCGCGTCGCTCCCGCAGCCGAAGGCGCCGCAGCCGGGGCTACCGCAGGGGTCGGCGCCTCTTCATCGTCATGCACTTCCGGTTTCTTGTCGGTCCACAGCAGCAGCAGATAGCGCAAGCGGTCCAGCGCCACCAGCGGCTTGGCCTCGACCTGGGCGAAGGGCTTGCCCTCCACGTAGTCGGAGCGGGTCACGGTCGCCACCGGATAACCTTCCGGGAAGCGGCCGCCAAGGCCCGAGGTGACCAGCAGATCGCCGACCTGCACGTCGGTGTTGCGCGGCAGGTTGCGCAGCTCCAGCTTGTCGAGCTCGCCGCTGCCGGAGGCAATGGCGCGCAAGTCATTGCGCAGCACCCGCACCGGGATGCCGTGACTGGAGTCGGTGATGAGCAGCACCCGGCTGGTGGTGGAACCCACGTGCAGCACCTGACCGATCACCCCCTGATCGTTGATCACCGGCTGGCCGTTGTAGACACCGTCCAGCGCCCCCTTGTTGATCAGCACCTGATGGCTGAAGGGGTCGGAATCCACCGACAGCAGCTCGGCCACCATCTTGCGGGACTCCTTGTGCACCGGCGAACCCAGCAGCTCGCGCAGACGCTGGTTCTCGTGCTCCAGATGATCCATCTTGAGCAGGCGTGAGCGCAGGGTGAACAGCTGTTGTTCCTGCTGCTTGGTCTGCTCGATGAGGCCGGCCCGGGTCTGCACCTGGGTCGACATGGTGTCGAGCATGATACCCGGCGCATTGGCCATGTATTGCAGCGGACTGACGAGCGAACTGAGGTAGACGCGGACGTGGCTGAACACACCGAAGCGGGAATCCGCTACGATGGCAGCAATGGAGATGATGACGGCGAGAAACAACCGTAACTGAAGCGAAGGGCCTCTACCAAAAATGGGTTTCATGGGTCGTCAAAAAAGAGCCGGCACGCTGGCCGGCTTTGGGTCTTATTCGTAGTGGAACAGATCGCCACCGTGCATATCGATCAGCTCCAGTGCCTTGCCGCCACCACGGGCCACGCAAGTCAGCGGATCTTCGGCCACCACCACCGGGATGCCGGTCTCTTCCATCAGCAGACGGTCGATATCTTTGAGCAGGGCACCACCACCGGTCAGTACCATGCCGCGCTCGGAGATGTCGGAGGCCAGCTCGGGCGGAGACTGCTCCAGCGCCACCATGACGGCGGAGACGATGCCGGACAGCGGTTCTTGCAGCGCTTCCAGGATCTCGTTGGAGTTGAGGGTGAAGCTGCGCGGCACCCCTTCAGCCAAGTTGCGACCACGTACTTCGATCTCGCGCACCTCTTCGCCCGGATAGGCGGAGCCGATCTCGTGCTTGATGCGCTCAGCGGTGGCTTCCCCGATCAGGCTGCCGTAGTTGCGGCGCACGTAGCTGATGATGGCTTCGTCGAACTTGTCGCCGCCGATACGGACGGACTGGGAGTAAACCACACCGTTCAGGGAGATGATGGCCACTTCGGTGGTACCACCACCGATATCGACCACCATGGAACCGGTCGCTTCGGAGACCGGCAGGCCGGCACCGATGGCGGCAGCCATGGGTTCATCGATCAGGTAGACCTCGCGGGCACCGGCACCCAGAGCGGATTCCTTGATGGCGCGACGCTCAACCTGAGTGGAGCCACACGGTACACACACCAGCACGCGCGGGCTGGGGCGGAAATAGTTGTTGTCGTGAACCTGCTTGATGAAGTGCTGCAGCATCTTCTCGGTCACGTAGAAATCGGCGATCACGCCGTCTTTCATCGGGCGAATGGCGGAGATGTTACCAGGGGTACGACCCAGCATCTGCTTGGCGGCATGACCGACGGCAGCGACCGATTTGGCGTTCCCGCGCTCTTGGCGAATGGCGACAACTGAGGGTTCGTTAAGGACGATCCCTTGATCTTTTACATAGATCAGGGTGTTGGCAGTTCCCAAGTCGATCGACAGATCGTTGGAAAAGACGCCTCTGAGCTTTTTGAACATGGCTACGGGAAATCCTAAGAATTTGGAGGTGCAGAAAACCGGCTAACTTTACCAATGCCCACCCCAATCGGCAAGCGCTCAAACTGTCGCCAACCCATCAGGCGCGACAAAAATGCGAGTCATCACTCACCCGCACAAGCCGACAAACGCTAATAAACAAGGGGATAGGGGGGCGAAGTTGACAGATCCGCCCCAACTCCCCGCTCAGTGCATCACTTCGCGCCGATAAATAATTCTGTCATTACCCCGGCTGGAGCCGAAAATGGCCTCACCCAGCAGGCTGTTCGGGTTCCCCGGATCGGCCAGCCAACGCGGCTGTTGAGGTTGTTTTTCCAGCACGATGCGATATGGCACGCGGACAGCGAACTGAGGAGCGCCAAAGTGGAACAGCAACTCTCCCTTGTCGGCCTTCCCTACGACGGCCCCTGGCGAAGGGGCTCCCAGCCCCACCGTGATCCTGGTCGCCGTTCCCAACACCAGATCGCCACTGGCCACATCATAGTGCTGGGTATCATCGGTAAAGAGCACGCCGTCATTGGCCAGCGAGAGCGTGCTGCACACATCTGCCTCATTGCGGCTCCAGGCGCCGTTCTGGTAGTACTGCATCAGCAAGGAGAGCGACAGCGGCTCGCTGGCGGCGCCACGATCCGTACCGGCCAGCACCCTGCCGTAGTAGGCAACCATGGTGTCATCAATCACTGCCGGGATGCTCAGTTGCTTCGCATTGCAGGTCACACCGACCTGGCAGTCACCCGACACGCCTGTGTTCATGTTCATTCCGGTCAGGGTCGTGATCGACGGGTTTTCACCATCGATGACGCGCAACCCGAATCGCAGCTTGAAAAAGGGCTCTTCCGGCGTGGTGAGCGACGGCGTCCGCTCTGCCAGACGGGCAAACCGGCTGCTGCCATCGAAAATGACCTCGCCAGCCTGCCAGTTGGTCGCCAGGCTGCCGATCCGATCGGTTCGATCGATGCCGTCCTTGTTGTCGGCACCGACCAGATAGACCAGCCCTCTGGCAAAGGCGTCGCGGTAATTGAGGGTCACCCCGCCCTGCTTGTTGCGAGCCTGCAAACGCATCTTCACGCCAAACGGCTGACTCATATAGCTGAAACCGCCACAGGCGGGGGTCACGGTCCCGCTGACCAGATTAAAGTCCCAGGGTACGAAGCGGCCCACCGGCACGCTGCTGGCGGGAGGGATGGTGTAGCCGAAATAACCCGTAGATACAGTGCTTCCCTCTGGCTGCATTGCCAGCGGTGGCGTCGCCGTCATCCGGAATACCCCCACCTCGCTCACCGTCTGGGTAACGCTGTTGAGGCTGTTGCTCGCGGGAACATGGTTATAGGTAGCCATTCCCACCGCTGCATTGGTCCCAGGGTTTGGCGCCATCAGGGTGCTGCCCAGGGCTATATTGGGCAGGACGAAGTTGGGCGTGGTCTGGTTCCCGGCACAAATATCCCCATCGTTGGCCGATTCCCAGGCCATGGCCTTGATGTCTATCTGGAAGGTATCTCCCGCCTTCTTGAACACCGGACAACTGCTGTTTCCTGCCGTGCAGACGCCTTGCGGGGGCGTAATGCACAAGCCGACCGGACGCGCCACAAACTGATCCGAACCGAGCATCACCAGCCCCGCCTCACTGCCCGTGCCGTCGTAGCGGGCATCCAGCTGAACCTTGCCGGCATCCGGATACTTGACCGTGATGGTCGACTGGCCTTGCGCGTCGAAAGCGAGCGGCACCAGGGTAGCGCTGCCCAGATCGGTACCGATCACACTGCTGTTGACGCTTATCTTGCTGTTGTAGTTATTGCTGGTCGGCAAAACGTAGCTACTCCAGAACTTGACGCTCTTGCTCTGATTGGCAAAACCCGGCACGCACTGCTTGGTCACGTCGCTCTTCTTGACCGCCTTGATGGCCACTGTCTGCGGCTGGTTCGAGTAGGTGTCGGGCACGTCAAAGACGAAGCCACTGTCGGCAAAGGTGAGAGTACAGGCGGCGCTGCTGAGCGCCCCGCCGCCCGACCGGCAGAGGGTGGTGCTGAGCGGTTTGGTCGAGGGCGTCGAGCCGCTGACCCCCACGGTAACCGATCCGGCCGTGTTGTTTCTGAGCTGCAGCGTAGTGGTGCCGCCGCTGAAGCTGACCACATTGCCCCCGATCCAGCCACCACTGGTACTGCTGGCAGGAAGCAGGCTGGCACTGACCTGATCGGTGATCAACTGGCTGCAATCCGGATTGGCGCAGGCCCGGATGGTAAGGGTTTCCGGGTTGCAGGTCAGCGCATTGCCACTGTGGTCAAATTCGAAGTGATCGATCTGGGTACCCACCGGGTTGGAGCGCAGGGCGCAGATCCGCACGTTGTCTATCTCATGGAAGTTGGTCACCGAACCGGTGGAGCCGGTCAGGGAGAGCAGGAAATTGGCCGGCACCGCCGCCTGACCGCTCTGGCTCGTCATGTTGATGGGGCCGACCAGGGTACTGTACCCCGAGCCGGTATCCCGCTCGACGGTGGCCAGCGAGTTGCCTGCGGAGCGGGAGTCGACCGTGATGCGATAGCGATGGGGACGATTGCTATTGGTTCCGCTGTCGACGGGCGGATTCAGGTTGCTGGCCGTCCCCGTCAGATAACGGTAACCCGAGGTGCCCGACCCCGAACCACGGATGGAGACCGCCTGCGGCCGCGACCCCAGGTTGGTACTTCCCCCCTCGTTGGCATAGTTGCCGTACTCGTCGAGCCCCACCCCGAGCCAGCCGCCGGCAAAGCCGCTGATCCCGGTCTTGTAGCCATAGCCCAGCGGGCCGCCAAACGCCCCCGGTTGCGGCGTCAGGGTGGCGTCCGAGAGCACCACCGCCATGCCGTCCGCCCCGCTCGTGCCGGAAGTCTTGTAGGCGTATTGATCGAATTCGACCGTCACCAGGTTGCCAGCCCCCGGGAAGAGGCGCTGGAAGGTGGCCGAAGTGGCCTGATCGGTCACGTTCTGGGTGAGGCGCAGACGGCCGTTCTGCACCGATGGCAGGGTGCTGTTGTTGCGCTGGGCGACCACCCAGCTGTCCGGGTTGATCTGGGCGCTGTCGAAGCCATCGGCAAAACAGGTCAGCATGGGCGGCAGCACCGCCGTATTGATGCTGGACTGGGCATCCATCTTCAGGTAGCCGGCCGTCACCTTGCCATAGACGGTGGCATTGTTGTTCATGTTGAGCAGCCCGTCGGTATAGAGGTAACCATAAAACGTGGTGCTGTTGTCGATCACCATGTTGTTGTAGTTCACCCAGATGAGGCTGCCCTGATTGTTGGCGTTGATGCTGACCGTATTGACCAGCTTCACGTCCTGGTTGACGAAGATCCGGGTGGTCCCGCTGCCGGAGAGACGGATGGTGCCGTTGTCCAGGTTCAGGCGGTCGATGAAATAATCCCCCTCGCCCAGCACCAGGGTCGCGTTGTTGCGCACCGTAAGCGTTTTGAACTGATAGGTGCTGCGACTGGGGAAAGTCATGGTGCAGCTTTCCACCGTCATGGTGTCATAAGCCGCGCTGGAAGCACTCTGCGAGCCGGACGAGCAGGTCTGGGTCGTATTGACATTGTTGGAGGGGAAGGCGTTGTTGCCGTTCAGCGCCAGCCCGCGAATGTCACTGCCAGTGACGGTACAGACCTTGTAGCCGCCAGCACCATCGTCGCAGCGCCGCGTGTTGTTCTGATCCGGCTGGATGGAGCAGAAGTTGAGTGGCAGCCCGCCGCTACCATTGATCTTGGCGTTGTTGAGCTGGATCAGCTGGTATCCGTTGATCTGGTGGCATGCATCGTTGTTGTGGCCATGATGACCCTGCACCACGGCCGGGAAGAGCGAGCCGGTATCGATGGGATCGAACGCCCAGACCTGGCTAGTGAAGAGGGCCAGCGCCCACAACCATTTCATCATCAGCCTCCGTCATACGCTTCGACCATCAGGGTGCGGCTCACCCTGAAGTCTGGACTGGCACTGGTCAGGTCATTGCGCAAACCGCAGGTACCGACACTCTGGAGGCGATAACCCGTGCTGAGCAAGCCGTTGTAGGTCGCCGAGACACTGCGGCACTGCACCACCGCCTGACAGTCGACCAGCCCCGGATTGCCGGTAAAGCTGATCGTTCTGCTCGACTCACACACCGCAGGTGGCTGAGGCTGGGCCGCCGTCCGGTTGGGGAACAGCCGATAGAGCGCCACTTCCAACCCGCTCTGGGCCGCCAGCAAGGCACGCACGCTGCGCACTTCCACCGTATTTTTCTCGCTGCTGTCGAGCAGAAAGCGCCCCATGGCCGCCGCCAGCATGGCCATCACCACGATCACGAACAGGGCGATCATCAGGGCACTGCCCCCCATCTTCTTGCTCTGGCGCCGCTCAGGGAACATTGAATACCCCCAGCTTGTGGTTGAAGGTGACAACTTCTCCTTTGCGCTCGAACACCAGCCGCAGACCAAATTCCCCTTCGGCGTTGAAGGCCGAGACCTCCCGATAGAAGTTGCCGGCACGAAGCGACTCAGCCATCAGCACACCCGCTGCAACAGGGGCATCGATCACGGCGCTGGATCGGGTCATCGTGCTGCCTTCCACGCAGTAGCGTACCTGCTGATTGGCAAAATAGACCCGGCTGCCGGGCGAGATCCCGGCCAGGGTCTCGCCACTGGTATAGCGAACGGTCTGCGCCCCCAATACCGGCGCCAGCACCTCGGTGACCCTGGCGACACAGCGGCCATATTCACAGCCATTGGCCAGTGAGCCGGCCGCTGACGTCGGCATCGGGAAGACCACCATCAGATCCCCTACCTTGACCGCATTGGCATCCGGACTCATGGGATCGACGGCCGAAGCTGGGGTCGCCATCACCAGCTCCAGGGTGGATGTGCTGCCGGACTGGGCCCGGTTGAGTGCAAGATAGCGGCTGGAGGTGCTGATGGGCCAGAAACGCAGGCAGGGACCGCTGTCATCCCAGCTGCCATCCAGGGCTTCAATCCGCTCGGAGCCCGGCAGCGCATCGCGCACCTCGCGATTGAGCCGCTCCATGGCGAAGCGGGCATCGCTCATCAGCTGCTCGCGGCTGCTGGCATCGCCGTAGATCTGGGTGCCGATGCCGATGAACTGGCTGGCGAAGGTGGCCATGATCCCCAGCAGCAGGATCACCATCACCAGTTCGATCAGGGTAAAACCGCTCGCCGGCCGCATCAGTAGTTGCCCCGATAGAAGGAGAAGTCGAGCACGCTCTCGTCAGGCAGGCGCACCTGCAGATCGATGCGCTTGCCCACCGAGCAGGGCGACGCACAGCTCTTGAAGTTGCCATCGCTGAAGTCGACCGGGTTCACCGCAATCTTGACTTGATAATTGCGATACTCGTCGCTGGCGATGATGCCGCCGCTCTGGGTGTAGAAGCTGGCATCTTTCCAGCTGCCAGCAGTATCGAAATCGTCCACATCGTTGAACATGTAGGGGGTGGCTTCACCGTCCGGGCCATAGTGGGTCGAGCAGGCGGGGATGGTGACGCCAGCCACCACCTCACCGCAACGATAGCGGCCACCGTTGTGATCCGACTGTTCATCGAACGACTTTTGCAGGATCTCGCCCGCCAGGCGCTGGGCCAGCTGGGCGGCCCGCACCTGCTGCACCGGATCCACCGCCTTGGGAGCCTGATTGATCAACAGCCCCAGGATGCCGGTCAGCGCCACCGCCAGCAGCACTATGCCGACGATCAGCTCGATCAGGGTAAAACCGCGCTCAGGGGCTCTCATGGATATAGCCTTCGGATTCGATCGTGATGCGACCCGTTTCCCGGCCATCGCTCACCAGCAGGGTACAACCCGTGGCACAGCTGCCGAGCGGCCTGCCCATCTGATCAAAGCGGATCACGAAACTGCTGACGTTATTGAGGGAGACCGCCATACCGGTGGAAGGGGTCACAAGGCGGCCACGGGTGCGCTGATTGTCGCTCCAGCCGGTCATGGGGCCGGGAGCCGGGCATGCCGTACCGGCAACCGCCAGCGTGATATGGGCAAAACGGGACGCCTCCACCACCAGCTGGGTACAGCGGTCGGCGGGTTCATGCATGTTGATGGTCTGCACCAGCCGCAGCCGGGTCAGCAGCTCATCACGAAGGGTTTGGGTTTCAAAGCCGCCTTTGCCCAGCAATTTGGGCATGGCAAAGGTGGCCAGAATCCCTAGCAACAGGATCACGATAACCAGTTCAATCAGGGTAAAGCCAAGTCTGCTCATGGAGGTCGTTCGCATACCATTTTTACCCATCAAAAATGAGCAGAGAGAAACTCTCTCTGCTCACCCGAGCATTGTATTAATTGCAGTCAGTAGTCACCGCTGTCGGTACTGAAGTCGACGTTGCCTCGGTGTAAGTCACGAAGCAAGTGGTCGAAGTGGTAGATACTCCATTCGGGAAAATCTTGATGGCGGCAGGATTAGAACCAGTAGGAGCAGCAAACGCCCATTCAGCACTATTCAACTCAACAACAGTTGACAGCGCAGCAGAGGTCGCGACCGGGTAACCAAACAGTGTAGAAACTGTTTTGCCATTGCCCAGATCCAAAGTGTAAGCAGTGCTCTCTTTGTCTTTCCCTTTGAGAACGGACTTGCTGTAAACCATTGCACCGGCCGAGTTCAAGGAACCGGCAACGCCTTTCAAGGTGGATGTTCTGGCATCATCCTGCAGATTCAGGAACTTGGGAGCAGCGGTCACTGCCAGGATACCCAGAATGATGATCACGATGACCAGTTCGATCAGGGTAAAACCCGCCTGTTTTTTCATATTGCTTTCCTCTGTCAATTGATATTGGTAGTCACCTGACCGGAAGCCGGACGGTAACTGAAACTCATGAATGCATCAGTACTGCCTTGCGGATCCTGATACTTGCCATCACTACCCTTACTCAAACTATTGACCAGATAGTAGCGGCAGACCGAGTCCAGGCCGTTATTGGTCACACTGACATAGTATTTCAGGTCATTGCCGCTACCACGCACCTCGCTGAAGCTGGCGGTAGCCTTGGGAGGATTCTGCAGCAGACCCTCCCAAATCTTGAGACAGCGCGGGGCCGTCAGGTTGGCCGGATCCACGTCGATGCCGCCACCGGCCGAGGTATCCATGGGATAGCCGGGCGACAGCTCGCCGTTGCTGACCTGGGTGTCGGTCGGCGTAGTCAGATAGAAGCGTGAACCGTCATAGAGCACGGTATTGAGGCTGTCCTGCTTGGCGCGCCCTTCGGCCTCCCATTGAGCCCGCACCAGCGACACGCCGGTGGCAAATCCGCCGGAGACCCCCTCCACACTGGCTTTCTTGGCTTCGTCCGTGACATCGAGAAAACGGGGCAAGGCGGTGACCGCCAGGATCCCCAGGATGACGATGACGATCACCAGCTCGATCAACGAGAAACCCGCTGCACGTTGGGGACTCGCCACACCAGAATATCTTGGTACCAGTCGCGTTGTTGTCATGGACCCTCCGTAATAATCCGCATTATTTCATGCAGATATAAAAAAATCATTTAACTGAATCTCAAAACAAGCCTCATTTAGGGCTTTTGTTGCACTCTGCCGTCAGAAAATTGATAAATCAGCCAATTATTCTCCCAGCCGAACTGGCACCCTTCGCCATCCAGGCTCGCCAAGGCCTGCACCGGCGGCTGGGTCGACGCAGTGGTACCGATGAGTTGCTCCCACAGCCAACGGCAGTTTTCCGACGGCGTCATCACTGTACCGGCACCCAGTGGCCAGCCCCGCTCATCAAACTGCCAGGCCATCCCATCGACATGCAGCACGGCGGGACGCCGCTGATCGAGCCAGAGCCCATGCAACCTTTGTGCGCGCTCGGCAAATTGTTCCCCCAGCAGGGTCAGGCTGACGGCCAGCGCCTCCTCCCGGTGGACAAGATAGCTCCGGGCCAGGGTCGCCACCATGATCAGCAACAGGATCCCCACGGCCAGCCGCCGATAGCTCCCCAGCCAGTGATCATCCTGTTGTGACTGTCGACTCACCCATCTCGCTCCACGCTCTGCCGCTTACCCATACCGCCCGCCTCGTTGACCGGTTATTTGCCGCGCACGGCCCACATCATGTCCCGCCTCAGTGACCGTAGAGATACCGGTTACTTGCCGCGCACGGCCCACATCATGCCCCGCCTCAGTGACGGTAAAGATACCGGTTACTTGCCGCGTACGGCCCACATCATGCCCCGCCTCAGTGACGGTAAAGATACCGGTTACTTGCCGCGTACGGCCCGCATCATGTCCCACATCGGCGTAAAGATGCCCAGCGCCAGGATCAATACCATGACCGCCACGATCCCGATCAGGATCGGCTCGATCCGGGCGGTGAGGCTCTTGAGGTCATAGTCCACCTCCCGCTCGTAATACTCTGCTGCCTCGTGCAACAGATCATCGACCTGGCCGGTCTCTTCCCCCACCGCGATCATCTGCATCACCAGCGGGGTGAACAGGCCGCTGCTGCCGGCGGTGCGCAGCAGGCTCTCGCCCCGCTCGATGCCGGCCCGCATGTCGCGGATCCGGCCCGCCATCCAGGCGTTGTCCACCGCATCGGCCACCAGGCTCAGCGCCGTGTTGAGCGGCACCCCGGCCTTGAGCATCATGGAGAAGCTGCGGGCGAAGCGGGCCAGCAGGGAGCGCTCTATGATGGTGCCGACGATCGGCAACTTGAGCTGCCATCTGTGCCAGGTCAGCTTGCCCTTGACCGTGCTCACCCAGCGCCGCCAGCCGAACACCATGGCCAGCAACACGCCGAGCATTACCCACCAGTAGTGCACGAAGAAGTGGGAGGTGGCGAGCAGGATCCGGGTCGCCAGCGGCAGCTCGACGCCAAATTTGGCGAACATGCCGGCAAAGACCGGGATCACCATGATGTTGAGGATCACCATGGCGATACCGATGGCAATCAGCACGAAGCTGGGGTAGCGCATGGCTGTCTTGATCCGCTTGCGGGTTTCCAGCTCCAGCTCGAAATAGTTGGCAAGCTGCAAGAACGCCTCTTCCAGCTGACCCGTGTTCTCCCCCACGTGGATGATGGCCACGAACAGGCTGCTGAACACCCTGGGGTGGGCCTGCATCGAGCTCGACAGCGGCCGGCCGTTGCCCAGATCCTCTCCCAGCGCGTGCAGCGCCCGCTTGAGCGGCTTGCTGTGGGCACTCTCCTCCAGCCCGGCGATGGCACGCAGGATGGGGATGCCGGCCCGGGTCAGGGCATACATCTGGCGGCTGAATACCACCAGCTCGTCCAGCCGCACGCCCCGCTCCAGCAAGAGGGACCAGTCGAGGGCGGCCGCCTTCGCCTTGCCGGGCTTCAACTCGGTCGGCATCACACCGCGGCGCATCAACTGCTCGGCCGCAGCCATCTCGGTGGCTGCTTCTACCACGCCGCTAACGGCATTGCCCTGGCTGTCGCGCCCCTTGTAGGCGAAGCTGCTCATGGGGTGCCTCGCGCCAGCCGGCCGTGTTCATTGCCGATGAAGTTGGTCATCACTTACCCCAGGTCCTCCGCCAGCCGCAGCACCTCGTCCACCGAGGTGATCCCCTGGCGGGCGTAATCGAGCGCGGTCAGCGCCAGCGGCCGGTAGTGCGGGTGCTGGCGGGCCGCCTTGGCAAACCCTTCGGCGTCGTTGCGGCGCAGGGCGTCCATCATGGGCTGATCCAGCTCCAGCAGCTCGTACACCCCGATCCGGCCGGCATAGCCGGTGAAGTTGCAGCTCTGGCAGCCGCGTCCCTTGTGATAGACGTGCTGGCCCGGCGCTTCGCCGGAGAGCACGGTCAGCCAGGTGGCCTGGCCTTCATCCGGCGCCTTCTCCTCGACACAGTGCTCGCACACCCGCCGCACCAACCGCTGGGCCACCACGGCCCGCAGCGCGCTCGCCACCAGATAGCCGGGAGCCCCCATGTCGATGAGGCGCAGGGCGCTGGTCACCGCATCGTTGGTGTGCAGCGTGGTCAGCACCAGGTGACCGGTGATGGCGCCGCGCAGACCGATCTCCACCGTTTCGTTGTCCCGCATCTCGCCCACCAGCAGGATGTCCGGATCCTGACGCAGGGTGGAGCGCAGCACGTGGGAGAAGGTGAGCCCGATCTTGGGATTGACCTGTACCTGATTGACCCTGGGCAGCCGGTATTCCACCGGATCTTCCACCGTGATGATCTTCTGGCTGGCCTGGTTGAGCTCGGAGAGAGCGCCGTAGAGGGTGGTGGTCTTGCCGCTGCCGGTCGGCCCCGTCACCAGGATCATGCCGTGGGGTCGCTTGAGCTGGCGCCGGAAGCGGGTCAGGATCTCCGGCGGCATGCCGGTCTCGGTCAGCGACAGGATGCCGGAGGATTGGTCCAGCAGCCGCATCACCACGGATTCGCCGTACTGCACCGGCATGGTCGACATCCGCACATCCACGTCGCGGCCGCGCACCTTCATGTTGAAGCGGCCATCCTGCGGCAGCCGCTTCTCGGAGATGTCGAGGCCGGCCACCAGCTTGAGGCGCAGCACCAGCGCCTGGGCGATACGCACCTCGCTCAGGATGTTCTCGTGCAGGATGCCGTCGATACGCTGGCGAATGCGAAGCACCTTCTCGTCCGGCTCGATGTGAATATCGGAGGCCCCCACCTGCACCGCATCCTCGAACAGGGAGCGCAACAGCTTGGCCACCGTCGCCTCCCCCTCGTCGCTGGCCCCGAGGTTGCTGGAGCCCAGCTCGAAGCCGGCGTCCTGATACTCCTCGTGCAGCTGTTCGGCGAAGCTCTCGATCTCGCGGGTGCGGCGATAGAGGCGGTCGAAATACTCCAGCAGCTGGCCTTCCCGCGCCACCGCCAGTCCCATCTCCCGCGGGCGCAGCAGCGCCGCGATGGCGTCGAGGGCGCTCAAATCGGCCGGATCCGACATGGCCACCGTCACCTTGTTGTCGGTAAGGTTGACCGCCAGCGCGCGATAGCGGCGCGCCTGCACTTCCGGCAGCAGCGGCACCGCCGACGCATCTATGGTGAGGTTGTTGAGATCGAAGAAGGGCACATCCAGCTGGCGGGCGAGGAACTGCAGCAGTTGCACCTCGCTGATGAAGCCGAGATCGATCAGGGTGGTGCCCAGCTTGCGGCCGGTCTGACGCTGCTGCTGCAGGGCGAGCTGCAGCTGATCATCCGAGATGATCTGCTCTTGTACCAGCAGGTCGCCGAGGCGCATTTTCAGTCTGGGTTGTGCCATGCAAACTCCAAAAAAGTGATCCCGGCCGCCCGTCAGGGGGCGAGCTGGGCAATCCGCTGTTCGAGCCAGCTGGTCGAAGCCTCGCCCAGGTTGCCGTGCAACTGGGCATTGCGATAGGCATCCAGCGCCCGCTGGCTGTGGCCCTGACCATCTTCGGCCACGCCGAGCCCGAGCCACCAGCGGCCCTGATCCGGCTGCTGGCGCAACAATTTCACGTAAAGATCCGCCGCCTCGGCATGTTGACCCAGCTCCTGGCTGAGCCCGGCCCAGGTGGCGTAATAATCCAGATTGCTGGCCAGATCCGGTCGATGGCCGGTCAGCCAGCCGAGCGCCTTGAGCTGATCGCCACCGCTGATGGCGAGCCGCGCCAGCAGCAGCCGGAAATCGGCCTGTTCGGGATCGAATCTGAGCCCCTCTTCCAGCAACTGGCTCGCTTCGCTCAGCCGCCCCTCGCCGTACAGCAGGCCCGCCAGCTGCTCGCGCGCCCCCTGATTGCGCGGGTCGTGGGCCAGCACCTGATAGTAGTTGTCCTGGGCATCGCGCAGCTGCCCCTTGGCCATGGCGGTGGTGGCCTTGCGCTCGGCCAGGGTGGCCAGTTCGGCCTCGGAGAGGTTGACCGTCTCTATCTTGAGCACGCCGGGCTTGCGCGGCGCGGCCGCGGGGGCCTCCTGCTCCGCCGCAAGCTCGGCATAGAGATCGGGTTGCAGCTCCTCGTCGCTCGGCCCCTCCTCATCGATGGCGGCCACATCGGCGTCATCGGCTGCGCGCTCATGCGCCAGCTGCGGCTCGGCGGCAGGCAGTGCAGCAAGGTGGCGCGGGGTTGGCAGCGCCACCACCTGATCCACCGGCTCCTGTTCTGCACTGGCCGGCACCGCTGCGGGAACCGCTCGGGCGATGGCGTCCGGTTTGGGCTCACCGGCCACCTGCAGCTGGCGGGCCTCCACGACCCGCTGGCTCTGCTGCCAGTAGATCCAGGTACGCCAGCCCAGAATGCCAAGGGCCAGCCCGCAGATCAGGGTCAGCAGCAGCATCCACCAGCCCTGCTGGCGCACGGGCGGCACATAGACGGCACCCTCGCTCCCCTGCTGGCGCTGTTCCAGATCCTTGAGCATCTGATTGATCACGCTCATTGCCAGACTCCATAGGCGAGGGCGCAGCCCAGCAGCAGCACGAGTGGCCACCAGCGCCGCGGCACGAAACGGCGGGCGTCATCGGTGTCGCGTACGGCCAGCCGCACCAGCCGACTATCGATCTGGCGCGCCCCCTGGCCATAGGCCAGCATCAGGCACTTCTGCGCCAGTATGTTGATGAGTCGCGGAATGCCGCGCGAAGCGCGCCACAGCTGGCGCAGCGCCCGGCCGCCAAACAGCGGGGCCCCGCGATAACCGGAAATCTGCAATCTGTGCTCCAGATAGGCCCGGGTTTCATCGAAACGCAGCGGCCGCAGGCAGTAGGAGAAACCGATCCGCTGGCGCAGCTGGCGCAGATGAGGCTTGGCCAGCCTCGCATCCAGCTCCGGCTGGCCAAACAGCACGATCTGCAGCAGCTTGCTCGATTCGGTCTCCAGGTTGCCGAACAGCCGGATCGCCTCCAGCGTCTCGTCCGGCAGCGCCTGCGCCTCGTCGATCAGCACCACCACCCGGCTCCCCTGCTGATGCAAGGCGATCAGGTGGCGATGGATACGATCGGTCAGGTCCAGCTCGCTCTGATCCCGCACCGCCAGTCCCAGCTCCAGCGCCAGGGCGATGCGCAGCTCGGCCGGGTTGAGGTGGGGGTTGGGCAACCAGGCCAGACGCACCGGCCGCTCCTCGGAGCCCAGCTCGCTCAGCAGCTTGCGGCAGAGCAGGGTCTTGCCGGTACCGACTTCGCCGGTCACCTTGATGAAGCCCTCCCCCTGCGCCAGCGCCCAGTTGAGAACCTGCAGCGCCTCCTCGTGCGGGGGCAGCCCGTAATAGAAGCCGGTGTTGGGGGTGAGGCCGAAGGGAGCCTCCTGCAAACCGAAGTGGTTCAGGTACATGGGCAATCACCTGCCATCTCTGCCCGGGAGCCCGTGATGGTCCCCGGCACTTGGTCAAACCGGTCCAGGATCATGACTCAGCCCTTGGGCGGATACCATTTGTCGAGCAGCTCGGAGGAGCGCTGCAGTTCGTTCTGCCAGGTGTCCTTCTCCACCACCGTCGGCTTGAGCAGGATCACCAGCTCCACCTTCTTGGTGCTTTCGCGGCGGTTGGTGAAAGCCTCGCCGACCCAGGGAATGTCCCCCAGCAACGGCACCTTGCTGACGATCTCCTGCTTGTCGGTCTTCATCAGGCCGCCGATGACGATGATGTCGCCATTGTTGGCCTGCACCACGGTATCGGACTCGCGGATCGAGCTTTTGGCCAACGGCAGTTGAAGGGTCCCTCCCGAGGTGCCCATGTCGATGGTCTTCTGTTGCTCTTCGGTGTCGATGACGGAGGGGTGGATATGCAGCAGCACCTTGCCCTCCTCGTCGATCTGCGGCGTCACGTCCAGCGCGATGCCGGAGAAGAAGGGGGTCAGCTCCACGTTGGGGGTCTTGTCGGACACCCCGGACGAGTTGGTGGTGATGGTGGTGGAGGCGTTGGTGACGAAGTACTCGTCGGTCCCCACCTTGATCACCGCCTTCTGGTTGTTGGTCGCCGTCACCCGCGGGCTGGAGAGGGTATTCACGTCCCCCTGGGTCTTGAGCAGGTTGACCGCCACGTTGAAGTTGCCGTCGGAAATCTTGAAGCCGGCCCCGCCGCCCAGGGCGCTGAAGATCTGGTTGGGGGTGGTGGGTAGTTGGGATGGCGCAGCCGAACCACCGCCGGTAATGCCCTTGTTGCCATCCCAGCTAGCGGAGAGACCACTCCAGTCTACCCCCTGCTCGTAACCCTCGTTGAGGGCCACTTCCAGGATCCGCGCCTCCAGCACCACTTGGCGCTTCAAGTGGCTCTCCGACTGATTGAGGAACTCGCGCACCGCCTTGAGCTCCTTCGGATAGGCCCGAATGGTCACCAGGCCCGCCTGTGGGCTGGTGATGACGGCGCGGCCGTCGCCGCTGCCGATCAGGGTCTGCAGGGTGTCGCGCAGATCGGTCCAGTAGTCACTGTTGGTGTCGGTCTCGATGCGGGTGCCGTTGCTGTCGCTGTTCGAGCTGCCGTTGGAGGAGCGGTTGCTGTTACTGGTGCTGTTGTTACTGCCGTTGGCATTGTCAAAGCTATTGCTGTTGCCATTGTTGTCGTTGGCCGTCACCCCGCCGGTGCTGACCGAGGTGCGGGAGAGACCGCGCCGGGACATCATCAGGTAGTTGACCGGGATGGTCTCGGTGCGCAGACCGGCCGGATAGACGTGGAACACGTTGCCCTTGCGCTGCACGTCGAAGCCGTACATGTCGCCCACCACGGCCAGCACTTCGGTCAGGGTCACATCCTTGAGCTCGACCGAGATCTGGCCCGCCACCCCGGGGTGCACCGCCACGCTGTAGCGGGAGCCCTTGAACAGGGAGCCGAAAAACTCCACCGCATCCACGTCGTGGGCGGCAATGCGCAGCCGCGGTTCCGGCATGCTGATGGCCTGGGGTGGACGATTGAGCTGCAGCAGTTCGCTCTGTACCGACTTGGGTACGCTGGTCAGCGCCCCGCCCTTGTTCTGCTCGGTCATGGCATGCCTGAGTGCGTCCTTGGCCTGCACGGGTTCGGGGTGCCGGTAGCTGGTACAGCCTGCCGTCAACACGGCGGCGGAGATCAGGCAGAGATGATGTTTTTTCATGTAATAAATGCACCCTGACTTGCAATTAAACTCGACAAACCTGGCTCCGCCCATCCCGGGTGGAGCGCGTTCAGATCCGGACCTTGCTGGCAAACAGGGTCAGCGACTGGCGCTTGCCCCCCTTCTCCAGCACCACGGCATCTGCACCTATGGCCACCACGCGATAACCGTCGACCTGCTGGCCGACCCGATAACTGCTGCCGTTGAGCACCGCCAGTGCCGGGCCGTTGCCCAGCATGATGCTCTGCAGCCTGGGCAGACCGGCCTCGCGCTGGCCGGTTGCACTGGCGCCGCTGGTCGCGCCGCTCAAAGGGGCGGTGGGGTCCTGCAACAGCTCGGGCTGCGCCTGGGCCAGCAGACTGAACAGACACGCCCACAGGGGAAACCATCTAGCCACGGATAAACTCCTTGCTGGTGCTGAGGGTGTAGATCTCCATCTCCACCACCGCCTTGGGATACTCCTGCACCTGGTAGTCAAACTGCTTCCAGTAGAAGTGGCGCGGCAGCCCCTCCAGCGCCTTGAGATACTGATACACATCGAAATAGCCGCCCTCCAGCTTGAGCCGGATGCCGTGCTTGAACAGATTGATGCGCTGCTCGCCCGCCATCAGCGGCTCCGGCGTCAGCGAAGTGAGTGCCACCATGTGCAGGTTGGCGGAGCGCGACAGCAGGGCCTCCAGCACGGCCGGCATCTCGTGGGCCTGGATCAGATCCACCGTCTGGGCCTTGAGTTCGGCGTCCAGCTTGCCCAGCTCGCCATCCAGCTGTGCCAGCTGGATACGCACGTGCAGATCCGGATCCCGCGTCAGTTTGGCCTGCTTGCCCTGGTTCTCGAGGTCCATGATCTCCAGATCCCGCTGGGCAGTGCTCAGCGCCAGCCGCTCCTGCTCCAGCCGCACTGCGGCCCCATCCAGCCAGCCATAAATGGCAACGGCGCCAACCACGACCACCCCGGTCAGCAGGATCAGTACTCGCTCGCGCTGGCTGAGGGCGGCGATCTTGTCGGCCCAGGCCTGCCACTGCTCTTTCAGGCTCATCAGGGCTTCTCCCGCTCGATACCGCTGAGCTGGAAGGCCAGCCGGCCCTCCTTGTCACGGCTTAACGTCAGCTCACCAAACTGCTTGCCCGCCAGCGACGGGGTCTGCTTGAAACGATTGACCCAGGCCGGCACATCCTGGCTGCGCCCGGCGAAGCCGGACAGGTTGACGTAGCCGTCGGCGATCTCGATCCGTTGCAAGGAGAGCTGCGGAGCGCGGATACGGGACAGATCGGCCATCAGCCCGGCATAACCCTGGGATTTTTGCAGCGCCAGGCTGCCCAGCTGCCGCATCAGGCCCTGCTTGGCGGTCAGCTCCTCCTGCTTGGTGGCGAGCTGCTGTTGCAGCAGGCCATCGGCCTGGTGACGGGCCAGCTCGGCATCCAGCCGCTGCGCTTCGCCACGCTTGATCTCCAGCGCCGCCCGCACCTGCACCAGCTCGCGCCCGACAACGTGCTGCTGCCAGGCGATGACGCCGGCGGCGCACAGCAGCAACAGTACGCTGCCGCCCCATACCAGCGCCATCTGGTTGAGGCTGGCCCACTGCCGTCTGGGCCGAAACTCGGCGCCGTAGAGGTTGATCTGGCGTTTCATCAGGCATCCTCCCCCAGAGCAGCGGCATAAGCCGAGAGATATTCCACGCCGGAGAGGATCGCCTTGTTGGCCATGGCGGAGACGGCAAAGCCGAAGGTCTGCTCCATGTGGCGCACCAGGGTACCGATGAAGGGTGAGGCGATGGCGAGCTGCATCTGGCCGAGTTACGGCAGCTTGAGCTGGCCCACCAGATAGTCGAGGGAGCGCTGGATCTCCAGCGCCAGCGAATCGAGCAGCATGGCGTCAGGCTCGTGCTCGCCGGTGAGGGCACCGAAACCGCGCAACTGGCGGGAGAAGCAGAGCCCCCCCTGATGGAACACCAGCAGTTGCAGATCCTGCCCCTTCGGCTGCCACAGCAGCATGCGCACCGTCTGATCCGGCTCGTACAGCGCGGTCATCGCCAGTTCGTCGCTGACGATGGCGTCCAGGCTGGCGATGCCGTTGACCGCATCCGCCAGCTGCTGTACCCGCGCCTTGGGCACGCAGATCACGTTGATGCGCGGCCGGCCCGCCGGCGGGGTGGGCAGATCCACATAATCCATGGCGAGCTGCAGCACAGATTCGCTGACGTAATCCTTGATTGCCCAGGGCAGGGCACCGGCCATTTCGGCATCGGGAACGGCGGGCTTGTCGATCTGGACCTGTTGATAAAGGCTGGCCGCGAGGGCGACTCGCACCTTAGACTTGGCGAGGCCGTGGCGGCTGAACAGCTCGGCCATGGCCTGGGGCCACTCTTGCGGGCCATTGATGGCGCGGGTGGCGAAGATGGGCGGGTTGCCGAGCGAAGCCAGCATGATCCGATCGCTGGCCAGCAGGAGTCCTACCTGACGGCTGGGGGTCGAACGTCTGAAAAGTTGTTTCATTGAAACCCGCACCTGGCTGCCCAAAACGGATTAAACCTTAGCATAAACAGAGCATTAGCCTCCAGATAAATGACCGATTACTCATTGTCACCCCACTCGCCCCCGATGGCGCTACCGCCCCTGCCGCCCGCCCTGTTGCCCTCGCCGCTGCAAGCTGTCTCGCATCCGCTGCTGAGCGCCCATGGAGTCCAGCTCTGGTGCAAGCGGGACGATCTGATCCACCCCGCCATCTCGGGCAACAAGTGGCGCAAACTCAAGTACCACCTGCTGCATGCCAGAGAGCAGGGCAAACGCCATCTGCTCTCGTTTGGCGGCGCCTACTCCAATCACATCCATGCCCTGGCGGCAGCGGGGTGCCAATCTGGCCTGCGCACTACCGGCATCATACGCGGGGAGCCGGAAGCCGTCAGCAACTGCACTCTGAGCGCGGCAAAAGGCTGGGGCATGGATCTCGTTTTTGTTGACCGCCAAAGCTACCGGCGGCGGCAGGATCCCGCCTGGCTGGCCCAATTCGAGGATGAAGAGACCCTGATAGTGCCGGAAGGGGGCAGCAGCCCGCTGGCCATTCCCGGGGTGGCCGAGCTGGTCGATGAAGTGCCCTTCTCGCCGGATCTCTGGGTGCTACCCTGCGCCAGCGGCGGCACCCTGGCCGGGCTCATCGCCGGCAAACAGGCACCGCAGCAGATCCTCGCCATCGCGGTACTCAAGGGGGGCAGCTTCATCGCCGACGAGGTGCGCCGCCTCCATCCCGCTGCCGCCGACACGCCCGGCTGGCGGATCGCACTGGATCACCACGACGGCGGCTATGCCAAATTCAGTCCGGCACTCTGGCAGTGGGTACAGGCCTTCAGCGCCGAGACGGGCCTGCCGCTGGAGCCCATCTACAGCGGCAAGGCGATGTGGGGGCTGTTTCGCGAGCTGGCGGCAGGCCACATCCCGCGCGGCAGCAAGATCGTCTTCATCCACACCGGTGGCATGCAGGGGCTGGCGGGGCTGAGGGAGCAGGGGCGTCTGTGACAGCGTGCCGGGCGCAACTCAAGCCCTGAACCACCACGCTGAACCACAAAAAGAGAGGGTCGCCCAGGCGACCCTCTCTTTTGTTCATCTGTCCATCAGGCGCCGGCCGGCTCCAGCACCAGCCGTTCCGGCTCGGCGAACCAGGGGCCCTGCCCGGCGTGCACCCCGAGGTGGCGCAGCATCTTCCACTCGTCACCGCTCTCCACCCCCACAGCGATGACCCGGGTGCGGGTGTTGGCACAGCCTCCCACCAAGCTGCGCACCGCCATCTGGTTGACCTGGCGGGTATGGATCTCGCGCACCAGGCTGGGGTGCAGCTTGAGGAAGTTGATCTCGAACTCCTTGATGTACTGGGTGCTCACCACATCCTGGCCGGCATGATCGATGGCCAGCTGGCAGCCCAGCATGCGCAGCGCCCGCAGCGGCCGCTTGAGCGCCTCGTAGTGGCGGGTGACCTGAGCCTCGGAGAGTTGCAGGATCAAGCGCTCGTTGGTGCTGCGCGGCAGCTGGAACAGATCGAAGAACAGCCAGCGCTGAAACTCCCGGTGCAGCAGGCTCTGGGCGCAGAGGGTCAGGCTGATGGGGCAGCTCTGTTCGGAGCGCTGGCGCAGCAGGCCGAGGGTCTGCTCCGCCACCAGCCGATCCAGCGGCAGCAACAGCCCCGCCTTCTCCGCCATCGGCATGAAGACACCGGCCTGCAGCTCCCGCCCCTGCTCGTCGTGGATCCGGATCAGCAGATCCTGCTGCAATACCACCTGATCCCGCTCCTGCTGCACCGGTTGCACGTAGAAGTCGATGCCGTGCTCTTCGATGCGCCAGCCGATCAGGGTACGCCAGCGCACCGTGCCCTTGCTGCTCTGCTCCTCGTCCAGCTGTTTCTCGTAGAGGAACCAGCCGGTGTGGCCCTGCAGCCGCGCGCTCTTGAGCGCCAGCTCCGCCTCCTCCTGCACCTTGAGCAGGGAATCCTCGGCCTGATAACAGACCGCGCCGAGATAGACCGCGGTGTCTGGATTGACCGCCTCGGGCCAGTGCAGTCGCTGCAGGCTCTTGTGCAGCTGGCCGGCGCCATCCACCATCTCGCTTTCCGACATGTTGGGCAGCAGCACGGCAAACACCTGGCCGGCATAGCGGGCCTGCAGGGCACCGTTGTGCTTGCGCACGAAGGCGGCGATGGAGGCGCTCGCCTCCATCAGCAGATCCTGGCTCTGGCGGCCGTTCAGCTCGGGATCCAGCTCCTCCAGGCCAGCCAGCTCGATCAGCAGCACGCCGCCGCTCATCACGCTCGCCTCCATGATGGCGCTCTCCAGCCGGTTGTCGAAAAACAGCCGGTTGCCGATGCCGGTCATCTTGTCGACGAAGGCGTTGCTGCGAATGAAGTTGTCGAAGCGGCTGCGCTCCTTGCGGGCATCCGCCAGCTCGGCCAACAGATAGTCGAGGGCCTGGCTGGCCGGCTGCGGCCACTCGTCGGCCGGATCATGGGCCAGCTTGGTGAGCTTGTTGTCGAGGATCAGCTGGGCGCGCTCCGCCAGCAGCTCGGCCCCCCGCAACTGCAGCCGCAGCCAGCGAATGGAGTACCAGAGGCCGAACACCACGATGAAGACCCCGAGGGAGATGCCGGACATCGCCTTGATGGAGTACTCGAACTCCTTGAACGGCCGCTCCAGCTTGAAGTCGGCCTGCATGCCAGGCTGATGGGGCATGGGCTGGTGATAGGGGATCAGCAGGCTCTCGTCGGTCGGCTGCTGCACGTCGCGAAACCAGTAGATCCGCTGCTTGTCCTGGCGGATCTCCAGCTCCACCACGTGGGCAGAGCGCAGCAGGGTCGGCAGCCAGCGGGTGAGATCCTGATGATCGTCGGCCACTTCCAGCTGCTTGTCGATGATCTCGACCAGCGAGTTGACCTTCTTCTGTTGCATCTCCATGCCCAGCTCACGAAAGCTGAATACCCCGCCAAGCAGCACCATGGCCATGGCCGCAATGACACACAGGGTAATAAACGAGACAAGCTGAGTGGTCAGTTTCATGTGCCTTTCCGTATGCCCGACAACATCCATGTGGCTTCATCGTATCAGCCAACCTCGAAGCGCGCCTATGGACGAAGATCCCGCTTCTGGAATTAAGCGGGCGAGCATACCCAAACCGGTACGAGAACACCAAGCCCCGGGCGGGGTGACGGCCAAAAAATGACGGATGATGGGAAGAAACGGGAGGGAACTCAGCACACTGGCTGAACGGCGGGCAGAAAAATGGTCCCACAAAGGGGACCAAAAGAAACACTCATATCAAAACTAACACTCTGTGCTACTGACAAAAAAACAGATACAGGAGTATTGAACACACGGTGAGTCAAACCGCACGGCTACTCTAGCCACTTCAGATAAGCTGGACAATTGTCATTTATGACAGGTCAGCGATTGAATCTTCAGCAACTCATTTTATAAAACCATTATTTATCAGCAGATTATAAATCTGCTGCACAAGTGTGATCGCCTCCGCTCAAATCGATGCAGCTAATGCACTATGATGATGCCTCTCATATGCATCCCATTCGTTCATCAGGCAGGTATCCCTTGCGACCCATCTCCCCCCTCTGGCTCACCTTGTTGCTGTTCTGCCTGCCCCTGCTGGCCAGCCTCCCCATCAGTCAGCTGCTCGGCGGCCCGTTGGCCCATCAGTTGCTGCAAGACAAGAAGATGGAGGTCGAGACCGCGCTGGCGGAACGCCACCGTCTGCTGGACAACAACATCCGCCATCAGCTGACCCGCTTCCAGTTTGATTGCGGACGTCAGGACATGGCCCTGCTGCGGGATCCCCGTTACTACAACAGCCACATCCGCATCCAGGGGATCCTGCTCGCCGCCGGTGGTGGCTGTTCCAGTCTGGGACTGGATCTGCCCTTCACCCCGGCCGAACTGCCGCCCTACGCCAATCAGGAGCAGTTCGGGATCGCCGCCACCCAGGCCCGCTTCCACACCGAGCAGGAGCTGGTCGCCTACTACCGCACCGGCGGCAACATCGTCTACTGGGTGCTGAACAACAGCTGGAGCCATGCCTTGTTACAGACCCCTTGCTCCAACTGCTTCTATCTGGAGTTCGGCCAGCAACAGCCAGGGGCATCAAGCCCGATCTTTCCCCGCGGCGACAGCAGCATCAAGCAGGAGGAGGGCAGCCAGAGCCTGAGCTTTTTCGACCCCAATCAGGAGATCAGGCAGACCCTGTGGGCAGGCCGAGCGCTCGAACACTACGCCCAGCAGCAGGCCCGTCACGATGGGCTCTGGCTCGGCGCCGCTGTGGGCACCCTGCTGGTCGCCGCCTACTGGGGGCTGCGCAACTATCGGCGCTCGCTCAAGGGGTTGCTGCAGGCCGGGCTGGCACGGCGCGAGTTCGTGCCCTTCTATCAACCCGTGATCGACAGTCGCAGCCAGCAGGTGGTGGGATTCGAGGCGCTGCTGCGCTGGCAGCGGGGCGGCGGCCTGATCCCGCCCGGCGCCTTCATCGACTATGCAGAGGAGCAGCAGCTGATCCTGCCGATGACCAGCCAGCTGCTGGAAAGAGTCATCGCGGATCTGCCAAGACTCGCCCCAGGTCAGTGGGTCAGCGTCAACATAGTGGCCGCCCACCTCGAGCACCCGCATTTGCGCAACCTGCTGTTGCAGCACGGCTGGCCCTCTCCCGCCCAGCTCACCTTCGAGCTGACCGAACGCAAGCCCATCACCGACATCAAGACGGCCGTCATCGAGATCACCGCATTGCAGCAGCAGGGCTACCACTTCAAGCTGGATGACTTCGGCACCGGTTATGGCGGCTTCGCCTACCTGCAGCGGCTCGGCATCCGCCAGATCAAGATCGACAAGATGTTCGTCGACACCATAGGCACCGACGACCTCAAACGCAGCGTGCTGGATGCCACCATCGCCTTCGGCCGCGAGTCGGGCATGGAGATGATCGCCGAAGGAGTGGAGCGCCAGGAGCAGGTCGACTATCTGCAAAAGCACGGCGTGCACCTGATCCAGGGCTATGTCTATGCCCCGCCCATGGCGCTGACCAAGCTGAAGATCTGGCTGCTGGCCTGGTATCAGAACCACACGGGCGAGCGGTAATCCACACTGCCGAGACCGGCTGCTCATATCTCGCAACAAAATGATTTTCCCTTGAGCGGACAACTCCCCTTATCATGAACAGGCGCGCCACCTCGTGTAGCGCCGCCACCCTGTTCCTTACCCGTCGGCTCACGCCGCCCTGATGATGAGAACCATTGCCTATGAAGTCATTTATCCGGCAAGAGATTGCCCTGCCCGTTGGCCTGCTCACCCTGCTCTTTTTCAAGACGCTCGGCAGCGACCTGCTGACAGAGGCCACTCCGCTCGGGATTTATCTTCCTGTCTCGGCGGTGCTGCTTGCCATCGTCACCTGGGCCATCTTCTCGGTGGTGCGCCACTCGGATGCCCTTGCCATCAAGCTTGGCGAGCCTTTTGGCACCCTGATCCTCACCCTGTCGGTCATCTCGCTGGAAGTGGTGATGATCTCCTCGGTCATGCTGACCGGAGAACCCAATCCGGTGATGGCCCGCGACACCATGTTTGCCGTGGTGATGCTGGTGACCAACGGCCTGGTGGGCTTCACCCTGCTGTTCGGCGGCTGGCGCTACCACACCCAGAGCTTCAATCTGGACGGGGTCAAATCCTATCTGGTGGCCATCATTCCGCTGGCATTGCTCTGCCTGGTGCTGCCCAACTTCACCGAAGGGGGCAACATCGGCAGCATGTCGAGCGCCATGTCCTGGATGCTCATCATTATCTCGGTGCTGCTCTACGGCGTCTTCCTGCTGATCCAGACCCGCAGCCACAGCCACTTCTTCATCGACAGCGACCACGAAGATTACGAAGAGCACCACGGCCCGCTGCAGAGCAACGTCTACCACACCCTGTTGCTGCTCGCCTATCTGGTGGTGGTGATCCTGCTGGCCAAGACCCTCGCCATTCCCATCAACCACGGGGTCAAGGTGCTGGCGGCGCCGCCGGCGCTAGGCGGCTTCATCGTCGCCTGTATCGTGCTGGCCCCCGAGGCGGTCGGCGCCATCAAGGCCGCCTTCAACAATCAGCTGCAGCGGGCCATGAACCTCTACTTCGGCTCAGTGCTGGCCACCATCGCCCTCACCGTGCCTGCGGTGTTGTTCATCGGCTCCATGCTGGGGCAAGAGGTGCGCCTGGGCCTCTCCGCCGCCGACATGGTGCTACTGTTCACCACCCTCATGGTGTGCAAGGTGACCTTTAGCAGCGGCCGCACCAATGTGCTGCACGGCGCCACTCACCTGGTGCTGTTCGTGGTGTACCTGTTCCTGATGTTCGAACACGAATAACCGCGTTCAACCAACGTCAGAAATGCAAAGACCGCCCGATTGGGCGGTCTTTTGTTATGGGCGGGAGGGCCGCTCAGAGGCTCGGCAACACGCCGGCCGGGAGCAGGTCGTTGTAGCTGGCGCGGCCCAGCAGGGCGGCGGCGGCCTCGATGTCCGGCGCGAAGTACCTGTCCTTGTCGTAGAAGCTGACCTCTTCCCGCAGCCGGCCCTTGGCCAGCTCGATGAGCTCGGTGCTGCGCAGGGGAGCACGAAAATCCAGCCCTTGCGCTGCCGCCAGCAGTTCCACCGCCAGAATGCCGCGGGTGTTCTCGGCCATGTCCGCCAGTCGACGGCCAGCGAAGGTGGCCATGGAGACATGATCCTCCTGGTTGGCAGACGTCGGCAGGCTGTCCACCGAGGCCGGATGGGCCAGCGTCTTGTTCTCGGAGGCGAGCGCCGCCGAGGTGACCTGGGCGATCATGAAACCGGAGTTGACGCCGCCGTTGTTGACCAGGAAGGCCGGCAGACCGGACATCCGCGAGTCGATCAGCAGCGCCATGCGCCGCTCGGACAGCGACCCTATCTCGGCGATGGCCAGCGCCAGGTTGTCGGCGGCGAAGGCCACGGGTTCTGCGTGGAAGTTGCCGCCGGAGAGGATGTCTTCATCCTCGGCAAACACCAGCGGGTTGTCGGAGACCGCGTTGGCCTCGCACACCAGCACCTCGGCTGCCTGGCGGATCTGGGTCAGGCAGGCGCCCATCACCTGCGGCTGGCAGCGCAGGGAGTAGGGATCCTGCACCTTCTCGCAGTTGTGATGGGACATGCCGATCTCGCTGCCATCCACCAGCAGGTGGCGGTAGCAGGCGGCCGCGTCGATCTGGCCACGCTGACCGCGCACCGCATGGATGCGGGCATCGAACGGGCGGCGGCTGCCAAGGGCCGCCTCCACGCTCATGGCGCCGATGGTGATGGCACCGGTGTAGAGATCCTCGGCGTGGAACAAGCCTTCCAGCGCGAAGGCGGTGCTCGCCTGGGTGCCGTTGAGCAGGGCCAGCCCCTCTTTCGGTGCCAGCGCGATGGGCTCCAGCCCGGCAATCTTCAGGGCCGTGGCGGCGTCCATCAGCTCGCCAGCGTGGCGGGCCTTGCCCTCCCCGATCAGCAGACAGCTCATGTGGGCCAGCGGCGCCAGATCGCCGGAGGCGCCGACGGAACCCTTCTTCGGCACCACAGGATAGACTTCGGCGTTGATGAGCCGCATCAGGGCCTCCAGCACCACCTGCCGGATGCCGGAGAAGCCGCGCGCCAGCGAGTTGAGCTTGAGCACCATCATCAGCCGTACGGTGGCATCATCCATGTACTCGCCAATCCCTGCCGCATGAGAGAGCACGATGGAGCGCTGCAACTCGTCCAGCTGCTCCACCGGAATGCGGGTGTTGGCCAGCAAGCCAAAGCCGGTGTTGATGCCGTACACCACCCGGTTTTGCTCGATCACCTTGGTGACCACGGCGGCGGAGGCGTGGATCCCCGCCAGGGCGGCGGGATCCAGTGAAACGTGTACCGGCTCGCGGCTGACGCGGCGCAGGGTGGCAAGATCCAGCTCGCCCGGGGTAATAGTCAATTCAAACATGGTGTTACACCTTTCCTTTGACACCGTTGGCGCCGTCAATCATCGGCAGATCCAGTTTCGCCTCGTGGGCGCAGTTGATGGCAATCTCGTAGCCGGCGTCGGCGTGACGCATCACCCCGGTGGCCGGGTCGTTGCGCAGCACCCGACCGACCCGCTTGGCGGCGTCATCGGAGCCGTCGCAGACGATCACCACGCCGGAGTGCTGGGAGAAGCCCATGCCGACCCCGCCACCGTGGTGCAGAGAGACCCAGGTCGCGCCGCCGGCCGTGTTGAGCAGGGCGTTGAGCAGCGGCCAGTCGGAGACGGCATCGGAGCCATCCATCATCGACTCGGTCTCGCGGTTCGGGCTCGCCACCGAGCCGGAATCCAGGTGATCGCGGCCGATGACGACGGGGGCTTTCAGCTCGCCATTCTTGACCATCTCGTTGAAGGCCAGGCCGAGGCGTACCCGATCCTTGACCCCGACCCAGCAGATCCGCGCCGGCAGGCCCTGGAAGGCGATGCGCTCGCGAGCCATGTCGAGCCAGTTGTGTAGGTGAGGATCATCGGGGATCAGCTCCTTCACCTTCTGGTCGGTCTTGTAGATATCTTCCGGATCGCCAGAGAGCGCCACCCAGCGGAACGGGCCAATGCCCTCGCAGAACAGCGGGCGAATGTAGGCCGGGACGAAGCCGGGGAAGTCGAAGGCGTTTTTCACCCCCTCTTCCAGCGCCATCTGGCGGATGTTGTTGCCGTAATCCAGGGTGGCCGCACCGCGGCTTTGCAGGGTCAGCATGGCTTCCACCTGACGGGCCATGGAGTGGCGGGCGGCGAGGTTCACCTCCTGGGGCGCGGATTTTTGCAGCGCGCGCCACTGGGCCACGCTCCAGCCTTGCGGCAGGTAGCCGTGCACCGGGTCGTGGGCGGAGGTCTGGTCGGTCACCACGTCCGGGGTGATGCCACGGGCCACCAGTTCGGCGAACACGTCGGCAGCGTTGCCGAGCAGGCCGACGGAGACGGCGCTGCCGCTCTGCTTGGCCTCTTCGATCATGGCCAGCGCCTCATCCAGGCTGTGGGCCTTCTTGTCCACGTAGCGGGTACGCAGACGAAAATCGATGCGGGTCTCGTCGCACTCCACCGCGATCATCGAGAAGCCGGCCATGGTGGCGGCCAGCGGCTGGGCGCCGCCCATGCCACCGAGCCCGCCGGTCAGGATCCAGCGCCCCTTGGGTTCGCCGTTGAAGTGCTGGTTGGCCACCGCGAAGAAGGTCTCGTAGGTGCCCTGCACGATCCCCTGAGTGCCTATGTAGATCCAGGAGCCGGCGGTCATCTGGCCGTACATCATCAGGCCCTTCTTATCGAGCTCGTTGAAGTGCTCCCAGTTGGCCCAGTGCGGCACCAGGTTGGAGTTGGCGATCAGCACCCGTGGCGCGTCCTTGTGGGTCTGGAACACCCCGACCGGCTTGCCGGACTGCACCAGCAAAGTCTCGTTTTCCTCGAGCCGAGTCAGCACCTCGACGATCTTGTCGAAGCAGGCCCAGTTGCGGGCGGCGCGGCCGATGCCGCCATACACCACCAGCGACTGGGGATGCTCGGCCACCTCGGGATCCAGGTTGTTCATAAGCATCCGCAGCGGCGCTTCGGTGAGCCAGCTCTTGGCGGTCAGCGTGGTGCCGCGCGGGGCGCGGATCACGCGATTGGGATCGTGACGGGGATCCTGGTGTTGCTGGGACATATACACTCCTTGTTTATCGATGCAGCAGGGTGGCGGCCGGCCGGTGGCAGGCCGCTACTTGGTTAACTGATGGACCAGCCGGGCGGCCACGCGGGCACTGCGGTTGTCCTGATCCAGACTCGGGTTGTACTCGGCCAGATCGGCGAGCCTGAGCTTGCCGCTGGCCCGGATATGGGCGATCAGGGGTTCGATGACCGCCAGCTCCACGCCGCGGGCGGCGGGGGCGCTCACTCCCGGCATCACGGCCGCCGGCAGCACGTCGAGATCGATGGTCAGATAAAGGTGATCGCAGCGGGCGATAAAGGCATCCAGCCCGCTGAGCAAGGCCGGCAGCTCGGCCGGCGTCATCGCCTCGTCCAGCACGTGCCACACCCCCAGCGCCTCGGCGCGGGCGAACAGCGCCTGGGTATTGGCGGTCTCGGCCACCCCGAGGCAGGCGTAGGTAAAGGGCGTGCCCTGGGCGGCGCACTGCGCGGCAATCTGGAAGAAGGGAGTACCTGAGCTAGCCTGCTCCAGCTTCATGCGCAGGTCGAAGTGGGCATCGAAGTTGATGATGCCGACCCGGCCACGGCCAGCGTTCTGTTGCAGAAGGTGGCGGTTGAGGCCGCTCCAGCTGCCGAAGGCCACCTCGTGGCCACCACCCAATACCAGCGGGAAGTGCCCCTCGTCCAGCAAGCGAGCCACCCGTTCGGCCAGGCGGCCGTGGGCGGCATCGAGATCGCCATCCTCGCAGTTCACGTCACCGCTGTCATAGACGGGCCGACCCAGATGCCAGGCGCTGTTGGCCAGCAGCTTGCGCACCGCCAGCGGCGCACCAGCGGCCCCTACCCGCCCCTTGTTGCGGCGCACCCCCTCGTCACAGGCAAAGCCCACCAGGGCAACGCCCGGGGCGGCGTGGCCTGCTTGCGGCCAGGGTTGTACCTTGTCGTGCCAGCGCAGAGCCAGCTCGCCATCTTCCGGATCCTGACGCCCCTGCCAGACCGACATGTCGACCGGGTTGAACTTATCCATGGAGGGTCTCCTCGCCGTTGACTACCCGGCTCACCAGCTGATCGACGCCGATGAGGTAGCTGAGCTCGGCCGGATGGCCGCAGTTCCAGACCAGAAAGTCCGCCAGCATGCCGACCCTGAGCTGCCCCAGCTGCTCCTGCTCGCCAAGCGCCCGGGCGGCGTGGCGGGTCACCCCGGCCATGGCCTCCACCGGGGTCAGGCCGAACAGGGTGCAAGCCATGTTCATGGCCATCCGCAGCGACACAATCGGGGCCGTACCCGGGTTGATGTCGGAGGAGACCGCCATCGGCACCCCCGCCTTGCGCAGCGCGGCGACCGGCGGCAGCTTGGTCTCCTTGAGGAAGTAGAAGGCGGTGGGCAGCAGGGTGGCGACCACGCCGCGGTGGGCCAGCGCCTGGATCCCTTCCGGATCCAGGTACTCCAGGTGATCCACCGAGAGGGCGCCGAAGTTGGCGGCCAGCGTGCTGCCACCCAGGTTGGAGAGCTGATCCATGTGCCCTTTCACCGCCAGACCGTATTGATCCGCCGCCAGATAGACCTGCTCGGTCTGGGCCAGCGAGAAGCCGATGTGTTCACAGAAGACGTCCACCGCATCGGCCAGGCCCGCCTCGGCGGCGGCCGGGATGATCTCCTGACAGATGGTCTCGACCCAGGAGTCGGGATCGTCGCGATACTCCGGCGGCACCGCATGAGCCGCCAGCAGGGTGGTCTTGACCCGGATCGGCAGCGCCTCCCCCAGTCGGCGGGCGACTCGCAGCATCTTGAGCTCGTCTTCCAGAGTGAGGCCGTAACCGGACTTGATCTCCACCGTGGTGACCCCTTCCCGGATCAGGGATTTCACCCTCGGCAGCGCCAGCTCAAACAGCTGTTCCTCGCTGGCCGCGCGGGTGGCGCGCACCGTGCTGATGATGCCGCCGCCCTTGCGGGCGATCTCCGCATAGGGCACCCCTTTCTGGCGCAGTTCGAACTCTTCGGCACGGCTGCCGGCGAAGATGAGGTGGGTGTGGCAATCGATGAGGCCGGGGGTGACCAGCTTGCCCTTCATCTCCTGCCAATGGGCGGGATAGGGGCCCTTGAGATCCTGCATCGGCACCAGGGCGTGGATCCGCCCCTCGTGAACGCCGAGGGCATGGGGCTCCAGCAGACCGTAGTCGACCAGATCGGAGCGCAGGGTGGCGGGTGTCACGTTGAGCCAGACCCGCTCGCAGTTCAACAGTTCCTTGTTCATACCGACCTCTAAATGTATATACATTAACTTATATCCGATCTCTGACGGGAAAGAAAGGATCAAGTTCACATCTTGATAACAGCGTGTTCATTAGAGCTTAAACACAAAAAAGCCCGCCAGAGGCGGGCTTTGTCAAAAACAACATGTATATACAATTAACTGAGGCTGGTCTTGGAGCTCAACTTGTAACGGGAGCCAGGCGACAGCAAACGGGCATAGGAGACCAGATAACCGTCGGACCAGGTACGCCGATGCAGCAGCAGGCAGGGGGTGTCGACCCGCACCTGCAACAAGCCGGCCTCGCCAGCGCTCGGCAGCACCGCCTCCACCACGTGCTCCATCTCGGAGAGGGGGCAGACCTCCATCAGATAACGGTTGGGGGTCTGGCTGGCAAAGTCCTGCTCGCCGTACTGTGGCAGCCGTTCGGCATCGACGAAGCGCTCTTCCAGTTGCAGCGGCTCGCCATCGGCCTGATGCACGATGAGACTGTGGAAGATGGGGGCGCCGACTCGCAGGCCCAGCTGCACCGCCACTTTCTCGTCGGCGGCCTGGCGCTGCAGCCGGATCACCCGGCCGCTGTACTCGCTGCCCCGCTCGGCGATCTCGTCGGCGATGTTGCGAATGGCCAGCAGCGGCGATTCGGTGCGCCTGTCCGCCACGAAGCTGCCGGAGCCGGCGGTGCGCACCAGCCAGCCCTCGGCCACCAGTTCGCGCAGCGCCTTGTTGACCGTCATCCGGCTCACGGCGAACTGCTCGCACAGGGCAGCCTCGGTCGGGATCCGGTCACCCGCCTGATAATGGCGTTCACGGATCCCGTCCAGGATGTGCTGCTTGATCTGCAGATAGAGGGCCGGTGCCAACGGAATGCTCCTCAGCGACGGCGGTGGGGCGGACGCATGTCCGGCCAGGCACGATAGACGTCCGGGATCTGCTCGGGCCCGCTGATGCAGAGATCGAGATCGTGCAGCAGACCGTCCTTGATGCCGTAGATCCAGCCGTGTACCGCCAGCTCCTGCCCCTTGCGCCAGGCGTTCTGGATGATGGTGGTGTGGCAGACGTTGGCCACCTGCTCGGCCACGTTCAGCTCGCACAGATAGTCGAAGCGCTCGTGCTCATCCTCGATGGCATCCAGCTGCTCGCGATACTTGAAGTAGACATCCTTGATGTTGCGCAGCCAGTTGTCGATGAGCCCCAGCTCCTGGTTCTGCATCGCCGCCTTGACGCCGCCACAACCGTAGTGGCCGCAGACGATGATGTGCTTCACCTTGAGCACCTCGACCGCGTATTGCAGCACCGAGAGGCAGTTGAAGTCGGTGTGTACCACCAGGTTGGCGACGTTGCGGTGGACGAACACGTCCCCCGGCAGCAACCCCATCAGCTGGTTGGCGGGTACCCGGCTGTCGGAGCAGCCGATCCAGAGGTATTCGGGGGCCTGCTGGGCGGAGAGGGTAGCAAAGAATTCGGGATCCTCGGCCTTGATCCGTTCCGCCCACTCGCGGTTGTTGGTAAACAAGTCGTTCAAGAGTTTCACTATCTGCTCTCCCTACTGTGGCAGTGGCGGCAACATACCATACACAAGGGTAACCAAGGCAAGGCCGACCAGATCCCCGCCAAACAAAAACAGGGCCATCAGGCCCTGTTTTTATGGGAGGAAGCATCAGGCTTCCATGGCATCTTTCAGCTTCTTGAGAGTATTTTTCTCAAGTTGACGAACCCGCTCGGCGCACAGGCTTATGCTTCCATCGCATCCTTCAGCTTCTTGAGGGCGTTTTTCTCAAGCTGACGCACCCGCTCGGCGGAGACGCCGTAGGTATCGGCCAGCTCCTGCAGGGTGGTCTTGCTGTCATCGTCGAGCCAGCGGGCACGGATGATGTGCTGGCTGCGCTCGTCCAGCGTAGCCAGGGCCGAGCTCAGGCGACGGGTCGCGTGATCGTCCCAGTTGTCGTTCTCGATGGTCGCGGCCAGATCGGAGGATTTGTCCTCCAGATAGTGGACCGGTGCGAAACCGCCCTCTTCTTCGTCATCGCCGACCAGATCGAACGCCTGGTCGTAGTTGCTCATGCGCGCTTCCATCTCGGTGACGTCGGCGGCGGAGACGCCGAGGTCGGCAGCCACGGCCTGCACCTCTTCGTGGTTCAGCCAGCCCAGACGTTTCTTGGATTTGCGCAGATTGAAGAACAGCTTGCGCTGGGCCTTGGTGGTCGCCACCTTGACCATGCGCCAGTTGCGCAGAACGTATTCGTGAATTTCGGCCTTGATCCAGTGCACGGCAAAGGAGACCAGGCGCACGCCGACACTCGGGTCGAAGCGCTTGACCGCCTTCATCAGGCCGATGTTGCCTTCCTGCACCAGGTCGGCCTGGGGCAGACCGTAGCCGGCATAACTCTTGGCGACATGAACGACAAAGCGCAGGTGCGACATAACGAGCTGACGGGCAGCCTCGAGATCGCCACCCTGCTGCAAACGCTCAGCCAGTTCACGCTCTTCCTCTGCGCTCAGCACCGGAATCGAGTTTACTGCCTGGATATAGCCTTCCAGACTACCTTGCGGAATCAGAGCCATAGTGCGCTGCAATGAAGTTCCCATGTTCTACCTCTTACTTTTCAATCGAATCAGTCTAACACCCTGAGAGGGCCTGTCTACTGACCGGACGCCATTCTGCGGCCTGCATCAAACATGCTGAACATGTTTGAACCGGGGTTATCTTAGGCCGGCAGGATGAATCATGAATGAACAGTCAAAAAAAGGGGGTCACAATAAAGGACCCCCGAAAAGTAGCATGCTAAGTCCATTGTTGCGGAGCTCGCAACCTTCACATGCTTGCCAAGTCAGACGAGCAAGGCATAGGGGCCACACCCGTATAAATTCTTCAGCATTTGTAGACTGCTTATAAATCAGAAGGTTCACAGGATCCAGAGAAGATCCCGAAGATCGGCAATGTTCAGATTACTCCCAGAACGGCGGCCGTGCCAGAAACGGCCACTCTTTTACTTGATCCAGGTCGCAAAATCCAGCGCTTTAAAACGCTGATAAATTAATCAGGACGGTTCGATGTCGCGAATGTGACGATGGACCGAAAACCAGGAGGCGATCAGCCCCAGCAAGGCGCCCAGCAGGATCAGGTTGATTCCGTCCACCGCCCCCATCCCCACCAGCCGGAAGTTGCTGTTGTAGAGACCGGCCAGCTCCTTCACCACCCCTTCGCTCCAGATCACCATCACCTCGGTCAACCACCAGGCCAGCATGCCGCCGATGACCCCGAACCAGATGCCGGTATAAAGGAAGGGGCGATGGATGAAGGCATCAGTCGCCCCCACCAGCTTGAGCACTTCGATCTCGGAACGCTGGTTGAGAATATTCAGCCTGAGCGTGTTGCCGACGATCAGCAATACCGCGGAGAGCAGCAGCACCGCAATGCCGGTGATGGTGTGGCGCAGCAGGTTCATGATTCCCTGCAGCCGGGTCAACCACTGCAGATCCAGCTTGCCCTGTTCCACCCCGTCTTCGTTGTTGAGCTTGTTGAGCAGCTCGGCCGCCCCTTCCGGGTTCTGCCAGCGCGGATCCGGGATCACGCTCAGCACCGGCGGCAGCGGGTTGCTGTCGAGGTAGTCGAGCGCATCGCCAAACCCGGAGATCTCGCGAAACTCCTTGAGCGCCTCATCCCGGCTCATGTAGGTGACCGACTCTACCTCCGGGTAGAGCAGGATCCGCTGTTTCATGTCGAGGATGTTCTGCTCGGGCAGATCCTTGCGCAGATAGAGGGAGATCTGGGAGCTGGTCTGCCAGCTGCCCTCTACCACCTCGGCGTTTTTCAGCAGCACGTGGAAGCAGGAGGGCAACGCCAGGCTGACCCCCAGCACCGCCAGCGTCATCAGCGAGGCGAGCGGGTTGCGCCACAGCTCCCCCAGGCTGGAAAAAGCCTGCCGGGCGTGGTCGACCCAGTACATCATGAAGCGCCGTAGCGGTGGCTGTTTATGACGAACGATAGCCATCAGAGCTCCTCCCCTGCCGAATACATGCGACCCGCCTTGAGGGTCAGGGTGCGATAACGCATGCGGGCGATCAGCCCCAGATCGTGGGTGGCAATCAGCACGGAGACGCCGAAGCGGTTGAACTCCTCGAACAGTCGCATGATGTCCATGGAGAGCTGGGGATCCAGGTTGCCGGTCGGCTCATCCGCCAGCAGCAGCGGCGGCTTGTTGACGATGGCGCGGGCGATGCCGACCCGCTGCTGTTCACCGCCGGAGAGCATGCGCGGCTGGTAGCGTTCCTTGCCGAGCAGCCCCACCTTGTCGAGCGCCGCCGCCACCCGTTTGTTGATGTCCGCATGGCTGTAGCCGTCGATCACCAGCGGCAACGCCACGTTGTCGAACACGGTGCGGTCCATCAGCAGCCGGTGATCCTGGAAGATCATGCCGATCTGGCGGCGCACGTAGGGGATCTCCCCCCGCTTGATATGGCTGACGTCGTCGCCATGAAAGAAAACACGGCCGTCGGTGGGCCGTTCCATCACGCTGATGAGCTTGAGGAGGGTACTCTTGCCTGCACCCGAGTGCCCGGTCAGGAAGGCCATCTCCCCCTTGCGCAGGTGAAAACTGACCTTCTGCAGCGCCTGATGGCCGCCGCTGTAGACCTTGCTGACCTTGTCAAAACGGATCATAACGGTTCCCTGACAGTGACCAACCCCGACCAGGGTCGGGGCTGGGGGCGCACGACTCGCGGCGCCCGAGCTTGCTCATCGCGAAGGAGATCACTCCTCGCGACTGAAAAGCGCCTCGATGAAGTCGTTGGCGACGAACGGACGCAGATCGTCGATCCCCTCGCCCACCCCGATATAACGGATCGGGATCTGGAACTTGTCGGCCACCGCGAAGATGACGCCGCCCTTGGCAGTACCGTCCAGCTTGGTCAGGGTGATACCGGTCAGGCCCACCGCTTCGCTGAACAACTTGGCCTGGCTCAGGGCGTTCTGGCCGGTGCCTGCATCCAGAGTCAGCATGATCTCGTGGGGCGCCGCATCGTCCAGCTTCTTCATTACCCGCACCACCTTCTTGAGCTCTTCCATCAGGTTGCTCTTGTTCTGCAGGCGGCCGGCGGTGTCGGCGATCAATACGTCGGCGCCGCGGGAACGGGCAGCCTCGATGGCGTCATAGATGACGGAAGCGGAGTCGGCGCCGGTGTGCTGGGCGATCACCGGAATGTTGTTGCGCTGGCCCCACACCTGCAGTTGCTCGACGGCGGCGGCACGGAAGGTATCGCCGGCGGCCAGCATCACGCTCTTGCCTTCGGCCTGGAACTGCTTGGCCAGCTTGCCGATGGTGGTGGTCTTGCCGACGCCGTTCACCCCTACCATCAGGATCACGTAAGGCTTCTTGCTGGTGTCTATCACCAGCGGCTGCTCGACCTTGGCCAGCATTTCACCCATGTCCTGCTTGAGCAGGCCGTAGAGCGCCTCGGCATCCTTGAGCTGCTTGCGATCCGCGTGCTGCACCAACCCTTCGATAATGCGGCTGGTGGTATCGACACCGAGATCGGCGGTCAGCAGCTGGGTCTCCAGCTCCTCGAACAGCTCGTCGTCGATCTTCTTGCCACGGAACAGGCCGAAGAAGCCGGAGCCGATATTCTCCCGGGTGCGCACCAGACTGCGCTTGAGGCGAGCAAAGAAGCCTTCCCGCTGCGGTTTGTCCTGAGTGTCGTCATCCACCTTGGCGGCCAGCGGCAGGGCGGCCAGGGCAGCGGCCTCACCCTCCATCTCGGCGACCAGGCGCAGATCTTCCGCTCGCTGGGCCTCTTTGGCGAGACGAGCTTCCTCGGCAGCCTGCGCTTCGGCGGCAATACGCGCCTCTTCTGCAGCGCGGGCCTCGGCAGCAATACGCGCCTCCTCTGCAGCCTGAGCTTCAGCAGCAATACGAGCTTCTTCTGCGGCACGAGCCTCGGCAGCAATACGAGCCTCTTCCGCAGCGCGGGCTTCGGCAGCAATGCGAGCCTCTTCTGCGGCACGGGCTTCAGCAGCAATGCGAGCCTCTTCCACAGCGCGGGCTTCGGCAGCAATGCGGGCCTCTTCTACGGCACGGGCTTCGGCAGCAATGCGAGCCTCTTCTGCGGCGCGGGCTTCGGCAGCAAGACGCGCCTCTTCTGCGGCACGGGCCTCGGCAGCAATACGAACTTCTTGCGCAGCCTTGAGCTCGGCAGCAACACGGTCAGCCTCTTGCGCCTGCGCTTTCGCAGCGGCACGCTCCTCTTCGGCCAGCAGGGCTTCATTGACGATCACCGGCTCCAGATCGGAGGCACACTCCTCCACCACCAGCGGACCATGGTCGTCCAGCTCGGCAGGTGGGCAGCAATCATCGTGCAAAACGGAATTCTGTGCGCTGGCGGGCACTTCAGCCGCGACGGCTGGCGTAGGATCGGAAACGGGAGCGGGGGCAGCAGCGACCTCGGGCTCAGCGGTAATCGGGGTGGCTTGCGGTGTCTGTGGTTGGACAGCCTCAGCCTCTTCTTTCTTGCGGCCGAAACCCAGCCAGGAAAACAAACCTTTTGCCATCTAAAAATACTCACATCAAAGGCTGACTGCTAAGATAGCCGTCCCTCGGCGGGTCGGCATAAAAATGAACCGCCTTATACTACCACTTTATTTTCTGACGACGAAACGCGATGCCCAGAGTGAAATCCAGCCGTAACGGCCCGAGCAAGAGCCCAGCCCCGCAGGGGAAATCGGGCTTTGTAAGAATCATCAGCGGTCAGTGGCGAGGCCGCAAACTGCCGGTCAGGGATGTGGAAGGACTCAGACCCACCACGGATCGCGTCAAGGAGACCATCTTCAACTGGCTGGCTCCGCATGTCCGTGGCACCCGCTGTCTGGATCTGTTTGCCGGCAGCGGCGGCCTGGGGCTGGAGGCGCTGTCGCGCTATGCCGAGCAGGTCACCCTGATCGAGATGGACAAAGGTGCCGCCGACCAGATCAAGAAGAACCTGACCACCCTTGGCAGCGGCCAGGGCCAAGTGATCCAGTCCGATGCCGTCAGCTGGCTGCAGGGGCCGGCCACGCCGTTCGATCTGGTGTTTCTGGATCCCCCCTTTCGCCGCGAACTGCTGCCTCAGGTGTGCGAGCTGCTGGAGCAACGCGGCTGGCTGGCACCGGATGCCCTCATCTATCTGGAGCGGGAGAAGGAGATGGCCGACCTGCCGCTGCCGGCCAGCTGGCAACTACTCAAAGACAAACAGGCAGGCCAGGTCTGCTATCAACTCTATCTGCGAGACACCAAGTATGACGCTGCAGTTTAAAGGGAGGAGATGGGCGCGGTGCCCCTCCCCGTCAATTTGGACAACGGCTCAAGGACAAGCAGGTCGATCAAATCAGGTCTGCTATCAGCTCTATCTGCGAGACACCAAGCATGACGCTGCGGTTTAAAGGGGGGAGATGGGCGCGGTGCCCCTCCCCGTCAATTTGGACAACGGCTCAAGGACAAGCAGGTCGATCAAATCCAAGTCTGCTATCAACTCTATCTGCGGGAGGTAAACGATGAAGCGGGTGTTTAATCTGTTGGCGATGGGCCTCATCCTGTTCTTCTGGTTTGGCGTGCTGGTCAGCCTGATCGCCCCACTGCCGGGCAAGCTCAACGGCTTTCTGCCGGTGTGCGGCGTGATCGTGGCCCTGATGCACTGGGTGCAAGCCAGCATGGTCAAGGCGGCCTGCAAGCCCTACTTCGCGGTGAGCCGACTCGAGTTCACCCAGGTGTTGGTGTTCGGGGTGTTCGGCATGGTGGAGATCCGCGCCAGACTGCAGGCCATCGTCGATGCCAAACAGCGCGGCACAGACAACAAAGCCGGGTGATCCCGGCTCTGTCATGGTGGTTCTGGAAGGAGTGCTGGTCACTCCTTCTCTTTTTTCCCCACGCTGATGCCGAGCTTGATGGAGAGCACGGCCAGCAGCAGCAACATCATGATCAGCGAGAAGAAGTTGCTGCCAAGCTCGGGGTACTGCACCTTGACCAGCGCAGAGTGGCCGAACACGCCGATGAAGAAGCAGAGCAGCATGCAAACGGGTGTGTTGCCCTCCAGCGAGACATGACGATAGTGCTGGTAGAGCTGATAGGCAGCCAGCACCAGGGCGATCATCGGGAAGAAGGAGAAGGGCACCACCGACTCCGACAAGACCGTCAGAGAGGCATCACCACAGATGCCGATGAGCAGGGCCAGCAGCAGGGGTTTCTTCGGGATCGGGTTCTGATCATGCATGGAGCTGTCCATCCTTTGACTTAAGAGAGAGGTTCACGGCGCTTCTGGTTCTGGACCTCGGCACCCATGGCGATCATGCGCAGCTGACGGATGGTGCGATCGGACAGGGCCCGGCACTCCTCGCTGGTCATGTCGAGGGCATCGGCACCGGCGCTGAAGACGATGGTCACCATGGCTTCGGCCTGGATGTAGGCCTCTTCCCGCGGCGCCCCCGTGGTGGCCTCGAGGTAATCGGTCAGCTCGGCGATGAAGTGCTGGATCTCCCGCGCCACCGCCTGCCGGAATGCCGCTGAGGTGCCGGAGCGCTCACGCAGCAGCAGCCGGAAGATGTTCGGATTGTTCTCGACGAACTCCATGAAGGTCTGCACCGAGGTACTGATGACGCTGCCGCCCCCGGCGATGCGCTGGCGCGCCTGGCGCATCAGCTGGCGCAGGGTCAGACCGCCTTCATCCACCAGGGTCAGCCCCAGCTCCTCCATGTCACGAAAGTGGCGATAGAAGGAGGTGGGCGCGATGCCGGCCTCCCGCGCCACTTCCCGCAGGCTGAGGTTGGAAAAACTGCGGTTGGCGCACAGTTGGCTGAACGCCGCCTCGATCAGAGTACGCCGGGTTTTTTCTTTTTGTTGCGCGCGAATACCCACGAAAACAGTCACCTTCAGGTTATCGAGGCCAAATGATAACCCGAAGGCTGCGCCAGGATCAGGTTTGTCTCCTACTTTTTTACCATTGACCCGAATTCTGGCTGCATGGAGAATGGCGCACAGCTGTTCGCTGAAAGGAACCGAGTGAGATGGAACGCCCCCCGATCATCATGACCAACACCCTGCTGTTTGCCCTCTCCGGGCTGACCGCACTGATCGCCGTGCCCTGGTACGGCATGACCCATGGCTATGACCTCTGGCAGTGGGGCAGCTTCCTGCTGCTGTTCTGCTATTGCGGCATCTCCATCACCGCCGGCTACCACCGGCTCTGGTCCCACAAGGCCTACAAGGCCCACCCGATCCTGCAGTGGATCTTCGCCATCGGCGGCGCTCTCGCCCTGCAAAACTCGGCCCTGCACTGGTCTTCCGACCATCGTCGCCACCATCGCCATGTGGATGACAACCAGCAGGATCCCTACAGTGCGGGACGCGGTTTCTGGTACTCCCACATCGGCTGGATGCTGCGCGAGTATCAGGGTGACACCTATCACGACTACAGCAATGTGCGGGATCTGCAGAACAACCCCATCGTCGTTTTTCAGCACAAGCACTATCTGGCGCTGACCCTGGCCACCAACATCGGCATCCCGCTGCTGCTGGGGCTCGTCCACGGCGATCTGCTCGGCATGTTGCTGCTGGCCGGGGTGCTGCGCATGGTGATGACTCATCACACCACCTTCTTCATCAACTCGCTGGCCCACATCTGGGGCAGCCAGCCCTTCACCGACCGCAACAGCGCACGGGACAACGGCATCCTGGCCTTCTTCACCTTCGGCGAGGGTTACCACAACTTTCACCACCTGTTCGAGAACGACTATCGCAACGGCATCCACTGGTGGCAGTTCGATCCCACCAAATGGCTGATCCGCAGTGCCTCCTGGTGCGGGCTGACCAGGGATCTGCGCGCCTGTCCGGAAGAGCGGATCGAACAGGCCAGGCTGGAGATGCAGCTGAAACGGGCCCAGGCCAAGCTGCGCAAGCAGGATGACCGGGAGCTGTGGCAGGCCCTGCTGCAGGAGGAGTACGACAAGCTGAACCAGCAGTTGCAGCACTACTACGCCAGCCGCAAACGCCTGCTGGAGCAGCGCAAGCGCAAGGCGCTGGCCCGCTACGACAAACTGAAGCTGCAGCTGGAGTATCGCAACCTGCACGATGCCTTCATCGTCGCCAAACGCAACTGGAGCCGACTGCTGGCAGGCATCGCCTGACCCTGGAACGTCGGGCTGAACAAAGAAAAAGACCGCCAATCGGCGGTCTTTTTCTGGGCACGACTCAGCCAGCGAACCATAAAAAATGGGGTGACACTCGCATGTCACCCCCTCGCAAATAGCATGTTCCATATTGGAATCCGGTCCTGTCGGGTGCTGCCCCTGTTTCCTGAGTTTCCGCTACCCATCTGAAGCAGGTGCCTGCTGGAGCAATCCAGTCAGCCAGTTCCCTTCACGACCCTCTTCCGCACGGCGGCAAGCCACCGTGTTGTCCTTGCAGTTGAAATATTACGCAGATAAATAAAATAAAAAACCGTTTTATGCGCCCATGTATGCAAGCTGCAGCCGTTCATGGAACTTCAGTAAGAAAACAATCCGATTAAAAACAATACGATAAACCAGTTTATCGCCATAGGATGGCAAACGTTATCCTCGAAGGCGCACAAGGCTTTGCGAGATCTCGCACACGCTCGGCCCGCTCACAACCAGCGCTGCAGCGGCAACCAGTCACTGACCCTGGCCAGCAGGCGGCGCAGGGTGGAGGGCGGGGCCACCACCGAGTGGGAAGAGCGTTGCTGCCAGGTCGCCAGCCACTGCTGCAACTCGGCACACAATGCGGGACAAGCCAGATGCAGCACCAGCTCGGTGTTGAGCAACAGAGAGCGCGGATCCAGATTGAAGCTGCCGAGCAGCGCCTCCTCCTCCCCCACCAGGATCAACTTGGCGTGCAGACTGAGCGACTCCCCCTCCAGTTCCGACAGCGCGATGCCCTGCCGTACCAACCAGGGACGGTGACGGCGATAGGCGCCGTATACCAGCGGCACATCCGTGCTGGCCAGGGAGTTGGTCAGGATGTCAATGTTCACCCCCGCCTGCCGCTGCTGCCTGAGCCGGCGGCGCAACCCCCGGGTCAGGATGAGATAAGGGGTGACCAGACTCAGCGTGCCTTGGTTGTCGGCCAGCTTGCGCCAGAGCAGGCGTGCGGTGGTGGGTCGAGACACCAGCCCCTTGCCGGGTCGATCAAACCACACTTCTGCCTCTCCGGCATGCCAGCACAGAGGGACGGGTTCGGGATCGAACAGGCTAGCGGGCAGGTCATAGACGGCCGCCACCTGCGGCTCGTTCATCGTCAGCAGAAAGTCGTTCACCACTTGCACCTCGGCCCGTTGCAGCGGGCGCCGCAGCAGACGGCGGATCGGGTGGCTCCAGCGGCTGCGCCAGAATTGATCGAAACCCTGCTCGGCCTGCTGGCAGAGCGGGCCGCGACAGGCGAGATCCAGATCGACGAACTGGGGCGCCCTACCGAGCCCGAAGTAACGGTCCCCGATGTTGCGACCGCCGATCACCGCCTGACTGCCATCCACCAGCAGCAGCTTGTTGTGCATGCGATGATTGATGCGGCGAAAGCTGAGCAGCCCTTCCAGCAGCAGGGTCAGCGGTCGCCAGCCGCGCAGCCAGAAGGGATTGAACAGGCGCACCTCGATGCCCGGCTGATGGGCCACCATCTCCAGAAAGCGGTTGTCGCCGGCATAGAGGTCATCGATGAGCAGTTGTACCCGCACCCCGCGCCGGGCGGCATGCAGCAACTCGGACAACAGCAGCTTGCCGCTGCTGTCCTCCTCCCAGCTGTAGTACTGGGCCTGGATCCGGCTTCTGGCGCCGCGGATCAGCTGACAGCGCAGCTTGAGCGCCAGCTCGGGCTGGTCTATCAGAGCGAATTCAGCGGGGATCATGGCGTCATCCGCCTGTCATGAGGAAATGGCATAACGCTGGCTAAGGGCCTCGTAGCAACAGGATGAAGGAATTTACCATGGAACTCACGGATCGCCCCGCCATCAGTCACAGACCGCAGGTCAGTGAGCCGAATCCCTCGCCGAGCGGCCAGCTGGCCCCCTGGTATCTGCAACATAGGGATCAGGCCTGGCAGCCCTTCGCCCCGCCCGCCCAACCACACTAGCAGGACGTCAGGGCTGGGCCACCGCCTCGATGGCGGCCGCCTTGCCCTCCAGCTGGGGCAGGCTGAAACGGTAGGCCACATAGTACTTGTAGATGGTGCTGACATAGTTGATGGGCCCCTGGCCCACCTCATTGGCCACCAGCTGCTCCACGTTGCCGAACCAGACGTTGGGATCCAGCCCGGCGGCCTCGGCCTTGGCCCTGAGCGCCTGTACCCGGTTCGGGCCGGCATTGTAGGCCGCCAGCGCAAACAGGTGGCGGTTGAGCACATCCAGCTTGGGATCATTGAAATAGGTGTCGAGGATCAGCCGCATATAGCGGCAAGCCGCCTCCACATTGCCCTCCAGACTGGCAAGCCGGGCGCCGCGAATGCCCACCTCGCCACCGGTACTCGGCAACAGCTGCATGATCCCCACCGCCCCCCGTTCGGAACGGATGTTGGCATTGAGCCCCGACTCCTTGTAAGCCAGCGCCGCCAGCATCAGCCAGTCCAGCCGGTACTTGTCGGCCTGCTGCTCCAGCACCTTGCGGATGGTCGACAGCCTGCCCAGCGGATCCGGCGCCAGTATGTTGCTCATCTGGTCGTTGCGCGCCAGCAGACGGCGCAAAGCCATGTCGCTGTAAAGGGTGCGCTTGCCGGCATCGGCCAGATAGTCGTTGACCGCCTTGAGCAGTTCGGGACTGTTGTTGCGCAGGGCCCAGGCGCTGCGGCCGTTGTCTCGCAGCGGGATCAGCTTGTGGGCCCGCAGCCCGCTGATCATGCCGAGCCAGATCCGCCCCTTGAAGCTGTCGGTCACGGTGAGCGGTATGATGCCGGCCGCCACCATCTCCAGCAGATCCCCGTCCTGCAGATATTCAGGCACCGTCTCGATATAGATGGGCGGCAGCCCCAACTCGCGAAACAGCCAGTTGAGCTGGCGCAGGCTCTCGTAATAGCTGGAGCTGGCCCGCACCCAGACCCGCCGACCGGAGAGCTGGGTGATGCGGTTGAAGGTCGGCAGGCTGTGCTGGCTCACCACCCACTCTTCGATGGGGGCGATCACCGGGTTGGAGAAGGTCACCTGTTCGCGCCGGGTCGGCGTCACCGTCATGTTGGCGGCCACCAGATCCCCTCGCCCCTCGGTGAGGTAGTCCAGCAGCTTGTCCTGGCGCACCGGGATGTAGATGATCTTGAGTTTGATCTTCTCTTTGGCCAGGTAGGTCTGATTCAGCCAGCGCTCGAACCCCTGCAGCTGGTTGACCAGGATGCCGTGCTGGGCTCCCTTGTCGAAGAAGAAGAAACCCCGCTCATAGACCACCAGGGCCCTGAGTTCTTTCTTTTGCAATATGCTGGCGAGATCCCCGGGCTGGGGTAGCCGTTGCGGCTTGAGATCCGCTGCCAGCAGCGGCAGCGCACACAGAGCGAGCAGACCCCAAAGCCAGCGCCGTCTCATGATGCAAGCGCCTGCGGTTGCTTCGAAGCGAGCGGGTGCTCGTCAAACGGATGGCGAACAAAGGTGGGGAAAATGGCGAAGAGCCAGCGCTGAACCATGATGAGATCGCCTTCTGTTGGCCGACTCGCGTCGGGCAAAACCGTCTGTGGGATAACTAACTATAGAACGCGGACCCACAGCAGAAGGGTCAACACGGCAGGCAAGCCTGCCGTGTCATCAGCAGGCTCAGATAGAGCGGGCACGCATCTCGAAAATGAGTTTTTCGGCGGTGCAGGTGAATTGCAGGCGGGCTTTCAGGATCACGCCGTTGGCGCCCTGACTGAGTTCGCTGCTGCTTGTAGCTTCGGCAGTGACCTGCTTGGCCAGCGCCTCGTAGGCGGCCAGCTTGGCGCGCGCATCGGCTTCTGCAGCGGCCTCGATCACCAGCTCCATCACATCGTCACCTTCGCCGATGATGGTACCAATTTCGGCGAAACAGCCGCAGCTGTCACAGGTCTCGTTCAATTCCACTTTCTCTTCTACGGACATCATTCAACTCCCACTTATTTCGGCTGTGATTCATCGTCACGCAAGGCTTTGCGAAAATCCCTGATGGCGGTGCCCAGATCTTCCCCGGCGCCAGCCAGGCGTTTGCTGCCAAACACCACGACCACGACGACGAGCAGGATCAACAAATGCCAGATATGAATTCCACCGAGTCCCATAGGGATACTCCTGACTGATAGATACCGATTGTTTGTATCAAAAGAAGGCGCAAAGATTGTTGGGCAAAATCAAGACAGGTGCAAGTTTGCAAATAAATCACTCAAAAAATACGGCGACCCAGGGTCGCCGTATTGCTTGATGCTACTTGTCCCCTCAACCACTACATCCTGTACCAGCCGCCATCGAAGGCGAGAGACGTTTCGAGCATAAATTCGCCTAGATATGAAAACAAATGGTATAAATTCATCTAAGAATTGAAGAGGATTCATATCATGTTGCTGGAACAGTTGGGGCGCATCGACCTCAATCTATTGATTATCCTGCAAGTATTACTGGAAGAGCGGAACGGCAGCCGGGCGGCCCGTCGGCTGCACCTGAGCCAGTCTGCCGTCAGCAAGGCGCTCGGCCGGCTGCGGGAAACCTTCGACGACCCCCTGTTCGTGCGCTCGGCCTACGGGCTGGAACCCACCGCTCGCGCCCTCAGCCTGCAGCAGCAACTGCAGCCCATCCTGCTGTCGCTCGACAACCTGATCCAGCCACCGGATTTTGACCCGACCACCACCGAGCGAGAGTTCGTCATCGCCAGCATGGACAGCGCCTTCACCCTGTTCGCCCCGCTCTACCTGAGCGAGCTGAAACGGCAGGCCCCCGGCATCCGGCTGCGCTACGAGGAGTGGACCGAGAACAGCCTGACCGAGATGAGCCAGGGTCAGGTGGACATCGCCTTCACGGTGCGGGAGAACTGCATCAACTCGGACTTTCGGCTCGACACCCTGCCCAACGCCATCTGCCAGCGGCTGCTCGCCATCGACGATCTGACCTGCCTGGTGCAGCACGACCACCCCGCCCTGCACGAACCCGAGTGGGATCTCACCCGCTACCTGGCCTATCCCCACGTGCAGACCTATTGCGAGGGGCGCGATCGCTGGATGCTGGATCACAAGCTGGCGGAGCAGGATCTCTATCGCCGCATCGAGGCGACCGTGCCCTCCTTCGAGGCGGCGCTGCGGATGGGCATGCACTCGGACATGATAGTGACCCTCTCCCGGCTCTACGCCCGCCACGCCACCCAGGTCTATCCGCTGGTGCCGCTGCCGCTGCCCATCGCCCTCGACAGCATCTCCCACCTGCTGATCTGGCATCAGCGCCATGAGGAGGATCCGGGCCACCGCTGGCTGCGGGAAACCCTGCTGACCCTCATCATGGGCAAGCTGGAGCCCACTGCTGCCGAACCGTCCTGATATCAGTACCGGGCCGAAAGACCCTGACGGTCACAACGCCGGATCACAGGCAAAAAAACGGGGCTCGTCGAGCCCCGTGTCTTTTCTGTTGGCCGGTCAGTTCTGACCGGTTACCGCCAGGTAGTGGTGCACCCCGTCGAGCAGCATCTGCACCGAGATCATCACCAGCAGCATGCCCATCAGACGCTCCACCGCGGTGAGTCCTCGCTCACCCAGCAGCTTGTTGAATACCTCGTAGAACATCAGGATCACCGCGCTGGCGCCCCAGGCCATCAACAGCGCCAGCGACCAGTCCGCCATCCGGGTCGGCTCCTGGTTGGCCAGCAGCAGCAAGGACGCTAGGATCGAGGGGCCGGCAATCATGGGGATGGCCATGGGCACCAGGAAGGGCTCCTCACCCGCGGCCAGCCCGGTCACTCCGCCCTCACTCGGGAAGATCATCTTGATGGCGATGAGGAACAGGATGATGCCGCCGGCGATGCTGACCGCCTCCTGCCGCAGGTTGAGGAAATTGAGGATCTGCTGGCCGACGAACAGGAAGGCCATCATGATCACCAGTGAAAACAGCAGCTCCCGCATCATCACCTTGCGGCGCCGCTTGGGATCGATATGACGCAGGATCGACAGGAAGACCGGCAGGTTGCCCAGCGGATCCATGATCAGAAACAACATGACGGCAGCGGAGAAAGTGTCCATACAACGCCCAGGCTAAGCCTTCAACAAAAGGAGGGGAAAGAGGGCGAAATATAACAAAGGCGGCGGGATTCGGCGAGCACGGCGGGCGCTCGCCGGCGGGGATCAACCGTGGTTGCAGATCTTGTCGACATGAGTCTGGAAACCCTGCTCCGATTCGATGAACTTGCCGCGCTTGGCCAGGAAGTCGATCAGAGCCTCGGCATCCATCTCGCTGGCGCTGCAGGTGTGGAAACGGGCCTCGGCGCCGAAGCGCTCGTCGATGGCCTGCTTGAGGCTGGCCCGGGTAAACTGGCCGCCATGCGCCAGCATCATCTCCATCACTTCGTGACCGTGTACCGATTGAGTCATTGCAAACCTCTTGAATAGACATATTTGATGCCTATTAAATCCTGCCCCACTGCCGACGACCTTGATATAGGCCAACAAATTGCCGATTTCCCTGCGTCCGTACTGGTGATGGCCGCGGCTTTGTCGATAATGTGGCAACCTGAGCAGGGGATGGCTACACTAACGCCCCTTTTTGCCACCGCAGACCGAATATAAGGACATTGGCGTCATGCTGTTCCATGGACTGGCTTTCAAGCCCTGGCGGATCTGGACCCGCCGCCCGCTCTGGTTGAAAACCCTGCTCGGCATGCTGACGGGGATCGGGCTCGGCGCCGGTTTCAGCGAGCAGGCGTTGCTGCTCAAGCCCATCGGCGTGCTGTTCGTCAACACCATCCAGATGCTGATGGTGCCCCTCATCTTCTGTTCGGTCATCGCCGGCCTCACCTCGCTGCTCAAGGGCAAGACCCTCGATCGGATCGCCGGCAAGGCTATCGGCCTCTACCTCTGCTCCACCGCCGTCGCCATCTGCATCGGCCTGATGATGGGCTGGCTGCTGGAGCCCGGCATGGGCGCCAACATGGGGCCCTATGAGCGGGTCGGCATGGCGGAGTCCCCCACCCTGGCCAGCGTGCTGAGCCACCTGGTGCCGCGCAACCCGGTGCAGGCCATGGTGGACGGCAAGATCCTGCAGGTGATCGTGTTCGCGGTGGCCCTCGCCCTCGCCCTCAACGCCACCGGTCGGCGCGGCCGCCCCGCCATCCTGTTCTTCACCTCGCTGGCGGAGGGGATGTTCAAGCTGACCCAGATGGTGATGGCGCTGGCCCCTTACGGCGTCTGCGCCCTGATGGCCTGGATGACCGGCAAGTACGGCATGAGCCTGCTGCTGCCGCTGCTCAAGGTGATCGGCGCCGTCTACCTCGGCTGCCTGCTGCACGTGCTCGGCGTCTACAGCAGCCTGCTGCTCCTGCTGGCCCGCCTCAATCCGCTGCACTACTTCAAGAGCATCGTCGATGCCCAGGCGGTGGCCTTCACCAGCAGCTCCAGCAACAGCACCCTGCCCATCAGCCTGGCCTGCGCCGAGCGCCGGCTCGGGGTCTCTCCCGCCATCACCGCCAAGGTGCTGCCCATCGGCGCCACCATCAACATGGACGGCACCGCGCTCTATCAGGGGGTGACCGCCCTGTTCGTGGCCCAGGCCTTCGGGGTGGATCTGCACATGGTGGATTACCTGACCATCATCAGCATCGCCACCCTGGCCAGCATCGGCACGGCGGGTACGCCGGGCACCGGCCTGATGCTGTTGACGCTGACGCTGACCGCGGTGGGACTGCCGCTGGAAGGGGTGGCACTGATCGCCGGGATCGACCGGATCCTCGACATGGCGCGCACCACGGTCAACGTCTCCGGCGATATTCTGGTATCCGTGTTGATTGCCCGCAGCGAGCGGGAGCTGGATCTGGCGACCTATCACGACGCCAGCGCGGGCGAGGACATCGACTTCACCCTGCGCTGAGGCAGGGCGAGCGATTAATTTTCGTGGGGATCGTGGTGGCAGCGCCAGCAGACATCGAAGTTGGCGCCGTTCTCCTCCCCGCATTGACCACACAGCCAGCCGTTGCCCTGGCGCTGCTGATAGCGCTCGATGACCCGCCCTGCCTTGCTGCGATCCTGTTCGCGCACCATCAGGGTCACCTGCAGCAGGTCCACCGGCAGTTCGCCCAGGGCGCCCGACAGCGCCTCGCCATTGAGCCGCACCGGCACCCCCTCCACTTCCAGCGCCCCTTTCAGGGCATGGGCCTCCAGCGAATGGGAAGCCCGATACAGATTGATCCAGTGATCCATGTCTTCCCCCTCAGATTCACTCACGATGCCGTGACCACGGCACCGCCTCTGACCGGCTACAGCAGAGTATCGATGCCGTAGTCGGCCCCCTTGGCCACGATGAAGTCGATGAACACCCGCAATTTTCGCGGCATCAGCCGCCGCTCCGGAAACAGCAGGTAAATCGGCACCCTGGGCTGCTGCCACTCGGGCAGCACGGACACCAGGGTCCCGCTCGCCAGCTCCTCGTGGCAGAGCATGGCGGGCAGGGAGGCGAGCCCCAGCCCGGCCTTCGCCGCCTCTCTGGCACAGGTTATATTATTAACCCGAAAGCGGGAGGGAGGGTCAACCAGCACCTCCCTGTCATCCCGCTCGAAGCACCAGTGCGACGCCAGAAAGCCGCTGGTCACCGCCACCCGCTCATGATGCACCAGATCCTCGGGATGGGTGATGGCGGGGCTGCGCGCCAGGTATGCCGGGCTGGCACAGATCAGGCGGGCGTTGCTCCACAGCCGCCGCGCCGCCAGGTTCGAGTCGCTCATGTCGCCGATCCGCACGATCGCATCCAGCCCCTCGTTGATGGGATCCACGATGCGATTGGTCAGCTCCAGCTCCACCTGCAGGCCGGGATAGGCCTGCAGAAACTCCGCCACCAGCCTGCCCACCACCAGCTGCCCCGCTTCGATGGGCACCGCCAGCTTGAGGGTGCCGGTCACCTCCTGCTGGCTGGCGCTCACCATCAGCTCGGCCTGGGCCAGCTCGTCCACCGCCTTGCTGCAGCGCAGATAGTACTGCTCGCCGGCCTCGGTCAGGGTGAGCTGGCGGGTCGAACGGTAGAGCAGCCGCACGCCGAGGCGCTGCTCCAGCTCGGCGATGCGCCGGCTCACCGTCGCCTTGGTCATGCCCAGTTCCTGGGCGGCCGCCGTGAAGGAACCCTTGTCGACGATCCGCACTAGAATCAATGCAGCGTTCAGATCCATTGTTGCACCAGTGAAACTGTATATCTCATAAATGGATACTAATCGAAACAGTCGGCCAGTGTTAGCCTGCCTCTCTTAAGTTCAGGAATCCCCCACATGAGTCAACACAAGAAGATCCCCCTGCTGGCAGCCATGATCCTGGCCCTGCTCGGTCTGCTGTTTGCCGGTTACTGGTATCTGCACGGCCGCTATTTCGAGAGCACCGACAACGCCTACCTGCAGAGCGAGGTCACCGGCATCGGTTCCAAGCTGTCCGGCTACATCAGCGAAGTGCTGGTGACCGACAACCAGCCGGTCAAGGCCGGCCAGCTCATCGCCCGCCTCGACGACCGGGAGTACAAGACCAAGGTGGCCGAGGCCGAAGCCGACCTGCGCCTCAATCAGGCGACGGCGGAGAATCTCGCCGCCACCCGCACCCAGCAGCTGAGCCTCATTCGCCAGGCCGAAGCCAAAGTCAGCTCGGCCAATGCCGAACAGGTTCGGGCCCAGCAACAGGTGCGCCGCGTCAGCCAGCTCAACCAGCGCCACTACAGCTCCCAGGACAGCCTGGACGAGGTACGGGCCGGTCTGCAGGTCAATCAGGCCCAGGAGCAGGAGGCCAAAGCGGCCCTGCAGGCCGCCCGCGAGCGGCTGCTGGTGCTGGATGCCGAGGCCAAGCAGAACCAGGCCAAGCTGGCATTGAGCGCCGCCCAACTGGAGCAGGCCAAGCTGGAGCTGGCCTATACCGAGCTGCGGGCTCCGGCCGACGGCATCATCGGCAAGCGCAGTCTGCGGGCGGGGCTCTACGTCCAGTCCGGCATGCAGGTGGCCAGCCTGGTGCCGCTGCAGCAGGTGTGGGTCGAAGCCAACTTCAAGGAGACCCAGCTGCTCCACATGCAGCCCGGCCAGAAGGTGGAGGTGATCCTGGATGCCTATCCGGATCAGCCGGTCGAGGGGATCATCGACAGCCTGGCCCCCGCCACCGGCGCCAAGTTCGCCCTGCTGCCACCGGAGAACGCCACCGGCAACTTCACCAAGATCGTGCAACGGGTGCCGGTCAAGATCCGCATCCCGGAGCCGGGGCCGCTGGCGGGCAAGCTGTTGCCGGGCCTCTCCACCGAGGTGATCGTCGACACCCGCAGTCCTGATCCCGTGGTTGCGGCCCACTGATGGAACCCATCCCGCGTCGCAACTGGATCGCGGTCATGGGGGGCCTCATCGGCGCCTTCATGGCCATCCTCGACATCCAGATCACCAACGCCTCCCTGAAGGACATTCAGGGGGCCCTGTCGGCCACCTTGAGCGAAAGCTCCTGGATCTCCACCTCCTATCTGGTGGCGGAGATGATCGCCATCCCGCTGAGCGGCTGGCTGAGCCGGGGGCTGAGCGTGCGGCGCTACCTGCTGTGGACCACCGGCGCCTTCATCGTCGCCTCCGTGCTCTGCTCATTCAGCTGGAACCTCACCAGCATGATCGTCTTTCGGGCGCTGCAGGGCTTCACCGGCGGGGCCCTGATCCCGATGGCCTTCTCCCTCATCGTCAGCCTGCTGCCGTTGCACAAACGGGCCACCGGCATGGCGTTGTTCGGCCTGTGCGCCACCTTCGCCCCCGCCATCGGGCCGACCCTGGGCGGCTGGCTGACCGAGCAGATGTCCTGGCACTACATCTTCTACATGAACGTACCGCCGGGACTACTGGTGATGGCCATGCTGGCCCACGGGCTCGACAAGAAGCCGGTGGACTGGGAGGTGATCAAGCGGGTGGATCTCATCGGCATCGTCACCATGGCGGTGGGACTGGGCCTGCTGGAAGTGGTGCTGGAAGAGGGCAACCGGGAGGACTGGTTCGGTTCCAGCTTCATCGTGCGGCTCACCGTCATCTCGGTGGTGGCGCTGGTGTTTTTCGTCATCAGCCAGCTGCTGCGGCGCCACCCGCTGGTCAACCTGCGGCTGCTGCACAACCCGCGCTTCGCGCTGGCCTGCTTCGCCTATCTGGTGCTCGGCATGGCGCTGATGGGTTCCATCTATGTGCTGCCGCTCTACATGACCCAGATCCACAACTACAACGCGCTGGAAATCGGTGAGGTGCTGATGTGGATGGGGCTGCCACAGTTGCTGGTACTGCCGCTGGTGCCCAGACTGACCCACAAGATAGATCCGCGCTATCTGGTGAGCTTCGGCTTTCTGGTGTTCGCCGTCAGCTGCTTCATGAACATGAACATGAGCGCGGATTACGCCGGGCCCCAGCTGATCCAGTCGCTCATCGTGCGGGCGCTGGGCCAGCCCTTCATCATGGTGCCGCTCTCCCTGGTGGCGACCGCCAGCCTGACCCACGACGAGATCCCCTCCTCCTCGACCCTGCTCAACGTGCTGCGCAACCTGGGCGGTGCCTTCGGCATCGCCATCATCGCCACCCTGATCGACAACGACACCCGCATCCATGTCAGCCAGATCAGCAGCACCCTGGCCGCCAGCAGCATAGAGGGACAGAGCTACCTGCTGCAGCTGGCCCAGACCATGATGGCGCAGGGCTCCGGTCCCGAGCTGGCCCGCCAGCAGGCCCAGGCCATGCTGTCGAACACCATCAGCCGGGAGGCGGCCATCATGGCCTACAACCAGGTGTTCTTCGTAATGGGCATCTTCCTGCTGCTCGCCAGCGGCCTGATGCTGCTGCTCAAGCAGCCCGCCCCCAGGGCAGCCGATGCCGAACCACTCGAGGCGTGAAAAACGGTGGGAATGGCATAGCAAAACGGGCCTGATGGCCCGTTTTTTTGTCTGCGCACTCCCCTTGGCGAGGAGACAACTCAGCCACAGTCACCCCGCCAGCGAGGCGGCAATCAGAAACTGGGCAGCGAAGTAGCTGGTCATCACCCAGGCGGTGGCATGGGGGAAGGGGCGGCGGAAGCGGTCCAGCGCCAGCATGCTGTCGGAGAAGAGGAACATCAGCGCACCCACCAGGGCGGCGGCACTGCCGGCGGTGAGGGAGGCATGCCAGGCGCCGGCGGCAACCCAGGCCATGCCGATGATCACCAGCATGTAGCAGAACACGGGCACCTTCATCTCCCCGAGCTTGCCCCACAGCAGGCCGAACACCATGCCGGCCACCAGCAGCAACAGCAGACCATCCACCAGATTCAGCACCAGCGGCCCCTGGGCGAAGCCGACGATGTAACAGAGGTGCGCGACAAAAAACGCAGCCAGCCCCTGGATGAAGCGGTCGCTCGGCAACATCAGCAGCACGTCGCCGGCCAGCGACAGGCAGAGACCGAGCAGGATCCAGGCGTGGGAACCGTCGTGGTCATAGCTCTGATAGCCGAAGGCCAGCGCTATGATGAGCAGCATGGTCAACGGCTTGCTGATGTAGAACTGACGGGAGTCTGAGCCATAGGCCGCACGAATGTGCCACCAGCCCGATGCGATGATCAAGAAACTCAATAACATGCCCTGCTCCTCACGTGTTGCTCGCAGTCATACGGCAACATCTTCTTGCTGACAAGCAGAGTAACAAATTCCCCCGCCCAGTGGCAGAGGCGCTCAGCAAACGAGCAGTCTACGCCTAAAGTCTAATTGTCCCGCCCACCCTGTTCGGGCATAAGGGACGGGTCCGGAGGATCACCATGGAAGACGCAATGAAAAACTATCTGCCCGCTATCGATATCATGATGTGCCACCTTGGCATCAGCTTCGAGCAAGCCTGTGAACAGCTGGGCCTGAGCCAGGTGGAACAACAGACCCTGAGCCTGCTGCAGGAGCAGGATCCGCAGGAATAATCCCTCCCGGTGATGGATATCATGGTGTGCCACCTAGGCATCAGCGTCGAGCAAGCCTGCGAGCAGCTTGGCCTGAGCCAGGTGGGACAACAGACCCTGAACCTGCTGCAGGAACAGGATCCGCAAGAATAAACCCCCAGCGGGGAGCATGAAAACGGCGCCATGATGGCGCCGTTTTTATTGACCCTGGTTATGCTCGCACCACCCGGCGCCGTTGCAGCCAGACGATCAGTGCAAACAGCAGGAAGCCGGGCAGCCACATCAGCTCCTTGCGCCAGCGTTCGGTGGGGGCCTTGACCACCAGGATCTCCTGGTCAAACTCCATGCCGGCGGCCGCCGCCGGACTACCGAAGGTGACGCTGTCGATCAGGGTCTTGCCATCCTGCTCATAGAGCGCGAGCCCCAGGCTGGCGAGGCGGGCTTCCCCGTCCTCCCCTGCCGGCACCGCCAGCAGCACGGTCGACTGACGCAGCTTGCCCACCGCATCCTCACCCTGGATCCGCAGCCGCAGGGTGCTCTCCGCCTCCACCTCGCCCAGGGTCTGGGCCAGTTGGGCCGGCGGCGTCTCGCGATAGGGATCGTGCACCATGTCCATCCAGAAACCGGGGCGGAACAGGGTGAAGGCCACCAGCAACAGCAGCACGCTCTCGTACCAGCGACTCTTCACCAGGAAATGACCCTGGGTGGCGGCGGCGAAGATCAGCATGGCAACGGTGGCCACCATGAAGATCAGCACCCCGTGGGCAAAGTCCACGTCGATCAGCAGCAGGTCGGTGTTGAAGATGAACAGGAACGGCAGCGCCGCGGTGCGCAGGCTGTAGTAGAAGGCAGTGATGCCGGTCTTGATGGGATCGCCCTTGGAGACGGCCGCCGCCGCGAACGAGGCGAGCCCCACCGGCGGCGTCACGTCGGCCATGATGCCGAAGTAGAACACGAACAGATGCACCGCGATGAGCGGCACGATCAGTCCGTTCTGCTGCCCGAGCGTCACCACCACCGGCGCCAGCAGGCTGGAGACCACTATGTAGTTGGCGGTGGTGGGCAGCCCCATGCCGAGGATCAGACTCAGCAGGGCGGTCAGCAGCAACATCAGCAGCAGGTTGCCCATGGAGAGCATCTCCACCAGATCCGCCAGCACCAGGCCCACCCCGGTCTGGGAGACGGCACCGACGATGATCCCCGCCGTAGCGGTGGCGATGCCGATGCCGATCATGTTGCGGGCGCCGGCCACCAGCCCCTCTCGCAGATCGATCAAGCCGTCCTGCAGGGAGCCGTAATCGTGCCGGCCATCGCTGCGCAGCCAGTTGAGCAGCGGCCGCTGTGTCAGCAGTATGATCACCAGCATGACGGTGCCCCAGAAGGCCGACAGCCCGGGCGAGAGCCGCTCCACCATCAGGCACCACACCAGTACCACCACCGGCAGCAGGAAGTGCAGGCCGGAGAGCAGTACGGTACGGGTGTTGGGCAGTTCGGTCAGCGGCTTGTCCGGATCTTCCGCCGCCAGTGGCTCATTGCTGGCGGCAATCTTCAACAGCCCCAGATAGGTGGCGGCCAGCAGCAGGGCGATGCCGGGCAGGGCATAGTCGCCCAGCGCCGGCTTGAGCCAGCCCAGGCCGTAGTAGACCGCCATCGACAGCCCGCTGATCAGGGCGGCGCCAAAGGCAAAGCCGGTCAACCGGCGCAGCCAGGGCTTGGGCTGATGGTCGCCGATGGGCTGCATGCCGAGCTTGAGCGCCTCCAGATGGACGATGTAGAGCAGCGCTATGTAGGAGATGGTTGCCGGCAGGAAGGCGTGCTTGATGATCTCTACGTAGGGAATGCCCACGTACTCCACCATCAGGAAAGCCGCGGCCCCCATCACCGGCGGCATGATCTGGCCGTTGACCGAGGAGGCCACTTCCACCGCCCCCGCCTTCTCGGCGCTGAACCCCACCTTCTTCATCATGGGAATGGTAAAGGTGCCAGTGGTCACCACGTTGGCGATGGAGGAACCGGAGATGAGGCCGGTCAGGCCAGAGGCCACCACAGCCGCCTTGGCCGGGCCACCGCGCAGGTGGCCAAGCAGGCTGAAGGCCAACTGGATGAAGTAGTGGCCTGCACCGGCCCGCTCCAGCAGGGCACCGAACAGCACGAACAGGAACACGAAGCTGGTGGAGACGCCGAGGGCGATACCGAACACCCCCTCGGTGGTGATCCACTGGTGGTTGGCCAGCGCGGTGAAGCTCACCCCGCGGTGGGCCAGCAGGCCCGGCATCCAGGGCCCCGCCAGGCTGTAGGCGAGAAACACCAGAGCGATCACCGCCAGGGCCGGCCCCAGCGCACGGCGGGCCGCTTCCAGCAGCAGCGGGATGCCGATGCAGGCGGTCACCAGATCGGCGGTGGTGAGGTTGCCCGGCCGCTGGGCCAGCGCCTCGTACATCACGAACAGATAGGAAGCGGCGCCGGCGGCCACCAGCCCGAGCGCCAGATCGCCGAGCGGCACCCGGTCGCGCGGCGAGCGGCGAAAGGCCGGGAACACCAGATAGGCCAGCAGCAGGGCGAAGGTGAGGTGAATGGCACGGGTCTCGGTGTCATTGAGCACGCCGAAGCCCAGCATGAAGGGCAGGGGCGAGGCGATCCAGAGCTGGAACAGCGACCAGGCGAGCGCCAGGGTGGTGATGCACCCACCCATGATGCCGAGCGGCAGACGCGCCCCCACATCCTGGGCGATCAGTTCCTCGGTAGAGAGTTGTTTATCTTGCATAGGGGTTAACTTGTGCCAACGAGTACAACGACACGACACCCGCTACCACGGGCTGCGGCAGACGGGTGTCGAAGAGAGTGACAGCGGCCCTTGGGCCCGCTATCAGAGCCAGCCGCGCTCTTTGTAGTAGCGGGCAGCCCCTTCATGCAGCGGGGCGGAGAGACCCACCTTGATCATGTCGGCCTCTTTGAGGTCGGCGAAGGCCGGATGCAGGCGCTTGAAACGATCCAGGTTGTCGAACACGGATTTGACCAGCTGATAGACCACTTCCGGATCGGCCTTGGCACTGGTGGAGAGCACTGCCTTGCCGCCGATGGACGGGGTCGGCTGGTCGCTGCCCTTGTAGATGCCGCCCGGGATCTCGGCCTTGCTGTAGTAGCTCTTCTCGGCCAGCAACTTGTCGATGTCGGCACCGGTGACCGGGACCAGCACGGCGTCGGTGGTGGTGGAGGCTTCCTGGATGGCTCCGTTGGGATGACCGACGAAGTAGCTCATGGCGTCGATGTTGTTGTCACCCAATGCTGAGGCCTGCTCGGCCGGCTTGAGCTCGGAGACCAGGCCGAAGTCGCCCTTCTTCCAGCCCTTAACCGCCATGATCTCTTCAAAGGTATCGCGCTGGCCGGAGCCAGGGTTACCGATGTTGACCCGCTTGCCCTTGAGATCGTCGAAGCCGGCGATCTTGGCGTCCTTGCGGGCCAGGATGGTGAACACTTCGCTCTGCAGGGAGAAGACAGCGCGCATGTCGTCCATGGCCCCCTCGGCCTGGAATGGCGGCAGCCCCTTCATCGCCTTGTACTGATGGTCGGACTGCATGATGCCGAAGTTGAATTCACCGCTGCGGATGCCGTTGACGTTGGCCACCCCGCCACCACTGGCCGGGGCGTTGCACTTGATCTGGTGATCGGCGGCGCCGCGATTGAGGAAGCGGCAGATGGACTGGCCCGCCACGTAGTAGACACCGGTCTGACCGCCGGTGCCTATGGTCACGAAGCGCTCCTGCGCCTGCACCGGGCCACCGAACGAGACGCCGGCCAGCACAGCCGACAGGGCACACGCCAGGGATAATCCTTTCATGTTGTTCATCCTTTTTGATTGATTCAGCTCGCCCGTTCCACGGGCGAATGCCGGACAAACCACCGTTCTGCGTCGGCGGTTGCCCATGACCTCGATATGAGGAAGCGGGTGAACGGCGAACGTTCCCCAAAAAGCCACCAGCATCCTGTGGTGAGACAGTCGGCGTCATGCCAACCGAAGATAATTGGCCCCGAGGGGGCCAATTAAAGAGTCATAACGGCTTCGATTAAGCACACGGCGCCAACATAAATCAAACAAAAACACAAAATGATGGATATGGATGACGAGAAATTTGAAGCCGATCATTAATTTGCTGATCAGGGATTAATTGAATGTGCTACCCGTCGGCAGACAGAGTGGGAGGAGGGAGATTCTTTTGCAGCCCTTGACTGGCAAGGGCTGCAACTGTGGTGACTTATGCTTGTGGCTTGGCCAGATCCAGAATAAACGCGAACTCCAGTGCGATATCCTCGTAGGCCTTGAAGCGACCCGACTTGCCGCCGTGGCCGGCGTCCATGTCGGTGCTCAGCAACAACTTGTTATCATCCGTCTTCAGCTCGCGCAGCTTGGCCACCCACTTGGCCGGCTCCCAGTACTGCACCTGGGAGTCGTGCAGCCCGGTGGTCACCAGCAGGTTGGGATAGGCCTGCGCCTTGACCTGATCGTAGGGGCTGTAGGCCTTCATGTAGTCGTAGTAGCGCTTCTGGTTCGGGTTGCCCCACTCGTCATACTCCCCGGTGGTGAGGGGAATGGACTCGTCCAGCATGGTGGTGACCACGTCGACGAACGGCACCTGGGCCACCACGCCGCGATAGAGCTGGGGCGCCTGATTGATGATGGCCCCCATCAGCAGGCCACCGGCGCTGCCGCCCATGGCGTAGACCTGATCCCTGGCGCCGTAGCCCTGCGCCACCAGCGCCTCGGTCACATCGATGAAGTCGTTGAAGGTATTCTGCTTTTTCAGCAGCTTGCCATCTTCATACCAGTGGCGCCCCAACTCCTCGCCGCCGCGGATGTGAGCGATGGCGTAGACGAAGCCGCGGTCCAGCAGGCTCAGCCGGGCGCTGCTGAAATCCGGGTCCATGCTGGCACCGTAGGAGCCGTAGCCGTAGACCAGCAGCGGATTGGTGTGCGCACCCGCCCCCTCTTGCTTGAACTTGTCCTTGCGATAGACCAGCGACACCGGCACGGCCACACCGTCACGGGCGGTGATCCAGAGCCGCTCGCTGGCATATTGATCGGCCTTGAAGCCCGCCACCGGCTGCTGCTTGAGCAGGGTGCGCTTGCCGCTGTCCAGGTCGAGCTCGTAGGTGGACGAGGGGGTGGTCATGGAGGAGTAACCATAGCGCAGCGCGCTGGTATCCGGCTCCGGGTTGTAGGCGAGCCAGGTGACATAGGCCGGATCGTCGAAGGCGATCTCTTTCTGCTCGCCGCTCTGCCAGTTGACCTGACGCAGCCGGGTCAACCCCTGACTGCGCTCCTCCAGCACCAGCCACTCCTTGAACAGGGCATAGCTCTCCAGCAGCACGTCCGGATTGGGGGCGATCACCGCCTTCCAGCGATCCACCGGGCTCTCCTTGGTCTCGTAGAGGCCGAAGTTCTTGCCGTCCTTGTTGGAGCGCACATAGAAGCGGCCGCGGTAGTGATCCAGGCTGTATTCGTGATCCACCTGGCGCGGCAGGAACAGCCGCGGCGCCTGGGTCGGCACGTTGGCATCGATGAGACGCGCCTCGCCTGAGGTGGTGCTGGAGAGGGCGATGACGATGAAATCTTCCGAGGTGGTGGCGTAGAGGCTCACATAGAAGGAGTCGTCCTTCTCCTCATAGACCAGCTGATCCTTGGCTGGATCCGTGCCCAGCTCGTGGCGATAGACCTGGTAGGGCAGCAGCGTCTTGGGGTGCTTGCGCACGTAGAACACCGTCTTGCTGTCGTTGGCCCAGACCAGATTGCCGGAGGTGTTCTCCAGCGTGTCGGTGGCCCACTTGCCGCTCTCCAGATCGAGGAACTGGATCTGGTACTGACGGCGGGAGAGGAAATCTTCCGCCACCGCCAGCCAACGATTGTTGCGGCTCACCTCGAGCGCCCCCAGGGCGTAGAACTCGTGGCCTTCGGCGCGCTGGTTGCCGTCCAGCAGCAGGCTTGCAGCCTCTTCACCCAGCTTGCTGCGCGAATAGATGGCGTACTCCTTGCCCGGCTCGTAGCGGGTCTGGTAGCGATAGCCGTTTTTCACGTAGGGCACCGACTCGTCCTGCTGCGGAATGCGGGCGACCATCTCCTGATAGAGCTGGTCGCGCAGCGGCTTGATCGGTTTGAGCATGGCGTCGGTGTAGGCGTTTTCAGCCTCGAGGTAGGCCAGCACCTCGGGTTTCTGGCGCTCGTCATCGCGCAGCCAGTAGTAGTTGTCGACCCGGGTATCCCCGTGTTTCTTGATGGCGTGAGGGTGTTTGGCGGCCACGGGAGGCTGGATCAGGGTGTCGCTTGTGGGCATGGCGGACTCATCATTGGCATATGAACAGGGAACGGCGGCCAGACAAGCCAGCAGCAGAAGCCCTCGGGAAAAGGTGAACATGTCGCATCCTTTGCGCTGTAAAAGGGTTGGCGGACCTGAGCCTTGGCTCCTTGGACAGGGGATCAATCTGCCCCTTGTCGCCTTCAGTTGCAAGTTCTCCCGCGCCCTGATGTAAAAGGGCCGCCATCTCGCGATGGCGGCCCCCATACCTGACCGTGAGCGACACGGGCTCGCTCAGGTGTGCCTCACATGATGGAAGTGTGTCTGCTCACGGCCAGTTTTCATCAGCCGGGGTAGCTCGACCAGACCTTGGTCGCGCCCTCGTTGCTGATGCTCAGCACCTGATAGGGCTGACCCGGAATATCCATGCCTGGCGCACTCTGGGGCATGCCCGGAATGGTCAGGCCGCGGATCGCCGGTTTTTCCTTGAGCAGCTTCTGCACGTCGGCGGCGGGTACATGCCCCTCCACCACATAGCCGTTCACCACTCCGGTGTGGCAGGAAGCCAGCTGCGGAGTGATGCCGTACTGCTGCTTGACCGGTTCAAGCTGCTCGGTTTCGACGACCTTGACCTCAAAGCCGTTCTCTTCCATGTGCTTGATCCAGGTCTTGCAGCAGCCGCAATACTGGGACTTGTAGACGGTCATCTGCTCGGTTGCCAGAGCAGAAAAACTGACGGTACCGGCCAGCACGGCCAATAACAGGGACTTGTACATAACTCACCTCGGATAAGAAGAAATGCCCAAAAAAACAGGGTGACTCGACTCAACCGAGATGACGGGGCGGACGCTCCAGCCGGTCGGTCGGAACATCCGGCATGAACTGGGAGGGGGAGATGAAATCCGGGGTATCGGGTTCCAGCATGGCAACCGTCAGGCTGTCGCCGGTGACCACCGTCATGGCGAGCGCCGAGGTGAAGCTGCCACAGGGCATGGCCTTCTCCAGGGTGCGTTCGCTCTGGCTGCAATGAGGCGTCAGGGTACAGAGATCGGTCGCCGCCCGGCTGCCAAACGACATCAGCACCATCAGCAGACTCCACAGGGGGAGCCAGCGGCGAGCGCGAGCGAGTTGGCGACGGGTCAGAACCATGAGACGACTCATTGACGAAAGGTGGCCTATGGTAACCCTTGGCCCAGGGGGAGGGTCAAGCCCTCCCCCTCTTCCAGTCAGCCGCCATCAAGGTTGCTGACGGGTCGCCGCCAGCACGATCTCGCGCACGCAGACGTTGGCCGGCTGGCTCCATGCATAGAGCACGGCGTCGGCGATTACCTCAGGCGCAATGACGCCGCCCATCTGATCCTTCCAGTCGTGGTAGCCGGCCTTGATGCTCTCGTCCGTGGTGTGGCTGAGCAGCTCGGTCTCCACCGCGCCCGGGGCTATGGTCACCATCCGCACGCCGACGTCGGCCACCTCTTCCCGGATGTTCTCGGTCAGGGCGTGCACCGCGAACTTGGTGGCACAGTAGGCGGCATGGTTCGGGAAGGTCTTGCGACCGGCGATGGAGCTGATGTTGATGATGGTGCCGCTGCGACGGGCCTTCATGCCGGCCAGCACAGCGTGAACACCGTTCAACACCCCCATCACGTTGATGTTGAGCATCTGCTGCCACTCGGCCGGGTCCTGCACATCGGCTTGTCCCAGCAGCATGACGCCGGCGTTGTTGACCAGACAGCCGACCGGACCGAATTGCGCCTCGGCCTGCTGGATGGCGGCCTTCATGGCGGCGGTGTCGGTCACATCAACCCCGATGCAGAGGGTATCGGGCAGCGCCAGCGCCTGCATGGGCTCGACCCGGCGGGCCAGCAGCAGCAGCGGATGGCCGGCGGCGGAGAAGGCGCGGGCAATGGCGGCACCGATCCCGGCGGAGGCACCGGTGATCACGACGAGAGGCTTGGACATGATGTTTTCCTTCTGATTCAAGAGTCGGTTTGAGCAAACAAGCGGCTGGCCAGCACGGAACGGGATCACTATAGTCACTGCATCCATCAGTGATAAATATTGTTTTCCGCTGGTTATCATCTGAAAAAACTATGGTTGGGCTTATGCTGGATCTGAGACTGCTGCGCTTCTTCATCGCCATCTATGAAGAGAAGAACATCACGGCGGCGGCCGAACGCTGCCACGTCAGCCAGCCCTCCCTCTCGGCGGGGCTGCGTCAGCTGGAAGAGACCCTGGGTGACAGCCTGTTCATCCGGGGCAAGAAGGGGGTGGCGGCCAGGGATCAGGCCCATTACCTCTATCCCCACGCGGTCAAGCTGGTGGAAGAGGCGCGCCGGCTACCGGCGCTGTTTCGCCAGAAGGCGACGCGTGCGCGGCTCAACCTGGCCATCATGCCGGACCTGAGCCGGCGGCGGGTGGCGGAATTGCTGCAGCAGGTGCAGGCTGTGCTGCCCGAGCTGGATCTCACCCTCTCCGATTACGGGACGCCTGCCGACTGTCGGCTGACCCTGGATGCCCTGCGCCGGGAGGACGAGATCTTCCTGCCGCTGTGGGAGGAGGATTATGTCTTGTGCGTGCGCCGCGACCATCCCCTCGCCAGCCGCCAGCAACTCGAGTTGGCCGAGCTGCAACATTATGATTTTATTGAGTGCCCCCCCTGCGAAGCCCATCAGCAGACCATAGGCCTGCTGGCTTGTGACCGACTCACCCTCAATCTGGTGGCCAAGGCCGAGAGCAAGGGGCTGGTGATGGCGCTGGTGCTGGCCGGGGTCGGCATCAGCTTTCTACCGGACGGGCTGGTGGAGGACGAAGCGAGTCTGTGTACCGTGCCGGTGCGCGGACCACGGATGTTCCGGCGCATCGGCCTCTGCTATCCCGCCCACCAGACCCTCAATCCGGCGCTGCGCGAGCTTATCCCGGAACTGGCGAGCCATGGCGCTTCTTGATAACGTCGCTACTCAATGCATCTTTTTTTCGCCGGTCGCTTGCACCGGTATTTGGCCCCTCTTCAGATCAGGAACCCATGAAACGCATTCTGGTTATCTTTTCACACCCGGCGCTGCAGAGCTCCCGGGCCAACAAGCAGCTGCTGCAGGCCATCGACGGCCTGGAGGGCGTCACCCTGCACGACCTCTACCAGCACTACCCCAACATGTTCATCAACGTGAAGCGGGAGCAGGCCCTGCTGTCTGAACACGACATCATCGTGTTCCAGCACCCCTTTTACTGGTACTCCTGCCCTGCCATCATGAAGGAGTGGATGGATCTGGTACTGGAGTATGGCTACGCCTACGGCCCGGAAGCCCACGCCCTCAACGGCAAGCAGTGGCTGTCGGCCATCACCACCGGTGGCGCCCCCGAGTCTTATTGCAGTGAAGGCTACAACCAGCGCCCGCTGCTGGACTTTCTGCTGCCGTTCCGGCAGACGGCCCAGCTGTGCGGCATGAGCTGGTTGCCGCCATTCGTGCTGCACTCCTTTCACAAGATCCGGGATCAGGAGGCGCTGCGCCGCTGCGGCCAGGATTATCGCCAGCTGCTGTGTGCCCTGCGCGACGAACAGCTGACCCCGGCCCAGCTTGCCGGCAGCCCCTATCTGCGCGATCTGCTGGAGGTACTCTCATGACCCGCTCTCGATCCGGGCGACGGCCCGGCCTGCCGACATCGGCCTCCACCACAGTTCGGAGGATCCGCTGATGGGACATGGTTTGCTGTTCGATGCCTTCATCTACCTCTCCGCCGCGGTGATCGCGGTGCCGCTGGCCAAACGCTGGGGGCTGGGATCCGTGCTCGGTTACCTGCTGGCGGGCATCATCATAGGTCCCTTCCTGCTGGGGCTGGTGGGTGAACAAAAGGATGTGATGCACTTCGCCGAGTTCGGGGTCGTGCTGATGCTGTTTCTGGTCGGGCTGGAGCTCAGACCGGCACTGTTGTGGCAGTTGAAGGGGCCCATTCTCGGCACCGGCGGGCTGCAGGTGTTGCTCACCACGGCCGCCCTGACCGGCGTGGCACACCTCATCGGCCTGCCGTGGCAGCAGGGGCTGGCCATCGGCCTCATCCTGGCGCTCTCCTCCACCGCCATCGTGCTGCAGAGTCTACAGGAGCGCAAACTGATGCAGAGCGAGAGCGGCCGCTCCGCCTTTGCCGTGCTGCTGTTCCAGGACATCGCCGTCATTCCCATCCTGGCGATCCTGCCGCTGCTGGCCATCGCGCCGGTGGCCAGCAGCAGCTCGGAGCTGGCCGGCTGGCAACACGGCCTGCTGGTGGTGGCTGCCATCTCCGGCATAGTGCTGGGTGGTCATTACCTGATGCGACCGGTGTTCCGCGCCATCGCCCAGTCCCACATGCGGGAGATCTTCGTCGCCGCCGCCCTGCTGCTGGTGATCGCCATCGCCGTGCTGATGGAGTCGGTCGGCCTCTCCCCCGCCCTTGGCTCCTTCCTCGCCGGCGTGGTGCTGGCGGACAGCGAATATCGCCACGAGCTGGAGGCAGACATAGAACCGTTCAAGGGGCTGCTGCTCGGCCTCTTCTTCATGTCGGTGGGCGCCGGCATCAACTTCGGGCTGTTTGCCGAGCACCCGCTGCTGATCCCGGCCCTGGTGGTCGGCCTGATGGTGCTCAAGTGGCTGGTGCTGATGGCGCTCGGCTTTGCCATTCGCATCTCGCCGAGTCAGCGCTGGACCTTCGGGCTGGCGCTGGCCCAGGGCGGGGAGTTTGCCTTCGTGCTGTTCTCGTTCGCCGCCCAGAACAAGGTGCTGCCGGGGGATACCATCGCCCTGCTGACCCTGGTGGTGGCACTCTCCATGGCGCTGACGCCGCTGCTGCTGATCCTCAACGATCGGGTGATCCAGCCCTGGTTCGACTATCGCAACCAGAGTGAATTGCCGCAGCACGAGCAGCCGGAGCTGGTGGAGCACCCGGTCATCATCGCCGGCTTCGGCCGTTTCGGTCAGATCGTGGGGCGTCTGCTGCACGGCCACGGCATCGGCACCACCATACTCGAGCAGGATGCCAGCCAGATCGAGATGCTGCGCAAGTATGGTTATCAGGTGTTCTATGGCGATGCCAGCCGGCTTGACCTGCTGCACGCCGCCGGCGCCCACAAGGCCAAGCTGCTGGTGCTCTCCATCAACGATCCGGCCACGTCACTCGAAGTGATTGAAATGGTGAAGAAACACTTCCCACACCTTAAGATACTGGCGCGAGCCCAGGATCGTCCCCACGCTCACGAGATCCTGCGCCAGGGCGTGGGCAGCGTATACCGGGAAACCCTGGGTTCTGCCGTGGATCTGGGGGTGGAAGCCCTGACCCAGCTCGGCTTTCGGGCCAACCAGGCATGGCGGGCCGGCCAGACCTTCAAGCAGCACGACAACTGGCTGCTGCGGGAACAGGTCAACTACCTGGACGACGAACACACCTATATCAACAAGAGCCTGCAATACCGGGACATCCTCTCCGATCTGCTGCAAGACGATCAGGAAGGACAGGAGAGCATTCACGCTCACAACTGGAACAGCGGTCTGCCCGACAACGACAAGGAAGCAATATGATTGCCTATTACCCCATGCTCAAACACCTGCACATGACGCTGGCGCTGGTCAGCGTGCTGCTGTTCCTCTATCGCTGGCTGCTGGCCCTGGGGGGCAGTGCCCGCCTGCAGCAGAAGTGGCTGAAGATCCTGCCCCATGTCAACGACACCTTCCTGTTGCTGTTCGGGGTGCTGCTGGCGGTGACCCTGCAAATGAGCCCGGGCCAACAACCCTGGCTGATGGCCAAGCTGATCGCACTGGTGGTTTACATCGGCCTCGGCGTCATGGCGCTCAAGCGCCCTGCGCGCAGCCAGAAGCTCGTGGCCGGCCTCGCGGCCCTGGCGGTATTTGGCTACATGGTGGGCGCCGCCATCACCAAATCCACCTTGTCCTGGCTGGCCTGATCCAGCCAAAAAATACCTGCCTGATGGAGGGGAGCCATCCCCTCCACATCATATTCTGCATTTCCCCGTCATTTCTGTTTTTTCCTCTCCCCCAAATCCGTAAGGCAGCACTTTCATTTGGTGAATTTTCATCATTTTTAAGCCTCGATTGCTGCCAAAAATGATGACAATTATGTTTTGGATCATGTGGTTAGCTTGGTTTGTATGAAAATGGCGACAGTTGTCGCAGCAAAACTTGCGACATAGACTGTCGCAAAGCATGGCTAGGATACACTCAACGCTAAACCAGTGAAGGCATGCACCATGAGTAAGAAGCTGTTACGACAACTGACCTTGGCGCGTTGCATCCCGCACCGCCCTTACAAGCTGACCGCCAGCCAACTCCAGGTAAAACTGGAAGAAGAAGGCATCCACGTCAGTCTGCGTACCGTGCAACGGGACCTGGAAGAGATGTCCGGCATGGGGTTGTTCGATCTCACCTCGGATGAACGCAGCAAACCACACGGCTGGTGCTTCGAGCGCCATGGCCTCAACGACTTTGCCAACATAATGCCGCTCTCCTTGGCAGTGGCGCTGAAAACCTGGAGCGATCAGGCCAGCCAGCTGTTGCCGGCCAGCGTACTGACCGAACTGAACCCCTTGGTCGACAAGGCCAGCCAGGTGATCCGCGATAGCCAGAGCGAACTGGCTGAACGCTGGCTCGAGAGCGTGCACCAGTCACCGCGCCCGTTTGTCGGCAACCCTGAAATCCGCCGCAGCACGCTGATCCGCGATGCATTGTGGCGCGGTCGCAAGTTCAGTGCCGAGATCCAGCGGGTCATCAAGGAGCGCACAGTATGGCTCTGCTACGACCGCATCAATCCGCTCGGCATCCTGAACCAGGCGGAAGGGCCGACCCTGCTCTGCACCCTGTCCGAGCTGGATCCCAAGGTCTACGGCATCCCGTTCGATCACATCAAGAACGTGGAGCTGACCAACTTCAGCGCGACCCAGCCGAAGGATTTCAACATCCAGAAACTGATCCGCGATCAGGGGTATCAGGATGTCAGCGGGCCGATCCGCTTCGTCGGTCGCATCGATGCCAACTGCCCGACCCTGGTCGACGGACAGATCCCCGGCCACAACCCGCGCATGACTCGCTACGACAAGCGCAGCGTGGTGGTGGAAACCGAGGTACAGGACACCCCCGAGTTCCGTACCTGGCTCAACAATATGAGCGGGAACCTAGAAGTGTTGGCGCCTGAATCCTTGCGCAAGGCGTATCCGACACCGGGTAGCCGCGTCAGCTGACCACCGCAGAAAAAGCCGGGCCAAGCCCGGCTTTTTGTATTCTTTTTGAGCATATTTATTCAACTAATTTTTAAGTCTTACCCACCGAATTGAGCCTGTTTGTACCATCGTTTTCGCCCCGTTTTTGCGTGTAAGAGATCCGCCATGGCAGCTGTAAGAGGCCACTGTGTCGAACCGTACGCGAAGCCATCTTTGAATCCACATGCTTTCCCATGAAACAAACTAATACCATGATTTATATAGCTTTATCTCTATAGCATTGGTCATTAATCCGTTATCGCCACGCCAATAACGTCGGAACCGCCCTTGTTCCGCCCCCTGGTTCCCTTAATATGGGTCTCACAAGGACGGAGCTGGTTCGGCAGGATGCGGAAACAGCGCATAAGCAGGGAATAAACCACAGGGCGTGGGCAGGGAACACTTCAGGATGAGGCCGGTAACCAGGACGGTTATCAAACGGATTGCAGGACACCACGGGACGTGGTTGCGGACACCTCGGGATGAGGCAGAGCAAACAGGATGATTGCTCTTCAGGAAGATTATGGACCTCGCAGGAAGCGAGCAGGACAGCTTCAGGATGAAGCGAGACAACCCGGATGGTTGTCTGTCAGGATGACGCAAGGAACACCACGGGATGTGGTAACGGACACCTCCAGGATGGAGAGAGTGCAGCAATCAGGAGCGATTGCCAGGCTAGGATGGCCACAGGACACCTCAACGGATTGGGAAGGGGATATTCCGAAGGATCAGGATAAAGTCAGGGATTGCAGGGAGCGTTGCAGTTCATGGACTGGACTAGATGACTTGAGGGGACGGCGGCCGCCGTCCCCTTTTCTTTATGTGCCTTTTGTACCAGAACGATCAATGACATGGGGCTCTACTCGCTGTCACAGCACATCCTGTGTGCTCTAGATCCCCCCTCAATCTGGGTGCCCATTGTCAGCCAGAATACCCCCTCTCTCACCTCCTACACTTCGTGAACGCTGCTCTGGGTTAGTTCTGCAGCGGGCAAGTCATGTGTACAGCTGGCTCAGCGCGCACAGCAACATTACAGCCCGCCAGAAACACAGGGTGGAATGGACCCATCCCGACATGACCACCGTCTGGCTTTGCGTGTTTTACTGAACCGCGTGAGGGGAAAAAGAGGCAATTCGGGAAAAGTTAAACGAAAAAAAGCCCAGTCGTTAGACTGGGCTTCTTAAGTAGTGGCGGAGCGGACGGGACTCGAACCCGCGACCCCCGGCGTGACAGGCCGGTATTCTAACCGACTGAACTACCGCTCCGCTGTCTGGTTAGCTTTTTGCTAAATTGTCTGCCGCTTCATTGAGGTGTCATCCTCGCAGCCAGTAATGTGATTCTTCACATCACCGTTTAATTGGGTGCCTGGCAGTGTCCTACTCTCGCATGGCGAATGCCACACTACCATCGGCGCTACCGCGTTTCACTTCTGAGTTCGGCATGGGTTCAGGTGGTTCCACGGCGCTATGGCCGCCAGGCAAATTCTTCAATCTGTGAAAGCTGATGTAAGTAGTTTCGTATTTGTCACAAGGCTCGAAACACTTCTTGGGTGTTGTATGGTTAAGCCTCACGGGTAATTAGTATGGGTTAGCTCAACACGTCGCCGCGCTTACACACCCCACCTATCAACGTTGTGGTCTCCAACGGCCCTTTAGGACCCTCAAGGGGTCAGGGATGACTCATCTCAGGGCTCGCTTCCCGCTTAGATGCTTTCAGCGGTTATCGATTCCGAACTTAGCTACCGGGCAGTGCCACTGGCGTGACAACCCGAACACCAGAGGTTCGTTCACTCCGGTCCTCTCGTACTAGGAGCAACTCCCTTCAATCATCCAACGCCCACGGCAGATAGGGACCGAACTGTCTCACGACGTTCTGAACCCAGCTCGCGTACCACTTTAAATGGCGAACAGCCATACCCTTGGGACCGACTTCAGCCCCAGGATGTGATGAGCCGACATCGAGGTGCCAAACACCGCCGTCGATATGAACTCTTGGGCGGTATCAGCCTGTTATCCCCGGAGTACCTTTTATCCGTTGAGCGATGGCCCTTCCATTCAGAACCACCGGATCACTATGACCTACTTTCGTACCTGCTCGACCTGTCCGTCTCGCAGTTAAGCTGGCTTATGCCATTGCACTAACCTCCTGATGTCCGACCAGGATTAGCCAACCTTCGTGCTCCTCCGTTACTCTTTGGGAGGAGACCGCCCCAGTCAAACTACCCACCAGGCACTGTCCGCGACCCAGATTCATGGGCCTGCGTTAGAACATCAAACATACAAGGGTGGTATTTCAAGGACGGCTCCAGCGCAACTGGCGTCACGCCTTCAAAGCCTCCCACCTATCCTACACATGTAGGTTCAATGTTCAGTGCCAAGCTGTAGTAAAGGTTCACGGGGTCTTTCCGTCTAGCCGCGGGTACACCGCATCTTCACGGCGAATTCGATTTCACTGAGTCTCGGGTGGAGACAGCATGGCCATGGTTACACCATTCGTGCAGGTCGGAACTTACCCGACAAGGAATTTCGCTACCTTAGGACCGTTATAGTTACGGCCGCCGTTTACCGGGGCTTCGATCAAGAGCTTCGCTTGCGCTAACCCCATCAATTAACCTTCCGGCACCGGGCAGGTGTCACACCCTATACGTCCACTTTCGTGTTTGCAGAGTGCTGTGTTTTTGATAAACAGTCCCAGCCATCTGGTCACTGCGACTCCCAACTGCTCCATCCGCAAGGGACTTCACTGTCAAGAGCGAACCTTCTCCCGAAGTTACGGTTCTATTTTGCCTAGTTCCTTCACCCGAGTTCTCTCAAGCGCCTTGGTATTCTCTACCCGACCACCTGTGTCGGTTTGGGGTACGATGACTTGTAATCTGAAGCTTAGAGGCTTTTCCTGGAAGCAGGGCATCAATGGCTTCCGCACCGTAGTGCGTTCGTCTCGTGTCTCAGTGTTGTGTCTCCGGATTTGCCTAGAAACACCACCTACGCACTTTCACCAGGACAACCGTCGCCTGGCCCACCTAGCCTTCTCCGTCCCCCCATCGCAATTACAAGTCGTGCAGGAATATTAACCTGCTTCCCATCGACTACGCCTTTCGGCCTCGCCTTAGGGGTCGACTCACCCTGCCCCGATTAACGTTGGACAGGAACCCTTGGTCTTCCGGCGAGGAGGCTTTTCACCCCCTTTATCGTTACTTACGTCAGCATTCGCACTTCTGATATCTCCAGCATGCCTCTCGACACACCTTCGCAGACTTACAGAACGCTCCCCTACCACTCACGCTTAGCGTGAATCCGCGGCTTCGGTGCCTGGTTTGAGCCCCGTTACATCTTCCGCGCAGGCCGACTCGACTAGTGAGCTATTACGCTTTCTTTAAATGATGGCTGCTTCTAAGCCAACATCCTAGCTGTCTGAGCCTTCCCACATCGTTTCCCACTTAACCAGAACTTTGGGACCTTAGCCGGCGGTCTGGGTTGTTTCCCTCTTCACGACGGACGTTAGCACCCGCCGTGTGTCTCCCGGATATTACTTACTGGTATTCGGAGTTTGCATGGGGTTGGTAAGTCGGGATGACCCCCTAGCCCAAACAGTGCTCTACCCCCAGTAGTATTCGTCCGAGGCGCTACCTAAATAGCTTTCGGGGAGAACCAGCTATCTCCGAGTTTGATTGGCCTTTCACCCCCAGCCACAGGTCATCCCCTAACTTTGCAACGTTAGTGGGTTCGGTCCTCCAGTTGATGTTACTCAACCTTCAACCTGCCCATGGCTAGATCACCCGGTTTCGGGTCTACACCTTGCAACTAGACGCCCAGTTAAGACTCGGTTTCCCTACGGCTCCCCTATACGGTTAACCTCGCTACAAAATGTAAGTCGCTGACCCATTATACAAAAGGTACGCAGTCACCCCGAAGGGCTCCCACTGCTTGTACGTACACGGTTTCAGGTTCTATTTCACTCCCCTCACAGGGGTTCTTTTCGCCTTTCCCTCACGGTACTGGTTCACTATCGGTCAGTCAGGAGTATTTAGCCTTGGAGGATGGTCCCCCCATATTCAGACAGGATGTCACGTGTCCCGCCCTACTCGATTTCACATCAAGGTTGTTTTCGTGTACGGGGC
>NZ_CP187595.1:4092500-4222500 GCF_049860615.1 Aeromonas sp. FL131
ATGCTGTGAGTGCCCACACAGATTGCTTGATTCAAATTGTTAAAGAGCGACGCAGCTTTTGGCTGCTGCGGGAGTGGCATTCTACTCAACCGCCTTCTCGAGTCAAGCCTTATTTTCAAAGGCTTTTCGAGGCTACCGACCCGGCTGTTTGCGTTGCCGCTTGCCGTGTCGATGGAGGCGCATTATAGGGAACGGATTCTTTCTGGCAACCCCTCATCGGCAATAAAATTGCAAAAAACTGCACTTCTTTAGTTATTCATATCCAAACACAGCTTTTATACAAACTTATCCACAGAAACCACCAAATCCAGAGCTAAATTAGCCCCCCTCTGCGAGCAGCTCATACCACCGGCTGGCTTTGTCTGTACCAGGTGAATGGAAGATCATCATTCGATAATAAGGGATACCTACCTATATAAGAAACTACACGATCAAGAGTAGGCAGTTGAGGCAGTTGAGGCAGTTGAGGCAGTTGAGGCAGTTGAGGCAGTATCAGAATCCATTAAAAGAAAAGCCGGGACAAGCCCGGCTTTTTCTTTATCACTCAGCAGCTGCTTCAGCAGCGGCCGGGCGGTCTACCAGCTCAATGTAAGCCATAGGGGCGTTGTCGCCTGCACGGAAACCGCATTTCAGAATGCGAGTATAACCGCCGGCGCGCTCCAGGTAGCGCGGGCCCAGTTCATTGAACAGCTTAGCCACGATCGCGTTATCGCGAGTACGGGCAAATGCCAGGCGACGATTAGCAACGCTATCAGTCTTGGCAAGGGTGATCAGCGGTTCAACTACACGACGCAGCTCTTTTGCCTTAGGCAGAGTCGTCTTGATGATCTCATGACGAACCAGGGAGCTGGCCATGTTGCGGAACATAGCCTGACGATGGCTGCTGTTCCGGTTCAGTTGACGACCACTCAAACGATGGCGCATGACCTTATCCTTCTAACTAAATCTGTGAAACCCGTAATCTGGATTACTCGTCAGCGATGCTGGCGGGCGGCCAATTCTCGAGGCGCATGCCAAGAGACAGACCACGGGAGGCCAACACGTCCTTGATCTCAGTCAGGGACTTCTTACCGAGGTTAGGAGTCTTAAGCAACTCAACTTCGGTACGCTGTACCAGATCACCAATATAGTGGATAGCTTCTGCCTTCAGACAGTTCGCAGAACGAACTGTCAGCTCCAAATCATCGACAGGACGCAGCAGAATCGGATCAAACTCGGGTTTCTCTTCTTTCTTCTCGGGCACGCTGACATCGCGCAGATCCACGAAGGCTTCCAGTTGCTCAGCCAGAATAGTGGCAGAACGACGGATGGCTTCTTCAGGATCCAGAGTACCATTGGTCTCCATGTCGATGACCAGCTTGTCCAAGTCGGTACGCTGCTCCACACGTGCTGCCTCAACGTTGTAGGCAATACGAACGATGGGGCTGAACGCGGAGTCCAGCAGCAGGCGACCAATAGGACGCTCTTCATCATCGTTGTGAACACGAGCAGAAGCAGGCACATAACCACGACCGCGCTGAACTTTCAGGCGCATGCTGATTTCAGCATTGGCGCCAGTCAGGTGGCAGATTACGTGCTCCGGGTTTACGATCTCGACTTCATCACCGTGAGTGATATCACCAGCGGTAACGGGGCCTGTTCCAGACTTGGTCAGGGACAGAGTTACCTCGTCCTTGCCTTCCAGCTTCACAGCGATACCTTTCAGGTTGAGCAGGATTTCAAGAATGTCTTCCTGTACACCTTCTTTGCTGCTGTACTCATGCAGTACCCCGTCAATTTCGACTTCAGTAACTGCACAACCGGGCATAGAAGACAGCAAAATACGACGCAGGGCATTACCCAGCGTGTGACCAAAGCCACGCTCAAGTGGCTCGAGAGTCACTTTCGCATGAGTCGGGCTAACTTGCTCGATGTCAACTAGCCGCGGTTTAAGAAAATCTGTTACAGAACCCAGCATTGTGTCCTCTCTTTAGAAGCTAGCTTTACTTGGAGTAAAGCTCGACGATCAGCTGTTCGTTAATGTCGGCAGACAGGTCGGAACGCTCTGGCAGACGCTTGAAAGCACCTTCCATTTTAGCGGCATCAACCTCTACCCAAGTCGGCTTCTCGCGCTGACCAGCAACCTCGAGGGATGCTTTGATACGCGCTTGCTTCTTAGCCTTCTCACGAACGCAGATCACGTCCTCAGGGGAAACCTGGAAAGAAGGAATGTTCACAACGCGACCGTTGACCATGATGGCCTTGTGGCTCACCAGCTGACGAGATTCAGCACGGGTAGCACCGAAGCCCATACGGTAAACAACGTTGTCCAAACGACCTTCCAGCAGCTGCAACAGGTTTTCACCGGTGTTACCCTTTTGACGGGCAGCGTCGCGGTAGTAGTTGCGGAACTGTTTTTCCAATACGCCGTAGATACGACGAACTTTTTGTTTCTCGCGCAGCTGAACACCGTAGTCAGACAGACGCGCTTTACGCGCACCGTGTTGACCAGGAACGGTGTCAATCTTGCACTTAGAATCAATCGCACGAACACCAGACTTCAGGAAGAGGTCGGTGCCCTCACGACGGCTAAGCTTAAGCTTAGGACCGATATATCTTGCCATCTTCTTTCTCCAACAATCCTAGACCAAGTAGCTACAGCGTTACACGCGGCGCTTCTTGGGAGGACGACAACCGTTGTGCGGGATCGGAGTCACATCAGTAATGTTAGTGATGCGGAAACCAGCCGCGTTCAGAGCGCGGATGGAAGACTCACGACCGGGACCCGGACCTTTGACCATGACTTCCAGGTTCTTCACGCCGTATTCTTTGGCGATCTCACCAGCACGCTCAGCAGCTACCTGGGCAGCAAACGGAGTGGACTTACGGGAACCACGGAAACCTGAACCACCGGAGGTAGCCCATGACAGAGCATTGCCCTGACGGTCAGTAATGGTCACGATTGTGTTGTTGAAAGATGCATGAACGTGCGCAATACCGTCGCTCACTTGCTTTTTAACGCGCTTGCGAGCACGAGTCGGAGTTTTAGCCATTTTCTACCTTCCCGTTACTTCTTGATAGCCTTGCGCGGACCCTTACGGGTACGAGCGTTGGTCTTGGTACGTTGACCACGAACAGGCAGGCTACGACGGTGACGCAAACCACGGTAGCAACCCAGATCCATCAATCGCTTGATGTTCATGGAAATCTGACGACGCAGGTCACCTTCAACGGTGAATTTACCTACTTGTTCACGCAGACTCTCGATCTGAGCTTCGTCCAGGTCTTTAATTTTCACATTCTCAGCGATACCGGCTGCGGCACAGATGGCCTTGGAGCGGGTACGACCGACGCCATAAATAGCAGTCAAAGCGATGACTGCATGCTTATGGTCAGGAATGTTAATGCCAGCGATACGGGCCACTATTCACTCCTACATATAGTAGATTACGACCACCACAAAGCCCGTGAGCGGATACGTGGCGGTCAACCAATACACAACAAAAGTTGGCTGGCTATATTAGCCAGCACAACTATTTGTTGCAAGTACTAACCGTAAAAAATTAGCCTTGGCGCTGTTTATGCTTTGGCTCGCTGCAAATCACACGCACCACACCGTGACGCTTGATGATTTTGCAGTTACGGCAGATTGCCTTAACGGAAGCACGAACTTTCATTGCTTAACTCCGTAACTACGCCGACCTTTAGCGGCCGTAGCCCTTCAGGTTGGCCTTCCTCAGGACATCACCATATTGATGAGACATCATATGGGTCTGAACCTGAGCCATGAAGTCCATGATAACTACCACGATAATCAGCAGCGAAGTGCCACCGAAGTAGAACTGTACGTTCCAGGCAGTCATCAAGAACTGGGGTACCAGACAGATAAAGGTTATATAGAGTGCACCTGCCAATGTCAGGCGAGTCATAACCTTATCGATATAACGTGCTGTCTGCTCGCCCGGGCGGATCCCCGGGATAAAGGCTCCACTCTTCTTCAGGTTGTCTGCTGTCTCGCGGGGGTTGAACACCAGCGCGGTATAGAAGAAGCAGAAGAAGATAATGGCTGCTGCATAGAGCATCTCATACAAGGGCTGACCCGGCTGCAGGACCATAGAGACCTGTTGCAGGATGTCAGCGATCTTGCCCTCGCCCTGACCAAACCAAGAGGTAATGGTCCCTGGGAAGAGGATGATGCTGGATGCGAAAATCGCAGGAATCACACCGGCCATATTCACTTTCAACGGCAGGTGTGTGCTTTGCGCGGCAAATACCTGGCGGCCTTGTTGACGCTTGGCATAGTTAACGACGATACGACGCTGACCACGCTCCACGAACACCACAAAGTAAGTCACTGCGAAAACAATCAAGCCCAGCAACAACAACAGCAGGATGTGCAATTCCCCTTGACGTGCCTGTTCGGCCGTAGCGCCAATGGCATGAGGCAGACCAGCAACGATACCTGTGAAGATAATCAACGAGATACCATTACCAATCCCACGCTCGGTAATCTGCTCACCCAACCACATCAAGAACATGGTACCGGTGACCAGACTCACAACGGCCGTGAAATAGAAGCCCAAACCCGGATGAGTCACGAGTCCTTGCATCATATTCGGCAGACCGGTTGCAATACCAATGGCCTGGAACGTTCCCAAAACCAGCGTGCCCCAACGGGTATATTGGCTAATCTTGCGACGGCCGGATTCACCTTCCTTCTTGAGTTCAGCAAGAGCGGGGTGAACCACAGTCAGCAGCTGGATGATGATCGACGCCGAAATGTACGGCATGATCCCCAGCGCAAGAATAGAAGCACGCGAGAGTGCACCACCACTGAACATGTTGAACATCTCAATGATGGTGCCCTTCTGTTGTTGGAACAACTCGGCCAGTACGGCGGCGTCAATACCAGGAATCGGCACATAAGAGCCTGCACGGAAAACGATAATCGCCCCGAGAACGAAGAGCAGACGGCTCTTCAGTTCACTCAGACCACCCTGTGCTTTAACATCCAATCCTGGTTTCTTAGCCATTGTACTGATTATTCCTCGATTTTACCGCCAGCGGCCTCGATGGCTGCACGTGCACCTTTGGTGACGGACAGACCACGAACGGTCACAGCACGGTCAATGTTGCCAGACAGAACAACTTTAGCGAACACGATGTTTTTAGTAATAACACCGGCTTGCTTCAGAGTGCTCACGTCGACCACATCACCTTCTACCAGGGCGATTTCGTTCAGGCGCACTTCGGCAGAAACCAAAGATTTGCGGGAGAAGAAACCGAACTTCGGCAGACGGATTTTCAAAGGCATCTGGCCGCCTTCGAAACCGTTGCGGACTTTGCCGCCACCGGAACGAGAGGTTTGACCTTTAACACCACGACCACCGGTCTTGCCCAGACCAGAACCGATACCACGGCCCGGACGGTGCTTAACGCGCTTGGAGCCAGCGGCCGGAGACAGAGTATTCAGACGCATGCTTAGCCCTCCACCTTAACCATGTAATAAACCTGGTTGATCATGCCGCGTACGCAGGGAGTATCTTCCAGCTCAACGGTGTGACCAATGCGACGCAGACCCAGACCACGCAGAGTCGCCTTGTGCTTTGGCAGACGGCCGATAGAGCTGCGAGTTTGAGTTACTTTTACAGTGTTAGCCATGTCGCATTACCCCAGAATTTCTTCAACGCGCAGACCACGCTTGGCAGCGATCTGGGCCGGGGATTGACCCTGTACCAGAGCGTCGACAGTTGCGCGAACAACGTTGATTGGGTTGGTGGAACCGTAGGTCTTGGCCAGCACGTTGTGGATACCAGCAACTTCCAGAACAGCACGCATGGCGCCGCCTGCAATGATACCAGTACCTTGAGAGGCCGGCTTCATGAACACGGTGGAACCGGAGTGAACACCGCGCACCGGGTGGTGCAGAGTGCCGTTGTTCAGCTCAACCTTGTTCAGGTTACGCTTAGCCTGTTCCATCGCTTTTTGAATAGCGGCCGGAACTTCACGGGCTTTACCGTAACCGTAACCTACACGGCCGTTACCATCACCCACCACGGTCAACGCGGTGAAGGACATGATACGACCACCTTTAACAGTTTTCGAAACACGGTTTACTGCAATCAGCTTTTCTTGCAGTTCGCCGGCTTGAGATTCGACTTTAGCCATCTTCGACTCCTAGCTTAGAACTGAAGACCAGCGTCACGTGCAGCAGCTGCCAGAGCAGCGATGCGACCGTGATACTTGAAACCGGAACGATCGAAAGATACGTTCTGAACGCCTTTGGCAATAGCACGCTCAGCGATTGCTTTACCTACCGCGGTCGCTGCATCAGCGTTACCGGTGTATTTAATAGCTTCACTGATGGCTTTCTCTACTGTGGAAGCAGAGGCCAGAACTTCGGAACCGTTGGCTGCAATAACCTGCGCATAGATATGACGCGGGGTACGGTGAACAACCAGACGGGTAGCTCCCAGTTCCTGCATCTTTTTCCGAGCACGAGTAGCACGACGGAGACGAGCTGCTTTCTTGTCCATAGTGTTACCTTACTTCTTCTTAGCTTCTTTAGTACGCACTTGCTCGTTGGCATAGCGTACACCCTTGCCCTTGTAGGGCTCCGGAGCGCGGTAAGCACGGATATCGGCGGCGACTTGGCCAACCAGCTGCTTGTCGACACCACGCAGAACGATTTCTGTGGCAGTCGGGCACTCAGCGGTCACACCAGCCGGCAGCGCATGCTCTACCGGGTGAGAGAAGCCCAGAGCCAGCGCAACAGCATTGCCCTTGATGGAGGCTTTATAACCTACACCAACCAGCTGCAGCTTGCGCTCGAAGCCTTGGGTAACACCGATTACCATGTTGTTGACCAATGCACGGGCAGTACCGGCCTGAGCGTCAGCACCAGCGATGCCGTCGCGCGGGGCGAACTTCAGTACATTGTCTTCTTTGGTCACTTCTACACCGGCGTGAATAGAGCGAACCAGGGAACCTTTACCACCTTTGATGGACAGTTCCTGGCCGTTCAGAGTCACCTCTACGCCAGCAGGAATAGTGACGGGTGCCTTAGCAACACGAGACATTTCCTACCTCCTATTAAGCGACGTAGCAGATGATCTCACCGCCCATGCTTGCTTTGCGGGCAGCACGGTCAGTCATCACACCTTTAGACGTGGACACGATAGCAACACCGAGACCGCCCATAACTTTCGGCAGATCAGTAGTGCGCTTGTAAATACGCAGGCCGGGACGGCTCACGCGTTGGATCAGTTCTACAACTGGCTTGCCCTGGAAATATTTCAGTTCAATTTCCAGTTCCGGCTTCACGTCACCAGCTACGGAGTAGCCAGTGATGTAACCTTCTTCTTTCAGCACTTTGGCGATAGCCACTTTCAGCTTGGAAGAAGGCATGGAAACCGCAACTTTGCTCGCCGCCTGACCGTTACGGATGCGGGTCAGCATATCCGCGATCGGATCTTGCATGCTCATAAGTCTAACTCCCGAGATTCGTTACCAAGAAGCCTTCTTCAGGCCCGGAATTTCGCCCTTCATGGCATGCTCACGCACCTTGATGCGAGACAGGCCAAACTTGCGCAGGAAACCGTGCGGACGACCAGTAATATTGCAACGGTTACGCTGGCGGGACGGACTGGAATCACGGGGCAGCTGTTGCAGTTGCAGGACAGCATCCCAACGCGCTTCTTCAGAAGCGTTCATATCAACAATGATAGCTTTCAGCTCGGTTCGCTTGGAGGCGAACTTGGCTACCAGCTTCGCACGCTTTGCTTCACGTGCTTTCATGGAAGTTTTAGCCATAACCCTAACCTTACTTGCGGAATGGGAAGTTAAAGGCAGCCAGCAGAGCACGGCCTTCTTCATCGGTATTCGCGGAAGTGGTGATGGTGATATCCAGACCACGGACGCGATCGACCTTGTCATAGTCGATTTCCGGGAAGATGATTTGCTCACGCACGCCCATGGAGTAGTTACCACGACCGTCGAACGCTTTAGCGTTCAGGCCACGGAAGTCACGGATACGCGGTACGGAGATGCAAATCAGCCGTTCCAGGAACTCCCACATACGCTCGCCACGCAGGGTTACTTTACAACCTATCGGGTAGCCTTCACGAATCTTGAAGCCCGCAACAGATTTGCGAGCTTTGGTGATCAGCGGCTTCTGACCGGAAATGGCAGCCATATCGGCAGCAGCATTTTCCAGCAATTTCTTGTCAGAGATCGCTTCACCAACACCCATGTTCAGGGTGATTTTCTCGATCCGAGGGACTTGCATGATAGTCTTGTAACCGAACTGTTTGGACAGTTCATTTACTACATCGGATTTGTAGTAATCATGCAGTTTCGCCATCGTTAAACTCCAATTACTTCACAAGTTCGCCGGTGGATTTGAAGAAACGGACTTTTTTGCCGTCTTCAATCCGGAAACCAACGCGGTCAGCCTTGCCAGTGGCAGAGTTGAACAGCGCTACGTTAGATACATCGATGGGGGCTTCTTTGGTGACGATACCGCCAGCCTGACCCAGTGCGGGTACCGGCTTCTGGTGTTTCTTCACCTGGTTGATGCCTTCCACGATTACCTTACCTTTTGCAATCAGGACTTGAGTGACTTTGCCACGCTTGCCCTTGTCTTTGCCGGTAAGAACAATCACTTCGTCTTCGCGACGGATTTTAGCTGCCATCGTTCGACTCCTTACAGTACTTCGGGTGCCAGGGACACAATCTTCATGAACTTCTCATTACGCAGTTCACGAGTCACCGGGCCAAAAATACGAGTACCGATTGGCTGTTGGTTGTTGTTAAGCAACACAGCCGCATTGTTGTCGAAACGGATGACAGAGCCGTCCGGACGACGAACGCCTTTACGGGTGCGTACGACCACCGCGTTATACACATCACCTTTCTTCACTTTACCGCGAGGAATGGCTTCCTTGATGGAAACCTTGATGATGTCGCCGATGCCGGCGTAACGGCGGTGCGAACCACCCAGAACCTTAATACACATTACACTGCGAGCGCCGGAGTTGTCGGCAACACCCAGCATACTTTGCATCTGGATCATCTTAGTGCTCCGCTTTGTTTACTTCTTATCCCTCTCGGGATCTGGCTGCCTTCAAAAGGCGCGAAACTATAACACAGGATTTTTAGAAAAGGTAGCCTAAAAAACAAACGGCCCCGCTAAGGGGCCGTTTGGACTACAAAGTACCGATTAGGCCTTTTCTACAACGGCAACCAGGGTCCAGGACTTGGTCTTGGACAGCGGGCGGCATTCGCGGATTTCCACGAGGTCGCCAGCTTTGCATTCGTTGTTTTCATCATGTACGTGCAGCTTGGTAGTGCGCTTGATGATCTTACCGTAGATCGGGTGCTTTACCTTGCGCTCGATAGCAACAGTGATGGACTTGTCCATCTTGTCGCTGATTACACGACCTTGCAGAGTACGGATCTTGTCAGTCATTACGCACCTGCCTTCTCAGTCAGTACAGTCTTGATACGTGCGACGTCACGACGCACTTGTTTCAGAGTGTGAGTCTGAGCCAGCTGGCCGGTGGAAGCTTGCATGCGCATGTTGAATTGCTCACGCAGCAGACCCAGCAGCTCCTGGTTCAGTTCTTCGACGCTCTTTTGACGCAGATCTTGGGCTTTCATCACATCACCGTCTTAATTACGAAAGTGGTCTGAACGGACAGCTTAGCTGCGGCCAGGGCAAACGCTTCACGCGCCAGAGCCTCAGGTACACCATCCATCTCGTACAGAACCTTGCCAGGCTGGATCGGGCAAACCCAGTATTCCACGTTACCCTTACCTTTACCCATACGAACTTCGAGGGGCTTTTCGGTGATGGGCTTGTCCGGGAACACACGGATCCAGATCTTGCCTTGACGCTTAACGTGACGGGTCATGGCACGACGGGCTGCTTCGATTTGACGAGCAGTCAGTTGACCACGGGATGTCGCCTTCAGGCCAAAGGTACCGAAGGATACTTCGTTACCAGAGTTGGCCAGACCGCGGTTACGACCCTTGTGGGTCTTGCGGAATTTAGTACGCTTTGGTTGCAACATTTACCGAATCTCCTTACTTAGCAGCGCGGCGCTTGTTGTCACGCTTGGGCTTTGCAGGAGCTTGCTCTTGAGCAGCAGCGGCATTAACAGCAGCCAGACCGCCCAGAACTTCGCCCTTGAAGATCCAAACTTTAACGCCGATCACACCGTAAGTGGTGTGGGCTTCAGAAGTTGCGTAGTCGATGTCGGCACGCAGGGTGTGCAACGGCACACGACCTTCACGGTACCATTCGGTACGCGCGATTTCAGCGCCGCCCAGACGACCGGAAACTTCCACTTTGATGCCCTTGGCACCCAGGCGCATTGCGTTCTGTACGGCGCGCTTCATAGCACGACGGAACATTACACGACGCTCCAGCTGGGAAGTGATGCTGTCGGCAACCAGTTTGCCATCCAGCTCCGGCTTGCGGACTTCGGAAATGTTGATCTGAGCAGGCACGCCAGCAATTGCGGCTACAGCTTTGCGCAGTTTCTCAACGTCTTCGCCTTTCTTACCGATCACAACACCCGGACGAGCGGTGTGAATGGTCACACGGATGCTCTTGGCCGGACGCTCGATGGTGATCTTGGACAAGGACGCGTTTTTCAGTTCCTTGGTCAGGAACTGGCGTACTTGAAAATCGCTGTACAGGTTGTCAGCGAAGTCTTTGGTGTTCGCGAACCAGGTAGAATTCCAAGGCTTGGTAATACCCAGGCGAATGCCATTAGGATGTACTTTCTGACCCATTGCTTATCTCCCAGCCTTAGCGTCGGATACCACTACGGTGATGTGAGCGGTACGCTTGAGGATACGATCCGCACGACCTTTGGCACGCGGACGGATGCGCTTCATGGAGGGACCTTCGTCGACCATGATAGTAGCAACACGCAGCGCGTCGATATCGGCGCCTTCGTTGTGCTCAGCGTTTGCAATGGCAGATTCCAGCACTTTCTTCACCAGAGCTGCAGCCTTTTTCGGGCTGAAGGTCAGGATGTTCAGAGCCTTGTCTACGGACAGACCACGTACTTGATCGGCTACCAGACGAGCTTTCTGGGCAGAAGTACGGGCATAACGGTGTTTAGCGATAGCTTCCATCATTTATCCCTTAGCGCTTCTTAGCCTTCTTATCAGCAGCATGGCCGCGATAAGTACGAGTCGGTGCGAATTCACCCAGTTTGTGACCGATCATTTCTTCGGTAACGAAAACCGGAACGTGCTGACGACCATTATGGACAGCGATGGTCAAACCGATCATGTTCGGGATGATCATTGAACGACGGGACCAGGTCTTAACCGGCTTTTTATCCCCGCTTTCCACCGCTTTCTCTACCTTCTTCAGCAAGTGCAGGTCAATAAATGGACCCTTCTTGAGAGAACGTGGCATGGTGATTCCTCTATGTTAACAATTACTTGTTACGACGACGTACGATGTACTTGTCGGTACGCTTGTTCTTACGGGTCTTGAAGCCTTTAGCCTTCTGGCCCCATGGGGACACAGGCTGCATGCCCTTGTTGCGACCCTCACCACCACCGTGCGGGTGGTCGACCGGGTTCATCGCCATACCGCGAACGGTCGGACGAATACCACGCCAGCGGTTTGCACCGGCTTTACCCAGTTGACGCAGCATGTGCTCGGAGTTACCAACTTCACCGATGGTGGCGCGGCACTCGGCCAGAACTTTACGTACTTCGCCGGAACGCAGACGCAGAGTTACATAGTTACCTTCACGAGCCAGGATCTGGATGAAAGTACCAGCGGAACGAGCCAGCTGGGCACCTTTACCAGGCTTCATCTCAACAGCGTGAACGGTAGAACCGACCGGGATGTTGCGCATCGGCAGGGTGTTACCTACCTTGATTGCGGCATCAGCACCAGAAGCGATTGCATCACCAGCTTTCAGGCCTTTCGGAGCCAGGATGTAACGACGCTCACCGTCTGCATACAGCACCAGGGCGATGTTTGCGGTACGGTTAGGATCGTATTCCAGGCGCTCTACTTTGGCCGGGATACCGTCTTTGTCGCGCTTGAAGTCGACGATACGGTAGTGTTGCTTGTGACCACCGCCGATGTGACGGGTGGTGATGCGGCCGTTGTTGTTACGACCACCGGACTTGTCTTTCTTGTCCAGCAGAGCTGCAAAGGGCTTGCCCTTGTACAGGTCTTGGTTGACGATCTTGACGACGTGGCGGCGGCCCGGAGAAGTAGGCTTGCACTTAACGATTGCCATTTTTCAGAACTCCTCTTACTCGGCTGCGCCCATGAAGTCGATGTCCTGACCAGCTTTCAGGGTCACATAAGCCTTTTTCCAATCGGAACGACGGCCTACGCGTGCACCTGCGCGCTTGGTCTTACCCTTCATGTTCAGGGTACGGACGGTCTCAACTTCGACCTCGAACAGTTTCGCAACTGCAGCTTTGACTTCCGCCTTGGTGGCATCAACAGCAACTTTGAACACGATAGTGTTCTGCTTTTCTGCGACCATGGTGCTCTTTTCAGAGATGTGCGGAGCCTTCAGAACTTTCAGCAGACGCTCTTCACGGATCATGCCAGCATCTCCTCGATTTGCTTAACTGCGTCAGCAGTCATCAGAACCTTGTCGAAAGCGATCAGGCTGACCGGGTCGATACCGGCAACGTCACGCACGTCAACTTTGTACAGGTTACGAGCAGCCAGGAACAGGTTCTCATCGACTTCAGCAGTCACGATCAGAACGTCAGTCAGTTCCATTTCTTTCAGCTTGGCGATCAGTTCTTTGGTCTTCGGAGCTTCGATGCCGAACTTCTCAACAACGATCAGGCGCTCTTGACGTACCAGCTCGGACAGGATGCTACGGATAGCGCCGCGGTACATCTTCTTGTTTACTTTCTGGCTGTGATCTTGCGGCTTAGCTGCAAAAGTCACACCACCGGAACGCCAAATGGGCGAACGGATGGAGCCAGCACGGGCACGACCAGTACCCTTCTGACGCCACGGCTTTTTGCCGCCACCAGACACTTCAGAGCGAGTCAGCTGCGCACGAGTACCCTGACGGGCACCAGCGGCATAAGCAACGACAACCTGGTGAACCAGAGCTTCGTTGAATTCGCGCCCGAAGGTAGTCTCGGAAACTTCAAGAGCGCTCTTGGCGTCTTTCATTACCAATTCCATTACTATCTCCTCAGACGTTACGCTTTGACGGCAGGTTTAACGATCACGTTGCCGTTGGTTGCACCCGGTACTGCGCCTTTGATGAGCAGCAGGTTGCGTTCAGCGTCAACACGAACCAGTTCCAGGTTCTGAGTCGTTACACGCTCAGCACCCATGTGACCAGCCATCTTTTTGCCCTTGAATACACGGCCCGGGGTCTGGTTTTGACCGATGGAGCCAGGTACACGGTGGGACAGAGAGTTACCGTGGGTCATATCCTGGGTGCGGAAGTTCCAGCGCTTAACAGTACCGGCAAAACCTTTACCCTTGGATGTGCCGGTAACGTCTACCAGCTTAACGTCAGCGAGAAGATCTACTTTCAGCTCGCTACCAACAGTGAAAGTTTCACCGTTGTTCAGGCGGAATTCCCACAGACCGCGACCGGCTTCTACACCAGCTTTGGCGAAGTGGCCAGCTTCCGGCTTGGTTACACGGCTGGCTTTCTTGGCGCCAGTGGTAACCTGAATAGCGTTGTAGCCGTCGGTTTCTACAGATTTGACCTGAGTTACACGGTTAGCTTCAACTTCGATAACAGTCACCGGGATAGAAACGCCATCTTCAGTGAAGATGCGAGTCATACCCACTTTGCGACCTACAAGACCGATTGTCATTGTTATCAACCTCTTTCCGTAATTAACCCAGGCTGATCTGGACGTCTACACCAGCTGCCAGATCCAGACGCATCAGGGCGTCAACGGTCTTGTCAGTCGGCTCAACGATGTCTACCAGACGCTTGTGAGTGCGGATCTCGTACTGATCACGCGCATCTTTGTTGACGTGCGGGGAGATCAGGACGGTGAAGCGCTCTTTGCGAGTCGGCAGCGGAATAGGACCGCGAACCTGCGCGCCGGTGCGCTTTGCAGTTTCAACGATTTCCGCAGTGGATTGATCGATCAGGCGATGATCAAAAGCCTTCAGGCGGATACGGATTCTTTGGTTCTGCATTGACAGAGCTCCAATAGATAAAAGAACATAAATCAACACCGCCCGACCGAGATTACTCCCGCCAGAGGTGTGATTTTTCACGTTTCCTCCCATATCGGGAGGACTGTATGGCTGGCCCCCGCAAGCGGGAAACTCAGCAAGCAGACATATCGTCTGGCTTACCTCATGGGTAAGCGGAGGGGATTATACGGATTTTTTCAATTTGCGCAAGAGAAGGCGAACAGATTGTGCGCAATTTTATGTGACAGATGGATCTCGCCAACGGCTGGGCAAGCCCTTGCCTGGCAGGGGTAACGACAATGTTGCAAACAGGCTGGTAGACTGTGCGCCGGCCTTCGTCATCGGAACGACACCCCATGCTCAAAGATCAGAAAAAAGCCTATCAATATGGACTCTGCGCCGTCGCCCTCTGGTCGACGGTCGCTAGCGCCTTCAAGATCTCCCTCACCTACTTTGAACCCGTGCAACTACTGCTGGTCGCGGCCTGCACCTCGACCCTGACGCTGGGGGTGATCGTGGCCTGTCAGGGAAAACTGCCGCTGTTGCTCGGCTACATCAAGAGTCGTCCCCTCTACTATCTGGCACTGGGAGTACTCAACCCCTTCCTCTATTACCTGCTGCTGTTCAAGGCGTATGACCTGCTGCCCGCCCAGCAGGCTCAGACCCTCAACTACACCTGGGCCATCACCCTCAGTCTGCTGGCGGTGCCCTTCCTCGGTCAGAAGCTGCGCCGCCGTGACGGAGTCGCCATCGTGCTCGGCTACTTCGGCGCTCTGGTGATCGCCACCAAAGGGAATGTATTCGGTCTGCAGTTCGACAGCCCCCTCGGCGTCACGCTGGCGCTAGTGTCGACCCTGATCTGGGCCGGCTACTGGATCCTCAACACCCGCAACCAGGGTGACCCCATCGTCAGCCTGCTGCTCAGCTTCCTCATCAGCCTGCCCTTCATCGTCGCGGCGACCTGGCTGCTCTCGGACTTTGCCATGACTGCCTGGCAGGGGTGGGCAGGCGCCATCTACGTGGGGTTGTTCGAGATGGGTTTTGGCTTCGTGCTCTGGCTGATGGCGCTGCGCCACGCCACCAACACGGCCCCCATCAGCAACCTCATCTTCATCTCGCCGTTTGCTTCGCTGGTGCTGCTCAACCTGTTGATCGGCGAAACCATCCACCCGGCCACCCCCATCGGGCTGGCGCTCATCGTCGCCGCCCTGCTGATACAGCAGCTGAAATACGGCAAGCGCTACCGCAAGACCAGCGAGCCGCAAGCCTGACATGCAAAGGGCGTATCCGCGGATACGCCCTTCGTTCAATCAATCCACTCCAGCGGCTGGTTCTTGGGCAGCCGGATCTCCACCAGCAAGCCCCCTAGCTCGGAGCGCCCCAGCCTGATGGTGCCATGATGCTGGGACACGATCTTGGCGACGATGGCCAACCCCAGGCCGCTGCCGCTGCCGGTACGGGCCTCGTTGCCCTGAGTGAAGGGCTTGAGCACCCGGTAGTAATCCTGCTCCGGAATGCCGGGGCCATCATCCGACAGCCGCAACCGCACCCAGTGACCATCATCCTTGAGCTCGGCCTGCAGCCGGCTCGCACCGTAGCGCAGCGAATTACCCGACAGGTTGTTGAGGATGCGGCGGATGCTGATGGGGTTGCAGGCCACCCGTACCGCCTCGGCCGGCAACTCGAGCTCCACCTCCAGTCCCTGATCGGTCTGCACCAGCAAGCTGTCGTGGATCAGCTGGGTCAGGTCGATCTGCTGGGTATCCAGCCCCTCGTCCGGTCGAATGTAGTCGATGAACTGATCGATGATGCCATTGGACTCGTCAATGTCAGCGTTGATGCTCTCCTTGAGATACTCATCGCCGGAGGACATCATCTCGGTCGCCAGCCGGATACGGGTCAGCGGGGTACGCAGATCGTGGGAGACGCCCGCCATCATCAGATTGCGCTCCTCGATCAGGCCCTTGATGGAGCTCGACATGTGATTGAAGGTGCGAGTCAGCCGACGCACCTCCAGCGAGCCCTGCTCCCCCAATGCATCGGGAAAATTGCCGCGCGCCACCGCCACGGCACCCGCTTCCAGATCCTCCAGCGGCCGCACCAGCTGGCGGGCAAAGCGCCAGGCCGCGAACAGGGTCACCACCAGCAGCACGCTCATGTAGAGGATCAGCGGCTCGATGTCGTCATCCTCGATCTCGGTCAGCGGGATGCGCACCCACACCTTGTTGGCCTGGGGCGGCTGGATCCAGATGATGTAGTGATCCTGGATCTCGACCCTGACCTTGGTCTTGCCCCCCAGCTCGCGGCTGATGCTCTCTTCCAGATAGGTGTAAGGCTTGGACTCGTTGAGCCCGTGCTGCTCCGCCTCGGTCTGGGTATAGATGTCGCTGCCGGTCGCCACATAGACCAGCGCCTCGGCGTCTTCACTCAGCGCCAGCTGGTTGCTCTCAACCGGGAAGATGAGTTTGACCTGGTTGGCCAGCAGGTGGCTGATCTGCTTGACGGTCGGCGCCAGCAGATAGTTGTAGAAAGTGGCATAGGAGACAAACTGATAGACCACCAGCACGGCGGCCAAAAACCAGAGCATGCGGGAGAACATGCTGCTCACTTTCTTCATTCGCCGTCACCGTCCGGCACGAACACATAGCCCAGACCCCAGACGGTCTGCAGATAACGGGGCTGCGCCGGATCCTGCTCCAGCAGGCGGCGCAGGCGGGAGACCTGTACGTCGATGCTGCGCTCGGTGGCGGTATATTCACGACCACGGGCCAGGTTCATCAGCTTGTCGCGGGAGAGAGGCTCGCGCGGATGGCTCACCAGCACCTTGAGCACGGCGAATTCACCGCTGGTCAGTGCAACCGGATCACCATCGCGGCTCAGCTCGCGGGTTGCCAGGTTGAGCTGATAGCTGCCAAAGCTCACCACCTTCTCGGCGGTAGAGGGGGCGCCCGGCAACTCGACGGTGTGCCTGCGCAGCACGGCGCGGATCCGGGCCAGCAGCTCACGAGGGTTGAACGGCTTGGGCAGGTAATCATCGGCACCCATCTCGAGCCCGACGATGCGATCCACCTCATCCCCCTTGGCGGTCAGCATCAGCACCGGGATCTGGTTGCCAGCCTCGCGCAGGCGGCAGATGGAGAGGCCGTCTTCCCCCGGCAGCATCAAATCCAGCACCATCAGGCTGAAGTTCTCACGGGTCAGCAGGCGGTCGGCCTGTTCGCCATTGGCGACGCCCCGAACCACGAACCCCTGTTCGGTCAGGTAGCGCTCCAGCAGGGAACGTAATTTCAAATCATCGTCGACGACCAGAACCTTGTATTGCTGACTCATTGCTTGCCTCTCCTCTCGATATGCTGCCAATACTAGAGCTCGGGCTCGTAACGGCCAAGCCTAAATATGTTACCGGTTATTGCCCATTCAGCCGATTTTGCGCCCCTGCATCCCGTACCTCATCACTCAGGCGCCCCCTCAGACGCCCCAGTTTTTGCTCGACAGCAGAGCGACAGCGGATAAGATCTGCCGAGCCATAAGAGGCTCATCAGCCCCACTGACACAGGTAACGACCGATGAAGACCAAGCTGATCACCCGTGAAGGCTACAACAAGCTCAAACAGGAGCTCGATTTCCTCTGGCGCGAGGAGCGCCCCGAGACCACCCGCAAAGTGGCCTGGGCGGCCAGCCTCGGTGATCGCAGCGAGAATGCCGACTACCAATACAACAAGAAACGGCTGCGAGAGATCGACCGGCGGGTCCGTTACCTGCGCAAGTGCCTCGAGGAGCTGGGGATCGTCGACTACTCCCCCGCCCAGGAGGGCAAGGTCTTTTTCGGTGCCTGGGTCGAGGTGGAAAACGAGGAGGGAGAGACCAAGCGCTTTCGCATCGTCGGCTATGACGAGATCTTCGAGCGCAAGGATTACATCTCCATCGACTCCCCCATGGCCCGCGCCCTGCTCAAGAAAGAGGTGGGGGACGAGGCCATAGTGCGCACGCCAGTCGGTGACGCCTGCTGGTACATCAATGAGATCAGCTATCCCAAATAAGCCAGCGCCGGCCCTGACGGCCAAATCGGCTGACGAGGCTAGGAGAGACCGAGCATGCCCGCCCACCGGGTATGACAAGCGTCGTTTTTGCCGGGGTGGCATCCCGCTGCCCGACCCCATATAGTGCTCACACCCGGCGCCTTGCGGCGCCAACCGGCCCGCGCGGCAGTGGTCCGGCTGGTACCTTGAGTACCGCCAGGACAGACCCCTGCCCGGCGACATCGCCTCGCGCCTGCCCGTTGACCAGGACCCGACCAAGAGACCCTCGATGCAAAGCCACGTAATAGAACATCAGATTGCCGGTGAGCTGAATGCCCGCCCGGAGCAGGTGCAGGCCGCCGTTCGCCTGCTGGACGAAGGCGCCACCGTCCCCTTCATCGCCCGTTACCGCAAAGAGGTGACCGGCGGTCTGGATGACAGCCAGCTGCGTACCCTGGAGAGCCGCCTCGGCTACCTGCGTGAACTGGCGGATCGCCGCCAGGTGATCCTGCGCTCCATCGAAGAGCAGGGCAAACTGACCCCCGAGCTGGCCCGCGAGCTGAACGACGCCGACAGCAAGACCCGGCTGGAAGACCTCTACCTCCCCTACAAACCCAAGCGCCGCACCAAGGGGCAGATGGCCATCGAGGCGGGGCTGGAGCCACTGGCCGACCTGCTGCTGAGCGACCCGATGAAGGATCCCGAGCAAGAGGCGGTTCGCTTCCTCAATGCCGAGCAGGGGATCACCGACGGCAAGGCCGCCCTCGACGGTGCCCGCTACATCCTGATGGAGCGCTTCGCCGAGCAGGCTGACCTGCTGGAGAAGCTGCGCGACTACCTGTGGCACAACGCCACCCTGCGCGCGCGCGTGGTGGCCGGCAAGGAGCAGGAAGGGGCCAAGTTCAAGGATTACTTCGAGCACGACGAACCGCTGCACAAGGCCCCCTCCCACCGGGTGCTGGCCATGTTGCGCGGCCGCAACGAGGGGATCCTCAACCTGGCGCTGGTTGCCGGCGACGATGAGGGTGCCAGCCCCTGCGAAGGGATCATTGCCCATCACCTCAGGCTCAACCTGCAACACCGCCCGGCCGACAAGTGGCTGCAGGGGGTAGTGAGCTGGACCTGGAAGATCAAACTCTCCTTGCAGATGGAGACCGAGCTGATCGGCCGCATCCGCGAGTCAGCAGAAGACGAGGCGATCAAGGTATTCGCCATGAACCTCAAGGATCTGCTGATGGCAGCGCCGGCCGGCATGCGCTGCACCATGGGGCTGGATCCGGGCATCCGCACCGGGGTCAAGGTGGCGGTGGTCGATGCCACCGGCAAGCTGGTCGATCACGCGACCATCTATCCGTTCGAACCCAAGCGCCAGGTTGACCAGAGTCTCAAGACCCTGAGCGAGCTGTGCCAGAAGCACAAGGTCGAACTCATCAGCATCGGCAACGGCACCGCCTCGCGGGAAACCGACCGCCTGGTGAGCGATCTGTTCGAGCGCTACCCGGCCGCCAAGGCGCAGAAGATTGTGGTGAGCGAGGCGGGGGCCTCGGTCTACTCCGCCTCCGAGCTCGCCTCCCAGGAGTTCCCTGATCTCGACGTCTCCATTCGTGGCGCCGTCTCCATCGCCCGCCGGCTGCAGGATCCGCTGGCCGAGCTGGTCAAGATCGAGCCCAAGAGCATAGGTGTCGGCCAGTACCAGCACGACGTCGGCCAGAGCCAGCTGGCCCGCCGGCTCGATGCGGTGGTCGAGGATTGCGTGAACGCGGTCGGGGTGGATGTGAATACCGCCTCGGTCGCGCTGCTCAACCGGGTTTCCGGCCTCTCCCAGACCCTGGCCCAGAACATCGTCGCCTACCGCGACGAGAACGGCGCTTTCCAGCATCGTCAGCAATTGCTGAAAGTGAGCCGACTCGGGCCCAAGGCATTCGAACAGTGCGCCGGCTTCCTGCGCATTCGGGGCGGCAGCAACCCGCTGGACGGCTCGGCGGTGCACCCGGAATCCTACCCTGTGGTGGAGCGGATCCTCGCCAAGCTGGAGCAGACCGTGGACAGCCTGCTCGGCAACAGCAGCCTGCTGCGCACTCTCAAGCCCGCCGACTACACCGACGAGCAGTTCGGGGTGCCTACCGTCACCGACATCATCGGTGAGCTGGACAAGCCTGGCCGCGACCCCCGTCCCGAGTTCAAGACTGCCACCTTCAAGGAAGGGGTGGAGAAAATCAGCGATCTGGTACCCGAGATGGTGCTGGAGGGGGTGGTCACCAACGTCACCAACTTCGGCGCCTTCGTCGACATCGGCGTCCATCAGGACGGGCTGGTGCACATCTCCTCTCTCACCGATCGCTTCGTCAAGGATCCCCGCGAGGTGGTCAAGGCCGGCGACATCGTCCGGGTCAAGGTGCTGGAAGTCGACGTACCGCGCAAACGCATCAGTCTGACCATGCGTCTGGATGAAAAAGCCGGCCAGCCTGCCCGCAAACCGGCCGAGCCGCGCCACACCGGCAACGCCAAGCCGAAGCAGGCACCGCGTCAGAGCCCCCCGGCCGATGGCGCCATGGGCAACGCCTTCGCGGCCGCCCTGTCGAAGCTGAAGAAATAAGTCCCCAGAATGCAAAAAGCCCCGCGAGGGGCTTTTTTGTCGCTGTTGCTCGGCCTCATTGGGCCAGCGCAGCCAGAATGGTGTCAGCCTCTTGATGGGCTGCCAGTACTTCCCGCAACCGGTTGAATGCCTTGCAGGCCTCTTGCGGATACTTGCCATAGGAGACCACGCCGGTATGGCTCCAGCCTGCCGCCAGCATCACCTTCTTCTTGAAATGGGTGCCTTCGGTGCCGCCCCCGCCGAGCTGCATCAAGAACTGCTCCATCTGGAGGTGCGGCGGTGGAACACGGGAGAAGGTGGCAAAATCTTCCGGTTTGACTTCATCAAAGTGCATGACGACTCCTGTGATCGTGGATGGGATTACCCCTCAGATTAGTTGTAAATGGCTGCTCGCGAGGGAAAAAACCGGGCGGTAATACGGTGGAAAACTCAGACACTCAGGCTCAGGTTCTGCTGGGCCGCAGGCTTGACTGCCTGCTGATAACGCTGGGCGATGACCTGGTTGCGCTGCTCCATGTAGCCGTTCAGCACGCCCGTCTTGGCGCTGCCATCGGCAGCCAAGGCGGTATCAGGGTCGGATGAAAGCAGCGCCTTGCGGGCCTGCGCCTCCTTGGCCGCAGCACTTCTGGCTACGCTCAGATCCTGAGAGGAGGGTTCGGCAGGCGCCAGTGCGGCGGCCCTCACCTGTTGCATCTTGGCGATGGTGGCTCTGGGATCGCCGGGGATAGTCCCGATGTCGATGGAGACGCCACCGCCGGTCGCGTAACGCTTGCCATCCGGCCCCATGGCAAATTCATAGGTAGGGCTGCCGGCATACTGACCACCAGTGCTCTGGTGCGCCTGCTCGTGAGTACGCACTTCCTGATCCCTGTCGGCCAGCTCCTTGACCTGCAGCTCCTGCTTCTGCTGTTGCTCCTGCTGCTTGGGATCCTGCTGTTTGTTGCGCTGGCCGTCCTCACCGGTGGCCTCGACGAAGCGGTTGTCGATCGCCGCCTGCGGGTTGCCGGTCTGAGAACCGTCTCGCGCCTGCTGGGAAGTCTGATTGGGATTGGCCTGGCTGGCTCTGGACTTCTCTTTCTGGGAGCCGACTTCGGACTCGGCGTTGAAAGCCTCGCTCTGACGGCTCTGGGGGATGAGTGCCGCGCGACGATTGTCAGTGCGTGCCGATTCCGTCTGCGGTTGCAGCTGGTTGGGAATGATGGTCGGCAGACTGACATTGATGTTCATATCACACCCGGATGTCTATCAGGGTTCCCATCATGTCGCTGGCGGTCTGGATCACCTTGGCAGAGGCGCCGGCCTGTACCTCGGCACTCTTGAGGTTCACCAGTTCTTCGGGCAACTGCACCTTGTCACCGCTCGGGGTGTTGAGCCTGGCGATCTGGCTGGACGCCTTGTCGGCGATCTGCTCCGCACGCTGAAAGCCTTGCACACCGCTGTTCAATGCTGAATCTATACGCATGACAACTCTCCTCTGACACTGGATTAATTATCCGCCACGCCAGAGGATTAATGAAGCAAATTGGCTATTTTTCAACCTACAAAATGTTCAATGATTTCAATGAACTGTTGTGGATGGGAAATAAAGGGTGCATGTGAGGCCTTTTCCAGCACCACACTGCGGCTGCTTGGGTAACGCTCGTCCAGCAGAGGGATGGACGCCTTGGGCACCAGCGAATCCAGCCGACCGTAGACTCGCAGCCAAGGCAGGCTCAATGGTGTCAGCTCATCGCGCAGATCGACCTCGGCCAGCAAACCGAGTCCGGCCTCCAGCGCGGCCAGCTGTGGAACGGGCCGCTCCGCCAGCCAGTGGCGCAACTGGCGGATGTCGTCCCTGGCGTGTTCGCTGCCCATGGCCTGGATCGCCAGGAAGCGTTCTATGGTCTGCTTGAAGTCCCCTGCCAGCATCTGGTTGAAACCGGCAAGTACCTTGGGGGCGATCCCTGGCCATTCGTCACGGGCCATGAAACAGGGGGAGCTGGCCACCGTGATAAGGGAGTGCAGTCGCTCGGGATGGCTCAAGGCCAACTGGCATGCCACCAGGCCACCGAGGGACCACCCCAGCAAATGGCACTGCTCCGGCAGGATGGCTGCCACCTCTTCAGCCAGCCAGGGCAGACTGTACTCCACCTCACCTGCCAGCGGACTGTTGCCAAAGCCGGGCAGATCCACCAGATGGACGCGATAGCGAGACGCCAGGGCCGGCACAATGCCATGCCAGACCGCGCCATTCATTCCCCATCCGTGCAACAGCACCAGATCGGGCCCCTGACCAAACCGCTCAACCGACACGCTCATCTAGACTCAGATCCTGTTCACTCTGTTGGGGTCAGCATGTTAAAGCGGTTGCTCGCCAAAGCAAGTCCGATCCTCGGCCGCCACGCCGATTGGCAGGGCAACTGCCTGCTCTGCCAGCAGCCTTGCGATGTTGCCCCCTTGCTGTGCAGCTGGTGCCGGCAGGCACTACAGCAGGCTGACCACACCTGCCGCTTGTGTGCAGCTCCTTTGCCGGCATTGCATGAAGAGCGCCTGCCGATCTGCGGTCGTTGCTAGCGCAGGCCGCCGCCATGGGAGCGGCTGCAGGTCATCGGTGACTATCGCCCCCCCTACCCCATGTTGATCCCCCGGCTGAAGTATTCCGGCCAGATCCTGCTGGCCCCGCTGCTCGCCCGGCTGCTGGCCGATCATCTGGATCTCAGCGAGCCGCCAGAGGCCATCATTCCAGTGCCGCTGCACTGGTGGCGCCAATGGTGGCGCGGCTTCAATCAGGCGGAAGAGATAGCCCTCGCTCTCAGCGAGCTGACCGGCATTCCTTGCAACAACACCCTGCTGCGCCGGGTCAGGGCAACCCCGCAGCAAACCAGGCTCAGTGCCGGCCAGCGGCGACGCAATCTGCGCGGCGCCTTCCAGATCAGGCCCCACGCCTACCAGCACGTGGCGCTGCTCGATGATGTGGTCACCACGGGCGCGACCGCCGGCCATCTCACCCGCTTGCTCCATGAGAGCGGAGTCACAAAGGTGGAAGTGTGGGCCGTCTGTCGCACCCTCAAGCATCTCAAGTAACCATCGGCATGCTACCCAAGCCTTGCCAAGAGAGTTATCATGAATACCCTAGTCGTACACTCAGGTTTATGAGGATAGTGATGATCAGCATTTCCGACACCGCCCAGGCCCATTTCCGTAAACTGCTGGAAAAACAGCCTGATGGCACCAATATCCGGGTGTTTGTGGTCAATCCGGGAACCCAGAATGCCGAGTGCGGCGTATCATATTGCCCACCCGACGCGGTCGATCCGGAAGATCAACACCTGCCCTTCAGCGGCTTCGACTGCATGGTCGATCCCCTGAGCGCTCCCTTCCTGGTGGATGCCACCATCGATTTCGTCACCGATCAGATGGGCTCCCAGCTCACCCTGAAAGCCCCGAACGCCAAGATGCGCAAGGTGGCCGACGATGCTCCGCTGATCGACCGTATCGAGTACGTGTTGATGTCCGAGGTGAACCCCATGCTGGCCGGTCACGGCGGCAAGGTCACCCTGGTCGAGCTGACCGAGGACAAGCTGGCCATCCTGCAGTTCGGCGGCGGTTGCAACGGTTGCTCCATGGTCGACTACACCCTGAAAGAGGGGATCGAGAAGCAGCTGCTGGAGAAATTCCCGGGCGAGCTCAACGGCGTCAAGGATGCCACCGAACACCAGCGCGGCGATCACTCCTACTACTGATTTGCTGCCCTTGTCGCAAAGACATGCGGCAAAGAAAAGGCCCCGCCAGCTGGCGGGGCCTTTTGCATTCTGCAGCGGGCGGATCACTCGTCCTTCTTGTCTCGCGACAGCAAAGCGATGGCCGCCTCTTTCGGATTCTTGCCTTCGTACAGCACCTTGAAGATCTGCTCGCAGATGGGCATCTCGACGCCACAGCGGGCCGCCAACAGATGCACCTCCTTGGTGTTGCGATAGCCTTCCACCACCTGGCCGATCTCGGTCATGGCGGTGCTCACATCCTTGCCGGCCCCGAGGGCCAGCCCGAAGCGACGGTTGCGCGACTGGTTGTCGGTACAGGTCAGCACCAGATCCCCGAGCCCCGCCATCCCCATGAAGGTCTTGGCGTCGGCCCCGAGCGCGGCGCCCAGGCGCTGCATCTCCACCAGACCCCGGGTGATGAGCGCGGTCCTGGCGTTGGCGCCAAAACCCAGCCCGTCGGAGAGACCGGCACCGATGGCGATGACGTTCTTGACCGCCCCGCCCAGTTGCAGACCGATGAAGTCCGGATTGGTATAGACCCGGAACGAACGGCCACAGTGCAGCAGCAGGGAGAGATCGTCGGCGAAGTCGTCGTGGGTCGACGCCACCGAGATGGCGGTCGGCAGACCGGCGGCCAGCTCCTTGGCGAAGGTAGGGCCGGAGATCACCGCCAGCGGCATCTCGTCACCCAGCACCTCGCGCGCCACGTCTTGCAGCAGACGGCCGCTGTCCGGCTCCAGCCCCTTGGTGGCCCAGGCGATACGGGTATCCGGGCGCAGGAAGGGTTTGACCTGGGCCAGCACCTGGCCGAACACATGGCTCGGCACCACCACCAGCAGCACGGGGGCGGCTTGTACCGCCTGTTGCAGATCGGCGGTCAGCTGCAGATCGGCAGGAAAAGGGACATCCGGCAGAAAAGCCTTGTTGCAGCGGTCTTGTTCCAGCTCGGCGACATGGGCAGGGTCGTGACCCCACAGCAGGGTCGGATGACCGTTGCGCGCCAGAGAAATGGCAAGGGCGGAGCCATAAGACCCCGCCCCCAAGACCGAGATAGCGATCTGGTCGGCCATTATCAGGCTTCCGCAGTCGCCTGCTGGGCCTGTGCCTGCGCCATGTGCTGGGCAAACAGGGCATCGAAGTTGACCGGTGCCAGGTTCAGCTGCGGGAAGGAACCCTTGCTCACCAGGCTGGACACCGCTTCGCGGGCATACGGGAACAGGATGTTCGGGCAGAAGGCAGCCAGGCAGTGAGCCAGTTGCGGCTCCGGCAGGTTGCCGATGGTGAAGATACCGGCTTGCTGAACTTCACACAGGAAGGCAGTTTCGGTTTCCAGCTTGCAGGTCACGGTCAGGGTCAGCACCACTTCATAGACGCTGTCGGCCAGGATGTTGGTCTTGGTGTCCATGTCCAGCTTGACGTCCGGCTGCCACTCTTTCTGGAAGATGTGCGGGGTATTCGGCGCTTCGAAGGAGACATCCTTGGTGTAGACGCGCTGGATGTGGAATTCCGGTTGTACTTCCTGGTTGTTGATCTCTTCAGCCATTTTGTTTGATTCCTTTTTATGAAAATAGGTGGGCGCAGGCCCTTAAATCAGCGTTTTTTGGTCACCGGCAGATTCTCTGCACGCCACTGGGCCATGCCACCGCTGAGCACATACACCTGCTTGAAGCCGGCTTTGCTCAATTGGCGACCCGCGCCACCAGCAGTCATCCCCGACTCGCACACCACTATGATGGGGGCATCTTTATGCTTTTCAACCGGGCCCAGATTATTGCTCTGGATCTGGCTGAGCGGCAGGTGCTGGGCACCGGCCAGATGGCCCTTGGCAAACTCTTCCTGACTGCGAATATCCACCACGGTGGCGTTTTCACGGTTGATCAGCAGGGTTGCGGTGTGGTTGTTCACCGACTTCACCGGAGAAAAACGAGCACGCACCGTGGTGTAAACCAGGGTGCCTGCCAGGCCGAACCAGGCTGCGGTCAGCAGCGGGTTGCGGGCCGCAAAATCCAAATACTCTTGCATCTTCTACTATCCAGGGACCAAGACAAGTGCCCGAGTATACATGGGGACCCAGCCAAGATCAGCCATCTTGGCGGCAAAGCGGGAGCGGGCTCCCACCAGACGGGGACGGGGGAAAGTGACGGCATAAAAAGTGGCATTCGGCCCGCTAGGGGGAGGATTCGTCGAGTGGTGCGACAAGCCGGCGACAAAGAAGAAACAGCTCGGCAACAGCGTGCGGCCCCCGCCGGACGGGGCTTGGCTATCAGGTGACTATTTCGGCAGATGTAGTAATATTACGCTAGTTTCACTTCCCGCAATTCATTCCTATCCGAGAGGACATAGCCTTATGTCAACAGCTAAGAAACCTTTGGTTCTGGTCATCATGGACGGTTGGGGCTACAGCACCAAGCAAGAGCACAACGCCGTCGCTGCCGCCAAGACTCCCAACCTCGACCGTCTCACCCGTGACTACACCAGCACCCTGATCTCCGGCTCCGGCCTGGACGTGGGTCTGCCGGATGGTCAGATGGGGAACTCCGAAGTGGGCCACGTCAACATCGGCGCCGGTCGCATCGTCTACCAGGAACTGACCCGCATCTCCAAAGACATCCAGGACGGCGACTTCTTCCAGAACGTCGAGCTGGCCAAGGCGGTCGATGCTGCCGTGACCAAGGGCAAGGCCGTACACATCATGGGCCTGATGTCCCCGGGTGGCGTGCACAGCCACGAAGAGCACATCATGGGCATGATCGAAATGGCCGCCAAGCGTGGCGCCGAGCAGATCTACTTCCACGCCTTCCTGGATGGCCGTGACGTGCCGCCGCGCTCCGCCCAGTCCTCCATCGAGCAGTTCGATGCCCTGTTTGCCCGTCTGGGCAAGGGTCGCTTCGCCTCCATGATCGGCCGTTACTACGCCATGGACCGCGACAACCGCTGGGATCGCGTGCAGCAAGCCTATGACCTGATGACCCAGGGCAAGGGCGAGTTCACCGCCGACAGCGCCAGCGAAGCCCTGGCCGCCGCCTACGCTCGCGACGAGAACGACGAATTCGTCAAAGCCACCCGCATCGGTGCTGCCGCTCCCATGCAGGATGGCGATGCGCTGATCTTCATGAACTTCCGTGCCGACCGTGCCCGCGAGATCACCCGCGCCTTCGTCGACAGCGACTTCACCGGCTTCGCCCGCACCGCCACCCCGGCGCTGAACTTCGTGATGCTGACCGAGTACGCGGCCGACATCAAAACCGCCTGTGCCTACCCGCCGACCGCGCTGGTCAACACCCTGGGTGAATGGCTGGCCAAGCAGGGCAAGACCCAGCTGCGCATCTCCGAAACCGAGAAGTACGCCCACGTCACCTTCTTCTTCAACGGCGGCGAAGAGGCCTGCTTCACTGGCGAAGATCGCGAAATCGTCGCCAGCCCGAAAGTGGCCACCTATGACCTGCAGCCGGAGATGAGCTCCGAAGAGCTGACCGACAAGCTGGTCGGCGCCATCAAGAGCGGCAAGTACGACGTCATCATCTGCAACTACCCGAACGGCGACATGGTCGGCCACACCGGCGTGTTCGACGCCGCGGTCAAGGCCTGTGAAGCGGTTGACCACTGCATCGGTCGCGTCACCGACGCCCTGGCCGAAGTGGGTGGCGAGTGCCTGATCACCGCTGACCACGGCAACGCCGAGAAGATGATGGACGAAGAGACTGGTCAGGCGCACACCGCCCACACCAACCTGCCGGTTCCGCTCATCTATTTCGGTCGCAAGGCCGAGGTGGCTGAAGGCGGCAAATTGTCCGATCTGGCCCCCACCATGCTGACCCTGATGGGTCTGCCGGTACCGCCGGAAATGACTGGCAAGCCCCTGATGATTCTGAAATAATCCTTCCCCATGCGGGGATGCGAAGTGATTTCAACCAAAACCAGTCGCGTCGGCCTGTTGGCCGGCGCGCTGTTTTTTTGTCTGTCGTTCGGGCCGGCCACGGCTTGGGCTGCCAACCAGCAGCTCGGTGCCATGCAGTCCCAGATCAAGGAACAGCAGCAGACCATCAAGCTCAGCAAGCAGGAGCTTGCCAAGCTCAACACCCAGCTCAAGGCTGATGAGCAGGCCATCTCGGCCGCCGCCGCCAAGCTCGAACAGACCAAGCAGCAGCTCAGAGAGAACCAGCAGAAACTGGTAGGGCTGCAGCAGGACAAGCTGGATCTGGAACAGCAGGCCAGCCATCAGAAGCAGTTGCTGGCCAAGCAGGCTGAGAGCGCCTTCACCGCCGGCAACCACGATTACCTCAAACTGCTGCTCAATCAGCAGGATCCGGCCAAACTGAGCCGCTCCCTCGATTACTACGACTACCTCAACAAGGCCCGCATCGAAGCCATCGAGGCGCTGCGTGCCACCCGCACCAAGCTGGCCAAAAACCAGCAGGCCACTAAAGAGACCGAAAGCCGGCTGCAAAGCCTGCTGAGCGAACAGCAGCAACATCACCAGAGCCTGCTGGCCAGCCAGCAGAGCCGCGCCAAGGTGCGCAACCAGCTGCAGCAATCGGTACAGGATGACGAACAGAAACTGAGCAAGCTGGTCAAGGCGGAAAAAACCCTGAAGGCCCGCTTGGAAGAGCTGCGCCGCCAGCGGGAAGAGCAGGAGCGCCGCGAACGGGCCGAGCGGGAACGCCTCGCCAAGCTGAAGGCGGAGCAGGAGCGGCAGCGCAAGCTGGCAGAGCAGCGCCGTGCCGAACAACAGCGGCTCGCTGCCCAACAGAACAAGGCAGCCCAGCAACAGCAGCCGGCCGAGGAAGTGGCCAGCAGCAAACCCGAGCGAGGCTCTGGGATCAGCAGCGCCGGCTATTACAGCGGGCTCAAGACCAACGGCAGCCTGCGCTGGCCAGTGCAGGGCCCCATCCTCATCGCCTACGGCTCGCCGCGCACCGCCGAACTGAAGTGGAAAGGCACCCTGATCGGCGCCAGTGAAGGCACCCAGGTCAAGGCGGTGGCACCAGGCCAGGTGGTCTATGCCGACTGGCTCGACGGCTTCGGCATGCTGCTGGTGATCGATCACGGCCGCGGCTACATGAGCCTCTACGGTCACAACCAGTCGCTGCTGCGCCAGGTGGGCCAGAACGTGGAACAGGGTGAACCGGTGGCGCTGGTCGGCGACAGCGGTGGCCAGGACAGACCCGGCCTCTACTTCGAGATCCGCTATCAGGGCGAGGCGATCAACCCCACCAAGTGGCTGGCCAAGCGCTGATCACCGCCACCCGGCCGCCAACCTGCCATCCAGAAAAGCCTGCATCATGCAGGCTTTTTTGATCGCCGCCTGCAGCGGGCATGACGGCGGATGACGAAAACTTACCTCTTTTCCTGCCGGCTCAGGGGAAGACGATCAGCCCGATCTGCTCCAGCAAGGCCTGCTGCTGATCTTCGTTGATCTGCACCCCGTCCAGATTGACCCGCCGCAGATCCAGCCCGGGCAGATCGCACTGGCGCAGGTCACAACCCTGCAGGTTGACGCTGGCCCAGTCTATTTGGCCAAACTCGGAACCACTGAGATCGGAACCCGCCAGCGAGGCACCGAACAGGTTGGCCCCCTGCCAGCGATTGCCGCTCAATTCACATTGCTCCAGCAGGCACCCTTCGAAATTGGCGTAACTGAAGTTGTTGCCGGTCAGATGGGCCTCGCAGAAGTAGCTCTTGACGGTGATCTGGTTGGCAAAGCTGGCGCGGGAGAAGTTGATCCCCAGCGCCTGACAGTCGCGCAGCTCCAGCCCCAGACATTGGCTTTGGCTGCAGTCGGCCATGGTGAGATCGCAGCGCAGGAAGCTCGCCTCGCGCAGATCGCAGCCCTGCAGCAAGCAGCTCTGCTCGCTCTCCCGGTCATAGAAGCTGCAGTCGACGAAGCGGCATTCGGCCAGATCGAGCCAGGAGAAGTTGCAGCCGATGAAACGGCAACCCTGGAACTGCTCCCCCTCCAGGTCTTGCTGCTCGAAGCGCACACCCTCGAAGCACTTGTCCTTGATCATCCCGCGACTCCCCCTGTTGATGGCGTCATATGCTGACTTTGTTAAACAAAAACGGTAATGTTACGTGTAACATTTCTGCCGGATCCCGAGATGAACGACACCCGCAAGCGCCGCCCCACCCTGCAGGACATAGCCGACCTGACCGGGGTCACCAAGATGACCGTCAGCCGCTACCTGCGCGACCCACAGGCCGTGGCCGAGGGCACCCGCGAGCGGATCGCCGCCGCGGTGGAGGAGCTCGGCTACATTCCCAACCGGGCGCCGGACATTCTCTCCAACGCCACCAGCAAGGCGATCGGCATCCTGATCCCCTCCCTCTCCAACCAGGTCTTCTCCGCCGTGGTGCACGGCATCGAGTCGGTGACCCGGCCCGCCGGCTACCAGACCCTGCTGGCCCACTACGGCTACAGCCCGGAGCGGGAAGAGGAGCAGGTCGCCTCCCTGCTCTCCTATCACGTGGATGGGCTGATCCTCTCCGACAGCCAGCACACCGAGCGCACCCGCAAGATGATCGCCACCGCCGGCATCCCGGTGGTGGAGACCATGGATCTGCCGCAGAATCCCATCGACATGGTGGTCGGCATGGATCACCGGGCGGCCGCCCGGGCCATGGTAACAGAGATGCTGCGCCGGGGCCGACGCAAGCTGGTCTATCTCGGCGCGCGGCTCGACGTGCGCACCCAGCTGCGGATGGAAGGCTACTACCAGGCGATGCAGGATTTCGGCCTGAGCGGCCAGCACCTGCTGACCGAGCAATCCTCCAGCTTCACCCTCGGCGGCCAGCTGCTGGAGCAGGCACTGGTGCGCTATCCCGATCTGGACGGCCTGTTCTGCACCAACGATGACCTGGCGGTGGGCGCCCTGCTGCAGTGTCAGGCCAAGTGGATACCCGTGCCCCAGCAGATCGCCATCGCCGGCAGCAACGCCCTCGACATCGGCCACGCCATGACCCCCAAGCTGGCCAGTATCGTCACGCCCCGCAAGGAGATCGGCCGTGCGGCCGCCACCATGCTGCTGGCCCGCCTCAACGGCCAGCAGCTGGCCGACACCCGGCTCGACATGGGCTTCTCCCTGTACGAGGGGGACAGTCTGGGCTGAGGCCCAGATCCTCGCCATTCAACCAGAACAGAGCAGGCCACCCGAGGGTGGCCTGCTTGCTTGGCAAACGGAAGGTCCGGCTCACGCCGGCGTCAAATCAGGATGCGACCAGGGCGACGGCTTCGCGGGAGAGGCGGGTCACCTCTTCCCAGTTACCGTTCTTGACGGCCTCGGCCGGCAGCATCCAGGAGCCGCCGACGGTGGCCACACACTTGAGCGCCAGATAGTCGGCCACGTTTTTCGGGCCGATACCGCCGGTGGGACAGAACTTCACCTGGGGCAGCGGCGCGGCGATGGCGGAGAGCGCCTTGGTGCCGCCGTTCGCTTCGGCCGGGAAGAATTTGAGGTGGTCGTAACCGGCTTCCAGCGCCTGCATCACCTCGGACGGGGTGGCCACGCCCGGGATCAGCGGCGCCGTGCTGTTGGCCGCGTGGGCCAGCAGGGCCGGGGTCATCCCCGGGGAGATGACGAAGCGGGCACCGGCGGCCACGGCAGCGTCAAACTGCGCGCAGTTGAGCACGGTACCGGCACCGACCATGGCGTCCGGCATCGCCTTGGCGATGAGGGCGATGGCCTCCAGCGCGACCGGAGTGCGCAGGGTGATCTCGAACACCGAGATGCCGCCGTCCAGCAGCGCCTTGGCCATCGGCAGGGCCTGCTCCAGCTCATTGATGACCATCACGGGTACCAGCGGGGAGGCGGCAAACACCTCGGCCGGGGTCACTTTCCAGTTCTGCATAGCTCTTCCTTAGTCAAAGATGGTGGCGCCACACTCGGCGCTCGATACCGCGCGACGCATCACGCTGAACAGTTCACGGCCCCACCCCTCTTGTTCCAGAGTGAGGTCGATCTCGGCCTGGGTACGGCCACTCAAATCGGTCAGGCAGTCGAGACTGCCGGTTACCGCATCCACCCGCAGCAGGTCGCCATCGGCAAGCAGGCCGATGGCCCCGCCGTGCAGCGCTTCCGGGGTGACGTGGATGGCGGCCGGGATCTTGCCGGAGGCGCCGGAGAGACGGCCGTCGGTGACCAGCGCCACCTTGTAACCGGCTTTTTGCAGGTTGCCGAGCACCGGCATCAGCTTGTGCAGCTCCGGCATGCCGTTGGCGGCCGGGCCATTGTGGCGCACCACGATGACAGCATCCTGATTGAGATCGCCCGCCTTGTAGGCCGCCTCCACCGCATGCTGGGAGGAGAAGACCCGCGCCGGCGCCTCGATGACGCGATACTCGGGGGCCACGGCGGAGACCTTGACCACGGCGCGGCCCAGATTGCCCGCCAGCAGCTTGGTGCCGCCGGTAGCCTGAAATACGCTGCCGGAAGGCGACAGCACGCTCGCATCGCCGCTCTCGCCCACCGGCTGCCACACCAGCCGGCCATCCACCAGTGCTGGACGGCTGAGGTAATCCTGCATCTCGCCAAACACCGGGGTGGCGTCCAGGTGGATCAGCCCTTCTTGCGCCAGCCGGCGCATCAGGCCGGGCACGCCGCCCGCCTGTTCGAAGGCGTTGACGTCGGCCGGGCCGTTCGGGTACATGCGCACCAACAGCGGCACCACGTCGGAGAGATCGCTGATGTCGTCCCAGGTCAGGTGCAGACCGGCGGCGCGGGCCAGCGCCACCATGTGGATGCTGTGGTTGGTGCTGCCGCCGGAGGCGAGCAGGGCCACCAGCCCGTTGACCAGCGAGCGCTCGTCGATCACCGCACTCAGGGGGCGATAGGCCGGGGAGCCCGGGATCATGGCGCTGATGCGGCGGGCCGCCTCCTCGGTGAGGGCGCGGCGCAGCTCGCTGTGCGGGTGAACGAAGGCGGAGCCCGGCAGCATCAGGCCCATGGCCTCGAACACCAGCTGATTGGTGTTGGCGGTGCCGTAGAAGGTGCAGGTGCCCGCCGCGTGGTAGGCGCCACACTCCATCTGCAGCAGGGCGTCACGGCCCACTTCGCCGGCGGCGTACTGCTGGCGCACCTTCACCTTCTCGTCGTTGCTGATGCCGCTCGCCATCGGACCGGCCGGCACGAAGGCAGTGGGCAGGTGGGCGTGGGAGAGCGCCCCCATGATCTGGCCCGGCGCTATCTTGTCGCAAATGCCGAGCAGCAGGGTGGCGTCAAAGGTGTTGTGGGAGAGCGACAGCGCAGTCGCCTGGGCGATCAGATCGCGGGAGAACAGGGACATATCCATCCCCGGCTGCCCCTGGGTCACGCCATCGCACATGGCGGGCACGCCGCCGGCCACCTGGGCGCTGTGGCCCAGCTCGGCCAGCGCGGCCTTGATGATGTCCGGATAGCCCTGATAGGGCTGATGGGCGCTCAGCATGTCGTTGTAGGCGGTGACGATGCCGACGTTGGCGCGGGTCATGTCGAGGATGCGCCCCTTCTCGTTACAGCTGGAGGCGGCCACGGCGTGGGCCAGGTTGCCACAGGCCAGCGCGGCGCGGGTCTTGCCCTGATCGGCCTGACGCTGGATGCGGGCCAGGAAGGCCTGGCGACGGGCGGCACTGCGCTCGCGAATGCGGGCGGTGACGCTGGAAATGACCTGATGGATCATTGGGCTTGCTCCAATGCTGTGACGGCGCGATCAACCACCTGTTCGAAGGTGCCGTCGATATCGATGTGGAATACACCGGCTTCGCCGTCCGGGCGCTCCAGGGTATCGAACTGACTTTGTACCATGCTTTCGCGCATGAAGTGGCCCTTGCGGGCCCGCATCCGCTCGAGGATCAGCGGCTGGCTGCCGTCAAGGAAGAGGAAGCTAACCGACTCGTTGCCTTCACGGATCTGGTCGCGATACTGCTTCTTGAGGGCCGAGCAGACGATGACGCCCACCTCGTTCTTCTGCTCCAGGCTGTAGGCCGCGTCGCGGATCCGCTCCAGCCAGGGGGCACGATCCTCGTCGTTGAGCGGGTTGCCGCCGGCCATCTTCTGGATATTGGCCCTGGGGTGCAGATCATCACCGTCGATGAACTTGGCGCCCAGCACGCTGGCCACCTTGAGGCCCACGCTGGACTTGCCGCTACCACATACACCCATCACGATAATGCTCTTACCCGCCATTGTTTGACCTCTATCTCATTTTTCAAAAAACGTGCTGCCGATGGGTTCTAACTTAGCACGTTACCGGTAACATGTTACCGGTAACAACAAGAATTGTGAAGTCTGCCACAGACTGAGCGCACTCATAGTCACCTGGGCAATCGAGTTTGAGCCCTGGCCATAAATCTAAATAAATCATAAAGATATGGTCTGCCGACGGATCGGCAGGGTGTCGACACTGAACTTGGAACAAGGAATGCACAACAATGTCTGACCTCTCCCTGATCATGACGGCCGCCGGCTCCATCGTGCTGCTGCTCTTTCTGGTGATGAAGGCCCGCCTGCACGCGGTCGTCTCCCTCATCCTGGTCTCCATGGTGGCCGGTCTTGCCGCCGGCATGAACCCGGCCGACATCGCCGCCACCATCCAGAAAGGGATGGGCGGCACCCTCGGCTTCGTCGCCGTGGTGGTGGCACTGGGCGCCATGTTCGGCAAGGTGATGGAAGTCACCGGCGCCCTCGACCGGGTGGCCCACACCCTGCTCGGCAAGTTCGGCGTCAAGCGCGCCAACTGGGCCATTGCGCTGACCGGCTTCGTCTGCGCACTGCCGCTGTTCTTCGACGTGGCCGTGGTACTGCTGATCGGCGTTGCCTTCGCCATCGTCCGCCGCGGTGGCGGCAGCGTGGTGAAGATCGGCATCGCCCTGCTGGCGGGCATCGCCACCTGCCAGGCCTTCCTGATCCCGGCGCCGGGCCCCATCCTGGTGGCGTCCCAACTGGGCGCCGACTTCGGCTACATGATCCTGTTCGGCCTGATCGCCGCCGTTCCGGCCCTGATCCTGGCCGGCCCGCTGTTTGGCGAGCTGATCAGCAAGGTGGTGGACGTGCCACTGCCGGCCGACGCCCAGAGCAGCGCCCACGACGACGGCCAGAACCTGCCCTCTTTCGGGCTGGCCATGGGCCTCATCGGTCTGCCGCTGCTGCTGATCGGTCTCAAGACCATCGTCGGCCGCTTCGTCGAGGCCGGCACGCCCCTGCACGGCTGGCTGGAGTTCATCGGCCACCCCTTCACCGCCATCATGGTCGCCTGCCTGGCCGCCTTCTACCTGCTGGGGATCCGTCGCGGCATGTCCCGTGACGAAGTGATGAACGTCTGCAACAGCGCCATCCAGCCGGCCGGCGTCATCATCCTGGTGACCGGTGCCGGTGGCGTGTTCAAGCAGATCCTGGTGGATTCCGGCGTGGGTGCCGCCCTTGGCAACATGCTGGCGGACTCCGGCCTGCCCATCGTCGCGCTGGCCTTCATTCTGGCGGCCGCGGTGCGGGTCATTCAGGGTTCCGCCACCGTCGCCATGCTGACCGCCTGCGGCCTGGTGCTGCCGATGCTGGAGCCGCTCGGCCTGAACGGCGCCCAGCTGGCGGCGGTCACCATCGCCATCGGCGGCGGGGCCATCGTGCTCTCCCACGTCAATGACTCCGGCTTCTGGCTGGCCAACCGCTACCTCGGTCTCACCGAGAAGCAGACCCTGCAGACCTGGACAGTGATGGAGACCATCATCGGCACCACCGGCGGCGTGATGGCGATGATCATCTACAGCTTCCTCTGATCGCAACCGTGCGGAAAAAGGCCTCCAATGTGAGGCCTTTTTCATCTTTATGACGATTCTTTCTTTGGCTAACAGGGCGAGATTGCTAGAATCGCCTATCCATCGCTCCGAGTGGAACGCTTAACGCAGTGATTTCAGGTTTCTCTATGCATTCATCGGCACATTATCGACAGCTGCTGGCGCGCCTGCCCCAGATCGCCGTCGCCGCAGACCAGTTTGAAGTGCTCAACAGCGCCAAGGACTTCAAGAGCCGGATCCTTTCGCTCATCGCCAGTGCGCGTCAGCGCATCTATCTGGTGGCGCTCTATCTGCAGGATGACGAGGCGGGACGGGAGATCCTCTCCGCCCTCTACGCCGCCAAGCAGCGCAACCCGGCCCTCGACGTCAAGGTGTTCGTCGACTTCCACCGTGCCCAGCGCGGCCTGATCGGCAAGGGCAAGCAAGGCGGCAACCACCTGATGTATCAGGAGATGGCCGCTCGCCATGAGCACCAGATCGCCATCTACGGCGTGCCGGTGAAGGGGCGTGAGCTGCTCGGGGTGCTGCACCTCAAGGGCTTCATCTTCGATGACACCCTGCTCTACTCCGGTGCCAGCCTCAACGACATCTACCTGCACCAGCAGGATCGCTACCGTTTCGACCGCTATCACCAGATCACAAGCCCGGAGCTGACCCGCAGCATGGTCAACTACGTGGATGACCTGTTCCTGCGCAGCGAGGCGGTGCAGCGACTGGATCGCACCGACATCCCCAGCGCCAAGCAGCTGAAGGGGCCGATCCGCCGCTTCAAGCACAACCTGCGCCTCGGCCAGTACCGCTTCGACACCATGCCGGTCAACAGCCAGGAGGTGGCCATCACCCCGATGAGTGGCCTGGGCAAGCGCGGCAACCAGCTCAACAAGATGATCCGTACCCTGGTGCGGGCCACCGAGCGGGAGATCTTCATCTGCACCCCTTACTTCAACCCGCCCAAGGAGTTGAACAAGGATATCGAGGCCCTGCTCAAGCGCGGCTGCAAGGTGACGATCGTGGTGGGCGACAAGACCGCCAACGACTTCTTCATTCCGCCGGAGGAGAAATTCTCCACCATCGGCGGTCTGCCCTATCTGTACGAGACCAACCTGCGCAAGTTCGCCGAGCGCAACCAGCATCACATCGATGCCGGCCGTCTCAACCTGATGCTCTGGTGCTGCGAGCGCAACTCCTACCACCTCAAGGGGATTTTCGTGGATGACGAGTGGGCCCTGCTCACCGGCAACAACCTCAATCCCCGCGCCTGGGCGCTGGATCTGGAGAACGGCCTGCTGGTCTACGATCGCCGTCACCTGCTGCGGCCCCAGTTCAATGCCGAGCGCGAGAACATCCTGGCCAACACCAAGCGCATCAGTCACTTCGATCAGATCGAGCAGATCCAGGACTACCCGGATCAGGTGCGCAAGCTGCTGGCCCGGATCCACAGGGTCAAGGCCCACATCCTGCTCAAGCGCATCATCTGACCGGCGCGCCTCGCGCACTCGGGTATCCTCACAAGGGCCTGCCGCACATCGGCAGGCCCTTGTCATTGGGGGCCCAACCCCCACCAGCCGAGCCCCAACCGCACGACGCGGCTTGCGTCGAGACAGCAATAAACCCTATCATCTGGACATATTTACAGTGTTTTCGGGCATCTAATTGATGAAATTGGATAAAATCTCCCTCGACAGCCTCAAGGGCGTCGGCAGCAAGATGCAGGAAAAGCTCGAGCGGCTGGGGCTGGCCACGGTGCAGGATCTGCTGTTCCACCTCCCCCTGCGCTACGAGGACCGCACCCAGGTGTGGCCCATCGGTGATCTGCCGCCCGGCCTGCACGGCGCCGTCGAGGGGGAGATCCAGGACACTCAGCTGGTGATGGGGCGTCGCCGCATGCTGGTCTGCCGCATCAGCGACGGCACCGGCACCCTCACCCTGCGCTTCTTCAACTTCACCGCTGCCCAGAAGAACAGCCTGAGCCCGGGCCGGCTGATGCGCTGCTTCGGCGAGGTGCGCCCCGGCAAATACGGGCTGGAGATGGCCCACCCCGAGTACAAGCTGCTCGGCGAGGAGCAGGCCGGCCAGACCGAAGAGGCGCTCACCCCCGTCTACCCGACCACCGAAGGGCTGCGCCAGCTCACCCTGCGCAGCCTCACCGATCAGGCGCTGGCCCAGCTCGACCTCTACGGGGTAGAGGAGCTGCTGCCTGCCGGCCTCTATCCCCAGCAGATCGATCTGGCCGCGGCCCTGAAGCTGCTGCACCGTCCACCCCCCTCGGTGGCGCTGGCCCTGCTCGAGAGCGGCCAGCACCCGGCCCAGCAGAGGCTGGTGCTGGAAGAGCTGCTGGCCCACAACCTCTCGGTCTTGAAGGTGCGGGCCCAAGCACAAACCCAGCTGGCTCGCGCCCTCAAACCGGCGCCGGCGCTGGTAGAACAGCTGCTCGACGCCCTGCCGTTCACCCCCACCGGCGCCCAGAACCGGGTGGTGGCGGAGATCGGCCGAGATCTGCAACAGAGCCATCCCATGATGCGGCTGGTGCAGGGGGACGTGGGCTCAGGTAAAACGCTGGTCGCGGCGCTGGCCGCCCTGCAGGCCATCGGCAACGGCTGTCAGGTGGGGCTGATGGCGCCGACCGAGCTGCTGGCCGAGCAGCACGCCATCAACTTCGCCAAGTGGCTGGAACCGCTCGGCATCGGGGTCGGCTGGCTGGCGGGCAAGCAGAAAGGCAAGGCACGAGAAGAAGCGCTGGCCGCCATCGCCGATGGCAGCGTCAAGATGGTGGTGGGCACCCACGCCATCTTCCAGGAGCAGGTGGTATTCCAGCGCCTCGCCCTGGTCATCATCGATGAACAGCACAGATTCGGCGTGCATCAGCGGCTCGCCCTGCGGGAAAAAGGGGAGCGGGAGGGGGTACATCCCCATCAGCTGATCATGACCGCCACCCCCATCCCCCGCACCCTGGCGATGACCGCCTATGCCGACCTCGATACCTCCATCATCGACGAGCTGCCGCCGGGCCGTACCCCCATCACCACGGTGGCGCTGCCCGACAGCCGCCGCCAGGACGTGATCGAACGGGTCAGACTGGCCTGCGAAGAGGGCAAGCAGGCCTACTGGGTCTGCACCCTGATCGAGGAGTCGGAGGTGCTGGAGTGCCAGGCCGCCGAGGACACCGCCGCCGAGCTGCAGAACCTGCTTCCCGGCCTGCACATCGGGCTGGTGCACGGCCGGATGCGGCCGGTCGAGAAACAGCGGGTGATGGAGGAGTTCAAGGCGGGCATACTGCAGCTGCTGGTCGCCACCACCGTCATCGAGGTGGGGGTGGACGTGCCCAACGCCAGCCTGATGATCATCGAAAACCCGGAGCGACTGGGGCTGGCGCAGCTGCACCAGCTGCGCGGCCGGGTCGGGCGTGGCTCGGTGGCCTCCCACTGCGTGCTGCTCTATCATGCCCCCTTGTCCAAGACGGCCCAGAGCCGGCTCGGGGTGCTGCGGGAGACCAACGACGGCTTCCTCATCGCCCAGCGGGATCTGGAGCTGCGCGGCCCGGGGGAACTGCTCGGCACCCGCCAGACCGGTCTGGCTGACCTCAAGATCGCCGATCTGGTACGGGATCAGCCGCTCATCCCGCAGGTGCAGAAGATGGCGCGCTTCCTGATGGACCGCCACCCGAGCCATGTCGAACCCTTGATACGACGCTGGCTCGGCCTGCGGGATCACTATTCCAATGCTTGACCAAGGCAGATGCAGAAGATGGTCACATTGCCTGATGGACCGCCACCCGAGCCATGTCGAGCCGCTGATTCGCCGCTGGCTCGGCCTGCGGGATCACTACTCCAATGCCTGACCAAGCAACAGAAACAGGAGGAAAGTACTGATGAATTCCTGGCTGCGCGGCCTGCTCTACACCCTTGCCTTCCTGTTGCTCTTTGTCTGGGTCGGGCTCGGTCTGTTCGACGCCGAGCGGGCCAAGGGGCCCATCGCCGGCTGGCTCAGCCAGCAGACCGGCGTGCCGGTCACCATAGGCCGGCTGGTGTTCAACCCGCTTCATCCCTACACCCTGCTGGCAGAGCAGGTGAGTTACGGCAATGCCGTGACCCTCGACAAGATCTATCTCGAGATAGAGAGCATCGACTGGCTGAGCCGGGACGTGCGCATCGCCCATCTCGATCTCATTCGCCCGGCCATCAAGCTGCCGTTGCCCAACCAGCTGCCGAGCCTGCCGGTGCACTCTCTCACCATCGCCGACAGCACCATCGACCGGCTCAGCCTGGAGAGCGACGGGCTGACCCTGCGCGGCCTCAACGCCACCCTGAGCGACTGGCAGCTGCTCAATCCGGTGCGCCCGCCCCAGGCCAACCTGACTCTCAACATCAATGAGCTGGCGACCCCGGCCTGGGCCCTCTCCCGTCTCAATCTGGCCGGCCGGCTGGAGGGGCAGGTACTGAGTACCGACAAGCTGACCGCCAACCTGTTCGACGGTCTGCTCGAAACCGGCATGGTGCTGGACTGGCCCGCCCGCAGCCTGCGGCTGAACAACCTCAAGACCCAGGGCATGCGCATCGAGTGGGGCACTCTTGCCAAAGCCGAATCCCCCCTGCGCCAGGTCAGCCTGGATCTCGGCCAGATCCGGGATCTCAGCTTCAACGACATCGAGCAGGAGCTGGCCCTCAACAACCTCAACGGCCAGCTGACCGCCTTCAACTGGCAAGCCGGCAGCACGCCCAGCGGCTACTTCTCGGGGACCCTCGGCGATCTCGGCCGTGGCCTGTTCCAGCTGGAGGCCATTCAGGGCAAGGTCGCCTTCTCGCCCCAGCAGCTGGATGCCGAGCTGCAGGGCAAGGCCTATGAAGGGGAGTTCAACCTGGAGCTCTCCCTCGATCCCCTGCAGCAGAAGCTGACCCTCAAGGACATGGCGCTGAGCGGCATGGACATCAGCCTGCCGGAAGGGTGGTGGCAGGATTGGCAGCGCTGGCGCCCGCAGCAGATCGACATCCGCAAGCTGGCCTTCGACAAGCTCAAGGTGCTCTCCTTCGACGATACCCTGCCCCTGTCGCTGACCGGCTGGCAGTTCTACCTGACCGATCTCAGCCTGCGCGGCAACCAGCCGGGGCCGCTGCTGGGCCGGGCCCGGCTCGAGAGCGCCTGGTTCGAACTGGTGTGGGACGGCCTCAGTGCCCGCAACGGCGAGCTGGATGGCGAGCTGACGGCCGGCTCCTGGCAGCTCAACAAGCTCACCAGCTCGCTGCCGGATGAAGGCAGCCTCAGCCTGAGCGGCCAGTGGGGGCGCGAGCCGGGCCAGACCAGCCGGTTGCAGCTCAAGGGCGAGAAACTGGATCTGGTGCAGTGGGGCAAGATCCTCCACTCCCCCGTCTCCTTCGCCGGCAAGATGGATCTGAGCGCCGATCTGCAGGCGCTGCACGGCGGCACTCCGGGCGCCTGGCGCAGCTCCCTGCAGGGAAACATTGCGCTCGATGCCACCGAGCCGTTCTGGGACAAGGTGAAGATAGATCCGCTGCTGGATCAGTGGTTCAAGCAGGTGGCGGCGCCAACCCTCAGCCCGGGCGAGCTCTGGCAGGCGATGCAGGAGGGCGACACCCCCTTCTATCGCATCAAGCTGCAGGGCAAGGTGGCGCAAGGCCAGCTGAAGATCGAGCAGGCCGGCGCTTCCACCATCACCCACCTGCTGGGGGTGCAGGGCAGCGTCGATCTGGTCAATGAGCAGTGGCAGCTGGATCTGGGCGTCCTCAACGGCCAGCACTGCGCCGAGCTGCTCGGCCAGTGGCGCGGGCCGCTCGCCGAGCCGACCCTCAGCTGGGGCTTCCAGCAAAAACCGGACGGCTGTGGCTGGGAGACCGGCGTACGCTACCCACCCCAGGGCAACAGCAGCCCGCTCTGGCGACCGGCGCCGAAAGCCCAGGCCGCACAGGCGGCCAACGGCTAGCCGACAGAAAGCAACAAGGCCTCGTGATGAGGCCTTGTTGCTTGATGGGAACCAGCGCGGGGCTACTGGCCCGGCCGCTTCACCGGCTGCACCACGTAGTGACCGAGGAACTCGGCCGCCAGCTTGTCGCCGCTGAAAAGCTTGATCTTGAGGCTGAACTTGGCAGATTCGCCAGCCTTGAGCGGCTCGAGCACGGCGGGCATGCCTTCGCGCGCCACCCGCGCCTCCGGCTCCTCCTTGACCGGCCGATAGTACTTGATGTTGCCCTCCGCCAGCACTGTATCCCCCACCAGCCCCGCCTCCTTGAGCTGCAGCCAGATCAGGCCCCATCCCGCCAGCACGCACTGGCTGTAGATGCTGCCGGCGAACATGGTGTCGTGCACGTTGAGATTGGCCGCCAGATTGGCCTTGAGGTGGAAGGTCTGGCCGTCGTAGTGGGTGATGTGCACCCCCATCTTCTCGCTGATGGGAATGCCGCGCGACCAACGGGTAGTGAGATCCTGGCACCACTCCGGCCGGTACTGGATGGTCTGCAGCGGGCTCAGGGACTTGATCATCTGGCGGTGCGGGATGCGACCGAAGGAGACGGGGCCTTCCCCCACCTCGAGAAAGCCGCACTTGCGGTAGAACTCCACCGCCTCCTGGCGGGCATTCATCACCAGCCGCTTCACCTTCTCGCTGCGGGCCAGTTGTTCGAGATCTTCCACCATGCGGGCACCCAGCCCCTGACCACGAAATTCGGGGCGCAGCGCCATGAAGCGGATCTGGGCCTCGTCACCGCCGACAAACAGCCGCCCCACCGCGATGGGCGTGCCGTCGGGGGCCAGCATCAGCCGGTGAATGGCGACGGTATCGTATTCATCCCGCTCGGAACCGACGGGCAGATTGAAGGGTTTACGCAGTAGTTCCCAGCGCAACTGGTAGTAAGCGTCCAGCTCGGCGGCCGTTTGAGGAGTGACTACCCGGTACATAAAGCGATCCTTGAGTTAGCGCCGACGGACAGACGGAAGGGCTTGCGCACCCATGCCTCCCAGCTCAACTGATAATGGGCATCCGGTTCGGCTGCCGTCTGGGGGGTGACCACCCGGTACATAGTTCCATCCTTGAGTTACACTGGTCGAAAACCATCTTGCCGTGCAAATTCATGGACTTCAATCTGCAAGCGTACCAAGCCGACCACTTATTGCACCTCAGCGCCAAGCCCCAGCGTCGGCTCACCGTACAGGAAAATGCCCATCATCGCTGGTTGGAGATCGACGGCGTGGTGCAGTCGGCCATGTCCCTGGCCGAGCCCGCCACCCTCTGCCTGCCGCACCAGCAGGTGATCGCCTGTCTACTACCCGAACAGGCCGGCAGCATCCTCGAGCTGGGGCTGGGGGGCGGCGATCTCACCCGCCATCTGCACCAGCGCTGGCCCGATGCCCGTCACGAGTGCGTCGACCTCGATGAAGAGGTTATCACCCTCTATCAGCTGTTCTTTCAGCCCGACCAACACCCACAGCGCACGCCAACCCTGCACCAGGCCGATGCCCTCGCCTTTCTGGAACAGAGCGAGGCGCAGTACGACCTCATTCTGCTCGACCTGTTCAGCCAGGACGGCAACCCGCCCCTGCTGTTCCAGGAGCGCATTTATCAGGCGCTGGCCCCCCGCCTGAACGGCGAGCTCATCATCAACCTGCTGCCGCGCACCCGTCTCGAGCTGACCCGGGTGCTGATGCTGCTGGAGCAGTGGGTCGGCCCCACCACCCCCTACCCGGTGCCGGGGCTGCGCAACGTCCTGCTGCACACAGCCCCCCGCTACGAGCTGGCGTCAGACCTGTAGCCAGAAGGTAACCGGGCCGTCGTTGACCAGCGCCACCTTCATGTCGGCAGCGAAGCGGCCGGTGGCGGTCGGGATGCCGCTGGCAGCGGCCTGCGCCACGAAGTAGTCGTACAGCCGCTCGGCCTCGACCGGATTGGCGCCGCCGGAGAAGCTGGGTCTCATCCCCTTGTTGGTATCCGCCGCCAGGGTGAACTGGGAGACCACCAACAGGCTGCCGCCGGCCTGGCTTACGTTGAGGTTCATCTTGCCATTCTCATCGGAGAAGATGCGGTAACCGCTCACCTTGTGCAGCAGCTTGTCGGCCTTGGCCTCGTCATCCCCCTGCTCCACCCCGAGCAGCACCAGTAGACCCTGGCCGATGGCCCCGGTCACCTCGCCCTCTACCGTTACGCTGGCCTCGCTGACCCGCTGAATCAGTGCAATCACATCCCTCTCCTCTCAAAACAAAACGACCGCCCCCATCTGCTGACGGGGGCGGTCGTCGATGCTAACAGCAAGGGACCGGATCAGGCCAACTCATCGGCACCCGGTCGCTCATATTCACCAAGACAGGCGGTGGTTTCCGCGCCAAGCAAGACCACCAGCCAGCTCAGGTAAACCCAGACAAACAGGATGGGGATGGTCGCCAGCGCGCCATAGATGGCCTGATAGGAGGGGAAGTTGGTGATGTAGATGGCAAAACCGCGCTTGGCCAGCTCGAACAGGGTGGCCGCCACTAGGGCCCCGATGAAGGCGTGCATCAGCCGCACCTTGCAGTTGGGCACCACGGTATAGACCAGCAGGAAGGTGAGTACCGAGAACAGGAACGGCAGGCCGCGCAGCAACAGATAGCCGATGCCGAACAGGCTCTCGGCCCCGAACAGCCGCAGCGAGAAAATGTAGGAGGAGATGGCGATGCTGGCCCCGATGAGCACGGGCCCCAGCGTCAGGATCATCCAGTACATGGCAAATGCCTGGGCCAGTGGCCGGCTCTGGGTGGAGCGCCAGATGTAGTTGAGGTTCTTGTCGATGGCCGATATCAGCATCAGCGCCACCACGATCAAGGCGCCGATACCGACTGCCGTGGTGTTGGTAGCGTTGGCCACGAAGCCATCGATGTACTCCTTGAGCATCTCGCCAGCGGTAGGCACGAAGTTGTGATAGACGAACTGCTCCATCGCCTGCTTCAGGCTCTGAAACACCGGAAAGGCCGACATCATGCCGAATACCACGGCGATCATGGGCACCAGGGAGAGCAGGGTCACATAGGCCAGATAGCCGGCGGTGACCGTCAGCCTGTCCTGCTGGAAACGGCCCCAGACGAACTGGGCAAAATGGCCACCATCGTGGCGTAAAAAAGAGAGGGCATGGCCAAGACGGCCGCCGAATTTCTGCTGCATTGTCGCTCCCAACGTCTTCATAGTGCAGACATTGTGTCAGATAGCATGGTCATTTGACCACCCATGGGCCGGCCGGGTACGACTCGCACCGGCACCTGCAGCCGCCTGCCCGCGGCGAGCAGGCATAAAAAAGAGGCCCGAAGGCCTCTCTCTGTCTGTCGATGAACAGATATCAAGCACGACCGGCGCGCTTGCGATCCATCTCGGTCAGCAGTTTCTTGCGGATACGGATGCTCTTCGGAGTGACTTCAACCAGTTCGTCGTTGTCGATGAACTCCAGAGCCTGTTCCAGCGACATGCGGATCGGCGGAGTCAGCACCTGGGCTTCGTCGGTACCGGAGGCACGCATGTTGGTCAGCTGCTTGCCCTTCAGGCAGTTCACGGTCAGGTCGTTGGAACGGGAGTGAATACCGATCACCTGGCCTTCGTACACTTCGGTCGCGTGACCGATGAACAGACGACCGCGGTCTTGCAGACCGAACAGGGCATAGGTCAGCGCCTTGCCGGTAGCGTTGGAGATCAGCACGCCGTTCTGACGCTCGCCGATGCTGCCACCCTTATGCGGACCGTAGTGGTCGAAGGTGTGGTACAGCAGACCGGTACCGGAAGTCAGGGTCATGAACTCGGTCTGGAAGCCGATCAGGCCACGGCTCGGGATCATGAAGTCAAGGCGAACACGGCCTTTGCCATCCGGGGTCATGTTGGTCATCTCGCCCTTACGCAGGCCGAGTTGCTCCATCACGGAACCCTGGTGCGCTTCTTCCACGTCCACGGTAACGGTTTCGAACGGTTCTTGCAGAACGCCGTCTACGGTGCGCAGGATAACTTCCGGACGGGATACCGCCAGCTCGTAACCTTCGCGACGCATGTTTTCGATCAGGATGGACAGGTGCAGTTCACCACGGCCGGAGACACGGAACTTGTCCGGATCATCGGTCTCTTCCACGCGCAGGGCCACGTTGTGGACCAGCTCCTGGTTCAGACGCTCCAGGATGTTGCGGGAGGTCACGAACTTGCCCTCTTTGCCGGCGAACGGTGAGGTGTTGACCTGGAAGGTCATGTTCACGGTCGGCTCGTCAACGGAGAGCGGCGGCAGCGCTTCAACGGCGCCGTTGTCACAGATGGTGTCGGAGATCTTCAGCTCGCCCAGACCGGTGATGGCGATGATGTCGCCAGCTTGCGCATCGGCCACTTCGGTACGGGACAGACCCAGATAACCCAGCACCTGACCGACCTTGCCGGTACGGGACTTGCCGTCGGCACCGACGATGGTGACCTGCTGGTTGGTCTTGACGCGACCACGGGTGATGCGGCCGATACCGATGACGCCAACATAGGAGTTGTAGTCCAGCTGGGAGATCTGCATCTGGAAACCACCGTCGGCATCAGCCTTGGGCGCTTCCACGTTGTCAACGATGGCCTGGAACAGGGGTTCCATGTTATCGGACTCAACGTCCTGATCCATGGTGGCCCAACCGTTCAGTGCAGAGGCGTAAACAACTTTGAAGTCCAGCTGTTCGTCGGTGGCACCCAGGTTGTCGAACAGATCGAATACCTGATCCATTACCCAGTCAGGACGAGCACCCGGACGGTCGATCTTGTTGATGACCACGATCGGCTTCAGACCCTGGGCGAATGCCTTCTGAGTCACGAAACGGGTTTGCGGCATCGGGCCATCAACGGCGTCAACCAGCAGCAGCACGGAGTCAACCATGGACAGTACGCGCTCTACCTCACCACCGAAGTCGGCGTGACCCGGGGTATCAACGATGTTGATGCGGTAGTCGTTCCAGCGGATCGCAGTGTTCTTGGCGAGAATGGTGATGCCACGTTCCCGTTCCAGATCATTGGAGTCCATGATCCGTTCCTGGCCTTCCGTGGAGCGGTCCAGGGTGCCGGACTGCTGCAGCAGCTTATCAACCAGAGTCGTTTTGCCGTGGTCAACGTGCGCAATAATCGCAATATTGCGTAAATTCTCTAACATTCTCGCCTCAATCACCGGGTAAAATTGGGCGCTAATTGTACTCTCGCCTTTGTGATCTGCCTAGCAGAATTGCAGTACATTCGCGCACAACAGGGGATCAGGATCATAGACCTTCCGATCAAAGCCTGCTTAGATGGGGGCTGACCGTATAACGCGCACCATTTTAGTGCACCAAAACGATCCATGGATGCACTACTTTGAGGCGTAACGCGCTGAGATGGCGGGTCTCAGGGCTGGCTGATAGCCCCAAATGCCCTGAAATCAAGCTGTCACAAACTTGGCACGATACTGGCTTATGTGAATGTGATGACGCATTCACCCTAAGAGTTTTAACACCGGAGGTTACTTAGCATGTCAGCCCAGAACGTTTTGGCCCTGATCCAGGAACACGAAGTCAAGTTTGTCGACCTGCGCTTTACCGACACCAAGGGTAAAGAGCAGCACGTATCCATCCCTTCCCATCAGGTTGACGAAGATTTCTTCGAAGACGGCAAGATGTTCGATGGTTCCTCCATCGGCGGCTGGAAGGGCATCAACGAATCAGACATGGTGCTGATGCCGGATGCGGCCTCCGCCAAACTGGATCCGTTCACCGAAGAGACCACCCTGAACATCGTCTGTGACGTGCTGGAACCGGCTACCATGCAGGGCTACGACCGCGATCCGCGCTCCATCGCCAAGCGTGCCGAAGACTTCCTGAAGTCCAGCGGCATCGCTGACACCGTGCTGTTCGGGCCGGAGCCGGAATTCTTCATGTTCGACAACATCACCTTCTCGAACACCATGGGCCACAGCTTCGTGAAGATCGAATCCGAAGAAGCCGCCTGGAACTCCGGTACCGATTACGAGCACGGCAACAAGGGTCACCGTCCTTTCGTCAAGGGTGGCTACTTCCCGGTTGCACCGGTTGACTCCTCTCAGGATATCCGTGCCGCCATGTGTCTGGTGCTGGAAGAGATGGGCCAGGTCGTTGAAGCTCACCACCACGAAGTGGCGACTGCCGGTCAGAACGAGATCGCGACCCGTTTCAACACCCTCACCCTGAAAGCGGATGAAGTGCAGGTGCTGAAGTACGTGATCCACAACGTGGCCCACGCCTACAACAAGACCGTCACCTTCATGCCGAAACCCATGTTCGGTGACAACGGCTCCGGCATGCACTGCCACCAGTCCCTGGCCAAGAACGGCGTCAACCTGTTCGCCGGCGACCTGTACGGCGGTCTGTCCGAGATGGCGCTGCACTACATCGGCGGCATCATCAAGCATGCCAAGGCCATCAACGCCTTCGCCAACCCGACCACCAACTCCTACAAGCGTCTGGTACCGGGTTATGAAGCACCGGTCATGCTGGCCTACTCTGCCCGCAACCGCTCTGCCTCCATCCGTATCCCGGTAGTGCCGAGCCCGAAAGCTCGCCGCATCGAAGTCCGCTTCCCGGATCCGGCTGCCAACCCGTACCTGGCCTTCGCAGCTCAGCTGATGGCCGGTCTGGACGGCATCATCAACAAGATCCATCCGGGCGATGCCATGGACAAGAACTTGTATGACCTGCCGCCGGAAGAAGCAGCCGAAGTGCCGACCGTGGCCGGCTCTCTGGACGAAGCCCTGGCTGCGCTGGATGCGGATCGCGAGTTCCTGACCCGCGGCGGCGTATTCAGCGACGACTTCATCAACTCCTACCTGGAGCTGAAGCAGCAGGACGTTGACCGCGTGCGCATGACCCCGCATCCGCTGGAGTTCGAACTGTACTACTCCGTTTAATCCGGAAGCCAGCTCAGAACTTGACCAAACCCGCCGACAGGCGGGTTTTTTCTCTGATAGGATTAAGCAAAATCCCGTCAAGGAGAGATGGATGAAAAACGCCAACCCAGTATGGATGCTGAGCCTGTTGCTGCTGGTCGCCACCGGCGCCCAGGCTGCCAAGGTATACTCCTGGACCGACAGCCAGGGGGTCGTTCACTATACGGATGCCCCTCCCCCCGGCCAGAAAGCCAAGGAGGTCGATCTGCGCGTCGCCCCCTTCATCGGCAGTTCACCCCGCTCGGTGCAAGTTGACAACTTCAACAGCCTCACCGGCGTCGATGCCAAGAAAGAGAAGGAAGCGGCCAAGCTGGTGATCGAACTGCTCTCCCCGGAACAGGGCAGCACCCTACGCGACAACACCGGCAACGTGGTGTTTCAGGGTCAGATCAGCCCGCAACCGCCGACCCAGTACGATGTGCGCCTGACCCTGGACGGCAAGGCTGCCCCCATCGTTAAAAACTCGCTCGCCATTCGGGTCGAAAACCTCGATCGCGGTGCCCACGAGGCCCAACTCGAGCTGCTCGCCAAAGACGGTACGATCCTTGCTAAATCCAAGCCAGTCACCTTCTACCTGCACCGGGCCAGCATCAATCCTGCACCCAAAGTGACCCCCCTCAACAACAAGGGGTGATCCTGTGCCTCGATACGGGTAGACTAAATGCACCACATTGGTGCATTGCTGGTGTATAGCACCGTTTTAGGGAGAAACCTGTGCCAACCCGCCCGGATCAAGCCAAGATACTGCTCGATAACTTGCTGACCGCCGTCATCCTGATGGATGAACGGCTCTGCATCCAGTTCGTCAACCCGGCCGCCGAGCAGTTGCTCTCCCTCAGTCAGCGCCGGCTGATCGGTATCGAACTGCCCCACCTGCTGGAACATATCTCCCTCGATCTGCAGCGGCTCAAGCAGTGCCTCAGCTCGGGGCAGGGCTTCACCGACAGTGAAGTCACCCTGGTGGTGGAAGGGGAGCCCAGACTGGTGGAGATGAGCGTCAGCCCACTGGCCGATCATGAGCAGCGGCTGATGGTGGTGGAGCTGCGCAAGATCGACCAGCAGAAGAAGATCAGCCAGGAGCTGCAGCAGCATGCCCAGCAACAGGCGGCCAAGGAGCTGGTGCGCGGCCTGGCCCACGAGATCAAGAATCCCCTCGGCGGTCTGCGCGGCGCGGCCCAACTGCTGCAAAAGGAGCTGCCCGACCCCGCCCTGCGCGAATACACCGGCATCATCATCGAACAGGCCGACCGGCTGCGGGTGCTGGTCGATCGGCTGCTCGGCCCCCAGCGCCCGGGTCGTCACCAGATGCACAACGTGCACTCGGTGCTGGAGCAGGTGCGTCGGCTGGTAGAGCTGGAGCTGCCGCCAACGGTGCGCATTGAGCGGGATTACGATCCCAGCATCCCGGAATTCGAGATGGAGTCGGACCAGCTGCAGCAGGCCTTTCTCAACATGGTGCGCAACGCCGCCGAGGCCATCGGCGAGCAGACCGGCCTCATCCGCATCAAGACCCGCACCGCGTTCCAGATCACCATCCACGGCCAGCGCTACCGCCTAGCGGCCGAGATCAAGATCATCGACAACGGCCCCGGCATCCCGGATGCCATCCGCGACACCCTCTTCTATCCGATGATCACCGGCAAGGAAGGGGGCACCGGGCTCGGCCTCTCCATCGCCCAGAACCTGATCGACCAGCACAAGGGGCGGATCGACTGCATCAGCTGGCCAGGCCACACCGAATTCACCATCTTTCTACCGCTTCGCAAATAAGGGAACGTCATGACAGCAAAAGTGTGGATCGTCGATGACGACAGTTCTATCCGCTGGGTGCTGGAGCGCACCCTCGGCAGTGAAGGCTTCGAGTGCGAGAGCTTCGCCGATGGCGAGGCGCTGCTGAGCTCGCTGGAAATGCGCTCACCAGATGTGATCCTCTCCGATATCCGCATGCCCGGCATCGACGGCCTCAGCCTGCTTGAGCAGATCCATCGCCGCCAGGCCGATCTGCCCATCATCATCATGACCGCCCACTCGGATCTCGACAGCGCGGTCAACGCCTACCAGCGCGGTGCCTTCGAATACCTGCCCAAACCGTTCGACATCGACGAGGCGGTAACCCTGGTGCGCCGCGCCGAGAATCACCTCAAGGAGCAGCGCACCAAACGCAAGGCACGCCAGCAGGATCCGGCCAGCAGCCCGGAGATCATCGGCGAGGCGCCGGCCATGCAGGAGGTGTTCCGCGCCATCGGCCGGCTGTCGCGCTCCAGCATCTCGGTGCTGATCAACGGCCAGAGCGGCACCGGCAAGGAGCTGGTCGCCCACGCCCTGCACAAGCACAGCCCGCGCGCCCACAAGAACTTCATCGCCCTCAACATGGCCGCCATCCCGAAAGATCTCATCGAATCGGAACTGTTCGGCCATGAGAAGGGAGCCTTCACCGGCGCCAACAACATTCGCCACGGCCGCTTCGAACAGGCCGACGGCGGCACCCTGTTTCTCGACGAGATAGGCGACATGCCGCTGGATGTGCAGACCCGGCTGCTGCGGGTACTGGCCGACGGCCAGTTCTACCGGGTTGGCGGCCATCAGCCGGTGCAGGTGGATGTGCGGATCATCGCCGCCACCCACCAGAATCTGGAGAAGCGGGTGGCCGACGGTGAATTTCGGGAAGACCTGTTCCACCGCCTCAATGTCATCCGGATCCACATTCCCGCCCTCAAGGAGCGCCGCGAGGACATTCCCCAGCTGGCCCAGCACTTCCTGCTGCGGGCAGCCAAGGAGCTGAACGTGGAGGCCAAAAGTCTGCATCCGGATACCCAGGCCTACATCAGCCGCCTGCCCTGGCCGGGCAACGTGCGCCAGCTGGAGAACGTCTGCCGCTGGCTCACCGTGATGGCCTCGGGCCAGGAGGTGCTGGTGAGCGATCTACCCACCGAGCTGCTGACCCCCATCACCAGCACCGCCGAACCGGGTCAGCCGGCCCTGTCCGGCGGCTGGCAGCAGCAGTTGCAGGATTGGGTCGCCGCCAAGCTGGCGCTGGGGGAGACCGACATCCTGGCCGATGCCCTGCCCCAGTTCGAGCGGATCATGCTGGAAACCGCGCTGGACCATACCCATGGTCACAAACAGGAAGCGGCCCGCCTGCTCGGTTGGGGGCGCAACACCCTCACCCGCAAGCTGAAGGAACTCGACCTCTCCTGAGTCCTTGGGAAAAACGATTCCCATCACGCCTTGGCAAATCGCCGGCCAATAAGACCCCGTTTGATTTCAAACGGGGTATCTTTTTTGAGATCCCTGCCTAGAATGGCAGGCTTTCACACCCGACTCGAAGAAGGCGCCATCATGATTGACAGATCTCTTCCCCTGACCGACCTGCACCGCCATCTGGACGGCAACATCCGCCCGCAGACCATCCTCGAGCTGGGCCGTCAGCACAACATCCAACTGCCCGCCTTCGAGCTGGAGGCGCTGCGCCCCCATGTGCAGATCGTCGAGAATGAACCGAGCCTGGTCGCCTTCCTCAAAAAGCTGGACTGGGGCGTGGCCGTGCTGGCCGATTACGACGCCTGCCGCCGGGTCGCCTACGAGAATGTGGAAGACCTGCTGCGCGCCGGCATCGACTATGCCGAACTGCGTTTCAGCCCGGCCTACATGGCAATGGCCCACAAGCTGCACCCGCAGGGCGTGGTCGAAGCCATCATCGACGGCGTGGCGGCTGGCAGCCGCGACTTCGGCATCAAGACCAACCTGATCGGCATCATGAGCCGCACCTTCGGCACCGAGCAGTGCAAGCAAGAACTGGATGCCTGCCTGGCCCATCGTGATCGGCTGGTCGCCATCGATCTGGCCGGCGACGAGCTGGGCTTCCCGGGCGAGCTGTTCACCGACCACTTCCGCCGGGTGCGTGATGCTGGCATGCGCGTCACCGTGCACGCCGGTGAAGCCGCCGGCCCCGAGAGCATGTGGCAGGCCATTCGCGAGCTGGGTGCCGAACGTATCGGCCACGGCGTCAAAGCCGTTCAGGATCCGGCCCTGATGGCCTATCTGGCCGAGCACCGCATCGGCATCGAGTCCTGCCTCACCTCCAACGTTCAGACCACCACGGTGGCGAGCCTGACCGAGCACCCGATCCGCCAGTTCCTGGCCGCCGGCGTGCTGGCTTGCCTCAACACCGACGACCCGGCGGTGGAAGGCATCGACCTGCCCCACGAATACGAGGTGGCGGCCCCGGCTGCCGGCATGACGGTGAGCGAGATCCGCACCGCCCAGCAGAACGGCCTGACCCTGGCCTTCCTGAGCGATACCGAGAAGGCCGAGTTGAGCGCCCGCGCCGCCCAGCGCTGAGCAGGGGCAAGCCCAATAAAAAAACCGCTGAGAGGCGGTTTTTTTATTTCCCAACGACATCGACCGGCTTAGATCACCCGGGAGAACTGCTGCTGGCGCGCCTTGCTCCGCAGGTAGACATCGAAGCACATGCAGATGTTGCGGATCAACAGCTGACCGGTGGAGACCACCTCCAGCCCCTCTTCGGTCATGCGCACCAGGCCATCATCGATGAAGGTCTGCAGCAGCTTGAGATCCTCCGCGAAGTACTCCCTGAACGCCAGGCCATGGGCCTGCTCGACGGCGGCAAAGTTCAGGCGAAAATCGCAGATGAGGCGCTTGATCACCTCGCGGCGGATTAGGTCGTCCTGATTGAGAGAGCACCCCTTCCACTGGGCATGCCCCAGCGTTTCCACCTGGCCATAGTAGGCCTTGAGCTCTTTCTGGTTCTGGGAATAGGCATCGCCGATCATGCTGATGGAGGAGACCCCCAGCCCCAGCAGATCACAATCCCCCTGGGTGGTATAGCCCTGGAAGTTGCGGTGCAGCTTGCCCTCACGCTGGGCCACCGCCAGCTCGTCGTCCGGCTTGGCGAAGTGATCCATGCCGATGAACTGATAACCACGGCCGGTCAGGAAGGCGATGGTGTCCTGCAGCATGGCCAGTTTTTCCTGCGGCGCCGGCATGTCCGCCTCTTTCAGCTTATGCTGAGCGGCAAAACGGCTGGGCAGGTGGGCATAGTTGAAGATGGAGAGACGGGCCGGCTCGGTCTTGAGCACCTCTTCCAGGGTGTGATGGAAGCTCTCCCGGTTCTGGTGCGGCAAGCCGTAGATGAGATCCAGGTTGGTGGAACGAAAGCCCAGTTCGCGAGCCCGTTCCAGCATGGCGCGGATGAAGTCGTTGTCCTGCTCGCGGTTGACCGCGACCTGGACCTCCTTGTTGAAATCCTGCACGCCGAGGCTGATGCGGTTGAAGCCGATTTCCCGCAGCACGTCCAGCATGGAGAGCTCAATCTCCCGCGGATCCACCTCGATGCTGATTTCGCCCTCTTCGGCGAAGTGGAAATGCTCCCGCAACATGGCCATCAGTCGGCGAGTCTGGGGTTCATCCAGATAGGTGGGAGTGCCGCCGCCCCAGTGCAACTGGGTCACCAGCCGCTGCTTGAACAGCGGGGCCTGCGCCTTGATCTCCTGCTCGAGGAAATCGAGGTATTGATCGGCCTTGTGGCGGTGACGAGTGATCACCTTGTTGCAGCCGCAGTAGTAGCAGAGCTTGTGACAGAAGGGGATATGCACGTAGAGCGACAGGTTGCGCGCCGGATACTGGCTCGCGGCCTGGACGAAGTCCGGATAACCGAAACCCTCGTTGAACTCCAGCGCAGTGGGATAGGAGGTGTAACGCGGACCGCTGTAGTTATATTTCTCGATCAGGGCCTGATCCCACACAATCTGTTCTGCTTGCACGCTTGCTTCCTCTTTTTTGTTATCGGCTCACCGGCTTAACTGAAAATCCTTCAGTCTGGCCACATCCTCGAGGATCTGCGCCTCCAGCTCGGCCTCATAGCCACTGCGTTCGAGATCCATCTTCATTACTTCATTGCGTTTGAGGGCCCGTCTCGCCTCATGAGTCGGCATCTCCTTCACCTTCTCGTAGAGACCGTACAAACCCGGAAATTCGCCGGCAAAGGCGCGACCGCCCTTGATCTGCAACGCATCCAGCAGATTGGTCAGCCGGATGGCGCCCTCGGAGTAGTCGCACTGACCATCCCGTACCGCATGGGCAATGACCCTGACACTCTCGAGGATCCGTTCATTGCGGGCCGCGATAGCCTGCTGCTGACTGTCGTGCTGGCGCTTGAGACGTGCCAGCAAGGTACCGGCATACCACGCCAGCCCCAACAAAATCAGGCCGCCCAACAAGGCGGCCAGCATCCATCCACTCATCACTTTTTCTTCGGCTCAGGCTTGGGCTCTGGCTGATAGTCGACCTGGGTGAAACGATCCCACAGCTCCTCTTCGGAGGCTGGCTGGCCCGGCTCGTCAAAGTTGGCCTCATCAAAATCAGCCTCGTCTTCGTCATCATCAGTGTCGATGATGCCAAGCTCGTCCATCAGCTCCTGATAGCGGTCAACCCGCTGATCAACCCAGGCCTGCTCGGTTGCTTCCAGGGTCTCACCGGCATCGAGCCGATCCAGCAGGTCATTCAGGCGATCATCATTCTCGATGGAGGCCAGCTCCTGCTCCGGCGTCATCACCAGCTTCTTCTCTTTGACCTGCTTGGGCGCGACCGGCTTGCTGCTCTTCTCTTCCACGATCAGGGCAACCGGCTTGCGGGAACCGATGCGCGGATCCTTGGCCTGTTTGGTGCCACTCTTCTTGCCGGCCTGCTCGACCTGCTGGCGGGATCCTGCCTTCAAGCCCTTGCGCTTGGCGGCGCGTTTGCGCTCACGGCCTTCCTGGGCACTGGCATCTGATTCTTTGCGCTTACCGGCAGGTTTGCGATTGGGTTGTTTAGCCGACATGAATGAATGACTCCGACAAATAACTGGATTGAAACCCGTTTCCGGTTCGAAAAGGTCCGGAAGAGGATGCTGACACGGGGAACGATGGATTAGAAACAAAGCGGGATCCCGCACCAATCCGGCCATAAATGGCCTTCGAATACCGCAGGATCGGCATCCTCTGGGCATGTTGCTGGTATTTTGACACAGAATGACCAAGCGGGTTAATGACCCAAAAGAAAAAAGGCAGCCGAAGCTGCCTTGATATGTTTATGCGAGTCCCATCCCTGGCTGCAAATCACCCTGTCCATGGTGATACATCTGCGCATCATATCTTTGTGTATGGTCATCCTGACCTTAATTGGTCGATCCTGAATGTGCGTGTGCTTGCCTGACCCATGCAGACGACGTCCGGTCATCTTCTGGGGTGATTGCTTCCCGCAGCCCCGCTCTTCCTGAACGGTCACCATCCTGGTCTTTCAATCCATTGCCTGCCACTCGCGTGGCCCTTGGCATCCTGCCTCATCGACATCCTGTCTTCACGACATCCCGGTCGTGAACCGCCGCGTGGGCCATTCCATGCATCCACTGTATCAATTTAATAAAGTGACTCAATCCATCAGGAACGTTTTCAAACGGAGATAAACGACTTATTGTCATTTAACATATTGAAATTAATGAATTACTAAGCATTTTTCTAAAAATGTTTAAGCCCTGGCCAGGCTGATGAATGGGAGATCTCTTACAACAATGCGAGAAAAAATTGGCCAAATGGTGTTAAAGACCAAAAAGAAACGAGGAGCCGGCGGCTCCTCGTCAATATCAATGAGATAATATCATCCGGCTTGATCAGTGCAGACCTGCCACATATTTGGACAGTACTTCGATATCCTGATCGGTCAGCTTCTTGGCAACGTCCCGCATCATGCTGTTCGGGTCGTTGTCACGGGCAGCGGTCCTAAAGGCCGTGAGCTGGGCCTTGATGTAGGCAGGATGCTGGCCGGACAGGCTCGGATACTTGGCCTGCTCGACGCCCGATCCACGCGGACCATGGCAGGCAGTACAGGCAGCCAGACCACGGCTCATGTCCCCTCCCATGTACAGCGCCTTGCCTGCAGCGACGGCGTCATCGGGTACCGCGAGCGGCGTCACCTTCTGACTGGAGAAGTAGGCTGCCAGGTCTTCCATGTCCTGTTCAGACAGGGGAAGCGCCATCGGCCCCATGATGGGAGCAACCCGGCCAGTTTGACCAGAAGCTGCAGCCTTCAGTTCAACTAACTGCTTTTTGATATATGATGCGTGCTGACCAGCAATCTTGGGGTACATATCGACTAGGCTGTTGCCGTCCGGTCCATGACAAGCCGCGCAAACGGCAGCCTTGGTTTGTCCCGCAGCGGCATCGCCCTTGGCTTGTGCCATCCCCGTTACGCCAACCATCAGAGCAAGAGTAATGACTAGGTTCTTCATGGCGTTCCAACTTCTCGTTATTAGGCTTCCAGATCCCATGCCGCTGAAGGCATGTTAAAATAAACGCGTTTAAGCGACGCCATTTTACACGATTTCACAAAAAAGTAACTCTATAACCCTCTATCTCTATGGGGAATTTACGTTGGATACACAAACTCTGAATTTCAATAAGGTGCATTTTGTGACCAGCGCACCCGACATCCGTCACCTGCCAAATGATGGGGGTGTCGAGATTGCGTTTGCCGGCCGTTCCAACGCCGGTAAGTCATCTGCATTGAATACCTTGACCAAGCACAAGAACCTGGCTCGCACCAGTAAGACGCCGGGACGCACCCAGCTGATCAACCTGTTTGAGCTGGAACCGGGCAAGCGTCTGGTCGACCTGCCTGGCTACGGTTATGCGCAGGTTCCGCTGGAAATGAAGCTCAAGTGGCAAAAGTCGCTGGCGGAATATCTGCAGCGTCGTGAGTCATTGAAAGGTCTGGTGATCCTGATGGACATCCGCCATCCGCTCAAAGATACCGATATGAATATGCTGGAGTGGAGCTCTCACCGCAAACTGCCGGTCATGCTGCTGCTGACCAAGGCCGACAAGCTGAGCCCAGGTCCGCGCAACAATCAGGTCATCAAGGTACGTCAGGCCGTAGCCGAGCTGGGTCCGCAGATCCAGGTGGAAGCCTTCTCTTCCCTGACCCAGATCGGGGTCGAAAAACTGGCACAGACGCTGACTGGCTGGTATCTCGCAGGCGCCGATGAAATGGCTGACGATGAGCCAGCACCGCTCGAGGAGTAAGCTACGTCCTGTATACACCACAACCAAACCCTGCAATTAGCGGAGCAGCTCCTCCGCTGATTGAAAGGCTTTCAGTCTGCTTGCCATAACCCCCTCTCGCCAGTGACATCGCCCACTCCCTACGATGAGTTATTGAAACACCATTTTTATCAATGGGATAAATAGTTAATTCTATATAACAATTAACTTTTAATCCCATTGGCAACGTTTTCAAAAATAGATGCCGGCGGGGGCGTTTCCTCACCAAATAAGTACCAAAGTGAAATTTTATTACAAAGCAGTCAATGGAAAGGATAAAAATGAGGCCGGTTCTGCAAATGCAGTACCGGCCTTAAACAATCAGTTCAAAAATTGGGAAGAAGCTAAATCTTGAGAACAAAGACGACTGGTTTTCCTCAAGAAGCCCCTTCATTCTAACAAACATTCGCCAACATTAAAGCATTTGCTCTAAACGCAACCCATAAAAAAACACCCCGATGATGACTCACCGGGGTCGCTATTCAGCCACATTCAATTACGTGAAATAAAAGGTCTGAAAGATAGAACATCTTACCTCTGTACCCTACGTTGCTAACTGTATAGCAAAGCAGCAGAAAGTGAAAGTAATTTATGTAATTAAGTTTCACGAAAAATGAATTACATAAATTATGTTATTTTTCATATAGATAAAAAAATCCCCAGTACGAATACCGGGGAGTTATAAAGGTGACTAGCTAGCACTTCCTCAACTATCTAGTTAGTCAGCACAACTTGGCGCAAGTTCCGCTGCTTTGAGAAAAAACTTGAAAAAATCAGAGGTAGATGGCTCCATCTTCTGCAAACTCTTGTTCCTCAATGAGTTTTTCAGCAATCTCCTCGATGTCAAAGCGCACGCTTTCGAAGGCTCGCAGGATGTCTTCCTCTCTGGCGAGGGAGAGCCCGGTCATTTTCTCCAGACGCCGGCGACTGATGTAGCAATCCACCAGCGCCCCCATCTGCTGGGCAGGGAAGTGGATCCGCTGTTCGTGCGCTTGCCAGTCGGCCAGCTCGGGAAACAAGATGCCTTGGTTCATAGGGTCCCCAGATTTCGTTTCAGTTCTCTCAATACCTGTTTAGTCCCTGGCCGGATTCCTCGCCACACGGTAAAGGCTTCTGCTGCCTGTTCCACCAGCATGCCGAGGCCGTCTACGGTCTGACGAGCCCCCTGCCCCTTGGCCCAGGCGATAAAGGGGGTATCGGTCGCGCCATACATCATGTCGTAGATGGCGATATCGGCATGGATCAGCGCCGGAGGGAGCGGCGGCAACTCCCCCTGCAGACTGGCGGAGGTGGAGTTGATGATCAGATCGAAATGGTCGCCCAGCTGCTCATAGGTCTGGGCACTGACCGCCCCCAGATCGCGAAACTCAGCAGCCAGCTGCTCCGCCCTAGCGTGAGTACGGTTGGCGATAACCAAGGCCTCGGGTTGCTCGGCCAGCAGCGGAGCCAGCGCACCGCGCGCAGCGCCTCCCGCCCCCAGCAGCAGGATCCTGCTGCCGGCAAGTGCCACACCATGCGCCTTGAGATCGGCCACCAACCCGGCACCATCTGTGTTGTCACCCAGCAGTACGCCATCATCGGTCAGCTTGATGGTGTTGACTGCCCCCGCCCGCCGGGCCCGAGGACTCAGTCGATCGACCAGGGCGAATGCCTGCTCCTTGAAGGGGACGGTGACATTGCATCCCTTGCCACCTTGGGCAAAGAAGTCTCTCAGACTAGTGGCGAACTCTTCGACGGCAGGCTCGGCCAGACCATATTCCAGCTCCTGCTGGGTTTGTCTGGCAAACAGGGTATGAATAAAGGGAGATTTGCTGTGGCGCACCGGGTGGCCAAAAACCAGATAACGATCCATCAAAGAGTTCCTTCAGAGGGCAATCTCCCGATTTAACGGGTTTTCGCACTCAGGAACAAGCCGAATATCGGCCAATAAGAAGGGGCCATCATGGCCCCTCTGGTCACAACCACTCGCGCGGTTTGAGGTAGTCAGTGTAGAGCAATGCTTCCGGGCTGCCCGCGGACGGCTGCCAGTCATATTCCCAGCGCGCCAGCGGCGGCATCGACATCAGGATCGATTCGGTACGCCCGCCTGTCTGCAAACCGAACAGGGTGCCACGGTCATACACCAGATTGAACTCCACATAGCGGCCACGACGATAGAGCTGGAATTCCCGCTCCCGTTCGCCATAAGCCAGCCCCTTGCGGCGTTCGACAATCGGTAGGTAGGCATCGAGATAGCCCTTGCCAACCGCCTGCATAAAGGCGAAACAGTCGGCAAACGACCAGCGATTCAGATCATCGAAGAAGAGGCCGCCGACGCCGCGTGTCTCGTCCCGGTGCTTGAGGAAGAAGTAGCGATCACACCAGGATTTGAACTCGGGATAAATATCGGTGCCGAACGGCTGACAAAGATCGAAGGAGACCTGATGCCAATGCCGTACGTCCTCTTCGAACGGATAAAACGGGGTGAGATCGAAGCCGCCACCAAACCACCAGATCGGCTCCTCCCCCTCTTTCTCGGCGATGAAGAAGCGCACATTGGCGTGGCTGGTCGGCACATACGGATTGTGTGGGTGGATCACCAGCGACACCCCCATGGCCTCAAACCGGCGGCCCGCCAGTTCCGGCCGATGGGCCGTTGCCGAGGCAGGCATGGCATCGCCATGAACGTGGGAGAAGTTGACCCCTCCCTGCTCGATCACCGCACCGTGACGCAGCACGCGAGTGCGGCCACCGCCACCTCCTTCACGGCGCCAGGCATCTTCCACAAAGTGTCCGACGCCGTCGGTCAGTTCCAGACCACGGCAGATCTCGTCCTGCAACTGCAGCAGGAAGGCCTTGACCTGGGCCACATCCGGTTTGCTCATCTTGTCTCCAGTCAGCCAGGATCGTCGCCTGACCCCATTATTGTGATGTCGCCGGATGGGCTAAGCCGATCCGCATTGCCGCTCTCCGAGCGGTTCAAGAGGGGCGGATGATGGCGCCGGTTCTGGCATCCTTGATCTCGGACGGATTGGCCTGCCCCCCCACTTCGCCGGGCAGGATATAGGCCAGCTGACTCGCCAACAATTCGCCGATATCCGCCACCCGGCGGGCCGGCTCTTCACCCGTCAGGTTGGCACTGGTAGAGACCAGCGGCTTGCCAAAGGCACGACACAGCCCTTGTACCTGCGGATGGGCCGTCACACGCACCGCCAGGGTAGTGAACTGACCGGTCAGCCAGGCGGGGGTATTGCTGCGCGCCGGCATGATCCAGGTGAAGGGACCAGGCCAGCTCGCTTCCACCCGGGCCAGCTGCTCGTCAGTGAGCTGGTCCAGATCGATGTAATCCTGCAACTGAGCCAGATCGGCAGCGATCAGGATCAGTCCCTTCTCCACCGGGCGTTGCTTGATCGCCAGCAGACGGTGTACCGCCGACTCGGAGTCAGGATCACAACCCAGGCCAAATACCGCCTCGGTCGCATAGGCAATCACCCCATCGCGCTGGAGGGCAGCAACTGCAAGTTCAAATTCATTGGGCATAAAAAATGCGACAGCCGGGCTGTCGCCTCATCATTGATTAACATTGAGCCTACGGAACGGCGACCCTGGCGCCCCTCCCTCATCGACCAGCGAGAGGCTGATGGCGAACGGGGTGGTGGTTGCCGTCTCGGAGCTTACTTGAGCAGGGCCTGCAAGGCGGCATCCTTGGCCAGTACCTCGTCGGCATTTTTCTGGCGTTCGGCCTGCACCTTGGCCGCCAGTTCATCATCCGCCACTGCCAGCATCTGCGCTGCCAGATAGCCTGCATTCTTGGCGCCGGCCTTGCCGATCGCCACGGTCGCCACCGGCACCCCGCCCGGCATCTGCACGGTGGAAAGCAGCGCATCCAGCCCCTTGAGCGGGCCGCCATCGATGGGCACACCGATCACGGGACGAGTCGTGATGCCTGCCACTGCGCCCGCCAGGTGAGCGGCGAGGCCGGCGGCACAGATAAAGACCTTGCAGCCACGGGCTTCGGCGTCGGTCACGTACTGATGAGTCGCAGCCGGTGTACGGTGTGCGGAGGTCACTTTCACTTCTACCGCGATATCGAATGACTTGAGCACCTCGAGGGTGGTCTGCATCACCGGAAAATCAGAATCAGAGCCCATCAATACGGCAACAAAGGGTTTATTCATGGTGGGAATTTCCTTACTCCAAGTGGGGGGTTGAAGTTAGCCGAAAACGTTTCAATTCGCTTGTGGCGGCCGGATTATACCTGCTCGCTCTGGTGGCCGCATTTCTTTTGCGGGCAGATCCAGCGCAGTGCTCCCCTCACCTTTTTCTCGACCATGATACCCCAGCCACATTGTGGGCAAGGCATGGGGACCGGCTTGTCATTCACCACATATTTGCAATGGGGGTAACCGTCGCAAGAGTAGAACTGCTTGCCATAGCGGGAGGTTCGGCTGATGAGGTGCCCCTTGCCACACTCCGGGCAGAGGATCTGGGTATCGTCGCTCTCCTGCAGGGATTCGATGTGCTGGCAGGCCGGGTACTGGGTGCAGCCGACAAACAGGCCATAACGCCCCTTCTTGATGGCCAGCGGCTGGCCGCAGTCCGGGCAGGCCGAGCCTTCGAGCACCTTCTCGATGTCACGACCGGATGGAGTCAGGGAGCGGATGTAATCGCAGGCAGGATAGGCGGAGCAACCGAGGAAGGGACCATGCTTGCCCTGGCGGATCACCAGCTCGGCCCCACACTGCGGGCACGGTTCGCGCTCGAAGGCATGTTCGTGGGCTGAAAAGAGGTGATGATCGATTTTTGACATGGGCCGCGCCTTGAAATCCAGATGACCTGAATTCTACCAGCGCGGCACCGGGCTGTCAGTGGATGACACCATCTGACTCGTCAAACACCAGCTCTTCCATCTGCTGGTAGGCATTTTCACTGCCCGGTACGTTGAACAGCACCATCATGACGACCCACTTCAGATCGTCCAGCTCGATATCCGGTTTATCAAGCTCAAGCAGGCGCTCGATGCAGATTTCGCGGGTTTCGGCATTGAGTACCTGGGCTTGTTCCAGAAACAGCAGGAAACCACGGCACTCGGTACTGAGGCGTGCCAGTTCTTGTGGGGCATAGATACGCATGGAGCCTTGCGCGCTGGCGGCCACGTAGACCTCCCGCTCGCTGTCATGCAGGTTGGCCAGTCGCTCCAGCCAGTTGAGCGCCTTCTCGATCTCGTCTTTGTCGAAACCTGCCCGGCTCAGTTCGTCGGTGAGTTCATTCTGCTCGACCATCACATCTGCATCGCTGTGGATGTAGGTCTCGAAAAGGTACATCAATACATCAAACATGATTCGCCCTCCTCGCTCTGACGTATCCACCGGCTACCGCCATCACTGCACCGGCCAGCTCCAGCTCTACCAACCTGCCCAATACCACTTCGACAGGAAGCTGGGACCGTTCGGCAACGGTATCCACGCTCGTGGTCTCATAATCTACGTTATCCAACAAATCGGCATAAGGCAATTCGCTATTATTCGAATGCTCAGACAAGTCAGCCACTTGCTGCAGCAGACCGACAAATCCGGGCAGCTCTTCCACTATATCGGCCGCGCTCAATACAAGTTTGGCCCCCTGCTGGATTAATTTGTTGCAACCCAGTGCCTGCACGTTTTGCGGGGCACCAGGTACGGCAAAGACCTCTCGCCCCTGTTCCAATGCATAACGGGCCGTGATGAGCGAACCACTCTGCTCGGCCGCCTCTACCACCAGGGTACCCAGCGACAAGCCACTGATGATGCGATTGCGCCGTGGAAAGTGCTCGGCCAGCGGTCCCTTGTCGGGTGCCAGCTCGGAGATAAGCAAACCGCCTCGCGCCAGGATCTCCATGGACAACCCCTGATGGCGCTTCGGATAGAGGCAGTCGAGCCCTGAGCCCAGCACGGCCAGGGTAGTCCCCCCTGCCGCCAACGCTTGCTGATGACACACCCCGTCGATGCCAAGCGCCAGTCCGGAGGTGATGGCCAGCCCGCAGGCAACCAGCTCCCTGCAGAGGCGGGCAGCATTGTCCTTGCCGGCATAGGTCGGATGGCGCGTGCCGACCATCGCCAGCTGAGGAACAGACAGGGCAGCCAGGTTGCCACGGCAGTAGAGCAACAGCGGGGCGGCAGGGATCTCTTTGAGCAAAGCGGGATAGGCGGGGTCATCCGGACACAGGATATGATTGCCGGGCTCGGCGGCCCAGCTCAGCGCCTGTTCGACAACCGGCTGGGGCCATCTCATCTGCTGGATTTGAGCGCTCTGCAGACCAAGAGCTCGCAGGGCGCCGTCGTCGGCGTCGAACAGGGTGACAATGTCACCGCCAAAATGGGCCAGCAGGCGAGCGGCGGTGACCGGACCGATACCGGTGACGGCATCCAGCGTCAACCACAGCGCGAGTCGCCCGGATGGAAGAGGCACGTCAGAAGTTGCTGACCTGATAACCGGTGCTGACCATGTCCTGACTCTGCAGGATCAGGCCATAACTCAGCTTGTCGTACACCTTGAACAACATGACCCGGGCCACGGCCTCTGACGGCAGGGGTGGCTTGCCGGTCGAATAGAACGCCTTGTCATAGACCGAGGAGTACTCCCGATAGGCGACCTTGCCATTCTTGCTCACCAGCCGGGCGCCGGGCCGCAGGATCTCCAGCACATCACCGGGTGCCACCTGATCACGTATGCCCTTGTTGATGAGCACGACGTCGAACTTGCCACCGCCGCGGGCCTTGCTCGGCAAGTCGACAATATAGCCGGGCGAAATGACGGGGGCAGCCTTGGGAGTGAACACGGCGGAGAGGCTCTCCTGCGGCGGGAACGGCATCAGCTTGTCGCCCTGATACACCTCACGCTGGTTGTGGCTGAGGGTAACCCGGGTGCGGCCGTCCGGCAGCAGGGCTTCCGCCCTGGCCGTGCCGACGAAGACCGCCTCTTGCCCCAGCTGTTCGCCACTCTTCTTGTCTTTGTAGATGGTCCCCGGATGATAGATGCCATAGTCCTGACCCGGGATCAGTGCGCCCTGTACGTAGAGGGTATCCCCCTCCAGCATGCCAATGTGTGCCTCATCATTGCCCAGCACATAAGGCAGCTGCTTTGCCTGCTGGCTGTCAGCCAGAATATGGTCGGTTTGCAGGAAGGGGCCGATCTCGCTGAGCGGCAGGGTCGGAATGGGGTTGGCCTTGTTCTCGTAACGACTCCTGGGAGAGAGACGAACAACCTGCTTGCCGCCCTGCATCGCCTTGCCAAGGCGCGGTTCGCCGTTGACCCAGCTCAGGTGCAACACGTCGCCCGGGTAGATCCAGTGGGGATTGGCGATCTGCGGGTTGATGTTCCAGAGCCTTGGCCATAGCCAGGGCTCTGCCAGATACTGGCCGGAAATATCCCAGAGGGTATCGCCTTTTTGCACCACATAGGTCTCGGGATAACCCGCTTTCAGTTTCAGCTGGTCGGCCAGCACGCCCTGGCTCAGGGTGGCCAACAGACAGGCGAGGATGGTTTGCTTCAGATACATAACACTCCCTGTTACTTCTGCGCGCAAAGTGTTGCTGTTTTTTGTCGGCGTAAATGACTAGAATTACGCCAATATTGACTGCATTTATACGAAACTAAAGAAAAAACTATGGCCATTCTAGATGTATTGCGTTTCCCCGATGAGCGTCTGCGTACCGTCGCAGCCCCTGTCGAGACCTTTACACCCGAGTTACAACACATTGTAGATGATATGTTCGAAACCATGTACGCGGAGGAAGGCATCGGCCTTGCCGCCACTCAGGTCGACATTCATCAGCGCATCATAGTGATCGATGTCTCTGAAAACCGTGAAGATCCTCTGGTATTGATCAACCCCGAGATCATCGAACAGGCCGGCAGCACCGGCATCGAGGAAGGGTGCCTCTCCGTGCCCGGCAGTCGTGCCCTGGTGCCCCGCGCCGAGTGGGTCAAAGTACGCGCCCTGGATCGCCACGGCAAGGCATTCGAGCTGGAAGCAGACGATCTGCTCGCCATCTGCATCCAGCATGAGATGGACCATCTGGTCGGCAAGCTGTTTGTGGATTACCTGTCCCCGCTCAAGCGCCAGCGCATTCGCCAGAAGCTGGAAAAGATGGCCCGTGAAGATCGCAAAGTCCTCTGAGGATCTGCCCCATTGAATAAGCTGAAACTGATTTTTGCCGGTACTCCCGACTTCGCCGCCCGTCACCTGGCGGCGTTGTTGTCTTCCGACCACGAGGTCGTCGCCGTTTACACCCAGCCCGACAAGCCTGCCGGCCGCGGCCAGAAGCTCACCGCCAGCCCGGTCAAGGAGCTGGCGCTGGCCCACGAGCTGCCGGTCTATCAACCCGCCTCCCTGCGCAAGGAAGAGGCCCAGGCCGAGCTGGCCGCCCTTGGCGCCGACCTGATGGTGGTAGTCGCCTACGGCCTGATCCTGCCCAAGGCCGTGCTCGACACTCCGCGGCTGGGCTGCATCAACGTGCACGGCTCCCTGCTGCCGCGCTGGCGCGGTGCCGCCCCGATCCAGCGCTCCATCTGGGCGGGTGATGCCGAAACCGGCGTCACCATCATGCAGATGGATGTGGGGCTGGATACCGGCGCCATGATCCGCAAGGTGAGCTGCCCCATCGCCGCCGACGAAACCTCTGCCAGCCTCTATGACAAGCTGGCCGGACTGGGCCCGCAGGCGCTGGTCGACACCGTCAATGCCATGGCTGCCGGCAACACCGCCGCCGAAGCGCAGGACGATGCACTGGCCAACTACGCCGAGAAGCTCTCCAAGGAAGAGGCCCGCATCGACTGGTCGATGGAGGCTGTCGCCATCGAACGCTGCATCCGCGCCTTCAACCCCTGGCCCATCAGCTGGTTTGAAGTCGCCGGCCAGACCGTCAAGGTATGGCAGGCCGAGGTCGTCGCACAGGATCACGGCCAGGCGGCCGGTACCCTGCTCAAGGCTGACAAACAGGGGATTGACATCGCCACCGGCAAGGGCGTGCTGCGCCTGCTGACCCTGCAGCCACCCGGCAAGAAGGCCATGTCCGTGACTGACCTGCTCAACTCTCGCCGCGACTGGTTTGAACCCGGCACGCAATTGAATTGAACTGAATTGACACAAGGCGGGGCCCAGGCCCCGACTTGCGCATCTAAGGTAACACTATGAAAACACGCGCACAGGCTGCTCTCGTCATCCAACAGGTGCTGGATCAGGGCCAGTCCCTCTCCGCCGTTCTGCCTGCTGCCCAGGAGAAGGTTGCGCCCCGCGATCGCGCCCTCCTGCAAGAACTCTGCTATGGCACCCTGCGCTGGCTGCCCCGTCTCGATGCGGCGGTCGGCGAGATGATGGACAAGCCGCTCAAGAACAAGAGCCGCATCTTCCACTATCTGATCCTGGTCGGTCTCTATCAGCTCATCTACACCCGCATTCCGGCTCACGCCGCGGTGGCCGAGACCGTCAACGCCGTCAAACTGCTCAAGGGCACTTCCTTGCGCGGCCTCATCAACGGTGTGCTGCGCAACTTCCAGCGCAGCGCCGAAGTCATTCTGCTGCGCATCGACCGAGTCCCCAGCATTCGTCTCGGCCACCCGGAGTGGCTCACCAAGCGGCTGCGCCAGGCCTATCCGGATGAGTGGGAATTCATCATGGAGGCCAACAACCAGCGCCCGCCCATGTGGATCCGCAACAACAGCCAACGCCAGAGCCGCGAGCAGATGCTGGCCCGCATGGCCGAGGCCGGCATCAATGCGATGGCCGGTGAAGAGGGCGAGGATTGCATCCTGCTGGAACGTCCCTGCGACGTGACCAAGCTGCCCGGCTTCGAGGTCGGCGACTGTTCGGTACAGGATGGCGCAGCACAACAGGCCGCCGCGCTGCTCGATCCGCAGCCGGGCGAGTGGGTGCTGGATGCCTGCGCCGCCCCCGGTGGCAAAACTGCCCACCTGCTGGAGCGCCAGCCCGCGCTGGCTGGCGTGGTGGCGGTCGATGCCGACGACAACCGCCTCAAGCGGGTGCAGGAGAACCTGGATCGCATCGGCCTCACCGCCAAGGTGATCCACGGCGATGCCAGCACACCGGATCTGTGGTGGCCGGAAGGCCAGTTCGACCGCATCCTGCTGGATGCCCCCTGCTCCGCCACCGGCGTCATCCGCCGTCACCCCGACATCAAGTGGCTGCGCAGGGATCAGGACATCCGCGAGCTGGCCGAGCTGCAACACCGCATCCTTGGCGCCCTCTGGTCGAAACTGAAAAGCGGCGGTACTCTGCTGTATGCCACCTGCTCCGTACTGCCGGAAGAGAACCGCGACCAGATCCGCGCCTTCCTTGCGGCCACCCCGGACGCCACTCTGGTGCCGCTGCATGCGCAGGACACCCCGGAGTGCCCGGGTCGCCAGTTCCTGCCGGGCGAGGCCGAGATGGACGGCTTCTACTATGCCAAGCTGATCAAGCGGTAAGCAGGGCCATCATTACGACGGGTGCCGCTTGCGGCACCCATTACTGCCCAACATCGAGCGCGCTTTCCCTATGAGATTCATCCTGTTGATGACCGTCCCCACGCACCCTGGCCGCCGTTGCAACGGCGACGCTCATGAGGCCGTCCTATGAAGATCATCATTCTGGGCGCCGGTCAGGTCGGCGGCACCCTGGCCGAGAACCTGGCCGGCGAGAACAACGACATCACCATCGTCGACACCGACAGCGACCGGCTGCGCGAGCTGCAGGACAAGTTCGACCTGCGGGTGGTCAACGGCCACGGCGCCCATCCCAAGGTGCTGCGTGAAGCGGGTGCCCAGGATGCCGACATGCTGGTCGCGGTCACCAACAGCGACGAGACCAACATGGTCGCCTGCCAGGTGGCCTACTCCCTGTTCAACACCCCCAACAAGGTGGCGCGGATCCGCTCGCCGGCCTATCTGGTGGAACGGGATCGACTGTTCCTGCCCGAATCCGTGCCGGTGGATCACCTGATCGCCCCCGAGCAGCTGGTGACCGACTACGTGCGCCGGCTGATCGAGTACCCGGGCGCCCTGCAGGTGGTGGACTTCGCCGGCGGCAAGGTGGGTCTGGTGGCCGTCAAGGCCTACTACGGCGGCCCGCTGGTGGGTAACGCCCTCTCCACCCTGCGCGATCACATGCCCAACATCGAGACCCGGGTGGCGGCGATCTTCCGTCAGGGCCGCTCCATCCGCCCACAGGGCACCACCATCATCGAGGCCGATGACGAGGTGTTCTTCGTGGCGGCGGCGGGTCATATCCGCGCCGTGATGTCGGAGCTGCAGCGGCTCGAGAGCCCCTACCGGCGCATCATGATCGTCGGCGGCGGCAACATCGGCGCCGGCCTCGCCCGCCAGCTGGAGAAGCGCTACAGCGTGAAGCTGATCGAGCGCAACCAGAAGCGGGCGGAGCAGCTCTCCGAGGTGCTGGAAAACACCATCGTCTTCTGCGGCGATGCGGCGGATCAGGAGTTGCTGGCGGAGGAGCACATAGACCAGATCGACGTCTTCATCGCGGTGACCAACGAGGACGAGGCCAACATCATGTCGGCCCTGCTCGCCAAGAAGATGGGCGCCAAGAAGACCATGGTGCTGATCCAGCGCAGCGCCTACGTGGATCTGGTGCAGGGCGGTTCCATCGACATCGCCATCTCGCCGCAGCAGGCCACCATCTCGGCCCTGCTGACCCACGTGCGCCGGGCCGACATCGCCAACGTCTACAGCCTGCGCCGCGGCGCGGCCGAGGCCATCGAGGCGATCGCCCACGGGGACGAGAACACCTCCAAGGTGGTCGGCAAGACGGTGGGCGAGCTCAAGCTGCCGCCCGGCACCACCATAGGCGCCATCGTGCGCGGTGACGAGGTGCTGATCGCCCACGACCGGACCCAGATCCAGCAGGATGACCACGTGGTGATGTTCCTGGTGGACAAGAAGTACATTCCGGAAGTGGAACGTCTGTTCCAGCCAAGTCCCTTCTTCCTGTAATCTACCCATGCACCCAGGCAGCACAACCCAGACCCGGCACAGCCTCTACCAGGGATTGTCCGGGTCTTTTGTCAATCAACGACCAGGTTATCTTGCATGATCAAGCTGCGTCCCATCATCTTCACCCTCGGGCTGGTGCTCTCCAAGCTGGCCCTGTTCATGTGGCTGCCCACCCTGCTGGCCCTGCTGACCGGCTCCGAGGGGTTCGTCGAGTTTCTCAAGTCGGTGCTGATCACTCACGGCGCGGCTCTGCTTTGCCTGCATTACGGCCGCAAGGCGGTGTTCCACCTCGGCGTGCGGGAGATGTTCCTGCTCACCACTTCGGTCTGGGTGGTAGCCTGCATCTTCGGTGCCCTGCCCTTCTTCTTCATCAATCACATCGACTTCACCGACGCCTACTTCGAGACCATGTCAGGGGTCACCACCACCGGCTCCACCGTGCTGTCGGGGCTCGACGGCATGGCCCACAGCATATTGCTGTGGCGCTCCATCCTGCAGTGGCTGGGCGGGGTGGGCTTCATCGTGATGGCGGTGGCGGTGCTGCCCTACCTCAACGTGGGCGGCATGAAGCTGTTCCAGACCGAGAGCTCGGATTGGTCCGACAAGAGTGCGCCGCGTGCCAAGACAGTGGCCAACAACATAGTGCTGGTCTACCTGGTGCTCTCCATGCTCTGCTTCCTGGCCTACTGGGTGAGCGGCATGACCCTGTTCGAAGCGGTCAACCACTCGATGACCACCCTCAGCACCGGCGGCTACTCCACCTCCGATCAATCCATGTCCCACTTCTCCAACTCGGCGCACTGGATCGGTACCGTCTTCATGTTCCTCGGCGGCCTGCCCTTCCTGCTCTATGTGCAGAGCCTGAGCCGGCGCGACAACAGCCTGCTCAAGGACGCCCAGGTCCAGGGTTTCTTCTGGCTGGTGGTCTGGGTCACCGTGGTGGTCACCTTCTACCTGTGGCTAAGGGACATCTACGGCTTCATGGATGCCCTGCGCATCAGCTGCTTCAACATCGTCTCTGTGCTCACCACCACCGGCTTCGGGCTCGGTGACTTCGGCACCTGGGGCCCGCTCACCAGCATCATCTTCATCATCCTGCTGGCCCTCGGCGCCTGCTCCGGCTCCACCGCCGGCGGCCTCAAGATCTTCCGGGTACAGGTGGCGTTCGCCCTGTTCAAGAAGCAGATGCGCCAGCTGATGCACCCCTCCGGCGTCTTCCCGCAGAAGTACAACGGCCGCCCGGTCAACGACGCCATCATCCGCTCGATGATCTCGTTCGTGCTGGCCTACTTCGCTGTCATCCTGCTGATCGCCGCTCTGCTCGCAGCCATCGGGCTGGATCCCCTGACCGCCATCTCGGGCTCCATCACCGCCGTGGCCAACGTGGGTCCGGGCATGGGGCCGATCATCGGCCCCAGCACCAACTTCGCCACCCTGCCGGACTCGGCCAAGTGGATCCTGTCGTTCGGCATGCTGCTGGGACGGCTCGAGATCCTGACCGTGGCGGTGCTCTTCTTCCCCTCCTTCTGGAAGCAGTAACCAGCGAGCTCGCGAGATCGAATGGCGAAGGGTATCAAGACGAAGAAATGCAGAAGGGCAGCCACTGGCTGCCCTTCTTATTGCATGAAGCTCCGTCTCACTCGGCCGGGTCTTCCCGCTCCAGCGCCCGGTTGACCAGCGGCTCGGGCAGAGTCTTGGTCACCTCCACCCCCAGCTCGCGAAAGCGCTCCACCTGGGCGATCAGGTTGCCGCGCCCGTTGACCAGCCGCCCCATCGCCTTGTCGTAGCTCTCCTGCGCCCGGTGCAGGCTGCCACCCAGCTGCTGCATCTCCTCCACGAACAGCCGCAGCTTCTCGTAGAGGCGGCCGGCCCGCTCGGCGATCTGGCGGGCATTCTGGTTCTGCCGCTCGTAGCGCCACAGGTTCTCGATGGTGCGCAGCGCCACCATCAGGTTGGTGGGGCTCACCAGCAGGATGTTGTTGTCGAGCCCGAATCGCACCAGCGAGGGGTCGGCCTCCACCGCGGTGAGGAAGGCGGGCTCCACCGCCACGAACATCAGCACGTAATCGAGGGTGCGCACCCCGGGCAGCTGCTGGTAATCCTTGCGGCCCAGCTCGCGGATATGGTTGCGCACCGAGGCGACGTGCTCTTTCAGCGCCACCGCCTTCTCCAGCTCGTCATCGCTGTTGTACCAGCGCTCGTAGGCGGTCAGCGACACCTTGGCATCGATGATGATGTCCTTGTCCTGCGGCAGGTGGACGATGACGTCGGGCTGGTAGCGCTTGCCCTTGTCCACCTCGATGTTGACCTGGGTATGGTACTCGTGGCCTTCGCGCAGGCCGCATTCGCTGAGGATCCGCGCCAGCACCACCTCGCCCCAGTTGCCCTGCTGCTTGCTGTCGCCCTTGAGGGCGCGGGTCAGCGCCGCCGCCTCTTCGGTCATGCGGGCGTTGAGCTCGGCCAGGCGCTCCAGCTCGAACTTGAGGCTGTGGCGCTGGGCCGTCTCCTGGGCGTGGGTCTCCCCCACCTGGCGGCGAAAGCCCTCGAGCTGCTCTTTCAGCGGCGTCAGCAGCAGATCCAGGCTGTTCTGGTTCAGTTCGCGGAAGTTGCCCGAGTTTTGCTCGAAGATCCGGTTGGCGAGGTTCTCGAACTGCTGGCTGAGGCGCTGTTCCGCCTCCTGTTGCAGTTGCAGCTTCTCGGCGGCGGCCAGCCGCTCGCTGCGCAGGGTGGCCTCGGCATCCTTGAGACGGGCGGTGAGCTTGATCAGCAGGGTCTGCTGTTGCTCCAGCTTCTGCTGGCTCTGCAGCTTTTCATCCTGCAGCTCGTCACAGCGATCCTGCAGCGCCTGCTGGCGTTCCTCGCTCAGCAGCACCTGCTGGGCCAGCTGTGCCGCACCACGCCGGCCCACCAGCCAGCCGAGACCGACCGCCAGCACGGCGCCAGCCAGCAGCAGGCTCCAGAGCCCGGGCTCGATCATTTGCGGCTCCGCTGACGCAGAAAGAGTTCGAGATAGCGGTTGAGCAGCAGCCAGAGCAGCACGTAGAGCAGATAGGCGGCCAGCACCACCCACTTGTGACTGTTAACTCCGGTGTCGAGCTCGACGAATTCGATCCCCTTGATGCGGCAGTAGCCCCACATCAGCAAGGGGAAGACATAGAGCAGAGAAGCACGCCACAGAAATAACCACATGAGTTCATTCAATCCTGCAAAAAGACCCGCCTAGCTTACACAAGGGCAACCCGGCTTGCGATCCTGGCCGGCGCTATTCTCTGGCTTGCGAAGGGAAACTTGGATAAAATTAACCCCTAATAGGTATCAGGGGTGAGCATGACTCATTTTTTCTGTCGCTGGCTGACGCAAGCATTGGGGGGCTCTCGCAAACCGGAGGTGGTTTGTCACGAAGCGCGTCCCCCCTGGGCCATCGAAGAGTCCCAGTTCCTCTCTCTCTGCTCCCGCTGCGGTGAATGCTTCAAGGCCTGTCCCAACGGCCTGCTCAAACCGGCCAACCAGCCCGAATACGACGACACCCCCATCGCCGGCACCCCCGTGCTGGATCTCGCCTGCGGCCAGTGCAGCTATTGCGGCAGCTGCGCCAGAGCCTGTCCGACCGGCGCCCTCGACCTGCAGCTGGGTCGTCAGGTGCAGACCCGGGTGCGGATCGAGGCCAGCTGCCAGGCCCGGCAGGGCTTCTACTGCCTGCTGTGTGAAGATGCCTGCCCCCAGCAGGCGATCAAGGCTACCGCCGACGGCGTCAGCATCAACATGGCGGCCTGCGACGGCTGCGGCGCCTGCGGTCTCGCCTGCCTGCACGGCGCCATCACCCTGATCCCCCAGCTCTGAACTCAAACCCCGGACATGACAAAGGGGCCCGTGGGCCCCTTTGTCATGCTTGCCTGGCTTATGCCATGGCCAGAATCGAATCCTGTTCGATGCCGAGCAGGTGGCAGAGCCGGGTCGGATCGCGCACCGCATCGGCCAGGGTGTACTCCCCCAACACCTCGAGGAAGGCGTTCATGGCGCGGCGCAGAATACCCTGGATGCGGCAGCCACCGGAGAGGCGGCAGTTCTCGCGCTTGCAGTCCACCGGGCAGAGCACGTGCTCCATGTCCATCACCACGTCACGCAAATTGATGGAGACGGCGGAGCGGCCGAGGCGGATGCCGCCATGCTTGCCACGCACCGTCTCTATGTACCCCTTGATACCGAGCTGATGCACTATCTTGACCACGTGGTTGCGGGAGATGGCAAAGGTATCGGCCACCTCGGTGATGGTCGACAGGCGATCTCCCGGCTGGACCGCCAGAAAAGTCAGGGTACGCAGGGCATAGTCGGTAAATCGTGTCAGTTGCATGGTCGCACTTGCCTCTTACTACAAGTCAGAAATCAGGACGACAACCTAAAGCTAAGAGGCGGGGAAGCGCTTGCGCCCGCGCAAGGTCCGCATCTTAATCTGAGTCGTGGAATGACAAGGTTAAGAGCAGCTCAGGCGGGTGTCGATGAAGATGCACATAAATCGACACTTTCTTTGATTGATCGCAAACTTGCAGGGTTAGTCCAAGGTTTTGGGGGGTTATGGCGGTTAAATTCGCCGGTTTTCCCCTCCGCCTCGGCCCGTACAAGGCGACCTCATCGGCAACGGTTCATGGCGGCTCAGTGCGGCTGCCTGAGCCAGTTTTTCAGGGCGCTGGAGGGGATGGAACTCTCGGAGGCGACCGCGAAGGCGCCCCAGTCCACCGCGCACTGCAGTGCATCCCGGATCGCCATGCCTCGCGCCAGCCCGTGGATCAGACCGCCGGCGAAGGCATCCCCCGCCCCCGTGGTGTCCACCACCGACACCGGCCGCGCCGCCACCCGGATCTGCTCCTCACCGTGAATGGCCACCGCCCCCGCCTTGCCTTCGGTCAGCACCAGCCAGGCCAGCTGCTCGCCGGCGATCTGGCGGGCATGCTGCCAGGGGTCGTCCACCTCGCCGAGGTCGGAGCGGGAGGCCACCAGCACGTGACAGGGGCGACGCGCCTGGCCGCCCTTGGGGTACTGGGCCACCACGAAGCTCTTGCCGAGCATCTGGCGCATGTAGCCGATGATGGCGGTGCCCGGGTAGTTCACATAGAGGCAGTCCACCCCCTCGCTCGGCAGATCACCCGGCAGGTCCGGGCGCCGTGGCCGCCGAAGGATGGTGCGCTCGCCGGTGGAGTCCACCAGGATCAGCAGCTCGCCGGTCTCGCCGCCGAAACGCTCCACATGGCTGCAATCCAGACCGTAGCCCGCCGCCTGCTCCAGCAGCCAGTCGCCGGTTTCGTCCAGCCCGATGCGCGAGGCGATGGTCACCTCATGGCCGGCCCACACCAGCCCGATGCCGGTGTTGGCAGCGCCACCGCCGAGCCGGCGGCCCTGATCCAGGTATTGCAGGCGGGCACCGGCCACCAGGGGTTCGGAGAGAGAGAGCACGTGATCACAGTTGAGATTGGCGAGCAGCAGAATGCGGGACATGAAGAGACCTCACTGACAGGGGAGCCCAGTATATGAGAAAGGGCCGTGGCGGCCCTCCCTGAAATCGCGGGGTTTGTGAGCCCGCTCGACGTTTGCCGAGCGGGCGAGCGACGGCTGCGTCAGCCCAGTACCGACTCGGCGCTGACGTACTCATAGCCGAGCGCCTGCGCCACAGCCGCCTGGGTGATCTTGCCCTTGAACACGTTCAGACCGGCCCGCAGGTGACGATCGTCCTGCAGCGCCCGGGCGTAGCCCTTGTCGGCCAGCGCCAGCACGAACGGCAGGGTGGCGTTGGTCAGCGCGAAGGTGGAGGTGCGCGCCACCCCGCCCGGCATGTTGGCCACGCAGTAGTGGATGATGCCGTCCACCACGTAGGTAGGCTCCTCGTGGGTGGTCGGGTGGGAGGTCTCGAAACAGCCGCCCTGATCGATGGCCACATCCACCAGCACCGAGCCCTTGCGCATCAGCTTGAGCATGTCGCGGGTCAGCAGCTTGGGCGCCGCCGCCCCCGGGATCAGCACGGCACCGATCACCAGATCGGCCTGGGCAATGCACGCCTCTATGTTGGTACGGGTGGAGTAGAGGGTCTTGAGGGCCGGGCCGTAGAGGCTGTCCAGCTCCCGCAGTCGCGGCAGGGAGCGATCCAGGATGGTGACGTCGGCCCCCAATCCCAGCGCCATGCGCGCCGAGTTGACGCCGACCACCCCGCCGCCCAGCACCACCACCTTGGCAGGCGCCACCGCGGGCACCCCGCCCAGCAGGGTGCCGTTACCCCCCTGCGCCTTCTCCAGACTGTGGGCGCCGGCCTGGATCGCCATCCGCCCCGCCACCTCGGACATGGGCGCCAGCAGCGGCAGGCCGCCGCGCTCGTCGGTCACCGTCTCGTAGGCGATGGCCACCGCCCCCGAGTGCACCAGCAGCTGGGTCTGCACCGGATCCGGCGCCAGGTGCAGATAGGTGAACAGCAGCTGACCCGGCCTGAGCAGTTCACACTCCTCCGGCTGGGGCTCCTTCACCTTCACTATCATCTCGGCCCGGGCGAAGATCTCCGCCGCGCTGGCCACCAGTTCGGCACCGGCTGCCTGGTACTCGGCGTCGGACAGCCCGATCGCCTCGCCTCCCTGCTGCTGCACCAGCACCTTGTGTCCCCGGGCCGTCAGCTCCTGCACTCCGGCGGGAGTCATGCCGACCCGGTATTCATGGTTTTTGATTTCCTTGGGTACGCCAATAATCATGCTCGCTCTCCTGCTGTGATCCCGCCGGCGGCCGTGTCGGCGCCGGGCAGGATGCCCAAAAATTGCAACAACCACTGCATCATGGTGGCCGAATCCACCTCTCCCTCCAGCGAGGAGAGGCTGCGCTGGTAACGATCGTCCGGCAGCAGATCCCGCCGCCGCTCGATCAGCGCCCGGTTGTACTCCACCGAGAATTCCGGATGTCCCTGGATGGCCACTATGTGGTCACCCTGCAAAAACATGAAATTGGGACAAAAATCATTGCCCGCCAGCCGGGTGGCCCCCGGTGGCAGCTGCTCCACCTGATCCTGGTGGCTGGCCAGGATCCGGATGGTCTCGAGCCCAGGCTCCATCCAGGGTTGCCGCGCCAGCATGGGATGGACCGATACCCCCAGCCCCCAGCCTTTGGTGGACTTCATCACCTCGCCCCCCAGCGCCTGGGCGATCACCTGGTGGCCGAAGCAGACCCCGGCCAGCTTGACGTCGGCATCGTGGGCACGCCGGATCCAGTCGCGCAGCGCCCGGATCCAGGGGATGTCGCTGTAGGCATCGTGGCGCGAGCCGGTGATGAGCCAGGCATCGCACTCGTGCAGATCGGCCGGCAGCTCGCCATCGAGCGCCGACCAGACCCGAAACTCCAGCCCGGGGGCCAGCGCCCGGAAGCCCTTGATAAACATCTCGGAGTAAACGGGGCCGAAATCCCCCACCAAGTCGGGGTCCAGCCGGTCACAATCGAGAATTCCCAGTCGCATCTGTTACTCCTTCACAGTGATAGCGGCGAACGAAGGTGGATTCCTGCCACCGGGCCATGTCCGGGCTAGCTGCTGCATGGTTGATTACTTCATTGTCGGCATGGAGAACTCCGCGCCCGCCCGCAGGCTCTGGGGCCAGCGGGCAGTCACCGTCTTCATCCGGGTATAGAAGCGCACCCCATCCGGCCCGTGCATGTTGAGCGGCCCGAAGATGGACCGCTTCCAGCCACCAAAGCTGTGAAACGCCATGGGCACCGGGATGGGAACGTTCACCCCTACCATACCGACCTGCACGCGGGCGGTGAAGTCCCGCGCGGTGTCGCCGTCACAGGTGAAAATGGCGGTGCCGTTGCCGTACTCGTGTTCGTTGATGAGCCTGAGCGCCGTCTCGTAGTCCGGCGCCCGCACGATGGCCAGCACCGGGCCGAAGATCTCCTCCCGGTAGATGCGCATCTCGGGGCCGACCCGGTCGAACAGGCTGCCGCCGATGAAGTAACCCTCACCGTGGCTCAGGCCCCGGCCGTCCACCACCAGCTCGGCCCCCTCGGCCACCCCCTGATCCACATAGCCGCGCACCTTGGCCAGGTGCTCGCGGCTGATGAGCGGCCCCATCTCGTTCTCCGGGCTCTGGCCCAGCCCCGGGCCCACCCGCAGCGCCGCCACCAGCGGCGACAGCCTGGCCACCAGCGCATCGGCCGTCTCATCCCCCACCACCACGGCCACCGAAATGGCCATGCAGCGCTCGCCGGCCGCACCGTAGGCCGCTCCCATCAGGGCGGAGACCGCCAGCTCGAGATCCGCATCCGGCATCACCAGCATGTGGTTCTTGGCGCCGCCCAGCGCCTGTACCCGCTTGCCGTGGGCCGAGGCGGTGGCATAGATGTACTGGGCGATGGGAGTGGAGCCGACGAACGACACGGCACCGACCCGCGGGTCGGTCAGCAGCACGTCTACCACCTCCTTGTCACCGTTCACCACGTTGAGCACCCCGTCCGGCAGGCCGGCCTGCTTGAGCAGCTCGGCCATGCGCAGGGAGAGGGAGGGATCCTTCTCGGAGGGCTTGAGAATGAAGGTGTTGCCGCAGGCGATGGCCACCGGGAACATCCACAGCGGCACCATGGCCGGGAAGTTGAACGGGGTGATGCCGGCGCAGACACCCACCGGCTGCATCATGGAGTGGCTGTCGACCCCGCGGCCCACGTTGAGGGAGTGCTCCCCCTTGAGCAGGTGGGGAATGCCGCAGGCAAACTCCACCACCTCGAGGCCACGGGTCAGCTCGCCCTGGGCGTCGGAGAACACCTTGCCGTGCTCGCGACTGATCAGCCGCGCCAGATCGTCCCTGTGCTGCTCCATCAACTCCTTGAAGCGAAACAGCACCCGGGCTCGCACCAGCGGCGGAGTCTGCGCCCAGTCAGCCAGGGCGCGCTCGGCGCTGGCGATGGCATCCTGGCACTCGGCGGCGGTGCTGAGCACCACCTGGCCCTGCTGCTGGCCGGTGGCCGGGTTGAAGATGGTTCCGAAGCGCTCGCTGCGGCTCTCGGTCGTCTCGCCGTCGATGAAGTTGCTGACCCTGTATGTCATAAATCCTCCGTGATGGGTTATGCGTGCCTGCCCGCGCCGCCCCGGGGAGCAGGCACGGGCAAGTGGCGCCGCGACGGGCGCCATCAACCGGTTAAAAGTCAGTCCTGGGCCTGCAGGGCATCCTGCAGCAGGGTGAAGAGATCGTCGATCTGGCTGCGCTCGATGATGAGGGGCGGCGACAGGGCGATGATGTCGCCGGTGACCCGGATCAGCGCCCCCTTCTCGAAGCAGCGCACGAACACCTCATAGGCGCGCTTGCCCGGCGCATCCGGCATGGATTCGAGCTCGATGCCCGCCACCAGCCCGTAGTTGCGCACATCCTTCACGTGCTTGCAGCCCTTGAGCGAATGGGCCGCCTCCTCCCAGTAGCCCGCCAGATCGGCGGCGCGGCTCAGCAGGTTCTCGTTGCGATAGATTTCGAGGGTCGCCAGGCCCGCAGCGGCGGCCACCGGATGACCGGAGTAGGTGTAGCCGTGGAACAGCTCGATGGCCCCCTTGCCGGCCGCCATCATGTCGTCATAGATGGCGTTGCTCACCAGCACGGCCCCCATGGGGATGGCGCCGTTGGTCAGCCCCTTGGCACAGGTGATCATGTCGGGGATGACGTCGAACTCCTGGGCGGCGAAGGGGGCACCGAGGCGGCCGAAACCGGTGATCACCTCATCGAAGATCAGCAGGATGCCGTGTTTAGTGCAGATCTCCCGCAGCCGCTTGAGGTAGCCTTTGGGGGGCATCAGCACGCCGGTACTGCCGGCGATGGGCTCGACGATCACCGCCGCTATGTTGCTGGCATCGTGCAGGAAGACAATCTTCTCCAGCTCGTCGGCCAGCGCCACATCCTCCTCGGGCAGCCCCTTGGTGAAGGCATTCTTGGCGATGTTGAGGGTGTGGGGCAGGTGATCCACCCCGCTCAGCAGGGAGCCGAACCACTTGCGGTTGCCGGGAATGCCCCCCACCGAGATGCCGCCGAAGCCGACCCCGTGGTAACCGCGCTCACGGCCGATCAGCCGGGTACGGGTGCCCTGGCCGCGCGCCCGCTGCCAGGCCAGCGCGATCTTGAGCGCGGTATCCACCGATTCCGAACCGGAGTTGGTATAGAAGACGTGGCCGAGCCCCTTGGGGGCGATCTCCACCAGCCGGTTGGCCAGCTCGAACGGCAGGGGGTGTCCCATCTGGAACGTAGGGGCAAAATCGAGGTGGGAAATCTGCAGGGAAACTGCCTCGGCAATCTCGCGCCGACCATGACCCGCGTTGCAACACCAGAGCCCGGCAGTGCCATCCAGTATCTTGCGGCCATCCTCTGAGTGATAATACATCCCCTCTGCCGACTTCAGGATGCGCGGCGCCGCCTTGAACTGCTGGTTGGCGGTGAACGGCATCCAGAAAGCGGACATGTCGGAGGGAGTATTGATGTCGCTGATCGGTTTCATGGTCACCTCATCCTTAAGGTGTTTAGTAACTATCGGCCAATGCCTATTAAATTAAACACCTGAAATCTTAAAAAAGGGCTCAAACTTGCCCCATATGGTATCACCCGGCTAGCTGCTCTGAGCGGGGTGGTATAAGATATTTAACACAAATTTAATAATAGTAAACAGTCAAGGAGTGTCTATCGATGGATATCGGTCACCGCCTCAAGGCGGTTCGCACCAAGGCGGCCCTCTCCCAGCGCGAGCTGGCGAAACGCTCCGGTGTGACCAACGGCTTTATCTCCCAGATCGAGAAAAATCAGGTGAGCCCCTCGGTCGCCTCCCTGCGCAAGGTGCTGGAAGGCATTCCCATGTCGCTGGCCACCTTCTTCACCGATGAGACGGAGATGGACTCCGAGGTGATCTTCCGCGCCGCCGACATGCCGGATCTTGGCACCCACCCCATCAGCTACCGCCTGGTGGGCCACAGCCGCGCCAACCGTGCCATCGGCATGATGCAGGAGATACTGCCACCAGGCGCCGACACCGGCGACGACATGCTGAGCCACGAAGGCGAAGAGTGCGGCATCGTCATCCAGGGTCAGGTGGAGGTCACCGTCGGCGAGCAGGTCTACCTGCTGACGCCGGGGGACGGCTACTACTTCGACAGCCGCACCCCGCACCGTTTCCGCAATGTGGATGAGCACGAATGCGTGCTGATCTCGGCCAACACCCCCGCCAGCTTCTAAGCCATGAGAGGGGAGATCCCGCCCCTTGGCGGACCCGGCACAGCGAGCAGCCCCTTCGCGCCGGCCTCCACTTCGGCAGGCGCCGACGGCCCGCGCTTGCGGTGCGGTTTGCCCCGCCGAGCGCCCTCACCGGCATGGATTCCGGATGAGGCCAAACCGGCGAAGTGTTTAACGAATTGTTACAAGATGGATTTACAAGCGGCAGGATGTTTAGCATATTGATACGCGGAAACTGACTTTTTGCCGGTTCAAGGAGTGAACATGAGTGACCTGACCCTGGCCCAGTGGCAACACAAGGCCTCCCACCTGACCCTGCCCTCGCAAGCCTTCATCGACGGCAGCTATCGGGACGCCATCAACGGCGCCACCTTCGACTGCATCAACCCGGCCAACGGCAAGCTGCTGACCAAGGTCGCCGCCTGTGACGCCGCCGATGCCGAACTGGCGGTGCAGGCTGCCCGCGCCGCCTTCGACGACAAACGCTGGAGCGGTCTGCCGCCCAAGCAGCGCAAGCAGATCCTGCAGCGCTTCGCCGAACTGATGCGGCTCAACAAGGTGGAGCTGGCGCTGCTGGAGTCCCTGGACATGGGCAAGCCCATCGGCGACGCCATGGGCTATGACGCCCCCGCCGCCGCCAACTGCATCGCCTGGAACGCCGAAGCCATCGACAAGATTTACGATCAGGTCGCGCCGGTCGAGGAGTCCGCCCTGGCGCTGGTGACCCGCGAACCGCTCGGGGTGGTCGCCGCCATCGTGCCGTGGAACTTCCCGCTGGTGATGGCCTGCTGGAAGCTGGGGCCGGCACTGGCCACCGGCAACTCGGTGATCCTGAAACCCTCCGAGAAATCCCCGCTCACCGCTCTGCGCATCGCGGGTCTGGCCAAGGAGGCAGGCATCCCCGACGGCGTGTTCAACGTGCTGCCCGGCTTCGGCAATACCGTGGGCGAGGCACTGGCCATGCACATGGATGTGGACTGCATCACCTTCACCGGCTCCACCAAGATCGGCAAGCATCTGGTGCAGTGCTCCGGCAAGTCGAACCTCAAGCGCGCCTTTATGGAGTGCGGCGGCAAGAGCCCCAATATCATACTGGCGGACGCGCCTGACCTGGACGCCGCCGCCAAAAGCGCCGCTGGCGCCATCTTTTACAACCAGGGCGAGGTGTGTACCGCCGCCTCCCGCCTGCTGGTGCAAAACAGCATCAAGCCGCAGTTCATGGACCGGCTGCTGGCCCATGCCCGCGAATGGATCTCGGCCAACCCGCTCGACCCTGCCACCCGCATCGGCGCCATGGTGGACCACATCCAGATGGAGCAAGTGCTCAACTACATCGCCATCGGCCAGCAGGAGGGCGCCAAGCTGCTGCTGGGAGGCAAGCGCACCAATACCGAGAGCGGCGGCTTCTACATCGAGCCCACCATCTTCGACGAGGTGACCCCAGAGATGCGCATTTTCCGCGAGGAGATCTTCGGCCCTGTGCTGGCGGTGACCGGCTTCGACACGCTGGAAGAGGCCATTGCGCTCGGCAACGACACCGACTACGGTCTGGCCGCCGCGATCTGGACGGCGGATCTCAACAAGGCGGTGAAAGGCTCCCGCGCCCTGCGCGCCGGCACCGTGTTCGTCAACAACTGGGATGGCGGCGACATGACCATGCCGTTCGGCGGCTTCAAGCAGTCCGGCAACGGTCGCGACAAGTCACTGCATGCGCTGGAGAAGTACACCGAGCTGAAAAGCACCTGGATCCAGCTCGAATAGCATCAGAAATGACGCTTATCTGCGAATTGGGGGGAGAAATCCCCCTTTTTCATTTTTGCCCTTTCATCGCCAGCCTCAATCGATATAATCATCAAATAGACAAGCCCTTAAATATAAAGATAAAAATGTTATTTTTTCTGGGAAGTGTACTGTTTCTGGTAATAGGACTGCCGCTGCTGTTCTACATGCTGGGACACGGCGAGGCCTACGTGACCTGGGGTCCGTGGATCTCCGCCATCGCTCTCATGCTGTGGCTGCTGCTGGATGTGGACAAGATCCGCCGGGGCGGTGGCCGCTGAGCCGGGCAGTACGCCGTTAAAATCCGCTGATCATCATTTATTAACTTCTTTCCCCGCAAAAGGATCGCTACACTGATTTTTTGCGATGTTTTCCCGCATCCAACTCTCCAGTGAAGGTTATCCGCATGCAGCAACACGTTCAGCGTCAGGGCGTCATCTACGCCTTGTGCGCCTATACCCTTTGGGGGTTGGCCCCCATCTACTTCAAGACCATTGCCGCCGTGCCGGCCGCCGAAATCCTGACCCACCGGATGATCTGGTCGTGCGCCCTGCTGATGGTGCTGACCCTGATCGGCCGCCAGTGGCACAAGGTACAGGCGGTGCTGCGCCAGCCGAAAGTGCTGCTCACCCTGGCCTTTACCTCCATCACGGTCGGCGGCAACTGGCTGCTGTTCATCTGGGCCATCAACAACGGCCACATGCTGGATGCCAGCCTCGGCTACTACATCAACCCGCTGTTCAACGTGCTGCTCGGCATGCTGTTCCTGAGCGAGAAGCTGCGCCGGTTGCAGTGGTGGGCGGTCGGGCTGGCGGCGATCGGTGTCGCGATCCAGATCATCGCCTTCGGCTCCCTGCCCTGGATAGCGCTGGTGCTGGCCTCGAGCTTCGCCATCTATGGCCTGATCCGCAAAAAGCTGGCCCTCGATGCGCTGACCGGCCTCTTGATCGAGACCCTGATCATGCTGCCGCCGGCCGCCATCTATCTGTGGGGCTTTGCCGACAGCCCTACCAGCCATCTCACCCAGAATGACTGGCACCTCAACCTGCTGCTGATCGCCGCCGGTGCGGTCACCACGGCTCCCCTGCTCTGCTTCACCGCCGCCGCCACCCGGCTCAAGCTCTCCACCCTGGGCTTCTTCCAGTACATAGGGCCGAGCCTGATGTTCATCCTGGCGGTCACCCTCTATGGCGAGGCGCTGGCGCTGGACAAGATGATCACCTTCGCCTTCATCTGGAGCGCATTGGTGCTGTTCAGTCTGGACGGGCTGCGCAGCGGCAAGCGCCGGCAGGCAGCGGAGCAGGCTTGACGGCAAGGGGGAGCCACGCTGCAATAATCTACAAGCCCGTATTCGGGTTTCAGGTTATCAATAGTCGATGAGCGCACCCCAATCCCGCATCCACTACTGGCAATCCCGGCTGCTGCCGGGGGTTGAACTCTCCCACTCCCACCACAGGGAGTTCAGCTATGGCCGCCATGTTCACCTGGACTACCACATAGGTCTGGTGCAGCAGGGCGGCCAGAAATTCATCCACAAGGGCAACAGCCACCACCTGGTGCGCGGCGAGCTCTCCACCGTCAACCCGGACGAGATGCACGACGGCCTCAGCCTGCGGCCGGAAGGGTACGAGGTGCGGGTGTTCGCCATCGCCCCCGAGCAGCTGGCCCGCTGGCTGCCAGACAGCCCGGAACCCTTCTTCGACAAGGGATTGCAGAGCCGCCCCGACCTCTATCAGGGTTTTGCCCGGCTGCACATGTACCTGGACAATCCCAGCCCCGACGGTCTGCTGGCGGAGAGCCAACTGCTGGCCCTGCTCGGCGAGCTGCTGCACCTGGCACCCGAGCGCCACGCCCTGGCCGACCCTCAGCTCAGGTTCCTGCGCGACTACCTGATGGCCCGGCTGGATGAGCGCCACAGTCTGGAGGATCTGGCCGCCCTGTTCGGGCTGGATCGCTTCGCCTTTCTGCGCCAGTTCAAGAAGAAGACCGGCATGACCCCCTACGCCTGGCTCAAGCGGTTGCGGCTCGAGCAGAGCAAGCGCCTGCTCGGCAGCGGCCTGCCGGTGAGCGAGGTGGCGCTGGCGGTCGGTTTCTTCGATCAGAGCCACTTCCACCACGGTTTTCGCCAGGCGTTCGGCCTCACCCCCGCCGATTTTCGCCAGCAGATGCTGGCCGCCATTGGGCGCACTGACTAACTCCGCGCTGCAATCTTTTACAATCCCGCCCCCCTGCGATCCGCCATGCTGTGAGCTCGATACTGTCGCAGAGGTTTCCATGTTCACCAGCCTGTTTCTGACCATAGGTCTCATCCATCTCATCGCTCTGGCGAGCCCGGGCCCGGACTTCGCGCTGATCCTGCGCACCAGCCTGCACAGGCCCACCGCTCTCGGGGCGGCACTCGGCATCGCCCTGGCGATTGTGGTGCACGCCACCCTCAGCCTCACCGGCATCAGCCTGCTGATTGCCGAACACCCATGGCTGTTCATGACGGTGAAGGTGATCGGCGCTCTCTATCTGGGCTGGCTCGGCTGGGGGGCTCTCAAGGCGGCCTGGCGCAGCTCGGCCGAGCTCGCCCTGCACGCAGGCGGCGAGGCGCAGGGTTGGCGCAAGGGGGTGCAGCGCGGCATTGCCACCAACCTGCTCAACCCCAAGGCACTGCTGTTCTTCATGGGGCTGCTGGCCGCCATGGTGACACCCCAGGTAGACGGCCTGACCCGCGGCCTGCTGGTGCTGGAGCTGTTCCTGCTCTCCCTGGTCTGGTTCGGGGTGCTGGCCTGGAGCCTCTCCACCGTGCGGGCCCAGCGCCTGCTCGGCCGCGTGCAGCGTCCGCTCAATCTGGTCACCGGCCTGCTGTTTGGCGCGGTCAGCCTCTCCATCCTGACCGGCATGGCCGGCGAGGCCTACGCCCTGGTCCTGCACTGATCCCTGTCTTGCCCCTATGAAAAAGAGGGATGGCCCAGGCCATCCCTCTTTGCGTTCACTATTCCTGGCCGGGTAACCGGCCCTCTCACTGGCCCTTCATCAGAACCACTGACCGTGGCGCTTGATGTAGATGCTCTTGACGGTCTGAGTCAGCCCCATGTAGGCCAGCATGGTGATCACCAGCCACATGAAGTACTTGGGCCCATCCAGGGTGATGAAGCCGAAGTGCTCAGCCAGCGGTGAGAACGGCAGGTAACAGCCGATGGCGATGGCGATCGAGGTGGAGAGCAGCACCGGCAGGGTGGCGGTACTCTGCAGGAACGGGATCTTGCGGGTACGCAACATGTGCACCACCAGGGTCTGCGACACCAGCCCCTCGATGAACCAGCCGGAGTTCATGATGGCCTGACCGTTGACCAGCGGATCCATGCTGCCGTTGGCGGTGGCATAGAGAGCGCCGGCGCCGAACACGAACCACATCAGGCAGTAGGTGCTGATGTCGAACACCGACGAGGTCGGGCCGAGCCACAGCATGAAGCGCTTGATGTTGCTCGCCTCCCACTTGCGCGGCCGCTTGAGGAACTCGGGGTCCATCTTGTCCCACGGCAGCAGCATCTGGGAGACGTCGTACACCAGGTTCTGGATCAGCATCTGCATCGCCAGCATGGGCGCCCAGGGCAGCCAGGCAGAGGCGACCAGCACCGAGAAGACGTTGCCGAAGTTGGAGCTGGCGGTCATGTTGAGGTACTTCAAGATGTTGCCAAAGGTCTCGCGCCCCTTGATCACCCCCTCCTCCAGCACCATCAGGCTCTTCTCCAGCAGGATGATGTCGGCGGTCTCCTTGGCGATGTCGGCACCGCTGTCCACCGAGATCCCCACGTCCGCATCCCGCAGAGCCGGCGCATCGTTGATGCCGTCGCCGAGGAAACCGACGGTGTTGCCGTTGACCTGCAGCGCCTTCACCACCCGCGACTTCTGCAGCGGGGTAAGCTTGGCGAAGATGGTGGTGTGCTTGACCACGGTGCACAGCGCCACGTCGTCCATCACCTCGATATCCTTGCCGAGCAGCGGCACGCCGGGCTCCAGCCCCACATCGCGACACACCTTGCTGGTGATGATGGGGTTGTCGCCGGTCAGCACCTTGACCGCCACCCCGTAGTCGTTAAGGGCGCGAATGGCCGGTGCGGCCGAGTCCTTGGGCGGATCGAAGAAGGTGAGGAAGCCGCGCACCACCAGCTTGACCTCGTCGCTGGTGCGATAGCTCTGCTTGCACTCGGTAGCCGGGATCTCGCGGGTCGCCACGATCAGCACCCGATAGCCCTCGGCGTTGAACTCCTCGCTCTGGCGCAGCAGGGCGCGGCGATCGGCGTCGGTCAGCTCCCTAACCTCCTGGCCATCGGCGATCTGGCTGGAGACGGCCAGCATCTCTTCCACCGCCCCCTTGGAAACCATCAGCTGCTGGCCCAGATCATCCTGCACGATCACCGACAGGCGCCGGCGCACGAAGTCGAACGGCAGTTCGTCCACCTTGCGGTAGTTGGCTGGCTTGCAGCTCTCCCCCAGGGCATCAGCGTGCTCGACCACCGCGATGTCCATCAGGTTCTTCATGCCGCTCTGGTGAAAGCTGTTGAGCCAGGCCAGCTGCAGGATCCGGTCGTCCCGCTTGCCACGCACGTCGTAGTGGTGCTCGAGGATGATCTTGTCCTGGGTCAGGGTGCCGGTCTTGTCGGTGCAGAGCACGTCCATGGCGCCGAAGTTCTGCACCGAGTTGAGCCGCTTCACCACCACCTTGCGTTTGGCCATCGCCACGGCACCGCGCGCCAGGTTGGCGGAGACGATCATCGGCAGCATCTCGGGGGTGAGCCCCACCGCCACCGCCAGCGCGAAGGTGAGCGCCGACATCCAGTCACCACTGCTGACGCCGCTCAGCATGAAGACGATGGGCACCATCACCAGCATGAAGCGGATAAGCAGCTTGGTGACGCTGTTCACGCCGCGATCGAAGCTGGTCTCGATGCGCTTGTGGCTCACCACGTTGCGGGCCAGCGAACCGAAATAGGTATCGCTGCCGGTGGCCACCACCACGGCGCGGGCGGTACCGCTCACCACATTGGTGCCCATGAAGCAGATGTTGGGCAGATCGAGCAGTCCCGCCTCTCCTGCACCTGTGCCGTCCGCCGACTTGCCGGCCACGGCACCCAGGGTGTCGTACTTCTCTACCGGCAGCGCTTCGCCGGTCAGCACCGCCTGGCTGATGAAGAGATCGCGGGATTCGATCAGCTTGATGTCAGCCGGGATCATGTCCCCCGCCTGCAGGTGCACTATGTCACCGGCCACCAGCTCGGTCATCGCCACCTCCTTGCGCTGGGGGGCGACCCCGGGCGAAGGGCGGCGCTGCACGGTGGCGGTGTTGCGTACCAGCGACTTGAGCGCTTCGGCCGCCTTGGCGGAGCGGTACTCCTGCCAGAAGCGGAGCAGACCGCTCAGGCCCACCATGACGCCGAGGATGATCACCTTGACCCAGTCCTCGTCGCCCGGCTCGGCCATCAGCACGTCCATCACATAGCTGACCAGCCCGAGCACGATCAGCACCATCACGAAGGGGTTCTTGAACGCCTGCAGCAGCTGGATCAGCGCATGGGGCGGCTTGTCGTGGGTCACCTCGTTGGGACCAAACTGGATCAGGCGGTTGGCGGCCTCGGTCGCGGTGAGGCCATCGATGTTGCCGCGCACGGCGGTGAGGGTGTACTCGAGGGACTTGTCGGCCTCATCGAGCACCCGGGAGGAGAGTTTCTCCCTGGCACTGGCCGGGGCAACGAACCCCTGCTGCTTGTGCCGGCTGGCGGTATGTTGTTGTTTCATGACTCGTTATCCTGATTTCTACGCGCAAGCAGGCCCTGTCGCGGGCCGGGCCTGGCGTCAGTACTGATGTGAAATGCAATGGACCCGGCAGCGGGCAAATAGCCGCCGCACACTGGGCGGCACGCAGACAGCTGTCTGCGCGACCACACCGGCATGCTCGGGTCGGATCAGGGGTCAGGACACCGCATCCCGCTCCCCGCAGGGGATCAGGAGTGGGTAGGCGTGGACCCCGAGGGTCTAGGTTTGGGCTCTTCGGTCATGACGGTTCCTCCGAGTTGAGCGGCAGCAAGCCGGCCCCGGCATATCGAGGGCACGGCAGGTCATCGCCGGCGGACAGATCCGCGCGGCGGCGTTATCGACAGGAGGCAAGGGCCGCAACGGGGCGACCAGGACCGATAAAGGAGATCAGGATAACCACAGGCAACAATAACGGCATGATGGCCGAATAATAATGAGGAGGGTTCATGGTCCGGTCACATGAGCAATCAACCGCACCCCATGAATATATTGAGAAATAGCCAGCGCATATTTCCAAATATATAAAGAAGAGACCTTCATTATTTAAATTCGCAACGCAGCCTATCGAAAACCACATTGTTTTCAATACGAGCTGTCCATCCTGTTATTTCACGCTGGCCTGTTTGTCCCTGCTCGCCAAAGATCCGGTGAGCGGGCGCAACGGGCAGCCCCGGGCCCATGACAAAGGGCGTACGTGGCAAGGCGTGCAATTGCTGGGGCGCGAGGCGGCATGGCTCGCAGAGGGAGTGGAACAATCCGGGGAGCAACGCAGTTCCCGGCGGGACTGGGTTGCAAGAGTCGGGATGACTCGCTAGATGCCACACTCTGAGCGATCAGAGTGAGGGAGAAGAAGGGATATCAACCTCAGTTCTGATTAGCCCACATCGCGCTGTGCAATCGGCTACAACTGTCGCTTTCCATAATATCCTTCCATCTGTTGATAACACGCCAAGATTCTACCCAGAAATATTTGGCGGCGCAAAATATAAATTCATCTTTTGCCATTTAATTCCAGCAAGGAGCTGCCACTACATTATTTCCCGCACGAAAACGGATTCATCCTCATTTCGCTTCCCCTGCCATCATGAATTGATCTGGATGGGGTTTTGCCCGGATTTTCCGGCCATCCACCCGATCCGGGCTGGAATCGGACTCAATGTGGGAATAGGATGCACGGCTTCCATCCATGACGCACAGGAAACAACAGCATGAATCGAAAATGGTCGCTCCCCATCGTGGCAATCGCGGGGGGAGCGTTACTCTGGCTCGGCAACACCTTTGGTATGAAATGGGCTCTGATGGCCCTGATCGGATTCGGCTTCGGCTTTACCCTCTCCTTCAGCCGCTTCGGCATCGTGTTCGGTTGGCGCGAGATGCTGACCAAGCGCAACAGCTACTACGTGCGGGTTCACCTGCTCACCATCGCCATCGAAATTCTGCTGTTCACCTGCTTCCTCTCCTTTAGCCATGCCCTGTTCGGCGATGCCATGGTGGGCAACGTGATGGCCATCGGCATTCCCTTCATCGTCGGCGCCTTCCTGTTCGGCATCGGCATGCAGCTGGCAGGCGTCTGTGCCACCGGCACTCTTTACTGCTGCGGCGAGGGGCAACCCCGCTTCTGGCTGGTGCTGCTCTGCTACGGCATCGGCACCCTGATCAGCAACCAGTTCCGCCCCGAACTGGAAGCTACCTTCTCCAGCCAAGTGGTACTGGCAAAAGACCTGACCGGCAATATCTGGAGCGGCATGCTGCTCAACCTGGCACTGGTCGCCGCGCTGTTCCTGCTGTTTCGCAAGAGCGAGCTCAAACGCACCGGCGAGCTCAAGCCCCTCTTCAGCGGCGGCAACCTGTTCTGGCGCGATGGCCGCTTCACCGTGCTGACCGGCGGCATCATCATAGCTTTGCTCAACTCCAGCGTCGTCGCCCTGCACGGCTCGGCCTGGACCATCACCGGCGCCGTCTATGACATGGCGCTGCGCGGTGCCTCCCTGTTCGGCCTGTTCGAGGGACACCCCAAGCTGGCCCAGCCACTGTTCATCAACCCCATGGTCGGCATGTTCTGGCTCGGCATTCTGGGGGCCATGCTGGCGCGCTGCATCAGCGGTGGCGGCACCTTCGCCCCGATGCGGCTCGGCAACAGCCTGGCCTCCATCCTCGGCGGCCTGCTGATGGGGATGGGCGCCATGTACAGCGCCTGCAACCTCGGCGGCTTCTTCGACGGCACCGCCTCCGGCAGCCTGCACGGCTGGGTCTGGATGTTGATGGCCCTCGCCGGCAGCCTGATCGGCATCCGCCTGCGCCCGCTGTTCAAGCTCTGAGCCGCGAGCCATCGATAACAACAACGGGGGCCAAGCCCCCGTTGTTTATTGGCAAACACCCTGCTCCAGGCTCTCGGCTGAGGCCGTCAGGCCTCGATCCGCTGGCGTTGCAGCCGCACCTCTGGGTTGGCAAAGTTCAGCTGATAGACCGAGTGACCGGCATGCAGAGTCACCTCGGCGGCGCGAGTGGCCGTAAAGGCAGGCGAGCGTTCGGCCAGCAGCGCCAGCCCCTGCGCGAAGAACTGCAGCATGGAAAGCCCCATGCCGTGCTCCATGTTGCGAATGAACTCACCATCGACACTCGACTCGTCGAACAAGATCAGCTCGGCATTGAAGCCCCGTGCCAGCATGGCGCGTGCCATGGTCAGTTTGGCATCGGCAGGGGCGATGGCGTCATGGATGGCGTGCACCATCAAACAGAAGGTCTGCGTCCCCCCCTGCGCGGCCATCTGATCGAGCTGGGAGGCACTGAACGCCCGGATGATGAAGGCATCCACATCGAACTCGTGCGGGTGCCCGGCCACCATCCGCCAGGGGGAGTCCACGCACAGCGCCAGCTCCACTCCGCCTTGCAGGCTGCACTGGTACTCCACCGCGCCGATGTCTCGTCCCACCACATAGGCCAGATTGGGCTCGGCCCAGGAGGAGTTGTCAAACAGGGCGCGGACATAGCCGGGGCGAAACTTGTTGACCAACTGCGCCAGGTAGCCGCCGTAGGAGGAGCCAACCAGTATCAGATTGTCGCGATTGCCGCCGTAACGGAACATCGCATCTTCGATGGCATTGAGGATATCGAGGGCAGCCATCACCCCGAAGTTCTGGTAGGCCCCATCGGGGGGCACCAACACCCCCTGAAAGCGCAACGGTGCAGCTGGCTGCACACCATCCAGCGCACGCAGCAGCGCGGTATCGGGTGTTTTGGCCGGCAAACCCAGCAGGGCGAGTGCACGCTCACGCTCCTCTGGCAGCAAGGAGATGGCGGCCCCCACCGCCGGGCGCGAACGCATGCAGAAATAGTCGACACAAAGTGCAGCCATACCGTGCTGCGCGGCCACCTTCTCGCAAAAGACCTGGCTGTAGGCACCCAGATCACCGCCAAATCCCGGGATATAGACCACCAGGCCGCTGCCGGCCTGTTCGGCACCATGGATCCGGTAGCGTACCTGACGCTCGCCACACAACCCCAATTCCACGTCGGGATGACCGACCACCTCGTGTTCGTAATAGGACATGTTGCCAACCTTGTTGAAAGGCCATGCCATGGGCATCGCCTCGACCATGTCAGTTGGGGTCCTGATTATCCGTGCCCCACTCACTGAACCGGGGAGCATGCGGCACAAAGAGCACCAATGGAATCTTATTTTTCCTGCTCACCCCATTCGGGATGCTCGCTGCCGGTTCTTCCCCTACCTCAACCCCTTGAACAGCAGCAACAGGGCGAAGCCGGTGAACATCACCGCCGACAGCCGGTTGATCCCCCTGGCGAAGCGTTCGCCATAGCCTTGCGCCCCCACCCAGTGGAACACCAGGCAGTAGCCACCATGCACCACCAGCACCACGGCGCTGAAGGTGACCGCCAGCAGCATGCACTGACCCAGCGCCCCATGACGAAAGTCGATGAACTGGGGAAACAGGCTGGTGAAGAAGATGATCGCCTTGGGATTGAGCAGGCTGATGAGCGCCCCCTTGATGAAGCTGCGACGACAATCCCGATCCGGCCCGGCCCCCGGCACCGGGCTCACCACCCGCTGGCGCCAGGCGTTGAGCCCCAGATAGAGCAGGTAGAATGCGCCGCCCAGGGTGAGGATCTGCTGGCCCGCGGCCAGCCATCGGGTGAACCAGAGCACCGCCAGCGAGGCCAGGCTCGCCACCAGCAGGATGCCTACCGCCACCCCGCAAAAGCCGGCGATGGCGTGGCGGGTGCCCCGGGTCAGGGTGTTGCCTATGGTGTAGATCACGGCGGGCCCCGGGCTCAGCACGGTACCGATGGCGAGCAGCAGATAGAGGGCGTAATAGTCGAGTGTCATCGGGAAAGATTCCAGCGTGGATTGGCTGCCGCCCAGTATATTGACAGCCGCGACGCCAGCCAGACATAGTGGCGCTCGGCTTTATAAACCAGGAGTTTAGAGTGGATCGCTTGACGGCCATCGAGATCTTCGTCGAGGTTGCCCGCGCGGGCAGTTTCGCCGCCGTGGCGGAACGTTTCGCGATGACGCCGGCCATGATCGGCAAGTACATCAAGTGGCTGGAGGCCAGAGTCGGCTCCCGCCTGCTCAATCGCAACACCCGTTGCCAGAGCCTGACCGAGGCGGGTCAGGCGTACCTCGCCGGCTGCCAGAGCCTGTTGCAACACTACCGGGAGCTGGAGCAGAACACCCTGGCCAATACCGGCCAGGCGGCGGGTAGGATCCGCATCAATGCTCCCGTCACCTTCGGCAGCTACCGGCTGACGCCGCTGCTGTGCCGCTTCATGGAGCGCTACCCGCAGATCCGCATCGAGCTGGATCTGTCGGATCGGCTGGTGGATGTCATCGGTGACGGCTTCGATCTCATCTTCCGGGTCGGTCAGCCCAAGGATGCCGGCTACATCGCCCGGCCACTGGCCAGCTCCGATTCGGTGTTCTGCGCGTCCCCGCACTACCTGCAACGCCACGGTACTCCCCTCACGCTGGCGGATCTGGCCCGCCACCACTGCCTGGGATTCAGCCCCTGGCTCGGCCAGTCGAGCCTGGCCGAGGCCTTTCCGCTCGAACAGCTGCACTTGTGGGACAGCCCCTTCATCAGCAATCACGGCAGCGCCCTCAAGGTGGCCGCCCTCAACCATGCCGGCATCCTGCTGCAGCCGCGCGCCCTGCTGAGCGAGGAGCTAGAACGCGGCACCCTGCAGGAGATCCTCGCGGATGCCCTGCCCGCCCCGCGCCCGGTCAACCTGCTCTACCCGGCCAGGGAGCCCCTGCCACTGCGCCTGCGGCTGCTCATCGACTACCTGAGCGAGCAGCGCCACCAGCTGTAGGGCGCAGCCCTACTCGCCGCGCTGTTTCACCCGGCGCAGATAGACATAGCCCTCCCCCGGGCTGCCCCAGCGCTGATGGGCCTCGGTGTCGTAGGCCCGATCCAGCAATCTCACGCTGTGGGGGCCGATCCAGAGGTACTGCACCAGGGTGCTGGCGCCGCCAAAATTGGTGGAGCAGCTGCCCACCTTGCTGTGGCCGGCGTACTCCCCCGATGGCTGGCGGGTCAGCCAGATCTCGCAGCCCTGACGCAAAGAGAGCTGCTGCGGTGTGAGAGAGTCGAGCAGCTCGGGCTGGCGCCAGGCACCGGCGAAGTCGATGGCCCGTGGCATGGTCAGCTCGGCCATCAGGATGCGGCCGTCGGGTACCAGCGAGAAGCGGTAGATGCGCTGGCGGAACGGGCGCACCGCCCGCTCGGTCAGGAACTGCTCGGCATAGACCCAGCGAAAACCCTTGTAGCCGGGCCAGATCTCCACCAGCCGCAACTCGGCGCTGGTGAAGCGGTTGTCGTAGCTGGCCTGCTCGCGGCTGGAAAACTCGCCGGTAAACCAGGAGAGCAGCGGCTCCATGCTGGCGGAGGGTGCCGTGGTGGTGCTGTCAGGGGGCGTGGTGACGAAGGGGGTGGGTGCCGCCCAGGCCAGGCAGGAGAGCAGCAGCCCGCACAGGGCCGCCATCAGGCTGGTCATCGAATCCTTCCGAATCAGTTTCATGGCGGCGATTATATGAGCGAACGGCGCCAATATCCGCAACCTTGATCAAATGATTGCCGATCCGAAGCAAAATCATCGTATTAGCGTCATGTCCCGGCCAACGGGTGGCGGCCGCCTGCGGGCTGGATCCCGCCTGAACGCCGCTGTACTCTTCGCTTGTGGGCGCTCTTTGAATCGGTTATTTCTCTTGCAATGCCCTGCGCACCGGATGCCAGGGTCGGGCAAGCGCCGCAATCAGGAGCAAAAGATGAAAAGAGCCGTAATCGCGGGCATGGTGGCCATTCTGCTGGGTGGCTGCGCGGTGAAGAACCAGGTCTCCCACAGCCTGCAGGCGATTCCGCTGACCGCCTTCCAGCAGAGCGAAAGCAACCCCAACCAGCGTATCTACAAGGAGCCCGGCGTGGATCTGCGCCAGTACCATCAGGTGCTGCTCGATCCCTTGCAGTTCATCCGCCAGGAGAACGGCCAGTGGTATCTGCTCACCGCCAACGAACAGAACGAAATTGGCCGCTACTACCACGCCACCTTCCAGCGCGAGCTGATGAGCCACGGCGTCAAGATTGCCAGCGCCCCCGGCCCCGGCGTGATGCGGGTGCAGGCCGCCATCACCAACTTCGACCTGACCCGGCCCGACCCCAAGCTGCGGGATCTGCTGCCCGCCAAGATCGCCATCAATGTCACCCGCGAGGTGATCGGCAAGGAGCCCTATCTGCTCAAGGTGGGCAGCATGGCCCAGCTGCTCGACTCCCAGAACGGCAAGCTGCTGGTGCGGGTGATGGATGCGCGCGAGAGCCCGGACACCACCCACAAGGACAGCCCCATCACCGCCAGCGAGATGGAGAAGATGATCGACCAGTGGGCTGCCGGCCGCGCCAAGCAGCTGGCCGACAACCTGGGCCGCTAGTCCGGCTCATCGCCACTCGGGCGCAAGACGCCCACTTCCGGCCCCGTGCGCCCAGCACGGGGCCGCTTGTTTCCCCCATCACTTCGACAAGGAGCCGTCATGAACCGTCACCCCAGCATCAAGCACTGGCGCGAGCTGCAGGAGCCCGAGCCCGGCCGCTACTCCGGCAGCGAGGAGCCGCTCTCTCTGGGCAGCGCCCTCGGCAGGCACTACGGCTTTGCCCGCCTCGGCATTCACCACGAGTTGCTGCCGCCCGGCCGGCGCACCAGCTGGCCCCACGCCGAGGAGACCGAGGACGAGTTCGTCCACGTGCTGGAAGGCACCCCGGACGTCTGGCTCGATGGCGTGCTGCATCGGCTGCAGCCCGGCGACTCGGTCGGCTTCAAGGCAGGCGACGGGCTGGCCCACACCTTCATCAACAACACAAATCAGCCGGTGCGACTGCTCTGCGTGGGCGACACCGATCGGGCGGACAACCACATCCACTACGCCGTGCACCCCGAGCGCAACCGCTTCATCGGTGCGCGGCACTGGGATGCGGTACCCGAGCGCGAGCTGGGGGATCACGACGGCCTGCCCGACCAGCTGCGCGATCGCAACGGCCCCTTCTAGGGCGCCAATGCCGGCCAGTCGTCGGCAAACGGACGCAACCGGCTATCCTTGATGGACCCAAGGCAACGAGGAACAGAGAGATGAGGACAGGAACAGTGCGGCTGCACCGGGTGCTCAAGGCACCGCCGATGCGGATCTACCGGGCCTTTATCGAGGCCGATGCGCTGGCCAAGTGGCTGCCGCCCTATGGCTTCACCTGCCGGGTGGAGCAACTGGAGGCGCAGGTCGGCGGCCACTTCCGGATGGCGTTCACCCATTTTGGCAACGGCAACAGCCACGCCTTTGGCGGCGAATACCTGGAGCTCGAACCGGGCAAGCGCATCCGCTACACCGACCGGTTCGACGATCCCAACCTGCCGGGAGTGATGCACGTGACCGTGATCCTGACCGGGGTGGTGTGCGGCACCGAGCTCGCCATCGTGCAGGAGGGGATCCCCGAGGTCATCCCGGTGGAGATGTGCTACCTCGGCTGGCAGGAGTCGCTGGCCCAGCTGGCCGCTCTGGTGGAGCCGGAGATCCCGGCGCAGTAACCCGCCCGCGGTGACCCCGAAAACGACAGAGCCTGCCACAGTGGCAGGCTCTTTTTATCCTGGGCAAAGCCCGGACGACGGGATGAGCTTATTGCAGGTTGATGGCGCCCAGGTAATCCCCCTTGCCAAGCTCGACCCCGGCCTTGCGCAGCAGGGCATAGGTCATGGTGAGGTGGAAGTAGAAGTTGGGGATGCCGTACTCATGCACGCAGGTGTAGCCGTCCATCCCCTTGCCACCGGCCCAGTAGGGGTAGTAGTGGCCGCTCGCATACTGGCTGAAATCGGCATCCAGCTTGCTCTGCAGATAGGTGAGGGTCTTGGCCACGTGGGCACGCAGATCCGCCATGGTCTTGGGGTCATCCCCCAGTACCGGCGGCTCGCTCAGGCTGGCGGTGGCCACCACGGCGCGGGCGCTGTCGCAGCAGATCAGCACCTGCTTGCTGAATGGCAGCATGTCAACGATCAGCCGATCGCCGTAGAAGTTCTCCACATTGAATTTCTTGGCGGCGGCGTGGGCCTCGGCCTTGGCCAGGCACTGGTCGAGGTTGGTCAACATCTTGATAAACTGGGCGACGATATCACGATTCATAATGCGCTCTCGGTTGGTTGAAGGCAGTTAAACGAGCGGCATCCACTATAGCGCATCCCCCCGTTTGTTCGAGCCCGCCCCCGCAAAAAGCAGAATCCACCTGCCTTCCCAGCGACAGGATTGGACGACCCCGCACGGCAGGCCCGCTCACCCTTGCCGACGCACTGAGTCCCTCTTTGGCTCTTTTTTGATCTGTGACATGCATCACTCTTTGGCAGGGGCGTAGGCTGATCCGCGCAGCCCGGGCATACCGCCGGGCCCCACAAAAGGAGAGTGCCATGAAAATCTATGACCGAAACCGCAATGCGCTCACAGCGGGTCAGCGCGTGATGATCGCCGCCACCGGCGCCGTCGACTTTCTAAAAGAGGCCCACACCGACAACCTGACCCCCTATCAGGCCGAGCATGAGAAGTGCGTGCTGCTGGCCAACTCCCGGGAGCAGTACGCCCCCATCGAGTTGATTAGACTAGGCTGATACCCCGCGTTCTCTGTCACCCTACTCTTTACAATTCACCCGGCCACCGCGCCCCGTCAGTGGCCGGGTTTCTGATTTCTCCTCTCTGTTTTACCCACCTTCCCATTGCACTGATTCGATTAGCCCAGCGTCATCGAGCGTTAGCAGGCTCGAGCTTATGGGAAGCAAGGTGGGTGCCCACATCTGAAGATCTGCCATTCGTTGGCACCTACTTGGGTGACCGTTGGCTAAATAGCTTCACACGAGACTCAACATTGCGTTATAAAGGCACAATTGAGACCAACCAAAACAACGTCGCCTTGGCCACCCCTCTGTGCTGACAAGCCAAGAGGCGAGGGCCAAAAACAGGCGCCGCCCATGATATGGGTCGCAAAACACTCATCAGGGCATCACGAAGGTACTGGACCTCAAGGCTGTCATCGGGCAGGACTCTTCAAGCGCTTGCGGCGCCCTCTCCTTGACGAGACACACGCGGGATAATGGGGAGAAAACATGAAGGATCAGGCTGCAACCGTTCTCTGCTTTGAGCATGTAACCATCGCGAGAGACTGCATGGACACTCTCCAGGCGCTGGGATTTAACGTGATTCGCATCGCCTATTCTGCCGAGGTGTTTACCAAGCTGCCGTTTCTCAATTTTGATTACCTCTTCAGCATCAACTTCAACCCCCTCCTCTCTCAAGCGGCCGAAGCATTGCGCAAGCCCTACATTGCGTGGGTGGTCGATACGCCTTGCTATGGCATGCATCATGACGCCATCTCCAACCCCCTCTCCTTCACGTTTGTCTACGACCTTGCCGTCGCAAGCAGGCTCAAGGAGCGGAGCAAGGGCAACGTCTACTACCTGCCGGTCGCCATCAACGAGCAGCGCCAACTGCCAGCCGAGCCGGGTTATGATCACGATATCTCCTTCATCGCCAACCTGACCCCACCGGAATACCAGACCCACATCAAGCCACGGCTGGCCCCCGGACCGCTGCAAACGCTGGAACAGTTGATTGGGCACCTCGATGCGCACCTGGAGGGGCGGCCCTTGACCGCACAACTCACGGAATCTCATCTACGGCTTGTCAAAGAGGTGTATCCGCTGAGCGGGCTACCCTACCTGAGCGAATATGAAAAACTGGCCTATCTGCTGGGCCGCGAACACTCCTATCGGGAAAGGGTGTCCTGTATCCAGGCTCTGGCGGCCCGGTTTGAACGGGTCGCCGTGTATGGAAACCCGGAGTGGGCGACACACACGCAGAGCTATTGCGGATACGCAGAACATTACCAAGCGATGCCACGCCTGTTTCAACGCAGCAGGATCAACCTGAATCTGGTGCGCAGTTTCGTCGAGTCGGGGCTCCCCATGCGGGTGTTTGATATTCTTGGCGCCGGTGGATTCATGGTGACCAACGACAAGGAGGATCTGCATCATCTCTTCACCCCAGGCAAGGATCTGGTGATCTTCCGCGATACACAGAATCTGCTGGAGATCTGTCGCTATTACCTGAACCACGAGGAAGAGCGCGCCGCCATCGCCGCCCATGGGCAACAGACGGTGCTGACCCACCACACCTATCGAGCGCGCCTGATCAGCTTGTTCCAGACCGTCCAGAGTGAGCTGGCAAGCCTGCAACACCCTGACGTAAAAGCGCATTCGAATAACTGACGGCCATGTCTGATATCAGACGGTGAGTGGCCATTCTCCCTGTCAGCCCGTGCAGGTTCGATCAGCTAGGTATAATCGAACCTAAGTCCCTGCCCTGCGTAGCGTCAGCATCCATTTAGGCATCAATGACAAGCGGCATGCCGCGGTTCGCTGCACCGTCCAAGTGCCGCACCATGCCGGTTTATTGCCGGAATATTGAATCCCGTCACACCGGCGGTGGTTTGAGTAGTTGCCCGGTAACAAAGCCTCATGCGAACCTTTAAACCCCGTTAACTCACTCAAACCAAACCACTATGTTCAGGCAAATATTGATGAGTGCTGCCCTGCTGTCGACAGCCCTGCTTTCCGGTTGTGCTTCCGTACCCATGGCCGATGCCACCGCAGATGCGCAGGCCAAGCAGTTTGTGGCGCCCAAAGATGCGGCCAACCTCTATATCTATCGCAACGAGACCTTCGGCACGGCTGTCAAAATGCCAGTGCTGGTGGATGGCGTGGCGGTCGGTGATACCGTAGCCCACAGCTATATCCTCAAGCAGGTGACGCCGGGCAGCCACACCATCACCTCCAAGTCGGAGAACGATGCCACTCTGACCCTCAGCACCGAGGCGGGCAAAAACTACTACGTATGGCAGGAGGTCAAGATGGGCCTGCTGATGGCCCGCTCCAAGCTGAGTCAGGTCAGCGAAGAGGAGGGCAAGCAAGGGGTGATGGAGAGCAAGCTGGTTAAGTGACCAGATGTCTTCACCTAACAAATACGGCGTAGCCTTAACAGCTACGCCGCAGCCAAAAGGTGGGAACCCATATTCCCACTCTTCTGAACAGCTATTTAGATGCTGTATTTTCATAAAATTCACAGCGGGTTATTAAATGTTTAAAGAATATAAGTTCAATATGAATGAAGATATTGGAGCTATTACTGATATTAATTTTCTTTGTCATAATATATATTTAAGGCATAAGGCGAAAATTGATAATATAAAAAGTAAAGAGCAGAGGTTGGTGATTAATCAATACTTTACAGTATTGAATGAACTAAGTTCCCAAGCATGTGATAGTTTGAAATCAAATCGGCTATCTGTTGTTGAGGTTCTAACAAGAGTGTGTAATGACCCAGCCGTTCCTGCACAACTAAGCGGCTTCGGCATAGGCCTGCGCCGGTGTTTTCATCTTTAGCGCCTGGTGAGGACGCTTCTGGTTGTAAAACTGGATCCAGTCGCCAATCACCCGACTGGCATGCTGCAAGGTCTCGAACCTCTGCCGATGGGCACACTGCTCCTTGAGCGTTCTGATCACCCGCTCGACCATGCCGTTTTGTTCCGGCGTGTACGGCGTGATGAACTCCTGCTGCAACCCATAGCTCTTCACCAGTGCTGTGTAGTTGCGGCTGGTAAACACCAACCCATTGTCGCTACGTAACAAAAACGGCGATGCAACTCGTCCCAAGCTGCCGAAGCGAGCAATTAAGGCTTGCTCCAGCGCTGCCTCGGCCGTTTTCGATTTACCACTGCGCGAGAGATGCCATCCCAGTAGTTCACGGGTATGGCAATCAATCACCAGCGCCAAGGAACACCAGCCATCGCGACCAGCCCAGATCCGGCATAGGTCCGTCGCCCAGCGTTGGTTGGGCGCTGAGGCCACCGAAGGCAGGGCCTGGATCCGGGGGCGAAACCCAACCGGACGCTTGCGAACTTGCCAGCCCTTGAGCTGGAAGATGCGCTGTACCGTGTTCTTGTTGAACCCCAACAGGGCTGCAACCGTCCGGTAACCGAACGATGGGTTCTCCTCAATCATGTTTTTGATCGGGGTGACCAGATGCTCCTGAAGCTTGGGCGCGGCCTTGACGCTGCGGTAGTACCAACTACGACGCGGCAGGCCAAACCAGCGGCAGAGCTTGCTGACGGAGACATCAATACCTTCTGCGCGTAATCCCTGCTGAACATCGGCGACTATCTGTCGTCCTCGCCCAGCAGGGAGGCCAGCTTTTTTCTGGCGCGTAACTCCAGCATGGCCTCGCCATAAGCTTCCTGGAGTTCCTTGAGCTGCTTCTCGTACTGCTCGCGAATATCCAGTGGCTTGGCCCGTAAGGCGTTTTCCATGCCCCGTTTGGCGTCATCTACCCATTCTTCAATCTCGGAGGGCGGCAAATCAAAGGCTCGAGCCGCTTCGGCGACGGTGGTCTTGCCCTGAATGATTTCCATGACCAAGGCGGACTTGCGCTTGGCCGTCCAACGTTTGATTTCTTCGTCCATCGTGATGCTCATGTCTGTGATCTCCACTCATTATGACCTGAGCAGGATTTCAGTGGGTCATTACAAGTGATTATAGAGCAGTCCGCAAACCAGAATTATATTGCTATTGATAATGGCAAAAATGCTCAGTCCTTGCTCAGGGACTCCAAAAAGATGCTTATAAAAAATGGCGAGAATTGGCTTTCGTATCTCCAATCAAAAGGTTTTGAAAACCCTGCTGCACAAGAAAGAATTAGGCTAGGGAAACAGTTGGTTGAACATTTCAATGACAAATGGCCTGATGCTCCGCCTTATCCTGGAGTTAAGCGTCTTTTTCAAGCTATTGAATGGGAAAATCCTTACCACTCTTACTACGTACCATTGTGTGACTCTGTGCACTCTTTTTCCGATGATATGGTCAATCTTATAGCCTTATCTGATAGGGAAAGCTCTACCAGAAATAGCGCTATTAATTTCATGATGCAAGAGAACAAACGACTTGCCATTTATAATCTTGCATCTGCTACATATTTAAGATGTCTGTCTTTGGGAAATTCATTTATAGCATCTGGATTCGATGAGATTATACAGGAAATAATGCCAGCGATGGATGGCTTAGCACAGATAATAAATCGCAACGATGAATACGATCACTCTAGAATACCATCTAGTTAAGTCATTCCATCAGGTTGCACCTTTATCTATATGGTGGTGAAATTGAAAGCTAATAAAAATTTAGCTCCGCTTTTAACGGAGAAAACTAAGGATGCTCTTGTTGATATAACGGAATTGGGTTTAGACGAATCTCTATCATTTTTGAGTGATAATGAGGCATTGTTAAAAGAAATCCCAATAATAAAATGGATTATTGCATCAAAGGATTTAAAACAATCTATTGGTAACATGCTATTTATAAGGAAGTACGCTGCATTTATTGGACAGGTATATGAAGATGAAGTGGATGGTATAGCATCGATAGATGTTTTAAAATTTTCTCATGAGATAACAGATAATATCATTGAAAACACAATCGTCTATATCGAACGTTATCATGACGAATTAAAAGCCAAGCTGTTGGGAAAGCTTTTTATAGAGACGTTCGTGCATAATCATTTTACAACACACGAATATAACTCTTTAATGTTTAGCATTGAAAATATTCATCCGGTAGAGGGATTCCCTAGGCTGAAAGATTTTTATAATTACTGGTCAGAAATGGAATCTACAACTAATGAGGCAGAAAAACAAAATATTTGGCAGCGTGGAGCGGACATAGATTATCAACCTCTAATTATGTCTGGACTGTTGATTCTGCCTTCAGGTGCTTCGACGTTTGGTAATTTTGGTGGGGCTTATCTCAACGATAAAGGCGTAAGGTTTTATGAATATGTTGTAAAGGATATTATCACTTCCGAATCGAGGTAATTTAATAGAGCGCTACTCTCTGGAGTAGTCATTGGTCTGAGTAACGCTGCATATTTGATAAGATGTCCGCGATGACTGATATGACCAACCCGGCCTAAGCCGGGTTGGTTGCATCAAGAGCGGGAAAAATCAAAGCGCTTCCAATCTGGCATACGCTGTTACCAACCACTTGGCGCCGACGTCGTCGAACTGGATCTGCACCCGGCTCTGCTGGCCGACCCCTTCGAAGTTCAGCACTATGCCTTCGCCAAATTTCGGATGGAGCACCCGCTGGCCGAGCTTGATGCCGCTGGCGTCGAAACTCTGCTGCACCTCGTTCTGGCTGAAACGGCCGTACTGGGTGGGCCTGCTGACCTGAGTGCGCAGCCGGATCTCTTCCAGACACTCGGCGGGCATCTCGCGGATAAAGCGGCTCGGCTTGTGGAACATCTCGCGGCCGTAGATGCGGCGGCTCTCGGCATAACAGATGTAGAGCTTCTCCATGGCGCGGGTCATGCCGACATAACAGAGGCGCCGCTCCTCCTCCAGCCGGCCCGACTCCTCGGTGGATTGCTGGCTGGGGAACATCCCTTCTTCGACGCCGACCAGCAGCACCAGCGGGAATTCCAGCCCCTTGGCGCTGTGCAAGGTCATCAGCTGCACCGCGTCGGCATATTCGTCCGCCTGATTCTCGCCGGATTCCAGCGCCGCGTGGGCGAGGAAGGCGGAGAGATCGCTCATGTCTTCCAGCTCGTCCGGGCGCTGGTACTGGCGGCAGGCGGTGACCAGTTCGTCCAGGTTCTCTACCCGCGCCTGGGATTTCTCGCCTTTTTCCGCCAGATACATGGCCTTGAGGCCGGAGTGCTGGATGGCGATGTCCGCCTGCTGGTGCAGCGGCAGCAGGGAGACCTGCTCCTCCAGCGCATCGATCAGATCCACGAAGCCACGCACCGCGTTGCCGGCGCGGCCGGTCAGCACCTTGTCGTTCAGTAGCGTCTTGGCGGACTGCCACAGGTTCTGGCCCTGATCGCGAGCGTTATTGCGCAGGATTTCGAGGGTGCGATCGCCGATGCCGCGGGTCGGAGTGTTGACTACCCGCTCGAAGCTGGCGTCGTCGCCACGGTTGTTGATAAGCCGCAGGTAGGCCATGGCATCCTTGATCTCCTGCCGCTCGAAGAAGCGCAAGCCGCCGTAGATGCGGTAGGGCATGGCGTCCTGCATCAGCGCCTCTTCCAGCACCCGGGACTGGGCGTTGGAGCGATAGAGGATGGCGCAGTCGGCCAAGAGGCCGCCCTTTTCCTTCCAGTCCTTGAGGCGGCCAACCACGAAGCGGGCTTCGTCCACCTCGTTGAAGGCGGCGTACAGCGAAATCGGCTCGCCCTCGGCCCCTTCGGTCCACAGCTCCTTGCCAAGGCGCTCGGCGTTGTTGGCGATGACGCAGTTGGCGGCTTTCAGGATGTTGGCGGTGGAGCGGTAGTTCTGCTCGAGGCGAATTGTCTCGGCGCCCTGGTAGTCGGTCAGAAAGCGCTGGATGTTCTCGATCTTGGCGCCGCGCCAGCCGTAGATGGACTGGTCATCGTCGCCGACGATCATCACCTTGCCGCTGTCGCCGGCCAGCATCCGCAGCCAGGCGTACTGGATGCCGTTGGTATCCTGGAACTCGTCCACCAGGATGTTCTGGAAGCGGTCGCGGTAGTGCTCGAGGATGTGCGGCTTGTTGAGCCACAGCTCGTGGGCGCGCAGCAGGAGTTCTGCGAAGTCCACCAGCCCGGAGCGATCGCAGGTCTCTTGATAGGTCTTGTAGATCTGCTGATAGGTGCGGGTGACGGGGTCGCCGTAAAGGTCGATGTCGCCGGGGCGCAGCCCCTCGTCTTTCTTGCCGTTGATGTAGCCCATCACGGCGCGGGGGGCCCAGTGCTTCTCGTCGAGGTTGAGCGCCTTGAGCACCCGGCGAATGAGGCGGTACTGGTCGTCGGAGTCGAGGATCTGGAAATCCTGCGGCAGCCCCGCATCCAGATGGTGGGCCCGCAGCAAGCGGTGGGCGATGCCGTGGAAGGTGCCGATCCACATGCCGCGCACGCCGTCACCGATCACTTTTTCGACCCGGCCGCGCATCTCGGCCGCCGCCTTGTTGGTAAAGGTCACCGCGATGATGGAGAAGGGTGAACAGCGTTCCACCTGCATCAGCCAGGCGATACGGTGCACCAGCACCCGGGTCTTGCCCGAACCGGCACCGGCCAGCACCAGCAGGTTGCAACGGGGGGCCGCCACCGCGTCTCTTTGCTTGTCATTGAGCCCGTCGAGCAGGGTTGAAACGTCCATCACCACTCCTGTTTATTTATACAGGCGGGGATTATACGACCTGCGGCGCCACAGACCAAATCGGCTTGTCGGTGATCGCTGCAAGCCGGTTTCGTGCCACCGAGGATGAGGCGTTCCAACCGAGAAAAATCCATCAGCCGGCACCATTGGAAGCCACTTTTTGTACAATTTTAAGAAAACGCTTGCTTATAACCTTATGAATACAAACAGAAATGTCATTTGGAGCCAATTATTCACAGAATTTAAATCTGAAAACAGGCATCAAAACAACCACTTATAAAGCGATGTGCTTATATTTCAAACCGTTAACGCAAACGTTTTTCCTTTATGATCTCCTTGACCCACACCATGGCTCACTTACAGTTAGCCAGCGTGCTTTATGGCCTGCCCCGGCAGGTTGTGGACCCTCACATAACAATCAAGGATACGATCGTGACTAAAGTGCTCAAGCTGGCCACCGTTGCCGCCCTCACTCTCGCTGCCCTGTCTGCCCAGGCAGCCTCCCAGCCCGCAGTCATCTACGACACCGCAGGCAAATTCGACAAGTCGTTCAACGAAGCCGTGTTCCGCAATGGCGTCGAAGTCTACAACAAAGACAAAGGCGTCAAGGTCAAGGAGTTCGAACCCCAGAACGAAGCCCAGCGTGAGCAGGGTCTGCGTCGTCTGGCCAGCCGTGGCAACGGCCCGATCGTTGCCGTCGGCTTCAACATGGGTTCCGCGGTAGAGAAAGTAGCGACCGAGTTCCCGAAAACCCAGTTCACCATCATCGACATGGTGGTCGACAAGCCGAACGTCCAGTCCGTCATCTTCAAGGAGCATGAAGGTTCCTTCCTGGTGGGCGCCCTGGCTGCCATCGCCTCCAAGACCGGCAAGGTCGGCTTCGTGGGCGGCATGGACATCCCGCTGATCCGCAAGTTCGAGTGCGGCTACGAGCAGGGTGCCAAGTACGTCAATCCGAAGATCGAAGTGTTCCAAAACATGACCGGCTCCACCCCGGCGGCGTTTGCTGACCCGGCCAAGGGTGCCGAACTGGCCAAGTCCCAGTTCGCCAAGGGCGCCGACGTAGTCTATGCCGCCGCCGGCGGTACCGGCATCGGTGTTTACCAGGCCGCCAAGGACGAAGGCAAGCTGGCCATCGGCGTGGATTCCAACCAGAACCACCTGCAACCGGGCACCATGCTGACCTCCATGGTCAAGTCGGTTGGCCTGGCCGCCTACCAGACCTGGGATGACGCCGCCAAGGGCACCTGGAAACCGGGCATCAAGAACCTGGGCCTGGCCGAGGGTGGTGTGGATTGGGCACTCGACAAAGACAACGAGAAGCTGATCACCCCCGAGATGAAAGCCAAGGTGGACGCCATCAAGGCTGAAATCATCTCCGGCAAGGTCAAGGTGCACGACTACATGAGCGACAGCACCTGCAAATACTGAGTAACCGCTACTACTCTCAACCCAACGACCGGCCCGCACGGGCCGGTTTTTAGTCTCTTTTCATGACCCGCAAGGACTGCATCATGGACCAGACAGATCGCTATGCCATCGAATTAAGGGGTATCGATAAGCGGTTTGGCGAAGTGTACGCCAACAAGCAGATCGACCTTAAGGTTCGTAAAGGCAGCATTCACGGTATCGTCGGCGAAAATGGCGCCGGCAAGTCGACCCTGATGAGCATCATCTACGGTTTCTACCACGCCGACAAAGGCGAGATGTTCATCGACGGCAACCCGTTCAAACCCCATGGCTCACAAGATGCGATTGCCGCAGGCGTGGGCATGGTGCACCAGCACTTCATGCTGGTGAACAACTTCACGGTTTTGGAAAACGTCATCCTCGGCGCGGAAAACGGCTGGCACCTGGGCAAGAGCCTGGCGGCGGCCGAAAAGCTGCTGGGCGAACTGGCACGGGACTATGGTCTCGAAGTGCCGCTGCACGAGAAGGTCGAGGATCTGCCGGTGGGCCTGCAACAGCGGGTCGAGATCCTCAAGGCGCTCTATCGCGGCGCCCGCATCCTGATCCTGGACGAGCCGACCGGGGTTCTGACCCCGCAAGAGGCGGATCATCTGTTCGAGGTGCTCAAGAAGCTGCGCGATCAGGGCGCCACCATCATCCTCATCACCCACAAGCTGCGCGAGATCCTGGCCATCACGGATCAGGTCTCCATCATGCGCCGGGGTGAAATGGTGGCCCACGTCGCCACCAAGGATACCGACAAGGAGCAGTTGGCCGAACTGATGGTGGGCCGCAAGGTGCGCCTCAAGGTCGACAAGGGGCCGACCCAGCCGGGCGACGCCAAGCTCAAGGTCGATGGCCTCAGCTATGTGGACGACGCCAGGGTGGAGCGGGTCAAATCCGTCAGCTTCGAGGTGCGGGCCGGTGAAGTGGTCGGCATCGCCGGCGTCTCCGGCAACGGCCAGTCCGAGCTGCTCAGCCTGCTCGGCGGCATCCTCAAACCCAGCAAGGGCAGCTTCACCATCACCGGCGGCGGTCAGGCCCACGAAGTGAGCGTGAGCCACCCGGCCGACCCGGAGCGGGTGCGCAACTTCGGTCTCGGCCACGTGCCGGAAGACAGACACAAGATGGGGCTGATCAACCGCTTCGAGGCGAAAGAGGCCTTTATCCTTGGCTATCACCGCCGCCCCCAGTACAACAAGGGCTGGCTGCAGAACAAGGAGGCGATCCTGCAGGATTGCCAGGCCAAGATGGACAAGTGGGACGTGCGCCCGCCCCATCCCGAGCACAAGACCGCCAACTTCTCCGGCGGCAACCAGCAGAAGCTGGTGATCGCCCGGGAAGTGGAGCAGGACCCGGATGTGCTGCTGATCGGCCAGCCGACCCGCGGGGTCGACATCGGCGCCATCGAGTACATCCACCAGCAGATCATCGCCATGCGCGACAAGGGCAAAGCCGTGTTGCTGGTCTCGGTGGAGCTGGACGAGATCATGAGCCTCTCTGATCGCATCCTGGTCATCGCCGACGGTCGCATCGTCGGTGAGCTGGATGCCGCCAAGGCGGATGAACGCACCATCGGTCTGATGATGGCAAACATAGTTCCTGACGAGGTGGCGGCAAGCCAATCACAAGGAGCCACATCATGAAGGTCACAGCCACTTGTAACGGATTCGGCCTGCTGATGGTCAACCCCCCCGTCTCCGACCAGATTGCCAAGGAGGCTCGCCCATGAGCCAAGCACGTATTCCTGCCTGGATTTCCGTGGGCGTACTGCCCGCGGTCAACATCCTGCTGGCCTTCCTGGTGTCGGCCATCCTGTTCTACTACCTCGACATCAACCCGGTCGATGCCGCCGAGATCATGTGGTACGGCGCCTTCGGCACCGGTGAAGGGGTCGGTTTCACCCTCTACTACGCGACCGGCTTCATCTTTACCGGTCTGTCGGTGGCGGTGGCCTTCCACGCCGGTCTGTTCAACATCGGTGGCGAGGGGCAGGCCTATATCGGCGGCCTCGGCGTCGGTCTGGTCTGTCTGCTGCTGGGTGATTCCCTGCCGTTCGCCCTGCTGCTACCGCTGGCCATCATCGCCGGCGGCCTGTTCGGTGCGGCCTGGGCCTTCATCCCGGCCTGGCTGCAAGCCAAGCGCGGCAGCCACATCGTCATCACCACCATCATGTTCAACTTCATCGCCGCCTCCCTGATGGCCTACCTGCTGGTCGAGGTGTTCAAGCCGGCGGGCTCCATGGCCACCGAGAGCAAGGTGTTTGCCGAGGCGAGCTGGCTGCCGAAGATGAGCGAACTGGCGGGAGCATTCGGCATGGAAATGTCGAACAGCCCGCTCAACATCAGCTTCTTCTGGGCACTGCTCTGCGCGGCCCTGGTGTGGGTCTTCATCTGGCATACCCGCTGGGGCTACGAGATCCGCTCGGTCGGCGCCAGCCAGAGTGCGTCCGCCTATGCCGGTATCTCCTATCCCAAGGTGGTGATCCTGGCCATGGTGATCTCCGGCATGCTGTCGGGCTTCTTCGCCCTCAACGTGCTGCAGGGTGAACTGCACCAGATCAAGCTCAACTTCGTGGAAGGCTTCGGCTTCACCGGCATTGCGGTGGCGCTGATGGGGCGCAACCACCCGGTCGGCGTCATCATCGCCAGCCTGCTGTTCGGCTTCCTCTATCAGGGCGGCGCCGAGCTCAGCTTCGAGTTCGGGGTGGACCGCAACATAGTGGTGGTGTTGCAGGGTCTGGTGATCCTCTTCTGTGGCGCCCTTGAGCACATGATGCGTCCGCGCATCGAGCAGCTCTATCTGGCGTTTGCCAACCGCTCTGCGCAAGTCAAGGGGGCCTGATCATGTTCGAAATTCTGATCCTGATGCTGGATGCCACCATCCGTACCGCGCCACCACTCATTCTGGCGGCCATGGATGACAGGAATGTTCTGCGAGCAGAAGGGAGCATAAGCCATGTTTGAAATATTGATCCTGATGCTGGATGCTACCATCCGCACCGCGCCACCGCTGATCCTGGCGGCCATGGCCGGCATGTTCTGCGAGCGCTCCGGGGTGGTCAACATCGCCCTGGAGGGCAAACTGCTGGCGGCGGCGTTCGCCAGCGCGGCGGCGGCAGCCGTCTCCGGCTCTGCCTGGATTGGGCTGGGTGCCGGGGTGGGTGTCTCCATCCTGTTCGCCCTGATGCACGGCTTTGCCACCATCACCCACCGTGGTGATCAGGTGGTGAGCGGCATGGCCATCAACATCCTGGCGGCCGGCCTGACCGTCACCCTGGGTCGTTACTGGTTTGATCAAGGCGGTCAGACCCCGGCACTGTCCGGCGCGGCCCGCTTCGCCCCCATCGACCTGCCCTATGCCAAGGAGCTGTATGACGTGCCTGTCGTTGGCCAGCTCTACAGCGAGCTGCTGAGCGGCCACTCCCTGCTGGAGTACGTGGCGTTCGCCGCCGTGCCGCTGGCCTGGTGGGTGCTGTTCCGTACCCGCTTCGGCCTGCGCCTGCGGGCGGTGGGCGAGGCACCGGCAGCGGTCGATACCGCCGGTATCTCTGTGGTGCGCATGCGCTACACCGCGCTCATCATCGGCGGCCTGCTGGCCGGCATCGGCGGCACCTACCTGGCGGTGGCCCAGACTGCCCAGTTCATCCCCAACATGAGCGCGGGCAAGGGCTTCATGGCGCTGGCGGCGCTGGTGTTCGGCAAGTGGCGTCCCTGGAACGCCATGGCGGCCTGCCTGCTGTTCGGCTTCCTCGATGCGGTCGCCATCCGGCTGCAAGGGGTCAGCATCGGCGGTTTCCCGATCCCGGTGCAGGCCATCGAGGCGCTGCCCTACATCCTGACCGTGTTCCTGCTGGCCGGCTTCATCGGCAAGGCGGTGGCACCCAAGGCGCTCGGTACCCCCTACGTCAAAGAGCGGGAATAGTCCGCCCTTCATGCCATGCAAAAGGCCCGCACATGCGGGCCTTTTTTATGGTTCATCGCGGCTTTCCGGGGAAGGCCGCCTTGATTTTCAGAAAAAAGTATTCTGAGTCCCTAAATCCATATGCCATACGCTTTATCACTTTGATCTTGTTGTTCACCCCTTCCAGCACACTCGTGTGCATCGGGTAGTTTGCACTCGCCAGGATCCCCCGCATATATTTCGATAAATTTCGACCAAATCGTTGCAGCGGCGCTAGCCCGCTTTCCTTCACCTGCCGCATCCAGCTCCGCCATCGTCGCCATCCTTCCCACACGCTCGGCGCATACCAGATGCCCTTCAACGCCTCTTTCAGCACGTACACCATCGCCAGCGGTTGATTCGCCGCCAACAGCTCCTGCAACTTCACATCCTGTTTTTCACTCAGCTTCGCCCGATTACGTAGCAGCAACCAACGCGCACTTTTGACCACTTTTCGCGCCGGTTTATCGCTTTTCAGTGCATTCGCCTGCTCCACTCGCACCCGGTCCACCACCTCTCGGCCATAGCGAGCCACCACGTGGAACAGGTCGTAGACCACCTCCGCCTGCGGGCAGTGTTGCTTCACCTCCAGGTCGAACGCCGTGTTCATGTCCATCGCCACCGCCTCAATCTGCTGGCATCGCTCGCCGAGCTGCTCGAAGAAGGGACGGATAGCGGCCCGGCTGTTGCCGTGCCCCACCCACAGGACGCGGGTTCGCTCGGCATCCATGATCACGGTGGCATAGCGGTGTCCCTTGTGCAGGGCAAACTCATCCATCACCAGCCGCCGCACCTCCCCAAGTTCGATGGTGCCCACACTGGTCTGCAAACGGCGCTTGTCGATCTCCTTGATGGTGTGCCAACCGACCCCGGTGAGCTGGCTGACATGGCGGATGGGGAGGTACTGAACGAGCGCTTCAATCCAGCACTGCATGCGCCGGGTGAGGCGGGAGCCAGAGGGGAGCCAGTCGATATGTTCACTGACGCGACCACAGCGCAGACAGTCGACGCGGCGAACAGGCAGTTGTAACCAGACTTGTCGGTCAAATAGGTCTCGCTCACGCACCCGGCGGATACGTTGGTCGTGGATCAATGGCGTGGGTTGCAGGCATCGGCGACAACGGGGCAACAGGTCGGCGCGAGGCTCAAGGGTAAACAGGGTGTGATGGTTGGCAGAAAGCGCTTGGGCGATGACGGTATAACCTGGCCAGAAGGAGGCAATATCAATATGATGCACGGCGACAGCAGGGTGATGGTGGTGGTGTGTTTGGAGACAGCCAGTTTACCAGCACCCTGTCTGTCAACTTCCACTTCCCCAAGATCCCGCGAAGAACCTTTTTTATTCAGCTGAACTCAGCCAACGGGGCGCACCAGCGCGGGCTGATGGGGATCGCTCAGCCGCTCCGTCAGATAGTCCACCAGCAGCCGCACCTTGGGGGAGAGGTGGCGGTTGTGGGGATAGAGGGCCCAGATCCCCTCCGCCGGCGCCCGCAGCTCGGGCAGCAGCTCGATAAGCTCGCCTTGGGCCAGGTGGTCGCTCACGTAGTAGTCCGGCAGCTGGATGATGCCGATCCCCTTGAGCGCCGCATCCAGCAGGGCGTGGCCGCTGTTGCAGTGCAGCAGGCCGTGCACCCGCACGCTGTGGGAGCGGCCATCCAGGGTGAAGTGCCACTCGTCGCTGTTGCCCACCAGGCAGGTGTGGCGGGTGAGCTCGGAGAGGCTGTTGGGCATGCCGTGGCGGGCGGTGTAGGCGGGCGAGGCGCACACATAGGGCACCCGCTGCGCCAGCTTGCGCGCCACCAGGCTGGAGTCCTTGAGGTGGCCGAGTCGCAGTGCCAGATCGTAACCCTCGTGCACCAGATCCAGCAGCTGGTTGGTGAGGTTGAGGGTCACCTCCAGCTGGGGAAAGCGCACCATGAAGTCGTTCACCAGCGGGGCGATGCGGCTCTCGCCGTAGGAGACCGGGGCCGTGATGCGCAGGGTGCCCTGCGGCACCGCCTGATGACGCCCCACCGCCAGCTCCGCCTCGTAGAGGTTGTCCAGCAGCTGGCGACAGTGGCGATAATAGATCTCGCCGAGCTCGGTGAGCCGCACCTGACGGGTGGTGCGCAGCAGCAGCTTGGCCTGCAGCCGATCCTCCAGCTGTGCCACCTGCCGGCTGACTTGCGCCACCGACACCCCCAGCTTGCGCGCCGCCGGGGTAAATCCCCCCTGCTCCGCCACGCTGACAAATTCACAGATCCCTTCCCAGCCGAACATTATTACCTGTCTGTAAAAGTGATTTCAGATTTTGCCTTATTATCACCAAATAAGCGGGAAACTACACTGGATGTCCGAACCCATTCTCCTCACCCTGCTCAACAATAAGGACATCCGTCATGGCACAGGTTCAAAGCATCAAGTGTAAGGCCGCCATCGCCTGGGGCCCGGGCCAGCCCCTCTCCATCGAAGAAGTCGAGGTCATGCCGCCCCAAGCCGGCGAAGTGCGGGTGCGCATCGTCGCGACCGGCGTCTGCCACACCGATGCCTTCACCCTCTCCGGTGAAGATCCGGAAGGGGTCTTCCCCTGCATCCTGGGTCACGAGGGGGGCGGCATCGTCGAATCCGTCGGCGAGGGCGTCACCAGCGTCAAGGTTGGCGATCACGTGATCCCGCTCTACACCCCCGAGTGCGGCGAGTGCAAGTTCTGCAAATCCGGCAAGACCAACCTGTGCCAGAAGATCCGCGCCACCCAGGGCAAGGGGCTGATGCCGGACGGCACCACCCGCTTCTCCAAGGATGGCCAGCCCATCTATCACTACATGGGCACCTCCACCTTCAGCGAGTACACGGTACTGCCCGAGATCTCCATCGCCAAGGTGGACCCGGCCGCCCCGCTGGAAGAGGTCTGTCTGCTCGGCTGCGGCGTCACCACCGGCATCGGCGCCGTGATGAACACCGCCAAGGTGAAAGAGGGTGAGAGCGTCGCCATCTTCGGGCTGGGCGGCATCGGCCTCTCCGCAGTGATCGGCGCTCGTCTGGCCAAGGCCGGCCGCATCATCGCCATCGACATCAACGAGAGCAAGTTCGAACTGGCCCGCAAGCTGGGCGCCACCGACTGCATCAACCCGAACGACTACGACAAGCCCATCCAGGAGGTGATCGTCGAGCTCACCGACGGCGGCGTCGACTTCTCGTTCGAGTGCATCGGCAACGTCAAGGTGATGCGCGCGGCGCTGGAGTGCTGCCACAAAGGCTGGGGCGAGTCGGTCATCATCGGCGTGGCCGGCGCCGGCCAGGAGATCAGCACCCGTCCGTTCCAGCTGGTCACCGGCCGGGTCTGGCGCGGCAGCGCCTTCGGCGGCGTGCGCGGTCGTAGCGAGCTGCCGAGCTACGTGCAGCGCTACATGCAGGGCGAGTTCAAGCTGGACGACTTCATCACCCACACCATGGGACTTGAGCAGATCAACGAGGCGTTCGATCTGATGCACGAAGGCAAGAGCATTCGCAGCGTCATCCACTACTGAGCATGATCACCCCGCCCGCCACCGTGGGCGGGGTGCAGGAGTTCCCCCGATGAATCTGGACATAATCAGCAGCAACAAGAGCTTCGGCGGCTGGCACAAGCGCTACAGCCACGCCTCCGAGGTGCTGGGTTGCGAGATGCGCTTCGCCATCTATCTGCCGCCCCAGGCCCTCACCGGCCAGAAGGTACCCGTGCTCTACTGGCTCTCCGGCCTCACCTGCACCGATGAAAACTTCATGCAGAAGGCGGGCGCCCAGCGCATCGCCGCCGAGCTCGGTATCGCCCTGGTAGCGCCGGACACCAGCCCGCGCGGTGAAGACGTCGCGGACGACCCCGGTTACGATCTCGGCATGGGCGCCGGCTTCTACGTCAACGCCACCCAGCATCCCTGGCGCGATCACTACCAGATGTACGACTACGTCACCCGCGAGCTGCCCGAGCTCATCGAGACCCACTTCCCGGTCTCGACGAAACGCGCCATCAGCGGCCACTCCATGGGCGGCCACGGGGCGCTCATCGCCGCCCTGCGCGAACCCGGTCGCTACCGCTCGGTGTCGGCCTTCAGCCCCATCAGCCACCCGAGCCGCTGCCCCTGGGGTCAGAAGGCGCTCGGCGCCTACCTCGGCAACAACCCCTTGCTGTGGCAGGAGTGGGACGCCTGCCAGCTGCTGCGCCACCACCCGGTGACGCCGCTGCCGACCCTGGTGGACGTGGGGCTGGACGATCCCTTCCTGGCCGAACAGCTGCACATCGACGCTCTGGCCGATGCGGCCGCCGGCAAGGAGTGGCCGCTGGAGCTCAACCGCCACCCTGGGTACGACCACAGCTACTACTTCGTGGCGAGCTTCATCGAGGCGCACCTGCGCTTTCACGCCCGCCACCTCTGATCGAAACAGGCCCGTGACGGGCCTGTTTTTTTCTGGTCGGTGGACAAAACCAGTCAGCTGCCCTGCCGGCTCACCTCGCCGGAGCCGGCGATCTCGCTCTGCAGCACGGGATCGCCCCAGTAGCTGACCGAGCCCGAGCCGGCGATGCCCACCTTGAGCCGATCCTGGGCCCTGACCTCCACGTCGCCGCTGCCGGCGATATTGACCTCCACCTCACGTCCCTTCAGCTCGGCCCCCAGCACATCCCCCGAGCCAGCGATGTTGAGCTCGACGGCCCTGGCCGTGCTGTTCCCCAGATCCAGGCTGCCTGCGCCCGCGATGTTGCCCTCCAGCCGATCCAGCTCGAGCCCGTCGGCGATGATGTCACCGACCCCGGCCACCGACAGCACCAGCGCCTCCCCCTTGAAGCCGCGCAGCTCGCCGTTGGCGACCCCTGCCAGCGCCAGCTCATGGAGCGCGGGCAGGGTGATGGTGATCTCCAGCGGCTCGGTCGGGTCGAGCCGGTAACCGTCCTTCACCTCGATCTCCAGCTTGTCGCCCCGCTCGCTCAGCACCAGGTAGGGCAGCAGGTTCTCCTGCCCACGGATGCGCAATCCGCGCGGCTCGCCGGCCACCAGATGGACGCTGGCAGGCACCCCGGCCAGCACCCGGGTCACCTGCCGGCCCACCCCGTGCTGCTGCTCGATCACGGCCCCCGCCCCGCTCACCCGGGTATCATCCAGCCAGCTGCACCCGCTGAGTCCGACCGCCAGCACCACGCCCATCATCCATTTCATCGCCACTCTCCTCATTGTGTATTGGCCAGTCGTGGCCCCTTGGTCAGCATCCAGTGCAAAGCCTGCGCCAGTTAATCAACTGCATGATTTAAAATAAAATATCTATTTTTACGCCACATGAGCACAACAAGTGGAGAGTCATTCAGACCATAATCTGGCGAATCTGACCATCCCCGAACGGGCAGGTGGACGACCGATTGGCGAGCCGTTCGCGGGGTCGCTATGCTGACAAGCCGTGGAAGTTTTTGGTTGCCGAGCCGGTCTGTTGAGCCAATAGTGGTACCTTGTGCGTACAAAGCTCTCCATTGCGGTAATGCCATTACCACTGTCTTGTCAGTCTTCACTGCCAACAAGGAGTCAGAGCGTGACCCAAGCCACTCTTCTCTATTCCACCGCCACCGGCCTGCCGGAACCGACCCGTACCCCGCTGCTGACCGGCAGCGATCCCGAACACAAGCGCCGCGAGCTGCTCGCCTACTTCTGCCAGACCTTCGATCTCTACGACTCACTGTTCGACTGCCTGGCCGACGAACGCGCCTGGTTTGACAAGGCGATCCCCCTGCGCCACCCGCTCATCTTCTACTACGGCCACACCGCCGCCTTCTTCATCAACAAGCTGCTGGCGGCCCGCCTCATCGAGGGTCGGCTCGACGCCCGCATCGAGGCCATGGTCGCCATCGGGGTGGACGAGATGAGCTGGGACGATCTGGACGAGACCCACTACGACTGGCCCGCCGTCAGCGAGCTGCGCGACTATCGCGGCCAGGTGCGCGCCCTGGTGTGTGATTTCATCGAACGGATGCCGCTCACCCTGCCCATCGACTGGCAGAGCCCGGCCTGGGTCATATTGATGGGGATAGAGCACGAACGCATCCACCTCGAGACCTCCAGCGTGCTGATCCGCCAGCTGCCGCTGGCCTGGGTGAGCAGCCAGCCCCAGTGGCCGGTGTGCCCCGAGGCGCGCCATCGCCGTGACGAGGTGCCCGCCAACACCCTGCTGCCGGTGGCCGGCGGCCGGGTGCGGCTCGGCAAACAGGACGCCACCTACGGCTGGGACAACGAATACGGCGAGCGCCACATCGAACTGGCCCCCTTCCAGGCCAGCCGCATGCTGGTGAGCAACGCAGAATTTTTCGACTTCGTGCAGGCGGGTGGCTACGAGAACCGCGCCTGGTGGGATGACGAAGGCTGGGGCTGGCGCCAGTATGCCAGGGCCCGCATGCCCACCTTCTGGGTCGGCGATCCCCTCGAACCCGAGCAACTGCAACTGCGGCTGATGACCGAGCAGGTCCCTATGCCCTGGGACTGGCCGGTGGAGGTGAACCAGCTGGAGGCCGCCGCCTTCTGTCGCTGGCAGGCAGCCCAGACCGGCCTGCCCGTCCAGCTGCCGAGCGAGGCGGAGTGGATGCTGCTGCGCGAACAGCTGACCGGCGATCAGCCGGACTGGATCGAGGCGCCCGGCAACATCAATCTGGCCCGCTTCGCGTCGTCCTGTCCGGTGGATGCCTGCCCGCAGGGCAGCTTCTTCGATCTGGTGGGCAACGTCTGGCAATGGACCAGCACCGCCATCGACGGCTTCGAGGGGTTCAAGGTGCATCCCCTCTACGACGACTTCTCCACACCCACCTTCGACGGCAAACACACTCTGATCAAGGGGGGCAGCTGGATCAGCACCGGCAACGAGGCGCTCAAGTCCTCCCGCTACGCCTTCCGCCGTCACTTCTTCCAGCATGCGGGTTTCCGCTATCTGGTCTCCCGCTATCAGGAGCCGGTCGTCGTCAACCCCTACGAGACCGACACGCTCGTCGCTCAGTATCTCGACTTCCAGTACGGGCCGACCCACTTCGGGGTCGCCAACTATGCCCAGACCCTGGCCGGCCTTGCCAGCGAGCTGTGCGGTCGCCATGAGCGGGCGCTCGACATCGGCTGCGCCACCGGCCGTGCCAGCTTCGAACTGGCGCGCCACTTCGCCCACGTGGACGGGGTCGACTACTCGGCCCGCTTCATCGACGTGGCGCTGGCGCTCGCCAGCCAGGACAGCTTCCGCTACGCGGTGCCGGTGGAAGGGGAGCTGGTGGAGTATTGCGAGGCGCGGCTCTCCCGCCATGATCTCGGCCGCCAACAGAGCGAGCGGATCCATTTCAGCCAGGGGGATGCCTGCAACCTCAAGCCCAAGTACGGCGACTACGACCTGGTGCTCGCCTCCAACCTGATCGATCGGCTGCGGGAACCCGCCCGCTTCCTGCGGGACATTGCTCCGCGCCTTCGCAGCGGCGGCCTGCTGGTGCTCACCAGCCCCTACACCTGGCTGACCGACTACACCCCCAAGGCCAACTGGCTCGGCGGTGTGCGCGAGAACGGCGAGGCCCTCGGCACCTATCAGGCGCTACAGCGGCTGCTGGCGGCGGAGTTCGAGGAGCAGATGCCCCCGAGGGATGTCCCCTTCGTCATCCGCGAGACCGCCCGCAAGTACCAGCACACGGTGGCCCAGCTCACCGTCTGGCGCAAACGCTGACGAGGCGGCAAACGAAAGAGGGAGGCCCATGGCCTCCCTCTTTTTTATCCGGACCGCTTACCCCTGCTGAACCTGGGACACGGACTCCTGCTCGTGGTAGCGACGGGCCAGCACGGCGCACACCATCAGCTGGATCTGGTGGAAGATCATCAGCGGCAGCACCATGACCCCGACGCTGGTGGCCGGGAACATGACGTTGGCCATCGGCACCCCGTTGGCCAGGCTCTTCTTCGAGCCGCAGAAGACGATGGTGATCTCGTCCGCCCTGTTGAAGCCGAGGCGGCGGCTGATCCAGATGTTCCAGCCCAGCACCAGCGCCAGCAGCACGCAGCTCAGCAGCACGATGCTGGCCAGATCGTACCAGCCTACTTGATGCCAGATCCCCTGCACCACTGCCTCGCTGAAGGCCACATAGACCACCAGCAGGATGGAACTCTGGTCAAGCTTGCCAATGAGTGGCCGGTGGCTGTCGACCCAGCGGCCGATGAGCGGGCGCGACAGGTGGCCCACCACAAACGGCAGCATCAGCTGCACCATGATGGCCTGAATGGAGTGCCAGGTATCGACCCCCTCCCCCTGCACATTGATCATCAGCCCCACCAGCACCGGCGAGAGGAAGATGCCGAGGATGCTGGAGGCCGAGGCGCTGCACATCGCCGCCGACACATTGCCGCCGGCCATGGAGGTGAAGGCGATGGCCGACTGCACGGTGGCGGGCAGGGCACAGAGGTAGAGGAAACCGAGGTAGATGGCCGGGCTCAACCAGTGGGGTACCAGCGGCGTGAGCAAGAGCCCCAGCAGCGGAAACAGCACGAAGGTGCTGGCCATCACCACCAGATGCAGCCGCCAGTGGCCGAGCCCCGCCAGCAGGTTCTGGCGCGACAGCTTGGCGCCATGCATGAAGAACAAGAGCGCCACCGCCAGCTTGGTCAGCAGACCGAACCAGACGGCCACCTGCCCCTCGCAGGGGAAGAAGGAGGCCAGGGCGACCACCACAATCAGTACAGAGGTAAAGGGATCCAGACGCACGAGCGGTCTCCGGTGAAAGCAGATCCCGTCCCCGCGCGGGGCCGGTGATCGGGGACGACAGGAAACACAACAGGAGCTGTGGCACAGCTCCTGTTGAAACGAATCCCCAGCTTACCCCGATAAGCGGGAGGCGCAAAGTTGAGCGACCCCTCTTTATCTGCCGGAAATTAAGCAAGCCCGGCTGGCCACCGGATCCGGCCAGCCTTGTGCTTCAACTCTGCTTGGCCAACTTGCCGCCGGCGGTGCCGGTGGCCTGCTTGCGGGCCTGGCGCTTCTCGAAGCGGGAGATCCACCAGTAGGCCAGCGCCGAGAAGACCGCGGTCATGAAGACGTTGATGAAGAAGGCGCGTACCAGATCCACCCCGCTCGGGAAGGCGGAGGCGCTCATGCTCACCACGAAAATGGCGATCAGCACAGACACCACCCCCATCCCGAACTTGCGCGATCCCATGCGGAACTCGCGCGGGGTGTCGTCATGTTTCCAGCGGAACACGAAGTAGGCCACCATGATGAAGATCGGCGGCAGCATGGCGGTACCGGCGGTGAGATTGATGGCGGTGTTCATCATCTGCTGCACCGATTCCGAGCCGAAGCCGTTGACCACCAGCATCACGAACACGAAGGCGAACTGCCACCAGGCGGCGCGTACCGGCACGCCGTGCTCGTTGAGCTGGGTGGTCTTCTCGCCGTAGACACCCTGCGGGATCTCGGAGAAGTGGATCTTCACCGGGGCCGAGGTCCACATCATCATGGAGCCGAACATGGCGATGAACAACACCACGCCGACGAAGCGGCCCACCAGCGCCTCCGACAGCTGGAAGTACTGGGCCATGCCGGTGAAGATCTCCACCATGCCGCCGGCATAGGTGAGGCTCTCGCGCGGCACGAACACGTTCACCAGCAGGGAACCGACCGCATACATGGCACCGATGACGATGCCGGCGCTGATGATCACCTTGATGAAGGATTTCTGGCCGCCCTTCACGTCATTGAGGTAGGCAGCCGCCGTCTCGGCACCGCCCGCCGCCTGGAAGATCCAGCACATGATGCCCAGCGTCGCCCAGTTGACGGTGGGAGTCATCGCCTCCAGGGTGATGGGCTGGGCCGGTACATGATCACCACTCAAAGCCATCAGGGCGCCCAGCACATAGATGGCGAACAGGGCAAACACCCCGTAGGCCACGATCTCGGCAATCTTGCCGAGCCAGCTCGCCCCCTTGGTGGAGATGTGGGTCGCCGCCGCAAACAGCACGATGGAGATGACCGAGGTGACCATGGGCGAGAAGCTGTATTCATAGCCCAGCATGGCGTAGGAGGCGTAGGCGATGACGTTGGGCAGCAGGGAGACGAACCAGAACAGGTTCACGAACCAGTAGAGAAACGAGCCCAGATAGGCCATCCGGGTGCCGAGCGGTTTCTTGAGCCAGTCGTACATGCCCGACTCGGAGTTTTTGTTGGCCGAGACGAACTCGGCGATGATGAAGACGAACGGGATGAAGTAGACCAGGGTCGCCAGCAGGAAGATGGGGGCGGAACTGAGCCCCAGCTCGATGTTGTTGTTGACGATGTTGCGCACGTTGAACACGGCGGCAAAGGTCATCGACAACAGGGCAAACTTGCCTATGGTGCCGCGTACGGATTCAGACATGGTGTCCTCCAGTGGACTCGCGTTCCCTGCGGGTAACGCTGTGACTCTGTGATGTGTTTGGCAAGGGTCTGTCGGCCCCGCGCTTTACTCTCTTGTTATGATCGGGCCGCTTGGACGGCCTCGTTGCTGAACCGGTGCAATCTCACCGCACCGGCTCGCAATACCAGTCAGACGATCGGTGTGCCCGGCGCCATCGGCACCCGCGGCTGCAACAGCACGCTCTGGCTCTCGTCCGGGGTCTCGGCGCACAGCAACATGCATTCGGATCGCTCGCCGCGCATCCTGGTGGGCTTGAGGTTGGTCAGCACCACTACCTCGCTGCCCATCAGCTCCTCTTCGCTGTAGTGGGGCACCAGACTGGTGACGGTCTGCAGCGACCGCTCGCCACCCACGTCGATCTGGACGATATAGAGTTTGTCGGCCCCGGGGTGGCGCACCACCTCCAGCACCTTGCCCACCTTCATCTCGACCCGCTTGAATTCGGCAAACTCGATCGTCTCGCTCATGCTCTTTTCCTTTTCTGGTTCAACGGTTTGCGGGTGGCCAACGGCCACCCGGTTTTATTCGGATTCAATGCAGTGCCTATGGCGTCTGCATGGCAACCTGCGCCGCCGGCTGGGCCTCTTTCGCACGCGCCTCGGCGCTGAGGGAGGCCTCGTATCGGTTGTACTTCCACCAGGCAAAGCCCAGGAAGATCACGATGCCGCCCACGTTGTAGAAGATGATGGTCATGATGTCGGCGCCAGTCGGGAAGGTGGAGGCGAGGAAGCCCACCGAGAAGATGGCGATCAGCACCGACACCACGGCGATGCCGGTGGTGCGCGAACCCATCTTGAACTCCCGCGGCAGGTGGTCGAGCTTCAGACGCAGATTGAGGTAGGCCAGCATGATGAACAGTGGCGGCAGCATGGAGGCGGCAGCGGTCATGTTGATGACGGTGTTCATCAGATCCTGCGCGGTGTTGGAGCCCAGGGTCGGGATCACCATCAGCGGCAGCACGATGAGGTACTGGATCCAGGCTGCCCGGGCGGGCACGCCGTTCTCGTTCAGCTCGACCGTCTTCTTGCCGAAGATGCCGGCCGGGATCTCGGAGAAGAAGATCTTCACCGGGGTCGCGGTCCACATCAGCAGGGAACCGAACATGGCGGTGAAGGAGACCAGCCCGACGAAGCGGTTCATCAGGATCTCCGGCAGGCCGAAGTAAGCTGCCAGCCCTTCAAACACCTGCACCGAGCCGCCGGTATATTTCAGGGTGTCGCTGTGGACGAACACGTTGATCAACAGTGATGCGATGGAGTAGAGCACCCCGATAAAGATCCCGGCGACGATGATCACCTTCACGAAGGATTTGGAGCCCCCCTTCACATCATTGACGTAGACCGCCACCGACTCGGCGCCACCGGCTGCCATAAAGATCCAGGTAGTGATGCCCAGGAACGCCCAGCTGAAATCGGGGATCATGGCCTCTACCGTGATGGGGTCAGCCGGTTGCACGCCGCCCACCAGTGCCGCACCCGCCAGCAGGATGTAGGAGAGGGTCAGCAGCAGCATCAGGGACGAGGTCACCGAGGTGATGGGGCCCAGCATCTTGGCACCGTTGGTGGAGACGTAGGTGGCAAAGGCAAACAGCACCATGCTCAAGGCCGTGGTCGCCACCGGGGTGAGAATGTACTCGTAGCCGAGGAAGGCATAGGAGGCGTAGGCGATGACCCGCGGCAGCAAGGAGGTGAAGAAGAAGAGGTTCACGAACCAGTAGGTGTAGGCGGAGATAAAGGCCCAGCGACCGCCGAGGGAACTCTTCACCCAGGCATACACCCCCGCTTCGGAGTTTTTGTTCAGTGATACGAACTCCGCAATGATGAGGCAAAACGGAATGAAGTAAAAAATGGTGGCCAGAAAGAACATCGGGGCCGAGGCCAGACCGATTTCGATGTTGTTGTTGATGACGTTGTTGAAGCTGAATACCGCCGCGAAGGTGAGCGACAGCAGACCAAACTTGCCTATCGTATTGCGTTTGGAATCAGACATGGTGCATCTCCAGACCTGTAGTTATTGCAGCGAAAGGGCGGGGCATTAGTTGTAGGGTGAGCCCCGCCCTTCCGGCTTTTGTCAGTGCAGAACCGGCGGCTTGTTATTTGTTTTTGAAGTAGCCGCCTTCGACGGTGACCTTGATGATCAGCTTGCGCACCGGGCTGTCGCCTGCGAACCGGTAGGCCTCGTCGTTCTCGAAGATCACCACCTGACCGTTGCCGACTTGCTGGCGCTCGCGCACCTCACCAGCCAGCCACTCGCGGTCGGTGGTGTCGTCATAGGCCTGCTCGACCTGCAACTCCGACTTGGGGGCCCACTCCACCGTCTCTGCCCCTTCCAGGTAGTAGTGAACGTCGAAGTAGCGGCGCTGCCCCTCGAACAGTGAGGTGGCCGGGCTGGCCCCCTCCTGCAAGCGGTAGGTGAGGGAGTCACCGATGGAGTGGCAGATGCCGGGCTTGAGGTTCGGCAGGTTGTCGATGGCCTCCACGCAGCGGCCCCACTTCTTGCCCTCCCGGTAGATGTTTTTGAACAGGGTCAGGTTGTCCAGGGTGATCATGCGAGGTTCCTCCCGCCGTTGATGGTGAGATCGAGCCCGGCCAGCGCAACCGGATTGAGGTTGCCACGGGCAATGGGCAGCAGGGTCAGACCGAAGCTGAACGGCTCGAAGCGCACCCGCCAGGAGTCCAGCACCTCGGAGCCCCAGGAGTTAGAGCCTAGCCCCAGCACCTTGTGATCCAGATTGAGGGTGAGATAACCGCAGGGCTCCAGCTCGTTGATGTGCTGCGCCGCGTGGATATGCTCCCAGCTGTAGGGCCAGACGCTCAGGTTGATGGGGGCATCGGGTCGCACGTAGAGACCGGCGCCGTGGCGGTTGGTCAGGGTCGCCCAGCGCACCTGCTGGCGGTTGCCATTGTCCTGCGGGAAGGGGTAGTGCTCCCACATCTCGCTGACTGTGCTCTGGAAGCTGTCGATCCAGTTGCTCTGGCGGCTGTCCTGATAGTTTTCACCCGGCCCCATGCCGTAGTAGTGCACCCGGTCGAGATCCTGACGAATGCCCAGCTCGAAGCCGATCTTGGGAATGATGTCGTCATAACCGCCGTAGGGCTGACCGGACAGAGCTACGTGCAGCTGGCCGTTCGGGCTCAGGGTGTAGACGTAGCGGCAGCGCATGCCGAAGTCGAACACCGGCGGCGCGATCAGGCTCTCCACCGTCACCTCGACCGCATCACCCAGTTGGCGCCAGCTTAAGGTGCGGAAGTGCTCCTGCATGATCTGCAGGTGATTCGGGTGCCACAGGCTTTCGTACTCCTGCTTGTGGTTGTCGATCATCGGCTTGAAGAAGGTGAGGCGCGGCGAGCGCTCGATAAGCTCATTGCCATCCTGCTGCCAGCTCACCAGCTTGCCGTCGAGGCGCGAGAAACGCAGGGCGAAGCCGCTGCCGCTCAAGGTCAGCGCGAGGCGCTCGTCGGCAATCTGCAACGCCGTGGCATTGGGATTGGCAAAGGGCTGCAGCTGACGAGTCGATGCCTTCAGCTGGAACTGGTACTGGCCCAGCTCGTGCTCCGCCGCGCTGTAGCGGGTAGCGCTGGCCTTGATGACCCGCAGCTGGACGAAGGTTTCCCGCCCATCTAAAGAGGGCAGCTCGAGTTGCAGCTCGGTGGTGGCACCGGGAGCCACCCCTTCCAGCCGGATCTGCTGGCTGGCCAGCAGTTCGCCCTCTGCCTTCACCTCGACCAGCAGACGGATGTCGTCGAGAGTGGAGAACCAGTAACGGTTTTCCACTTCCAGCTTGCCGCTCGCCAGATCCAGAGCGCGCACCTTGACCGGGCAGATCACCTGCTTGTATTCGCGCAGGCCAGGCCCCGGGGTTTGATCCGGATAGATGAGGCCATCCATGCAGAAGTTGTAGTTGTTGGGGTAGTCGCCGTAGTCGCCGCCGTACTTGTAAACGGGGCGACCCTGCTCGTCCTGATCCAGAATGCCGTGATCGCACCACTCCCAGATGTAGTGACCCTGAATGTGGGGATGACGGTCGAACACCTGCTGGTATTCGCTGAGGCCACCCGGGCCGTTGCCCATGGCGTGGGCGTATTCGCAGAGGATGCGCGGCTTCTCCATCGGGAACTCGCCGAAGCAGTTCATCTGGGAGACGCGGGAATACATGGTGCTCACCACATCCACCACCTCGGCATCGCGATCCTCTTCGTAGTGCACCAGCCGGGTCGGGTCGAGCTCCTTGCAACGCTGGTACATGGCTCTGATGTTGCAGCCGTAGCCGGACTCGTTGCCCAGCGACCAGATGATGATGGAGGGGTGGTTTTTCTGGGCGTGCACGTGGCGCTCGATGCGATCCACGAACACCGGCTCCCAGCAGGGGTCATCGGTGATACGGCTGAGATCGCCGACGTTGGCAAAGCCGTGGGTCTCCACGTCGGTCTCCGCCATCACGAACAGGCCGTACTGGTCGCACAGCTCGTAGAAGCGCGGGTCGTTCGGGTAGTGGGCGGTACGTACAGAGTTGAGGTTGTGCTGCTTCATCAGCACGATATCGCGTTCAACACGATCCATGCCGACCGCGCGGCTCTTGAGGTGGTCGTTGTCGTGGCGGTTCACCCCGTGCAGCTTGAGGTAGTGGCCGTTGACGTAGAAGAGCCCATCTTTGACCTTGATTTCACGCACCCCGACCCGCTGCGGGATCACTTCCAGCAGCTCGCCCTGACCGTTGTAGAGGGAGAGCTGCAGCTGATAGAGGTAAGGGTCTTCGGCACTCCACAGATGGGGATTGGCCAGATCCAGCGTGAAGCGGCAATCACACTTGCCATCGATGGCGAGATGGTCGAGCGAGCCGCTGGCGATCTCGCTGCCCTGATCCAGCAGCGACCAGACCAGACGGTGATCAGAGGCCGCCGCCCCCAGATTTTCCAGCTGAATGTCGCAGCTCAGGGTGGCGCTTTGATTGTCATCGGCCAGCGCAGTGCGGATGAAGAAGTCCTGCACATGGGCGGCCGGTTTGCCCACCAGATAGACGTCGCGGAAGATCCCCGCCATCCACCACATGTCCTGATCTTCGATATAGGTGGAGTCGGCCCACTGCATCACCCGCACCGACAGCAGGTTCTCGCCAATGTTAACGTAGGCACTGATATCGAACTCGGCGGTGAGGCGACTGCCTTTGCTGAAACCGACGTAGTGGCCGTTCACATAGACCTCGAAGTAGGTTTCCACCCCGTCAAATTTGATGATCACCTGCTCGCCATCCCAGGCCGGGCTCAGCGTGAAGCTGCGCTGATAAGCGCCGGTGGGGTTGCTGGTCGGCACGAAGGGCACGTCGATGGGGAAGGGAAAACCTTCGTCGGTGTACTGCAGCTGACCATGCCCTTCCATCTGCCACATGTTGGGCACGGTGATCTGGCCCCATTCGCTCATGGGGCTGTGATAGAAGGCCTCCGGCACCTGCAGGGGATGCTCGAAGTAGTGGAACTGCCACTGGCCGCTAAGGCTCAGAAAACGGCGGCTCAGCTCGCGCTGCATGGTGGCAGCCAGCGCGTGGTCGGCATAAGAGAAGAAGTAGGCGCGCGGAGCCAGCCTGTTTTCACCAACGAATTGGACGTTTTCCCAGTTATTCACATGTCCTCCCGGAACAAGGCAACGTTAACTGGGTAAACCTTAGATAAACATTTACTAAATATCAGCTTTGGATCGGTAAAGTTTTAACCTGATCACAATGCATGGATGGTTTTGTGAGCGAGATCAGAAGCGGGAGATAAAGGAGAGCAAACTATAGAGGAGTGGCATGGATGTTGATAACAGCTGGCTAAACTGGAATAAAATCAACTATAAAACAATATGATATGGCGTCATGGGATGACATGGTAAAGATGTTTGCTTGGGAGAAGTGTCGCACCACCGCAAGATGGTGCGACTAAAAAGCAGATTTTTTTACTAAAATAAGCGGGTGGTGCCGCGCAGGGTCAACTTGCTCGGTACCAACACTCGGAGTGGAATATCCCGCTCGTCCCGCAGCCGTTCAACCAGCAGGTTGACCCCCTGGGAGCCCATCAACTCGGAGTGGATCCGCACCGTGGAGAGCGGCGGGAAGGTGAACTTGGCGGTCGGGATATCGTTGACGCTGATAAGCTCGATCTGCTGGGGAATCGCCAGTCCCTTCTCATGGATGGCACGCAGCACACCGATGGCGATGGAGTCGGAGGCAACGAACAGCGCCTTGGGCCAATCTCTCGCCAGCATCTCTTTGGCCAACTTGTAACCGGAGGCGCTGGAGAAGTCCCCACGATAGAGATCGCTCTCCTGCACCACACCGAGGCGCTGACCGTAGTCGAGGAAGGCCAGCTCGCGCAGATCCGGGCCATCATCCTGGCCGCCGATATAGCCGATGCGCTGATGTCCCTGGGCGATGAAGAAGTCCACTACCTGCTGGCTGATCAGCGCCAGATCCACGTCAATCGAGTCAAAGTCCCCCTGAGAACGGCAATCCACGAACACCAGCTGGGCAGAGAGGGAGTGGAGCGCGGCGAGACGCTCTGCAGGCAGATGTCCGATGACCAGGATACCGTCGACGGCGGAGAGATCGCGCCCCTCGGCACCGTTGTAGCAGTGGGTCAGCTCGATGTTGAGCCGGGCGCACTGGGTCTCGATGCCATAGCGGATGGCCAGATAATAGGGGTCGTTGACCTCGGTGCTCTGCGGGTAGGCATAGACCGCCAGGAAGTGCAGTTTGCTCTTGTGAACCCCTTTGCGGGCACCGCTGGTCTTGTACTCCAGCCGCTCGGCGATCTCGAAGATCTTCTGCTTGGTCTCTTCCTTGACGCTCAGCGTCGGATCTTCATTGAGCACCCGCGACACGGTAGCTTGGGAAACCCCCGCCTCCAGTGCAATTTCCTTCAACGTGGCCATGCATACTCCTCTGGCGATGACTCCCGACAATACCAGACCAAGAGTAACGGGCAACGTGCTGACATCCCAGCATTTTTACTAAAAGAACCCCATCAGGTCGGCAAAATTCCAATGCAAAAAGGCCTCCCGAATGGGAGGCCTCTTCTAAATAGGTGCCTGACAGTGTCCTACTCTCGCATGGCGAATGCCACACTACCATCGGCGCTACCGCGTTTCACTTCTGAGTTCGGCATGGGATCAGGTGGTTCCACGGCGCTATTGCCGTCAGGCAAAAGCTTTACTACTTCAATAATGGTGCTGATACCCAGAGTCGAACTGGGGACCTCATCCTTACCAAGGATGCGCTCTACCAACTGAGCCATATCAGCACACTAACCGGTAAAGACCGCACTGTGTGCGCTATCTAAATCTTTTGTCCGACACAACCTGACGTTGTATCGCGACCAACCACATCGCTGTGATTGCTTAATTGATGCCTGGCAGTGTCCTACTCTCGCATGGCGAATGCCACACTACCATCGGCGCTACCGCGTTTCACTTCTGAGTTCGGCATGGGTTCAGGTGGTTCCACGGCGCTATGGCCGCCAGGCAAATTCTTCAATCTGTGAAAGCTGATGTAAGTAGTTTCGTATTTGTCACAAGGCTCGAAACACTTCTTGGGTGTTGTATGGTTAAGCCTCACGGGTAATTAGTATGGGTTAGCTCAACACGTCGCCGCGCTTACACACCCCACCTATCAACGTTGTGGTCTCCAACGGCCCTTTAGGACCCTCAAGGGGTCAGGGATGACTCATCTCAGGGCTCGCTTCCCGCTTAGATGCTTTCAGCGGTTATCGATTCCGAACTTAGCTACCGGGCAGTGCCACTGGCGTGACAACCCGAACACCAGAGGTTCGTTCACTCCGGTCCTCTCGTACTAGGAGCAACTCCCTTCAATCATCCAACGCCCACGGCAGATAGGGACCGAACTGTCTCACGACGTTCTGAACCCAGCTCGCGTACCACTTTAAATGGCGAACAGCCATACCCTTGGGACCGACTTCAGCCCCAGGATGTGATGAGCCGACATCGAGGTGCCAAACACCGCCGTCGATATGAACTCTTGGGCGGTATCAGCCTGTTATCCCCGGAGTACCTTTTATCCGTTGAGCGATGGCCCTTCCATTCAGAACCACCGGATCACTATGACCTACTTTCGTACCTGCTCGACCTGTCCGTCTCGCAGTTAAGCTGGCTTATGCCATTGCACTAACCTCCTGATGTCCGACCAGGATTAGCCAACCTTCGTGCTCCTCCGTTACTCTTTGGGAGGAGACCGCCCCAGTCAAACTACCCACCAGGCACTGTCCGCGACCCAGATTCATGGGCCTGCGTTAGAACATCAAACATACAAGGGTGGTATTTCAAGGACGGCTCCAGCGCAACTGGCGTCACGCCTTCAAAGCCTCCCACCTATCCTACACATGTAGGTTCAATGTTCAGTGCCAA
>NZ_CP187595.1:4227500-4277500 GCF_049860615.1 Aeromonas sp. FL131
TCTTTATATGGGCAATCCGGTCCAGCAGGCCCGCGCCCTCAAGCCGGCCGAGATCGCCTTCCTCAAGACCTCGGCCGACAACTATGTACTGCTCAAGGACGAATACCTGCAGGAGGCCTGACCCCCGGCAGCCACAAACAGGAAGCCCGGCATTATGCCGGGCTTCTCTTCTTATATAGCTATATGACCGTCAGACGAGGTCAGTGGGCCTGATCCCAGTTGTCACCGGTACCCGCTTCCACCACCAGCGGCACATGCAGCTCGGCTGCGGCTGACATCTTCTCCTTGATGATGGCGATGTACTCATCCAGCTTCTCTTCGCGGATCTCGAACACCAGTTCATCGTGCACCTGCATCAGCATGCGGATCGACTGGTCTTCAATCCCGCGGATCCAGCCATCCACGTTGATCATGGCGCGCTTGATGATGTCGGCGGCCGTACCCTGCATGGGGGCGTTGATGGCGGCCCGTTCAGCCGCCTTGCGCAGACCGGCGTTGCGTGACTTGATATCCGGCAGATAGAGGCGACGGCCAAACAGGGTTTCGACGTAACCCTGAGCATCCGCCTGCTGGCGGGTGCGCTCCATGTACTCCAGCACACCCGGGTAGCGTTCGAAGTAGAGATCCATGTACTTCTGCGCTTCGGCACGGCCGATCCCCAGTTGCTTGGCCAGACCGAAGGCACTCATGCCATAGATGAGGCCAAAGTTGATCGCCTTGGCACTGCGGCGCATGTCGCTGGTCACCGCCTCGAGCGCGACCCCGAACACCTCGGCGGCGGTCGCCTTGTGGATGTCCTTGCCCTCGGCGAAGGCAGTCAGCAACCCCTTGTCGCCGGAGAGGTGCGCCATGATGCGCAGCTCGATCTGGGAGTAGTCCGCCGCCACCAGCTTGTAACCGGCGCACGGGATGAAGGCCTGCCGGATGCGGCGACCCTGTTCGTTGCGTACCGGGATGTTCTGCAGGTTGGGATCGGTGGACGAGAGCCGACCGGTCGCCGCCACCGCCTGATGATAGGAGGTGTGTACCCGCCCGGTCTGCAGCTTGATCATCAGCGGCAGCTTGTCGGTGTAGGTGGACTTGAGCTTGGCCAGCCCACGGTGCTCCATCAGCAGTTGCGGCAGCTCATAGGTCTCCGCCAGCTCGGCAAGCACCTCTTCCGCAGTGGATGGCGCTCCCTTGGGGGTCTTTTTGATGATCGGCAGCCCCAGCTTGGTGAAGAGGATCTCCCCCAGCTGCTTGGGCGAGGAGAGGTTGAACTCCTGCCCGGCCAGCTCGTGAGCCTGTTTCTCCAGCTCTGCCAGACGCGCTTCGATCTCCTGACTCTGCTGGTGCAGCAGCTTGGGTTCGATGGTGGTACCGAGTCGCTCCATCCGCGCCAGCACCGGCAGCAGCGGCAGTTCGATCTCGCTGAACACCTTGGCGAGGCTCGGCTCGGCAGAGAGCTTGCCCCACAGCGTCTGATGCAGACGCAGGGTGATGTCGGCATCTTCCGCCGCGTAAGGAGCCGCCTGCTCCAGTTCAATCTGGTTGAAGGTGAGCTGCTTGACCCCCTTGCCGGCGATATCCTCGAACGAGATGGTCTCGGCATTCAGATATCTGCGGGCCAGCGAATCCATGTCGTGGCGGCTGGCAGTGGAGTTGAGCACATAGGACTCGAGCATGGTGTCGTAGGCGATGCCCTGCAGCTCGATACCGTGGTTGAGCAGCACGTTGCGATCGTACTTGAGGTTCTGCCCCACCTTGAGGCGGGCCGGATCTTCCAGCAGCGGTTTGAGCTTGCCGAGCACCACGGCCTCGGTCAGCTGCACCGGCGCCCCCAGATAGTCGTGGCCGAAAGGCACGTAGGCCGCCTTGCCCGGCTCGATGGCAAAGGAGACGCCAACAACGCGTGCTTCCATATAGTCGAGACTGGTGGTCTCGGTATCGAAGGCAAACAGCGGCGCCGCCTGCAGACGGGCCAGCCACTCATCGAATTCCGCCTCATCCAGGATGCAGCGATAGTCGGTTTCGATGGCGGCTACCGGAGCAGCACCTTCATCATCACCCTCGGCTTCGCTCCCCTCAGCGCCACCGGACTCCAACTCTTTGATCAGGTTGCGCAGCTCGTACTCACGATAGACCGCCAGCAGAGCCTCCTTGTCGATGGGGCCGAGCTGCAGCTCTTCCAAACTCTGATCCAGCGCCACATCGGTCTTGATGGTGGCCAGCATATAGGAGAGGCGCACCTGCTCTTCCTGTTCGCGGAACTTGTCGGCGAACGCCTTGGAGCCACGGAAGCCGAGCGCAGCCACCTTGTCGAGGTTGGCGGCGATCTCGTCGATGCTGCCGATCCCCTGCAGCAAGGCCAGTGCGGTCTTCTCGCCAACCCCGGTCATGCCGGGGATGTTGTCCACCTTGTCCCCCATCAGGGCCAGGTAGTCGATGATGAGCTCGGGCGGTACGCCGAACTTCTCGATCACCCCTTCCCGATCGGTCTTCACGTCCTTCATGGTGTCGATCAGGGTGACATGGTCGGAAACCAGCTGCGCCATGTCCTTGTCGCCGGTGCTGATCAGCACCGGCAGCTGCTTCTCGGTCGCCTGACGGGCCAGAGTGCCGATCACGTCGTCGGCCTCCACCCCTTCCACCATCAGGAAGGGGAAACCCATCGCCTTGATCATCTGGTGGATGGGGGCAACCTGGCTGCGCAGATCGTCCGGCATGCTGGCCCGGTTGGCCTTGTATTCGGGATAGATGTCGTCGCGGAAGGTCTTGCCCTTGGCATCGAACACCACGGCCACGTGGCAGTCGGGGTACTGCTTGCGCAGGCTGCGCATCATGTTGGCCATGACACGGACGGCGCCGCTCGGCAAACCGGTCGAGGTGCGCAGATCGGCCTGCTGGGAGGCAAAGAAGGCGCGGTAAAGATATGAAGAGCCGTCGACCAGAATAAGGGGATTGCTAGGGGCCATGAAATCGTCCTGCCAGAGATAAACAGCCGCTAGGATGCCACAGGGCCCCCCTCACACCAAGAGGGGCAAAGACCCTGCCGGCGGATCCTCACAGGCCATCAATCTGTGGATAACTCTGTGCTCAAAAATGGGGGGCAGTATGAACCACAGTGATTAAACTGTGCACAAAAATATAAAAACCAATAAATAACAATTGGTTGCGCATGTAAAAACCGATCGCAAGACGACTTGAATGATCTCGATCAATGTGGAAAAAAATTTAAGGGAGTAAGTACGGCAGGATCCAAAACGAAACAATCCTAGCACAGCAAGATGACTTGACCAGCTGAGGACGAACGATAACCATACAAAAGTACAACAATCCATTCTGGCTCACATTTTCAACAACGAGGAGTCTGTCATGAAAAAAGTGGCCGTGATCTTGAGTGGCTGTGGCGTCTTTGACGGGGCCGAAATCCACGAGGCCGTCATCAGTCTGCTGGCGCTGGCCAGGCAGGGCGCTGTAGTCCAGTGCTTCGCCCCCAATGTTCCACAGCTCCATGTGATCAACCACCTGACCGGGGAAGTGAGTGAAGGCGAGCGCCGCAACGTGCTGGTTGAAGCGGCCCGCCTCTGCCGCGGCCAGATAAGGGACGTGGCCGAGCTGGATGCAGCCGACTACGATGCCCTGCTGGTGCCGGGTGGCTTTGGAGCCGCCAAGAACCTGTGCGACTTCGCCATCAAGGGGGCCGAGTGCCAAATCCAGCCGGATGTACTGAAGGCGTGCCAGAGCTTCGCCAGGGCCGGCAAGCCGGCCGCCTACATCTGCATCGCACCGGCCATGATCCCGCTCATCTATGGCGCCGGCACCCTGGCCACCATAGGCCACGACGAGGGCACCGCCAACGCCATCGAGGCGATGGGGGGCAGCCACCTCAACTGCCCGGTCAATGAGTTCGTGGTGGATCAGGAGCGCAAGGTGATCTCCACCCCCGCCTACATGCTGGCCAACAACATAGTGGAAGCAGCAGACGGCATCGAGAAGACCGTCAAACAGCTGCTGGCACTCTGATTGCCAGACTGACCCAAACAAACGGGCCGCTCATGGAGCGGCCCGTTTTCAATTCTCGCGGATGGCGATGACTCAGATGCTTTCGCCCATCTGGTCCATCTTGCCCAGCAGGGCACGCAGACGTTCTTGCCAGGCGACGTGCTCGTTGCGCAGCTGATGGTTCTCGTCTTGCAGCTTGTTGTTCTGCTCTTTCAGCTCGTCCAGCTCCATCTTCAGCAGGGAGATGTTGTCGACGGCGGATTGTACTTTGGATTCGAGTTGCTCAAGGACTTCTAGTGACATATGCATACCTGTATGTTCAATTGCGATGCCCCACAGAGGGCGATTCAAGCGCGTGAAGCCAGCATACCCCGAGCCTATCGGCACAAACAAGCCGGTGCGCTGTAAAATGCGCCTTCCATGGATGTATTGCCTAAATATGCGTCTATTTTTCTCGCATCCTGCGCCCGGGCCACAGCCGGCCCCGCACAAGTCGCCACCTAGCCCCTGCGCAACCGCCCTGCACGCCCTTCCCGAAAGCCCGCATCATCAGGCGTGCAGGGCGATATAGGCCCCCAGCAGCAGACAGGCGACCCCGTACATCAGCAGGCCGTAGAGCAGGTTGCCGCGCAGAATCGCCCCGGCACTCAGGTTGTAGCGGGAGGCCAGCGCCAGGTTGGAGCCGGAGAGCGGACTGGTACCGGTGGCCAGCCCCCAGCCCAGCAGGAAGCACATGCCGAGCAGGCTGGGATCCGGCGAGAGCGGCCACAACAGCGGCGCCAATCCTGAGATGCTGATGAGCGGGTGCACCCCGACGATGGCCACCAACAGGATCAGCAACAGGGTGAGCGAAGACTCCAGCCAGCCGAAGTGATGGAAGAAGGGCAAACCGTGGCCGCCACCCAGCTCGAACACCGACAACGCACTGTTGATGCCGGCGGCCAGCAGACCCGCCCCCAGAAACAGCACCAGTTGGCCACCGATGGCGGGGAAGCGTTCCACCACCTGCCGCTTGAGGGCCGGGCCGCGCCCCGCGCTCGGCATGAAGGCAAAGGCCAGCAGTGGTGCCACCAGGGCGATCACCGCCAGGATGCCGAGATCCGGCCAGATCTGCTTGATCAGCAGCACCAGCAGGGCCAGGGCCACCGGCAATCCCAGAGTCTGCAGCCGCAGCGGATAGCCGGCAAAGTCCGCCACCCCCAGCCGTTCCACCTGCCAGGCGGTCAGCCCCATCGCCAGCAGGGTCGCCACCACCCCGAACGGCAGGATGCGCGACAGCTGCAGGCCGGGCGCATAGGTGAGCGCCACCGCCATGGCGACGAAGAAGGGGGACCAGAAGGCCGCCGCGCAGAAGATCCGGCTCAGTACCAGCACCTGACGCCGCTCCAGCGTACCGCCCCGTTCCAGCCGATCGCCGATGATGAACAGCACCGAGAGGTTGATGACGGCCCCCAGCAGGTTGAGGCTGGCCATGGTGCTCCACAGCCCCTTGCGCCCTTGCCATGAGGTGGTGCCGATCAAGAGGCCCGAGGTGGCGAGATTGAGGGTACTCACCGCCGCAAACATGGTGAGCATGTTGATGTTGGGCAGCAGCCAGTCACCGGCGGTGAGGCTTGCCCCCCGCCAGCAGGAGAAAATCAGCAGTGCCAGCGCCGCCCCGTACAGGGCCAGCGCCTGGCGCCGTGCCGCGCCCACCAGCCAGGGCCAGGTGAGCAGCGAGGCCCCCCAGGCCGCGATGGCCGCCGGCCAGGGGGAGAATCCCAGATAGAGGTGCAGCAGATTGAGCAGCCACATCCCCAGGATCAGATAACCCGACCAGCGCTTGGCCATCGATGCACCTCGGTCAGGGGATCAGAGACACTGATCCATGTCCAGCGACGGCTTGTCGCACTCCGGACGACCCACGATCTTGGCGGGTACGCCCGCCACCGTGGTGTGCGGTGGCACCGGGTTGATCACCACGCTGCCGGCGCCAATCTTGGCCCCCATGCCCACCTCGATATTGCCGAGCACCTTGGCACCCGCCCCTATCATCACCCCTTCCCGGATCTTGGGGTGGCGATCGCCGCTCTCCTTGCCGGTACCACCCAGGGTGACGCTCTGCAGGATGGAGACATCGTCCTCGATCACCGCCGTCTCGCCCACCACGATGCCGGTGGCATGGTCAAACATGATGCCCTTGCCGATACGGGCGGCCGGGTGCACGTCCACGCCGAACACCACGGAAATCTGGTTCTGCAGGTAGAGCGCCAGCGAGCGACGCCCCTGGCGCCACAGCCAGTTGGCGACCCGGTAGCCTTGCAGGGCATGGAAGCCCTTGAGGTAGAGCAGCGGGGTGGAGAAGAGATCGACCGCCGGGTCGCGCTCCTGCACGGCGCAGATATCGGCCGCCACGACCGCCAGCAGCTCGGGCTCGCTGCGCAGGGCCAGCTCGATCACCTCGCGCAGGGCGATGGCGGGCATGGTGGCGCTGTCGAGCTTGTTGGCCAGCTGGAAGCTGAGGGCCGAACGCAGGTTCTTGTGATTGAGAATGGTGGAGTGGAAGAAGCTGGCCAGCATGGGCTCTTCGGTCGCCATGCTCGCCGCTTCTTGCTGAATTTTTTGCCAGGTTCTGGCAACCAGATCATCCATGTTGCAGCCTACTGTTGTTCTGAGGGAGTGCCTTGCTGTTCCTTGTGCACCACGGAGATGGGGTCCATATGAATGATGACATCCATGCGCTCGAACGCCTGACGAACCGCCAGTTCGGCTTCATCGGCAATCTGATGGGCCTTGACCAGAGGGAGCTGATCGTCCAGTTCCAGATGCAACTGCACGAAACGGGTCGGACCGGATTGGCGGGTGCGCAGATCATGCACCCCGTGTACACCTTCGACGTCACAGCAGAGGGCCATTATTCTCGCTTGTTCCTCGGCTGGCAACTGACGATCGAGCAGCGCCTGCACCGATTCATAGCCGATGTGCAGCGCCCCCCACAGCAGGAACAACCCGATCAGGATGGCAAACAGGCCGTCGGCCCAGTACCAGCCCTGTCCCGCCAGCACCAGTGCCAGCAGCACGCCGCCGTTGAGCAGCAGGTCGGAGCGGTAGTGCAGCATGTCGGCCTTGATGGCCACGCTGTTGGTCTTGCGGATCACCAGGCTCTGGAAGCTGACCAGCAGCAGGGTCAGCACGATGGAACCACCACTGACCCACAGACCCGCTTCGAGTCGCTCCAGCGGCGCCTGCTTGAGCAGGGAGGAGATGCCGTGCATCACCAGCAGCAGGGCGGAACCGGAGATAAAGGCCGCCTGGATCAGCCCGGCCAGCGACTCCGCCTTGCCGTGGCCGAAGCGGTGTTCGTCGTCAGCCGGTGACAGGGCGTAGCGGATCGCCAGCAGGTTGATGATGGAGGCGCTCACGTCCATGAAGGAGTCGGTGAGGGAAGCCAGCAGGCTCGAGGAGTCGGTCATCAGCCAGGCAATCAGCTTGCCGGTGATCAGCAGGGTGGCGGTCGTGACGGCGGCCATGCTGGCCAGCGTCACCCAGCGGGAATATTGTTGATGGCTCAAAACCGGCTTTCCTCTTGCGGTTAAAAATCTATTATACCCTGACCCCGACGCCGGATTGGCGCGAAAAATCAGCGGAATGACTTCAGATGCACAAAATACTCCTGGTCGACGACGATCTCGAGCTGACCCAGTTGCTCACCGAAATTCTGACCCTGGAAGGCTTCCAGGTGACCGTCGCCGAAGATGGCGAAGAGGGCTTGCAATGGCTGGCCGAACAGCACTTCAACCTGGTGCTGCTGGACGTGATGATGCCCAAGCTCAACGGCTTCGCCATGCTGGCTCGACTGCGCAAGACCCACGACACCCCGGTGCTGATGCTGACCGCCCGTGGCGACAGCCAGGATAGGGTCAACGGGCTGGAGGCGGGGGCTGACGACTATCTCGCCAAGCCGTTCGACGATCGGGAGCTGCTGGCCCGGGTGCGCGCCATCCTGCGCCGTACCCAGGGCACCCAACCCCAGCGCGGCGGCAGTTCGGAAGAGGTGCGCTTCATGGATCTGGTGCTGCAACCCGGCCTGCAGCAGGCCAGCTGCCACGGCGAACTGCTGGAGCTGACCGCCACCGAATTCGGCCTGCTGGAGTGCCTGCTGCGCAACCCGGGCCAGATCGTCAGCAAGAGCCAGCTCTCCGAGCTGGTGCTCGGCAAGAAGCTCGAGCCCTTCGATCGCGCCATCGACATGCACCTGAGCAACCTGCGCAAGAAACTGCCTGAGCGTACCGATGGCCAGCCCCGCTTCAAGACGGTGCGCGGCAGGGGCTATCTGTGGCTGGAACAGGCATGAGAACCGCCCGCACCTTCAACGGTCTCTCCACCCAGATCTTCCTCTGGTTCTGGTTCATGCTGTTGCTGGTGGTGGCCGCCGTGGTGATCCTGCCGACCCTGGATCCCCGCAACATCATTCCGCTGCCGGCCCACGAGATCACCCGCCTCAACAACAACCTGAAGGCGCTGCAGAAGGGGGCTGACCCCAATCAGGATTTCGATCTGGCCCAGGCCATCGATGCCGCCGGCCTGCTGCCGGTCGACAACATCTATTTGCGCGATGCCAAGGGACAGATGCAGTCCAGCACCCGCCTGAGCAAGTTCGTGATCCGTTTCATGCTCGACTCGGACAACCCGGCCAAGCCCATGCTGGGCAGCGAGCACAAGCGGGCCATCGCCGGCCCCTTCCAGATGACGCATCACGGCCAGATCTATCACATCTACTTCGGCCTCAACGTCGAGAACTCCTATCTGTTCCTGTTCATCCAGATCCTGGATCACCCGATCCAGATCCTCGGCATTGCCATGCTGGTCAGCACCCCGCTCTGCCTGTTGCTGGCCTGGCGGCTGACCCGTCCCATCCTGCAGTTGCAGCAGTCGGTCTCCCAGCTGGCGGAGGGCAATCTGGAGGCGCAGATCCCCAACCTGGGGCGGCGGGACGAGATCGGCCAGCTGGCGGATCACGTCAGCCACATGGTCGATACCCTCAAGAACATGATCCAGAAGCAGAAACAGCTGCTCTCCGACATCTCCCACGAGCTGCGCAGCCCGCTCACCCGCATCCAGCTGGCGCAGGCGCTGATCCGCCGCAAACAGGGGGACAGCAACGAGCTGGTACGGATCGAATCGGAGATCGGCCGGCTCGACAAGCTGATCGGTGACCTGCTCGACCTGTCGCGGGTACAGCAGCATGTGGAAGCGCCGGTGGTGATGCCGTTGGCCGAGCTGCTGGAGCCCATCCTGGACGACGCCATGTTCGAGGCGAACCAGAGCGGCAAGCAGCTCAGGCTGCCACCGCTGCCGGCTGAATCGCTGCGGATGTGGCCCGATCTGCTGGCCCGGGCACTGGAGAATCCACTGCGCAACGCGCTCAAATACGCCCGCGAGTTCATCAAGGTGGACTGGTATCGGGAGGGACTGGAGTGGGTGATGACCATCCGCGACGACGGTCCCGGCGTGCCGGTGGAGCAGCAGGCCCAGCTGTTCCTGCCCTTCTTCCGGGTGGATGATGCCCGCAACGCCAAGACCGGCGGCACCGGGCTGGGGCTGGCCATCGCCGCGGAGGCCATTGCGCGCCACGGCGGCACCATCCGCGCCAGCAGCAATCAACCGGCCGGGCTGACCATCACCATCCGCCTGCCCATCGGCTGAGCAGGCTCTTTTCATCCGTACGGGCGCTGGGTATGCTGGCGCCCTTTTCGCCCCATCAGGACGCCGTCATGCTCGACATCGTGCTCTACCAACCGGAAATTCCGCCCAACACCGGCAACATCATCCGCCTCTGCGCCAACACCGGCTATCGACTGCACCTGATAGAACCGCTGGGGTTTGAGTGGGATGACAAGCGGGTGAAGCGGGCGGGGCTCGACTACCACGAGTTTGCCGAGGTAAAGCGCTGGCCAAGCTTCGAAGCCTTTCTGGAGGCGGTGGCGCCGACACGGGTATTCGCCTGTACCACCAAGGGGCGCACCGCCCATTCGGCGGTGCAGTTTGCCGCAGGCGATACCCTGCTGTTCGGGCCCGAGAGCCGCGGCCTGCCCATCGAGATCATCGAGAGCCTGCCGTTCGAGCAGCGGCTGCGCATCCCCATGCTGCCCCAGAGCCGCAGCATGAACCTCGCCAATGCGGTGGCGGTGTTCGTCTACGAAAGCTGGCGCCAGCTGGGCTACGCCGGCTCGCTGCAGGAATGAACCCGACAGATCCAGGCAGACGTTGAGGTCAGCAGGAGGCCTGCTGCGCCTCTCCCACCCCGTGGGCTGAGTGCAGCAGCCGGCCATCGCGCTCCAGCTGCCAGCAAAGCCAGCCCAGCGTCAGCCCCCGCCCCGCCATCAGGGCCGCCATCGCGGCCCACAAGGCCGCCACGCCCCAACCCTGACAGAGCCACCAGACCGGGAAGAAGCCGCACAGTGCCGCCACCAGCATGCTGTTACGCATCTCCCGCGCCCGGGTCGCCCCGATGAAGACCCCGTCCAGCAAGAAGCACCAGACTGCCAGCAGCGGCATGGCGATGAGCCAGGGCAGCTGCGCGTTGGCGGCGGCGATCACCGCCGGCAGATCGGTGATGTGCGCGATCAGCCGACTGCCTCCCACCGCAAACAGCAGGCTGAACGTCAGGGCAATCAGCAGCGCCCAGCCGAGATTGAGCACGATGGCCTCCCGCAGTCCCTGCCGATCACGCCGCCCGATGGCGCGGCCCACCATGGCCTCCACCGCGTAGGCGAAGCCATCCAGCCCATAGGAGATCAGCATCAGGAAGTTGAGCAGCACCGCATTGGCCGCCACCGCCACATCTCCCAGCCTGGCACCCTGCAGGGTCATGAAGGCGAAACAGAGTTGCAGGCAGAGGGAGCGGATGAAGATGTCCCGGTTCAGGGCCAGCAGTCGCAGCAGCGCGGGCCACTGGCGCCAGCGCTGCCAGGCACCCTGCCACACCGACGCGGCCAGCCGGCGCAGGTGACGGCTCACCAGCCAAAGCCCCAACCCGAGCGCGCTGTAGTCCGCCAGCAGCGAGGCAGCGGCGACCCCTTTCACCTGCCAACCCAGCCCCAGCACGAACCAGGCATCGAGCCCCATGTTGACCAGATTGGTGAAGATCAGCAGCAGCATGGGGCTGCGCGCATCCTGCATGCCCAGCAGCCAACCCATGATCACCAGGTTGCAGAGCGCCGCCGGGGCGCTCCAGACTCGCACCGAAACATACTCGGCGGCATAGTGCTGCACCTCGGCAGAGCCACCGCTGAGCGCGATGAGAGTGGGGATCAGCGGCAGCAACAGCAGCAGCAACGCCACCCCCAGCCCGACGGCAAGCCCCAGCGCACGGGCCAGGGTGTCGAGCTGGCCGGCCGGGCTGCTGGCGCCATGAGCCTGGGCGGTCAGCCCCGTGGTGGACATCCGCAGGAAGCCGAGCAGCCAGAACAGCAGGTTGATGAGGGTGGCGCCGACCGACACGCCGCCGAGGAACCAGACCTGACCGAGATGACCGATCACCCAGGTATCCACCAGCCCCAGCAGCGGGGTGGTGACATTGGAAAACACCATGGGCAGGGCCAGGGCAAACACGGCGCGGTGGCGCCGCCCGTCCCGCCACCAGACGGGGGTCAGCATGTCGGAGGGAATCCGTTGCTCATCATGCGTCGTCCAGCCGCACTATCTTGGCAAAGTCCGACACCATGCTCGCCATGACGACCCTGGGCACACTGCCCTCGCTCAAACGGGGGCGAAACACGGCCTCCAGCTTGCCGGCCGGATTGATCAGCACAATGGAGGCGGAGTGGTCGATCAGGTAATCCTTCTCACCCTGGTCGGCGATGGAGTAGATGAGCCCCAGATTGCGCACGAACGGGAACAACTTGTCGTGGGGGCCGGTCGCCGCCTTGAACTCCGGGTTGAAGAAAGCGGTATAGGTCTTGAGACGGGCCACGTCGTCCCGCTGCGGATCCGCCGAGATGAACACCACCTGGCTGTTCGGGGCGATCTTTTTCAGCTCGGGGTAGACGGAACGCAGATCCGCCAGGGTGGTCGGGCAGATGTCTGGGCAGAAGGTGTAGCCGACGAACAGGAAGGTCCAGTGGCCGGTCAGGCTGGCAGGGACGAAGGGTTGGCCATCCTGATCGGTGAAGGCGAACGGATTGATGTCCCGCCCCGCCGGATAGTAGTCGGCATGCTCGGGCAGGGAGGGCTGGTTCCAGTAAAATCCGGCCATCATGCCCCCGACCAGCAGCAGAAACAGCAAGGGGTAACGCGGTTTAACCATAAGAGAACAGACCCTTTCACTTCGACATACCCGCCAACCGGGCCCGAATGGAAGAGCCATTGTAACCCAGCCGGCGCCGGACCGGTCACCCCCTTGTAGCGGATGCCCGTTCGCTGGCCAACTTCCGTCAGAAGATGACGCAAGGGCCGGTGATACCGCAATGCTGTTCACTTAAGCGGAGCCGCATTGCGATTTACCGGAAAACGGGTCTTTGATATCTTCACCGCCCTGGGTCTCGATGGCCTGGGGCGTTTTTCTATGAACATGACGCCTATGCAGCCCCGCAACTCCGCCAACCTCCGTGGCGTATGGGCTGGCGATAACGCGCCCGCCATCACTGCCATCTGGTTCGCGATGAAATGACAGGCAAACTTAAAGCTCACCTCATTGGGCGCTCGCTGATGGGCTACGGCGGCCTGGCTGGCCTCCCGCCTGACCAGATTGTATCCAAGCAGCAATCCCCACAGCTCCTGATAGACCAAGTCCACTTTCTTGCTTCTCAGCGTGATGGCGTTGTGCTGCATCGCGCTTTTGATATCCCGGTATCCCAGCTCGATTTCCCAGCGCTCGTGGTACAGGGTCGCCACCTGAGCTGCGCTGAATCGCGCCACGGGCAGGGAGGTAAAGACCGTTTTCTCCTTGCCTGCCACCTCATAGGTCACTGCGCGAACTTGCCAGTGTGTCGGCAACGCCGGGTTTTTCTTGCGAGCCTGAGGCGAGACCGTCATTTGCAACAGACGGTCACCGTCGCCATAGCGCTCAAGTTCCGTGTATACCAGCCCCTTGCGTTCCGGGATGAGCCAGTGACGGTCGGTGTCTTCGGCCTGAATACGCAGCAACAGGTCGGCACCGAAGAAGCCTTTATCCAGCAGGGTCACTGACTTGTCCGGCAATGAGTGAATGAACTCGCTGGCCAGGGGGATTTCCCCTTTGCGGTACGGGCTGATGGCCGCGTTGGCAATGACATGCGAGCGGACATTCATGAGCGTGACCAACCGCAGCATCGGGTAGGGTGTCTGCCGGTTGGTTGAGGTGTTACCCGAGCCGAAATGTGCTCTGAGTTCAGGCATATCCTGGGTTCGGAACAGGGCCCCATCGATGGCAAAGACCTGTAAACCGTGCCAATGGTCTTCAGGATAACGTTCCCGCCCCCACACATCGGCGCACTGTTTGAACAGCCACTCGAGCGGCTGTTTGCCGAGTCGCTGACGGGCCTGAGACAGGGCACTGTCCGCGAGCAAGGCATCATTGGCCAACCCTTCTGCACAGATGTTGAGGCGCCGAGCGACCTCGGAGATAGGCTCATTGCGGAAAAAGGCCATCCCCACGACGAGCCACAAGACCATATCAGAAGGTAAGCGGCGTCGGCGGATAGTGGCCTTTTCAGACAAGGCGGCAGCGGCAGTAATCCATTCGTCGGGAATATGGTCGGCAAAAATGGCCAGCCGAGCCAGCATGTCGCCAGATGCCTCAACAACATCGTTCAGATCGTTTGCAATAGACATAAAAAAATCCGGAACCAGTGATTGGTTCCGGATTGTCCTACAGCAGAAGGATCGGTCAATGGATCCTTAACTGATCAGCATTGCGGTGATACCGGCCCGAACCCGCCCAAAACAACAGCCCCACCATAAGGTGGGGCTGCACAAGAAGCAGTGACGCTCAGGGCTGTTGTCGACGCCGCTCATGCGGGCGTCTGGACTGTGCCCGCAGCGGAATGACGGGGGCGGTCCAGGGAGCGTCGGCCAGCCCGCCGTCATGATGGCTGTGAAACAGGCGCACCAGCCGGACAATCTTGTCCTTGGGGCACCCCAGCCAGATGGTCCAGCAGGCGCCCTTGTGGTGTACCCAGAGGGCATAGAAACGGGTCATCCGGTTACCCTTGATGAAACGGGTGATGGAAGAAACGGGCGATGCCAGACCCGGATCCCATGGCGAGCTTGAAGCCATACCTGTCCTCCTCGATCAACAGGTCACGCCAACCGGCACCGCCCATCACCACCAGGGTGAATGAATCGATGACTGCCGCGTGTCGACTGCGCGAGTGTGCCGCTGCGGTGCCGACTGCCGGCACCCTGCTGACCACTCTCCCTTCTATCCCGCAAGCGCCTCTTTGCCAGATGTGGCCTGCACACCGCACGAGGCTGTTGTTTTTCCCTGCTGCCCTCCGGGTTCCTGCTATCAGCGATCTGGATAACGCGCGTCATGGCGAGCAGCGGGGGCGGCTCAAGCCAACGAGTCCGCCTTACCAAATGATATATCTGAAATGAATCGCCTGCGGTCACCGCCCGCAGACAAAAGTAGCGGGTATCAGGATCTGATTGAAATCATGGGGAAAGGAGTACAGAAACGAAACGGCCTCCCGCAGGAGGCCATTTCATGGCAAGGATTACATCCAGTCGGCGTTGCGAATGACGCCGACCGCCAGCCCCTCGATGATGAGCTGCTGACAGGAGAGATCCACCTCAATGGGGGAGAGCTCTTCGTTCTCCGGCAGCAGCCACACCTGGCTGCCCTTGCGCTGGAAGCGCTTGACGGTGACATCTTCGTCGAGCCGTGCCACCACTACCTGGCCGTTGCGCACCTCCTGGGTCTTGTGAACCGCCAGCAGATCGCCATCCAGAATGCCGATGTTCTTCATGCTCATGCCCTGTACCCGCAGCAGGAAGTCAGCCCGCGGGTGAAACAGGGCCGGATCCACCTGGTAGTGGCTCTCGATATGTTCCTGCGCCAGGATGGGTTCGCCGGCGGCCACCTTGCCGATCAGCGGCAGACCGCTCTCTTCCAGTTGCTCTTCCTCTTCGAGCAACAGGCGGATGCCGCGGGACGTGCCCGGCATGATCTCGATGACCCCCTTTTTGGCCAGGGCCTTCAGATGTTCCTCGGCCGCATTAGCCGACTTGAAACCAAGCTTCTGGGCTATCTCGGCGCGAGTCGGCGGCATGCCGGTTTCGTTCATGTTCGCCTTGATCAACTCCAGCACTTCGGCCTGGCGGGGAGTAAGGGGTTTCATAGCATGGGCACCTGTCTTTTTATACAGCACACTGGCAGTATATACAGTGCAGTGGCCAAGGCAAGGCGCAGCTGACATTTGTCGCGGCCCGGCTCTCATTTGCTGCAGATTTGATCCCGCGCAGCCGACTCATCGTACCTCTCGGCGACAAGCTGTCGGTGATTTGCTATGCTCACGCCGCATTTTTTTGGAGAGCAGACGCACATGTCCCTTGGACAGAACATTTCCAGAGCCATCTTGCAATGGCCGGTCAGCGGCTTGGTCAATCACAAGAGCCTGCCGGAAAATCCCATCACCGAGCTCAAGCTGGATCCGGCCAGACCCATCGTCTACGCCCTGAAGACCAGCTCGATCACCGACCTGATGACCCTGCAACAGTGCTGCGAGGATCTCGGCCTGCCCGGCCCCTTCACCCCGCTGGAGCTGAACGGCCAGTTGCTGCCCCGTTATGTCTGTCTGGACCGTCCGCCTCCCCTGTTCGGCAAGCGCAGCAAGCCGCTGCCCTTCCTGCAGGAGTTCCACCAGCTGCTGGATCTGCACAAGCAGGATCCGGCGCTGGATATCCAGGTGGTCCCCGTCACCCTGTTCTGGGGCCGTGCCCCCGGCCGGGAAGGCGAGGAGGCCTCCGGCTGGAACATCATCAGCAGCCTGGCACCAAACCGCCTCAAGAAGGCGCTCATCGTGATCCTCAAGGGACGCGAGAACCTGGTGCGCTTCTCCCCGCCGCTCTCCCTGCGTCACATGGCGGACAAGCACGGCACCGACGAGGCCATCGCCCACAAGCTGGCTCGGGTCGCCCGTACCCACTTCAGCCGCCAGCAGCTGGCCGCCACCGGCCCCAAGCTGCCCAACCGCAACCTGCTGTTCAAACAGCTGCTCGATTCGAACGTCATTCAGCAAGCCATCGAGGAAGAGGCCCAGCGCGAGGGGATCAGCCTGGAGAAAGCCCAGAAACGGGCCCACGGCTACATGGACGAGATCGCCTCCGACTTCTCCTACCGGCTGATCCGGCTCGGCGAAAGCTTCCTCGGCTGGCTGTGGAACAAGCTCTACCGCGGCCTCTCGGTCAACGGCGCCGAGAAAGTGCGCCAGCTGGCCCAGGAAGGACACGAGATCGTCTATGTGCCCTGCCATCGCAGCCACATGGACTATCTGCTGCTCTCCTACGTCATCTACCACCAGGGTATGGTGCCGCCCCACATCGCGGCGGGCATCAACCTCAACTTCTGGCCGGCGGGCCCGATCTTCCGCCACGGCGGCGCCTTCTTCATCCGCCGCACCTTCAAGGGCAACCCGCTCTACAGCACGGTATTCCGGGAATACCTCAACCTGCTGTTTGCCAAAGGTTATTCGGTGGAGTTCTTCACCGAGGGCGGGCGTTCGCGTACCGGCCGCCTGCTGCCGCCCAAGACCGGCATGCTGGCGATGACCCTGCAGGCCATGATGCGCGGGCTGGACAGACCGGTGACCCTGGTGCCCGTCTATCTGGGCTACGAGCACGTGATGGAGGTGAACACCTACCACAACGAGCTCAAGGGCAGCCGCAAGGAGAAGGAGAGCTTCCTGCAGGTGCTCGGCATCCTGCGCAAGCTGCGCAACTACGGCCGGGGCTTCGTCAACTTCGGCGAACCGCTGACCCTCAACAGCTACCTGAGCGAGCATATACCCGACTGGAAACAGCACATCGGAGAAGAGGAGCGTCCGGAGTGGATGGCGGGCACCGTCAACCAGCTGGCCGAGCTGCTGATGACCCGCATCAACGGGGCTGCCGCCGTCAACGGCCTGACCCTGAGCGCGCTGGCGCTGCTGGCCGCCGAGCGCCATGCCCTGACCCGCGACGAACTGCAAGCCCAGCTCAACACCTATCTGGACCTGCTCAAGCAGGTGCCCTACAGCCCGCACAGCACCATCCCGGACGAGGATGCCAAGACCCTGCTGGATCAGGCGATGGAGCTCAACAAGTTCGAGGTGAGCGAGGACAAGCTGGGCCAGATCGTCAGCCTGGACCGCTATCAGGCGATCCTGCTGACCTACTACCGCAACAACATCCTCCATCTATTCGCCATGCCCTCCCTGGTAGCGGCCCTGATCGAGCGCTGCGAGGGGATCTCCCGCAGCGAAATCGTTGCCCGTTGCATCGACATCTACCCGCTGCTCAAGACCGAGCTGTTCCTGCGCTACGAAGAGGACGAGTTGCCGGAGCTGGTCGATGCCCTGCTGGCCGAACTGCAGCGCCAGCAGCTGATCGAGGCCCGCGACGGCGGCTTCTGGGTCAATCCGGTCAACCAGACCCGCCTGCTGTTGCTGGCGGAGAGCATTCAGGAGACCCTGCAACGCTACGCCATCGTGCTGACCCGGGTGCTGGCCCAGCCCCGCATCGAGGCCGAGCAGCTGGAGGCGGACGGCCTGATGATGGCAGAGCGCCTCGGCACCCTGCACGGCATCAACGCCCCCGAGTTCTTCGACCAAAAGCTGTTCAGCACCCTGATCCACACCCTGCGCAGCGAAGGCTACCTCGACCCGGGCTGCAAGCCGGATCTGGGCCGCTTCCAGGCGCTGGCAGACAACATAGTGCCGCTGCTGAGCACCAAGATCCGCCGCACCATCCAGGCTGGCAACCGGCTCTGACCCCGCTCGCACGACACCATAAAAAAGGCCGCAACATGCGCAATGCTGATCAGTTAAGGATCCATTGACCGATCCTTCTGCTGTAGGACAATCCGGAACCAATCACTGGTTCCGGATTTTTTTATGTCTATTGCAAACGATCTGAACGATGTTGTTGAGGCATCTGGCGACATGCTGGCTCGGCTGGCCATTTTTGCCGACCATATTCCCGACGAATGGATTACTGCCGCTGCCGCCTTGTCTGAAAAGGCCACTATCCGCCGACGCCGCTTACCTTCTGATATGGTCTTGTGGCTCGTCGTGGGGATGGCCTTTTTCCGCAATGAGCCTATCTCCGAGGTCGCTCGGCGCCTCAACATCTGTGCAGAAGGGTTGGCCAATGATGCCTTGCTCGCGGACAGTGCCCTGTCTCAGGCCCGTCAGCGACTCGGCAAACAGCCGCTCGAGTGGCTGTTCAAACAGTGCGCCGATGTGTGGGGGCGGGAACGTTATCCTGAAGACCATTGGCACGGTTTACAGGTCTTTGCCATCGATGGGGCCCTGTTCCGAACCCAGGATATGCCTGAACTCAGAGCACATTTCGGCTCGGGTAACACCTCAACCAACCGGCAGACACCCTACCCGATGCTGCGGTTGGTCACGCTCATGAATGTCCGCTCGCATGTCATTGCCAACGCGGCCATCAGCCCGTACCGCAAAGGGGAAATCCCCCTGGCCAGCGAGTTCATTCACTCATTGCCGGACAAGTCAGTGACCCTGCTGGATAAAGGCTTCTTCGGTGCCGACCTGTTGCTGCGTATTCAGGCCGAAGACACCGACCGTCACTGGCTCATCCCGGAACGCAAGGGGCTGGTATACACGGAACTTGAGCGCTATGGCGACGGTGACCGTCTGTTGCAAATGACGGTCTCGCCTCAGGCTCGCAAGAAAAACCCGGCGTTGCCGACACACTGGCAAGTTCGCGCAGTGACCTATGAGGTGGCAGGCAAGGAGAAAACGGTCTTTACCTCCCTGCCCGTGGCGCGATTCAGCGCAGCTCAGGTGGCGACCCTGTACCACGAGCGCTGGGAAATCGAGCTGGGATACCGGGATATCAAAAGCGCGATGCAGCACAACGCCATCACGCTGAGAAGCAAGAAAGTGGACTTGGTCTATCAGGAGCTGTGGGGATTGCTGCTTGGATACAATCTGGTCAGGCGGGAGGCCAGCCAGGCCGCCGTAGCCCATCAGCGAGCGCCCAATGAGGTGAGCTTTAAGTTTGCCTGTCATTTCATCGCGAACCAGATGGCAGTGATGGCGGGCGCGTTATCGCCAGCCCATACGCCACGGAGGTTGGCGGAGTTGCGGGGCTGCATAGGCGTCATGTTCATAGAAAAACGCCCCAGGCCATCGAGACCCAGGGCGGTGAAGATATCAAAGACCCGTTTTCCGGTAAATCGCAATGCGGCTCCGCTTAAGTGAACAGCATTGCGCAACATGCGGCCTTTTTTCATGACAGGAGCGGGCTTACAGGTAGTTGATCACTACCCCGGCAAAGATCAGCGCCCCCACGTAGTTGTTGTTGAGAAACGCCTGGAAGCAGGCCTCCCGCTGCCGCTCACGGATCAGCCGCTGCTGATAGACGAACAGCGCCGCCGCCGCCAAGAGCGACCAGTAGTAGCTGGAGCCCAGCTCGCTCAGCTGCCCCACCAGCAGCAGGATCAGCAGGGTCAGCAGCTGCAGCGCGCCGATGATCCGCTTGTCGTGGCGGCCGAACAGGATGGCGCTCGACTTGAGGCCGAGCTTGAGGTCGTCGTCCCGGTCCACCATGGCGTACTGGGTGTCGTAGGCGATGGTCCACAGCAGGTTGGCGAGAAACACCAGCCAGGCCACCGCCGGCAAGGCGTTGGCCTGAGCAGCATAGGCCATGGGAATCGACCAGGAGAAGGCCATGCCGAGCACCAGCTGGGGGATCGGGATGTAGCGCTTCATGAAGGGGTAGCAGACCGCCAGCAGTAGGGCCGCGAACGACAGGCCGATGGTGAGCGGGTTCATGGTCAGCACCAGGGCGAACGAGATGAGCGCCAGCACCGCAAACAGCGCCAGCACCTCCCGCGGCTTGACCTTGCCCATGGGCAGCGGCCGGCCGGCGGTGCGCTTCACGTGACCGTCGAAGTTGCGATCCGCATAGTCGTTGATGACGCAACCGGCGGAGCGCATCAGAAACACCCCCACCACGAACACCAGCAGGGTCCAGAGATCCGGCAGGCCGTCAGCCGCCAGCCACAGTGCCCACAGGGTCGGCCACAGCAGCAGCAGGGTACCGATGGGCTTGTCGATGCGGGCCAACTGCACGTAGGCCAGTCCCCGCTCCTTGGTTAACAGATTCACTCCAGCTCCTTGTTGCATGACAGAGAGGGCAAGAAGAGTTCATGGACCAGCAGTGGCCATTGCCCCAGAAACAGACGGGAACGACGTCCCCAGACGGTGCCGGCCGGACACCAGGGATTGCTCGCAATCTCGAAACAGGCCAGTTGCAGGTTATCGCGCCGGGCAGGCTCGTCACCGAAGATACGTTCGCCCAGGGGTTGCTCACCCAGCTCGCGCAGACCGCTCTCTTGCAGGGCCGCTTCGGCAAACAGGGTCCAGCCCAGCACGGCCGGCCCATGATCGCCGTGCAGGATCACCTCGCGGCACAGCCCCATGGGGTGCTCGGCGACCACCAGCTGCTGCTCGTCGGCGTCGAGGGCGACGCTGCGATTGCCAAACAGTTGTACCGAGAAGTGGCGATTGTGGCGGCGCAGGCGCCGGGTCATGGAATCGGCCTCCAGCAACCAGGGCAGCAAGGCCTCGGGCGGCTCGCACTGCGCGGGCGTCTGCCAGGGCACGAGCCGGGCAAGGGGAACAGTCAACTCGGACTTCACAGCTTCACCATCCGGAGATTTCCGTTATCAGGTTAAAATCCGGTTTATTATCCGTAAATCAATCGAGAATTGTAAGAACATCCGTGCTTGACGGCCCCGATGGCAGCATCAAAAATGGGGTATCTCTTGCTGATGAGCCATCCCTATGAAGCTATTCAAATTTCTGCTGGTGTTGTTACTAAGCTGCGGTGCACTTCAGGCCTATGCCTCCGAAGGGGGGGAAGCCCCTGCAGAAGGGGAAGCTGCCGCCGCCAAGCCGGGTTTCTTCTATCACCTGCTGGATCCCGACATCATCACCAACTACCTGAGCGATGGCAAAACCCTCGGCTACGTCCGGGTGACGGTGGAGCTGATGGCCGAGAACGAGGCCGACCTCAAGCTGCTGGAGCAGCATGACCCCCTCATTCGTGACGCCATCATCCGCCTGATGGGCAGCAAGAGTGCCGACCAGATCAAGTCGCTGGTCAGCCGCGAAGACCTGCGCAAGGAGTGCCAGACTAGGGCCAACGAGCTGCTGGTGAAGGAAACCGGCAAGAAGGCGGTGCGCGAGCTGATCTTTACCAAGTTCCTCTATCAGTAATCTCCCGTCACCACGAGCGGGCCGCGAGATCATCCGGGCCCGCTCGCTGTTTTAGAAATGAAAATTGATTACACTAGGGCCCACCGAGTTGTCGAGGTAGTCGAGATGGGCAACAAGACCCTGTGTGAATGGCGTCGCAGCGAGATCCCGGCCGATCTCAAGACCCTGCGCAAAATCGTGCGCAAACCCAAGTTCGTCTGCGGCAAGTGTGCCCGCAGCGCCAACGACAAGAGCTATCTGTGTCAGCCGCTGCGGTTGAAAGAGAAAGAAGCCTGAGCCGCCAGCCCGGCTATTGATCGGTCCAGCCCTGGCGGCCCTGCTCGAACAGCCGGCGCGCCTGGACGTCATTGGGGCAGACCCCGCGATACTCGCCACCGGAACGGCCCGCCAGATAGAGGTGCTCCGGCCGGCAATACCAGGCCAGGCCCTTCTGATGCCCCTGTTTCCACAGCTCGGCATCCACCTTCTCGCCGCACTGGGCCTGATGAAACTCGACCCGCTCGGCGGTAAAGCCCAGCTTGCCATCGGCCTCCCCCACCTCGCTCCACACCTTCTCGCACGGATCGTCCGAATGGGAGGCGCAGCCCCCGAGCAGAACGGCAAACACTATCACCGAGAGTCGCATAATCATCCTTGAGTGTCGTTTGGGCAGTTCATTCTAGCCAGAGCCGCAGCCCCCTCCAAGCGCCTCTCCCCATTCCTGTGAGCCGCCCAAAAAAACAGGCGGGCCCGAGGCCCGCCTGTGTATTCAATACGCGGATTACTGGTCGTCGAGAGGGTCATCATCCTGCCAGCTCTCGTCTTCCCATTCATCCAGCTCTTCTTCCCAGGATTCCGGCTCCCAATCGTCATCGAGATCGTAATCCGGCTTGTGTCCACCCATGCTCATTCTCCTTGGATAGTGCACCCGCACTCAAAGTCTATCCAGAAAAATGGGGCTCGCCAGTCAGGGCTGGATCAAAGTTTGACCAGGGTGCGACCTGCGATTTGCCCTTGGGTGATGGCTTCGGCGGCCTCCGCCACCTGCTCCAGCCCGATCTCGGTGACCGCCTGCGCAAAGAAGCTGGCAGGCAGATCCCGCGCCAGTCGCTGCCACGCCAATTGGCGGCGCGCCAGCGGGCACATCACCGAATCGACCCCCTGCAACCGCACGTTGCGCAGGATGAAGGGCATCACGCTGGTGGGCAGATCGAAGCCACCTGCCAGCCCGCATGCCGCCACGGCGCCGCCGTAGTTCATCTGAGCCAGCAGCTTGGCCAGCACCTGACTGCCGACGGTATCGACCGCCCCGGCCCACAGCTGCTTCTCCAGCGGCTTGGCGGGCTCCAGCAGCTCGCTGCGCGGCACGATGCGACTGGCGCCAAGCGCCGTCAGCAGCTCGCCCTGCTCCTCTGGACGGCCGGTCAGGGCCGCCACCTGATAACCCAGCGCGGCCAGCAAGGCGACGGCGGTGGAGCCCACCCCACCGGCGGCGCCGGTCACCAGGATCTCGCCGCTCTGCGGGGTCACTCCCGCCTCTTCCAGCGCCAGCACGCAGAGCATGGCGGTCAGACCGGCGGTGCCGATGCACATGGCCTGGCGCTCATCCAGCCCGGCCGGCAGCGGCACCAGCCAGTCGGCCTTGACCCGCGCCTGTTCGGCCATGCCGCCCCAGTGGCCTTCCCCCACGCCCCAGCCGGTCAGCACTACTTTGTCGCCCGGCTGATAGCGGTCGTCGGCAGATTCCAGCACGGTGCCGGCGAAGTCGATGCCGGGCACCAGCGGCCACTGGCGCACTATCTTGCCCTTGCCGGTGATGGCCAGCCCGTCCTTGTAGTTGAGGGAGCTGTAGCTCACCACCACCCGCACCTCGCCGGCCGGCAGCTGGCTCTCGTCCAGCCGGGTCAGGGTCGGCACCGTCTTGCCGTCTTGGTTTTCCAGTAACAGAGCCTTGAACATGGTTGCCTCTTTGATGAGTGTGAAAGGGGTCAGCTGCTTTGCCGCTTCTGCAGCTGGAAATCGAGGGTCAGCGCCGAGCCCATGACGGGTTCACCGGCCAGCTGACGCAAGATGAGATCGGCGGCCTCCTGCCCCATCCGCTGATAGGGGATGCGGACCGAGGTGAGTGCCGGATAGCAGGCCCGCGCCACGTCCAGATCGTCGAAACCGGCGATGGCGAGTTTGCCCGGCACGTTCAGGTGGCGACGCTGGCATTCGAACAGCACCCCGGCCGCCAGCTCGTCGTTGACGCAGACCAGCGCATCCAGTTCGGGCCAGCGCAGCAGGAACTCCCCCAGCATGGCCGCCCCCGTGCTGAAGCTGGGCCGCTCCGAGGTGTTGATGATGGCGTCGGGGGAGAGGTAGTTGTCCAGCAGCGCCTTCTGCCAGCCCTGCATGCGTTGCTGCAGCATCCACTGCTCCTGGCGGGCGCAGAGAAAACCGATATTGCGGTAGCCGCGCTCGATGAGGTGGCGGGTCAGCTGGTAGCCGGCATCGAAGTTGGAGACCCCGACGTTCATGTCGATGGGGCTGCGGGCCATGGCCCCCACCTCCACCACCGGCAGGCGGGCCGCCTGCAGCCGCTGGCGGATGGTCTCGCCGGGATCGCTGCCAAACAGCACCACGGCCGCCGGATTGTGCTGCAAAAAACTGGTCAGCAGGCTCTCTTCCTGCTGCTTGAGGTGCTGGGCATCCCCCAGCATGATCTGGTAACCCTCGCCCCGCAGCGTCTGTTGCAGCCCGGCGATCACCTCGCCGCAGCCACACTCGGTCAGGCTGGGCACGATCACCACTATGGTCTGGGAGGTGGCGGACGCCAGCGCCCCCGCCGCCCGATTGGGGATATAGCCGAGTTCGTCCACCGCCGCCTCGATGCGCTCGCGCATCTTGTCGGACACCAGCTCGGGGGTGCGCAGGGCGCGCGACACCGTCATGGCCCCCACGCCGGCCAGCTGGGCCACATCGTTGAGGGTCACCCGACCCGTGCTACGGCGTTTCTTCGCTTCTGACATCCTTTCCCTTCCTCGGCATACGGGTGCTCACTTTAAGGCAAAAGCGGGGCACTGACTATTTGCTCAAACCGGATTTTACCTCCTTTGAGCCAGAGAAGGGGCAAGATGAATCCCTTCTATGGGAGAAATGATAGCGCTATCACAGATCGATGTTAGCGCTATCTGGTAGCGCTAACTTTCGCGATCAGGCTCACAGTTATCCGCCGGCAAGATCGCTAGATTGGCGCCATCTTATCCAGCCCGGACATTGCCATGCTGACCCAATTGCTGACCGAGGAGGTCATTTCCATCGAAGCGGGCGCCCGCGACTGGCGTCACGCCATCGAGCTGGCCACCGCCCCCCTGCTGGCCAACGGCACCATAGAGCCCTCCTATGTGGCGGCGCTCTACCGCTCCCACGAAGAGCTCGGCCCCTACTACGTGCTGGGCCCGGGCCTGGCCATGCCCCACGCCCGCCCGGAAGACGGGGTCAACCGGCTGGGACTGGCGCTGACCGTGCTGAAGGAGGGGGTCAACTTCGGCTCCGAGGGCAACGACCCGGTCCGACTGCTGGTCACCCTGGCCGCCAGCGACAGCAACTCCCACGTGGAGACCATCGCCCAGCTGGCCGAGCTGTTCATGAATGAAGAAGACGTGGCGGCCATCATGGCGGCCACCAGCAAAGACGACATCTTGCGCATCCTGGCGCGTTATTGAGTGGCGCCCTGCGCCCGACAGAGGAAGAGAACATGAAGATTCTGGTTGTATGCGGACACGGCCTGGGCACCAGCCTGATGATGGAGATGAGCATCAAGAGCATTCTCAAGGAGCTGGCTGTGACGGCCGAGGTGGATCACCGGGATCTCGCCTCTGCCGGCAGCGAGCGCGCCGAGATCTTTGTCGCCACCCGCGACATCGCCGAACAGCTGGTCAGCATGGGCGTCGACGGCCGGCTGGTATCGCTGGACAACATGGTCGACAAGGCCGCCATGAAAGAAAAACTCGCCATCGCCCTGCGCGAGCTGGGCGCACTCTAACCCCTTTGCGACTGTCTGGGCGGCCGGTGAGCCGCCGCTTCCATCTGCTTGGAGCTGACCATGGAATTTTTCAATTTTCTGATGTTTGACGTGCTGTCGGAGCCGGCCGTGCTGGTTGGCCTGATCGCCCTCATCGGCCTGATCGCCCAGAAGAAACCGGTGACCGAGTGCATCAAGGGCACGGTCAAGACCATCATGGGCTTCGTCATCCTGGGGGCCGGCGCCACCCTGGTGGTGAACTCCCTCGGCGACTTCGCCACCATCTTCCAGCACGCCTTCGGCATCAAGGGGGTGGTGCCCAACAACGAGGCCATCGTCTCCATCGCCCAGCAGTCGTTCGGCAAGGAGATGGCGATGATCATGTTCTTCGCCATGCTGGTGAATATCCTGATCGCCCGGCTCACCCCGTGGAAATTCATCTTCCTGACCGGTCACCACACCCTGTTCATGTCGATGATGGTGGCGGCCATCCTCTCCGCCGGCGGCATGAGCGGCATCCCGCTCATCGCGGTAGGCAGCCTGGTGGTCGGCGTGACCATGGTGCTGTTCCCGGCCCTCGCCCACCCCTACATGAAGCAGATCACCGGCTCCGATGACGTGGCACTCGGCCACTTCTCCACCTGCTCCTACGTGCTGGCCGGCTGGATCGGCGCCAAGTTCGGCAACAAGGCCCACAGCAGCGAAGAGGTGCAGGTGCCCAAGAGCCTGCTGTTCCTGCGCGATACCCCGGTGGCCATCTCCTTCACCATGGGCATCATCTTCCTCATCACCTCCGCCTTCGCCGGGCCCGAGTTCGTCGCCAGCGTCGCCAAGGGCAAGCACTGGTTCATGTTCTCCCTGATGCAGTCCATCACCTTCGCCGCCGGGGTCTACGTGATCCTGCAGGGGGTGCGGATGGTCATCGCCGAAATCGTGCCGGCCTTCAAGGGGATCTCCGACAAGCTGGTGCCCAACGCCAAGCCGGCGCTGGACTGCCCCATCGTCTTCCCCTACGCCCCCAATGCGGTGCTGATCGGCTTCCTGTCGAGCTTTGCCGCCGGCCTGGTGGGCATGGTGCTGCTCTACCTGTTGGGGCTCACCGTCATCATTCCGGGGGTGGTGCCGCACTTCTTCGTCGGCGCGGCGGCCGGGGTGTTCGGCAATGCCACCGGCGGCCGTCGTGGCGCCCTGCTGGGGGCCTTCGCCAATGGCCTGCTGATCACCTTCCTGCCGGTGTTCCTGCTGCCAGTACTGGGGGATCTCGGCTTTGCCAACACCACCTTCAGCGATGCCGACTTCGGCGTGGTGGGGATCCTGCTTGGCCTGATCGTGCGCTAGCCCTCAGCCTGTACGACAAACAAAAACGGAGCGCCATGCGCTCCGTTTTTTTATGTCCGCCTGCCCGGCTTCAGTCGTTCTCCAGGCTGGCGAGGCAGTGAGACAAGGTGCGCGCCAGCGCCCCCTGGTTGCGCAGCACCACGGCGCGGGCCTGCTCCCCCATCTCCCGGCGCCGGCTCTCGTCGGCCAGCAGCGCGCTCACCTGCTCCCCCAGCTCGGCGGCATCGGCCACCACGGCGGCGCCACCCTGGGCCACCAGCTGGCGGGTGATGTCGCTGAAGTTGAAGTAGGCGGGGCCGCTCAGGCAGGGTTTTCCGAGCGCCGCCGGCTCCAGCAGGTTGTGACCGCCCACCTTGACCAGGCTGCCGCCGACGAAGGCCACGTCGGCCGCCGCCAGCATCAGCGGCAGCTCGCCCATGGTATCGCCGAGGTAAACCTTGTCGCGCTCGCCCACCACACTGCCCGCCGTGCGCCGCACGCAGCCGTAGGGGGCGCACAGCGCCGCCACCCGCTCGAACCGCTCGGGGTGGCGCGGCACCAGGATCAGCAGGGCCGACGGCTGCGCCGCAAGCACCCGATCGAAGGCGGCCAGCACCTGCTCGTCTTCCCCCTGATGGGTGCTGGCAGCGATCCAGACCGGCCGCTCCGCCCCCAGCAGCTGGCGCAGGGCACGACCTTTGGTCTGTACCTGCTCATCGAGCTGGATGTCGAACTTGATGGAGCCGGTCACCGCCAGCCGCTCACGCCCCAACCCCAGCCGATGGAAGCGATCCGCGTCGTCCTGGTGCTGGCAGAGCAGGTGGGTCAGCGGCCGGCTGAGGGCATCGAACGCCCCCTGAAAACGGGCATAGCGCTGGCAGGATCGCTCCGAGAGGCGGGCATTGATGATGGTTACCGGCAGGTGGCGCGCCTCGCAGGCGGCCAGCCAGTTCGGCCACAGTTCGGTTTCCATCACCCAGAGCGCGCGCGGTTTGACGGCATTGAGAAACGCCGCCACCGCCCAGGGGTAGTCGAGCGGCGCGTAGCGGTGCACCACCAGCTCCCCCAGTTTGGCGGCCTGCTCGGCGCCGGTGCGGGTGGTGGTGGTGAGCAGGATCGGCAGATCGGGCCGCTCGGCCTTGAGGACGCGGATGAAGGGGCTGATGGCCAGCGTCTCCCCCACGCTCACCGCATGGATCCAGAGCGGCGCCTCCTGCCCGGTGGCGGGCGTCCGCCCCAGGTGCTCGCCCCAGCGCTTGCCAAAGCCGGGCTTGCCCTTCTTCGGCTTGTAGAGCGCCAGCAATGCCAACGGCAAGCCCAGGTGGATCAGCAGGTTGTAGAGCAGCCGATAGCCCATGCTAGTGCGGCTCCCCGCGTTTGCCCGGCTCGGCGACAAAACGGGGCGGTTCGCCGGGCGGCAGCGCCAGCGGCGGGGCCGGCGTCTCGCTGCACTCCAGCCGGCGGCCAGCCTCGATGACCTGCTCCGGCATCAGCTCGATCAGGCACTTGAGGTGGCCGAACTTGCAGGTGCGCTTGAAGCAGGGGCGGCACTCGATGTCGGTGTGGACGATCTCGACCCGGTCCGCCAGCGGCGGGGTATAGAGCGGCGAAGTGGAGCCATAGACCCCGATCAGCGGCCGGTTGAGGGCGGCGGCGACGTGCATCAGGCCGGAGTCGTTGGCGATCACCCGCCCGGCCAGCGCCATCAGGTCGATCGCCTCGTACAGATTGGTCTTGCCCGCCAGCACGTGGCAGTTGGGGCGCGACAGCGGGTTGATCCGGTCACGGATGGTGTTGGCCACCGCCGCGTCCTTGCCGGAACCAAAGATCCACACCTGCCAGCCCTCGTCGAGGTGCTTTTGCGCCACCACGGCGTAGTGGCCCTCCGGCCAGCGCTTGGCCGGGCCGAACTCGGCCCCCGGGCAGAGCACCAACACCGGGCGGGCGCGATCCAGTCCGAGCCGCTCCAGCGCCTTCTCCTGGTTGATGAGATCGACGTTGAGGGCTGGCTGGGGAATGGTCGGGATGTCGGCCCGGCTCTTCATCTGCGCCTTGGGATAGGCCAGCGCCAGGTAGGCCTCCACCATCAGCGGAAAGGCGGACTTGTTGCTGCGCATGTCGTTGAGCAGACCAAAACGGTGCTCCCCCTTCCAGCCGGTGCGCACCGGGATGCGGGCAAACCAGGGGATCAGCGCCGACTTCATGGAGTTGGGCTGGATGATGGCCTGATCGTACTTCTCGGCCGCCAGCTGCTTGCCGAGCCGGCGGCGGGCCCCCAGCTTGAAGTCGCCGTGGCCAAGCGGCATCGGGATGGCTTTGTCCACCTCCGGCATCCGCTCCAGCAGGGCACCACACCAGGCGGGCGCCATCACGTGCAGCTCGCTGTCGGGGTGATTGGCCTTGATCGCCTTGTAGAGGCTCTGGGACATCACCATGTCGCCGACCCAGGAGGGGCCGATCACCAATATCTTCATCTCGCGCGTCTCTTGGGCCAAGCCCTGCGGTTAATCGTTGCTGGCCGAGATTATGCCCCAAGAATGGCCCGAGAAATAACAGAAGATCCCCGCACCACCCGCTCTCATGCCAAAAAGCATCCCATTTGAAACTGACGCAGCCCCGGCAGCCGGAACCATGCTCCGCCTGCCGTTTTAGGCTAGAATGGGCGCCAATTTGAGCATGGCCCGCCAGCCGGGCGCCAACAAGAGCCTTTAATCCGTGAACAAACCGACTCTGGCGGCTGTCCTTATCGTCAAGAATGAAGCCGAAAACCTGCGCCCCTGCCTCGCCTCCCTCGACGGACTGGTCGACGAGATCGTCATCATGGACTCCGGCAGCCAGGACGAGACCCCGGCCATCGCCGCCGAATTCGGCGCCCGCTTCTTCGTCAATCCGGTGTGGCCGGGCTTCGGCCGCCAACGCCGCCTCGCCCAGTCCCACGTGCAATCCGACTGGGTACTGTGGCTGGATGCGGACGAGCGGCTCACCCCCGAGCTGAAAGCAGCCATCGCCGCCGTCATGACCAACCCGGCCAGCGACACCATCTACTCGATCCCGCGCCTCTCCTGGGTATTCGGCCGCTTCATCCGCCACAGCGGCTGGTATCCGGACCGGGTGCTGCGCCTCTATCCCAAGGCGCTCACCAGCTACAACGAGGTGCTGGTGCACGAGAAGGTGGAAGTGCGCGCCAACATGAAGATCGTCAACCTGCACGGCGACCTGCTCCACTTCACCTATCGGGATCTGGAGCACTACCTGGTCAAATCGGCCGGCTATGCCCGCGCCTGGGCCGATCAGCGCACCGCCCGCGGCAAGAAGGGCTCCCTCGGCCAGGGGCTGGTACACGCGCTGGGCTGCTTCCTCAAGATGTACCTGCTCAAGGCCGGCTTCCTCGATGGCAAGCAGGGGCTCTTGCTGGCCATCCTGTCGGCCCACTCCACTTTCGTGAAGTACGCCGACCTCTGGATCCGCCAGCAGCCGCAAGCGCCGGATCAGGCGGACAAGTAAGCCGCCAGCACTCCCCCTCATACGAGACAGGGCCCTTCAAGGGCCCTGTCTGCATTTGCATCATCTGGTATCAGTGTTCAGTGCGCCAGAACGGCGGCGCCCAGCGGGCGATCGCCGCCGCCATGGTCTTGGGATCGAGCTGGCTCATGTCTTCCGGGTGATCGCTGTCTTCCGGCGGGCTGAACGCCAGATGGCGCCCCTCGCTGTTGAGCGGACGCCAGCGCAGCGGCGTCGCCGAGCGGTGGGCCGGGAAGAAGCCGATGGTGGGCACATCCAGCGCCGCGGCGATGTGCAGCGGCCCGGTGCTGCCCGCCACGAACAGGGCGGCGTTGGCCATCACCTGGCAGAACTTGGGCAGCCCCTCGTCGGAGCGGTAGATCCAGCCGTTGCCGCCGTGGGCCAGCAGCTCGGCCGCCAGCTGTTCGGCGATCTTCTCCTCCCCCGGCCCCGCGGTCAGGATGCACTGCAACTCGGGACAGGCCTGGTTGAGCTTGATGATGAGGCGGGCGTACTGCTCGATGGAGAGGTTGTTGGCCGAGCCGCCGCTGCCGGCATGCACCATCAGCCAGGGGCGGCCGGCATCGAGCCGCAGGCGGGCGGCGACCTGCTCGCGCACCTGTTGCAGGCTCTTCGCATCGAAGCTGAGGTAGGGGCCCTGCGGCTCCACCGCGCTCACCTGCTGGTCGGCGAGGAAACGGCGCACCAGATCCAGGTTGTATTCGTACTCCGGCTTCTGGGAGCGGGAGCGGCGCTGGATCAGGCGTTGGTTGTAGAGTACCTGGGCCAGCTTGGTGGCCGGTGCCAACCGGTAGGGAATGTGCGCCTTCCACACCAGCATGGCGTTGCGGGAGTTGGAGAAGAGGCAGATGGAGGCATCAAAGGCGGCAGCCTTGATGCGCGCCTGCAAGGCGCGTTGCTGTTCCTTGTCGGCCCGTGAGCCCGGATCCAGGATGATCTCGTCAATCCAGGGGCAGAGGCGGGCCAACGGCGCCGTGTAGGCAGGAACCAGGGCAGTCACATGACACTCCATGGAGCGCTTGAGCATGGCAAAGCTCGGCCAGGCCAGCATGAAGTCACCAATCTTGTCATTGCGGACTACCAGAATACGTTTCATAAAAAATCCCTTTGCTCCCTGTCACCAATGCAAGGAGGCTTGATGCGCGGTGCGGGTATTCTTGCCTGATGTATCGCTATTCTCAAGCGAAGAGACCCGGTGACCCCGATTTGGATCGGCAAAGCCGGCATCGGGGCGCCAAAACTCGCCCCAAGGCGGTCGCGCCAATCCCCCAACAGACCCTATAATGCGACCAAATTTCCCGGTTGCAGGAATCAGCAGCATGACCAACAAGGTAATCTATCCCGGCACCTTCGATCCCGTCACCAACGGCCACTCCGACCTCATCGGCCGGGCCGCCAAACTGTTTGATGAAGTGGTGGTCGGGGTGGCCAACAGCCCGAGCAAGCGGCCGCTGTTCGATCTGGACGAGCGGGTGCAGCTGGCCCGCCAGGTGACCGCCCATCTGCCCAACGTCAAGGTGGTCGGCTTCTCAGGCCTCTTGGTGGATTTCGCCAGGGAGCAGCAGGCCAACGTGCTGATCCGCGGTCTGCGCGCCGTCTCCGACTTCGAGTACGAATTCCAGCTGGCCAACATGAACCGCCGCCTGATGCCGGAGTTGGAGAGCGTGTTCCTCACCCCGGCCGAGGAGAACTCTTTCATCTCCTCCACCCTGGTGAAGGAGGTGGCCCTGCACGGCGGTGACATCCGCCAGTTCGTCGACCCCGTCGTGGCCGCCGCCATCAAAGCCAAACAGACCAAGTAACAACGAAACAGGCTACCCGAGGGTAGCCTGTTTGCTGCTGGGGGTCTGCGCGGCTCAGCCCGCCAGACGCGGGCCCAGCAGTTGCTGACTCGCCAGGGTCAGCTGATCGAGCCACTCGTAACGGCGCCGGTACATGGCCCGCTTCTTGGAGGCGATCTCCTCCAGCGGCTTGCGCTGAGCGGGCTGCAGCCGCACGAAGTTGTCATCCAGATCGATGGCGCCAAACTCCTGCCACAGCTCGTCATAGTCCGCCTGCAGACAGGCTTTCTTCTTCTTGCTGTAACGGCGGGCCTGATAAATGTGGGCCTTCATCCGCACCGCCGAGATGTGCTCGGCCTGCATCGCCTCGGCCAGCTGCATCACCAGCATCACCACCAGCGACTTGGGCCGCAGACCGTGGCCCTCCTTGGTCAGCGCACGCACCTTGTCCTGTGCCTGCTCGATGCAGGGCTCCGGGCCCTGTACCGAACCGATCACCACTGCCAGCCGGTTGGGGGTACCAGCCAGCGAGAAGGCGCAACTATAGAGCCGCTTGCCCTGCGGGTCGACGATGGAGAGGGCGAGCTCCGCCTCGCGGCGGAAGGTGCCGTCGTGGCGCAGCACGATGCGGCAGCCGCTCTCGGGATAACGGCCGAGTTCGATGCCATCCCCCAGATAGAGCGGGTCGATCAGATCCGGGTAGCGGGCCAGCATCAGCCGATAGTGGTTTTCCAGCATCTCGGCCCGCTCGGTCGCGGTGGAGCCGGCAAAGCGATAGGGCCGCATCGGCTTGTCGAGCAGCTCGGGATAGTGGGCAGGCAGGGCCTTTAGCGGTTCGGCCTGAAACAGCTCGAACACCCGGCTCAGCTGCTGCCGATAGAGCAGGCTGCGCAGCACGAACTTGGCGCGATTGAAGGTTTTGCGGGCGCTGTCGTCGGGATAGAGGAAGCGCGCCATTTTTTGGGCACAATAGTGCCCCTGCCGGGACAAATGGTCCCAGTCTATTGATTTAGCTGTCATTTTATTTTCTCAAACCGCCTGAACGGTCGAGATAGTAGTGACAGGCGAGCAAATCTTCAACAGACTGGAAATACTCTCTTACAACTTGGCCATGTCAGGCCAAAAAAACCGCGATTCAGCGCTGGCAGTGGGAACAGAACACGGTGGTACGCTGCCCCAGCCGGATTTCACTGAGCAGGGTGTGGCAGTGGAAGCAGGGCTGGCCGCCCCGCCCGTACACCTGCAACTGCTGCACGAAATAGCCCGGTTTGCCGTCTGCGCTGGTGAAATCCTTGAGGGTGGTACCGCCCTGCCGGATGGCTTCGGCCAGCACCCGCTTGATCTCGGCCACTAGGGTGCCCAGCCGCTCGGCGCTGATGTTACCCGCCGCGCGCTTGGGATGAATGCCGGCGGCGTAGAGCGCCTCGTTGGCGTAGATGTTGCCCACCCCGACCACCACCTGGTTGTCCATCAGGAAGGTCTTGATGGCGGTGCTGCGCCCCTTGGCGCGCTCACGCAGGTAATCGGCGTTGAACGCGTCGGTGAGCGGCTCCGGCCCCAGCTTGGCCAGCAGCGCGTGCGCCTCGGCCGGCTCGCGGGTCCACAGTAGGGCGCCGAAACGGCGCGGATCGTTGAGCCGCAGCAGCTTGCCGTTGGCCAGCTCGATATCCACGTGATCGTGCTTCTCGGCCGGGGTGCCGATGTTCAGCACCCGCAGGCTGCCCGACATGCCCAGATGGAGGATGGCGGTGCCGAAGTCGGTCTCAAGCAGCAGGTACTTGGCGCGGCGGCTGACCCGGTGGATGGTGAGATCCACCAGCTCCTGGATTTCCCCCGGCACCGGCCAGCGCAGACGGCCGTCCCGCACCACCACTCGGGTGACCTTGATGCCGGTAAGCCAGGGCGAGATGCCCTGACGGCTGACTTCGACTTCCGGTAATTCAGGCATGGGATCCTCGTGCTGACGCTGAAAAAGGGGTTAGGGAGCGGGACGCAGCAGGCTGCGGTACTGCTCCTGGCTCAGGCTGAGCCAAGTCGAGGGGGGCAGCAGGGCGGCAAACTTGCCGCTGTCCTGATAGAGGCCCACCTCGATGGGATCGCTCTGGCCGGCGACCCAGATCTTGAGGGTAACCGGGTTGCCGCGCACGGATTCGCCGGGCGGCAGCAACCAGCCCTGCCAGGCCTCGATGTGCGCCGCCAGCTGGGCACTGCTGAGCCCCAGATCCGGCCCGCTGCGCCAGCCCTGCCCGATCCGTTCGATCTGCCAGCTCGGCCCCTGCCAGGTGAGCACCACGGCGCTGTCAGGCAGCAGCGGACGCGCCCGCTTGGCGCTGTTCTCCTGCTGGGCCAGCTCCAGCCGGTGCAACAGGGTGATCACGATCAGCACTACCACGATGATCACGTTGTTCCAGCCTTTGCGGCTCAGTTTGAACATGGCAAGCCTCCCTTAGAACCGGCAGTGTACTGAATTTCGGCCATAAAAAAACCCGGCACTAGGCCGGGTTTTTGGGAATGCAGCATCAAGTAATTACTTGATTTTGCCTTCCTTGTAGATCACATGCTGACGAACAACGGGATCAAACTTTTTGATCTCCATTTTTTCGGGCATGGTGCGCTTGTTCTTGGTAGTGGTATAGAAGTGACCAGTACCGGCGCTGGAGTTCAGGCGAATTTTCTCGCGAATACCTTTAGCCATGATCTAATTCCTTATACCTTAACACCGCTGGCGCGCAGTTCAGCCAGAACCACTTCAACGCCACGCTTGTCGATGATACGCATGCCTTTTGCGGATACGCGCAGGCTTACGAAGCGTTTTTCACTCTCAACCCAAAAACGGTGAGTGTGCAGGTTCGGCAGGAAACGACGCTTGGTAGCGTTGTTAGCGTGCGAACGGTTGTTACCAACTGCCGGGCGCTTGCCGGTTACTTGGCATACTCTAGACATGTCAGTCTCTCCAAATCTTACTTCATTGCTCGAGCAAATATCTGCCCCGCTGGCCTTCGATTGCGGGGCAAACAGAAGGCGGCATTTTATACAGCATCCGTGATCAAAGATCAACTAATACGGCGCCAGAGCACAGTCATAACCAACCGCGCTCGGCGAAAGAAACCGTGATGCCGTCACCGATCACCAAGTGATCCAGCACTCTGATATCGATCAGGGCCAAGGCGGCCGTGATCCGATCCGTGATCTGGCGGTCGGCCCGACTGGGCTCGGCGACGCCGGACGGGTGATTATGCGCCAGAATCACGGCGGCTGCATTATGTTTGAGTGCGATCTGCACGATTTCTCTGGGCCAGACGCTCGCCGAGTCGAGGGTGCCGTAAAAAAGTTCAACGAATTGAATCACTCGATGCTGGTTGTCGAGCAGCAGCAGGGCAAACACCTCCCGCGGTCGATCCCGCAGCTGAGCCTGCAGATAGTCCCGGGTCAACTGGGGCGAGGTGAGCGGATCGCCCCTTTGCAACTGCTCGGCCAGATGGCGCTTGCCCATCTCCAGCACCGCCTGCAGCTGGGCATATTTGGCCGGTCCAAGGCCGTGCGCCGCGCAAAAAGCCCGCTGTTCAGCGCCAAGCAACGCCCGCAACGAACCAAATTGCTGCAACAGATGGCGGGAGAGATCGACCGCACTCAGACCGCTGACCCCGGTGCGCAGGAAGATCGCCAGCAGCTCGGCGTCGGACAAACCGCCAGGCCCCTGACGCAACAGCTTCTCGCGCGGGCGTTCATCTTCCGGCCACTCCTTGATGCTCATTTGTCTCTCCCTCATGCCTATTGAGAGAAAACATAGCAAAAAATCGCGGGAGCCCGACCACAAGTCCCCCATGTCAGCCTCTGTCGTCGTCCGCTGCCTGTGGTATCTTAGCCGACCAGTCAGAGTGAGCCGGAAGAGAAGCAGCAGATGAGATTGGCCGATAAACGCATCCTGTTGGGTGTCAGCGGCGGGATCGCCGCCTACAAGAGTGCCGAACTGGTACGCCGCCTGAAAGATCAGGGGGCCGAGGTACGGGTGGTGATGACCCGTTCCGCCAAGGAGTTCATCACCCCGCTCACCCTGCAGGCCGTCTCCGGCCACCCGGTGGCCGACAGTCTGCTGGATCCCGCCGCCGAGGCGGGTATGGGTCACATCGAGCTGGCCAAGTGGGCCGATCTGGTGCTGATCGCCCCGGCCAGCGCCAACCTGATGGCCCGCATGGCCGCCGGCATGGCCGATGAGCTGCTGACCACCCTCTGCCTGGCCACGCCGGCACCGGTGGCGCTGGCACCCGCCATGAACCAGCAGATGTACCTCAACGCCGCCACCCAGGCCAACCTCAAGACCCTGGCCAGCCGCGGCATCCTGCTGTGGGGGCCGGATTCCGGCAGCCAGGCGTGCGGTGACGTAGGCCCGGGCCGGATGCTGGATCCCCTCGAACTGGTTGAGCGCTGCTGCCAGCAACTCGCCGCCGAGCCACTGCTGGCCGGGGTCAGGCTGTTGCTCACCGCCGGACCGACCCGCGAAGCGCTGGATCCGGTGCGTTATATCAGCAACCACAGCTCCGGCAAGATGGGCTACGCCATCGCCCGCGCCGCCCGTGAAGCGGGCGCCGAGGTGACTCTGGTGAGCGGCCCGGTGGCACTGGCCACCCCGGCGGGCGTCACCCGTGTTGACGTGGAGAGCGCTGAGCAGATGCATCAGGCGGTGATGAGCCGGGTCGGCCAGTGCGACCTCTTCATCGGCTGCGCCGCCGTCGCCGACTACCGCCCCGCGCAGGTAGCCAACCAGAAGATCAAGAAGACCGGTGACAACGACCAGATGCAGCTGACCCTGGTCAAAAACCCCGACATCATCGCCGCCGTGGGGGCTTTGTCAGACAAGCCCTTCACCGTCGGATTTGCCGCAGAAACCGTGGATGTGGAACAATACGCCCTCGACAAACTGCAGCGTAAGCGGCTGGACATGATCGCCGCCAACGACGTATCTCGTGCGGGCCAGGGCTTCAACGCCGATGACAACGCCCTGACCGTGTTCTGGCAAGGGGGTCAAGCCCCCCTGCCCCTGGCCGATAAGCTGACGCTGGCTCGTCATCTCATCGCCCTGATTGCAAACCACTACCGGCACTGAGCCAGTCAATCGACCACCTCCACTCCATTAAAAACGATTTATGACAACACAAATTGAACTGAAGATTCTGGATGCCCGCATCGGCACCGATTACCCGCTGCCCGCCTATGCCACACCGGGTTCCGCCGGCATGGATCTGCGCGCCCTGCTGGATGCCCCGCTGACCCTGGCCCCGGGTGATACCACCCTGGTACCGACCGGGCTGGCCATCCACATTCAGGATCCGGGCCTGTGTGCCACCATCCTGCCCCGCTCCGGCCTCGGTCATAAGCACGGCATCGTGCTGGGCAACCTGGTCGGCCTCATCGATTCCGACTACCAGGGCCAGCTGATGGTCTCGGTGTGGAACCGTGGCAATGACAGCTTCACCATGCAGCCCGGCGAGCGCATCGCCCAGCTGGTGATCATGCCGGTCGTTCAGGCCAGCTTCCAACTGGTCGATGAGTTCAATCAGAGCGAACGGGGTGAAGGCGGTTTTGGTTCTTCTGGTCGCCAATAACAGACCACACCAGCCCGCGCGGCGGTGCCTAATAACAGAATCAGGCCATTGTTTTTTTAGGGGAATCCATGGCAAGCAGTAATCAGAAACAGAGTCGGCGCGATCAGATCCTGCAGGCGCTCGCCCACATGCTGGAGACCAGCCCTGGCCAGCGCATCACCACGGCCCGTCTGGCGGCTGAGGTGGGGGTATCCGAGGCCGCTCTCTATCGACATTTTCCCAGCAAGGCGCGAATGTTCGAGGGGCTGATCGACTTTATCGAGGATTCCCTGCTGTCACGGGTCAACCTGATCATGGCCGAAGAGAAGGACACCATGGCCCGCTGCCACCACATACTGCAGCTGCTGCTGGTGTTTGCCGAGCGCAATCCCGGCATCACCCGCATCCTCAATGGCGATGCCCTGCTGGGTGAGCACGACCGGCTGCGGGATCGCATCAGCGTCCTGTTCGACAAGCTGGAGACCCAGATCAAGCAGGTGCTGCGCGAGAAACGACTGCGCGAAGGCCAGGGCTTCCAGCTCGACGAGACCATGTTGGCCAACCTGCTGCTGGCCTACACCGAGGGGCGTATCAGCCAGTTCGTCCGCTCCGAGTTCAAAATCAAGCCCACCGCCGGGTTTGAAGATCAGTGGCAGTTTATCCGCAGCCAGCTGCTACAGAGCTGACACGCTCAATTTGCAATCAGTAGCGGCAACGCCGCTCCAGACGGGTTGCAGTAAAGAGGGAGGCCTTGGCCTCCCTTGTTTTTTATGGCACAAAAGAAGCGATGAGCACCAGATGCGACCCGGATTGTCGCATTCCAGTGTTAGATTCATGCGTCATAAACCTTTTATCGCCTGACAGGACACCCTATGGAACCCGAAATCATCACCGAAGCGCAGACCTGGCTGGTCAACAACCAGGGCCTGCTGATCGAGTATGCCGTCAACATCGCGGCCGCCCTGATCACCCTGCTGGTCGGCTACATCGCCGCCAACCTCATCAGCAGCGCCGTGGTCAAGGTGATGCAGGCCCGCAAGCTGGACACCACTGTCACCCACTTCGTCGGCAGCATCCTCAAGTACGCCATCCTGGTGTTCGTGGTGATCGCCGCGCTGGGCCGGGTCGGGGTACAGACCGCCTCCTTCGTCGCCATCATCGGTGCCGCCGGTCTGGCCATCGGTCTGGCGCTGCAAGGTTCGCTCTCCAACTTCGCCGCCGGCTTCCTGCTCATCATCTTCCGCCCCATCAAGGCGGGTGAGTTCATCGAGGTGGCAGGCACCAATGGCGTGGTGCAATCCGTTCAGCTGTTCACCACTACCCTCACCTCCGGTGACAACAAGATGGTGGTGGTGCCCAACTCCGCCATCCTCAACGGCACCATCGTCAACTACTCGCGTATGGATACCCGCCGGGTCGACATGACCTTCGGCATCGGCTATGGCTCCGATCTGCGCAAGGCCAAGCAGATCCTGGAGCGGCTGGTCAGCGAAGAGCCGCGCATCCTCAAGGAGCCGGCCGCCACCATCGCCGTCGCCGCGCTGGCCGACTCCTCGGTCAATATCGTGGTGCGCCCCTGGGTCAAGACCGGCGACTACTGGGGAGTCTGGTTCGACTTCCACGAGAAGGTGAAGCTCACCTTCGATGCCGAAGGTATCGAGATCCCCTTCCCGCAGATGGTCATGCACATGCAAAAGCCGCAGGCCTGAGCCTTTTCCTGAATGACACAATGCCAGCCTCCGGGCTGGCATTGTCGTTTCCGGCCCCCTGACGGGCATAAAAAATCCGGCCACCCTGGGCCGGACTTTGTTTCAGCATGCCGGGACGTCGACTTACACCAGCCGACGAGCCACCCGGTTGAGCAGCGGTTGCACCAGCACATAGCCTCCCAGCACGGCACCGATCACCGCCAGCACCCGTAACGGCAAGGTAGGCGCCGCACTGGTCAGCACCATGGTCAGCAGGCCGATGAGGCCGGTGGCGATCAGGCTCAGAGCAAACAGGGACAACACAGCTTTCATAGCGATCTCCTCATTCCAGACAGTGGCCATCCCTGGGAGATCTCGTCCATTCGCTCATATGCTAGCCAGCCTCCACTACCAACAACTTGCGCCTGCGCATGAAATGAGCAAAAAGGCGCTTTTCGAATACTCTTTTGGCTGCCAGGCCAAACTGCCACCCCACTCGCTGCATCCCCTCCCCCTGAAAGCCCTTTCAGCGGCGGCAAGCCCGACCAAGTATGCGCAAACGCAAGATCCGGCCGCCATCAGTGACTCATAATCGCAGCGTTTTGGTTGTAAACTCGGTCGATGGCAGACAATTGGTAAAGCTCTGTTACACGGGCGGCGCAGCTGGCCCGGTATAATGCTCGAATAATAAGGTTTGGCGGGAGCCTTGCCTGCAAGGTTCATACACAACTTGGAAGACTGATAATCCTATGAAAAACATCAATCCAACCCAGACCCAGGCCTGGCAGGCACTGGAAGCCCACTTTGCAGCGAACAAAGAGACCCGGCTCAAGGATCTGTTTGCCCAGGATCCCCAGCGTTTCGACAAATTCTCCCTCACCTTCGGCGGCGACATCCTGGTCGATTACTCGAAGAACCTGATCACCGAAGAAACCCTCAAGTTGCTGGTAGATCTGGCCAAAGAGACCGATCTTCGCAGCGCGATCGACGCCATGTTCAACGGTGACAAGATCAACATGACCGAAGGCCGCTCGGTGCTGCACGTGGCCCTGCGCAACCGCTCCGACCGCCCCATCGAGAGCGATGGCAAGGACGTGATGCCGGAAGTGAACGCCGTACTGGCCAAGATGAAGGGCTTCTGCGAGAAGATCATCTCAGGCGAGTGGAAAGGCTACACCGGCAAGGCAATCCAGCACGTGGTCAACATCGGTATCGGTGGTTCCGATCTCGGCCCGGTGATGATCACCGAAGCGCTGCGCCCCTACAAAAACCACCTGCAGATGCACTTCGTCTCCAACGTCGATGGTACCCACATCGCCGAGACTCTGAAGAAGATCGATCCGGAAACCACCCTGTTCCTGGTGGCCTCCAAGACCTTCACCACTCAGGAGACCATGACCAACGCCCTGACCGCCCGCGACTGGTTCATCAAGATCGCCGGTGACAAGGCCCACGTTGCCAAGCACTTCGCTGCGCTCTCCACCAACGGCAAAGCCGTGGCCGAGTTCGGTATCGACACCAACAACATGTTCGAGTTCTGGGACTGGGTTGGCGGTCGCTACTCCTCCTGGTCTGCCATCGGCATGCCCATCGCCCTGTCCGTCGGTTTCGAGAACTTCGAAGCCCTGCTGCAAGGCGCCTTCGAGATGGACATGCACTTCGCCACTGCCTCCTATGAGCAGAACGTGCCGGTGCTGCTGGCGCTGATCGGCCTGTGGTACAACAACTTCTACGGTGCCGAGTCCGAAGCCATCCTGCCGTACGACCAGTACATGCACCGCTTCCCTGCCTACTTCCAGCAGGGCAACATGGAGTCCAACGGCAAGTACGTGGATCGCAACGGCAAGCCGGTTGACTACCAGACCGGCCCCATCATCTGGGGTGAGCCAGGCACCAACGGCCAGCACGCCTTCTACCAGCTGATCCACCAGGGCACCAAGCTGATCCCCTGTGACTTCCTGGCGCCGGCCATCAGCCACAACCCTATCGGTGACCACCACCCGAAACTGCTGGCCAATTTCTTCGCCCAGACCGAGGCGCTGGCGTTCGGCAAGAGCAAGGAACAGGTCGAAGCCGAGTTCCTGGCGGCTGGCAAAACCTTGGAGCAGGTCAAGGATCTGGTGCCGTTCAAGGTGTTCGAAGGCAACCGCCCGACCAACTCCATCCTGTTCAAGAGCCTGACCCCGAAAACGCTTGGCTCTTTGATTGCCATGTACGAGCACAAGATCTTCGTACAGGGCGCAATCTGGAACATCTTCAGCTTTGACCAGTGGGGCGTGGAGCTGGGCAAACAGCTGGCCAACAAGATCCTGCCGGAGCTCAACACCGATGCGGCGGTCACCAGCCACGACTGCTCCACCAACGGTCTGATCAACACCTGGAAAGCGTGGAAAGCCTGATTTAGCCGGCCTTTCTGAATGCAAAAGCCCCGCTCGATGAGCGGGGCTTTTTTGTGGCCGGATTTTCTGGCTGGCCGGTCGGGTGTCCAGCCCGACCGGCGACGAGGATCGTCATCCCCGCCCCTTCATCATCCTGCCCTATGCCGGCTTAACCGCCGACGGCGATGCGTTTCATGTCCTTCATGTAACCACGCAGTACCTGACCGATCGCTTCGATGGGGTGGTTGCGGGTCGCTTCGTTGGCCGCCAGCAGCGCCAGGTTGTCGACGCTCTGCCCTTCCGCCTTGCTGGCACCCAGGTCGCCCGCTTTCAGAGTCGGCATGAAGTGCTCGCGCAGCAAGGGCACGGCGGCGTTGGCGAACAGGTAGTTGCCGTATTCGGCGGTGTCGGAGATGACCACGTTCATCTCGTACAGACGCTTGCGAGCAACTGTGTTGGCGATCAGCGGCAGCTCGTGCAGGGATTCGTAGTAGGCAGACTCCTCATAGATGCCGGAGGCCACCATGGTCTCGAACGCCAGCTCGACACCCGCCTTGACCATGGCCACCATCACCACGCCATTGTCGAAGTACTCCTGCTCGGCAATCTTGCCTGCAAACGCCGGCGCGTTTTCGAAGGCGGACTTGCCGGTCTCTTCGCGCCAGCCGAACAGCTTGGCATCGTCTTCGGCCCAGTCGGCCATCATGCCGCGGGAGAACTCACCGGCGATGATGTCGTCCATGTGCTTCTCGAACAGCGGGCGCATCAGGGTCTTGAGCTGCTCGGAGAGCTCGAAGGCGCGCAGCTTGGCCGGGTTGGACAGACGGTCCATCATCAGGCTGATGCCGCCCTGCTTCAGGGCTTCGGTGATGGTCTCCCAGCCGAACTGGATCAGCTTGCCTGCATAGGCCTTGTCGGTCCCTTCGGCAACCAGCTTGTCGTAGCAGAGCAGGGAACCGGCCTGCAGCATGCCGCAGAGGATGGTCTGCTCGCCCATCAGGTCGGATTTCACTTCCGCCACGAAGGAGGACTCCAGCACCCCGGCACGGTCGCCGCCGGTGGCGGAGGCCCACGCCTTGGCGATGGCCATGCCTTCACCCTTGGGATCGTTCTCCGGGTGAACGGCGATCAGGGTCGGTACACCGAAGCCGCGCTTGTACTCTTCGCGCACCTCGGTGCCCGGGCACTTAGGCGCCACCATCACGACCGTGATGTCGGAGCGGATCTGCTGACCCTCTTCCACCACGTTGAAGCCGTGGGAGTAGCCCAGCGCAGCGCCCTGCTTCATCAGTGGCATCACGGTTTTGACGACGTCGGAGTGCTGCTTGTCCGGGGTCAGGTTCAGCACCAGATCGGCGGTAGGGATCAGCTCTTCATAGGTGCCGACCGCGAAGCCGTTGTCGGTGGCCTTCTGCCAGGAGGCGCGCTTCTCGGTGATTGCGGCCTTGCGCAGGGCGTAGGAGATGTCCAGCCCGGAGTCACGCATGTTCAGGCCCTGGTTCAGACCCTGGGCACCACAGCCCACAATCACCACCTTCTTGCCCTTCAGCACGTTGCAGCCGTCCGCGAACTCTTCGCGCTGCATGAAACGACACTTGCCCAGCTGGGCCAACTGCTGACGCAGGTTCAAGGTGTTGAAATAGTTAGCCATGGTGATTGCTCCGTTCGATTGATTCCATGCCGGATGGCGGCGTTGTCGAAACCACTATAGCGCGGGACACTTATTGCCTGAACTGATATATTCGAAACAGTACGTTGCAATAATTGAAACATTAACCCTTCATCATCGCCGTCAGGATCTAGTGGCAGATGCCAGCCGCCCAGGATCTCGGGCAGCGATGCCGCACCAAGAGTTGAAAAGATGGACCTTCGCAATCTCGAGCTGTTTCTCCACCTCGCCGACTCCCTCCACTTCGGCAAGAGCGCCGATGCCATGGCGGTCAGCCCCTCCACCCTCAGCCGCGCCATCCAGCGGCTGGAGCAGGAGACCGGCTGCGTGCTGTTCGAGCGGGACAACCGCTCGGTGCGACTCACCCCGGCGGGCGAGAAGCTGCGGGAATTTGGCGGCGCCCTGTTGCAGGAGTGGCGTCAGCTCAAGCAGGAGCTCAAACGCAGCGATGAGCCGCTGCAGGGTCGGTTGCGGGTGTTCTGCTCGGTCACCGCCAGCTACTTTCTGCTGCCCGAGGTACTGGAGCGCTTTCGCCGCCGTTATCCCCAGCTGGAGATCAAGCTGGAGACCGGCGATCCGGCGCTGGCGGTGGACAAGATCCTGGCCGACGAGGCCGATCTCGCCATCGCCGCCCGCCCGGATGCCCTCTCCGCCAAGCTGGAGTTTGCCAGCCTGCAGCAGGTGCCGCTGGTGTTCATCGCCCCTCGCACCGCACCGCAGCAGAGCCAGTGGTTCTCTCAGGGAGAGCCAGACTGGGAGCGGCTGCCGCTGATCCTCTCGGAGCAGGGGCTGGCCCGCAAACGTTGCGATCAGTGGCTGCGCAACAAGGGGATCGCCCCCAACATCTATGCCGAAGTGGCGGGCAACGAGGGGATTGTCGCCATGGTGGCGCTCGGCTTCGGAGTGGGGCTGGTGCCGGCGGCGGTGATCGACCACAGCCCCATGGGCGAAAAGGTGCGCATCGTCGAGCCCAAGCCGGCGCTCAAACCGTTCGATGTCGGCATCGCCGTGCTCAAGAAGCGGCTGGAAGAGCCGCTGATCCGCGCCTTCTGGGATACGGCACGGGGCCAGGGCTCACTGCGCTGACACGGCGGGCAGCGCCGGAGCATAAATGAGCGAGGGATCCTGCATCATGGCGCGGCTGCCGGCCGGCAGATCCGGATTGCTCAGCTCCAGCATCACCCGCCGATCGAGCTGCAGCCGCCGGATGGTGCTGCCAAAACCCGCCTCGAATACCCGCTCATAGTCACCGGACTGACGGGCTCGCTGCAGGCCGAGCTCGATGCGCTTGGCCAGTTCCGGGTACTTGGGGGAGACGAAGAACAGCAGCGCCAGCGGATAGCGAAACACCAGGTGCGGCTCGATGGCCAGCTCAGGGTGCTGCTTGAGCTCCTCCTCGATCTCGATGACCGAACGCAAGAAGCAGTCGAAGCGCTGCTTGCGCAGCATGTTGAACAGGGCGTCGTAGAGGCTGCCCACCACCACGTTGAGGCCGTTCTCCTTGAGCAGACGGGTATCAGGCCAGGATCTGTGCTGGCCGATGCGAAGCCCGGCCTGCTGCCAGTCGGCCAGCGATCGTATGTTGGCGAACCGCCCCTCGTCCCCCTGCCGAATGAGGCACACCCGCCAGCCCAGCAACCCTTTTGCCAATGGAACATGGATGGCCAGCAGGGTACGCTCGCGCTCCTCGTCGGGGGCAAACACCCCGATCTGCACCAGCTCGCCGCTTTGCAACTCCTTGACCGCCCGTCCCTGCTCCATCGGCGGGCTGGCAATCAGCCGATAGGGACCGTATTCGGGTACGGTCAGATCGAGCGAGAGTCGCAGCAGACCGGCCACGGCGGGATTGGGATGGTCCAGCAGCAGGTTCCAGGCCCTGATGGGCACTTCTGCCGCCGCCACGCTGCCGGCAAACAACATGACGCAACACAACCAGATCCTGATCATCGCGCACCTCCCCCTCCATCCATTCACTATAACCTCAGTCCTGGCCCCCTTGATGCAAGACGCCGCAGATGTGTGAGCCACTTCGTGTCAAATCTGACACTGGTCAGCCTGAGGAGCGATTCACCGACTAGACTGGATGTTCAGCCTGAATGGAACAAGGAGCCGCGCCATGATGCCCCATCTGATCGAAATCAACAGCTCGCTGCTGTTCGATGAGTACCTGCAGAGCCTGGGAGTACCGCAAACACAGCTTGATCAGGAGCAGGATATCTATCTGCAGGAGCGCCATCTGGCTGCGGTACGCCAGATCCAGGGTGAGCTGAAGTTTTACCTGCGAGCCAGCGCTCTGACCAGGCAGTGATCCGCAACCGGTCACAGAACCGGCGCTGAAAGCGTATTACACTGGCACCATCCGCCACCCACGGGAGTGCCCATGAAACCAAGCGGCCTGGATCGGCTCTTCAAACCCCAGTCAATCGCCGTCATCGGTGCCTCAACCGACCCGCAGAAGGCGGGTCACGTGGTGATAAGACACCTGCTCGCGGGCCAGTTCAAAGGCCCCATCCTGCCAGTCAGCCCGCACAGCAAGGCCGTTGCCGGCGTGTTGGCCTATGCCGATATCGACAGCCTGCCGCTGGCCCCGGATCTCGCCATCGTCTGTACCCGGCGGGAACGGGTATTGACCCTCATCGAAGCGCTTGGCAAGCGTGGAACGGGCGCCGCCATCATACTGGCGGCAGACTTCACTGTGCCGGAGCGGGAGCAACTGCAGCAGCTCAGCCGGCAATACGGCATCCGCCTGCTCGGCCCCAACAGCATGGGGATGCTGCTGCCGGGCCAGGGCATCAATGCCAGTTTCTCGCCGATTGCCGCCAAGCCCGGTCAGGTTGCCTTTCTCTCCCAGTCGGCCGCCGTCAGCACCACCATCCTGGATTGGGCCAAGCAACATGAGCTCGGCTTCTCGGCCTTCATCTCCCTTGGCGATCACTGCGACATCAACTTCGGCCAGCTGCTGGATCAGCTCTCCCGCGACAGCGTGACCCGCGCCATCCTGCTCTACATGGACAAGCTGCAGGACGCCCGCCATTTTCTCTCGGCCGCCCGCGCCGCCTCCCGCAACAAACCCATCCTGGTGCTCAAGAGCGGCCGCCATGAGCCGGACAACGGGCTCGACAACGTCTATGACGCCGCTATCCGTCGGGCCGGCATGCTGCGGGTGCGGGATACCCACGAACTGTTTGCCGCCGTCGAAACCCTGAGTCACTCCTTGACCCTCAAGGGGGAGCGGCTCGCCATCATCTCCAATGGCCGTGGCTTGGCCAACATGGCGATCGACAAGTTGCTGGAGCGGGGCGGCAAGCTGGCGATGCCGCCTCGGGACATCGGCAGCGATGCCGACATCAATGACTATCAGCAGGCTCTCGACGACCTGCTGCAAGGGGATGAGGCTGACGCCATCCTGCTCATCCATGCCCCTTCACTCACCGCCCGTGGCGCCGCCCTGGCGCGCAGTCTGATCGGCTACGTCAAACAGCATCCCAGGGCCAGACGCTTCAATATTCTCACCAACTGGGCGGGGGAATATTCCGCCCAGGAGGGGCGTCGTCTGTTCAGCGAGGCAGGCTTCCCCACCTACCGCACCCCGGAGAGCGCGGTCGCCGCCTTCATGCACATGGTGGAATACCGGCGCAACCAGAAGCAGCTGATGGAGACCCCCGCCTCCCTGCAGGGTGACAGGCTCAATCTCGAGCTGTGCCAACAGTTGATTCGACAGGCGCTGGAACGCAAACAGCTCACCCTCGACACCCATCTGGCACACCCCATTTTGCAGGCCGCTGGGCTTTCCACCCTGCCGACCTGGATCGTCTCCGATGCCATCGAAGCCACCCTCACCGCGGAGCAGATCGGCTATCCGGTGGCAGTCAAGCTGCGCTCGCCGGACATCCTTCACAAGTCGGCGGTACACGGCGTCATGCTCAACCTGCGGACCTCGGCCGAAGTCGCCCAGGCTGCGGATGCCATTCTGGATCGAGTCAGGCAGCACGATCCCGGCGCCCGTATCGAAGGCCTGCTGGTGCAGCGCATGGCGCGCCGTAGTGGGGGGCTGGAGCTGCGGATTCGGCTGCAACAAGACCCCGTATTCGGCCCCGTCATCCTGCTTGGCGAGTCAGGCGCCGAGCCGCAGGAGATGATGGCGGCCTTGCCGCCGCTGAACCAGGCACTGGCACGCTACCAGATCATCGGGGCGCTCAAGAGCCGCAAGATCCGCGAGCAGGCCAGCCCGGAGCGACTCGATATCGATGCCCTCGGCCAGGTGTTGTGCCAATTGTCGGAGTTGCTGCTCGCCTTCCCCGAGATCCAGCAGCTGGATCTGCACCCACTGCAGGCCTGCGGTGCCGAAATGGTGGTACTGGATGCCAGCCTGACTCTGCAACCTGCTGAAGAAGGCCGCTGCAGACTGGCTATCCGCCCCTATCCCACCGAACTGGAAGAGGGGGCCTGGCTCAAGGATCAGAGCCATGTGCTGCTCCGCCCGATCCGGCCGGAGGATGAACCGGCACACAAGCAGTTTGTACTCAAGGTATCGGACGAAGACAGGTACAAGCGCTTCTTCGCCGATGTGGGGGAGCTGGGACATGAAGAGCTGGCCCGCATGACCCAGATCGATTACGACCGGGAGATGGCGTTTGTCGCCGTGGGGCAGGATGGTCCGTTCGACCAGCAGATCCTGGGGGTAGTACGCGCCATTTCCAACCCGGACCTGTCTGATGCAGAGTTTGCCATCCTGGTGCGTTCCGACCTGAAAGGATTGGGGCTTGGCAAGCTGATGATGGAGAAGATAGTGCGCTATGCCAGAGAACGCGGCATTGGCCAGCTGTCGGGCATGACCATGCCCAGCAACCGCGGCATGATCAACCTGGCCAAACGGCTTGGCTTCAAGATCGATATCCAGCTGGAAGATGGGGTGGTCAACATGGAGCTGCCCTGCGCCAGTCAAGGGCAGACATAAAGCAGAGAAATCAGCAGTTTATAGCCATAAATTGCTGATTTTGGAAAATAAAAAACCCCGCTCGATGAGCGGGGTTTCTCGTGTTGGGTGCCTGGCAGTGTCCTACTCTCGCATGGCGAATGCCACACTACCATCGGCGCTACCGCGTTTCACTTCTGAGTTCGGCATGGGTTCAGGTGGTTCCACGGCGCTATGGCCGCCAGGCAAATTCTTCAATCTGTGAAAGCTGATGTAAGTAGTTTCGTATTTGTCACAAGGCTCGAAACACTTCTTGGGTGTTGTATGGTTAAGCCTCACGGGTAATTAGTATGGGTTAGCTCAACACGTCGCCGCGCTTACACACCCCACCTATCAACGTTGTGGTCTCCAACGGCCCTTTAGGACCCTCAAGGGGTCAGGGATGACTCATCTCAGGGCTCGCTTCCCGCTTAGATGCTTTCAGCGGTTATCGATTCCGAACTTAGCTACCGGGCAGTGCCACTGGCGTGACAACCCGAACACCAGAGGTTCGTTCACTCCGGTCCTCTCGTACTAGGAGCAACTCCCTTCAATCATCCAACGCCCACGGCAGATAGGGACCGAACTGTCTCACGACGTTCTGAACCCAGCTCGCGTACCACTTTAAATGGCGAACAGCCATACCCTTGGGACCGACTTCAGCCCCAGGATGTGATGAGCCGACATCGAGGTGCCAAACACCGCCGTCGATATGAACTCTTGGGCGGTATCAGCCTGTTATCCCCGGAGTACCTTTTATCCGTTGAGCGATGGCCCTTCCATTCAGAACCACCGGATCACTATGACCTACTTTCGTACCTGCTCGACCTGTCCGTCTCGCAGTTAAGCTGGCTTATGCCATTGCACTAACCTCCTGATGTCCGACCAGGATTAGCCAACCTTCGTGCTCCTCCGTTACTCTTTGGGAGGAGACCGCCCCAGTCAAACTACCCACCAGGCACTGTCCGCGACCCAGATTCATGGGCCTGCGTTAGAACATCAAACATACAAGGGTGGTATTTCAAGGACGGCTCCAGCGCAACTGGCGTCACGCCTTCAAAGCCTCCCACCTATCCTACACATGTAGGTTCAATGTTCAGTGCCAAGCTGTAGTAAAGGTTCACGGGGTCTTTCCGTCTAGCCGCGGGTACACCGCATCTTCACGGCGAATTCGATTTCACTGAGTCTCGGGTGGAGACAGCATGGCCATGGTTACACCATTCGTGCAGGTCGGAACTTACCCGACAAGGAATTTCGCTACCTTAGGACCGTTATAGTTACGGCCGCCGTTTACCGGGGCTTCGATCAAGAGCTTCGCTTGCGCTAACCCCATCAATTAACCTTCCGGCACCGGGCAGGTGTCACACCCTATACGTCCACTTTCGTGTTTGCAGAGTGCTGTGTTTTTGATAAACAGTCCCAGCCATCTGGTCACTGCGACTCCCAACTGCTCCATCCGCAAGGGACTTCACTGTCAAGAGCGAACCTTCTCCCGAAGTTACGGTTCTATTTTGCCTAGTTCCTTCACCCGAGTTCTCTCAAGCGCCTTGGTATTCTCTACCCGACCACCTGTGTCGGTTTGGGGTACGATGACTTGTAATCTGAAGCTTAGAGGCTTTTCCTGGAAGCAGGGCATCAATGGCTTCCGCACCGTAGTGCGTTCGTCTCGTGTCTCAGTGTTGTGTCTCCGGATTTGCCTAGAAACACCACCTACGCACTTTCACCAGGA
>NZ_CP187595.1:4282500-4357500 GCF_049860615.1 Aeromonas sp. FL131
GTAATGGCCGTGAAACAAGAGGGAAACGAAGCAGATCAGCACCAGCACGCACTGGATGCTCAGAAACACCTTCAGCTCGGAGTCGCGCAGATAGTTGCTCAGCCGCACCGGCTTGTGAGCGAACACCATGAAGTGCAGGGCGAAGTTGACGCTCGCCAGCAGCAGAAACAGCACAGTAATCAGGTTGATGGCCGGGCTGTTGAAAAAGCCGATGCTGGCGTCGTGGGTCGAGAAGCCGCCCACCGACAGGGTGGAGAAGGAGTGGCAGATGGCATCGAACAGGGTCATGCCCGCCATCCAGTACGCCAGGGCGCAGAGGGAGGTGAGCAGCAGATAGATGAACCAGAGCGCCTTGGCCGTCTCGGCGATGCGCGGGGTGACCTTGTTGTCCTTGACCGGCCCCGGAATTTCGGCGCGATAGAGCTGCATGCCCCCAATCCCGAGCAGCGGCAGTATGGCCACCGCCAGCACTATGATCCCCATGCCCCCCAGCCACTGCAGCAGCTGGCGATAGAACAGAAACGCCTTGGGCAGATTGTCGAGCCCGGTGAGCACGGTCGCCCCCGTGGTGGTCAGGCCGGAAAACGACTCGAAGAAGGCCTCCGACACCGTCATGCCGGGCACCTCTCCCAGCAGGAACGGCAAGGCCCCCACGCTGCCCAGCACCACCCAGAACAGCACGACGATGAGAAAGCCTTCCTTGGATCTGAGATCTTTCTTCTGATGGCGGTTGGGAAACCAGAGCGCGGCACCGAGCAGCAGGGCGATGAAGAAGGAGTTGACGAACTCGGCACCACCGCCATCACGATAGCCAAAGGCGACCAGCGCGGGCAGCAACATGGTCGAACTGAACAGCGCGACCAGCAGGCCAACGATACGAATGATGCTCAGAATCTGCATTCCGGCTCCCTCTTCAGACTAAAAGAGCGATGGATTCTAGCCATCTAAGGGACGAAGGGATACCCGACCCTGGGTTCGGTCGGTCAATTCCTGTGCGATTCTGCTCCAAACAGCGGCTTCCCACGCCACCTGCAGGGTGACGCTGGCGCCATAGTCGGCCGCCAGCAACTGACCCTGATGCGCCTGGATCAGCGCTTCCACCGCTCCCATGTCGGTATAGTCGCACTGGATGAGGGAGGCAGTCTGCTGGCGCTTGATACGGATTTCGAGCTGCTTGAGGGCGGTGCCCACGCCACCGCCATAGGCCTTGACCAGGCCGCCGGTGCCCAGCAGTACCCCACCGTAATAGCGCACCACCACGGCGGCGATCTCCCCGAGACCGGCCCCCATCAGTTGGGCCAGCATGGGCTTGCCGGCGGTGCCCGAGGGCTCGCCGTCATCGCTGAAACCGTACACCTGACTGTCCTGCGGAGCACCGGCAACAAAGGCCCAGCAGTGATGCCGGGCCCCGGGATGTTGCTGTTTTATCTCGCCGATCCAGGCTTTGGCAGCCTCTACGGTCGGCGTGTGGGCAATATAAGTGATGAAGCGGCTCTTCTTGATCTCCTCACTCACCTCCAGCGGTGCAGCCGGTATGGAATAGTCTGCCGCCATCAGAGCCCTGCTTGTCTGGTCAGGTTTTCCACCCCGTTGGCGTGCAGCACCACGTTGTCTTCGATGCGGATGCCGCCATAGGGGCGCAGCGCCTCGACCTTGTTCCAGTTGACCCGCTTGCCCTGTTCACCGAGGCGCAGCGGCTCCAGCAGGCTGTCAATGAAGTAGAGACCCGGCTCGATGGTGAACACCTGGCCCACCTCCATCACCCGGGTGCAGCGCAGATAGGGGAACTGTTCGGGGGCCGACAGGTGAGTACCGCGCTCATCCTGCATGAAGCCACCGGCATCGTGCACCTGCAGGCCGAGGAAGTGGCCGAGACCATGGGGGAAGAAGACATTGGTCACCCCGGTATGGATCATCTCGTCCACCGACATGTCCACCAGCTCGGTGGCTTGCAGCAGGCGCGCCAGTCGGTGGTGCATCTGCAGATGCAGCTCGCTGTAACGGCGGCCCGGCTTGATCTCCTCGATGATCTCCTGCTGCTGGGCATCCAGCGCCGCAATCAGATCGGCAAACTCACCGCGACGCCAGGCCCAGGTCCGGGTGATGTCGGAGGCATAGCCGTGCACATCCACACCGGCATCGATGAGGAAGGAGTACCGCTCCGCATCGGGCACCCGCTGGGCGGAGAGGTGGGTGTAGTGCAGGATGGCCGCATTGCGGTTGATGGCGACGATATTGCCGTAGGGTGCCTCATTGGCCCCCTGCCCGACCGCCTTCATGTAGGCCAGGTTGATCTCGAACTCGCTCGCCCCCGCCATGAAGGAGTCCTTGGCCGCAATGTGACCGCGCACCCCGATGCGGTTGGCATCGCGCAGGCATTCCAGCTCATAGGCCGTCTTGTAGGCGCGATGATAATGCAGATAGTTGAGCACCGCCTCCGGATTGGGCTGGCCCAGCCCCAGCAGCTCGGCCACCTCCAGGTGGCCGCCCAGATAGGCCCACTCCTGCTTGTTGGCCGGCAGGTGATCAGCAATCTGCTCCGGACGGGTCAGGAAACGGATATCGAAGAAGTCGACCCAGAAGGCATTGGGCAGCTCCGCCACCTTGTGCCAGAAATCCACCGGCCGGTAGAACAGCAGCACCGGCTTGTTCACGCCGTCCACCAGCAACCAGCAGTGGGGATTGTCCAGCACCGGCAACCAGGCCTTGAACTGGGGGTTCACCTTGAAGGGGTAATCCTGATCATCGAGGAAGATGCGGTGGGTCTGGCCGGAGTGGATGGCCAGACCGCTCAGTCCCTGCTGTTGCAGTATGTCGCGGGTGCGCTGCTGCAAGGTGTCGAGGTGCTGGGCAAAAAGTTGGCTGTAGCTGCTCATGGCGTCCTGCTCCGGGAGAAATGTGGTTTCAGCATAACATCAAGCGAATCAAGGCTCGAACCGTCAAGCAATCGCTTCGTGAGGTAACGCATACGTTACAAGGCTTTTGTTATGAAACAAAAACCAACCATTAACAAATAAAAAACAATTCAATACACTGCCGGTAGATACATGCAGTCAGGGACTACTCATGCACAACCTTTGCCTGTGGCAACCGGATCAGGAGCGGATTCAGCAATCCAACCTCCAGCACTTCATGGCCGAGGTCAACCGCTTCCACGGCCTGCAGCTGCACAGCTACGCCCAGCTCTACCAGTGGTCGGTGGAGAAGACAACCCGTTTCTGGCCGCTGGTGTGGCAGCACTGCGGCGTCAAGGGCGAGCTCGGCAACATAGTGGCGGAGAACCGCCAGGAGATGCAGCGTACCCGCTGGTTCCCGGACAGCCGACTCAACTTCGCCGAAAACCTGCTGCGCCGCCAGGATGACACGCCGGCTATCATCTCCCGCATCGAGGGTAGCCCCAGCCAGACCTTGAGCTGGCGCGAGCTGGCGGATCAGGTCGCCAGGCTGGCCCAGTGGCTGCATAGCCAGGGTATCGGCCGGGGCGATGTGGTGGCGGCCTACCTGCCCAATATCCCGCAAACCGTGGTGGCCATGCTGGCGACCACCAGTCTGGGCGCTATCTGGACCTCCACCAGCCCCGATTTCGGCGAAGCCAGCGTGGTGGAGCGCTTCGGCCAGACCCGGCCGCGGGTGCTGTTTGCGGTGGATGGCTATCGCTACAACGGCAAGGCCATCGACATTCAGGGCAAAGTGGCGGGGGTCGTCAGCCAGATCGACAGCATAGAGCAGACAGTCATCATCCCCCTGCTCGGCCATCCCCTGCAACTGGGCCACGACTGGCGCCAGATCATGGCCAGCCAGCCGGACGCCAGCCTGCAGTTCGAGCCCATGGCCTTCAATGACCCGCTCTACATCCTCTATTCGTCCGGCACCACCGGCAAGCCCAAGTGCATCGTGCACGGCATCGGCGGCACCCTGCTGCAACATCTGAAAGAACACCAGCTGCACTGCGACATCAAGCCGGGGGAGCGCATCTTCTACTTCACCACCTGCGGCTGGATGATGTGGAACTGGCTGGTGAGCGCGCTCGCCTCCGGCGCCACCCTGGTGCTCTACGACGGCTCCCCCTTCTACCCGGACGGCAACGTGTTGTGGGATCTCGCCCGCGACGAAGAGGTCGCCCTGTTCGGCACTTCGGCCAAATACCTGGATGCGCTACACAAGCAGGGCTATGCCCCCATCAAGACTCACCAGCTGCCGCAGTTGCGGCTGATCTGCAGCACCGGCTCCGTGCTGTCGCCGGAGGGGTTCGACTACGTCTATCAGCAGATCAAGCAGGATGTGCAGCTTAGCTCCATCTCGGGCGGCACCGACATCTGCTCATGCTTCGTCATCGGCAACCCCATCAGCCCCGTCTACCGCGGCGAGAGCCAGGGACGTGGCCTCGGCCTCGCGGTACAGGTGTTCAACGAAGCGGGTCAGCCGGTGCAGGGGGAAAAGGGCGAGCTGGTCTGTACCAAGCCCTTCCCGGCCCAACCCATCGGCTTTTGGGGGGACGACAGCGGCGACAAGTACCACGCCGCCTATTTCGAACGGTTCGACAACATCTGGTGCCATGGCGACTGGATCGAGCTGACCCCGACCGGCGGCATCCTGTTCTACGGTCGCTCCGACGCCACCCTCAATCCGGGCGGCGTGCGCATCGGCACCAGCGAGATTTACCGCTACGTCGAGCAGCTGGAGGAAGTAGAAGAGAGCATCGTCATCGGCCAGCAGTGGCAACAGGACGAGCGGGTGGTGCTGTTCGTCAAGCTCAAGCCAGGCCTCATGCTGGACGAAGCGCTGCGCGAGCGTATCCGCCAGCAGGTGCGCCTGCACTGCACCGCCCGTCACGTGCCGGCCCGCATCCTGCAGGTGGACGCCATTCCGCGCACCAAGTCCGGCAAGATAGTGGAGCTGGCGGTGCGGGAAGTGGTGCACAACCGGCCCGTCAACAACACCCACGCCCTCGCCGATCCTGAGGTGCTGAGCCAGTATCGCGACCGGCCCGAGCTGGCCAGCTGAGGCCACACAAGGTTAATAAAGGCGTCATCAGACGCCTTTATTTTGGTTGTTAATCTGAGGCGAGCTTTTACTCGATATCTGTTAAACGAATGTTTTAAATAGGTGTTGAAATTGTCTTCTTTTGGATCAATAGTGAGCCTCGCCCCCTGCTGGGGATAAAGGAGCACCACCCCCCACCATGTGGGAACAAGGAGACACTCTCATGATCTACCAAGGCGAAACCCTGACGGTCAGCTACCTCGAAGACGGCATTGCCGAGCTGAGGTTCGATGCTCCGGGTTCAGTCAACAAGCTGGATCGCGCTACCCTGCTCTCCCTGAGCGAAGCGATCGCCGCATTACAACAAGAACGTGAACTAAAAGGTCTGATCCTCACCTCCGGCAAAGACGCCTTCATCGTCGGCGCCGACATTACCGAATTCTTGGAACTGTTCGATCTGCCGCAGGCAGATCTGCTCGGCTGGCTGAAAAAGGCCAACGACATCTTCAGCGCCATCGAAGATCTGCCGGTGCCCACCCTCTGTGCCATCAAGGGCCACGCCCTGGGCGGCGGCTGCGAAACAATCCTCTCCACCGACTTCCGACTGGCTGACACCAGCGCCAAAATCGGCCTGCCCGAGACCAAGCTCGGCATCATGCCCGGCTTTGGCGGTACCGTCCGTCTGCCGCGGGTGATCGGCGCCGACAACGCGCTGGAGTGGATCACCACCGGCAAGGATTACCGTGCCGATGACGCCCTCAAGGTGGGTGCCATCGATGCCGTGGTCGCCCCCGACGCGCTGCAGGGCGCTGCGCTGCAAATGATCAAGGACGCGATCAAAGGCAAGCTGGACTGGCAGGGCCGCCGCGCCGCCAAGAAGGCCCCGCTGCGCCTCTCCAAACTGGAAGCCATGATGAGCTTCACCACCGCCGCCGGCATGGTTGCCGCCGTGGCGGGCAAACACTATCCGGCGCCGATGACGGCGGTAAAAACCGTCGAAGCCGCTGCCGGCATGAGCCGTGACGAGGCGCTGGCCGTCGAGGCGCAAGGCTTCATCAAGCTGGCCAAGACCGATGTCGCCAAGGCGCTGGTCGGTATCTTCCTCAACGATCAGCACATCAAGGCGCTGGCCAAGAAGGCGGCCAAGCAGGCGGCTAAGGCCACTGGCCACGCCGCCGTACTGGGTGCCGGCATCATGGGGGGCGGCATCGCCTACCAATCCGCCAGCAAGGGCATTCCGGCGGTGATGAAGGACATCAACGAGAAGGCGCTGGCGCTTGGCATGGGTGAAGCCACCAAGCTGCTCAACGGCCAGCTCGAAAAGGGCCGCATCGACGGCATCAAGATGGGCCAGGTGCTCTCCGCCATCACCCCGACCCTCAGCTATGACAACGTCAAGCATGTGGATGTGGTGGTCGAAGCCGTGGTCGAGAACCCGAAGGTGAAGGCCGCCGTACTGGGCGAAGTGGAAGGGATCATTGGCGAAGACGCCGTGCTCGCCAGCAACACCTCCACCATTCCCATCTCTCTGCTGGCCAAGGGTCTGAAGCGCCCGCAGAACTTCTGCGGCATGCACTTCTTCAACCCGGTGCACCGCATGCCACTGGTGGAGATCATCCGCGGCGAGCAGACCTCCGATGAAACCATCAACCGCGTGGTGGCCTACGCCGCCGCCATGGGCAAGTCCCCGGTGGTGGTCAACGACTGCCCGGGCTTCTTCGTCAACCGCGTGCTGTTCCCCTACTTCTTCGGCTTCAACAAGCTGGTCGCCGATGGCGCCGACTTCGCCGCCGTTGACAAGGTGATGGAGAAGGAGTTTGGCTGGCCGATGGGCCCTGCCTACCTGCTGGACGTGGTCGGCATCGACACCGGCCACCATGCAGGTGACGTGATGGCGCAGGGCTTCCCGGCGCGCATGAGCAAGGAAGGCCGCACCGCCATCGACGTGATGTACGAAGTGAATCGCTTCGGTCAGAAGAACGGCAAGGGCTTCTACGCCTACGAGCAGGACAAGAAGGGCAAGCCGAAAAAGGTGGCCGACGCCGCCAGCTACGAGCTGCTGGCCCCCATCGCCAAGCCGAAACAGGATTTCGACAAGGACGCCATCATCGCCCGCATGATGATCCCGATGATCAACGAGGTGGTGCTCTGTCTGGAAGAGGGCATAGTCGCCACGCCAGCCGAAGCCGACATCGCGCTGGTCTACGGTCTGGGCTTCCCTCCCTTCCGCGGCGGCGTGTTCCGCTATCTGGACACCATTGGTCTGGATCGCTACGTGGCCATGGCCGACCAGTATGCCGACTTGGGCCCGCTCTACCGCGTCAGCGACAAGCTGCGTGAGATGGCCGCCCAGGGCAAAACCTTCTACTGATTGCGGAAAGGAGATCCATTCATGAAAGACGTAGTCATTGTCGACTGTATCCGGACCCCGATGGGCCGGTCCAAGGGTGGCGCCTTCCGCAACGTGCGTGCAGAAGACTTGTCCGCGCACCTGATGAAATCCATCCTGCTGCGCAACCCCAACCTCGACCCGAACGAGATCGAGGACATCTACTGGGGCTGCGTGCAGCAGACCCTGGAGCAGGGCTTCAACATCGCCCGCAACGCCGCACTGCTGGCCGGCATTCCCAAGCAGGTGGGGGCGGTCACCGTCAACCGCCTGTGCGGCTCCTCCATGCAGGCGCTGCACGATGCCTCTCGCGCCATCCAGGTGGGTGATGGGGATATCTTCATCATCGGCGGCGTCGAGCACATGGGTCACGTGCCGATGAGCCACGGGGTGGACTTCCACCCCGGCATGGCCAAGTCGGTGGCGAAAGCCTCCGGCATGATGGGGCTGACCGCCGAGATGCTCGGCAAGCTGCACGGCATCAGCCGTCAGCAGCAGGACGAGTTTGCTGCCCGCTCCCACCGCCGCGCTCACGCCGCCACCGTGGAAGGGCGTTTCGCCAAGGAGATCGTCGGGCTGGAAGGCCATGACGCCAGCGGCGCCCGCTTCTTCTACGACTACGACGAAGTGATCCGCCCGGAGACCACGGTGGAAACCCTGAGCCAGCTGCGCCCGGTATTCGACCCGGTCAACGGCACCGTCACCGCCGGCACCTCCTCGGCCCTGTCCGATGGCGCCGCCGCCATGCTGGTGATGAGTGCGGACCGCGCCAAGGCGCTCGGCCTCACCCCGCGTGCCAAGGTGCGCGCCATGGCCGTCGCCGGCTGCGATGCCGCCATCATGGGTTACGGCCCGGTACCGGCCACCCAGAAGGCGCTCAAGCGGGCCGGCCTGACCATCGGTGACATCGACCTGTTCGAGCTGAATGAGGCGTTTGCCGCCCAGTCCCTGCCTTGCGTGAAGGATCTGGGTCTGCAAGACGTGGTGGACGAGAAGGTAAACCTGAACGGCGGCGCCATCGCCCTGGGTCACCCGCTCGGCTGCTCCGGTGCCCGCATCTCCACCACCCTGCTCAACCTGATGGAAGAGAAGGACGCCACCCTGGGGGTTGCCACCATGTGCATCGGCCTGGGTCAGGGCATCGCCACCGTGTTCGAACGAGTGTAAGTAGCGCCCTGGCCGGTTCGCCGGTCGGGGCTGGATTGACAGAGAGGAGCCCGCTCCTGCTTCCCGGCGAAGCGGGCTCCTGTCAGCGGTTTTAGGGTCGGTCTGCCCGGCCCGTTATCGAGTCTGTGGAGTGCGCCACACGGGGTGCACTTCTGCCGTCGGAATCTGCGTATTGGCCGGCCCGTTTGGGTCGGCCTTTTTTATTTGCACGGCAGGATATGGGAGGATATTGCCCATAACCTCACATTAGATGGGGGGCTTGCTTGCTTTTTGCGCCCCTGACAGGTTCAATCTGCACAAAAAAATGGGTGGATGCACATACATATGTCAACGAGCAAACAACTGCTGATCGTCGACGACGACCAAGAGATCCGCGAGCTGCTCAACGAATACCTGACCAGGGCCGGCTTCGAGGTATTGACCGCAGCGGAGGGCAACGAGATGCGCAAGCAGCTCGCCCAGCACAACCCGGACCTCATCATTCTCGATATCATGATGCCGGGCGACGACGGCTTTACCCTCTGCCAGCAGATCCGTCGCGACTCCCAGGTGCCCATCATCATGCTGACCGCCGCCTCCGACGAAGCGGACCGGGTGATCGGCCTCGAGCTCGGTGCCGATGACTACATCGCCAAGCCGTTCAGCCCGCGCGAGCTGCAGGCCCGCATCAAGGCGCTGCTGCGCCGCGCCGAATTCCGCCAGCCGGAAAAAGAGAAAGAACCGAGCCGCCGGCTGCGCTTCGCCGAGTGGACTCTGGATACCCTGAGCCACCAGCTGACCCACGAGGACGGCAGCCTGCTGGACCTCTCCGGCAGCGATGCCCTGCTGCTCGGCATGTTCCTGCAGCAGCCCGGCGTGGTGCTGGACCGGGATACCATCTCGGACGCCACCCGCGGTCGCGAGAGCCTGCCGATGGAGCGTGGCATCGACGTGCAGATCAGCCGCTTGCGCCAGAAGCTGGGTGACAACGGCAAGAGCCCGCGCATCATCAAGACCATTCGCGGCAGCGGCTACATGCTGATCGCCGAGGTGCACGAGATCCCATGAGAGCCAGCAAGGTAGCGACGGCATGCTGATCGACACAAGGCGAGAGATCCCATGAGTACCAGGTGGTTCTGGCGGGCGCTGGTGCCCCGTTCCCTGCTGTCGCGGATGCTGCTGCTGTTGCTGCTGGCGATCCTGCTCTCCCAGACCATCCTCACCGGCATCTGGATGCAGCAGATCCAGAAGCGGGAGCTGGAAGGCATGCTCAGCACCACCCGCAACCTGGCGCTGTCGGCCGCCTCCACCGTCAACTTCTTCAAATCCCTGCCGCTGCAGTACCGCCACATCGCCCTCGACCAGCTGCGCAACATGGGCGGCAGCCGCTTCTTCGTGTCGCTGAACGAGGAGGAGATCCACATCAGCGCCATCCCCGACAGCGAGCGCAAGACGCTGGTGCTCAAAGAGGTGCAGGGGGTGCTGACCCGCAAGCTCTCCGACGCCATGGCGATCAAAGTGGATTTCTCGCGGCCCGAAGAGCTGCACGTCTTCAACAACGACACCCTGCTGGCGGATCTGCCCTCCTCCTGGGCCCGCTACACCCTGTCGCTGGAGCCGATCAACCCGCCGGTGCTGGTGACCCAGATCGAGATAGAACCGGGCGAGTGGCTCTATCTGGCGGCCCTGCTGCCCGCCCCCTACATGACGCTCGACGACACCGTCATGCCGAGCAACCAGGTGCGCTTCATCGCCCTGATGACGGTGTTCCTCTGCTTCTTCACCTTCCTGCTGGTGCGCTGGCAGACCCGGCCGCTGCGCCGACTGGCCAAGGCGGCGGTCAACCTCGGCAAGGACATCGACCAACCCTCGCTGAAAGAGGAGGGGGCCTCCGAGATCGTGGCGGCCACCCGCGCCTTCAACATCATGCAGCACCGCATCCGCCGCTATATCGACGATAGAGAGCGGCTGTTCAGCTCGATTTCCCACGACCTCAAGACCCCCATCACCCGGCTGCGGCTGCGGGTCGAGCTGCTCGATGACGAGCAGCAGATCGCCAAGTTCAACAAGGACCTGGACGAGCTGGAGCTGATGGTGAAGGGAGCGCTGCAGACGGTGAAAGACACCGACATCCACGAGAACATCGAGCAGCTCGACATCGACGCCATGCTGGAGCAGATGGCGGAGGCCATGAACCTGCACGACGAGCGGCTGACCATCGAAGGCCACTGCAAGCAGCCCTACCGTGGCAAGCCGCTGGCCCTCAAGCGCTGCATCGGCAACCTGGTGGACAACGGCATCAAGTACGGCCAACGGGTGCGCATCATCATCATGGACGATGAGGAGATGCTGATCCTGTTCATCATGGACGAGGGCCCCGGCCTGCCGGAGGATCAGTTCGAACGCATCTTCGAGCCCTACTACCGGCTCAGTACGGATCTGGCCGGCACCGGTCTGGGTCTGGGCATTGCCCGCAACATAGCCCACGCCCACGGCGGCGATCTGGTGCTGGAAAATCGTCCGCAGGGCGGCCTGCAGGCCACCCTCTCCCTACCAAGGCAGTAACCTTATGAAGTGGTTGTCTTTTTCTGTCATCGCCCTGCTCTCCCTGCCTGTAAGCGCCTCCCAGGTGGAGGTGCTGCACTGGTGGACCTCCGGCGGCGAGGCCAGGGCGGTGGAAGTGCTCAAGTCCGAGTGGACCGAGCAGGGCAATCAGTGGAACGACTTCGCGGTGCAGGGCGGCGGCGGCAAGAGCGCCATGACGGTGCTGAAAAGTCGGGCACTGGCGGCCAATCCGCCGGAGGCGGCCCACCTCAAGGGGTTCGAGTTGCGGGAGTGGGCCGGGCTCGGCTTCCTGCGCGACCTCACCCCCATGGCCGAACACCTCGGCTGGTATCCCCAGCTGCCGCCCATGGTGCGGGAGACCCTCAGCCAGAACGGTGCCCTGATGGCGGTGCCGACCGGCATCCACCGGGTCAACTGGCTGTGGCTCAACCGCAAGATCTTCGAGCGCAACAAGCTGACTCCGCCCACCAGCTGGGCCCAGTTCGTCACCGTGGCCGATCGGCTCAAGCAGCAAGGGATCACCCCGCTCGCCATCGGCAACGAGCCCTGGCAGCTGGCAGTGCTGTTCGAAACGGTGGCACTCGGTGAAGGGGGCAAGGCGTTCTACCGCAAAGCCTTCGTGGAACAGGACAGCGCCACCCTGACCGGCCCCGACATGGTGCGGGTGCTGACCCGCTTTCAGCAACTGCGCGGCTATGTGCCGGAGAAATACGCCGGCCTGAAGTGGCACCAGGCCACCAACCTGCTGGAGAGCGGCGGCGCCGCCATGCAGATCATGGGAGACTGGGTGAAGGGCGAACTGAGCGCCGGCAACTACCGGCCCGGTGAGGATATCGAGTGCCTGCCAAGCCCCGGCAGTGCCAACCTGTTCAGCTACAACCTCGACTCCATCGCCATGTTCAAGCAGCGGGATCCCGCCCAGTTGCAGGCCCAGGGCGAGCTGGCCCAGCTGCTGATGACGCCGCGCTTCCAGCAGGAGTTCAACCGGGTGAAAGGTTCGATACCGGCGCTGACCAAGCCGGACATGAGCAAGTTCGACCGCTGTGCCATCCGCTCCTATCAAGATTTTCTGCTGGCGGAGCGGGAGGGCAACCTGCTGCCCAGCATGGCGGAGGGGATGGCGATGCCGACCAACATGCGCCAGGCGATCATGGATGTGCTGAGCAACTTCTTCAACGACCCCAGAGCCAACCCGCAGCAGACTGCGCTGCATCTGGAGCGGGCCATGCGCTCGACCCGCTGACGCTTTTTGCCGCGGCCAGAAACGACAAAGGCGGATGAGATATCCGCCTTTGTCGTTATGAAAGTATTGGGGTCAGGATTGATCGTTTTCGTCCTCATCCTCGTCGTAGTAATCGCTGAGCTCGATCCAGAGCCCCAGTCCGATCATCACCATGGAACCGAACCAGGTGCCGGTATTACCGATCGGGCTGCCCATCACTATCATGGCGAAAGACAAGAACCCCATGCCTGCGTAGGCTTGTAATCTGCCGTAGGAGACCTGCATATTCACACCTCCTTGTTGAATATGGTTCAATTTTTATATTACTCATACGGCGGTGAGTGGGTAGGCCCAGATAACACTTTGGTTACATATGCTGCCAGTTGCCTGAGTGGTTTGATTATTTTTTCGCCGTGAGTATCATTGGCAGCTGATTTGGTTGAAGGTTGATTATTGATGAGTGCTTTATTCTGCGACGCGACTCACGAGTTGGACGCAATCGGGCTTCGTTGCCCCGAGCCAGTGATGATGGTTCGTAAAAAAGTGCGGTTGATGGCTGACGGGGAGACCCTGCTGGTCAGTGCCGACGACCCCTCAACCACCCGCGACATCCCCAGTTTCTGCCGCTTCATGGATCACACTCTGGTCGCCAGCGAGACAGAGCAGGCCCCTTACCGCTATCTGATCCGCAAAGGTCAGTAAGCCCCAACACCGGAGCAATCCATGCCAGCCATTACCCGAATCGGCACCACCCAGCGTTGGTCTGACGTGGTCATTCACAACGGCACCCTCTACGTGGTGGAAGTGCCAGCCACCGATACCGCCGATATTCACCAGCAGACCCGTGAAGTGCTGGAAAGCCTGCAGCGCCTGCTGGAAGCCAACGGCTCCGGCGTCGACAAGATCCTGATGGCCAACATCTATCTCAAGGACATTGCGGACATCGCGGCCTTCAACGAGCAGTGGGATGCCTGGATCCCGGCTGGCACCGCGCCGGTCCGCGCCTGCGTGCAGGCCCGCCTGGCCCACGAAGGCTACAAGGTCGAAGTGCAGCTCACCGCAGCTGTCTAAGCAAAACGGGATGCCTGGCTCCCCTGATGCCGACACAGCCCCGGTCAGAGCCTGCGTACAAGCCCGCCTGGCCCACGAAGGCTACAAGGTGGAAGTGCAGCTGACCGCGGCAGTCTAAGAGGCGGTTACCCCCTCATCCCCACCCCTTCTCCCACAAGGGGAGAAGGGAGCAAAGAACAAGGTGCCATTGCCCGCAACGCCGGATAGCAAAAGGCCCCGCCATCGCTGGCGGGGCCTTTTTCATGGCTGCGAACCGGACTGCTTAGGCGGTCGGGGTCAGGGTGATGGTCACCCGACGGTTCTGGGCCTTGCCTTCGGCGGTGCTGTTGGTGGCTACCGGCTGATCCGGGCCCACGCCGCTGGTGGAGATACGGCTGCCGGTCACACCCTGGCCGATCAACTGGGCGGCGACGGCATCGGCGCGCTGGGCGGAGAGCTTCATGTTCAGCTCGCGGGAGCCGGTGCTGTCGGTGTGACCGACCACGTTCAGGCGGGTCTTGTCGAACTCACCGACCACCATGGCCACGCCGGACAGGGTGTTGGCACCGGCCGCTTTCAGCTGGGCGCTGGAGCTGTCGAAGGTGACGTTGTTCGGCATGTTGAGGATCAGCTGGTCACCGTTGCGGGTCACGCTGACACCGGTGCCCTGCAGCTTCTCGCGCAGCTTGGCTTCCTGCACGTCCATGTAGTAGCCGATACCGCCACCCAGGGCGGCGCCGGCGGCCACGCCGGTCAGGATCCCTTTCTTGCGGTCACCCTTGCTGGAAGAGAGCGCGCCCACGGCAGCGCCAGTGGCCGCGCCAGCCAGCGCGCCCCAGGCGCCCTTGGAGGTCTGGGATTCCCCAGTGTAGGGGTTGGTGGTACAGCCGGTCAGGGCTACGAGCAGGGCAACGGCGGGAACAAGTGTCTTGAAATGCATGAAAAACCTCTAAAAAAACCGACTCAAATCCAAAGAGGGCGCATTCTACCCCAGAGCTGTGCCAAGGTGTGACGCTGTCGATGCAGATCCCCCATCTGCCACGCATGGCTGCCGCTCGGGCAGAGGAATGCACCCCGAACCTCGCTGACGTTTCACGGTCAGCGCGAACAACACATAGGCCCACGCCCCCCAGATGCGGGTTGCCGACCCGGTGACATTACCGCCAGAGTGGGGCTCCCCCACAACGGAGCCAGCCCATGTCTTCACTCGCCCATTCCGCCCTGCTCATCATCGACATGCAGGTCGGCCTGCTGCATGGCCCGGAGGCGCCCCATGCCGGCCCACAGCTACTGGCCAACATCAACCGGCTTGCCGATGCCGCCCATAGTGCCGGCATCCCCGTACTGGCGGTACGCCACACGGGCCCGACCGGCAGTCCCATCGCTGCGGGCAGCCCCCTCTGGCAACTGGTGCCCGAGCTGGCCGTGACCGCTGCCGACCTTGTGTTCGACAAACAGCGACCAAGTGCCTTTCACGGCACAGCCCTCGATAGTTGGCTGAAGCAGCGCGGGGTACAAACCCTGCTCGTCACCGGCATGAAGACCCAGTACTGCATAGATACCACCTGCCGGGCGGCAGCGGATCTCGGTTATTCCGTGGTACTGGTCAGCGATGCCCACACCTGCATGGATACCCAGACACTTGCCGCAACCCAGATCATCGCTCACCACAACACCACCCTGGCCGGCCCCTTCGTCCAGCTGATGAGCAGCGACGAGGTGTGCGAGGCGCTGACTCACCCCCTTCAGCCCGGATAATTCTGGGCTCAAGATGCAAGAGGGAGGCATCAGCCTCCCTTCTCTTTTGCCTTGCGCCCAGTTTATTGGCGCGCAGGGGCCTGCTGGCACTCGGCGTGACAGGGGCAGGTCACCAGATGATCGTTCACCATCCCCACCGCCTGCATGAAGGCGTAGCAGATGGTGCTGCCGACGAAGGTGAAGCCGCGTTTCTTGAGCGCCTTGGACATGGCATCCGACTCCGCTGAGGTCGCCGGAATGTCGCCGTTGCCCTGCCGCTGGTTGACGATGGGGGCGCCGCCCACGAAGCCCCACAGATAATCGACAAAGTCGACGCCTTCGGCCTCCAGCGCCAGATAGGCGCGGGCGTTTTTGATGATCGACTGCACCTTGAGCCGGTTGCGGATGATGCCGGTATCCTGCATCAGCCGTTCCACATCCTGCTCGTCGAACTGCACGATGCGCACCGGATCAAAATCCGCATAGGCGCGATGGTAGCTCTCGGTGCGCTTCAAGATGGTGATCCACGACAGCCCCGCCTGCTGGCCGTCGAGGCAGAGCTTGGCAAACAGCTCGCGGGCGTCATACACCGGCCTTCCCCACTGTTTGTCATGGTATTCAATGTATTCCGGGTCCTTGGTCACCCATGCGCAACGCAACTCCATTCCCTCTCTCCTGTCATTTCATCCAATCCCCGGGGTCGATGGCAACCCGGGCGCGGGAGTGCCGACAACCCCTCCCGCCCAGGCCCGGCGCAGCGCCATCACATTAATCCGCTGTAATTTCGCCTATTATCCGACCATGCCAGACGGTATACTCCTTCGGTTCACATTCAGCAAATCTTGCTCTGATTTCATTTCGCGCGAAAAAAATTATGCAAAAATTCGATGTCAAAACCTTTCAGGGCCTGATCCTGCAGCTGCAGGACTATTGGTCCCGCCAGGGCTGTACCATCATTCAGCCGCTGGATATGGAAGTGGGTGCCGGTACTTCTCACCCCATGACCTGCCTGCGCGCCCTGGGCCCCGAGCCCATCGCCTGCGCCTACGTGCAACCGTCCCGCCGTCCGACTGACGGCCGCTACGGTGAAAACCCGAACCGCCTGCAGCACTACTACCAGTTCCAGGTGATCATCAAGCCTTCCCCCGACAACATTCAGGAACTCTATCTGGGCTCCCTGAAAGAGCTGGGCATGGATCCCGAGATCCACGACATCCGCTTCGTGGAAGACAACTGGGAAAACCCGACCTTAGGGGCCTGGGGTCTGGGTTGGGAAGTGTGGCTGAACGGCATGGAAGTGACCCAGTTCACCTACTTCCAGCAGGTTGGCGGCCTCGAGTGCAAGCCGGTCACCGGCGAGATCACCTACGGTCTCGAGCGTCTGGCCATGTACATTCAGGGCGTCGACAGCGTCTACGATCTGGTCTGGTCTGACGGCCCGCTGGGCAAGACCACCTACGGCGACGTGTTCCACCAGAACGAAGTGGAGCAATCCACCTACAACTTCGAACACGCCGATGTGGAGTTCCTGTTCCACTGCTTCGAGCAGTACGAGAAGGAAGCCCAGAATCTGCTGGCACTGGAAAAACCGCTGCCGCTGCCTGCCTACGAGCGCATCCTCAAAGCCGCTCACTCCTTCAACCTGCTGGATGCCCGCAAGGCCATCTCGGTCACCGAGCGTCAGCGCTACATCCTGCGCATTCGCACCCTGACCAAGGCCGTGGCCGAGGCATACTACGCCTCCCGCGAAGCGCTGGGCTTCCCGATGTGCCAACGCGGCAGCAACGAGAACAAGCAAGGTTAAGGAACGGACATGGCACAACATACATTTCTGGTAGAGATCGGTACTGCTGAGCTGCCGCCCAAAGCCCTGCGCTCCCTGGCCGAAGCCTTTGCCGACAACTTCAAAGCCGAACTGACCAAGGCCGATCTGGCCTTCGGCGACGTCGAGTGGTTTGCCTCACCGCGCCGCCTGGCGCTGAAGGTGCACGAGCTGGCCGGCGAACAGCCGAGCAAGAGCGTCGAGAAACGCGGCCCGGCCGTGGCGCAGGCGTTCGATGCCGACGGCAAGCCGACCAAGGCTGCCGAAGGCTGGGCCCGTGGCAACGGCATCACCGTTGAGCAGGCCGAGCGTCTGGTCACCGACAAGGGCGAGTGGCTGGTTCACACCGCCAAGGTCGAAGGCCGTCCGGCCAAAGATCTGCTGGGCGAACTGGTTGCCTCTGCACTGGCCAAACTGCCGATCCCAAAGATGATGCGCTGGGGCGACAAGACCATCCAGTTCGTGCGTCCGGTCTTCACCGTGACCCTGCTGCTGGATGGCGAGCTGGTGCCCGCCCACATTCTGGGTATCGACTCTGCCCGCACCCTGCGCGGTCACCGCTTTATGGGCGAGAGCGAGTTCACTATCGACAACGCCAGCCAGTACCCGCAGATCCTGCAGGAGCGCGGCATGGTGATTGCCGACTTCATGGCGCGCAAGGCCAAGATCAAGGCTGACGCCGAAGCGGCCGCTGCCGCCTTCGGTGGCGTGGCCGATCTGGACGACGCCCTGCTGGAAGAAGTCACCGCCCTGGTCGAGTGGCCGGTGGTGCTGACCGCCAACTTCGAAGAGAAGTTCCTGGCCGTGCCGGCTGAAGCGCTGGTTCACACCATGAAGGGTGACCAGAAGTACTTCCCGGTCTACGACAAGAACGGCAAGCTGCTGCCGAAGTTCATCTTCGTCACCAACATCGAGTCGAAAGACCCGAGCCAGATCATCAGCGGCAACGAGAAGGTGGTTCGCCCCCGTCTCTCTGACGCCGAGTTCTTCTTCAAGACCGACCTCAAGCAGACTCTGGCCTCCCGCCTGCCGCGCCTTGAAACCGTGCTGTTCCAGCAACAGCTGGGCACCGTCAAGGCCAAGGTCGAGCGCATCGAGACCGTCGCCGGCTTTATCGCCGAGCGTATCGGTGCCGACGTGGCTCAGGCCAAGCGTGCCGGTCTGCTCTCCAAGTGTGATCTGATGACCAACATGGTCGGCGAGTTCACCGACACCCAGGGTGTCATGGGGATGCACTACGCCCGTCACGATGGCGAAGACGAAGCGGTTGCCGTGGCCCTCAACGAGCAGTACATGCCGCGCTTTGCCGGTGATGCCCTGCCGTCCGGTCTGGTTGCCTGCGCCGTCGCGCTGGCCGACAAGTTCGACACCCTGGCCGGTATCTTCGGCATCGGCATGCTGCCGAAGGGTGACAAGGACCCGTTCGCCCTGCGTCGCGCCGCCATCGGTGCCCTGCGCATCATGACCGAGAAGCAGCTGGACTTGGATCTGGTTGAACTGGTGGAAGAAGCGGTACGCGTCTACGGCGACAAGCTGACCAACAAAACCGTCGTCACCGACGTGGTCGACTTTATGCTGGGTCGCTTCCGCGCCGCCTATCAGGACGAAGGCATCGGTGCCGACGTGGTGCTGGCCGTACTGGCCCGCCGCCCGACCCGTCCGCTCGACTTCGATCGTCGCGTCAAGGCCGTCAGCCACTTCCGCACGCTGGATGCCGCCCTGGCACTGGCTGCCGCCAACAAGCGCGTGAGCAACATTCTGGCCAAGGTCGAAGGCGAATTGCCGACTGCCGTCAAACCGGAACTGCTGGTCGATGCCGCCGAGAAGGCGCTGGCCACCCAGGTTGCAGCACTGCAAGCCGAACTGGCCCCTCTGTTCGCTGCCGGTGACTATCAGGCTGCCCTCACCCGTCTGGCCGCCCTGCGTGAACCGGTCGACACCTTCTTCAACGAGGTGATGGTGATGGCAGACGACGAGGCCCTCAAGGCCAACCGTCTGGCACTGCTGAACAACCTGCGCAACCTGTTCCTGCAAGTCGCGGATATCTCCCTGCTGCAGTGATCTTGGTTGGGTTTGTGATATTAAAGACGGCGCCGAAAGGCGCCGTTCTTGTTTTGAAATATTCAAGTATTGACTAGCTATATTGTCCCCAATTTCTTGGTACAAACCAATTTGGTGGCCATGTCACAAATTCGCTTGGACAAAAATTCTGGTTTAAAAATTCCATTTTTGAGACTTGATCTGGCAAAAGTGAGAGCACATGGTTCTTCTCATCACTTTCATAATCCCAAAGATGATAACGGTTGTCTTTATTGTGAGCTCGGCGACTAGGGCCGAAATCCATAGGAGCACATAAACGCACTAAGGGCCTACCATCCTCTTTAGAAAAGAAAGTTAGCCTTATTTTTGTTTTGGCATGAATTGCATCAATAAATTGAGCTTCTTGCATAACCCCTCCTTTAAATGACAGGAAACTCAATATAACCATCAACCTATAGTTTTTTCGTGTTGCAACTCACAAGTATCCATAAAGGGAGGATTATTACTCCATGAAGGCTGGGGTATTGAAAATCCGTAGGTTCGATTAGCCGTCAGGCGTAATCGGACGTTCGCGTAAATCAACTCTCCCGCCATAACGGCCAGCCGAATTTCCCCTCCGGCTGGCCGCCCCCGCTTCATGACAACAACCGCAACAAAAGCCTCTCGTTCGTCCGATTACGCTGCGCTAATCGAACCTACAACGGCTTTGCCAACGCAGCGACAATCTTTTCCACGCTCTGGGTGACCGACAGGATGGCGCTATCCAGTACCAGACGCTCACTGTCCCAGGGTTGATAGTCGCGATCGATCACCGCCTGCCAATCCGGCAATGCCAGCCCCTCGATATCCACCGTCCGGTTTTCGACCCGCTTGCGGTGCAGCTTCGGATTGGAGCAGATCACCTCAACATCGAGACAGGGCACCCCGACCGAGCGGGCGATCTCGTGGTAGGCATCCCGGGTGAGCTGGATGGGGTTAACGGAATCCGTGATGACGATCGAGCCAAGTGCCAGGTTCTCTCTGGCCAGCCCATAGGCGACGAAATAACCGGCCGGCCCCATCTCGTTATCCGCCTGCTCAGCGGCACGAATGGCCTGCTCTATGGTATCGATCCGCAGGTAGACGGCGCCCAGCCGCTGGGCCAAGGCCCGTGCTATGGTGCTTTTTCCGCTGCCCGGCAAACCACTGAAGATGATAAGCATGTTCCATTCCCGTGATAAAAGAAGAATCTGGGCCATAGGGTATCGGATTGCCATCGTGCCCGCAGCGTCTTGTTCAAGGCTCCACGGGATATGCCCGCCAGCGGGTTCTCTTGCTCGGCAGCCATCATCGAATACGCGCGAATATAAGCCTGCCGCTCTACCGATCATCCAAATTCATATGCAGGCTGGCTGATGGATAGCAATAACCAAAAAAGATATTTTTACGCCCCATTTCTTCTTGTTGTGACTCATCAATTAAGCTGTAGCTTTTACCAAGTCATACCTAAAAATAAATAATGCAGCATTAGAAATGCTTTGTTTTATATATCCAACCATCTTTCATATCACCGCGACAATGAAAAATAGTGACGCCCGCATTAAAAAATAAACCATTGAAAATCAAATCCTTATCATTTCGTAAAAATAGAATACCCAGACAATGCACTTGCAAAACAATATATAAAATCAATATCAGATTTATCATAATTAAATAGACATGGCCTTTTCCACCTCTCCATTTTAATTTCCGCCATTCACCTAAAACACACAAATGGAGATGTGTAGAATGATTATGAAAAAGAAGTTTATTGTGTTGGCCGCCTTGTCCACCCTGATGTTATCTACCAGTGCCTTGGCCACTTACCGGGTCGACGTGCAATGTCTTGATCGGGTCATGTTGACGGCCTTGTTGCTCAAATCGGGGAACTATCTGTCATCTCGGTGATCTGATCCTGTAGCGCAGTCTCCGAGAGCATCAGATGGGCAAGTCCAAGCACAAGATCAGCAACTGGCAGCAGTACAACCAAGCCTTGGTGCAACGCGGTTCGTTGACCATCTGGATGGACGAACAAGCCATTAAGCAGTGGCATTGCCTGGTCCACCATGGCCGCCGAGGGAGAGGTTTCCACTACAGTGACACCGCCATTGAGACGGCCCTGATGCTAAAAGGCTTGTTCAAGTTGCCGCTGCGGGCGCTAGAAGGCTTCATTAACTCGTTGTTCCAACTGATGGCGGTGCCTTTGCAGTCGCCGGACTATAGCTGTATCAGCAAGCGCGCCAAGACCGTCGACATCAAGTACCGCCTCCCCAGCCAAGGCCCGGTGGCTCACTTGGTCATTGATGCCACCGGCCTCAAGGTCTATGGCGAAGGCGAATGGAAAATTCGCAAACACGGCAAGGAGAAGCGACGAGTGTGGCGCAAGCTCCACTTGGCGGTGGATGCCACAACCCATGCGGTCATCGCTGCCGAAGTCAGCCTGGAGACGGTGGCGGATAACGAGGTGTTACCGACGTTGCTCAACCCCTTACGACGCAAGATAAAACAGGTCAGCGCCGATGGTGCGTATGACACCAAGGCCTGTCATGCGCTACTGAAGAAGAAGGGGGCGAAAGCCACCATACCGCCGAGAAAAAATGCGGCACCGTGGGAGGAAGACCATCCCCGCAACGAGGCGGTGACGGCGCTCAAGGCCGGTGAACTGAAGCAATGGAAGAAAGACTCCGGCTATCACCAGCGCTCGATAGCCGAGACCGCCATGTACCGGTTCAAGCAACTCATCGGGCCAACGCTGAGCCTGCGGAACTACAACGCCCAGGTGGGCGAAATCCTGGCTGGCGTGAAGGTGATGAACAAGCTGATAGGGCTTGGTATGCCTGTTCGCCAGCCAGTGAATTGAGTGGTATCAACGGGTTGGGGAACGGCCATCCAGCGACGGATTTGATCAACAACGCCCATGTTGACCGATGTGCATGCTGGTTATATCAAATCGGCCAGTGGCGGCCCCGACGCGGGCAATGCGGTGGTGATTTCATGGGAAAAGAATTATGAGCAGGGCAGCACGAGCTTCCATGTCTTCAAGAACCTGAATGATTACCCCGGCAGGGGCATGTTCGAGATGGCCCTGCTGGCGCTGGAACGCGGCCTGCCGGTCAGTGCCTGGGGCAATGACTCCCAATGCTCCGGTGGGATTCATCAGTTGAAGATTACCCGCAGCTTCAACCCCTAATCCTGCCCGCGCACTGATTCGTGCGATAAAGGGAGTGAACACCAAGCCGGGCCAGGCAGCTGCGCCCGGCTTTAACAACCCGCGCGACCGTCGCTTGCCTTGCACTGCAACATGCGAAGCAGCGTCGCCACGTATCTCACCTGTTCATGTCAACTCGGCCGGGACGATACCTCTGAGCCGGATAGGCAGCCCGCCGATTTGGGCATATCTTGTCGAGGCGGCTCTGCCAGGGTGACAGGGCCCCTTCACGAGGTAAAAAGATGAAACGAGCAATCCTGGCCGCCCTGCTGGCCGTCACCATGGCCGCCGGTGCGCAGGCCGCCGACAAGGTCACCACTGTCCCGGTGCAGTTTGCCAAGGGGGCCCACAGCGCCCAGCTCAAGGGCAGCTTTACCGGCTATGACACCATCCATTACACGCTGGTGGCCAAAGCGGGCCAGACCATGACGGTCAAGATCGGCGGCAGCAGCAACGCCAACTTCAATGTCTTCGCCCCCGGCGCCCAACCCGGCCAGGCCGAGGCGCTGGGCAGCAACGATGGCGATGGTCAGTGGCAAGGCGCCCTGCCCGCCTCCGGCAAGTACCTGATCCAGGTCTATCAGATGCGTGCCTCCGCCCGCCGTGGCGAGCAGGTGCCCCACACCCTGGCGGTCAGTATCCAGTAAACCCCGCCCACAGGATGCCCGTGCAACCACCGTCATGCCCCCATTCCGGGGTGGGCATGACGGTGGCCTGCTGGTAGGGTGGTGTCATCAATTAATCAACGACCGAGACAGCCATGCAACGCAAAACCCTGGCCCTGCTGCTGGCCAGCCATCTGCTGGTGGGCGCCGCCGGCTTTGCGGCCGGCATCTATGCCCTGCCGATCCTGATCGCCCCACCCGCCCCCGCCAACGAGCAGGTTGCCGCCCGGCAGGCTCAGGCCAGCTTTCACGGCACCTTTCGTCGGGATCTGCAAGACAGCGACCGGCTGCACTGGGGCGAAGGGCAGGTCAGCATCGGGCCCGATGCCATCAGCCTGATGGGCAAGCTGGCACCGGGCCCCGACTACCAGCTCTACCTGTCGCCCACCTTCGTCGAGACCGAGGCCGATTTTGCCCGCCTGAAGGAGAAGATGGTGAAAATCGGACCGGTGAAGACCTTCGACAACTTTATCGTCCCCCTCCCTGCCAATGTGAACCCGGCCGACTACGACAGCGTGATCATCTGGTGCGAGACCTTCGGCCAGTTCATCACCGCCGCCCGCTACCGGCAGTAGCACCACAGGTGACCGTCAGTGCTGCATCATAAAAAACGGCGCCATCAGGCGCCGTTTTTTGTCGCAGTCTGCCGGGGCAGGCCGGGGGGGTCAGCCGGTGTAGACGGGCAGCATGCCCGCCATGTTGAGCAGGTGGAACGCCGCGGTCAGTACCCCGAACAGGAAGACGCCGGCGATCATCGGCATGCCGCCCGGCGCCCGGAAGCCATCCTGTTTGTCACCTTGCTTGCCCTTGCCGGCGCGCACCTTCCAGGCCAGCAGGGCCGGGATGATGCAGGTCCACAGGGTAGCCACGGCGCCCGCGTAACCGATGGCCATCAGGAAGCCGAACGGGAACAGCAGGGAGAGCAGCAGCGGCGGCAGGAAGGTGGCCGCCCACGACTTGGCGCGGCCGCCACGGCCGTTGTCGAACTTGAACAGATCCGCCAGATAGTCGAACACCCCCAGCCCCACCCCGATGAAGGAGGAGAGGATGGCAGCCATGGAGAAGAGGTTGAGGGCGCTGGCGACCGCCTCGGATTCGATCACCGAGGCCAGCGCCTTGAGCAGCACGTCGACGTTGCCGCCCTGGGCCACCACGGGGCCGAACTCGCTGCGCGGCAGGTTGCCGAACACGCTCACCAGCCAGATGAGGTAGAACAGCAGCGCGATGGCGGTGCCGCCGAGGATGGCGTAACGGGCGCGGCGCTCCTCACCGTAGTAGGCGCGCATGGACGACACCGAGTGGTGATAACCAAACGAGGTGAGCGCCACCGGCAGCATGGCCAGCGCATAGGGGGCATAGCTGGCGTGCTCGCTCAGGGTATCGAACAGCAGGGTCGGCTTGATGTTGAGCGACAGGCCCGAGATGCCGAACACGAAGCTCAGCCCCATGGCGATGACCAGCACTACTGAGATGCGATCCACCGCCCGGGTGGAGTGCCACACCAGGCCGGAGAAGCCAAGGGTAAACAGGACCGAGCCCCACTGGCTGCCAATGCCGGTCATGCCGTCGATGATGAGGCCGGCCGAGGTGATGTAGGCGTAGAGCAGGATGCCGCCGACGAAATAGACGGTGAGGTTGTTGAGGGCGTTGAGCTTCTCCCCCAGCAGTTCGCGGGTGACGGTATCGAACGACACGCGCAGCGGATAGCCCTGATAAGACTCCAGCAGCATCCAGCCGGAGAGCGTCATCACGATCATGGTCAGGGTGATGGCCAGCACCGACCAGATGGTCCAGGCGCCCGCCCCCGCACTCGGCAAGCCCAGCATGCCGGCCCCTACACAGACGCCGGCAATGATGCATGCCCCGCCCACCAACGATGGTTTCTGTCCCATTTACTTCTCCAAAGACGATTGTGGATCTGATCGCGACCGCGGACCGTTGCATTTGCTACGCCGGTTGTCATGGTAGATCGCGCTCATCTAGGTGCCGGCGCCCGGCGCTAGCTGCTTCGCAAGGGAAGCAAGGTGCGCTCAAGGCGGGCTGCCGGCCCGACACGGCAGCAGGGCCGCATGTCGGGGAAGGGACTTTACCCTGCTACCCCTCAGGTATCAAATGCGGGTGCATGTTCAGGCTGCCCAACGGGCCCTTCGCAGACAGCCTGCAACTGGCTCCTTGTGACTCAATGAGTGAGTTGCGGCAATAGTTGCAGCAGGTGGGCGCGATCTGCCAGCGGCGTCTGGCTGACCCAGATCCCCAGCAGGCCGTAAGCGAGCAGCGGCAGCACCAGCAGCAACAGGCAGAGCAGCCCCAGCAGCTGGCGAGGCGCGAGCCGGCGCCCCTGCGTGCCCAAGTGCAGCGCATCGGCCCGCTTGGGGCAGGCGGCCACGCAGCTCAGGCAGCTGGTGCACTCGAGACTGCGCACCGCGATGAGCTGGTGCACCTGGATGCGCGACGGGCAGGCCCGGCTGCACTTGTCGCAGTCGTGACCCGCACTGCGCAGGCAGCGGGCCGGGTCACGGCGAATGCGCAGTGGGGTCAGCAGGCCGAGCAGGGCCAGCCAGGCGCCATAGGGACAAAGGTAGCGGCAGAAGCCCTGGCGGAAGGTGGCGGTGAGCAGCAGCACCCAGCCAAGGCACAGACCCGAGATCAGGGTCAGGTTGAAGAAGAAGGCTCCCATCTTCATGTCCGCCGCCTGATGGTAGGGGCTGGTGAAGTAGCCGGGCAGGGCGGCGCCTGGCACCGCGATCAACACGATAAACAACAGGAACGCGAGCACCAGAAACTTCTGGCCGCGCAACACGGCATCGAGCCAGCGCGGCGGCGTCCACTCCCCCGTTATCCATCGGCTGCGCAGGCCGTGCAGCCACTCACCCACCAGCCCGAGCGGGCAGAACCAGGCGCAGAACGCCCGCCCCAGCAGCAGAGCCGACAGCGAGAGCACCAGTACAGTCACGGTGGCCGCCGGATGGTGCGGATCCACCAGCCCCTGTCCGAGCCAGGCCCGCAGCCCGAGCCCGCCGGCGATGGGCAGGAAGCCGTCCACCACGTCAGGGCGCACCAGCCAGGGGCTCATCCCCTGCCCCAGCTGCCAGACATGCAAGCCGTACTGCAGCGTCACCAGCCCCCAGCAGAGCAACAGCAGCTGGCGTGTGCGCGCCCGCAACCACTGGCTGTCGAGCGCCTCGAGGGCGGGCAGCGGCCGCCACTGGTGCCAGAGAGCAAGCGCACCGGCCACCAGCCCCACGCCGAGCCAGAGCAGGCTGTCCGCCGCCAGCAACCAGAGCATGAGCAGCAGGCCGAGGGCAAGACGCCACTGCCAGCCCGATCGCGCCTGCCAGCCCGATCGCGCCTGCCACGCCAGCAGCACCAGATAGGCCAGGCCGGCGGCCATGGTCACGGCTTCGATCACGCTCATGTTTCCCTCACTGCCTCATCCACCACTGGCGGCAAGGATAACGGACATCTGAATTGATTATTTTGATCTGCATGGGTAGAGGGGGACATTTGCGCCCACCCCCCCTCCCCATGGTTACACCTTATGCCTTGCGGCTGTTGAACAGCGGCTGGTCGGATTCGGCCTGCTCGGCCCAGAAGTGGATGTTGAAGCGGGCATCCTCCGACAGCTCGACCCTGTGCCAGTACTGGGGCGGGCTGGTGGCAAACTCCCCGGCCCGGATCACCAGGCTCACCTCGGGCTCCTCGGCCTGTTCGTCGGCAAAGCCGTGATAGGTGACGGTCCCCTCCATCACGCAGAGCTGGCCGAACACCCCGGCCGCGGTGTTGTGGTGGGTGAGCAGGGCCGGGGGCACATTCTGGCGGGTGAAGAAGGGGGTGGAGCGGCGTACTACCCAGTGAGACGGAATCCGTTGCATGGCCATATCGGTTCTCCTCAGATGGCCGGGTCGACCCGGCCGGTGCAATGAAAGGGGTTAACGGGGCAGCTGACGCAGCAGCGGGAAGGCGGCGCTCATCTGGTCGCCCCCCACCACGAAGCCGCACAGCTCGCCGGCTTCATCGCGCGCCTCGGCCACCATGCCGTGGCTGTTCCAGCGACACTGCCAGGCGAGATCCTCGCCCTTGGTGCGGCCGGCCAGTTGCAGCGGGTAGCGCGGCGTCTTCACCTTCACCAGCATGGGCGGCAAGGTCAGCGGGGTCGGCGTGCCGAGCAGGGTGTGCGCCAGCGCATTGGCGCCCAGCACTATGGGTTGCAGGAAGGGGAGCAACTGGCCCTGCCACTGCACGCAGTCCCCCAACGCGAAGATATGGGGGTCGCTGGTCTGCAGCCGATCGTCGACCAGGATACCGCGCTCCACGGCCAGCCCGGCCCCGCGGGCCAGGGCCAGATTCGGCCGCAGGCCGATCGCGGCGATCACCAGATCCTGCTCGCTGGTACGGCCATCGGTCAGGGTCACCCGCCAGCCATCGCCCGGCTGGGCATCTATCCTGGCGAGACCTGTCCCGCACTGCAGGCTGACCCCCTGGCTGCGCAGCGCCTGTTGCAGCGGCTGGGTCAGAGTGGCGGGCAGCAGGGCGCTGAGCGGGCTATCGGCCAGATCCAGCAGGGTGACCTCGCGGCCATCGCTCGCCATGTCCATCGCCAGCTCGCAGCCGATGAGGCCGGCCCCCAGCACCAGGATGCGGCGGGCCTGCTGGATTGCCCCCTCGGCGGCGGCATACTCCTGCTGGCTGTTGAGGGTGACCAGATGCTCGCTGCCCGGCAGCTCGGGGCGTACCGCGCTGGCACCGGTGGCCAGCACCAGCCGGCCATAGGGGAAGCTGCCCTGCTCGGTCAGCACCAACCGCCGGGCAGGGTCGATGCCAAGTACCGGGCAGTGGGGCAGCAGCGCGATGCGCTGCTGCTCGGCAAAGTCGCTGCCGCTCTGACGGGTCATGGCCGCGGCGGCGCAGCCCCGGCTCACCACGTGGCTCAAGTCCGGCTTGTTGTACTCGTCGCCGCTGTCGGCGGTGATGAGGCGGATGGGCTGCTCGGCGTCCAGCTTGCGCAGGCTCTTGACCAGCTGCTGGGCGGCGAAGCCGCTGCCGATCACCACAATCTCGTCGCGCTGGGGGATGGTACTCATACGCAGGCCTCCACGGCGCAGGGTTCGAATACCTCCTTGCCGATGCCGCAACCCGGGCAGAGGAAGCTGTCAGGTACCTGGGCCCAGGGGGTGCCCGGCGCCACCAGCTGATCCGGCTCCCCCTGGGCCGGGTCATAGACCCACTGGCAGACGGTGCAGAGCATGGCCTGGTCGTCGTCCCATTCGGCGGTGGCCGCTGCGGCTTTCAACTCAACAGCAGGCATCGCGGGGACGGGTGTCACGGCTGTCTGAGTGGCGGTGATCGGACGGGGCGCCTCCAGCGGATGCAGTGCCCACTGACGGGCGAGCTGACGGCCGTGCTCGCGGCATTCGGCCAGCGCCGAGCCATCCGGGCGCCACTTGGCCTTGAGGGAGATGCTGATGTCAAAACCCGCATCCATCAGCCGGGTCTGGATCCGGTCCACCGCGCCGCCGGTCCAGCCGTAGCTGCCGAAGGCCGAGGCGCGCTTGTTGCGAAAACGCAGGCCGGTGATCTCCTCGAGCATGCCCGCCACCTTGGGCATCATGACGTTGTTCATGGTGGAGGAGCCCACCAGAATGCCCTTGGAGCGGAACACCTGGGTCAGGATCTCGTTCTTGTCGTGGCGGGCCACGTTGTAGATCTTCACCGCCACGCCCGGGTCCACCTCGTGGATGCCCTGGGCGATGGCGTCGGCCATCATGCGGGTATTGTTGGACATGGAGTCGTAGAAGAGGGTGATGCGATCTTCTTGGTAGTGGTCGGCCCACTCCAGGTATTTCAGGATGATCTGGGTGGGGTCCTCACGCCAGACGATGCCATGGGAGGTGGCCACCATGCTCACCGGCAGGTTGAAACCGAGCACTTCCTTGATCTTGGCGGTCACCAGCGGGCTGAAGGGGGTGAGAATGTTGGCGTAGTAGCGCTGGCACTGCTCCATCAGCTCGGTCTGATCTACCTCGTCGTTGAACAGGTGCTCGTCGCAGTAGTGCTGGCCGAAGGCGTCGTTGGAGAACAGCACCGCGTCCTCGGTCATATAGGTCATCATGCTGTCGGGCCAGTGCAGCATGGGGGTCTCGATGAATACCAGCTGCTTGCCGTTGCCGATGTCCAGGCTGTCGCCGGTCTTGACCGGGTGGAAGTTCCACTCCGGGTGGTGATGATGGCCGGTGATGGAGTCGATGGCGTTGTGGGTGCAGTAGATGGGGGTGCCGGGGATGCGGGCCATCAGCTCGGTCAGGGCGCCGGCGTGATCCTCCTCGGCGTGGTTGATCACCACATAGTCGATGGCAGCGAGATCGATCTCCGCCGCCAGGTTCTGCACGAACTCACGGCTGAACTTGTGATCGACGGTATCGATCAGCACATTCTTCCCTTCGCGGATGAGATAGCTGTTGTAGCTGGTGCCCTTGTGGGTCTTGTACTCGGTACCGTGGAAGTCGCGTACCTCCCAGTCCCGTTGGCCGACCCAGTGGATGTTGTTCTTGACGTGAATGCTCATCAGGCAGTTCCTCGAATGCAATAGTGTATGTTCGACTGAACCAGCTATTGCAGCGGACGTGCCAACATATAACTCATTGTTTTTATTGGTAACAAAAACCAGTGATTGTCATTTAGACAGTCACCACTTATAGTCAAAATCACAAACACACTGTCATTTGGACAATCATCGTGATCTCGACCGACAGCCTGGCGCGCATCGCCCTCGACCTGCAACTCGGCATCTCCCATCAGGACCGCTTCCACCGCCTGATCCAGAGCGTGCGCAGCCTGCTGAACTCGGATGCCTCGGCCCTGCTGCGCTACGAGGGGGGCCAGTTCATCCCGCTGGCCATCGACGGCCTGATGCAGGACGTGCTGGGGCGCCGCTTCGCCCTCAAGGATCACCCGCGCATGGAGGCCATCGCCCGCGCCGGCGACGTGGTGCGCTTCCCCGCCGACAGCAGCCTGCCCGACCCCTATGACGGCCTGCTGCCGGATCACGATGACTTCAAGGTGCACGCCTGCGTCGGCCTGCCGCTGTTCTCGGATCAGGCGCTGATCGGTGCGCTGACCATAGACGGCATGAATCCGACCCAGTTCGACGCCATCAGCGACGAGGAGCTGCGGCTGGTGGGCGCCCTGGCCGCCGCCGCCCTGAGCAACGCACTGCTGCTGGAGCGGCTCGCCCGCCAGAGCAGCGAGCCGCTGGTCCCCGGCACCCGGCCCGGGCCGGAGCAGCCGGAGATGATCGGCCAGTCCCCCGCCATGGCCCGGCTGCGCCACGAGATCGAGGTAGTCGCCAGCTCGGAGCTGAACGTGCTGATCCTGGGGGAGACCGGGGTCGGCAAGGAGCTGATCGCCAAGGCGGTGCATCGCGGTTCCCAGCGCGCCAAAGCCCCGCTGGTCTACCTCAACTGCGCCGCCCTGCCCGAATCCGTGGCCGAAAGCGAGCTGTTCGGCCACGTGAAGGGGGCCTTCACCGGCGCCATCCACAACCGGGCGGGCAAGTTCGAGCTGGCGGATCAGGGCACCCTGTTCCTCGACGAGATCGGCGAGCTCTCTCTGCCGCTGCAGGCCAAGCTGCTGCGAGTGCTGCAATACGGCGATCTGCAGCGGATCGGCGACGATACCCCGCTCAAGGTGAACGTGCGCATCTTGGCGGCCACCAACCGGGATCTGAAGCAGGCGGTGGTCGAAGGGCAGTTCCGGGCCGACCTCTACCACCGGCTGAGCGTGTTCCCGATCCACGCCCCGGCGCTGCGCGAGCGCCCCGGCGACATTCCCCTGCTGGCCGGTTACTTTTGCGAACGCTGCCGGCTCAGCCTGGGGCTGGAGCGGCTGCGCATCCAGCCGCAGGCGCTGCAACTGCTCGAGCGCCACGACTGGCCCGGCAACGTGCGGGAACTCGAGCACGCCATCCACCGCGCCGCCGTGCTGGCGCGGGCCGAACAGGGCAGCCAGGCCCCGACTCTCGCCAGCCATCACTTCAACCTGGCGGCCGGCCCCCTGCCCCCCTCCACCAGCCCCGCCATGGCGCCAATGACCACCCCCTTGCCCGGCGGCCTTGGCCTGCGGGCCGCCACCGACGCCTTCCAGCTTGCGCTGATCGAGCAGACCCTGGCCGCCCATGACGGCAATTGGGCCGCTACCGCCCGCGCACTGGAGCTCGACAGCGGCAACCTGCACCGGCTCGCCAAGCGGCTCGGCCTCAAGGCCTGAGGCGTCCATTCAGGGCCCATCAAACAAAAACCCCCTCGCTGGCGAGGGGGTTTGCATATGCAGCAAGATGGGGGGCAGGCTAGCCGCGGGCGCGGCGCAGGTGGTAGTCGACGTGATAGTCGTTGGCATTGCGGAACATGATGGAGTAGTTGAGAAACTCGCCGTTCTCACCGTATGAGAGCGAGGTGAGCCGCAGGATGGGCGCCCCCTGCTCGATATGCAACAGCGCGGCCATGCGCCGGTCGGCCAGCACGGCGCTGAAGCTCTCGTAGTTGCCGGCGATGGGGAGCTGGCACTCGTTCTCGATGTAGGCGAACTTGGATCCCTCCAGATGGGCCACCGAGAGGGTGCGAAACAGCCGCACCGGCATGTAGCTCTCCTCCACCAGCAGGGCCCGGCCGTCCACCGAGCGCACCCGGTTGGAGAAGTAGACCGGCTCGTTCACCTTGATCCTGAGCTGGCTGGCGATGGCGGGCGGGGCCGGCATGGTGCGAAACTCCAGCACCTCGCTGGTCAGGCTGCGGCCCTGTTCACGCATCAGCTCGGTGAAACCGCTCAGCCCCTTGGTCTCGTGCTGCACGTCCTTCTTGGTCACGTAGGTGCCGCTGCCGTGGCGCCGCTCCACCAGCCCCCACTCGATCAGCATGTCCACCGCCTTGCGCACCGTCATCCGCGATACCCCGAACTGACTCGCCAGGGTTTTCTCGCTCGGCAGGACATCCCCCACCCGGCAATCTGCCCCGTTGACCCGGATACGCAACCGATCCGCCACCGATTTATAGATCACTGCTAGACCTCTCTTTACCCAGCCGGGGTGGCGACCCATTTGCTCGCCTTTATTTCAACTAGCTGAAAATAAACAATTTTAAATTCAAATAACCCGATAAAAACGTCACAAAAACAAGACGTACAACAATATCGCAAAATTTAGATCTCTTTGTCTAAATAAGTGCATGCGTCGGATCACATAACCACCACATATTTCATGAGGGCCTGATCGCTTGTTGTTAGGTTCAATTCAGCAATACGACAACAGCAGTCAGACAATTCTCTAATAAAAAGGGACGCTATATGCTCAGTCAAATTCAACGTTTTGGCGGGGCAATGTTTACGCCTGTATTACTGTTTCCATTCGCAGGTATGGTGGTAGGCATTGCAATCATGCTGAAAAATCCCATGTTCGTGGGAGAGACACTGGCAAATCCTCAGGGACTGTTTTTTCAAATAGTCCATATTATTGAAGAGGGTGGCTGGACGGTATTTCGAAATATGCCGCTGATATTTGCCATCGGCCTGCCGATCGGGCTGGCAAACAAGGCTCAGGCCCGCGCCTGCCTCTCCGTGCTGGTCAGCTTCATGACCTGGAACTACTTCATCAATGCCATGGGGATGACCTGGGGCGACTATTTCGGGGTCGACTTCAACCAGGCGGTGGGTGGTGAGAGCGGGCTGGCCATGGTGGCCGGCATCAAGACCCTGGACACCAGCATCATAGGTGCCATCGCCATCTCCGGCATCGTCACCGCCCTGCACAACCGGTTGTTCGACCGACAGCTGCCGGTCTTTCTCGGCATCTTCCAGGGCAGTTCGTTCGTCACCATCGTCGCCTTCTTCGTGATGATCCCCTGCGCCTGGCTGACCCTGCTGGGCTGGCCCAAGGTACAGATGGGCATCGCCTCCCTGCAGGAGTTCATGCTGGTCTCCGGCCCGCTCGGCGTCTGGGTTTACACCTTCCTCGAGCGGATCCTGATCCCGACCGGCCTGCACCACTTCATCTACGGCCCCTTCATCTTCGGCCCGGCCGCGGTGGAAGGTGGCATCCAGCTCTACTGGGCCCAGCACATGCTGGAGTTCAGCCAGAGCACCCGGCCGCTGATCGAGCTGTTCCCCCAGGGCGGCTTCGCCCTGCACGGCAACTCCAAGATCTTCGGGGCCATGGGGATTGCGCTCGCCATCTACGCCACCGCCGCCAGAGAGAACAAGGCCAAGGTGGCCGGCCTGCTGATCCCGGCCACCCTGACCGCCATGCTGGTGGGGATCACCGAGCCGCTCGAGTTCACCTTCCTCTTCATCTCGCCCCTGCTGTTCGCCATCCATGCCCTGCTGGCGGCCACCATGGCGACCGTGATGTACCTATTCGGGGTCGTCGGCAACATGGGCGGGGGTCTGCTCGACCAGTTCCTGCCGCAGAACTGGATCCCCATGTTCCACAATCACGCCGGCATGATGTTTACCCAGATTGCCATCGGCCTGACCTTTACCGGGATCTGGTTCCTGATATTCCGCACGCTCATTCTGAAATTCAATTTGAAAACCCCAGGGCGGGATGAAAGCGAAATAAAACTGTATTCCAAGGCTGATTATCAGGCCGCCAAAAAACAGCGTGGCCATGATATTGCCGGCCATATTCTGGCGGCGCTCGGTGGCGCGGAAAATATCAACAGCCTGAACAACTGCGCCACCCGGCTGCGCATATCGCTGCGTGATGCGAGCCTGGCAGCACCGGATGATGCTTTCAAACAATTGGGTGCCCACGGCGTGGTCCGCCACGGTGACAGCATCCAGATCATTATCGGTCTGCATGTGCCCCAGCTAAGGGAAAACATGGAGAGCCTGATGAACAACCCCTCCTCCTCTTCTTTCGTAACGGAGTCATGATCATGAAAAAATTCTCTGTCGTCATTGCCGGCGGTGGCAGCACCTTTACCCCGGGCATCGTTCTCATGCTGCTGGAGAACCAGCACCGCTTCCCGCTGCGGGAGATCAAGTTCTACGACAACGATGGCGCCCGCCAGGAGGTGATCGCCGAAGCCTGCCGCGTCCTGCTGCGGGAGCAGGCCCCGGACATAGCCTTCAGCTATGGCACCGACCCCAAGGCGGCCTTCAGCGGGGTGGACTTCGTGATGGCCCATATCCGGGTCGGCAAGTACCCCATGCGCGAGCTGGACGAGAAGATCCCGCTGCGTCATGGCGTGGTCGGCCAGGAGACCTGCGGCCCGGGCGGCATCGCCTACGGCATGCGCTCCATCGGCGGCGTGCTGGAGCTGGTCGATTACATGGAGCAGTACTCGCCGGATGCCTGGATGCTGAACTACTCCAACCCGGCCGCCATCGTGGCCGAGGCGACCCGTCGCCTGCGCCCCCACGCCAGGATCCTCAACATCTGCGACATGCCCATCGGCATCGAGGGACGAATGGCCCAGATCGCCGGCCTGCCGTCACGCAAGGAGATGCGGGTACGCTACTACGGCCTCAACCACTTCGGCTGGTGGACCCGCATCGAGGATCTGGCGGGCAATGACCTGATGCCGGCCATCAAGGCCCATGTGGCCAAACACGGCTATGTGCCCAAGCAGGCCGGCCACGCCGAGGCCAGCTGGAACGACACCTTCGCCAAGGCCAAGGACGTGTGGGCCCTTGATCCGGACACCCTGCCCAACACCTATCTGAAGTACTATCTCTACCCGGACTATGTGGTGGCCCACTCCAATCCGGAGCACACCCGCGCCAACGAGGTGATGGAGCACCGCGAGAAACACGTGTTCAGCGCCTGCCGCGCCATCGTGGCGGCCGGCAACGCCGCGGCCGGCGAGCTGGAGATCGACGAGCACGCCTCCTACATAGTGGATCTGGCCACCGCCATCGCCTTCAACACCCAGGAGCGGATGCTGCTGATCGTGCCGAACCGGGGCGCCATCCCCAACTTCGACCCGGAGGCCATGGTCGAGATCCCCTGCCTGGTGGGCAGCAGCGGCCCCGAGCCGCTGCAGGTGGGCAACATCCCGCTGTTCCAGCAGGGCATGATGGGTCAACAGGTGGCCGTCGAGAAGCTGGTGGTGGAGGCGTGGATCGAGCGTTCCTATCAGAAGCTGTGGCAGGCGATCACCCTCTCCAAGACGGTGCCGAGCGCCTCGGTGGCCAAAACCATCCTGGACGACCTGATCGCCGCCAACAAGGAGTACTGGCCGCCACTGCAATAAACGCAGGCCAAACAAAAACCCCCTCGCTGGCGAGGGGGTTTTCTTGTTGATGGCTCTGCCGTGGCGCGATCAGCGCAGGGACTTGACCGAGCGGCGGACGATCAGCTCCGGCTGGACCGTCATCGACTCGACTTCCAGCTCCTTGTTGCGGATCCGGCTCACCAGCTGCTGCACCGCCAACAGGCCGAGCTCGGCCTTGGGGTGGCGGATGGTGGTCAGCGGCGGGCTGGAGAAGCGCGCCATCTCCACGTCGTCATAACCGATCATGGAGATGTCGTCCGGCACCTTGACCCCGGCTTCCCAGGCGGCGCAGATGGCGCCGATCGCCATGGGATCGTCGAAGGCAAACACCGCGGTCGGCCGCGGCTTGAGCGCCAGGATCCGCTGCATGGCATCGAATCCGCTCTGGCTCTCGTAATCCCCTTCGAAGATCTGCTCGTCTTTCAGGGTCAGCCCCTGCTCGCCCAGGGCATCGCGCACCCCGTCCAGCCGCTGCTGGGTGGTCGGCTTGGCCAGCTGACCCGTGATGCAGACGATGTCGCGGTGACCCTGCTCCAGCAGGTGGCGCACCGCCAGGCGCGCACCGATGCGGGCGTTGTCGTTGATGACGTTGGCAAAGTCACACTCGGTACCCCAGTCCAGCACCACTTGCGGCACGTTCTTGTGGATGCGCAGCATGTCGCGCAGCGGGGTATCGATGTCGGTTCCCAACACCAGCAGACCGTCGACCCGCTTCTCCATCAGCATGCGCAGGTAGTGCTGCTGACGGGGCGGCTGGTTCTCGGTATTGCAGAGGATCAGGCTGTAGCCCTGCTCGAAGCAATACGCCTCCACCCCTTGCACCACTTCCGCAAAGAAGGGGTTGGCACTGGTGGTCACCAGCATGCCGATGGTCTTGGTCGAGTTTATCTTGAGGCTGCGCGCTACCGAGTTGGGCGCGTAGTTGAGTTCTGCCACCGCCTCAAGCACTTTTTGGGTTGCGTCTTCGCTGACCCGACGGGTGTGATTGAGTACATGTGAGACGGTGGAGATGGATACGCCTGCGCGGGAGGCGACATCCTTGATAGTGGCCATCTCTGTCTCCTGAAGATCAAAGGCGGAACATTAGCAGATTTCCCGAATAAAGGCTTGGTTTTAACGAGCACTGCCAATGAATTGTCAATGCTGGCTAATCTAGGCGCTCCTTTCTATTTGCGCAAACGGATTTTGGTCAAAATGGGAGCAGTGTCAGGGTAAAATATCGTCAGTTTTTTCATCTATCATTTATCGAAAGCACATCTTGTTGAGAAGATGTTAATCGACACCTTCAGCATCAATATCTAAATCAGATTTCAATATTGGTTATTTGTTTCAAAAAAGCACTATTCCACCCTCTCTGGTTAGTATCTTTAACAGCTTGTTATTGCCCAGCGAGGAATGATAGAACCATACCTATTGCCGGACTGGCGGGATCACGGTTCGGAATGGCACACGGAAAATGAAACAATCCACTGATTAAGGGACGAATCGATGAATAAGTTGAGCAAAATGGCAGTCAGGACAGCGGTTTCTATGGCCCTGTTCGGATCGGTATCACTGGTCCACGCGGCGGACACCATCAAGATTGGCATCGCCGGTCCGGTCACTGGCCCGGTCGCCCAGTACGGCGACATGCAGTTCACCGGCGGCAAGATGGCGGTCGAGCAGATCAACAAGGCCGGTGGCATCAAGGGCAAGCAGATCGAAGCCGTCATCTATGACGACGCCTGCGATCCCAAGCAGGCCGTGGCGGTCGCCAACAAGGTGATCAACGACGGCGTCAAGTTCGTGGTCGGCCACCTTTGCTCCGACAACACCCTGCCCGCTTCCGACATCTATGAAGATGAAGGCGTGCTGATGGTCACCCCGGCCTCCACCAACCCCAAGATCACCGAGCGCGGCTATCAGCTGGTGCTGCGTACCATCGGCCTGGACAGCGACCAGGGTCCGACCGCCGCCAAGTACATCATCGAGCAGGTCAAGCCCAAGCGTGTGGCTGTCATCCACGACAAGAAACAATACGGCGAAGGCATCGCCTCCAGCGTGAAAGCGGCGCTGGACAAGGCCGGCGTCAAGGTGGTGGCGTTTGAAGGCATCACCGCCGGCGACAAGGACTTCTCCGCCCTGATCGCCAAGCTGCAGAAAGAGAACGTCGACTTCGTCTACTACGGCGGCTATCACCCCGAGCTGGGTCTGATCCTGCGTCAGGCTGGCGAGAAGGGCCTCAAGGCCAAGTTCATGGGTCCGGAAGGGGTCGGCAACAAGGACATCTCCGCCATCGGCGGTCCGGCCTCCGAAGGCCTGCTGGTGACCCTGCCGAACAAATATGACCTGGTGCCGGCCAACGCCCCGCTGGTGGCCGCGTTCAAGGCCAAGGGTCAGGACTCCTCCGGTCCGTTCGTGTGGACCACCTATGCCGCGGTGCAAACCCTGGCTGCCGGTATCGCCAAGGCGGGTGAGGATGACCCGGCTGCCGTAGCCGCCGCCATCAAGGCCGCACCGATCGATACCGTCATGGGCACCCTGAGCTGGGCTCCGAGTGGCGACCTGAAAGGCTTTGAATTCGGTGTATTCCAGTGGCACGCCGACGGTACCTCCACTCAAGTCAAATAATCTGCCGGTCGGGGTGACATGAGTCACCCCTCCTTTCTTTGCGGGCAAGTACAGGGAACGCAGTATGTCCGAACACTTCCTTTACCTGGTTCAGCAGTTGCTGAACGGGTTAACCATAGGCAGCACCTATGCGTTGATCGCCATCGGCTACACCATGGTCTATGGCATCATCGGCATGATCAACTTCGCCCACGGCGAGGTCTACATGATCGGCTCCTATGTCGCTTTCATGGTAATGGCGGGGCTCATGATGATGGGCATCGACAGCACCTTCCTGCTGCTGGGGGGCGCCTTCCTGATCAGCATCGTCATCACCGGCACCTATGGCTGGACCATAGAGCGGGTCGCCTACCGCCCACTGCGGGGCGGCAACCGGCTGATCCCCCTCATCTCCGCCATCGGCATGTCGATCTTCCTGCAGAACATGATGCGGATGGCCCAGGGCTCGCGCGACATAGCCATGCCCACCCTGATCTCCGGCGGCTGGACCTTGGGTGAAGCCGACGGCTTCCAGGCCAGCCTCTCCTGGATGCAGCTCATTATCTTCGTGGTGACCTTCATCACCATGCTGGCGCTGACCCAGTTCATCGGTCGCTCCCGCATGGGCCGCGCCTGCCGCGCCTGTTCGGAAGACATCAAGATGGCCAACCTGCTGGGGATAGACACCCACGTGGTCATCTCCATCACCTTCGTGCTGGGGGCTACCCTGGCCGCCGTCGCCGGCGTGCTGCTCGGCATGTATTACGGCGTCATCAACCCCTATCTCGGCTTCATGGCCGGGCTGAAAGCCTTCACCGCGGCTGTCCTCGGCGGTATCGGCAGCATCCCCGGCGCCGTGCTGGGCGGCCTGCTGCTCGGTGTGGTCGAGGCGCTCACCGCCGGCTACCTCAGCACCGAGTACAAGGATGTGATGGCCTTTGCCCTGCTGATCGGCGTGCTGCTGTTTATGCCCACCGGCATTCTGGGTCGCCCGGAGGTGGAGAAGGTATGATGCAACATCAATTCATTCATGCACCTATCACCTGTCTGATGCTGCTGTTCATGTCCATATACAGCATCCTGGGTCATCCGGAGGTCGAAAAGGTATGAAAAAACAATTCATTCATGCCTGCATCGCCAGCCTGGTGCTGCTGGTGCTCTCCTTCTGGCTGCTCGGCTTCAAGCTCGAGACCGACGGCACCCGCCTGCTGGTGACCAGCCGGCTCGACGTGTCGCTGGCCTGGCTGCTGGGCGGCGCCACCCTGGTGTTCTGGTTCCAGCTGCTGCGCGGCCAGATAAGCCGGCTGTTCCAGGCCTCCATCAGCGGCTTCTCGGTCGGCTTCACCAAGCTGGTGCTGCCGAGTCAGGAGGAGGCGCCACGCCTCTACAACATCACCGCCGTGCTGGTGCTGCTGTTCGCAGTGAGCTGGCCCTTCATGGCCTCGCGCGGTGCCATCGATCTGGCCACCCTGGCCCTCATCTACATCATGCTGGGTCTCGGCCTGAACGTGGTGGTCGGCCTCGCCGGCCTGCTGGATCTCGGCTATGTCGGCTTCTACGCGGTCGGCGCCTACAGCTATGCCCTGCTCAACACCTACTTCGGGCTCAGCTTCTGGGAGTGCCTGCCCATCGCCGGGCTGACGGCGGCCACCTTCGGCTTTTTGCTCGGCTTCCCGGTGCTGCGGCTGCGGGGGGATTATCTGGCCATCGTCACTCTGGGCTTTGGCGAGATCATCCGCATCCTGCTCAACAACATGACCAGCCTGACCGGCGGCCCGAACGGCATCTCCGGCATTCCCAAGCCGACCCTGGGCGGTCTGGAGTTCAACCGCACCGTCAAGGATGGCGGCTTCGAGACCTTCCACGAGTTCTTCGGCATCGCCTACAACGCCAACCACAAGGTGATCTTCCTCTACCTGATGGCGCTGGTGCTGGTGATCGCCACCCTGTTCGTCATCAACCGCCTGCTGCGCATGCCGCTCGGCCGTGCCTGGGAGGCATTGCGGGAAGACGAGATCGCCTGCAAGTCGCTGGGGCTCAACCCCACCATCATCAAGCTGACCGCCTTCACCATTGGTGCCTGCTTCGCGGGCTTCGCCGGCAGCTTCTTCGCCTCGCGCCAAGGTTTCATCAGTCCGGAGTCCTTCGTCTTCATCGAGTCGGCCATCGTGCTCGCCATCGTGGTGCTGGGCGGCATGGGCTCCCAGATCGGGGTGGTGCTGGCCGCCATCGTGATGACGGTGCTGCCTGAGCTGGCGCGCGAGTTCAACGAGTACCGCATGCTGATGTTCGGCCTCTTGATGGTGTTCATGATGATCTGGCGGCCACAGGGATTGCTGCCGATGACCCGTCCGCATCTGGAGTTGAAAAAATGAGTGCCAATCAGAAGTTAATGGAAGTCTCTGATCTGTCGATGCGCCACATGGGTGGACTGTTGGCGCTGGCTCACGCCACTCTGACCCGGGAGCTGAGAAAATGAGTACTCATCAGAAGTTAATGGAAGTTTCTGATCTGTCGATGCGCTTCGGGGGCCTGCTGGCGGTCAACGGCGTCAAGCTGGACGTGGACAAGGGGGAGGTGATCTCCATTATCGGCCCCAACGGAGCGGGCAAGACCACCGTCTTCAACTGCCTGACCGGTTTCTACCGCCCGAGCGGCGGCATCATCCGCTACAAGGGCGAGGAGATTCAGGGCCTGCCCGGCCACCTCATCGCTCGCAAGGGCATAGTGCGCACCTTTCAGCACGTGCGACTGTTCAAGGACATGACGGCGGTGGAAAACCTGCTGGTAGCCCAGCACAGGCACCTCAACACCGGCTTTCTGGCCGGGCTGTTCAAGACCCCGGCCTTTCGCCGCGCCGAGCGGGAGGGGCTGGAGCAGTCCGCCTTCTGGCTGGAGAAGGTGGGGCTCAAGGATCTCGCCAACCGCGCCGCCGGCAACCTGGCCTACGGCCAGCAGCGCCGGCTCGAGATTGCCCGCTGCATGGCGACCCGGCCCGAGCTGCTGATGCTGGACGAGCCGGCCGCCGGCCTCAACCCCCACGAGACCGACGAGCTGAACGAGCTCATCTCCAACCTGCGGGACGAGTTCGGGGTCTCGGTGCTGCTGATCGAGCACGACATGAAACTGGTGATGGAGATCTCCAACCGCATCTTCGTGGTCAACCAGGGCACCCCGCTGGCCCACGGCAAGCCGGACGAGATCCGTAGCAATCCGGCAGTGATCAAGGCCTATCTGGGCGAGTCGTAAGGACAAAAAGATGTTAGAACTTCGCAACGTATCGACCCACTACGGCAAAATTCAGGCGCTGCACGACGTCAGCGTCCAGGTCAAAGAGGGGGAAATCGTCACCCTGATCGGCGCCAATGGCGCCGGCAAGACCACATTGCTGATGACCCTGTGCGGCGAACCCAAGCCCAGCAGTGGCTCCATCTGGTTCGAGGGAGAGCAGATAGACTCGCTCTCCACCGCCCGCATCATGCGCAAGGACATCGCCGTGGTGCCGGAGGGGCGCCGCATCTTCGCTCGCCTGACGGTGGAGGAGAACCTGCTGATGGGGGCCTTCTTCGTCGACAAGGCCGAGCAGCGCGGCCTGCTGGATCAGATTTTCACCCTGTTCCCCCGCCTGCACGAGCGACTGGAGCAGCGCGCCGGCACCATGTCCGGCGGCGAGCAGCAGATGCTGGCCATCGGCCGCGCCCTGATGAGCAAGCCACGCCTGCTGCTGCTGGATGAACCCTCGCTGGGGCTGGCCCCCATCGTCATCCAGCAGATCTTCGACACCATAGAGCAGTTGCGCCGCGACGGCATGACCATCTTCCTGGTGGAGCAGAACGCCAACCAGGCGCTCAAGCTGGCCGATCGCGGCTATGTGCTGGAGAACGGCCACGTGGTACTGCAGGACACGGGGGCGGCCCTGTTGGCCAACCCGGCCGTCCGCCAGGCCTATCTCGGCGGCTGACCCATGAGCAGGGCCGACACCGCGCCGGATCACCACAGTTTCTGGCACGATCCGGCCCTGCCTTTCATCGAGGCGCGGGCGGTGCAGGATGGCCGCCGCGTCTGCTACGACAAGCACAGCCACCCCCACTTCTCCATCGGCGCCATCACCGGCGGCCACAGCCACTACCTCAACCAGCGCAGCCGGCAGGAGGTCGGCCACGGCCACCTGGTGCTGATGAACCCGGAAGAGGTGCACGCCTGCAACCCCGTTGCGGATGAGCCCTGGTCCTATCTGATGTTCTACCTCGATACCGGCTGGCTGCAGCGCCAGCAGGAAGAGGCGGGGCTGGGCGATGCGTTTCGTCCCTTCGACATGACCGCAAGCCGGGATCCCCTGCTCTACCAGGGGCTGTGCCGGCTCCATCGGCAGCTATGGCAGGAGCCGGAGCCGCTCGCGCGCGAGGTGGCCTGCCACCAGTTCAGTCGCCAGCTGCTGGCCAGGCTCACCCCGGCCAGCTGGGACGATCGGCCGCCACAGCACCTGCAGCGGGCCGCCGAACTGATGCAGGACGACTGCAGCAACCCCCTCACCCTCGCACAATTGAGTGCGGTGGCCGGGCTCACCCCCTCCCACTTCGTGCGCAGCTTCAGCCGCCATTACGGCATGACGCCCCACGCCTACCTGCTCGATCAGCGCATCCGCCATGCCCGCACCCTGCTCAGGCGGGGAGAGCCGCTGGCGGAAGTGGCGCTGGCCAGCGGTTTTGCCGATCAGGCCCACTTCCAGCGCCAGTTCAAGCGGCGGGTGGCTGCCACCCCGGGTCACTACCGCAATCAGCTGACCCGGCTGGGCTAGCGCACCAGATAGGCGGCGCAAAGCAGCAGCAACAGCGCCATCGCCCGGTTGAACCAGCGCAGCCGCTGCGGCGCGAGCAGCAACCCCTGCAGGCGACTGCCGGCATAGGCCCAGCAAGCGATGGAGCCGAGACAGATGACCAGGTAGAGGCCGCTGAACAGGGCCACCTGCCCCACCCCGCCCGCACTGCCATAGGCGCCCATCCCCATGCTGGCGGCGAGCCAGGCCTTGGGATTGAGCCACTGCATCAGTGCCCCGTACCAGAAGGAGGGGGCGACCCCATCGACCCCTTCCACCCGGCCGCTGTCCACCAGCAACTGCCAGGCCATCCAGCCGAGAAAGATCACCCCGGCCCAGCGCAGTACCTCCGCCGCCAGCGGCCATTGCAGCAGGGTGGCACCCAGCCCCAGTCCCATCAACAGCAGCAACAGAATGAACCCCAGGGTGGCCCCGACCACGTGGCGCAGGCTGGCCGCAAAGCCGTGCCTGGCGCCGCTGCCGAGAGCGACCAGATTGACCGGCCCCGGGGTGATGGACATGGCCAGGGCAAACCCGGCCATGGATAACAGCAGACTCGTCTCCATGAATAACGCTCGTAGCAGCAAAAGGAGCCCCCAGCCTAGCCGGCACCCCGCCCCCGGTATTGAAGGAAATTGCGATCGGTTACGGCAATAACCGGACACATTGCGGGCTTAGCGCCGGCCCCCGCTTGCGGTAAACTGACCCTCAATCACCTATTCGCAGGACATGTTAATGGACCAGTTTGCCCATATCAGTGCCCATGATGCCCACCAGAAGCTTGCCGCCGGTGCAGCCCGCCTCGTGGATATTCGCGACCCCCAGTCGTTCGAGACGGCCCACGCGGTCGGCGCCTTCCACCTCACCAACGGCACCCTGGTGCGTTTCATGAACGAGGTGGACTTCGATACCCCGGTGATCGTGATGTGCTATCACGGCAACAGCAGCCAGGGCGCCGCCCAGTACCTGCTGCAACAGGGGTACGATGAGGTCTACAGCCTGGATGGCGGCTTCGAGGCATGGCGCAGGGAGTTCCCGATCCAGGCGGGCGACGCATGATCCAGCTGCTGGTGCTCGACAATGCCCGCATGGCCCAGGCGCTGGTGGACTATCTCTCCACCCTCGGCATCTCGTGCGAGCTGACCCAGTCCGAGCTTGGCGTCTCGGTCTGGCTGGCGGACGAACAGCGCCTCGCCCAGGCCCAGCTGGAGGTGAAACGCTTCCTGGCCGAGCCGACCCACCCCCGCTACATGGAAGCCTCCTGGCAATCCGGCCGGGCCGATGCCCGCATCGACTACAGCAAGGGGATGACCGACCCGGTCACCGACTTCCTGCATCAGGCGGGGCCGCTGACCCTGGTGGTGATCATCGCCTGTCTGGCCATCTACGGGCTCGATGCCATCGGCCTGCCGATCTTCGATGAGCTGGCGTTCCACCCGACCCTGGCGCAGTTTACCGACTGGCAGGCGTGGCGCTACTTCACCCCGGCTTTCATCCACTTCTCGGTGCTGCACCTGGTGTTCAACCTGCTGTGGTGGTGGTATCTGGGGGGCCAGATCGAACAACGGCTCGGCAGCGGCAAGCTGCTGATCCTGCTGCTGGTAGGCGCCGCCCTGCCCAACCTGGCCGAGTTCTTCGCCAGCGGCCCGCTGTTTGGCGGCCTCTCCGGGGTGGTCTATGCCCTGCTCGGCTACTGCTGGCTGCGCAGCAAGTTGCAGCCGGCCTGCGGCCTCACCCTGCCACCGGCGTTGATGGGCTTCATGCTGTTCTGGCTGGCGCTCGGCTTCTTCGATCTGCTCGGCACCCGCACCGCCAACATGGCCCACCTGGCCGGTCTGCTGGTCGGGCTGCTGCAAGGCTGGCTGGACAGACACCATCAGCCCGCCTGAGTGTTTTTACGCCAATAAAAACGCCGCCCCGAAGGGCGGCGTTTTTATTGGCCGACTGACTTACTGCTTGAGCAGGGTGGGATCGGTCACCTTGACCGCAGCGCCACCGCTCGCGAAGAAGCTGCCGAACTGGCCCTGCATCTCGGTGGTCACATCGCCGTTCGGGTCGAAGTTCTCGTCCGGCGCCAGCAGCGAGCTGTGGCCACCGGCCAGGAAGCGGGCCGCGTTGTGGCTGGCCGGAACTAACCCTGGACCAGAGGCGGCCAGCGGCTGCAGACCCAGCACCTTGAACAGCGGCTCGGTACCACCCAGCGGGGCGGAGGCAATGCTGTTCGGGATCACCTGGTCAGACAGGCTCAGGGCGCCATCGCCGACGATCTCGGTGGCGAACAGCGGGAAGCTGCTCAGGATGCCGCTACCGAGGTTGATCGGGTCAGCCGAATCCAGCACCGACTGGGCCGCGAAGCTGTAGCTCTGCAACGTGCTGGCCGCCGCCGCCTGCTGGGTGGTGCTCAGGCTCGGCAGGAACTCGTTGACGAAGCAGGTCGGCACCGCGGTCTTGCAGTTGGGCGCATAGGCGGTGAAGCCCGCTTTCAGCTCGGCACTGCCGCTGGTCAGCACGCCCATCTTGATGGTCGGACCGAAGGTCGGCGAGTTCAGCAGCAGCGGTGCGATGCCGCCACCCGGCATGGCCAGGCCGCCGGTATCGAACTTGAACAGGGCATCCGCCAGCGCATTGCCGATGGGCTGATTGGCGACCGCCAGCAGGTTGGTACCGGAGATGGCGCCCAGGGAGTGGCCCAGGAAGTGCACTTTGAGATTACCTGCAGTACCAATAGAACCAGTCTTGTTGGCCAAGCCAACAGCCAGACGCAGGCCCAGCAGATCCGCCACACTCTGTTTCAGGTTGTCGCGGGCCACGGTCAGGTAGCTCAGGTTCAGATACGGGGTCGGGTTGTCGGAGGTGGTCACGGTCGCCATGCTGCCGCTCAGGGCGAAGCCACGCTCACCGTGCAGCGGGTGATCGATCACCACCAGCGCCACCTTCTTGCCTGCCTGCATGCCAGCATAGATCTGGCTGAGCGCCAGCGCATAGGCGTTCTCTTTCACCGAAGTCACGCCGTGCTGGTAGATGATCACGTCGGTGATGGTGTTGAGGTCATCCTTGGCGAAGATGCGCATCGGCACCAGCTGCACCTCTTCCAGCATGGGCAGCGGATTGAAGCGACCGATGTTCTGCTCGGCATCCAGCGGCTTGCCGCCGGAGGTGAGGGTCACCCCGATCAGCTTGCTCGCCTCGGCCAGCAACTCGGCCTGACGGGTCGGATCGGCAATCAGCGTCGCCAGCAGGGCCGGGTCCACGCCCGCGCCCACCAGCCCGGCGATCACTTCGCTGTCGGACGCTTTCAGGGCATTGGCGATGGCGTACAGGCTGGGGATGGCGCCGTGCCAGGACTGGGTCTTGGCCTTGTCCCAGGAACCGGCGGTGGCCGGCGAGGAGAGGAAGTAAGGCAGCTTGACGGTACCGGTATAGACCTTGGTCGCTTGAGCAATCGGGTTGAGCGGAGCACCGGGGCCGAAGGCGGTGGCGATCGCATCTTTCTGCTCTTGCGGCAGGAACTGCTCGGCATCCAGCTGGGTCAGGAAGGCATTGCTGCCGGTCACGCTCAGGGTATAGGTGCCCGGCAAGCTGGTGTTGCCCTTGGCATCCTGCTTCCACAGGGCGGCCGCATCCAGGGTCGGGCTCTTCAGCACGGACGCAGCTGCCCCTTTCACCGCCACCAGCACGTCGGCACCGGACTGGGTACCGAACCAGTCGGAGAAGATGACGTGATCGGTGGAGACGCCGGTGGCAGCCTTGAACAGCCCTTCCTGCAGGGCGATCAGACCATTGATGGTCTGCTCCTGGGCATTGCTGCCGACGTTGTTCTTGTAGTTGCCGTAATCGTTGCCGGCCTTGACCGCGTTGCCGCTGCTGTCCTTGAGGGAGTCGGTGGCCACGACCATGTAGTAGGAGGAGGGATTCAGCGGCTTGAGCGGCACCAGGTTCAGCTTGCCGGCCGCAGCGGCCACCACGAAGTCCACCCCGTAGGTCAGCACCTTCTTCACGCCGTTCGGGCGCAGGGCGGCGCTGTCAAAGCTCAGCTCCAGCAGGTAGAGCGGCGCCACCGAGGCGGCAAACTCCGCCGCGGCCGGGGCCTGCACCTGGATGCCGGATGAGGTCACGGGCACGATCTGGATAGCCTGGGTCGTGGACCAGCCATCCAGGGTCGACATGGCCGAGACCGGGTTGGAGAGATCTGCCGTTTCGGTGGAGAATTTCAGGGTGCCATCGCTGGCCCGGGCTGCCAGAGCACTGGGGCGCACGGCGTTGGAACCGGTCAACAGATAGTCGAGATAGCTGGAGGTGTCGCCTTTGTTATCGTCACTGCCACCACAGCCAGCCAGCATAGCACTGACAACCGCGGCGTAAATTAGCTTCTTTTTCATATCCTTATCTCTTTTTAGTTGTTATCCATGAAATGCTGACTGAGTTGGGTGAGAACCCGACCGGTACATCTTAACAGCAACGCAACAATTATTAAGCCTCTGGTCGGTCATCTGATCTGCTTTTTTTGTGTACAGCATCAAGGAATTGGAATAGAAACGGGACTCGATAGGTTAACAGCTTCATCCCGAATACCAGACCCGACCAGCGACTGCCCCTATGGCAGCTGGCAAAAAGCGACCCTCGATCTCGGCAAAGCGGATCAATTGCCGGTAGAATGGCGCATTGCTTAAGGAGAACCACATGATCGACCCGAAGAAACTGGAAGAGATCGCCAAACAGGTGCACAACTCCCTGCCGCCCGGCATTCGCAGCATGGGTGAAGAGGTGGAGAAGAAGATCCGTCAGGTGCTGCAGTCCCAGCTGGGCAAGCTGGACCTGGTCAGTCGCGAAGAGTTTGACGTGCAGACCAAGGTGCTGCTGCGCACCCGTGAGAAGCTGACCGCGCTCGAGGCCAAGCTGGCCCAGCTCGAGCAGCAGCTCGGCGCCAAAGGCGAATAACGCAGGTCGCCCATAAAGCAAACCCCAGCCAGGCTGGGGTTTGTTGTTTCTGGCCTGTCGCAGGGCAAGCTGCAGCAGGCTGACTCAGCGAGGCCTCCTCAGTCACGCTATGTGACCGGCCTCATGCCGAACTCAGATGAATTCGTAGGCGTCGCCGAAGATGCGCTCAGGCTCGGCGCCCAGAATCTTGAACTCCTCCCGCGCCGCGCCCGCCATCTCGAAGCGACCGGCGACATAGATGTCGTAGTCATGCAGGCTGACGAAGTCATCCATGATGGCCTTGTGCACCAGCCCGGTCTTGCCGGTCCAGTCCGCTTCCGGCTCCTGCACCACCGGGATGAAGGTGAGCGGGGCGTAGTCGCGCTCCCACTGCTGCATCTGCTCCTGCTCGTAGAGCCAGTGCGCCTGGCGCACGCCCCAGTAGAAGAACACCGGGCGCTTGCTGCCGGTATCGATCAGGTATTCCAGAATGGAGCGGGCATAGGAGAAACCGGTGCCACCCGCCATCAGGATCAGCGGCCGGGGTGACTCTTCCCGCAGGAAGGCCTTGCCCGCCGCCAGTTCAATCTCGATCTCCCCCTGCTCGCGCATGCGGGCCAGCACCTGGCCGGCATAGGCGTTTTCCGGGGTGGCGCCGATCTGCAGCTCCAGCATGCCCGGGCGGGTCGGCGAATTGGCGATGGAGAAGGGACGCTTGTCCGAATCGCTCATCACCACCAGCAGATACTGGCCCGGCTTGAAGCTGACCTCTTGCAGCGGCGTCAGGGCCACGTGCCAGATGGTGTCGACATATTCGCGCAGTTCCTCTACGCGGCACTTGATACGTTGCATTCTTATCCTTGTGACGGGCTCGCTCGGCCCGCTTTCGCTCTTGATTCACTGTGGACTGGCGACCAGCAAAGTGGTCAGGTCAGTCGAGCATACCCAATTCAGCTCAAATGGCATCAATCTTTTGCATCCCGGCCAGGCGGCACGGCCCGTCGGGCCTGCCGCCGCTCATCAGCCGAGAATGTTCAGCTCGTCCCAGAGGGCATCGATCTTCTGCTTGACCGCCTCGTCCTGCACGATGGGCTGGCCCCACTCGCGATTGGTCTCCCCCGGCCACTTGTTGGTGGCATCCAGCCCCATTTTGGAGCCGAGCCCGGAGACCGGCGAAGCGAAGTCCAGGTAGTCGATCGGGGTGTGCTCGATCAGGGTGGTGTCGCGGGCCGGATCCATCCGGGTGGTGATGGCCCAGATCACGTCCTTCCAGTCGCGGGCGTTGATGTCGTCATCGCAGACGATCACGAACTTGGTGTACATGAACTGGCGCAGGAAGGACCAGACCCCCAGCATCACCCGCTTGGCGTGGCCAGGGTAGCGCTTCTTGATGGTCACCACCGCCATCCGGTAAGAGCACCCTTCCGGCGGCAGGTAGAAGTCCACGATCTCGGGGAACTGCTTCTGCAACAGCGGCACGAACACCTCGTTGAGCGCCACCCCGAGCACCGCCGGTTCATCGGGCGGACGGCCGGTGTAGGTGCTGTGATAGATGGCATCCTTGCGCATCGTCATGTGGGTGATGGTAAAGACCGGGAACTCGTCCACCTCGTTGTAGTAGCCGGTGTGATCGCCATAAGGCCCTTCGGGGGCCATCTCGCCCGGCTCCAGATAGCCTTCCAGCACGATCTCGGCGCTGGCGGGCACCTCCAGATCGCAGCTGATGGCCTTCACCACCTCGGTACGGCTGCCGCGCAGCAGACCGGCAAAAGCGTATTCGGAGAGAGTATCCGGCACCGGCGTCACCGCGCCGAGGATGGTCGCCGGATCGGCACCGAGCGCCACCACCACCGGGAAGCGCTCACCCGGGTGGGCCTCCTGCCACTCGCGAAAATCGATGGCACCGCCGCGGTGATCCAGCCAGCGCATGATCAGCTTGTTCTTGCCGATCTTCTGCTGGCGATAGATGCCGAGGTTCTGCCGCTTCTTGTAGGGGCCGCGGGTGATGGTCAGACCCCAGGTCACCAGCGGCGCCACGTCGCCGGGCCAGCAGTGCTGGATCGGGATCTGGTCCAGATCGACTGCCTCTCCCTCCAGCACCCGCTGCTGACAAGGGGCAGAGGAGAGCCGTTTGGTCGGCATGTTGAGCACCTGCTTGAAGATCGGCAGCTTCTCCATCAGCTCCTTGAAGCCGCGGGGCGGCTCCGGCTCCTTCAGGTAGGAGAGCCAGATCCCCACCTGGCGCAGGGCGGCCACGTTGGGCTGGCCCATGCCCATGGCGACCCGATCCGGGGTGCCGAACAGGTTGGTCAGCACCGGCATGGCGCAACCCTTGGGATTTTCAAACAGCAGGGCAGGACCGCCCGCCCGCAGGGTGCGATCGCTGATCTCGGTCATCTCCAGATAGGGGTCTATCTCGCGACTGATGCGCTTGAGTTGTCCGCTTTGTTCCAGCTGCGCGATGAAATCACGCAAATCCTTGTATTTCATGCAGGTACCCTGTGTTCAGGCGATGCCGCATTATAACCCTGGGCGGGCGGCGGGTGTACCCGAATCGGGCAGCATCACCGGACTTGCATGGCGCTTTTCCTGCCGGGTCAGCCGATCGGCAAGCTGGGCCAGCAGCCTGGGTTCGTCCATCTGCAGCAGCAGGCTGGCCACCTGACCGCTGTATTGGCGATTGCCCAGCTCCGCCAGCAGGAACTGCTGGGCCGTGTCTGGCAGCGGCGAAAGTTGACTGAGTTGCTGCAGAGCGGGCAGCTTGAGACGGGCATTGCGACTGGCGGCAATCAGCAGATCGCTGGCCGCCTGGCCCTGATGAAAACGGCTCACGCTGGCGAGCGCGGCCACGCTGTCGTGATCGACCGGTTGATGCCACAGCTTCTGATAGAGGGCGCTGTCGCCGGTACGCTCGGCCAGCAGCCGCAGCAGCCGGTTGTCGGGCAGAAAGATGCTCATGGCGGCCAGCGTGTGCGCCTCCCGTTGCAGGAGCGGGAGCGGCTGCCGATCGAGTACGGTCAGCAGCGCCTGCTGCTGCTGGGCCAGATCAGGATTGCGGCTGTTGTAGATCTGCTTGAACTCGAACGTGCCCTCTTCCAGCTGCTGGCGATAGTTGTCCTGCCAGGCCTGCTGCTGCCAGCGGCTCAGCACCTGCCGCGCGGTGGCGGCAAAATCGTAGGCGGGTTGCTGCACCAGAAAGCCGTCCACCTCTTTTTCCACCAACCAGCTGGGGGCCTTGAACGACTGGGCGCGCACCCAGGCCAGCAGTTGCGGCGTGCTGGCCCTGGGTTGGCTATTGAGGGTGGCCAGCAGCTGGCACAACAGATACTCCCGCTGCCCCACCGCCAGGGAGTCCAGCAGGGTGTCGATGGCGGCAAACTGCCCCAGCTGCAGCCGGCCGGTCAGATAGTCGAGGTGACCCTGCAGCCCCTCGTCGGCCACCAGTGTCGTCCGGGGCGGCTGCGCCTCGGCAGCCCCGACCGGCAGCACCAGCAGCCAGCTCAGCAATATCAGGAGTACATGCTTCATGACGTCCCTATCCTTGTGACATCGAGGTTTCATACTACTCAGGCGACCGTAAAATAGATAAACAAAAACCGCGACCTGGGCCGCGGTTTGATGATTTTCGAGTCGGTTACTTCTGCTGGCGCCGCATGGCGTCGAAGAACTCGTCGTTGGTCTTGGTCATGGCCAACTTGTCGATCAGGAACTCGATGCCGTCGATCTCGCCCATCGGGTGCACAATCTTGCGCAGGATCCACATCTTCTGCAGCTCGTCGCCGGTGGTCAGCAGCTCTTCCTTGCGGGTGCCGGAGCGAGTGATGTCGATGGCCGGGTAGACGCGCTTCTCGGCAATCTTGCGCGAGAGGTGCAGTTCCATGTTGCCGGTACCCTTGAACTCTTCGTAGATGACTTCATCCATCTTGGAGCCGGTATCGATCAGCGCGGTGGCGATGATGGTCAGGCTGCCACCCTCTTCGACATTGCGCGCGGCACCGAAGAAGCGCTTCGGACGGTGCAGGGCGTTGGCGTCCACACCACCGGTCAGTACCTTGCCGGATGACGGGATGACGGTGTTGTAGGCACGGGCCAGACGGGTGATGGAGTCCAGCAGGATCACCACGTCCTTCTTGTGCTCGACCAGGCGTTTGGCCTTCTCGATCACCATCTCGGCGACCTGGACGTGACGGGAAGCCGGCTCGTCGAAGGTGGAGGCGATCACTTCACCCTTCACCATGCGCTGCATCTCGGTCACTTCTTCCGGACGCTCGTCGATCAGCAGGACGATCAGTTCGCAGTCAGGGTGGTTGTAGGCGATGCTCTGGGCGATGTTCTGCAGCAGCATGGTCTTACCGGCCTTGGGCGGTGCGACGATGAGGCCGCGCTGGCCTTTACCGATCGGGGAAGCCAGATCCAGTACGCGGGCGGTAATGTCTTCGGTGGAACCGTTGCCACGCTCCATGCGCAGACGCTCGTTGGCGTGCAGCGGAGTGAGGTTTTCAAACAGGATCTTGTTGCGGGAGTTTTCCGGACGGTCGTAGTTGACCTCATTGACCTTGAGCAGCGCGAAGTAACGTTCGCCCTCTTTCGGCGGCCGGATCTTGCCGGATATGGTATCGCCGGTGCGCAGGTTGAAACGGCGGATCTGGCTCGGGGAGACATAGATGTCGTCCGGGCCGGCCAGGTAGGAGCCGTCTGCACTACGCAGGAAGCCGAAACCATCGGTCAGGATTTCCAGCACACCGTCGCCAAAGATATCCTCGCCACCCTTGGCGTGCGCCTTGAGGATCGCGAAAATAATGTCTTTCTTGTGCGCCCGAGCCAGATTTTCCAACCCCATGGATTCGCCAAGCTGTACCAGCTCGGACACAGGAGTGTTCTTTAATTCAGTCAGATTCATAGTGGTGAAAGTCTGTAAGCAAGGATTGAAATGAGGAGACAGTCTGCTGGATTGATGCTGATCGGATTTGATTTGCCAGGCTGATGTGTGAGCAAAGAGTCAGGCAAAAAGGTTAGCAAACGAGCGATAAATTAGCACCAATCGGGGTGAGCGTCTAGGTGATAAAACAGAAGGAGCGCATTATTGCAATGCGCTCCTCTTTGATTATTACAGGTTACCGTCCAGGAACTCTTTCAGCTGAGTCTTGGACAGGGCACCGACCTTGGTCGCTGCCACTTCGCCATTCTTGAACAGCAAGAGGGTCGGAATACCACGAATGCCATACTTGGGCGGAGTGTCGGCGTTATGGTCGATGTTCAATTTCGCCACGGTCACGCGACCGGCATACTCTTGGGCGACTTCGTTCAGGATCGGGGCAATCATCTTGCACGGACCACACCATTCGGCCCAGAAGTCGACCAGAACGGCGCCATCGGCTTTGATTACATCTGCCTCGAAGCTGGCATCGCTCAGCTGAACAATCTTGTCACTCATCTCCAACTCCAGTCAGTAATTAAGGCTTTATTGACGTATCAACAAAGGCAATAGTTGCCCTATTTGAAATGATCCTGTTTATTATTGCAAGCCTAACCTGATAACCTACCGCCATGAGCAAAACACATTTAACGACCGACAAATTCGCCCAAATGGGCCTCGAACCCGAAGTTCTGGCTGGTCTGGAATCAAAGGGATTTCACTATTGCACCCCCATCCAGGCACTGTCTCTGCCACTGCTGGTAGAAGGTCATGACCTCGCCGGTCAGGCCCAGACAGGGACCGGCAAAACCCTTGCCTTCCTGGCCGCCACCTTCAACTATTTGTTGACCCATCCGCTGACCAAGCCGCGCCTCATCAACCAGCCGCGCGCCATCATCATGGCCCCGACCCGGGAGCTGGCGGTCCAGATCTACAACGATGCGGAGAGCATGTCCGCCTCGACCGGCCTCAAGCTCGGCCTCGCCTACGGTGGCGAAGGGTACGACAAGCAGCTGGCCGTGCTGGAACAGGGTGTCGACATACTGATCGGCACCACCGGCCGCATCATCGACTACTTCAAGTCCAAGGTCATCGATCTGAGCAACATTCAGGTCGTGGTACTGGACGAAGCGGATCGCATGTTCGATCTCGGCTTCATCAAGGACATCCGTTTCCTGTTCCGCCGCATGCCGCCCGCCACCGAGCGTCTGAGCATGCTGTTCTCCGCCACCCTCTCCCTGCGGGTGCAGGAGCTGGCCTACGAACACATGAACCACCCGGAACATGTACAGATCGAGCCGGAGCAGATGACCGGCGTGCGGATCAAGGAGGAGCTGTTCTATCCCTCCAACGAAGACAAGATGTTGCTGCTGCTCTCCCTGATGGAAGAGGAGTGGCCGGAGAAAGCCATCGTCTTCGCCAACACCAAGCACGTCTGTGAAGACGTTCATGCCTGGCTGGAGAACGACGGCCACCGCGTCGGCCTGCTGACCGGTGACGTGCCGCAGAAGAAGCGGATGAAGATCCTGGAAGACTTCACCAAGGGTGCAGTCGACATCCTGGTTGCCACCGACGTGGCCGCCCGCGGTCTGCACATCCCGGACGTGACCCACGTCTTCAACTATGACCTGCCCGACGACGCCGAAGACTACGTACACCGCATCGGTCGTACCGGTCGTGCCGGCAAGAGCGGTCACTCCATCAGCCTGGCCTGTGAAGACTATGCCTTCAACCTGCCGGCCATCGAGGAGTACATTCACCACCCGATCCCGGTCAGCAAGTATGACCGCGAGGCGCTGCTGGATGACGTGACCGCACCGAAGCGGGTGTTCCGCAACCGTCAGCCGGTGAACCGCAACATGCGCGATCGCCAGGGCGGTGGCAACAGCAACAACCGCCGTCGTCCGCCCCGCAAGAGCTGAAAGGACTGGCCCAGTTGCACAACTCGCCGCTCTATGCCGCCATCGACCTCGGCTCCAACAGCTTTCACATGCTGGTGGTGCGCGAGGTCGCCGGTGCGCTACGCACCGTCACCAAGGTCAAGCGCAAGGTTCGCCTCGCCGCCGGGCTCGATCCGGAGTTTCGTCTCAGCCGTGCCGCCATGGAGCGGGGCTGGGACTGTCTGCGTCTGTTCTCCGAACAGTTGCAGGACATTCCGGCCGACAACATCCGGGTAGTGGGTACCGCCACCCTGCGCCTTGCCACCAACGTCGACGAGTTCCTCAGCGAAGCGGAACGGGTACTCAACCACAGCATCGAGATCATCTCGGGCGAGGAAGAGGCCAAGACCATCTATGAGGGGGTCTCCTGGACCTCGGCCGGGGAAGGCAACCGGCTGGTGATCGACATCGGCGGCGCCAGCACCGAGCTGGTGATCGGCGAGCACAGCGAAGCGAAACTGCTCAACAGCCTGCACATGGGCTGCGTTACCTGGCTCAACAACCACTTCGGTGACGGCGAGCTCTCCGAGGCCCGCTTCAAGCAGGCCATCGCCGCCGCCAAGGCGGTGCTGGAGAAGGTGGCGGAAGATTATCGTGCACTCGGCTGGCGCACCTGTGTCGGCGCCTCTGGCACGGTGCAGGCGCTGCAGGAAATCATGCTGGCGCAGGGGAAAAGCGAGCGGGTCACCCTGCCCAAGCTGCAGGAGCTGATGGGTCAGGCCATTGCCTGCGGCAAGCTCGACCAACTGCAGTTGGAAGGACTGGCGGCCGAACGGCTGACCGTGTTCCCCTCCGGTCTCGCCATCCTGATCGCCATCTTCGAAACCCTGAACATCGAGAGCATGACCCTGGCGGGTGGCGCCCTGCGCGAAGGGCTGATCTACGGTCTGCTCGGCAACAATCACGACTGTGATGCCCGCGATCGCACCGCCGACAGCCTGATCAATCGCTACCAGCTGGACAAGGAGCACGCCGAACGGGTGCGCGACACCGCCGTCGAGGCGTTCAACCAGCTGCAGCCGGCCTGGCGACTCTCGAAACGCTACGGGCGCCCGATCCTGCGCTACGCGGCCCTGCTGCACGAGATCGGTCTGTGCATCGAGTACAAGAAGGCACCGCAACACGCCGCCTACATCATCGACAACATCGACATGCCTGGCTTTACCCCGGCCCAGAAGAAGCTGTTGTCGGCCCTGCTGTTCAACCAGCGGGACGAATTCAAGCTGGAACCGCTGGAGAAGCAGGGCGCCGTCACCGGTCGCCAGGCGATCCGGCTGGCCCGCATCCTGCGCATCGCGCTGATCCTCTGCATGCGCCGCACCCAGGGCACAGTGCCCCGCTTCACCCTCGAAGCCGATGAAGATGCACTGACCCTGACCCTGCCGAGCGGCTGGCTGGACGAGCACTATCTGCGCGCCAGCGAGTTGCGCTTCGAGGTGGAACGCCAGCAGAAGATGGGCTGGCCCACCCGGCTGCTGGAAGCCTGATTGGGCCTCGCCCAATCAGTGCCTGCCCTGCCGCTCCGACAATCTCTTTCGCAGCCATGACTGGCGCCGTTCAAAGCTGACCCTTGATTTCATTGGGCTGGCACCCCGAGCTCGTCCTTTTCCCGCTGGCTGTCACCTGCGCCATTAGCGCCGCTCGGCTAGAGTAGGGTTGTCTTCACAACCGGAATGGACGCCATGAAACCCTTGACCCTGATCGGCCTGACCGCCCTGCTCACCGCCTGTGGCGGCGGAGGCGGCGACAACAACAACAGCCCGCAACAGGCCCAGCTCTCGCTGGCCTTCTCCGACGCCCCGGTGGATGCAGTCAGCAAGGTCTGCATCGCCGTCGCCAACATCAGCATCCACCCCGTCGCCGGTACCGAGCAGAGCTGGACCACCGCCAGTTTTCTCACCTCGGCCCAGGACGATGGCTGCACCCCGAGCGGCGAAACCATCCCGCTCGACAGTGCGGGCCGGCCACTGTTCACCTACATCGACCTGCTGCACTACCAGGGTTCCGTCAGCCGCCCGCTGCTGGCCAGCCAGAGCGTGGTGCCCGGCGACTACAGCCAGATGCGGCTGCGGGTGCTGGACGGACGGGAGGTCGCCAACCAGTTTCTGGATGGCACCCCCTACTCCTACGTCAAACGGGATGATGGGGTGATCAAGCCGCTGGAGGTGCCCAGCAGCGAACTCAAGCTGGATACCTTTACTATCGCCGCCAACGGCCTCAGCGCCTTCACCACCGAGTTCGACCTGCGCCAAGCCATGGTGCTGCCGGGCCACGAGCAGTACTACAAGCTCAAGCCCAGAGGGGTGCGGCTGGTGAACAACACCCAGGTCACCACCGTCAAAGGCACGGTGGCGGCCGGGCTGTGCGGCGGCCAGCTGACCGACAAGGCCTTCGTCTACTTCTACCAGCCCCGAAGCGACGACAACTACCCCGACATGGCAGACAGCGACAACGGCTTCTACGCCAGCGCGCCCGTGCTGCCGCAAAGCGGTGGCGGCTTTGGTTACGAACTGGGATTTGTTAATCTCGGCAGCTACGATCTGGCGCTGGTCTGCAATGGCAACGAGGACGATCCGGCGCTGGCCGACGACCCGCTGCAACTGGAGCAAGTGCAGCAAGCCCAGGCGGTGGTGGCGCCCGCCACCAGCATCAACTTCCAGTAACCGGCGACCAGAGGGCAAGCCGCACATGAGCACCTACCACCCCATCAGTTGCGATCTCTACGACTGGCTGGAGATCGCCGCCAGCTGGCAGTTGCCGGTCACCCTCACCGGCCGGGACGGCCGCCAGTGGGCAGACAGGATCCGCACCATAGAGGCCAGAGCAGGGGTCGAGTACCTGCTGTTGCACAGTGGCGAGCGACTGAGCCTGGCGGAGCTGGCCACCATGGCGCTCAGCTGGCAAGGGGAGGAGAAGCTGATCCGCTTTGCCCCGCCGGCCCCAGCCGACGGCCAATAGATGACAAGAGGGCCAACCCCGCCGGGTTGGCCCTCTTCTTTTACCCTCGCGTGCGGCGTTATCCCGCCAGCGCCGCCATCACGTAGACATCGAAGCGGTTGCTCTTGGTCTCGATGGCCATGCTCGGCTTGTGCTCGTTGAGCCAGCCGGCGTAGTCCGGCCGTTTCACCACCACCCGCTTGTCCGCCATGGCGAGCGCCGCCGGCAGCAGGGCATCGGCATCGAGATCCGGCCCCACCAGCGACTGAAACACCCGCATCTCTTTTTTCACCAGCGCCGACTTCTGCTTGTGGGGGAACATGGGGTCGAGGTAGATGACATCGGGCCGCTCAGTCAGCCCCAGCAAGGTCTCCACCGCCGGGCCGTGCAGCAACTCCATCCGCTCGCGCACCCAGGGACCGATCTCCGGGTCCAGCGCCGCCCGCGCCAGCCCGTCCTGCAACAGGGCGGCCACCACGGGGCTGCGCTCGATCATGGTCACCTTACAGCCGAGGGAGGCGAGCACGAAGGCATCGCGCCCCAGCCCGGCGGTGGCATCCACCACCCGCGGCATGGCACCCGCCTTGAGCCCCACCGCCTTGGCGATGGACTGGCCACGGCCGCCGCCGAACTTGCGGCGATGGGCGACCGCCCCTTCGACGAAGTCCACGTAGACCGCGCCCAGCTTGGGCTCGTCCAGCTTGCGCAGCTCCAGCCGCGCCGCAGTGAACACCAGGGCAAACTGGGGAAGGTCGGTCTGGCCGAGCTGGCTGGCCAGGGCTGCTGCCTGGGGCGCCTTGGCGGGGTCTTCGAGGAGGATCTGCATGGTATCGACTGTGTGGCGGTATCAGTGGGCGGAGTGTACCACAGCCCCCGAAGGTCGCTGTAGGGGCACCGGCCGAAGGAGGGCGGCGGAAAGACTAGCTGGTCTGCAGGAACATGCTCTTGTCGTTGAGCTGCAGGTACTCGGTGAGGTCGTCGTAGGCCAGTGGCCGGCTCAGCAGATAGCCCTGGGTGAAGGCGCACCCCTTCTGGCAGAGGAAGTTGAGCTGCTCGCGGGTCTCCACCCCCTCGATCACCACCTGCATGCCGAGGTTGTGCACTATGTTGATGATGCCGTCCAGCAGCAGCCGGTCCTGTTCATTGAACGGGATGTGGCGCACGAAGGCCCGGTCGATCTTGACCAGGTCCACCGGGAAGTTGCGCAGATAGTTCAGCGCCGAATAGCCGGTGCCGAAGTCGTCGATGGCCAGCTTGCAGCCCGCCTCGCGCAGCGCATCAATCCGCACCCTGTGCTGATCGCTGGTCTCCATCAGCAGGGACTCGGTGATCTCGATGACGATGTCCGCCGGGTCCAGTCCGAAGTGGTGGATCACCTTGAGCCACTCGCTCGCCTCCGGATCGATGGTCTGGAACTCCAGGGTGGAGCGGTTGATCGACATCTGCAGATCCGGGAAGCCCGATTGCTGCAGCCGCGCCAGATCCCGGCACGACTGCCACAGCACCAGCGCCCCCAGCCCCTGGATGAGCCCGGCCTCCTCCGCCAACGGAATGAAGTCCGCCGGCGACACCTGGCCCCAGTGCGGGTGGTACCAGCGCACCAGCGCCTCCAGCTTGGCGACCCGGCCACTGCGGTTGTCCCAGATCGGCTGGTAGGCCATGGTCAACTGCTCGAGCTTGATCGCCTCCGCCAGATCCTGCTGCATCTGGTGGCGCTGGCGCACCTCTTCGCGCATGGAGGCGCAGTAGCTGCCGAGCAGCCGTCCCTGCCGCTTGGCGGCAAACAGCGCCTGTTCGGCGTTGCGCAGCAGCTCGTCGCTCTCCAGGCCATCGCCCGGGCAGAGAGTGATGCCGATGGTGGCTGTCACGTAGAGGTGCTGGTTGGCCAGCATGAAAGGACGAGCGAAGCCGCCGATCACCTGCTTGGCAAACACCTCGGCCTGACGACGGTTGACGATGCCCGGCACCAGGAAAGCGAACTCGTCGCCGCCGATGCGAGCCACCAGGTCCTCGGTGCGCACCCGACTCACCAGTCGGTCCGACACCTCCCGCAGCAGGGCGCCACCGGCGTGGTGATCCATGCTGTTGTTGACCGCCTTGAAGTTGTTGAGGTCGAGCACCATCAGCGCGAAGCGCTCGCCCCGCTCGCAGAAGCGGCTCAGGCAGCGGCCGAACAGCCAGCGGTTGGGCAGCCCGGTGAGGTTGTCGTAATTGGCCTGGGCGGCGATCTTCTGCTCCGCCAGCTTGGTCTGGGAGAGGTCGCTGAAGATGGCGATGTACTGGCTGATGCGCCCCCCTTCCCGCAGGGTGCTGATCATCAGCTGCTGGGGGTAGAGCTTGCCGTTCTTGCGCTTGTTCCACACCTCGCCACGCCACACCCCCACCCGCTCCAGCGCGTGGTACATGTCGGCGTAGAAGGCCTGATCGTGCAGCCCGGACTTGAGCATGCTGGGCCGCTGGCCGCGCACCTCCTCCTCGCTGTAGCCGGTGATCTGCTCGAACGCCGGATTGACCGAGATGATGCGGCTGTCGGCGTCGCACACCAGGATCGCCTCGGAGAGGTTGTCATAGACCCGGTGGGAGAGCTTGAGCTGTTCGGCGTGGCGCTTGAGGGGATCGATGTTCTCCAGCACCACCATCAGGTAGTCGGGCTGCAGCTGATCGTCCCGCACCAGGGTGACGGTGACCCGCCCCCACAGCACCTGACCGTCCCGGTGCAGGTAGCGCTTCTCCTGAGTGAAGGCGGTGCGCTCACCGTGCTTGAGCTCTTCATAACAGGCGGCGCTGCGTAACCAGTCCTCCGGGTGATTGAGCTCGGCGGCGGTGCGGTGCAGCAGCTCGCTCTGGCTGTAGCCCAGCATCTTTTCGATGGCCGGGTTGGTCCAGAGGATCTTGCCGTTCAGATCGAGCTTGCCGATCCCCACCGGCGCGTGGGACATCATGGTGTGCAGAAAATCGTGGTACTCGGGCTGGGGCGGTGCCGGCTGTTGCAGCATCAGCGCCAGTTCGCGCCCGGCCAGCGGAGCCAGCAGGCGCAACAGGCCCATCACCTTGTCCATGTTGGTGAGCGGCCGCTTGAACAGCACGCTGCAGATACCGACTGTCTCCCCCTGGGCACTCTTGAGGGCGATGCCGGCATAGGCCTGGATGTGCCAGGCCTGCAACACGGCGGCATGGGGAAACAGCTGCTGTACCCGATCGCTGAACCAGGTCTCTCCCTCCTGCAGGGTGATCTCCCCCAGGGTGGCGCTGACCGGAAAGCTGAAGTTGGTGATGTCGAGAGACGCGGGGTGGGCGGCGTGTACCTTGAAAGAGAGCCCCGCTTGATCCCTGCCTGAAATCAGGACGAAGTCGGCCCCGACCGCTGCTGCGATTTCACTCACAAAGGTATCGAAATATCCCTGACCACTCGAATGAGACAGACTTGAGATGATTTGATAGACAGACTCGAGTGCTCGCCTCATGGCAAGGTTCTTTCTCTCCTTGGAAGGTAGGACCCGACTCTACTGAAGAGCCGGGGACAGTGCAAACATGCTATCCGCAAGATATTAAAAAGCCTTGAGAAAAGGGACCAAAAGGTCCCTTTTTATCTCAAAAATCACGCTGTGATCCCACTATGTGGCAAAACTGTACCTGCTTGAAGCTCACGCCAGCCGGGGCCCGCCAACTCACGCGGCAATCCCACTGTGACGGAGCAGCGCATCCACCTGAGGCTCGCGGCCACGGAAGGCTCGGAACAGCTCCATCGGCTCCTTGGAGCCACCCTTTTCCAGGATGTTCTTCAGGAAGGACTGACCGGTGGCCGGGTTGAAGATCCCCTCCTCCTCGAAGCGGGAGAAGGCATCCGCAGAGAGCACCTCGGCCCACTTGTAGCTGTAGTAGCCCGCCGCATAACCGCCGGCGAAGATGTGGGAGAAGCTGTGCTGGAAGCGGTTGAAAGCAGGCGGCGTCATCACCGCCACCTGGCTGCGCACCTCATCCAGCAGCGCCGGGATCTGATCCGCGCTGGCCGGGTCAAACTCCTGGTGCAGGCGGAAGTCGAACAGGGCGAACTCCAGCTGGCGCAGCATCTGCATCGCCGCCTGGAAGTTGCGGGCGGTCAGCATCTTCTCCAGCAGATCGGCAGGCAGTGGCTCACCGGTCTCGTGATGGCCGGAGATGAAGGCCAGCGCCTCGGACTCCCAGCACCAGTTCTCGAGGAACTGGCTCGGCAGCTCCACCGCGTCCCAGGCCACGCCGTTGATGCCGGCCACGCCGGCCACGTCGATGCGGGTCAGCATGTGGTGAATACCGTGGCCGAACTCGTGGAACAGGGTGACCACTTCGTTGTGGGTGAACAGGGCGGGTTTGCCGTCCACCGGACCGTTGAAGTTGCAGGTCAGGTAGGCCACCGGCTTTTGCAGCGAACCATCCTGACGGTAGCGACGACCCAGGCAGACATCCATCCAGGCGCCGCCCTGCTTGTGCTCGCGGGCATAGAGGTCGAGGTAGAAGCTGCCGCGCAGCTCGTCCTCGGCGTCGAAGATGTCGTAGAAGCGCACGTCCGGGTGCCAGGTGTCGATGCCGAGGCGCTCACGCACCTTCATGCCGAACACCCGCTTGACCACCTCGAACAGCCCCTTCACCACCTTGCTGGCGGGGAAGTAGGGGCGCAGCTGCTCGTCGGAGATGGAGAACTTGTGCTGCTTGAGCTTCTCGGCGTAGTAGGCGAGATCCCAGGCGGCCAGCTCGCGCTGACCGTGTTGCTCGGCGGCGAAGGCGCGGATCTCTTCGAGCTCGGCCTTGCCCTGCGGCAGGGACTTGGCCGCCAGATCGGTGAGGAAGTTCACCACCTGCTCGGGCTTGTCCGCCATCTTGGTGGCTAGTGACAGCTCGGCGTAGTTGGCAAAGCCGAGCAGCTGGGCCAGCTCGCGGCGCAGGGCAAGCAGCTCGGTCATGATGGCGGAGTTGTCCCACTTGCCGGCGTTGGGACCCTGATCCGAGGCGCGGGTGGTGAAGGCCTCATACAGCTCGGCGCGCAGCGCGCGGTTGTCGGCATACATCATCACCGGCAGGTAGGAGGGGATGTCCAGGGTGAACAGCCAGCCCTCCTTGCCCTTCAGCTCGGCCAGCTGGCGGGCGGCGGCCTGCGCGCTCTGCGGCAGACCAGCCAGCTCGGCCTCGTCGGTCACCAGCTTGCTCCAGCCCTGGGTCGCGTCCAGCACGTTGTTGCTGAAACGGGAAGCCAGCTCGGAGAGGCGGGCCTGGATCTCGCCGTAGCGCTGCTGCGCCTCGGCGGGCAGACCGATCCCGGACAGGCGAAAATCGCGCAGGGTGTTCTGGATCTCCTTGCGCTGGGCGCCGCTCAGCAGCGGGAAGTCGTCGCTCTCGGCCAGTTCGCGATAGGCCTGATAGAGCCCCTCGTGCTGGCCGACATAGGTCTGGAATTCAGACAGCAGCGGCAGGCAGGCGTCGTGGGCCGCGCGCAGTGCTTCGCTGTTGAGTACGGAGTTGAGGTGACTAACCGGCGACCAGATCCGCGCCAGGCGGTCGTTGACCTCTTCCAGCGGGGCGATCAGGCTGTCCCAGGTGTGGGGGTCGCGCTGGGCCAGCACATCGCTGATCTTCTGTTTGCAATCGGCGATGGCCTGCGTCACGGCAGGCTGCACCTGATCGGGCTGGATCTGGCTGAAAGGGGGCAGCGAGTCCATTGTCAGCAAAGGGTTGTTCATCCTGCGATACCTCTAAATTCTCTACAGCCCCTGCCGTCCAGAAGCTTGCTTGGACTACCTAAGATGTAGGCAGAAACCTCATTAATCAAGCCTTTGCCTGCCAGAGCGCGGCCTGTTGTCCACTTTTCGCCGAGATCTGCTCATTAAAACGGCGATCCGGATGCCAGAGACGACAATGCCGGCCCAGGGGCCGGCATTGTGGGTGACATCAGGCAAGATGCATCAGCGGCTGGCGTCTTCCTGCAGCCACTGGGCAGCCCGCTTGGCGAAGTAGGTGAGGATGCCGTCGGCACCGGCCCGCTTGAAGCAGAGCAGGGATTCCATGATGCTCTCCTTCTCCTTCAGCCAGCCGTTCTGGATCGCAGCCATGTGCATGGCGTACTCGCCGCTCACCTGATAGGCGAAGGTCGGCACGCCGAACTGATCCTTCACTTGGCGGATCACGTCCAGATAGGGCATGCCCGGCTTGACCATCACGCTGTCGGCCCCTTCCTGGATATCCAGCGCCACTTCGTGCAGGGCTTCGTTGCTGTTGGCCGGATCCATCTGGTAGGTGGCCTTGTTGCTCTTGCCGAGGTTGCCGGCAGAGCCCACCGCGTCGCGGAACGGACCGTAGTAGCAGGAGGCGTACTTGGCGGAGTAGGCCATGATCTGGGTGTTGATGAAGCCGTTCTCTTCCAGCGCAGCGCGGATGGCGCCGATGCGGCCATCCATCATGTCGGACGGCGCGACGATATCGACCCCGGCAGCGGCGTGGGAGAGCGCCTGTTTCACCAGGATCTCGGTGGTGATGTCGTTCAGCACATAGCCTTCGTCATCAATGATGCCGTCCTGCCCGTGGGTGGTGAAGGGATCGAGCGCCACGTCGGTGATGACCCCCAGCTCCGGGAAGCTCGCCTTGAGGGCGCGCGTCGCCCGCTGGGCCAGCCCGTCCGGGTTGTAGGCCTCTTCCGCCAGCAGACTCTTCTGCTCCAGCGGGGTGACCGGGAACAGAGCGATGGCCGGTACGCCCAGCGCAACCAGCTCGGCAGCCTCTTTCAGCAGCAGATCGATGGAAAGCCTGTCCACCCCCGGCATGGAGGTGACGGCCTCACGACGGTTCTCCCCCTCCAGCACGAACACGGGATAGATGAGATCGTTGGCGGTCAGTACGTTCTCGCGCACCAGACGACGGCTGAAATCATGTTTGCGCACCCGGCGCAGGCGGCGACCCGGAAAGGCGCCTGGAAGAGTTGTAGCCATGAATCACTCCTGAAGAGGAAGTTGGAAGAACGCGGCGGAGGTGGCCCGGGTGTGGGCCAGCAAGGCCTCGGGCGCTTCACCACGGCAGGCCGCCACCACCTGAGCGATGTGCGGCAAAAAAGCGGGTTCGTTGCGTTTTGGTCTGGGCTTCAGATCCCGCGGCACCAGATAGGGGGCATCGGTCTCGATCATCAGCCGGCCGGCCGGAATGCGGGCCACCTGCTCGCGCAGCAACTGGCCGCGACGCTCGTCGCACAGCCAGCCGGTCACCCCGATATGCAGCCCCAGCGCCAGACACTGGTCCAGCTCCTCGTCGGAGCCGGTGAAGCAGTGCAGCACGGCCCCCGGCAGCTTGGGCAACCAGGGGCGCAGGATCTCGATGAAACGGGCGTGAGCATCGCGGCAGTGGAGAAACACCGGCATCCCGAGCTCGGCGGCCAGCGCCAGCTGGGCGTCGAATACCGCATCCTGCACCGGACGGGGCGAGAAGTCGCGATTGTAGTCGAGCCCGCACTCGCCGATAGCCACCACTTGTGGCAGCGCCGCCAGCTCGCGCAGGGCGGGCAGGGTCGCCTCATCGACACTCTTGGCGTCGTGGGGGTGGACCCCGGCGGTGGAGAAACAGTAACCCGGCCAGCGGGCGGCAAGGGTGGCGCTCTCGTGGCTGCCGACCAGATCGGTGCCGGTCAGGATCAGCGCCTCCACCCCGGCGGCGCGGGCGCGGGCCACCAGATCGGCCTGTTCATCGGCAAACTGGCTGCTGGTCAGGTTTACACCTATGTCGATCATGGGGTCAGCGGGTCCGAACAAAAGGAAGACATATCAGGTATTTGAAAACCATCTACTCAATGGGGCCTTACCATACGCCTCGAACGGGGGCATGAAAAGAGGAAGGGAGCCTTAGCTCCCCTCTTCAGTCTGCTCCTGCTTCTCTTCGCTCTCTTCTTTCACGTAGAAACGGGCGAAGAACAGACCTATCTCCCACAAACCCCACATGGGGATCGCGAGCAGAGTCTGGGAAAAGACATCGGGCGGCGTCAACAGCATGCCGACCACGAACACCCCGACGATGACGTAGGGACGCTTTTCCCGCAGGCTCTTGGGACTGGTCACCCCGGTCCAGCACAGCAGTATGGTGGCAACCGGAATTTCGAACGCCACCCCGAACGCGAAGAACAGGGTCAGTACGAAGTCCAGATAGCTGGCGATGTCGGTCGCCACCGTCACCCCGGCGGGCGCGGTGCTGGTGAAGAAACCGAACACCAGCGGGAACACCACGTAGTAGGCGAACGCCATGCCGGCATAGAACAGCACGGCACTGGAGGCGACCAGCGGCATGATCAGGCGCCGTTCATGCTGGTACAGACCGGGGGCGATGAAGGCCCAGGCCTGATAGAGCAGATAAGGGATCGCCACGAAGAAGGAGACCACCAGGGTCAGCTTGATCGGCGTCAGGAAGGGGGTCGCCACATCCGTCGCTATCATGCTGGTCCCTTCCGGCAACTGACTCAGCAGCGGCTGGGCCACGAAGTCGTAGATGTTGTTGGAGAAGTAGATCAGCGCGATGAACACCAGCAGGATGGCCGAGATGGAGCGCAGCAGGCGCGTTCTCAGCTCGACCAGATGGCTGATCAGGGGTTGCTCGGCCTGACTCATGGCTTCACCTCCCCTTGTTCGGCGCTCGGCTGGGCACTTGCGGCGGGGATCACGGTGGGCTCCTCATCAGGTGTCGCCACACTGACGGGGGCTGCCGGCTCCTCCTTCACCTCGGCGGCGGCCGGTGCTGGCTGGATGGTATTTTGTTGTTCGTATGGACGGGTCACCGATTGTGCGGCCGTTTTCAGCTGCTCGATAGACTCCTGCAGCTCGGGGCTCAGGTTGTTCATCTGCAACTGTTCGGCCTTCTTCAGGTCGTTGTGCAGATCCTGCAACTTGAGCTCCTGCTCCAGCTCGGCCTTGACCGAGTTGGCGGTGCTGCGGATCAGTCTGATCCAGTGGCTGGCGGTACGGATCGCCACGGGCAGCCGCTCGGGGCCGAGCACCACCAGGGCGACGACACCAATGACAACCAGCTCCCAGAAACCGATATCGAACATGGCTTAGGCCTGATCTTTATCTTTCTGCTTGGCAGCATCGCTAGGCTGACCCGCTGCTTCGTTCAGCTGTTTCGGCGGAAACTCGGCATCCTTCTGCTCGGACTTGGTCTCCGGCTCGTCGGACAGCGCCTTCTTGAAGCCCTTGACCGCGGCACCCAGATCACCGCCGATGCCGCGCAGTTTCTTGGTACCGAACAGCAGCACGACGATGACTGCGATGATCAACAATTGCCAAATACTGATACCACCCATGACTTTCTCTCCAGAACAGGCGCCTGCTGGCGCAGTTTATTTAATGAGAACGGGTTCGCAACCAACCCAGCAGCCAGCATAACCCGGCGCCGGCGAGGCTGATTTGTCCCCACTCAATGTGTTGTTTTTGGGTCAGCAAGAATACACCGGCCAATAGCAGGCTGGCTCCAACCCCTAAGAGGTAGCGAGCCTGACCCTGGCGGCGACTGTGCCGGCGAAAATCGGCAAACATCTGGTCGAAGTGGCGCTGCTGATGACGGGTCTGGCGCAGGGTCTCGTAGACCAGCTCCGGCAGTTCCGGCAGCTTTTCCGCCCAGAATGGCGCCTTCTCCTTGATGGCATTCCACACCGCCTTGGGCCCCACCTGCTGATACATCCAGTTTTCCAGATAGGGCTTGGCGGTCTGCCACAAATCGAGCTGCGGGTAGAGCTGGCGACCCAACCCCTCCACATAGAGCAGGGTCTTCTGCAACAGCACCAGCTGCGGCTGCACCTGCATGTTGAAGCGGCGCGCGGTGTTGAACAGGTTGAGCAGCACGTGGCCGAACGAGATCTCGGACAGCGGCTTCTCGAAGATGGGCTCCAGCACGGTGCGGATGGCGAACTCGAACTCATCCACCTTGGTATCGGGCGGCACCCAGCCGGACTCCACGTGCAGCTCGGCCACCCGGCGGTAGTCACGGTTGAAGAAGGCGAGGAAGTTCTCGGCCAGGTAGCGTTTGTCTTCCCGGTTGAGGGTGCCGACGATGCCGCAGTCGATGCCGATCCAGAGCGGATTCTCCGGATGTTCGTAGGAGACGAAGATGTTGCCCGGGTGCATGTCGGCGTGGAAGAAGCTGTCGCGGAACACCTGGGTGAAGAACACCTCCACCCCGCGCTCGGCCAGCAGCTTCATGTTGGTGCCGTTGGCCTCCAGCGCAGCAATGTCGGAGACCGGAATGCCGTAGATCCGCTCCATCACCAGCACCTGTTCGCGGCAGTGCTCGGTGAACACCTCGGGCACGTAGAGCGCCTCGGAGCCGGTGAAGTTGCGGCGCAGCTGGATGGCGTTGGCCGCTTCGCGCATCAGGTTGAGCTCGTCGAGGATGGTCTTGCGATACTCTTCCACCACCTCGATGGGGCGCAGGCGTCCGCTCTGGGGCACGAAACGGGCCACCAGACGGGCCAGCGCCTGCATCAGCCGCAGGTCGGCCTCGATGACCGGCTCGATGTCGGGACGGATCACCTTGATGACGATCTCGCGGCCATTCTCCTTCAGCCGGGCGGTATGCACCTGGGCGATGGAGGCCGACGCCAGCGGCGTCTCGTCGAAGTCGTCAAACAGGGTCTCGATGGTGCAGCCTAGGCTCGCCTCGATCTGGCGGCGGGCCGCCTGACCACAGAAGGGGGGCACCCTGTCCTGCAGCAGTGCCAGCTCCTCGGCGATGTCCGGCGGCAGCAGATCGCGCCGGGTCGAGAGCATCTGACCGAACTTGATGAAGATGGGGCCGAGCGCCTCGAAGGCGAGCCGGATGCGGGCACCGCGGTTCAGCCCCTGACGTTTGTTCTTGAGCCAGAACAGGCTGCGACGGGCCAGCCGGCCGGGCCAGGGCTGGTAACGGGCGGGCACCAGCTCGTCGATGCCTTGCTCCAGCAGGATGCTGATGATGCGATAGAGGCGCTTGAACTCCTTCGGGGTCATCAGGCTACCTGCTGCTCGAAGCGGGTCAGCCGCAGCTCGACCGCTTTCATCTGCTGGGCCAGCAACTCAACATCGTCGTTGAAGCTGGCCACTTCCAGCGGACCCGGCGCAAGCCGGATCTCTTCGGTCAGGTATTCGGCCAGCTGACGCTGGCTGCGGCACAATTCACGTCCCAGCAGCCGGCGTGCCTGACTGGCGCCGCGCAGCAGGGTGTGGGCCAGCACATCGCCGGTATAACGGGACAGCTCCTCTTCCCAGTCGATATTCAGCTCGCCCAGCAACACGCTGAACGCCTGCACCAGCTGAGGGTCGCCGCTCAGGTCCAGCTTCTCCTCGCGGATGTAGCGGGTCAGGGCGGAGGGGTCCTTGAGCAGGCCGAGCGCGGTCAGGGAGAGGCTCAGCACCGCATCGGCCTCCCCTTCGAATTTGGCCAGCACATCCAGCCGGCGCTCGGAGAAGACAAACCAGAGCGGCTTGAGCTCGCGCAGCTCCAGTTTGAGTACCTTGCCCGTCAATTTGCGCAGCCGCTCCGGACTCTGCTTGTCGAGTCGCAGCAGCTGGTTGAGGCTGGTTTCGATCACCGCGGTGACCATGGCATCCATCGGCATAGGCGACCTTAAAACTTGTAACCGCGGTGCAGGGCGACCACGCCCTGGGTCAGGTTGTAAAACTCGACCTGCTCGAAACCGACATTCTCCATCATGCCTGCCAGGGTCTGCTGATCCGGGTGCATGCGGATCGACTCCGCCAGATATTTGTAGCTTTCGCTGTCGTTCGCGACGATTTCGCCCATTTTAGGCAGCAGTTTGAAGGAGTAGAGATCGTACAGCTTGGCGATCACTTCGCTGACCGGCTTGGAGAACTCCAGCACCAGCAAGCGGCCACCCGGCTTGAGCACCCGGAACATGGAGGCAAGTGCCTTGTCCTTGTCGGTGACGTTGCGCAGGCCGAAGCCAATGGTGATGACGTCGAAATGGTTGTCAGGGAACGGGAGCGCCTCGGCATTGGCCTGTACGTAGGAGACGTTGTTGGCCACCCCCAGATTGCGCAGCTTGTCGCGGCCCACCTTGAGCATGGAGTCGTTGATATCCGCCAGCACCACTTGGCCGGTCTCGCCGACGATGCGGGAGAACTTGGCGGTCAGATCGCCGGTACCACCGGCCAGATCCAGCACCTTCTGACCCTTGCGCACGCCGGAGCAGTCGATGGTGAAGCGCTTCCACAGGCGGTGGATGCCGAACGACATCAGATCGTTCATCAGATCATACTTGGCTGCCACCGAATGGAAGACGCCGGCGACCAGGGTTTCCTTCTCGGTCGAGGCCACGGTTTTAAAGCCAAAATGCGTTGTCGTAGTCTGTTCTGACATCCCTTAAACACCCATAGAGCAAAGAATGGCCGCCAGTTTACCAGAGCCAATGGCGTGCGGACACCTTAAACCCGGCTGGCGACCAACTGCATCCCCAGCACTACCATGGCCAGACAGAGAAACAGGTTAAGGCCGATATTGAGGGCGGCTTTCAGATAGGCCCCCTGCTGGGCCAGTACCACTGTATCCAGCGCGAAGGAGGAGAAGGTAGTCAGGGCACCGAGGATACCCACCATCAGCAGCGGTTTCAGCGGGTGCTCCACCACATGACCATGGCTGATCAGCGCAAAGGCAATGCCCATGATGAAGGAGCCGACCACGTTGACCACCAGGGTGCCATACGGGAAATGACGTCCCAACAGCAGCGCCATCAGTTCGGCGATACCAAAGCGCAGGCAGGCGCCGATGGCCCCGCCGGCGGCAACATATAACCAGGTTTGCATGGGAGCACGCCTCCATAGTATCGGGCCGACATTATGCAAAATGTCAGGCCCGGGGGACAGCAGGGCAATTAATCGACATCACCCGCATCAGCGGCGAAAGTCGACCGGCTCGACCTGAGCGAGATGAATCGAGGTGCGGGATGGCGTGGTTTGCGCAATCACCCGGCCACCGCGAACGGAGTAACGCACCGGCACCTGGCGGCGCACCGCATCAAAGCCGTTCTCGGCGGGCAGGATCAGCAGGTTGGCCGGTTTGCCCACCTCGATGCCGTAGCGATCCTGCACGTTCAGGGTGCGTGCACTGTGGCAGCCGATCAGCTTGAGGCTGTCGTTGATCTGCTCGTAACCCATGATCTGGCAGACATGCAGCCCCATGTGCAGTACCTGCAGCATGTTGGCGGTGCCCATGGGATACCAAGGATCGAACACGTCGTCATGGCCGAAACAGACATTGATGTTCGCTTCCAGCATCTCCTTCACCCGGGTGATGCCGCGACGCTTGGGATAGCTGTCGAAGCGCCCCTGCAGGTGGATGTTCACCAGCGGATTGGCGACAAAGTTGATGTCCGCCATCTTCAGCAGCCGGAACAGGCGGGACGCATAGGCGCCGTTATAGGAGTGCATGGCGGTGGTGTGGCTGGCGGTCACCCGCTGACCCATGCCACGCTCGTAGGCCAGGGTCGCCAGCGTCTCGATGAAGCGGGACTGCTCGTCATCGATCTCGTCGCAGTGCACATCCACCAGAACCTGATACTTCTCGGCAAGATCGAACACATAGTGCAGACTTTCGACCCCATATTCCCGAGTGAACTCGAAATGGGGGATGGCGCCTATCACGTCGGCGCCCAGCTTGAGAGCCTCTTCAAGCAGCGCCTTGCCGTTGGGGTAGGAGAGGATCCCCTCCTGCGGGAAGGCCACTATCTGCAGCTCCATCCACTCCTTCATCTCCTCCCGCACTTCCAACATGGCCTTCAGGGCGACCAGATTGGGGTCGGAGACATCCACGTGGGTGCGGACGAACTGGATGCCGTTGGCAATCTGCCACTTCAGCGTCTGGATGGCCCGCTGCTTCACATCCTCGTGGGTCAGCAGAGCCTTGCGCTCGGCCCAGCGTTCTATCCCCTCGAACAGGGTACCGGAGAGGTTCCAGCTCGGCTCACCGGCTGTCTGGGTGGTATCAAGATGGATGTGAGGCTCGACAAAGGGGGCGATGGCGAGCCCCTCCTCACCATCAAGCTCATGGGCTGCGAGCAGATGGGTGCTCATGGGTTCGATGGCTCGGATCAGGCCATCCTGGCAGAGGATCTGCCACATCCCCTCCCTTCCGACCAGACGCAGGTTCTTTATCAGCATGTTTTTGCTTCCTTTTTTCAAACACCAACGGCTTTTTCAATCCACAACTTAGCTTGGATCAATTTGATAGAAAAGCGTTCATATTGAATACATATGAGACTGTTACTATTGACAAACAGCAACAATAAAAGGGAGTTGATTGGGATGAAAGCAGGATTGACCGAGATCGGCAGCGCAGGCTTGTTTCACGAGTATCTGCAGACACTGGGTATCAACAAGCCACCCTTGACGTCGATCGACAAGCAGTGGGAATACACCCGCAATGAACGACTGGTGGCAGCCATTCAGATAGAAGCCTCAGGACAGGCTCGGTTCTATCTCGATGCCAGGCAGATTTCGGTAAACTGAGAAAAGCGGATACAAAAAAGCCTCCCGATTGGGAGGCTTTAATATTTAATGGTGCTGATACCCAGAGTCGAACTGGGGACCTCATCCTTACCAAGGATGCGCTCTACCAACTGAGCCATATCAGCACACTAACCGGTAAAGACCGCACTGTGTGCGCTATCTAAATCTTTTGTCCAACACAACCTGACGTTGTATCGCGACCAACCACATCGCTGTGATTGCTTAATTGATGCCTGGCAGTGTCCTACTCTCGCATGGCGAATGCCACACTACCATCGGCGCTACCGCGTTTCACTTCTGAGTTCGGCATGGGATCAGGTGGTTCCACGGCGCTATGGCCGCCAGGCAAATTCTTCAATCTAAGAAAGCTGATTTTGTTGTTCGTTCTCGGTATCTGCTACAAGCCTTAGAACACTTCTTGGGTGTTGTATGGTTAAGCCTCACGGGTAATTAGTATGGGTTAGCTCAACACGTCGCCGCGCTTACACACCCCACCTATCAACGTTGTGGTCTCCAACGGCCCTTTAGGACCCTCAAGGGGTCAGGGATGACTCATCTCAGGGCTCGCTTCCCGCTTAGATGCTTTCAGCGGTTATCGATTCCGAACTTAGCTACCGGGCAGTGCCACTGGCGTGACAACCCGAACACCAGAGGTTCGTTCACTCCGGTCCTCTCGTACTAGGAGCAACTCCCTTCAATCATCCAACGCCCACGGCAGATAGGGACCGAACTGTCTCACGACGTTCTGAACCCAGCTCGCGTACCACTTTAAATGGCGAACAGCCATACCCTTGGGACCGACTTCAGCCCCAGGATGTGATGAGCCGACATCGAGGTGCCAAACACCGCCGTCGATATGAACTCTTGGGCGGTATCAGCCTGTTATCCCCGGAGTACCTTTTATCCGTTGAGCGATGGCCCTTCCATTCAGAACCACCGGATCACTATGACCTACTTTCGTACCTGCTCGACCTGTCCGTCTCGCAGTTAAGCTGGCTTATGCCATTGCACTAACCTCCTGATGTCCGACCAGGATTAGCCAACCTTCGTGCTCCTCCGTTACTCTTTGGGAGGAGACCGCCCCAGTCAAACTACCCACCAGGCACTGTCCGCGACCCAGATTCATGGGCCTGCGTTAGAACATCAAACATACAAGGGTGGTATTTCAAGGACGGCTCCAGCGCAACTGGCGTCACGCCTTCAAAGCCTCCCACCTATCCTACACATGTAGGTTCAATGTTCAGTGCCAAGCTGTAGTAAAGGTTCACGGGGTCTTTCCGTCTAGCCGCGGGTACACCGCATCTTCACGGCGAATTCGATTTCACTGAGTCTCGGGTGGAGACAGCATGGCCATGGTTACACCATTCGTGCAGGTCGGAACTTACCCGACAAGGAATTTCGCTACCTTAGGACCGTTATAGTTACGGCCGCCGTTTACCGGGGCTTCGATCAAGAGCTTCGCTTGCGCTAACCCCATCAATTAACCTTCCGGCACCGGGCAGGTGTCACACCCTATACGTCCACTTTCGTGTTTGCAGAGTGCTGTGTTTTTGATAAACAGTCCCAGCCATCTGGTCACTGCGACTCCCAACTGCTCCATCCGCAAGGGACTTCACTGTCAAGAGCGAACCTTCTCCCGAAGTTACGGTTCTATTTTGCCTAGTTCCTTCACCCGAGTTCTCTCAAGCGCCTTGGTATTCTCTACCCGACCACCTGTGTCGGTTTGGGGTACGATGACTTGTAATCTGAAGCTTAGAGGCTTTTCCTGGAAGCAGGGCATCAATGGCTTCCGCACCGTAGTGCGTTCGTCTCGTGTCTCAGTGTTGTGTCTCCGGATTTGCCTAGAAACACCACCTACGCACTTTCACCAGGACAACCGTCGCCTGGCCCACCTAGCCTTCTCCGTCCCCCCATCGCAATTACAAGTCGTGCAGGAATATTAACCTGCTTCCCATCGACTACGCCTTTCGGCCTCGCCTTAGGGGTCGACTCACCCTGCCCCGATTAACGTTGGACAGGAACCCTTGGTCTTCCGGCGAGGAGGCTTTTCACCCCCTTTATCGTTACTTACGTCAGCATTCGCACTTCTGATATCTCCAGCATGCCTCTCGACACACCTTCGCAGACTTACAGAACGCTCCCCTACCACTCACGCTTAGCGTGAATCCGCGGCTTCGGTGCCTGGTTTGAGCCCCGTTACATCTTCCGCGCAGGCCGACTCGACTAGTGAGCTATTACGCTTTCTTTAAATGATGGCTGCTTCTAAGCCAACATCCTAGCTGTCTGAGCCTTCCCACATCGTTTCCCACTTAACCAGAACTTTGGGACCTTAGCCGGCGGTCTGGGTTGTTTCCCTCTTCACGACGGACGTTAGCACCCGCCGTGTGTCTCCCGGATATTACTTACTGGTATTCGGAGTTTGCATGGGGTTGGTAAGTCGGGATGACCCCCTAGCCCAAACAGTGCTCTACCCCCAGTAGTATTCGTCCGAGGCGCTACCTAAATAGCTTTCGGGGAGAACCAGCTATCTCCGAGTTTGATTGGCCTTTCACCCCCAGCCACAGGTCATCCCCTAACTTTGCAACGTTAGTGGGTTCGGTCCTCCAGTTGATGTTACTCAACCTTCAACCTGCCCATGGCTAGATCACCCGGTTTCGGGTCTACACCTTGCAACTAGACGCCCAGTTAAGACTCGGTTTCCCTACGGCTCCCCTATACGGTTAACCTCGCTACAAAATGTAAGTCGCTGACCCATTATACAAAAGGTACGCAGTCACCCCGAAGGGCTCCCACTGCTTGTACGTACACGGTTTCAGGTTCTATTTCACTCCCCTCACAGGGGTTCTTTTCGCCTTTCCCTCACGGTACTGGTTCACTATCGGTCAGTCAGGAGTATTTAGCCTTGGAGGATGGTCCCCCCATATTCAGACAGGATGTCACGTGTCCCGCCCTACTCGATTTCACATCAAGGTTGTTTTCGTGTACGGGGCTATCACCCTGTATCGCCGGCCTTTCCAGGACCGTTCCACTAACTTCCAAGATGCTTAAGGGCTAATCCCCGTTCGCTCGCCGCTACTGAGGGAATCTCGGTTGATTTCTTTTCCTCGGGGTACTTAGATGTTTCAGTTCTCCCGGTTCGCCTCGCTACGCTATGTATTCACGTAGCGATACCTAGCTTATGCTAAGTGGGTTTCCCCATTCGGAAATCCGTGAGTCGTAATGTCTCTTACCGACTGCTCACGGCTTATCGCAGGTTAGTACGTCCTTCATCGCCTCTGACTGC
>NZ_CP187595.1:4360000-4567500 GCF_049860615.1 Aeromonas sp. FL131
CCTGGATATAGTTGACCCAGCTGGTCGCTCGCTGCTGCCAGTTATCCTGCTGCTGCAGTTCACGGGCCAGCTCCAGCGCCTGTGCATACTGCTCTTTATTGAGATGTGCCTGCACCAGCAGTGCCTTGGCGCGATTACCTTGCTCGCCTTTCACCGACTTGATAGCCGCGAGCTGGGTCATGGCCGCATCCGTTCTGCCTTGTTGCAACAGCAGCTCGGCGGCGCGCATGGCCGCCTTGGGTTGGGCATGCTCGCGGGCGAGCAGCTGCCAGCTGTCAACGGCCTTCGGCCACTCGCGCGCCCCTTCCCACAATTGAGCCAGCAGTTGCTGATTCTCGGCGCTCTGTTTCATCTGTCCCTTCGCCATGGCCGTTTCCAGCAGACGGGCACCGCGATAGGGCAGTCCCTGCCAGGCATAAAGACGGATCAGCTGGTTGCGGGTGGCGGCATCATCCATCAACTTCCTGTCGATGGCGGTTTGCAGCAGTGCCAGCGCCTGATCGCCGCGCTTGGCGGAGAGGTTGAGCGACACCGCCTGCTGCCACCACTTGCTCTCTGTCGGCTCGTGGCGGATCAGCTCTGCGGCCTGATCGGCCGCCACACCGTAGCGCTGCAATGCGGTGAGGGCCGAGAGGCGGATGATCGCAGCCTGCTTCTGCCAGCTCTTCTTCAACAGCTGTTCACTCTGGCTGGCCGCCTCACCGTACTGCTTGTTGTGGTAATAGAGGCCGGCCAGGCGCAGGCGCAAGGCATCGTCAGCCTTGATGGCCAATGCGGCCTTGTAGCTGGCGATGGCACCGGCCCAGTTGGATTGCTGGGCCTGGATGTCACCGCGCAGCCGCAACAGTTGCAGCTGTTGCTGCTCGGGCCACTCTTTATAGGCCAGCGCCTGTTCCACGTAGCGGCTGGCCTGCGCGGTCTGCTGCAGGTTGGCGGCCAGGGATGCCTGCAACTGAGCCAGCCAGGCACGCTCCGCCTCGCTATTTGGTTTGAGGCCGGATGCCTTGCTCTGGGCCTGTTGCCACTGGCCGGATTGATAGAGCTTCATCACGGGCTCCAGCTGGCGGGAGAAATGAGGGCTCACCTCCATCGCCAGACAGGCTTGGCTGACCAGGGCCAGCACACAGATCCAGATCCGCAACATAGTTATGACTCCAGTTTGAATTTGAGCGTGATGACTTGCACCAGCTTGTCGGTGGCGCCCGGTCTCGGCTGGTAGCGCCACTTGTTGATCGCCTGAATGGCTGCCCGCTCGAACTGACGCTTCGGCTTGGCCTCGACCACTTCCACATCCTGTACCCGGCCGTCGGCATCGACGCTGAAACGCAAGGTCACCGACCCTTCGATGCCGGCCTGCTGGGCCCGATAGGGATAGACAGGCTCGATCCGTTGCAGCGGCATCAACATGTCACCGGCGCCGATCCCGGCCCCCTGTTGCTGACCATGGAAGTTGCCGCTCGCGACCGGGCTAGGGCTGGTCGCAACGCCAGGGGCATAGACCTGCACCGCGCTGAGGCTGGAGACCAGATCCAGGCTCGGCTGCACCGAGGGCAGCGGGGCCGCCGCAGGCATAGGCAACGGCGTCGAGGCCAGCGCGGCAGGCGGCTCCGGCAAGGGTTCCGGCTCCTGGGGTACCGGGCGCTCGCGCACCTGTACCTCGGTCACCTCGCTCTGCATGTTGATGACGATGGATTTCTGCTCGGCGCTCGCCTTCTCCCCTCTGGGCGGCTCCACCAGGGTGGCCATGAACAGCAGGATCCCCAGACTGAGGGCAATCCCCAGTCCCAGGCTCATCAGCTTGTATTTCATTTCGGTGCCACCGCCACGGCGATGTTGGCGATGCCTGCCGCCTTGGCTTCATCCATCACCCGCACCACCTTGCCGTGGGGTACCCGCTCGTCGGCCTGGATCACCAGGCTGGCATCGGGCTGTTCCGCCAGCAGGCGGGCGACGCTGGCCTGCACCCGCTCCACGTCGATCTGCTTGCGGTCGAGGAAGATCTGCCCCTGGGCGCCGATCGCCAGCATGATGCTGGAGGACTTCTGCGCCTTGGCCTGACTGGCCTGGGGCCTGTGCACCTCGAGCCCGGCTTCGCGCACGAAGGAGGTGGTGACAATAAAGAAGATCAGCATGATGAACACGATATCCAGCATGGGGGTCATGTCGATCTGCACTTCGTCACGCTGGCGTTTGGATTGCCGTCTCATTGCATTACCTTCTCTTCTCGCAGGCCGTCCCGGGTCTTGGCCAGCGCACGCTTGGCCTGGCTCTCGAGCCGGCTGAGTAACAACACGCCGGAGAGCGCGACCACCATGCCAGCCATGGTGGGGATGGTGGCGCGGGAGATCCCGCCCGCCATGCTCTCCGGGTTAAAGCGGTTGGCCGCGGCCAACGCATCGAATACGCCTATCATGCCGGTCACGGTACCCAGCAACCCCAGCATGGGGCAGAGCACCACCAGGGTGCGGATGAAGATCAGATGACGATTGAGCTCAAGCTCGGCCTCGGCCAGCCAGCGCCCGCGGATCGCCCGAGCGTGCCAGCTGTGGCGCTCGCTACGGGCCTGCCAGCGGCCAAGCAGCTGGCGCTGCAGCGGGGCAAACCCCAGGTTGAGGTAGAGCAGCCGCTCGATCATCAGAATCCACATCAGCACCAGCAGAGCCAGAATGACCCAGAGCACCGGGCCGCCACGGCCCATGAAGCTCTGCAGCTGTTGCCAGATGTCGAGCATCATGCCGCCCGCTCCATCCCGTCACGGTTGCTTTCGGCCCGCTCGGCCAGAATGCCGGCCACCTGCTGCTCCAGCACGTTGGAGAGTTCGGTGAAGCGGGATTGCAGCAGGCTGTGGGCCAGGATCAGCGGAATGGCCGCCACCAGACCCTGTACCGTGGTGACCAGCGCCATGGAGATACCGCCTGCCATGATCTTGGGATCGCCGGTGCCGAACTGGGTGATGGCCTGGAAGGTGCCGATCATCCCGGTCACGGTGCCGAGCAGGCCCAGCATGGGGGCGATGGCCGCGATCACCTTGACCATGCCGATGCCGCGCTCCATGCGAGGGGTCTCCTGCAGAATCGCCTCGTCGAGACGCAGCTCGAGGGTCTCCATGCTCAGCTCGGGATGCTTGTCAGCTACCGTCAGCACCCGACCGAGGGCGTTGTCGGCATGATATTCACCGCTCTTGAGTTGGCGACGAACCCGACCCAGTTCGCGGGAGAGGCTCCACAGCCTCACTCCGGCGATCCCCAGGCCGATGGCGGCCAGCAGCACGATAATGGCGCCAACCTGGCCGCCCTGCTGGACTTGCTGCCAGAAGGTGGGGGCTTGCGCCAACATCTCCAGCAGGGTGCCGTGGGAGGGGTCCAGCGGCAGCGCTTCCCCCTCCTGCCCCTGATAGGCGGCCGTGGCGGAGAGCACGCTGCCGGGCAGACCCAGCACCGGGCTCAGGCCTTCGGCAGTGGGTTGCAGGAAGCCTGCGCTCCCCAGCAGGGCGAAGCTGCCGACACGGGTCAGCGGCTGCTCGCTGGCAGCCCCCTGGGCATCGAGCACCTTGCCGTCGAACTGGGCAACCCGGCCCGATTCACGGATCTCTTGCAGCAGGGTGGCGGGCAACAGGGCGAGGGCGGCGCGATCCGGCACCTGCTTCTCCTGCGCCATGGCCTTGAGCGGGGCGAGGCGATCTGGGTACTGGCCCTCGACGGCGGATTCGCTCAGCAGCTTGACCGCATCGCTGGCCCCCTGACGGGTCACCGCGAAGATCTCGTTCATGTCGCCGGAGGCCTGCTCCCACTGGGCATTGAGCTCCACCAGCTGCTTCTCGTTGCCGGCAAACTCGGCCGCCAGATGTTTGCTAAGGCTCTGGGCCGCTGCCAGTTTGGCACGGGCACTGTTCAGCTCCTTGGAAACGGATGCCAGATCCTGCTGGGCCTGCTGCTCACGAGCCTGCTCCTGCTGCTGCCAGGCTTCATCGGCAACGGCAGTGGTGGTGCCCAGAGAGAGGGCGATGGCGAGGGGGAACCACTTCATGGTGATGCTCATGATTGGGCCTCCTGACCACGGCTGACGGAAAGGGGGACATTCAACAACTGGGGAACCTTCTTGTCGGCAGCCATCTCCAGCGCCTCGGCGATGGGAGAGAGCCACTGGCTGTCGAGAGCCTGCCATTGCTTGCTCTGCGCAGACCAGCGCCACGCCTGGGAGCGATCGGCGGTCATCGCCAGCAGGGAGACCCGGCCCACCGCCAGCACGTCGACTCGGCGCGATGCGCCGTCCAGCTCCAGCTCGGCAGAGTAGCTATCCAACCGGCTGCCATATTCGGCTTCGATCTGGTAGGCCTGCAGCAGCTGGCGGAACTTCTCCGCCTCGCTCACATCGGCGCGGGCCAGGGTGGCCTTCAACTGTTCAACCCGCGCCAGGCGATCTTCCTTGCGCAGCGGCATGTCGTTTTGCACCAGCAGCTCCAGATCGGCCTGCATCTGCAGCATCAGCGGGATCAGGCCCTGCCGGGTCTCCTGTACCGCCTCCAGCTGCTGACTCAGTTTGCCCAGCTCATTTTGCTGATCGGCCACCAGAGACTGCATGTAGCGGTTGTAGGCTTCCAGATCACGCAGTTGCAGCTGGGCATTTTGCAGCTCCAGCCGGGCGGCAACGGCCGCATCGGCGGCTTTTTCCACGCGCTGCTGGGAAGCTTTCCCGGCGGCGATGCTGTTTTTCAGTGCCGGTGCGACCAGCTCGTCGGCGCCAGCAGCGAAGTGGACTGACAGTGGCAACAAGGCCAAACCCCAAAACTTATTCATGATATAAATCTTAACAATGATAACTATTCTCATTGTCTCAAAGAGTGGGGGCAGTGGCAATCAGATGATTTTGTTGGCCTTCGGCCGAAAAAACAGGATAATTTTTAAGCAAGCACGGGAGTCACTGGCGTTGGTTCTCACCACACCAAATTAATAAATAAAAAATATCTTTTCGATCAATGTGATAGAGATCGAAAAAGGAGAAGTTCATGTTCAACGATGCGATCTGGGAACACATCGATCGGTTCACCAAGGCCAAGAAGACCAGCGACATCCAGCAGCAGCTGGAGCGCTTCAGTCATCAGATGGGCTTTGATTACTTCCGTTTGCTGATTATTTTCCCCATCAGCATGCAGAAATCCCATGTGGCGTTGTTCAACAACTGCCCCACCAGCTGGTTTGATGCCTATTCGGAGCGGCACTACCTGACCCAGGACCCGGTCGTCTTCCTGGGGCTGAAGCAGACCCAGCCCATCTTCTGGAACAAGCTCGACTGCGACTCTCCGTGGCTGCCCAGCGCCAGCCGGGAGGTGATGAACCTGGCCGCCGACTTCGGGGTGAGAAACGGCGTCTCCTTCCCGCTGCACACGCCGCAGGGGGAACACGGCATCCTCTCCTTCATCAGCAAGGAGAAGTCCAATTCCGATCTGATGTTTGAAAACGTTCCCTTGCTGTCGTTCTGCGCCAGCTACATCTTCAACTCGGCACTTCAGCTGATAAAGAGCAGGCCGGATCTGATGAAGTACCTGACCGAGCTGTCGGATCGGGAGAAGGAGTGCCTGTTCTGGGCCAGCGAGGGCAAGACCTCCTGGGAGATCGCCACCATCCTCGGCATCAGCGAGCGGACCGTGAACTTCCACCTCAATCAGGTCACCAACAAGACCGACTCGAAAAACCGCAACCAGGCGATCGCCAAGAGCATCTCCAGCGGCATCATAGTGCCCTCGCTGGACGACGTGACCATCACCAACCTGCGGCTGTCATAACGGCCACCGAGCCAGACAAACAAAAAGAGCCGCAATGCGGCTCTTGTATGCGAGTAATAAAAATTCATACCAAATCACCCTGTAAGCCGCATTTCACCACATGAAAAATCGGACACTAAAAAATAAAGTATCATACCAGCTTAAGAATTTAGCGCTAACGATGAGAAAAAGCAGAGCAATAAAGCATCATACCAATGTTTGAAGATTTTGCCGTTTTCTCTAACGAAGTTCAGAACACTCGTGCACGGTGAATCGCAAGATTCGGCTGATGCAGAACATTAACCCAACGCAGTTTCATACCGTGCGAAATACCCAAGAACTGCAAGTCGCTCCCCGCCAACGCTGGACTTCTCAGGCAGCTTGCCCTTATCCACAGATTTGGTCTGCGGATGAGGTATGCCGGAATAACCATCCTTGCCACGCTTTGGTAGCCCAGGCCGCGTCTCAGGGGATGGAGGTGGTGATCCCGTCGAAGCGGAATCGTAAGGAAAAGCGAGAGCACGACAGGGAAATGTATAAGGTAAGGCATCTGGTAGAAATTGCCTTTCTCCACCTGAAACAATGGCGAGGGATAGCCACGCGGTATGCGAAAAACACCGCTTCGTTCGTGGCGGCTGTCCGGATCCGCTGCGTGGCATTATGGGCTGCCATCTTATGACGACAGCCTCTAGCAGGAAAACTACAGCAAAATGATGGCTCGCGCCTTTCGCTCCATCAACGAATACCAGCTTTATATATCTGATGAATACTGATCACCCCCAACAATCGAGCCTCATCAGACACCACGGGGACAGCATTGATGCGATGTTCGTGCATAAGTTCCAGTGTGGCAGCCGCCAGACCGTCCGCTTGGACCACCACCGGTGTTCGGGTCATCAGCTCGGTGACACAGGTATCCAGGGGCAATGTTTTTTCCAAAGAGCGCCGCAAATCACCATCCGTGAAAACTCCCAAGATGCTGCCCTGATCACTACTAATCACTACTAGCCCAAATCCACCACGACTCAAAGCCACAATGGCATCCCTCAAGGATGTGTCTGCAGAACAAACTGGTATTGGTAGCTCAGGGTCTAATATATCCTTGTTGCGTAGCAACAATCGGGCACCCAGGCTACCGCCCGGGTGAGAAACTGCATAGTCCTGCTCGTTGAAATCGCGAATGCGCATAGCACTGATGGCAAGGGCATCGCCCATCATCAGGGTGTTGATGGCACTGGAAGTCGGCGCCAGACCGAGAGGACAGGCCTCCTGCTGGACGCTGATGTCGATGACGTGATCGGCCTGTCGCGCCAGATAGGAGTCGAGCTTGCCGGTGAAACCGATCACCACCAGACCCTTGTGCTTGAGCAGCGGCAGCATGGTCTTGAACTCGCCGGCCTCGCCGGAGTTGGAGATCATGATGACCAGATCCCCCTTGGTGATCATGCCCAAATCGCCATGCAGCGCCTCGGCGGGATGGACGAAAAAGGCGGGCGAGCCGGTCGAGGCCAGGGTCGCGGCAATCTTCTTGCCGATATGGCCGGACTTGCCGATGCCGGTGACCACTATCTTGCCCGTACAAGCAAGGATGGCCTCGCAGGCCGAGACGAAGGAATCATTGAGCCGAGAGCACAGCCTTTGTGCCTCGGCCAGTTCGATACTCAGGGTTTCATGAGCGTAGCGCTGGATCTGTTCACGCATGACGAAGGGAACCTCTGGGGATTGGGGGGAGTTCAGACCAGCACCACCTGGATGCCATGCTGCTCCAGCGCCTGCCGGTCAGCATCGCTGATGCCCTTGTCGGTGATGATGATGTCGATCTTGTCGATGGGCACCACCACGTTGGGCGTCTTGCGGCCGAATTTGCTGGAGTCGGTCACCACGATGATCTGCCGTGCCGCCTGGCACATGGCCTGGCTCACCTGATATGCCTCGTTGAAGGTGGTGGTGCCCTGCTCGACATCGAAGCCGTCGGCGCCGATGAACAACTTGTCGAAGGTGAATACGCGAAAGGCCTGCTCTGCCTGGCTGCCATGAAAGGAAGCGGAGCGTTTGCGGTAGGTGCCACCCGGCATCAGCAGCGTCACGTTGCTGTCCAGCGCCGCTGCTTCATTCATGATGTGCAGGCTGTTGGTCATCACCGTCAGCGCTACCCGCTCTGCCAGCCAGGGCACCATCTGCAGGGTGGTGCTGCCACTGTCGAGAATGATGGACTCGCCATCCCGGACCAGGCTCGCGGCCCTGGCGCCGATGCGCTGCTTGGTGTTCAGATTGAGCACGGTTTTCTCGTCCATGGAGTGATCTTCCAGCGCCGGCTGGGTGAACGCCTCGGCGCCGCCATAGCGGCGGACTACCAGCTGGGCCTGCTCCAGATGCCGCAGATCGCTGCGCACCGTGGCGCCGGTGATGTTGAAATGGGCGGCCAAATCGTTGACTGACGTTCTGCCATGTTCGCGCAGATAACGCACCAACATTTCTCGACGAGTTTCAATGGACATACCTGAATCCCTATATGCTGAATTTAAAAAGCCATAGGCTTCATTTCCTAAGAATGTACACTGAAATTTTCATAATGAAAATTATATGACAACCGAATTGTCATTTTATTGACAGCGCGCAGGTTACCGCTTCGCGTACCGGCGGTGCCAGTTCGGCCAGTTGTCGCTCGGTCAGCGGGATACGGGCATGCACCAGAGTGTCCAGCGTCTGGGGTCTGGCGAAGATGGTCAGGCCACGCATGATTTTGGCATCGACAATCACGCCGTTGGCATCATGGGCCAGCACCACCAGGGTGCGCGGGCGCCAGCGGGAGGCCGTGCGGCCGATCTTCACCGAGCCTTTGAGGCTCATGTCCTGCAGCATGCGATTGAAAGCCCGTACCTGAAAAAAGCCCAGGCCGATCTGCAATCCCCAGGCCACCAGGGCAAACACGATCAGAAGATTAATGGCATCCATTTAGCACCTCACAATGAAAAAAGGCAGTGTACGACACACTGCCAAAAGATTAGGTTCTCAGGAGTTTCCCACACAGTTGGAACTAGAGCATCACCTGACCACTAGAACATCACCTGACCACCGGTAATGTTGATGGACTGGCCGGTGCAGTAGCTGGCCTCGTCGCTGGCATAGAACTTCAGCACGTTCAGTACGTCCTGGAAATCGCAGCCACGCTTGAGCGGCACCTTGTCGATATAGACCTGCTCCACCTGATCCTCGGGGATGCCCAGCTTTTTCGCGTATTGCGGCAGCAGGGACTGGAACATGGGACTCTTGAGCAGGTTGCCCAGCATCAGGGAGTGGACGGTGATGTTGTGCTCGGCCAGGTCCAGCGCCAGCGATTGGGTCAGACCGACACCGCCAAACTTGGCTGCCGAGTAGCCGGAGTTGTGCTTGGAGCCCACCTTGCCGGACTTGGAGTTGATCTGGATGATGCGGCCGCCATTTTGGCGGATCATCACCTTGGAAGCCTCACGGGCACACAGGAAGTAACCGGTCAGGTTCACCTCGATGGAGCGGTACCAAGCATCCAACGGGAACTGATCGATCTTGGCCGCGGTCGCCGTGCCGGCATTGTAGACCAGCAGGTCGATGCGCCCGAAGCGATCATCGACGGCACCGACCATGCGCTGCACATCCGCTTCCTGGGTGGCATTGGCCTGCACGGCCATCACGTTCTCAGCACCATGCACCTCGGCGATTTCGCTGGCGGTGAGCTTGGCGCTGTCGGCGTCCATATCTGCGACTGCCACCCGATAGCCGGCCTCGGCCAGCCCCTTGCAAAGGAAGGCGCCCAGACTTTTACCGCCGCCAACTACCAGTGCTACTTTTGACATGTTACTCTCCTCGATTGCTGTATCTCGCGCCCCCCTGCTTCGAGCCGCTAACTCAATGATGCAGGGGGAGCGTGAGTCTTGATTGTTCAGTTCAGTTCAAACGTGATTTCGGTGCCGATTTCCAGTTCCGGGACTGTCGGGCAAGTGCCGCTCACATGCACGGTTCCTGGGTATTCCGCTTCATCGGCGCCATCGAAACGGATGGTGATGTGACCCAATTCGCCGAGGTTCTGGTTGACTACGTCGCCTACCGCCGTGATGGGAAAACGTGTCTGACCCAGAACGAAATCCCCTCCCACCTTGATGTCATCCAACAGCGCTGCGTGCGGATGGATGTAGCAGTAGTCCGCTACGTCTGCCGGGGCATTGTCATCGAACAGTATCATCATGTTGTCATCCAGGGCTTCGGCAGCAAACTCGCCGATCTTGGTCACTTGGGTTTGGTACAACATAGTCATTTCAGTCCTCGTTTGAGCGTTATTGGTAGATGAAGTAGGAGGCGAGCCAGGCCAGCAGTACGGTCGGCGCTCCGGTCAGGAACCGTGAGTAAAGCACGGACGGCACCCCGATTTGGACTGTTTTCGGCTTGGCTTCGGCCAGGCTCAGACCTACCGGGATGAAGTCACAGGCAGCCTGGGCATTGATGGCGAACAGGGCCGGCAGTGCCAGGTGCGGCGGAATGTTGCCAAGACCGATCTGGGTCCCTACCAGCACACCGATGACCTGCGCGATGACGGCGCCCGGGCCAAGGAAGGGTGACAGGAACGGGAAGGAACAGATCAGCGCCAGGGTCATCAGGCCAACGGGACTCTTGGCCAGCGGGATCAGGGCATGTGCAATCACATCACCCACCCCGGAGGCCAGGATGACCCCGATCAACATGGACACGAACGCCATGAAGGGCAGGATGGAGCGCAGCACCGTATCGTTGACATCCTCCCCCACCTTAGCGCTTCGCGTCACAGGAGGGGGATTCCCATTACTGGGTGATAGCTGCTCGCGCAGTACCGGGTTCCTGCTTCATCGGGCGGCCTGATTGCACCACGCCTCCACAGGCTAAAACGGCGTGTCCCGCCGCTAAAATATTGCGAGCGCCGTTCACATCGGCGTTCGCCTCATAACCACACGCAGCGCATTTAAACTGGCTTTGCGTCTGGCGGTTATCCTTCGCAGTATGCCCACAACAGGCGCACTGCTGGCTGGTGTAGGCCGGGTTTATCGCCAACACCTGACCGCCTCGCCATGCCTGCTTATATTCGAGCTGGCGGCGCAGCTCAAACCAGCCCTGATCTAATATCGAACGATTCAGCCCTGATTTTGCCCGGACGTTGCGCCCCGGCTGGCTGGTCGTGCCCGCTGCTGATTTTGACATGCTGGCAACCTTCAAATCCTCAATGACGATCATCGCGTGGTTTTTGCTGATAGTCGTTGTGACCTTGTGAAGGTAATCGCGGCGGGTATTAGCGATATGTGAATGCAGCCGCTGGATCTTGGCTTTTTGTTTCTTCCAGTTGCTGCTGAACTTTACCTTTTTGCTCAACTGGCGTTGGAGCCTTGCCAGCTTGGTCTGATTGGTTTTGAAGCTGTTGACGGGCTCAAACACCGTGCCATCTGACAGGGTTGCGAGCTTGGCGATCCCCGCATCCAGCCCGACCATTGAGCCGGAGGGGTGAATTGGCTCAAGCGTCTCCTGCTCGACCTGAAAGGAGATATACCAGTGCCCGGCTGCTTGGCTGACGGTCGCGTTTTTAATTTTCCCTTCAACTGGCTGGGACTGACGGAACTTGACCCACGCCAGCCCGGCAGGCAGCTTCACGCGACCCTTTTCAAGGCGGCAATACTTGTCGAAGTTGACGAACCGGATAGCGTCGCAGTTGTCGCTTTTTTTCTTGAATACGGGTGCCTTGGCGGCGAGTTTCTTATCAAAGCAGCGCATCCACGCGCCATGCAAATCCTTGAGCTTCTGCTGGAGGTTGTCGGTATATGCCTCGGCCAGAAAGGCCATTTCTGGGTCTTTCTTCCAACTGGTGAGCATCCTGTTCAGCTCAAAGGCAGAAGGCAGTTTTTCGCCAGCATCCAGAATGCGTTTGGTTTCTGCCAGCCCGTGATTCCAGACATAACGAGCACAACCGCCCAACTGGCGCAGGCGTTGCGCTTGTTGTTCGGTCGGTTCGAGTCGGAATTTGTAGGCTTTCAGAATTTGCATTTAGCGCTCAGTGTGTAGCATTATTGCCATATCTATTAAGCCCGATTGAGTGACAGAATGCAATTCACTAAAATTAATAAATCACGCCATGCGGCCTACGTTTTGCACGTACACTTGGTGTTTATCACCAAGTATCGAAAGCCGATACTGGGGGATCTGCATCACGCTTCCTTCGGTCAGTGTGCGGCAGAGGTTTGCAGAGATTTTGGTGCGGAACTGAAAGAGTGTGACGGAGAGGCTGATCATGTTCACATGCTGATAGAGTACGCGCCAACGGTACAGCTATCGGTACTGGTGAACTCGTTAAAGGCGGTCACATCAAGGCGACTGCGTAATGAATTTCTGGACTTGAGAGGTGCTTACAGCAAACCCGTACTCTGGTCACGCTCTTACTTTGCGGGCTCTTGCGGCGGAGCACCGTTGGAGGTGATCAAGCAATACATTCAAAACCAGCGGGGCTGACGCCCCGGCGAAATTCCCCTCCCACCTACGTCGGAGGGAGTCCCCTTTCGTATTTAAGATGGTTTCGCGGCCGGCCTGGAAGAAGGTGGACATCACCCCGCCCATGCCGATGCCGATGCGGGCCAGCAGGCTGTCGCTCTGCTCGCTCAGCTTCTTGCTGCTGTCATATTGCGGCGCTTCTTGTTTCGCCGCTTGTTTCGGCTGGCTAGGCGCATTCCCGGCCTGGGCTTGCAGCTGGATGTTGTCCGGCTGCACGCCAGAGACATAGATATCCTCCTCGATGAAGTTGGCCAGCGGGCCGCTCTTGCCGGTGGAGTGAATGTTCACCGTCGGGATCCGCTTCTTGGGGTAGAGGCCGCAACGCAGGGTGCCACCGCAATCGATGACGGCGACCGCGATCTCGTCATCCGGGATGGAGGTCTTGAAACCGTCCACCGCTTCCATGCCGGAGAGTTCGACCATGCGGTCCACGATGTCCGGTCGGGTGCCCGCGGTGATGTAGAGGACCTTCTTGCCCGGCTCGATGTCGATGGTCAGAGGACCACCCCAGCCGCCGCTGCCTTTGGTGATGTACAATGAATTTGCCATGATGTCTGCTCCTGGTTGGCTTACTCGGCTACGCGAATGTGGACGTCAGTGCTGAGGCGAACGCCTTGCTGTTTTTCCACCATGGCGGTAGTGAAGTCGGTCACCCAGCCGCGGAAGAAGTTGCTCACCATACCGACCAGCAGGTAGCTGATGGCCAGGGGAGCCAGCGGCATGCCCAACGTGGTCAGGCCATTGGCAATGCCCAGATAGACGAACAATTCACCGGGGTTGATGTGCGGGAACAGGCCATTCATGGAATGACAGCTGTAGGATGCGGCTGCGTAGTAGGACGGCTTGTAACGCTCCGGCAGGAAGCGACCCAGGCTCAGTGTCATGGGGTTCATGAACACGAAGGTGCCGATGACCGGCAGTATCAGGTAGCGGGACACCGGGTTGCCGGCGCTCTTGGCAGCCAGGCGCTCCACCCGCTCCTGTCCGATGAACTGGATCAGGGCGTTCATCGCCACCATCAGCGAGATCAGCAACGGCAGTATGCCGGTAACCATGCCGACAAAGACGTCTCCGCCTTTTTGGAATAGTGCAATGAACCATTCCGCTGCATGAATAATTACATCCATGGTGTAGTCCTCAAGTTGACTCCATCTGTGAAGGGGACACGTCCTGCCGTTGATAAGGTGCCGGACGTGCGGTTGGTTCCAGGTTGCAGCTGTTCGCTTATCGTGTTTGGCTGGCGACCCGGTAAGTTGATATTTTCACACTGAACGTCACTTTGCTAATTTTGGTTTTCATAATGTGACCAAGTTGGCGTTTTTTGTCCAGCCTAGAATGCCTGTTCCCGCTACGGTTGCTTCGCTGGTTTTCAAACGGGGCAACGACATCCCCACTCCCTGAGGCGCCCCAACTGCCCCTCCCTCCCCATACACACATCGCGGCCGCACAATGGCACCTCGGGCGCAATTAAACATATCCTACTGTTTTATATATGCTTTATTTTGTGCGCGCTTTAAATTGGTGATTCAGATCACGCTTATTTTTGCGGCATATCGATAACCGTTAGCAACCTAGCCTGGACCGCGATCCGGTTTAGATCGTTCTGACCTGGCACGAACTGAGCGAGTTCGCCGCCCGTGAGCGCAGGAATGACAGCAATAGCCTCACCGCAGAGATACGAAATGTATAAAAAACTGTAATGACCCAGCCGTTCCTGCACAACTAAGCGGCTTCGGCATAGGCCTGCGCCGGTGTTTTCATCTTTAGCGCCTGGTGAGGACGCTTCTGGTTGTAAAACTGGATCCAGTCGCCAATCACCCGACTGGCATGCTGCAAGGTCTCGAACCTCTGCCGATGGGCACACTGCTCCTTGAGCGTTCTGATCACCCGCTCGACCATGCCGTTTTGTTCCGGCGTGTACGGCGTGATGAACTCCTGCTGCAACCCATAGCTCTTCACCAGTGCTGTGTAGTTGCGGCTGGTAAACACCAACCCATTGTCGCTACGTAACAAAAACGGCGATGCAACTCGTCCCAAGCTGCCGAAGCGAGCAATTAAGGCTTGCTCCAGCGCTGCCTCGGCCGTTTTCGATTTACCACTGCGCGAGAGATGCCATCCCAGTAGTTCACGGGTATGGCAATCAATCACCAGCGCCAAGGAACACCAGCCATCGCGACCAGCCCAGATCCGGCATAGGTCCGTCGCCCAGCGTTGGTTGGGCGCTGAGGCCACCGAAGGCAGGGCCTGGATCCGGGGGCGAAACCCAACCGGACGCTTGCGAACTTGCCAGCCCTTGAGCTGGAAGATGCGCTGTACCGTGTTCTTGTTGAACCCCAACAGGGCTGCAACCGTCCGGTAACCGAACGATGGGTTCTCCTCAATCATGTTTTTGATCGGGGTGACCAGATGCTCCTGAAGCTTGGGCGCGGCCTTGACGCTGCGGTAGTACCAACTACGACGCGGCAGGCCAAACCAGCGGCAGAGCTTGCTGACGGAGACATCAATACCTTCTGCGCGTAATCCCTGCTGAACATCGGCGACTATCTGTCGTCCTCGCCCAGCAGGGAGGCCAGCTTTTTTCTGGCGCGTAACTCCAGCATGGCCTCGCCATAAGCTTCCTGGAGTTCCTTGAGCTGCTTCTCGTACTGCTCGCGAATATCCAGTGGCTTGGCCCGTAAGGCGTTTTCCATGCCCCGTTTGGCGTCATCTACCCATTCTTCAATCTCGGAGGGCGGCAAATCAAAGGCTCGAGCCGCTTCGGCGACGGTGGTCTTGCCCTGAATGATTTCCATGACCAAGGCGGACTTGCGCTTGGCCGTCCAACGTTTGATTTCTTCGTCCATCGTGATGCTCATGTCTGTGATCTCCACTCATTATGACCTGAGCAGGATTTCAGTGGGTCATTACAAAACTGTTGATCTGATTTTCAAAATCAATGATCTTGGTTTTCATTTCTTTGTAAACAGGGAAAGTTGAAAATTCTTTCTGGCTTGCGCGGGATGGTCTCGCCCGCGCCACATGGACCCGCTAGGGAATGACAGCAGTCAAAGACGAGACGAACAGCGGCAATATGATTGCCCCCTGGAGCTACGGGTCACCCTCGACAGGGCGGAGATGCCGCATTTCACACTGAAGGAGTGCTCATGTTGTATCTGGATTCAGCGAACATCGAAGAATTACGCCCCTGGGTGCACCAGCTCAGCCTGGACGGTATCACCTGCAACCCCAAATTGCTGGCCCAGGCCGGGATCAAGGCCGACGACTTCATCGGGCAAGCCAGGGCGTTGGGCTTTGATCGCCCTCACCAACTGTTTGTGCAGGTGACGGCCACCGATACGGCCGGCATGGTGGCACAGGCGAGACAGCTCTGGTCCCGCTGGGGCGCAGTTTACTGCAAGATCCCGGTGTCACCGGCCGGCCTGACCGCCATCCACCAGCTGAAGCGTTCCGATGACGCCAGCGGCGCCATCTGCGCCACAGCCATCTACTGTGAACGGCAGGCTTTCCTGGCCGCCCGGGAAGGTGCCGACTACCTGGCCCCCTACGTGAACCGCATCGACCGTGAAGGCGGCGACTTCCAGCGCGTTATCGGCCGGTTGCGGGAGCTGCTGGAGCGGCAGCAACTGCCCGCTCGGATAGTGGCCGCCTCGTTCGCCATCCCCGAACAGCTGACCCAGGCCCTGCTGGCCGGCGCCCACGATCTGACCGTCAGTCCAGCCCTGCTGACTCAATACCTTGCCAATGCCCAGACAGCACAGGCCGTGGCCGAATTTGCCAGCTACGGCTGACGCTTGTTTCCACATCGATAATCGCGCCTATCTCCAAATAACACAGGAACCCATGCAATAATGAAAAACATCAACCCGACCCAGACCCAGGCCTGGAAGGCACTGGAAGCCCACTTCGCCGCCAACAAGGAGCGGCAGCTGAAGGATCTGTTTGCCGCCGATGCCGAACGCTTCAACAAATTCTCCACCACCTTCGGTGGCGACATGCTGGTCGACTACTCCAAGAACCTCATCACCCAGGAAACCATGGCCCTGCTGCAGGACCTGGCCAAGGAAACCGACCTGTCCAGTGCCATCGAGTCCATGTTCAACGGCGAGAAAATCAACCGGACTGAAGGCCGCGCCGTGCTGCACGTGGCCCTGCGCAACCGTTCCGACCGCCCCATCCAGGTCGACGGCAAGGACGTGATGCCGGACGTGAAAGCCGTGCTGGCCAAGATAAAAGGCTTCTGCGAGAAGATCATCTCCGGCGAGTGGAAGGGTTATACCGGCAAAGCCATCGAGCACGTGGTCAACATCGGTATCGGTGGCTCTGACCTGGGCCCGGTGATGATCACCGAGGCGCTGCGCCCCTACAAGAACCACCTGCAGATGCACTTCGTCTCCAACGTCGACGGCACCCACATCGCCGAGACGCTGAAAAAGGTCGACCCGGAAACCACCCTGTTCCTGGTGGCCTCCAAGACCTTCACCACCCAGGAAACCATGACCAACGCCCACAGCGCCCGCGACTGGTTCCTGAAAGCCGCCGGTGACGAGGCTCATGTAGCCAAGCACTTCGCGGCCCTGTCCACCAATGGCAAGGCCGTGGCCGAGTTCGGTATTGACACCGCCAACATGTTCGAGTTCTGGGACTGGGTCGGTGGCCGTTACTCCTCCTGGTCCGCCATCGGTCTACCCATCGCCCTGTCACTGGGCTTCGAGAACTTCGAAGCCCTGCACCAAGGCGCCTACGAGATGGACATGCACTTTGCCACCACCGCCTTCGAGCAGAACGTTCCCGTGCTGCTGGCCCTGATCGGTATCTGGTACAACAACTTCTACGGCGCCGAAACCGAGGCCATCCTGCCCTACGACCAGTACATGCACCGCTTCGCCGCCTACTTCCAGCAGGGCAACATGGAATCCAACGGCAAGTACGTGGATCGCAACGGCAACAAGGTCGACTACCAGACCGGCCCCATCATCTGGGGTGAGCCGGGCACCAACGGCCAGCACGCCTTCTACCAGCTGATGCACCAGGGCACCAAGCTGATCCCGTGCGATTTCCTGGCCCCGGCCATCAGCCACAACCCCATCGGCGATCACCATCCCAAGCTGCTGGCCAACTACTTCGCCCAGACCGAGGCCCTGGCCTTCGGCAAGAGCAAGGAACAGGTGGAAGCGGAGTTCCTGGCCATCGGCAAGACCCTGGACGAGGTCAAGGACCTGGTGCCGTTCAAGGTGTTCGACGGCAACCGCCCGACCAACTCCATCCTGTTCAAACAGCTGACCCCCAAGACCCTGGGTGCCTTGATCGCCATGTACGAGCACAAGATCTTCGTGCAAGGCATCATCTGGAACATCTTCAGCTTCGATCAGTGGGGCGTGGAGCTGGGCAAGCAGCTGGCCAACAAGATCCTGCCGGAGCTGAACACTGCCGAACCCATCAGCAGCCACGACAGCTCCACAAACAGCCTGATCAACACCTGGAAGGCGTGGAAGGCCTAAGCACCTACCTCCTTTAACCTAGCAGACGGGCCCGCCTTGGAGACAAGGCTGATCAGCTCTGGATCCATTGGCCGAGCCCCAACAGTAAGAAAATCTGGAACCTGTGATGGGTTCCGGATTTTTTTACGTCTTGTAAGCGATTTGAACGATGTCATTGCGACATCGGATGAACCACTGGCTTGGTTGAAGGTCTTTACCGAGCATATTCTCGGTAAATTAATCAGCGCATCCGCGGCTCTTTTTCCTAAAACCAAGCGTTGTTTCCTAAGTCAGAGAACCAGCTCCCGGACTGAGTTCACGCCTTCTGTGATCTAGTATTCGGAACACCTATTTAGCATTGATTTTCAATATGCTGCAACCTGAACCTTGATGGATATCGATCTGACGGTAATTTTTTATACATTCTACATTTAGAAGATCTTCAGGCATGGCGTGACTTAATATACCAATGGTTGCGCAACTGTTTGCAGCCAATCCTGCCTTAATACCTGCCGGCGCATCTTCAAACACTATACAGTCTCTGATATCAAGACCAAGCTCATTGGCCCCCAATAAATATGGCTCAGGATTAGGCTTTCCATAGGTGATTCTTTCTGCAGTGATAAATATATCAGGTTGCCGTATACCACTTGCTTTCAGGCGGGCTTCTGCTACAGGTATTGTACCTGAAGTAACTATGGCCCAAGGTATTCCAAACCCATCAAGCATGTTCAATAAATCAATGGCCCCATCAATCGGCACCACACCATCTGTATCTTTGGTTTCTTCATTCTGCAACCACACAATCTCCGCATCGATATGCTCCTGCGTTTTGCCGCTAAGTAACTCATTAATTGATTCACTTGCAGGACGACCATGAATGACACTAAGAACGTACTCAACATTCAACTGATTACGCTTAGCAAGCATAGTCCACGCTCGATTAACCGCTGACGTAGAATCAACCAGTGTTCCATCTAAATCAAACAAACAGCCTTTAAAATAAATTCTCTTCTGCACAGAATATCCTTAGTTTAAATTTAAGTTGAACTACCGCATAGCAGCATATGACAATGAAACTCGCCTATACCATGATAACTTCAACTCCTGCTTTTTCCAGTATCTAGCGGTCATGGGTACTGATCCCGCAGTCGGTAATCAATACATCTAACCGGTTTATTGGCAGAACAACATTGAAACCATTACGGCCAAATTTGCTGGAGTCGACACCGCAACAACCTTTTGTGTTGCCTTGTGGCCAGATACTTTTTCCTGGACGTGCGGCATCCAGTCAGTGCCTAGCTACGGATTTAGGTCGATATCTACTTCATCCTCGTCGAACACAGGTCGCTCTTGGCTGCACACAATTGACTCAAATCTCGACTTGAAGCAGCGCATCCCACCGGCGATGTTGATCAAATCAGAGGGGGGACAGCCTGTCCCCAGGCGGTTCGCCTCGCTTAATTGATGGGCTGCCGAACAGGCATACCAAGGCCAATGACCTTGTTCATGACTTTGACTCCGGCCAGGATTTCCCCCACTTGGGCGTTGTAATCCCGCAGGCTCAGTTTCGGTCCGATGAGCTGCTTGAAGCGATACATGGCGGTTTCGGCCTTCGAACGCTGATGATAGCCGGAGTCCTTTTTCCATTGTTCCAGCTCACCGGCTTTCAGCGCTTTGACGGCTTCGTTGCGGGGATGACCTTCCTCCCACAGCGCGGCGTTCTTTCTCGGCGGGATGGTGGCCTTGGCTCCCTTCTTCTTCAGCAGGGCGTGACACTCTTTGGTGTCATAAGCGCCGTCGGCACTGATTTGTTCGATCTTGCGCCGCAAGGGATTGAGCAATGTCGGCAGCACCTCGTTATCGGCCACCGTGTCGAGGCTGACTTCGGCCGCGACGATGGCATGGCTGGCAGCATCCACGGCCAGATGGAGTTTGCGCCAAAGGCGCCGTTTCTCCTTGCCGTGCTTGTGAATTTTCCATTCGCCTTCGCCGTAGACCTTGAGGCCGGTGGCATCAATCACCAAGTGAGCAACCGGGCCTTGGCTGGGCAGGCGGTACTTGATCTCTACCGTCTTGGCGCGCTTGCTGATGCAACTGTAGTCCGGCGACTGCAAGGGAACCTGCATCAGTTTGAACAGCGAGTTAATGAACCCCTCCAAGGCGCGCAGTGGCAGCTTGAACACGCCCTTGAGCATCAGCGCGGTCTCGATGGCGCTATCGCTGTAGTGAAAGCCACGTCCCCGGCGGCCATGATGGGTCTGGCAATGCCAGTGCTTGATGGCTTGCTCAGTCATCCAGATGGTTAGCGAACCGCGTTGCACCAAGGCTTGGTTGTACTGTTTCCAGTTACTGATCTTGTGCTTGGACTTGCCCATCTGACGCTCCCTGCAGTTGACCTAAGAGATCAGATCACCGAGTGGCCGGATAGTTCCCGGATTTAGGAAACAACGCCCATCCCACCTGCCGTTTTTCCTCACCAGTGATGCCGGTATTTCTCGGCGCTCATCTCGCCCAGATCCCACTGCATTAGCCACTGCAATTGTCGCTCGGCTTGGTGTGGATCTAGGAAGCGGCCACGCGGCAGGCGCTGCAACAGCATGAAATAGAAATGGGAAAGTGTCATATGGATCATAGTGGTGTCTCCGCGTGCTGGTTGTTTACTTGATTGCCTGGATAGTGTGGGCAATATTAGGGATATTAAAAATTGCTTAAAATCCACCAGAAGATCTCCCCTTATGCAACAGCGTCTGGAACAACACTACCTGCGTCTGCTCAGGCGCTTCGACCTGCAGGCGGCGGACACCACCCTGCAGAGCCTGGCCGAGACCCTGTTCTGCACCCGGCGGCATGTACGCGTCCTGCTTAACCAGATGAGCCAGGCCGGCTGGCTCGCCTGGCAGGGTGAGGCGGGACGTGGTCGCCATTCCCGGCTACAGCTGCTGGTCAGCGAGGCCCAGCTGGATCAGGCCCGGGCCAGCACCCTACTGGAGGCAGGCGAGCTGGACGCCGCCGTCCAGGCCCTGGGCGCCGATCCGCGCCAGCTGGCCGCGCTCATCCGCTCCCAGCTGGGCCAGCACAGCCACAATGATCGCCAGCTGCTGCGGGTGCCCTATTACCGGCCACTGGTGGATCTGCATCCCCAGCACGCCAACCGCCGGACCGAAATCCACCTGCTGCGGCAGATCTTCAACGGCTTGACCCGCATAAATGAGGATAATGGGGAACTGGAGCCGGATCTGGCGCACCACTGGCACAGCGACAATCAGGCCCACTGGACCTTTTACCTGCGCCCGGCGGTACGCTTTCACCATGGCCGGTTGATGGTCGCCGCCGATGTGGTGGCCAGCCTGCTGGCGCTGCGGCAGCAGCCGCTGTTTGCCCACCTGGCCGCAGTGACGGCACAGGGCGAGCGGACCATTCGCATCGACCTGACGGAGCCGGACTGCCGGCTGCCTTGGCTGCTGGCCCATCACAGTGCCCTGATCCTGCCGGCTGAAGAGGCCATCCGCCCCGAGTTTGCCAGCCTGCCGCTGGGCACGGGCCCGTACCGCGTCAGCCGGCAGGATGCCCTCTGCCTGAAGCTCAGCGCCTTCGACGATTACTTCGGCTACCGCGCCCTGCTCGATGAGGTGGAGATCTGGCAGTTGCCGGAGCTGGGTGCGGGCACCGCGCAGGGCTCCCTCCAGATTTGCAGCCTCAAGCTGGAGCCGGCACAGGGGCTGAGGCCCGATGCTGAGCCCTCGGAACGGGAGCGGGAGCTGGAGCAGGGGGGCTACTTTCTGCTCTGTGATCCCCGCTCGCGCCACTGGGGCAACCCGGCGCGGCGGCGTTGGCTGCAGCAGTGTTGCTCGCCGTTTCAGATCCTGGCCAGGGTGGACAGCCCGGCCAGCCGGTTCTGGAGTCCGGCCGCCAGCCTGCTGACCGGCTGGCATCATCTCGATGACAGCCCCGGCGAACCACTGCCGGAAACGACCCTGGTGCTCTGCTATTACGCCGATCAACCGGAATACCCGCTGCTGGCCGGGGTGATGGGCGAGTTGCTGGCCGAGCAGTGCATACGGCTGGAGTGCCGCTGTGTGTCCTACGCGGACTGGTGCCGGGGCGAGGTGGAGGCGGATCTGTGGCTGGGATCCATGAACCTGGGCAAGCCGGCGGACTTCACCCTGATGACCTGGCTGCTGGGGTTGCCGCTGCTGCGCCGGGTGATGGCGGCGGACGATGCCGACGAGCTGTTGCGGGTGCAAGCGCACTGGCGGCAGGGAGAGCGGGTGCTTGATAGATTGGCCCCTTGAAGATCCAGACACTTCGCCCCTCTTAACTTAAGAGGTAGTCTTGGAGCTATGTTCAGTACTAGTCACAACGAGAAGATGGTCGAAGTGTTAACAGGGGCCGAGCGCCGTCGACGCCGGACTCCACAAGAAAAGATCGCCATCGTGCAGCAGACCTTTGAGCCCGGGATGACCGTCTCTCATGTTGCTCGCTTGCACGACGTCAACGCAAACCAGCTTTTCAAATGGCGTAAGCAATTCCAAGAAGGGTCTCTCACGGCGATCACCGCCGGTGAGGATGTTGTTCCTGCTTCCGAGTTGGCTGCTGCCATCAAGCAGATCCGAGAGCTTCAGCGTCTGCTCGGGAAGAAGACCATGGAGAACGAGATCCTCAAAGAAGCCGTGGAGTATGGTCGAGCAAAAAAATGGATTGCGCATGCGCCCTTGTTGCCGGGGGACGACGATTAAGTGCTGTGAGCCAGGCTCTTAATGTATCGCGTGCGCAGCTATCCGTTCGTGTTCATCGAAAACCGGGTTGGCAAGATGGTCGTCATCATCGCCAGCGTGATGATGCAGCCTTACTTGGCCGTATCATGGAGGCGATGGCAGAGCTTCCCTCCTATGGCTATCGCCGGGTCTGGGCGCTGTTACGGCGTCAGTCTGAGGCAACAGAACAACCTGTGGTAAACGCTAAGCGGGTATATCGCGTCATGCGCGAACATGGCTTGCTGCTGGAAAGAAAACCAGCTGCACCATTGGCCCAGCAGGCACATAAGGGGCGTGTTGCCGTCAAGGAGAGCAATCGACGGTGGTGCTCAGATGGCTTCGAGTTTCGCTGCGATAACGGTGAAAAACTACGTGTCACGTTCGCCATGGATTGCTGCGATAGGGAAGCGTTGGACTGGGCGGCCAGTACTGGGGGTTACGATAGTGACACTGTGCAAGATGTCATGCTGAGGTCTGTCGAACATCGCTTTGGGGATTCGTTGCCGGCATCACCGGTGGAGTGGCTGACTGATAATGGCTCGGCGTATCGAGCCCATGAGACCCGCGCGTTTGCACGAGAAATCGGGTTGGAGCCCAGAACGACAGCAGTGAGAAGCCCACAGAGTAACGGTATAGCGGAGAGCTTCGTGAAGACGATGAAGCGAGACTATATCGAGATGATGCCAAAACCGGATAGCCGAACAGCGGTAGGCAATTTGGCTATCGCGTTTGAGCATTATAACGAGCACCACCCGCACAGCGCCTTGGGATACCGTTCACCACGGGAATTTCTGCGCAGTCGGGTATCACAACCCTAAGCGGGAAAAAGTGTCTGGACCTATGGGGTCAAATCCACTTGAGCCCTGGCTGGCCCGGCGCATCGGGCAGGGGTGGTTGCAGCCGTTATTCCACCACTGGCTGCGCCTGCAACGGCCGCTGGGGGCCCAGGGCGTCAGACTCAACGCCCTTGGTTGGTTCGATTTCAAGTCTGCTTGGCTGGCACCGGCACCAGACCCAGAATAATAAACGTCATGGCCGACGGCCGGCCTTATCTTGCCCGTTCACCGGTTTTCGAATAGCTCACAGGGCTTCGAGCGGCTCTCCGTCAAGCTGCGCCTTCTCTTTGCTGGCGACACCGGCCTCGCTGCTGCAGGTACTGGAAGGGCAGTTTTCCCGCGCAGACAGCAGACAATTGCTGGATGAAGATAAACACTTCAAGGGGTTGTTTCCCAAAGACGGGAACTGTCCAGCCACTCGGTGATCCGATGCCCATTACACTACCGACATCCAGCTATGAAACCAACGCAGTTTCATACCGGGCGAAATACCCAAGAACTGCAAGTCGACCCTCGCCAACGCTGGCGCTAAGCAGAAATCCGGAACACATCCAACCGCTCTGCGTCAGTCATGCATTCGGCCCATGGCGTGGCTTGCACGCAGCACCTCCGGTATTGCCACACCAGTCACGGCACACCTTACCGACCCAACAGAGGGCAGCATCGACGTCAAAGGCGCGCCGCCCGTAGCCTTCCTCGAGAAGCGCTTCCGGAAGGTACTCATCATACTTTTCGATCTCTTTTTCTGGCACCAATGCAGCCAGTTCGGTCGCGGAGGGAAGTTGGCCATCTAGCAAAGACAGTAAGTCATTACGCACCTGCTTAGCATCGGCCTTTTCTATCTCAATGACACCAGCAAAGGCGCAGGCCTGATAGCCCTGCCGGGTGAGCAGAGCCACCAATGTGTTCACCACCTTGTCGCCAAGCCATGGAAACACGTAAACATACTGCCCTTGCTGAACCACTGGCTCGCTATCAATATTCAGGTCATTGAATAAACCCAGTCCCTCGGCAAACAGATCCCTAGCCATGTCATCCAAGAAATCCATCTTGCTCCCCCCTGCGGCGATTCGATAATCGCCGTCACGGTAGATACTGAACATCTCCTGGCGCACCACGTCATGGATGCCCATCCCGGAACCGCCAAACTTGGGTGGCTCGCCGCCTTTAGCTCGTTCGACGTTAATCACCTTCTTGTCTGTATCTATGTCGACAACTTTCCAGCGCTTGCCGCCAAAGACGATGTGTTGGTCAACCAGAATCATCGTGTCGATCGGCAGCGTGCCCAGCGTCTTACCGCTGGCAACAACGCGAAATTCCTCGGGAGTTTTGAATACCGCGTAAAAGGTATAGTGGCTCACCAGCCGCTCCCCCTGAAGCCCTAACACCAACTCGCCGCTGGACAACTGGGTCAGGAGTTCATCCTTGCCCATCTGGGTCAGGAGCTGTTTGAAGTGATCAACTGTGACTTGCTGAAAAGGGCCGGTCTGGCAAAGCGTTCGATACAACTGATTAGCACGAACGCCGCCCCACTGAGCTGTTACCGCTAGCACCTGATGCAACAGGGTTGAGAAATGAAACTGCTCTGTGTCTGCTGGCTCAAACCATTTTCCTGCAACCAGCAATCGGATCATTGCTATGGACTGCAGCAACTCCATCCGTAGCTTATCAACAAGGCTGGAGTTGGGATGTAGCTCATCCTCCGCAATCAGCATGCGTAGGATTGCAGGGCCTCCTCGACGCCCTGACCTCCCCAGACGCTGTCGCAGACTTGAAACCGTATGCGGAGCTGTGACCTGAACCACAGAGTTCACCTTGCCTATATCGATCCCCAATTCCAGAGTCATGGTGCATACCGCCGTCGTGGGTAGCGTCTCTTTTTGTAGGCGCGCCTCGAGGGTTTCTCTGGCTTCCTTGGACAGAGACCCGTGGTGTGGGAAAAACTCATTGGGCACGGCCTGAGCCTCACAAAGATCACTTAGTTTGGCTGCCAGGCTTTCGGTGCGTTTGCGACTGTTGGCAAAGACCAAGTGCGACCCGCCACGGCAAACTCGATACAGCTCCTCACAGATCGCGTCTTCGGCACTGCAGGGTACCTCGTCTCCCGGCTTCGGAGCCTCCAGTATGAGAGGATCCCGGTAACCTTTAACTACCATTTTCAATTCAGCTTCGGAGTGCGTGCTGCAGATCGTGGCACACGATAGCCCTTTATCTGGGCGCAGTGAGGCGGGTACGCTTTCTAGGTTGCCGAGGGTAGCACTTAATGCTGCTCGGGGTATGGGATTGCCGTGCCGGCCAATCAGGTGCTCAAGGCGATTAAGCAGTGACAGCAGGTGCTGGCCGCGTTCGGTACCGATGAACGCATGGAACTCGTCAATCACTATGTACTGCAGCAAGCCGAAAGCCTGCTTGACCCATCCAGGCTCTCTAACCAGCAACGACTCCAGAGATTCAGGAGTAATCAGCAATATGCCGGACGGAGATTTGCGAGCGGCCTTTTTTTTCGACTGAGCGCTATCCCCATGCCAAGGTGTGAGCTTCATATCCAGCATCTCGCACAAGCCTTCGAGTCTTCGATACTGGTCGTTAATTAGCGCCTTGAGGGGGCTGATGTAGAGGATGCCGAAACCACCTGTGGTATCGGCAATGGCTGAACAGGCCGGCAGGAAGAAGGCCTCCGTCTTACCTGCTGCCGTTGATGCACTGATCAGCACATCACAATCACCTGCAAGAATAGGCGGGATTGCCCGTTTCTGTATCTCGCGGAGATCCGACCACCCCTGTTTAAAGATCCACTTCTGAACCAAGGGGTGAAGCTGGTGGTAGACCGCGTTCATAGCGTGAAATTAGCTAGATCACCGTCCGCCCCATCGGAACCCTCTTCGGCTTCCTCAAAGTCGCTCGGCAGGTCCTTTTCGATCTCAACGGTACCGACCAAACCATTCCAGTCCAATTGAGGGTTTTGCTCCAGCAGCGACAGCATATCCAAAAAGGCCTTGATGGTATTACGAGGCGTTCGGAAGTAAGCGTCGCCGATTGTCAGGCTGCAATGCTGGAGGAATGCATGTAGCGCCTCATCGGGCACTAGGTAAGCCTCAGGGTCACCGCTAGCAAACACATGCCGCAAGTTCTTCAGCAATATGTATAACTCTTCGGGGGTCAGGTTATTCAGGTGCAGTGATGGCGAGGAGTAATCCACTAAGCCCGTACGCTGGGCAAAGCTGTTTTCCGCCAAACGGGATTGCAATGCTTCGTAGCTATACAGGCCCTTGCGCGGATCTAGCAAGAATTCAGGAGTCCCACCAAGTAGGAACCCTAAATGCTCGGCGGAGCCCTGCAGGCAGTCGTTCAGAATGCGCAGGATCTGCTCATAATTTGAGGTGCGCGCCTGACTGCTGTTGAGCTTGTATAGGTTCACCATCTCATCGAGGTTGACTAGCAAGCCGCTGTAACCAGCTTGACGAACAAACAGGCTCATCAGCTTCAAAGCATCATAGAACGAGCTATCCGAGATAATCGTCCGCACACCTAGGTCATGACGGGCATCGGTTTTGGTGCTGTACTCAGCGCGCAACCAACGGATCGCGTTACTTTTCAGTGCGTCATTGCCTTGCTCGTGTCCATTCCAATACGCTTCGATCACCTTCGCAAAGTCATAGCCTCCGACCATCTCGGTTAGCTCGGCCAGCTTGTCGTGAATAATCGTTGTCACGCCGACTTCACGCGCGTCGGCGTCCTTGCGGGCCTGGGTGATGAACTTCTCTACCACGCTCGTGAGCGCATTGCCGTCCGGCTTGTTACGCGTTGCCAGATTACGCATCAGCTCAGAGTACAGATTACGGGCCTGGCCGGCCACCGCATGAATGCGACGATCGGGGGAGAGGTCGGCATTGACGGTCACCAGTTTTCTCTCCAGCGCGATAGCTCGCACTACGCTGAGGAAGAAGGTCTTACCCGAGCCGTACTCTCCAATTATCAGGCGAAACGCCGAGCCCCCTTCTACTACACGATCGATATCCTGTAGCAGGGCTCTTATTTCGTTTGAACGCCCAACCTGAATGTGCTGAATGCCAACCTTGGGGGTAACGCCAGATTTCAGCGATTGAATAATGGCGTCTCGCTCTTTGATGCGAATGCGTTTAACTGTCATGGCGCTAACCTGCTTTTAGTTCGTTGGCAATTTCCAGGTCGATATAGATGTCTTCGTCATCGTCAATAACTGGGGCGTCGACCTGCTCGTAAGCCCAGTCATTAATAGTCTCAATTGAGCCATCTAGCATGAGCTTCAATGACTCGCATGCAGCCAGTACATCCTTGCGATCCCAGCGCTCCTTAGTGATCAGCTGCTCGAACAAGGAATTGTGTGCTTGATCCAATCCGCCCGTGTCAGCTGCAATAGGCTCCCCCTCAGCGATGACGTGCTGCTCCTCAGGCGTATCGTCAACAAAGATGGTTCCTAGGAGGCTTTGCACACTCTCGGTCTCAGAAGCATGAAGCGCCAAGAGCTCATCATTAAGAGCGAAGCCTGGTTTCTGTGTTGTCGTCTTACTGGTGGGGGTTGCAGACGCAGGTGCACCCTTGCTGGAGGTGAACTTGTGTACATCCGCCGTAACCTGCGTTTTATCAAAGCCCAGAGCGGTATAGAGTTTCTCAAGCTGCTTGATCTCGTCAGGAGTCACCTTGCCATCAGCAAAAGCAACTCTCACGAGAATGTGTCGCACGACATCTTTCTCAGCATCTCCAAGAGCGCCGACTCTTTCCTTCAGGCCTGTCATGTTGGCTGGAGTATTCAAGCGCCAGTGCAGATAGGCGTGTAGTGAGCGTTTTTCGATTGGAGACAAGTGCGTGTCATGATCGATCAGAATTTGGAGCGTGTTTAGCTCAGCGCTATCTACATGGCTGTCGACAGCCGCAACCATTGCCCCAAGGCGGAGCGTCATGCTCGTCTCATTAAAGGCTTGGGATGGCTCAAAGTTCGGCCCATGCCCCTCTGGAAACAGCACTATGTCGCCATCAACAGCGGGCTTTGCATGGTGATAGCGAGGATCTGGGGCAACACCAAAGCCTGCTTTAGCTTCCAGTGTCGTTATGAGTTCCATTTCTTTTTTGTTGAAACGTTCAGGCGGCTCTAAGCCTATCTGCCTCCAAAGGTCAGCCAAGCGAACCAAGCCTTTTGATGGCCCCGCGAGTTGTTCGTCAACCCAGCTCTTAAACCGTTTTAGGACCGGATGTGTTTGGACGCTAAGGAGGGCGTCTGGCAGCAGAAGCATCGCTTCGATATCGTCAGCTGACGCTCCCTTCTTACCGAGATAGCGACTGTAAGCAGACAGCAATTCGGTGGACGTATCTGCAATCGCGATCATTTTCTTGACTGGTGCTTTCAGAACACTGGGGTCGGGCAGGCCTGGCTGCTCCAGCGAAAATCCGCGCAGGCTTGCGCTGGCGGGATAGTAGTGGAGAGTCAATCGCGTTTTGTTCGATTTGACAATCATGCCGTCCCCAAACTGATCGGCATACTGTAGCTTAAATAGGGTGGCAAACTGCTCAGCGCATCGGCGCGCGGGTGTCCGAAGCGTGTACTCCTGACTGTTCTTGATCCATGTCAGTGCAAGATGAGCAGGTATCGGTTCGCCCTTGGATACCCGAGTAGCCAGTTGGTAGCGAAACAGCAATGAGTCATGATGCTGCTCGTCCTGTTCCTCAAACGCAACCACGCCAGGCCGCATGAGAGCCATCAGCTCCATTAGACGGAGCGAGTAGCCGGCAAAGGACCTGTTCGACCCATAAATTGACCGCAGCCGCTGGAGTTCCTGGTATATCGATTTGAATTCTGCGTCTGTAACCCCCCCTTCCTTGGAATCAACGAGGATGCGCCGCTCTAGTCCGTAGAAATAGATAAATACATAGCCTAACGGTACATTGGGGTTCTCGCGCTCGCTTGCTAACCATGTCAGATACGCACCCCGCGAAGACTCAGAGAGGCGATTGAACGAAGGCCAGTAGCCCAGCGTTTCATCTTGATATAGCATGTCTGTGTCACGGTAGATCGGAAGACTGGAATCGACTAATGATGCTTCGACACCATATCCATCCAGATCCGGCAAACGACCGCCGAAGTAAAAAAAACCTCCGCAAATTTCATGCCCGGCCACAGATATGAGCTCTCCAGGGGTGATCCAGCACCCTTTGGTTTTGTTGTTGCTTTTGGTTTCTTGTCCGCCGTAAGACGTTGAGACAGATATAGTGAAGGTGGCCAACTCATCGTCATCAGGCTCGCTTCGCACTTGCACATCCCTTTTATTCAGCACTTCTTCGTTGCGTGGTTCCTGGCTCTGTTTATTGGGTGGCGTCTTCTTGTTGGCTCTACTGAACAAGGCGTAACAACCCCAGACAACAAAGATGATGATGATCAATTCCATTTGATTCGCCTTTACTTGTGCTGTGGAAGTACCTGATGTTCTTATTTTTTTGTCCAATGATAGGCTCAATATCATGGGATAGAAAGTGACAACGCCTCGGCTCGGCCTGTTGAAACAGGGGGTGCACGGCGTCCTCCGACAGAAAAGCCATTACAGTACTCCTTATTCTTCAACGGACTCCACGTCCGGTGCTGCTGCTTGCTTATCGTTGCCTTCCGGAAGCCTAGAGATAGGGTTCGCTGAGTTCCACCATGTATTGAAGGTGAGCCTTAATGCCAGCCACCACGCATAAATAGCGAAGGGTGAGTTGCATCCATCCTCGTCGAGCAGCCCATGGGCCAACTCGTTACGCAAATTGGGGCCGAAGGCATTACAGAACAGCGACTCGAGCTCAAAGGCGAGATCCTTGCCGAATACCTGTTTGGCCTCTGGCAAGTCCAGCAATGTGCTCATTCCGTTTTCGTTCTGGATACCATCTTTGTCGAGGTTCGTGGTCTTGGCTCCTGCCTGCTTGAGATGCTCGCGCACCAAGTGCTCGATCTGCGGAATCAGCAAATGCAGCGCTGTAACGAAATCACGCTCGTAACCGGCAAACAGTGCCTTACCGAAAAGACCAGCCCGCTCTTTGGGCACGATGGGTGAGTGGCGGGCCAATTCGATGAAATCGGCCTCCCGCAACCGATGTTCAAGCAAAAGCACTTCCAAGGCTGGCCAGATGTCGCCTTGCACCACAATACTAACCAGGATGCCGTAGTCACGGATCATCTCAGCGCGGATCGCAATTTCGTCGTCTGCCGTCAGTTCTTCTCCGCCAAGGCTCATCGCAGGGCGCTTGGCAATGACCCGCCCATCACGACTCATCACGGTCGCAGAAAACAGTGATTGCAAGGGATACTGACGCATTCTTTCCTGCGCTCTATTGCGCAGTTCTTCTGCGTTGACACCACGATGCAGATTCGCAAATGCGAGCAATGCATGTTGTGCAGATTTTCCGGTGACGGACTTCCTCGCGTTTTCGACGAGCTGGGTGATATCGACACCGGACGTTTGAATGAGTCTCATCTCTCCCAGAGCTCTCTCTCCAGAATCGTTCAAGTGGGCTCGCAACTCGGCAATTCGCTCATCAACCTGATGCGTAGAGCGCTCGGCTCTGGGAACCGTTCGGTACGTCTGGATGGCATTCTCGTAAAAGCTCGCGGCCACCATGTGACTCAGGCTTTCCGATGTGGAGCGTGCAACGGCTTCTTTTACCCAACCTTCGGCGACCGCCACCGTCATTTCTGCCGCTTTGACCTCGTCAGGAATGGCCTTATGCCATTCGGTAGCAACAGAAAAATACTCCCGCGCCCTATGCAGATCACCTTCACAATCAAATTCGCGGGCCAAAACTTCTAGCTTCCTTGCCACATCGGCTCGGTTCGCCCGCCCCAAACCATTCGACTTCAGAAGGTCGGCAAGCCAAAGCCCAAGGAAACCGTCGTCCCGGGTCGCTGCGTTAAAAGCAGTGACAATTGACGCCTCCATTTGCTGGAGCCTATCTCCAGCACCACTTTTGAGCATCCGCGCCAGACTGATGGCACGTGGCCAACAGTCACGCCCTCCATGTATCCAGGTATCTGTGTCTAGTGGAAGGCAGCGGTAGGCGTCGATGGCCTTTAGAGCGAATGAAGTGTTACGAGGCTTGCCCTTCAACCAGACCAAATCGCTGAGTCGCGCCTTCAGCCAGTCGTCGTTCACCAGATCGACGATCGCGGCAAAGAACAGAATGTCGGAATCAGGCATGTCATCCGGGATGACCGACCGGCGGTCATGGAAAACAGCAAAAGGCTTAAAGGGTTCATTCGGGCTCGACGGTGAAAGCATCATAGAACAGGCATCTGCAAGCAGCCATAAGACCTTGCCGTGTTCAATTCGCCCTTGCTCAATGGTACTGCGCGCAGCAGCCGACAGTGCCTGCCACATCGACGAATATCCTTCGCGGGTAGCTTGGGCAATCGCATCCTTCCAGCCTGACGCCGTAAAGTCCTGAACTGAAATAGCCAATTCCAGCGGATAGCGTTCGTTGTTCATTAGTCGCCACCTTTGATCGACGCAACATTGAAAAGTTCAGCCTCGAAGCCGAGGTTCCCACCGTTGCCGTTCTTGCTGGTGACGTTGTGTGCCATCTTGTTCTTATCCTTTGGGTGATACCTTCGCTAATGGGGCTTGATACCCCGGAGCGAGCTTCGCATTCTCTACTCCGTACAGCGCCAGCGGTTCGCTGAGCCACAAGCGGAACTGTTCTTCTTTGAGGCTGTGATCGGGCGAGCAGTCCACGCTCCAGCGCAGCAACATATAGCCCGCCACCGCCGCGCGTACGCGCATCCGGATTGAGCCATCATTCATCCCATAGTCCATCCGGATGATCTCGGGTCGAGCCAGACGTGGATGGGGAACGAGTTCCAGCTCGACCATACGCGTCCACTGAATGTCGTTGACCTGGCTCTCGTTGGCCTTGGGTTCTTTCGCCGAGCAAGGTTGGCGCTTCTATGCGTGTGACTACGAAGTCGCGGAACTCGCTGCTCTTCCGATCAAAGGCTCGGATATGCCACCGTAAGCCGGTGTCTACCAGGACGAAGGGCACGATGATCCGTTCGGACTCACCCCCGCTCATCGAGTGGTAGCGAATGGCAACTGGTTTTTTGGCGTGGATTGCACGGCAGATCGGGGCAAGCACATTCATCTTGGGGTTGCTTAGCGCGGTGGGCGATTCGCAACGCCGTTCACCCAATCGCCGAAGCCCAGAGCAGATAGCAAGCACAGGGCAAGGCTCAAATCCTCGACACGCTGAGAGGGCGAGCTAACCATGCGCTCCGACCAAGAGAGAAGAAGGTTTAGCTGTGTATCTCATACGGCACCATAAATATAATCAAATTGATGACATGGTGTGCCGAAATTTGTACAACATCAAGATATTCAGGTCTCAAATGTAGACATAGATCATCTTGTTGTGAGCTCTTTCTATAGGTTTAGATTGACGTCATCCAACTATGAAACCTTGTCGCCCAGTGCTCTATCGACTTCTCAGGCAGCTTGCCCTTATCCACAGATTTGGTCTGTGGATGAGGGATGCCGGAATAACCATCCTTGCCACAAAGCGCTTTCAGCCGCTTACTTGGCCAATGCAATGATTTCTGGGTTAACTCTTCTTCCAATAACTTAAGCTGCTCCTGCCACCCCTGCTGCGACGTCAGCCTTAATAGCAGGGTTGAGAGGGAGCAAATCCCATCGGAGGTATCGACTTCGAGGATATGAAAGATGCGATTGTGCGACTCAACCTCAACGACGGCCAAGCATCTGGGATTGCCATCCAGAAGCAGGTGGCGATTACAACGGTAGAGCTTAGGTAGCTTGCGCAGTTGCTTGGATCTAATCACGCAACCATGGGCCGCCACCAACTCATCCAGCATCGATTGAAAGCAATCAAACTTATTGGCGTAGAGATGCAGATCATCGGTTTCGTCCGATTCAGCTGTCCACTCTGCGCTGGGCAGAATCCCTCCTGCAACTGACTCTTCAGTGCTGACATCCTCTGATGCTTGGGAGCCCACCTCATCATCGGCCTTGCCATTGGCACCTTCTTGCTTCTTCTCGGCTACCTTACGCGTATTGAATGCCTTAGAAAACTCAAACACGACAGATGGAGCCCGCAATAAAACAGGCGTGGTATCCGCATTGGCATCCGCCCCATCATGCACCGAGTGAATTGGTGGGCGTTCAGCGACCAAGCGTACTGCACCGTCCCCTTCACCTCGCACATACTCCCGCAACTTGGGATGGAAAAATTCCACTTCACTTGGGATATCTGCCTGTATATTTCGCAGACTGGCCACCTCGTAAACCAGCATGCTTTTGGCTTCTTTATCGAATCGCCCTCGGATTTCAAAAGAGACCGATGGTAAAGGTGGAGGAGTAAACTCAAACTCCCATTGCCGATATCCTCCCTTCTCATAGCCATTCAGCTTTTGACTGCGGCCTATGCTTTCGTAAGAAGCACGGGCATCAGGATCGATCAAAATCCAGCTCAACAAACGTCGCGACTCGAAGTCATCTAGAGACTTGAGCGGGTAGCTGGAGGAAGGCAATACATTCACCCGGACAACCTCGGCGCTGACGTGTTCAATCGAAAACTCACTTTTCAGATAATCAGGCTCAAGTGCTGAGCGAGATAGATAACCGTCGTGCAAGAAAAGTACACGAGCGAGCTCCAACTGGGGAAGATATATCTGTATGTCATTTGCAAGAAAACAAAAGCAGTGTTGGCGTTTGTCCATTGCGCGAATGGCAGAGGAAACCGGGTAATCTCCCAACCTCTTTCTTTGCCAAGTCTCAGTGCTGTCGATAGTTAAAGAGAGACGAAAACCAGCAGGCCTGTGCTCTTGGGTCGGATTCAACACACGTTTGCGAGCCAAGACGGGGATATTTGACACCCGTAGTGACCCAGCTTCCGCTTTGGGCACCAGATCAAGATTGACGCCCCACTGGGAATTATCAATCCGCCTGAACAGCGAGCCGATTGCCAAGATTGTTGTATCATCAGACACCTTGTCAAAGCGGATATCCTGCATTAGTCCTCCAAAACATCACTTAACAGCCGTTCTGACATCGAGGTTAACCGCTCATCGCTTAAGCCGGCTACACGCAAAAGTCGCCATCGTCGCAAGGTGCCTTCTTTTTGTACTAACAATCCAGAGGCAAAAGCCAAGCGACGCACTTGGTAGTCCGTAATATCTTCACAATATCGTTTAAAAAACAAGCGCGTAAGCGGCATTTTGCTCAATTTTTTCTCCACCATGGCGCCGGTAGGCAACCTCGACAGATACCAGCGCATCGATAGCCGAGGGGAGTCAAGACGCCACGTCTGTTCACTCAGGATCTTGAGTAACTGACGGCAAGTCACACGATCCCTCTTTGGCCAATCGACCCGGTGATTTTCTCTGGCACGACTTTGATAGTGTTGCCGGTTAAACTCCAGAAGCCAGCGTCGATCATGCCGATACAACCAGGCATATAACGCCTGATGAGAGAGGCGGGCCAGCTTAACACCATGACATTCCAGCAACTGCTGCCAGCTAGCTCGATATTCTACCAACTGGTCGCTCTTTTCCTCCTGAGGAACAGGATGGAGACCGTAAATTCCTGTTGGAATACTCTGCACTTCGTCCAGCACCGTCGCTATGTTCCAAGACTCAGGCAACAGGCTATCCAGGGCAACGATATGTTCCAGATAGCTGAAGGATTTTCGGTGCTTACGGAAGATAGCCTGCAGCCAACAACCTGATTCGTTATGAATAGCCAATCCTTGTTGCACTAACCAATCAGCCGGCCAACGGGATAATACACGCTCATGAATATCGCCCTGTTTTACCTGCTTCACCTTGGCACACCCGGACATGCTCGCTAGCTGGTTGTAAAATGAACTCCACTGGGAAAAGGACGGTGATGTTTTAGCCTGACGTTGCAACAGTGCATTTACTTGACGAGTAACCCGGATGACGTGATCGCGTCCGGCAGACTGGGGCACAGGTGGGCACAACAAGGGATTGGGAGCAATAAACTCATGGCGATGATAAGCATGCCGCTCAAGATTAGCCTCGGCTAGGGTGCCATGAAACAAGCAACAATCAGCCCCTATCACTTGCCATGAGCGCAGCCAGTAGTATTCACCTTGATGAAAACGCTGATTTTGCAGGCATTGCGGGCAATAGCGTAATGAAAGCGACTGTTTAACTCTGGATGCCACTATCCCGAGGATAAGGTGAATTGCTCCTTGAGATTCTCCTGCCATCTTCTCAAGGCAGAACTTCCGGCGATCCTCTGGTGTAAAAGGGGCATAGACAGGAAATAGCGTATGCATATAGGCAAGTCGTTCAACATCAAGGCCCATACTATCCGGCAATAACCGAGCCAAAGGTGCCAGATGATTAGGGAGATCAACCGTTGCAATGACATGCCGGTTGGCAAAAACCTCATCCAACAACTGCTTTGGGCTGGTTAGTCCCAAATGTATTCCGGCTCTGGCCACCAAGCTGTAAATCAGCTCATCTGGATAAGGAACCGGAAAGTTCAACATGGCTAGCCCATCCTTCTCAGCCAGGTATCCACATCGAAGGTGACCCCGGCTTTCTTGAATGCAGGATAGTGAGGGTTGTCCTTGCCACATTGGGAAAACTGGAAACGCAGATCGTCGGTGTGCAGCGTGTGCCACTCTTTTGGCTTGAGACGAGCGGGCCTGGGTTTTGCGTTATCTTGTGGCTTTGAGTCCGAGTTGTACCAATCAAGAACGATAGGCATCAGCTCTCTGACGGACAGATCCGGATATGTACTGAAGGCGCGATCAATTAACGGCACAATCAGCTCAGAATGGCAATCCATGCCAACGAGCAGGTTATGCAAGCGGATGGCCTGCTCATTGCCACCATATCGGTTATGATGAGAATCCAGAGCAACTCTGGCTTCATCAATCTTGGTGCTGAGAACTAGGATCTTTTTGTCTATATCCGGGATGCTCAGATCCGAATATCTGGCGATTAACTCAGGATCTTTGGAGCGTAACGCGGCCAACATGGCGTGTACCGGTTTGAGTTCATCCTCATAAACCTGCCGCAACAGCTGTGGAGTGATCCGTTCGATGCGGGTGGCAATAGCTCTCAACTGGGCCAGAACAAAGAGTTTTACCACTATGTCCAGCACCCCTTGGGACAGCTCGAACCAGCAATCCCGAACCTCATCGGACAAATTTTCATCCCGTTGTTGTAGCCACTGGTATTGCCACAGCTTATCGGTGAAGGCCATCCACTCTGTAGGCCTGGGCTGGTTGGTGGCAGGATCCACGCTAGGCTTGGTAGCCTGCATAGGCTCCCAAAGCAATGCGCCAAAACCGGCTCCACGCCTTGCCGATCTCAAGTCCATCTCAAAGATGGGTCTGGCCTTGGGGGTCCCCACCATGACAACAGGCAAGCCGATCACATTTACCAATGTCACGAAGAAATTTAGCATCTTCTCCACGCCACCGGAACGGCTCATACTCAGGTGCTGAATCTCATCAATGACCAGCACGCCAATCGCGTGGACATTAGCGATTTGGCTCATCAATGCCATCAGGGTCTCAACACTGTGGCGTTTAAGCGCATATTTGCGTTCATAGTCCGTATGCAGTACGGCATCAATAGCCCTGAAAAAGTGATGACACAGGCTTTTTAATGAGCCGTCATGAGGGCAATCCAGCTTCAAGTAGACAATCTGGGTAAAATTGTATTGCTCGTGGTAGAGCACTTGAGGATAAGTTGCCAAGATCCGGTTGATGGTGCTACTTTTTCCTGACCCAGAGCACCCAATCAACGACAGGCTACGGGCTGTCGATTTAACCTGCTCGAACCGAAAAACATCCAACTCACCAGACATAACCCGCTCATAACCATTTTGCAGTTGCACATTCAAAGATCCATCGCTCAGGTTGCGTCCAACATACCCCTGCCGGATCATGATGGATAACTTTGATTCCAGTTGTAAATGACGGCTTATCGGCTGAAAAAAGTCATCCAGCAACTGGGATATCACATGAACACGCCAAGGGCCATCGACATAGATATCCTTGGGATCAAACTTGATGGCGCCGCTCAACCCCTGTTTTATCTGCTGAGTAGTCATGATAGGTGGCAATGCCTCGATCAAGGGGTTGCCACGATACTGTTCAATGCCAGGGTCGTTGTAGACGGCCTTGGCCATGTTAGCTGGTAATACCATCTAGTCGTCCTTGAAGAGTTCGTCGATATAATCCGGATACTTATAGTCATCCGCACCTTTAGATAACGGTACCACAGTTGCTGGCTCACTTGATGGCTCAGATGTCGCAACAGATTTGGCGCGTTTTCTCTCTTTGTCCTTCTCCTTGGCTCGATTACCCCTGATGCCTGCAATGCGTTGGCGATCTGACACTACTGGGGCATCTTCGGCTTGAACTTGGGCTTCCGCTTGCCGTATTTTTGAGTTAATCAACTCATCGACTCTTCGCTTCTCACGATCAGCAACTAGCTTGCTCTCTGCCACAACAACCTTTTGCTGTCTCGTAATCAACCAGACATCCCAGAAAGAACAGCCACGGAACTCTCGAGAGCGCTCGGTCAATCCACAGGTCCAATATTCCGCACTGTTTTGCTGTGGCAGCAGATAGATAACATCTGCAACAGCTGGGTCATAGGCAACCTCTAATGATTCAGGCCTGGAAACATTCTTGCCCCTGTGCAACCACCCCATTTGTAGTATTTCTTGGCAAGTGTAATACACGCCAAATACGCAGAGCCCCAGAGGGGAGAGGGTAGCCTTCGTTCGAGGTAGCAAACTAACCTGCAGGGCATTTTCAGGAACCGTCCGTAACCGCCCTGACCTATTCTGCAATCCCCAATTCCATAACGATAATGGCGTTATAGGCAAATCGGCAGGCATATCGATGTCGCGATCATAGGTTTCCAACACATGATATCGATTGTGAAATAAGATGGCCGACAGAATGATCGATGTAAATTCGTGTATATTGAGCATCGCATCCAATCGGTAATCACTTCCTCCCCGTTTTTTTACCGTATTATCAGATACAACACCTGGAGCAAATGGTTTGAAAACCGCCTGTATGGTTCTGAAAAAACGCTCAACTATCCCTTTACAATCACCACGAAAAGGTGGTGCATTTTCTATCCGAACAGAAAAACTCTGCTCTAACGATTCGATCTGACACCCCAGCAATTCACCACGGTCAGCCAATATAGCATCTGGGATGCCCATGACAGGCCAATCAGACTCGTCAATATCAATATCGAGTTGCTGACATAATTTCACCTTGTCGGTCATGGCAATCGCTAAGGCTTGCATAGCTGCCACATAGGAAGGATTCTCAAAGCCTATATAAAAGCCAGCGACCATTCGACTAAACACATCAATGACCATATAAACTATTGGCCGGCCAACTATATTTTTACGATCACTATCTGAAACCAAGTAGATATCAGCGATAGTCGCATCAATCTCAAACCGGGAGCCTGGACCGAGAACATGCGTGTTCGCTGTTGCCTGCAACGGCCTGACATCCTTATTGTAATTAATCTTGCTGACCCTTTGTTTTAGTTTTTCAACTTGAGAGTAATCGCGTTTGAAGAAGTGCTTCATCTGCCAAATAGATGGGATCTCCGACTCTGCAACGTCAGGATAATAGTTATGATACATCCCTTTGAAACGGTTATGAGTCTCAATAAATGATTTACCATTTTTTATAAGATAGTGCTTTTCAATTGCTCTACGAAAGAGTCTCTCTATCTGTTCATCAATAACAGCGCCGACTCCTGAGCCAGTCTGTCTGGGGCGACCAAGCTTTCCGCCCTTTGACAATCTCTTTTTTCCCTTAGCACCGGAGTTCTCATAGTCAGGAAGAAGAGCATTGGGAGTTTGCCCACGTTGCCAATAACGGCGGATAAGCCGATAAAGTGTCTGTTTGGTTGATCCATGTGTTGCAATGATATGATTTACAGCCCTATTTCTTGCGCGGGGGAACATACATTCTGGGTTGGATATCAGTGGTTGAATAAGCTGATAATTTTTATCCCGTAATTCCCTAGCCTTAGTTCCATCATCCGGTTTGGCGTAATAAAGCCTGGCATAGGGATCTTCGATCCGTTGTAACACTTCGTTATCGATGGCATCCAACAATTCCTGACGAGAAACCACCGAAGGGAAAGCAGACTCATTGTCCAAGGCTATCAAGATAATTTCATCCGGCAACTCAGCCAAGATCCGGTAGGCAACACCATCAACGCTGATAACCTCATTGATTTGAAACATGTAACGCCTCCGAAATAGCCTCAATGTTCTCCAGTTGCAGATCACCGGCTTTTAACTTGGTTATTGGCGTCAATATGTCGAACAGAAAACAGCGTTGAGCCAGTAGCTGCCTAATCTCCAGCAGGGATTGCCCCATCGGCTGATGATAAGCAGTATCCAGCTGTTTAGCTACATCAATCACGCTTCTCTCCGGCGCACTCTGAAAGTGGTACTGATAAAACCCTGCGCGCTCTATCAGCACATCAACCGCTATCTCGTCCCGTTGTGCCGGATAAAGCCAACTGATGTTTTTTGTAACCACATTCGGAATGTCCTTCTCTGTGATCAACCACCAAGGCACTCCTTTTTGTAACCAATAGCGGCGTTCCAGCTCCAATTTCTCAATGGTTCTCGCATTACTCAGTGTCTCTGCGTACTTGGCTTGCAGTGCAAATTTTGGCCGGTTAGCGTTAGAGGTGTTGACGAGAAAGTCTGAGCTCATAACCTGCAGAACACCGCGAACGGCAGGGTGATCGATCTCGGACTCCAGCGCAAGAGCCTTGGTATCCTCCAAACGAAGAGGGAATTGCTCGCGAATATCTACAGTCGAAATATTCCATTCCAATAACAGGAATACAGCCAGTTCCAAATCCGACAGTAAGTGGTGGGTGCGTTGAGAATTATGACCAAAAACGCGGTGCGAGCGACCTTCAGATGGTAAATCCCTGACGGTTAACCATGGCTTGTAGTCGGAACCATGACCACCTCCTCGGCCCTCACGCAGCCACTTCTGACTCTGTAACTCCGTGTTAACGTTTTTTCTTCCCACCATAACAAAGCCGCCCCGCTATTGCTCATAGATTGAGCTTAGCTAGGGCGGCTAAGGTATGCAACTTTATTACTTGATATGATACTTTATTACTTGGTATGAATCTTTATTGCTCTCATACAGCTCTTTTTCATTTCCGGCGACGGCTTATTCCACGGTCACGGATTTCGCCAGGTTGCGCGGCTGATCCACGTCGGTGCCCTTGATGAGGGCAACGTGGTAGGAGAGCAGCTGCAACGGCACGGTATAGACGATCGGCGCGATCATCTCTTCCACGTGGTTCAGGCTCATCACCCGCATGGTCTCGTCGCTCTTGAAGCCGGCATCGGCATCGGCGAACACGTAGAGGATACCGCCACGGGCACGCACCTCTTCCACGTTGGACTTGAGCTTCTCCAGCAGATCGTTGTTCGGCGCCACGACGATGATGGGCATCTCGGCATCGATCAGCGCCAGCGGGCCGTGCTTGAGCTCACCGGCGGCATAGGCCTCGGCGTGGATGTAGGAGATCTCTTTGAGCTTCAGCGCCCCTTCCATGGCGATGGGGTACTGGCTGCCACGGCCTAGGAACAGGCTGTGGTGCTTGTCGGCAAACTCTTCGGCCAGGGCTTCGATATCCTTGGCCAGCGCCAGGCTCTCCTTGATGCGCAGCGGCAGGGCTTGCAGCGCCTTGACCAGCTCGGCCTCGGCGGCGGCACTCAGGTTACCGCGGCAGTGACCGACCGAGGCTACCAGCATCAGCAGACCGGCCAGCTGAGTGGTGAACGCCTTGGTGGAGGCCACCCCGATCTCGGCACCGGCCCGGGTCATAAAGGCCAGATCCGATTCACGCACCAGGGAGGAACCCGGCACGTTGCAGATGGCCAGCGAGCTCATGTAGCCGGACTCCTTGGCCAGTCGCAGGGCGGCCAGAGTGTCGGCGGTCTCGCCGCTCTGGGAGAGGGTCACCAGCAGGCTGTTGGGACGTACCACCGACTTGCGGTAGCGGAATTCGGAGGCGATCTCCACGTCGCAGGAGACGCCGGCGATCTCTTCAAACCAGTAGCGAGCCACCATGCCGGAGTTGTAGGAGGTGCCGCAGGCGACGATCTGGACGTGCTCGACCTTGTCGAAGATGGCGCGGGCGCCGTTGCCGAACGACTCGACCACCACGTGATCCGAACCCAGCCGACCTTCCAGGGTATTGGTGATGGCCTTGGGCTGCTCGTAGATCTCTTTCAGCATGTAGTGACGGTATTCACCCTTGTCACCGGCATCGTGGGAGAGCTCGGACTCCAGCTCCTCGCGCACCACGGCCTCGCCGTGGGTATCGAAGATGTGCACGTCGCGGCGGGTCACTTCGGCCACGTCACCCTCTTCCAGGAAGATGAAGCGACGGGTCACCGGCAGCAGTGCCATCTGGTCGGAGGCGATGAAGTTCTCGCCGATACCGCGACCGATCACCAGCGGGGAGCCGGAGCGGGCCACCACCACGCGGCTGTCGTCACGGCTGTCCATCACGACGGTGCCGTAGGCGCCGCGCAGCTGCTTCACCGCGACCTGCATGGCCGCCAGCAGGTTGGGGGCGGATTTCAGTTCGTGGTGCACCAGGTGGGCGATCACCTCGGTGTCGGTGTCGGAGCTGAACACATAGCCCAGTGCCTTGAGCTCTTCACGCAGCTCTTCGTGGTTTTCGATGATGCCGTTGTGCACCACCACGATATGCTCGGAGACGTGGGGGTGAGCGTTGCGCTCGGACGGCTCGCCATGGGTAGCCCAACGGGTGTGGGCAATGCCGGTCCCACCGTGGACGGACTGCTCTTCCAGCGCCTTGGCCAGCTCGGCCACCTTGCCCAGCCGACGCACCCGCTGCAGCGGCTGGTTGGCGCTGAACACGGCGACACCGGCCGAATCGTAGCCACGGTATTCCAGACGGCGCAGGCCCTCTACCAGGATTTCAGCCACATCACGTTGGGCGACGGCCCCGACGATGCCACACATACACTTCTCCTTGAGACGTAAGACGTTAATTCGGTTGGATAATGGTTTGTTCAGGTCAAACGGCCACGGGGGCGCAAATCAGCTGGATCCCCCTGGCCTGGATCTGTTCTCTGGCCGCACTGGCCAGCCCCTCGTCAGTCACCAGGGTATGGATGCCGGACCAGGGCAGTTCGAGATTGGGGATCTTGCGGCCGATCTTCTCCGACTCCACCATGACGATGACCTCCCGCGACACTTCGGCCATGACCCGGGAGAGGCCCACCAGCTCGTTGAAGGTAGTGGTACCGCGTTCAGGATCGATGCCATCGGCGCCGATGAACAGCTGGTCGAAGTCATAGGAGCGCAGCACCTGCTCCGCCACCTGCCCCTGGAAGGATTCGGAGTGGGGATCCCAGGTGCCACCGGTCATCAGCAGGGTGGGTTCGTTCTCCAGCTCGCGCAGGGCGCCGGCCACGTTGAGGGAGTTGGTCATCACGATGAGGCCGCGCTTGTTGCCCAGCATGGGGATCATGGCGCTGGTGGTGCTGCCGCTGTCGATGATGACGCGATTGTGATCACGGATCCGTTCGGCAGCCGCACGGGCAATCGCCAGCTTTCGTTTCGAAACTTGCTCGGGATTGCTCTCCACCACCATCTCGGAGGGCAGGGGAACGGCACCGCCGTAACGGCGCAGCAGCAGGCCACCGGTCTCCAGCACCGCCAGATCTTTGCGGATGGTCACTTCGGAGGTGGCGAAGTGTTTGGCCAGGGCATCGACGCTCACTTCACCCTGCTCCTGCACCAGGCTCACTATGGTGTGACGGCGCTGCTGAGTATTACGTTTGGTCATCTTTAAGTTTCGATTCGAAAGAATGGCGAAATATTAATACCTTTTTTGAAAAAATCAAACGGCAAATAGGATCCGATTTGGTTCGATGCCAGAATGGGGCAGCTGATTTGCGACGAGGATGCCATGCAAAAACGAACCATCTGGCTGGTGGAAGATGAAGCCAGCATCGCCGACACCCTGATTTACGCGCTGCAAACCGACGGTTTCGAGGTGGAGTGGTTTTCCCTCGGCCAACCGCTGCTGGCGCGACTGGAACAGACGCGCCCCGACTTTCTGATCCTGGATGTGGGGCTGCCGGACATCAGCGGTTTCGAATTGTGCAAACAGGTGCGGGCACTGTGCGATACCCCGCTGATGTTTCTCACCGCCCGCAGCGAGGAGATAGACCGGCTGATCGGACTGGAGATCGGGGCCGACGACTATGTGGCCAAGCCCTTCTCGCCACGGGAGGTGTGCGCCCGGGTACGGGTCATCCTGCGCCGCAGCCAGCCAACCACGCCCCCACCGAGCCAGTTGCTGGCGCTGGACGAGGAGCGGGCCCGCATCAGCTTTCACGGCCAGCCGCTGGCGCTCACCCGTTACGAATACCTGCTGCTCAAGACCCTGATGCAGGCGCCGGGCCGGGTCTACTCCCGCCAGCAGCTGATGGATCTGGTGTGGAGCGGGGCGGAGGAGAGTCTGGATCGCACCGTGGACACCCACATCAAGACCATCCGCGCCAAGCTGCGGGAGCGGGATCCCCACGCCAACCTGATCCTGACCCATCGCGGGCTCGGCTACAGCCTGGAGCTGGCATGAACAGAGGATGGCCTGACACCGGCCGGAGGACGCCATGAGGATCGGGCTGCAACTGCTGTGCGGGCTGGTGCTGATTTTCGCGCTGGCCGCCTGGTTCGTGCTGGAGATCTTCGTCGAGGAGATCAAACCCGGGGTGCGCAGCGCCACCGAAGATACCTTGGTGGACATGGCCCAGATGCTGGCACCGCTGGCGCTGGATGACCTGCAGGAAGGCAAGATGGCGGATGGCCGGCTGGCCAGCGCCTTCGCCCGCCTCAACCAGAGCCCCATCAACGCCCTGATCGACGGCCACCTCAAACAGCAGGCGGAGTACCGCATCTATGTGGTCGATCGCTGGGGCAAGGTGGTGTACGACTCGGACGGGGTGGATCTGGGAAAGGACTACTCGCGCTGGAACGATGTCTATCGCACCCTGCGCGGCGAATACGGCGCCCGCAGCACCCGCAGCGACCCCGACGATCCCGCCAGTTCGGTGATGCACGTGGCCGCACCGCTGCGGGAGGGGGACGATATCCTCGGCTCCCTCACCGTCGCCAAGCCCAACCGTACCCTGCTGCCCATGATAGAGCGCAGCGAACACCAGCTGTTGCAGGGGGCGGCGCTGCTGCTGTTCATCTCGCTGTTGATCGGCGCCCTGCTGGTATGGTGGCTCAACCGCGCCATCGGCAAGCTGGTGCACTACGCCGATGCGGTCAGCCAGGGTCAGCCCGCCAGCCTGCCGCGCCTCTACAGCCCGGAACTGGATCGGCTCGGCCGCTCCCTGGAAACCATGCGTCGCCAGCTGGACGGCAAGGCCTACATCGAAGCCTATGTGCACAGCCTGACCCACGAACTCAAGAGCCCGCTGGCCGCCATTCGCGGGGCAGGGGAGATCCTGGCCGAGGCGCCGCCACCCGAGGTGGCTACCCGTTTTATCGGCAACATCAATCTGGAGACGGCCCGCATGCAGCAGCTGATCGAACGGATGCTGCAGCTGGCCAAACTGGAGTCGGGGCAGGGGCTGGACAGGCAGGCCGTCGAGCCGGCCAGGCTGGGCAGACGGGTACTCGATGCCCGCCAGATCCTGGCCCAGCGCCGTCAGGTGACGCTGGTGGCCGAACTCGGCGAGGCCCAGAAACAGAAGTGGGACTCGCTGCTGGTGGAGCAGGCCCTCGGCAACCTGCTGGACAACGCCCTCGACTTCTCTCCCATCGGCGGCACCCTGGCACTGAGCGGGGCCATGGAGGAGGGAGGCTACTGCTTCCGGGTGCGGGATCAGGGGCCCGGCATTCCGGACTACGCCCTGCCGCGTATCTTCGAGCGCTTCTATTCGCTGCCCAGACCCGACAAGGGCAAGAGCAGCGGCCTCGGGCTCAGCTTCGCCACCGAGGTGGCCCGCCAGCACGGTGGCCGGCTGACCCTCGCCAACCAGCCTGACGGCGGGGTACTGGCCGAGCTCTGGTTACCGGCGGGCTGACACTTCACACTGGCCACATAAAGCGGCGCTATGCTGATGTTTTCCCAGCGAACTCTATGTGCTCAAGGAGACCCCATGTCCCGCCTTCTGTTATCCGGCCTGCTCGGCGCAGGCCTGCTGTTCTCGCTGCCGGCCAGCGCCGCCACCGGCTGCTTTCTCTATGCCGACGGCAACGGCCAGGCCCTCTCCAGCGAAGGGGATTGTTCAAGCCAGCTGCCACCCGCGTCCACCTTCAAGATCCCGCTGGCGCTGATGGGCTACGACAGCGGCTTTCTGGTGGACGAAGAGCACCCGGCACTGCCTTTCAAGCCGGGTTACGACGACTGGCTGCCCGCCTGGCGGGAAACAACCACCCCGCGCCGCTGGGAAACCTACTCGGTGGTCTGGTTCTCCCAGCAGATCACCGAATGGCTGGGGATGGAGCGCTTCCAGCAGTACGTCGACCGTTTTGACTACGGCAACCGGGATCTCTCCGGCAATCCTGGCAAGCACGACGGTCTGACCCAGGCCTGGCTCAGTTCCAGCCTTGCCATCAGTCCACAGGAGCAGGCCCGCTTCCTCGGCAAGATGGTGAGCGGCAAGCTGCCGGTGTCGGCGCAAACCCTGCAGTACACCGCCAACATCCTCAAGGTGAGCGAGAGCGACGGCTGGCAGATCCACGGCAAGACCGGCATGGGCTACCCGAAGAAGCTGGATGGCAGCCTCAACCGGGAGCAGCAGATCGGCTGGTTCGTCGGCTGGGCCAGCAAGCCGGGCAAACAGCTCATCTTCGTCCATACCGTGGTGCAGAAACCCGGCAAACAGTTCGCCTCGCTCAAGGCCAAGGAAGAGGTGCTGGCCGCCCTGCCGGCCAAACTGAAAACCCTGTGATACCCAGACCGGCGCCAGGCGCCGGTTTTTTTATCCCCCTTCACCCCCGCTTCACACAGCCCCATCTCCCCTTCACCCACGACCGTCACACTCGGCGCCATCAACAAGGAGACGTGTCATGGTCAAACAGATATTCAGCCACAAGATCTTTCTGCTGCTGTTGCTCAGCCTGCTGCTGATGGTGCCGGTGCAATCCATCATGGAGCTGAACCGGGAGCGCCAGGCCTATCGCAACCAGGCCATCCACAGCATCATGGCCAGCAGCAGCGGCCCGCAGCGACTGCTGGGGCCAGTCGTGGTGCAGCCTTATACCCGCACAGTCACGGTGGAGCAGGATGGCAAGCGCTTCGAGCGCAAACTGCAGCTCTACCGCTACCTGCTGCCAGAACAGCTGGATGTGCAGGCCAGCATGGAGGTGACCCCGCGCAAGCTCGGTATCTACCAGGCCCAGGTCTATCACACCCGGCTCTCCCTCTCCGGGCGACTGCCTGCCGAACTGAACGGTAAGACCCTGATCAGCGGCGAACCGGATCTGACCGTCGATGGCGCCGATCCCGCCCTGGTGGCGGGCAAACCCTATCTGAGCCTGGTGCTGTCCGATGCCCGCGGCATCAACCGGGTGCCTGAGCTGCAACTGGGGGAACAACGCATCCCGTTTGCTCCCGGCGCCCTGCTGGGTGACGGGCTGGCCGGTATCCATGCACCGCTTGCCACCCTGCCGGGAGCAGACGGCGCCTTTCACATCGAGCTGGATCTGCAGGGGATGAACCAGCTGGAAGTGGTGCCGCTCGGCCAGGACAGCAGGCTCAACCTCGCCAGCAACTGGCCCCACCCCAACTTCATCGGTGACTTTCTGCCGGGCAGCCGCACCCTTACCAGCAGTGGTTTCGAGGCCAGCTGGCAGAGCAGCTGGTTTGCCACCGACATGGAGAGCCGTTTCAACCGGATGATGAAGGGTGCCAGCGGCGATCTGCCTGCCTTCAGCGTCAGCCTGGTGCAGCCGGTGGATCACTACCAGCAGAACGAGCGGGCCGCCAAGTATGCGCTGCTGTTCATCGGCCTCACCTTCCTCAGCTTCTTCATGTTCGAGCTGCTCAAGGGGCTGCGGGTGCACCCGATCCAGTACGCGCTGGTGGGCATGGGGCTGGCCATCTTCTATCTGGTGCTGCTGGCCCTGACCGAACACCTCGGCTTTGCCTGGGCCTATCTGATTGCCACCCTGGCCAGCGTGGCCCTCAACGGCTTCTACCTCAGCCATGTGCTGGGCGGCCCCAGACAGGGGCTCGGCTTCGCGGCCCTGCTCGGGCTGGTCTACGCCATCCTGTTCGGTTTGCTGCAGGCCGAGGAGATAGCTCTGCTGCTCGGCGCCCTGCTGCTGTTCGCCATCCTGACGCTGGTCATGGTGCTGACCCGCAAGCTGGACTGGTATCGGGTGATGGGCAGCCAGTCTGAGACCTCAGCCAGGTAAGACACGACGGCCACCATGGAGAGCCTGCTCCATGCCTGTCGGCTCAGCCTTCCGTCAAAGCCTGACTAACGTGACATAAGCCCCAGTTGGTTCTTTTTAAAATCCCTCGAACCGACTGGGTCTTTACCGGAGAATTACTTAGCATGTACTCAATACCCCACACGCATAGGCAACAAGATGAAGATGCATCAGGGCAGGCTCCTGCTCTACTCGGGTTTGCTATGGGCTCACGGCGCTCTGGCAGGCACGCTCACCCTGAATCCGGAGCCGGTCAATGACCTGCTGAACAACCCGGGAGTCGGGCTCGAGGAGTTCCACGACAGCTGGGGCCAGACCCTGTCCCTGGAGCAGCACCCCACCACCACGGTCGACTACTTTCGTTTCTACTGGAGCGAGCTGGAGCCCGCAGAGGGCCAATACAACTTTGCCCTGATCGATGCCGCGATCGCGCAGGCACAGCACGAGACGCCCAGGCAGATGGTGGCACTCAGGGTCATGACGCTGGATGAACCCTTCTCGGGCAGCAAGATCCCGGGCTGGCTCATCGACAAGGGGATCCGGGGGGAGTGGGTCAATGATCACCAGACCTTCGTGCCCGACTATGGCGACCCCCTGTTCATCGAACGGAGCAAGCGGCTGTTTCAGGCGCTGGGGGCTCGTTACGATGGCAACCCGGCCCTGAGTCATATCGACATCGGCATGATAGGTTCATGGGGCGAATGGCACATGAGCAATTTCCCGGGCCCGACGCTGGAGCAACGCTACTCCAGCGCCCTGCTCAAGCAGTATGTGGATCTGCAGATGGCGGCCTTTGCCAAGACCCCCAGGCTGATGCTGATCAATCACCTTCCCATGTTCGAATACGCGGTGGGCAAAGGCGCCGGCTGGCGAGCGGACTGCCTTGGCGACTGGCATCACTTCTCCCAAAGCTGGAGCCACATGCGTGATGCCTACCCCGAGCGGCTGGCCAGTGCCCGGGCCCATGTCCCCGGTTTTGACACCAGCTGGCAGCGGGCACCGGTCAGTTTCGAGGTGTGCGGCAAGCTAAGCGAGTGGCCAAACCAGCAGCAATACAGCCAGGAGGATGTGCAGGCGACGTTTGACTGGGCACTGGCCCAGCACGTCTCCACCATCAACCTGAAATCGGATCCGGTCCCGGCCCAGTACCGAGCCATAGTCGACAATGCACTGCGCAAGATGGGCTATCGCATCGTCCTGGATCAGCTGGTGCTGAAGGGACCGCTACAGCCGGGAACAACCCTGACCCTGAATGGCAACTGGCACAACGAGGGGGTGGCGCCGGCCTACCAGAACTGGCCACTGGCCTACCGACTGGTCAATGACGAGGGCCAGGTCGGCGCCATGCTGGTGACGCGCAACGACATGACGCGCTGGATCCCGGGCCACGGCTTCACCACGCTGGACAGTCTGACACTGCCAGGCAGGATAGCTGCTGGCCGCTACTATCTGGAGCTGGCCTTCATCGGCCGAGACAAGCAACCCGCCTTGCAGCTGGGGATCGCCGGGCGAGAGGATAACGGCTGGTATCGGCTGACCGAGCTCGACATCCAGTGAACAAGCAGGCTCCCTCGGGAGCCTGTTTCATCACGACAGACTCTGCTTGAACAGGTCCCATATCCCGAACGAGAAGTCCTTGAAGATGTCGATGCCAAGGGCGGACTTGATGAGATAGAGCAGCAACACTGTGCCGCAGAGCCCAGTCAGCAGCAACAGGGTGGTCAGCAGCACCTTGAGCTGAAAGCGCAGACCACTCTCTCGCTGCGAGCGGCGACGATCCCTGCCCACCAGCACCACCAGATAGCAGCGCCAGTTGCCGAGCCCGAACGCGCTGTTGACGTTGATGGCATGAGACTTGCCGTTGCTCATCACCCGCAACGCCTGCTCGATCCCGCAGCGCTGGGTCTCGCTCAGGCTCTGGGCCACCTCGGGCGCCAGGGCCCGGTAGAAGCGATCCATGACGCCATGTCGTTCCTGCTGCTTATTCACCTTTGGCTCCTTCTGCCTTAGCCAGCGCCTTGCGATACACCGCCATGGTCTGACCGGCAATCCGCGGCCAATCATACAGCCTGAGATACTCGCTGTAGTCCACCGGTCCCAGCGTCAGCCGTGCCCGCAGCCGTTGCGCCAGCGCCGCCACATCGCCGGTGGAGAAATAGGCTGATGCCGGCAGTTTGACCGCCAGGTTGGCCGGAATGTCGCTCACCACCACCGGCAGGGAGAAGGACATGGCCTCCAGCAGGGCAATGGGCAAGCCCTCATGGTAGGAGGGCATGACAAACAGGGCGGCCTGGGAGAAGACGCTCACCAGCGCATTTCCGCTGAGAAAACCGGTTCTGATCACCCCCGGGGTCTCGTCTGCCAGCACCTTCAGGCGTTCGCTGTAAGGGGTCGGGTGATCGGCATCACCCACCAGCACCAGCACCAGCTCGGTATCCAGCTGGCGATAGGCGGCAATGAGATCGTGCAACCCCTTCTCTTCCACAAAGCGGCCAACCGCCACCAGATAGCCGCCGGGCGCCAGTCCGAAATGACCAAGGGTCATGCCGATCGCCTCCGGGCCCGGCAGCTCGGCCGGCCTCACCCCGTTGTAGATCAGATGGGCATCCTGGCGATCGTATTCGCGGCGGATCGCGTCGTTGATCACTTCCGAGATGACGATCACCTCGTTGGCATAACGCACCGCCCAGCGTTCGCCGAGCCGCAACACCCACTTGGCCAGTCGCCCCCACTTCTGCCGGTCATAATCCGGACCATGGTGGGTGAACACCACCTTCTTGCCGAGCAGCCGTAGCAGCGGCACGACCAGGCCGGGGCCGATGGCGTGAACATGCACCAGATCGCAGGGCTGACTGCGGCAGTAAAAGGCCGCGAGCAGAGAGTGAAGGATGGCCTCCAGCGATCGCCTCCTGGGGGCAGGCAATGCCTTGAGCGCCACACCTTCAAATTCCCCCTTGTCGTATTCCACATAGGGGGCACGCGCCAGCACGGTCGCGGCCAGCCCGAACTGGCGATGCAGTTCGGGGTAGAGTGCCTGGCAATGGGTCTCGACCCCACCCAGCACATGGGGTATGCCTCGGGTACCGAGTACGGTCACACTAGTCTGCTTCATGGTCTTCTCGAATGATTCTGGCGGGGTTGCCTGCGGCCACGGCCCGGGCCGGCACGGCGCGGGTAACGACGGCGCCCGCTCCAACTCTGGCATGGTCGCCTATGGTGATGGCACCGATGACGATGACGCCGGTGCCAAACTCGACCCCGTCGCCGATGACGGGGGAACCTGCCTGGCCGCTGTGTCGATCCGGCTTGTTGCCCAGGGTGCAGTTGTGACGCAGGGTACAGTCACGCCCCATGCGTACCGCGTCGTTGATGACGATATTCTGGGGATGATAGAGCCGCAGACCCCAGTCGATCCTGGCTCTGGGGGAGATATCCAGCCCGCACACCAGCTTGAATCCCTTGAGCAACAGCAGGCTCGGCAGGTAGGCCAGGTTGCGGTCCTGATAGTAGCTCTGCCCCAGGCGGTAACTGAGCAGAAACAGCCGGGCCGTCTTGCTCGGATTGAGGGCCAGTTCGGCCCTCAGCTCATGCCAGAAGCCCATGTTATTGCCCCTCCAGCAATGACTGATAGAGCGCCAGCAGGGCGTTTTGATGGCTGGCGAGGGAGTAGTGCGCGATCAACCGCTGGCGAGCCGATTGTCCCATCTGCACCGTCAGCGCCGGATCGGCCGTCAGCCGATCCATGCAGTGGGCCAGCGCATCGGCATTGCCGGGCTCGAACAGCAAGCCATCCTGGCCATCGCGGATCTGCTCCGGAATGCCGCCAATGCGAGCGCCGATCACCGGTTTGCCATAGGCCATGGCCTCCAGCACCGACATGGAGCAGTTCTCGTACCATTCCGATGGCACCACCACGGCCCTGGCGTGGCGCAGCAGATCGAGCAAGGCCTCCCCCTGCTTGAATCCCAACAGCTCGGCATCGGGGTAATGGCTCCTGAGGTGTTCGAACAGGGGCCCATCACCGACGATCTTGAGCCCGGCCCTGTGCTGCAGCTGCTGGTGGGCACGTGTCAGGGTCTCGACCCCCTTCTCCGTCATCAATCGACCGAGGAACAGGAAGTAGCCCTGATCCTCCCCACTCTCGCGGCTCTGTTCCACATCGACACCATTGAGGATCACTTCGATGCGAGCCCGGGGTAGCCGAGTGCGGATCATCTGCCCCATGAAGGCGCTCGGCGCGACGAAAGCATCGACACACTCATAGTTGCCGCGCCACTGCTGCCAGGCCGCCTCGGCGGAGAGCAGCAGGCTCTTGCCCCAGGATCCCTCCTGCCACTGGTGGCGAAACAGCTTGAGCCAGGAACCCTCGATCCGCTTGAGATCGAAGGCTGCCCCCTTCACCAGCATGCTGTAGTTTGGGCAGGCCACCTTGTAGTCGTGAGCCGTCAGCACAGTCTTGCAGCCAAGTTCTTTGGCCACCCGTATGATGCTCGGGGTGAGCTGATGGTAGATATTGTGAAAGTGGACTATGTCGGGCCGCTCGGCCCGGATCAGGGCGGCCAGCCGTTCACAGGCTTCCTGGTGGTGAATGAAGCGAGCGGCAATCTTCAATCGATCCAGCAACCCGTGGCGATCGTGATAGTCGACCTTGGTCGGGAAATAGTCGCTCTGGCACGAGGGCAGGTTGTCCGGGTGCTGCATGGCAAACTCGATCACCTGGTGACCCGCCTGACGCACCATCTCCCGCTCCTGAAAGAAAACCGTCTCGGCACCGCCCTTCATGAAAAAAAACTTGTTGGCAAACAAAACCTTCACTGTGATTACTCCTGAATGAGGCGATGGGCGGGGGCCTGGCGGGGAGGCTGCTGGGGCAGCAGCAGGCCACGCCCCAGCCCGGCCGCATAGATGGAGAGATTCATGACGCTGCGCAGGGCATCGCCGAGGGAGCGGTTCCTGGCGGTCTTGAGCGTGATAAAACCGAGCAGGGGGAGCAGCGCAAGCAGGGGCAGCCAGCCAGACGCACCACCACCCCAGCACAGCAGGCTGATCAGCAGCACAAGCAGATAGAGCCCGAACAGCAGTTCGGAGCGGATCACGGTCAACGCCTCACGCCAATAGGGCTGGCGCCAGGCCGAGCGCACCAGCTCGCCACTGGCAAACAGATAGCCCATGCGCCAGCGATACCGGATAAGCGCCAGGGAGTCCAGGGTGTGGGATCGGTGAAAGAAGAAGGGCACATTCAGCCGTTCCAGGCGGTAACCCGCCTGACGCAGCCGGATGCCGAGCTCGGCCTCTTCGTAACCATGCAGATTGCGATTGGTAAGATAGCCGATCTGCTCGATGGCGCAGCGCCGGAACAGGCCGCCACCGCACAACCAGCGGGAGGGGCCGAGCGGATAGATCTTGTGGATGCGCTGCTTGCGTGACTTGAACTCGTAGCTTTGGGCCTCATCCATCTCGGCTCGCCCCGCCACCCCGCCACAGTCGGCATGTGCCTGCAGGTAGGCGATGGCCGCCGGCGTGAATTCAGGTTCCAGCGCCATGTCACCATCGAGTAGCAGCAGATACTCCCCCTCGCTGAAGAGATAACCCAGCTGGGGTCCCACCCCGCAGCAGCGATCGGCCGGGTTCGTCAGGCTGACCACAGTCACCCCCAACCCGCAGGCAATGGTCTGGGTCGCATCGGTCGACAGGCTGTCCGCCACTATGATCTTGTGGGGATAATCGCCGAGAGCAGCCCGAATACTGCCTATGGTGCCGGCAATCCTTGCCGCCTCGTTATAGGTCTTGATGATGACGGAAATGAATGGCTGTGGCTTCATGATGCCTCACTTGAACAGCTGGCCTGCCGGACCGATGAACGGATCACCAGGGCAGACCCCAACACGAAATAGAAGATGAACTGCAGCACGGGGATCAGCATCAGCAGCTGGCTGTAGGGCAAGCTGAGCAGGCAGCCGATGCCAAAGGCGATGAAGGCAGGCTGGTAGCTGAGCAGCCGCACATCCGCCTTGCTCAGGCGGTCCCGAACGAACAGGGGGCGGGGACGACAACACCAGAGCAGCAACCCCACCAGACCGATGAACAGCGCAGCCCCCACCAAGCCGATTTCCCACAGCAAGACGCTGAGCGAGGTGGAGTCCAGCAGCACGTTGAACAGGGGGTTGAGAAACCCCGGCATGGTGCTGCCGTGATTGGTGGTGTTGAGACCATAGCCAAACAGCAGATTGCTCAGGCCATGGTGATCGCCGTTGCTGGCCCAGAAGAAGAGGGTGGTGACCCGCCCCAGCTCACCGGTTTCCGGATTGATATGGTTGGGATCGAACACATAACCGAGGGAGTCGATGAACAGATCGAGCGGCCCCTGCGGCTCAGCCCCCTCGAATGCCGACGAATAGGATGCCGACAGCAGGAGCATGGCGATGACAACCAGCCCCCCCATGGCCAGAACAATGAGCAACAGCCGCTTGATGTCATAATTCTGCATGCCCCTGACATAGCTGGGCGAAAGCCAGACCCAGGCCAGCAGCAATGGCGACAGCAGGATGATGAACTTCACCTCCCCCAGCACGCAGATAGCGAAAGCCAGCAGAATGTGGAGCACGACCGAGCGCAGGGAGAGGAGGCCGTGGCGAAATTCGGAGAGCTTGACCAGCATCACCAGCAGGCAGAAAAAGCCGAGCGCCCCCGTATTGCCGCCCCCCATGGGATCGCCACCGAAGGTGCCGACCACCGAATCCCACTTCTCAAACTCGCCGTGCAGGGCAACCCGTTGCGGCACTATGACCAGCACCTGGAACAGCACCACTGGCAGTTGCAGATAGAAGACCCAGTCCACCAGCCGCATGATGCGATATATCTGCGACTCGCGACAGAAACCGAGCAACAGGCAGGGCAGCAGCAGAGAGAGCGCCAGCTCGTTCTTGAAGCCAATGAGGGTGACCATGGCCCCTTGTTGCAGCAGGGTACCGAGCAGAGCCAGCAGCAGCAGCCCGCAATAAAGCGACAGCAGCACTTTCTCCTGATAATCCAGCCGCAGCGGGCCATAGCGAGTCTGCAGCGGCAGCAGCAACAGGGTGGTGATCGCCAGCAGGAATGGCAGCCAGAGGAAGGCGGTAATGCCGGTGGCATACTGCGCCAGGCCGCAAATGACCAGCGACAGCAGCAGGTTGGCCTGCATGATGAGCGCGCTGTTCACGAGGCCGGCTCCATTCGCCCTTGCAACTCGGCAGCCCGGCGGTTTACCCGCCGATAAACGAAGCCATAGCGCAGCGCCGTCAGCAGGGAGAACACCAGCACACAGAGGCCATAATCCTGTTGCAGCCAGGGCAGCAGCACGAAGGCGATCAACACCACCAGCAGTTGTTCAAGCTGGATCCGCAGGAAGTAGCCAGGCGAGCCAAACACCAGCTCGATCACGGTCAACGGGCAGACCGCCACGGCGGTGAACACATAGGGCAGCATGTAACGGGAGGTGTCGATGGAGGCGATCCACTCCTCATTGAAGCACCAGCGCATCACCAGCGGATAGCAGATGAGAATGCCCAGCGTTGCCGCACTGCCCATCGCCAGCAGAAGGAGTTTCACCTTGCGAAACTCCTGTCCGTTGAAACGGTGCTGGCGAAAATCGTCCGACCATCGGGAGAAGATGGCATGACGTATGGCGTTACCGACTATGATCACGGGCGCCAGACAGAAGCGGTTGACCACCGCAAAATAGCCGGCCACCAGCGGTGAAAACCAGAAGTTGATGAGCAGGGTCGGCAGGTTGGCCGTGACCATGGCCAGCACCTCGGCGCTGCCCACCCCGGCCAGATGGGCCCGGTGCCGGGAAAAGAAACGCACCAGCTGGCGCGGGGTCAGCGCGGCCCGCCATATATTGCGCCAGTCAAAGGCGCTCCCGAGCCAGCCGCCGATCACCAGCAGCAACAACAGCGCCCATGCCTGATAGAAGCGGCTCATGTCTGGCGCCAACAACAGACTGAGCAATACCACGGCAGAGGCACAGATCCGCTGCAAGCCGAGGCGCTGGTAATGACCCGCCCGCAGCGCCAGGTTCTCGGCTATCAGGATCAGTCCGTGCGTCACCGTCAGCAGATAAAGGGGCCACAGCGGCAGCGCAAAAAAGCAGACTATCCCCAGCACATAGGGGATGGGGATCAAGCAGACCTGCAGCAGCGTGAACATCAGGTTGGCAGGCAGTTCGGCCTCGTCCAGCTTGGGAATGAGCAGTTGGGAGGCAAAGGTGGCGATCTGGGCCCCAATCAGCACCACGCTGTAACTCAGGGCATAGAGGCCCACCGCAGCCATGTCGAACTTGTGGGAGAGATACCAGACCGACAGGGCGCCGATCAGCTGGGAAAGCACGGAAGCGCCGCCTATGGTTGTGATGCTGCGCAGCAGTTTCATAATGCTCCCTGGCTGGGGGCACCACAGAGCCTCAGATTCTCGCCCCCTTCCAGCTGGCGCTCGGCCACTTGGGTCAGCACGGCCCCCAGAACGGGCACCCGGGTCGTCTTGAGTTGTTCCAACGCTGTCAGCACGCGCCCGGCGGGCAGTGCCCCGGACTGGATCACATGAATGGCCCCATCCAGCGGTTGCCCCAGCAGCAGGGCATCCTTGCCCAGCTCCAGCGCCGGCGTATCCACTATGATGCGATCAAACTGATACGTCAGGGTGACCAACAGTTCGGCCCAGAGCGGGGAACCCAGCAGCGCCAATGGCGACATGACCAGACGCCCCACCGGCAGCAGGGTCAGCCCTTCTTTTTGTACCAGACAATCGGCAAGTTCGGCCTCAGCCGCGAGCAACTCTGCCAATCCGGGTTTGGCTGACGGGCCAACTAACTGGCGGCTGAGGGTGCCGCGTCGCAGATCGCCGTCCACCAGCAGCACCCGCTCATGGCGGGCAAAGCTGGCAGCACACAGGGCCGCCAGGGTGGACTTGCCTTCCCCTTCGCGGGTGGAGGTGATCATGATGCGCTGCAGCGGGTTCGATTCCAGCCGCAGGATGGCGTAGAGATCATCCGCACAGGCCCCCACCCTGGGGTTGACCGACCCGGCCCGCAACAGCACGGATTGCTCCTGTAGGGCCGCCAGCCGCGGGATCTCGCCAAGCACCCGCACTCCGAGCTGCGGGACAAGCTGGCTCAAACGGTCCAGGGTATTGCGCAAGGCACCGGCGGAGATCACCACCAGCACGGCCACCATGCCGGCCATGATCAACACCATCAGCAGGAACAGCAGCTTGTTCGGCTTGGAGGGCAGCAACGGGACGGAAGCATCGTCATAGAGGATGGCACTCGGCTCGTGCAACTGGGCATTGAGCCGGGTCTCCTCCTGGCGACGGAACAGCTCGTTGTAGAGCTGGCGGGTCTTGTCGATGTTGTTCTTCAGGTTGTTGTAGTCATCCTTCTTGACCGCCAGCGAGGCAAATTCCCGCTTCTTCTCTTCCAGTTGCTGCAGGTACTGCTGCTCCTTGTGCAGGGCACTCTGGTAACGTTCCTGGATCCCTCTGGCTATCTCGCGCAGCAGCCGGTCGGACTGGGTGTTGAGCGCCGTGATGCGGGCTTGCGCCTGCAGAATGCGTTCATGCCTGGGGCCATAGCGCTTGGAGAGTTCAGAGAGCGCCTGCTGCGCCTTGATGAGCGCGATACGCAGATCCTGCATCTGGGGGTGGTTGGATACTTCAGGCAAGGAGGCAAGCGTCGCCGGATCGCACCCGCCATAACCCTGGATACTCTGATATTCGGCCTGGGCGGCCAACCGCCGCTCCCGCGCATCCGCATGCTTGTTGGTGATGATGCCAAGCTCTTCGGTCTGCAGACCATCGACCCCGCGAAAGGTCAGCAAGTCGTGGCTCGCCAGAAAATCGCCGAGCCGCTGCTCCTGGCGGTTCAAACTGGCCTTGACCTCCTCCAGCCGGGTCTGATTCCATTTGGACGCCATGGTGTTGGCATCGACCCGCTCCTCCACGCTGAGGGCGATATGGGTCTTGGCCACCTCGTTGGCCACCCTGGCGGCCAGCTCGGCGGAACGGGATTCGAAACCTATGCTGACCAGCTGGGTATCGCGCACCGGCGAGACGGTCAGGTGCTTGGCCAGGTAATCGAGCGCATGCTGGTGACGCGCCGATTCACTCTCGATCTGGGGCTCCCGCACCAACCCCTTCAGCCGGGCCCACCAGCCATCCGGGTCAGGCTGACCATTGAACTCGGGCTCATCGGCCAGCCCCAGACTGGTCACCACCTTGTCCGCCACCCGACGCGACTTGAGCAGCTCGAACTGGGTGTTGTAGTACTCGCGCCGGCTGGTGTCGACCCGATAGATGGGCTCGACGGGGGAGGCGCTGTCGGTGTCGGCTTTCAGCAGCAGTGCCGCACTGGCCTGATAATAGGGCGGCATGACCAGGATGAAGGGCGCCGCCGCCAGTGTCATCAGCAGGGCAAACAGCACTACCTTCCACCAATTGGCCTTCAAGGCACGCCAGGGCGCGCTGAAATCGATGCGACTCTCGAGCGCACGGCCATTTTCAACCAACAATGAAGACATGAATGGAGTCCTGATTCAGAAGAAGCTTTGTTCTATGGTGATGATGTCGCCGGGATTGAGCCGCTGCTGCAGACTCACCTCTTCCAGCAACCTGTCGTCGCCGTTGAGGCGCAAGCTGATGTCACGCCGAGCCGCCCGATCGGTGAATCCTCCCGCCAGTGCCACCGCCTTCTCCACCGTCAACCCGGGCTGATATTCATAGCCACCAGGCTGCGCCACCTCGCCCGCAACGAACACCTGACGGAAGGTGGTCACATTCACCGTCACCATGGGGTCGCGCAATACCCCTTGCTTGAGGCCATGCGCCAGGAAATCCGCGACCTCCGCCGTGGTACGCCCCATCAGCAGCACCTGCCCCAGGTAGGGATAATTGGCATGGCCGCTGGTATCGATCCTGAACTTCATCGACAGGTCAGGCTCGCCATAGACCCGGATCTCCACCTCGTCTCCCGCAGCCAGACGATAGACCTGCTGGGTATTCAAGGGGTCTTGACCGGCCCAGCCTGACAGGCTGAACAAGCAGCCAAGCAGAAGCACCATCACGCTTTTGTTCATGTTAAATGGCTACCTTGAGTGAAAGAGAAAGCTGTTGTTTGTCATAACCTAGCGCCCGCCCGTAGCAGGCTGACCCAGAGCCACTGCCGATCTCGATGGGTTGTCCACTGAAACTGGACGTGGCATCGGCCAGCTGATAGCTCAACCCCAGGTTGATGGAGGGGCGTAGGTCATAGCTGAGCCCCATGCCCCAGCGGTGGATCTCATCCTGACGGTGGCGATGGTCTTGACCACAGACAACCGACTGGTGATAGTCATCGCGGATATCCTGGTAAGAGAGCGTGGTCGCCACCTTGGCTGACCAGTAGTGCTGCCACTCGGCGCCATATTGCTGGCTGCTGACATAGCCGCCGTCACCGCCCGGATCACGAATGGTGCGGCTGGAGATCAGCGCGAAGTTGCTGTAGTCGAGTGGTTGCCATCCCAGACGCAGATCCCAGTTCAGTCCTCTGAAGCTCTCCGCCTGCGGATCGTTGATGAAACGCTTGTAGATCCCGCCGATATTGGCATCGATCCGGGTCTTGCCGGTCAGCTGGCTCATCACCCCGGTGATGAGAAAAAACTCGTCAGAGTCCTTGTTCGGGTTGGCAGGGTAGCGCCGCAGGTTGGCCTGCAGGGTGTAGCGAAAACGGCTGACATGGCTGACCTGATCGAACAGCTCGGCGATGGCCGTGTTCTCCTGCCACTCCTGCTCGGTCACGTAGCGCTCAAACCCATTCAGATAATGGTGCTTGTCTGCATAGCGCATCACCTTGCGGGACCAGGCCAGCTCCAGCTTGCCTCTGGCCTCGGGGGCGCCATAACTGTAACGCCCACCCAGCTCGGTGCGCCTGAAGCGCAACGGCTCGGCGATGTTGAACCAGCCAAACGTGGCATCCCCCTCGTCGCCCTGCAGCAGAAAGCCTTCGGTAAGGCCCTCGCCACGCGCCTCGTGGCCCAACCGATACTGGTACATCAGCTGAAAGGCGTTGCGCAGGGAGAAACGCCAGCTGCCATCGAGCTGAAGTTGATGATCCGCATAGTCATCGGCCCGACTGCCGTCATAACGGCGATAGTCGCCCTGGTAGCTCAGCTGATAACGATCCAGACCCCGCTCGCCCACCATCCGGAATTCCGGGGCGATCCCGATGAAATCGGAATCGATCGCCTGATGACTTTCACGCTGCCACAGCAGGTTGCTGTCATGACCATGACGGCTCGCCACCTCGGTCTGGATCGCCAGGCCAAGCGGCCCCTGATGCGATACGGGAGTGACGTCGGCACGGACTGAAAGAGAAGGGGAGAGCAGCAGTCCGGCGCAAACCAGGCTAGTAAGCCGATGCACCAGTGAACCCCTTGAACACGGTCAGGAAAATGATCTTGAGATCCAGTCCGAGCGACCAGTACTGGATGTACTTGAGATCGAACTTTATCCGCATTTCCATCTTGTCGAGGGTATCGGTTTCGCCACGACATCCGCTTATCTGAGCCAGGCCTGTGATACCAGGCTTGACCTTGTGTCGGAGCATGTAGCGATCCACCAAAGTGCGATATTGTTCGTTGTGAGCAACCGCATGGGGACGGGGACCGACAATGGACATGGAGCCCTGGATCACATTGAAAAACTGCGGCAATTCATCCAGTGAGGTGCGACGGAGAAAGGCACCGAAACGGGTGACTCTGCGATCCCCCCTGGTGGCCTGGGTCACCACGGCATCATTCTCCATGACCCGCATGGATCGAAATTTCCATACCCGAATCCGCTTGCCGCCCAGGCCGTAGCGATCCTGCTTGAACAGGGCGGGTCCCGGGGAGGAGAGACGAACCCCCAACGCCACCAGTACCATGACGGGGGAGATGAGCAGCAGAATGAGCGAACCCAGCACCAGATCCTCGATCCGCTTGAGCAAGGCCGAGCCTCCCTCGAAGGGGGAATCGAACACGCTGAAGGTATAGATGTCGCCCACCCGTTTTATTTGGGAAACAGTCAGGCTGTACTCATAGAAATCGGGTACCAGATAGGTGTCGACCGTGGTATCCGACAGCTCGTACAGATAGTGATTGATGCGATCCCTGGCCGTCAGTGGCAGGGCCAGATAGACCTCATCCACCAACCCCTGACGCGCCAACGCCAGCAGTTTGTCCACTTCACCCAGCACAGGACTGCGGGTCGGGTAACCAAAGCGATCCTCACTGCGGGCGTCAAAGAAACCCAGCATCTGGATATCATTGGTCTGGCTTTCCCACAGGGACTTCTCGATGGCGAGACCTGTCGGGGTGACACCGATGATGGCTACGCGCCGGCCATGAGACGGGGTACTGAAGCAGAGGGTTACCAGCCGGTACAACAGTCGATAGCAGGCAGAAGAGAGGCAGGCCAGAGACAGCCAGAGCAGACCTATGTTCAGCGTAAATGCGTGATGAGGCTGGAAGAGAGGAACGAAACAGATAAGAAGATAAAGCAGAGAACCAGTCAGCACCCAGGTGCTGAACAGGCGCAGCAGAGACTGCGCCAGATGATTGCGAACCTGACTACGGTAGAGCCCTGTGTTCTGGGAAACCAGAAAAAAGACCACCATGCCCAGCGTAGCCAGGGACATCTCGTCCAATCCATGAAGCAAACCATAATGCCGGGACAGCAACAGCATGGAGATAAATATTCCCACCAGATCGACAAAGCGGGAAAACAGGCTGTGGCTTGCATCTGCAAGCCGGATGATTCGTTTGTTCATGGATGGCCTTCATACTGATATCACCTATCAGTTTTCTTGACCGGACGAGCCCAATTGCGGATGTGGCGTTGGGGTACCCGGGTAATCACGAGTTCATGCTCACCCACATCCTTGGTAATAGTAGAGCCCGCACCTAGGGTTGCTCCCTTGCCGATGCGAACTGGCGCTACTAATTGAGTATCGGAACCGACGAACACATCGTCCTCGATGATGGTCTGGAACTTGTTGACCCCGTCGTAGTTGCAAGTGATGGTGCCGGCCCCGATATTCACCTTGGCGCCGATCTCTGCATCCCCCAGATAGGTAAGATGACCACACTTGGAACCGACCCCGAGACGGGATTTTTTCATCTCGACGAAGTTGCCAACGTGCGCATCCTGCTCCAGCACGGCGCCAGGACGCAAGCGGGCAAATGGGCCGACCGAACACAGATCTGCCACCTGAGCCCCCTCGATGACGGAGTAAGGTTTCACCTCGGTGTGATCGCCGATCACGCAATCCTTCAGCACGCAACCGGCTCCGATGCGTACATGGTTGCCCAGCACCACCTTGCCCTCAATGATGACATTTGCATCAATAAGAACTTCCTCACCAATATCCAAAACTCCTCGTAAATCAAAGCGTAGGGGGTCGATCAGAGTGACACCGGCAATCATCAGCCGCTCGGCCTGCATCTGCTGATAACTGCGCTCCAACTGAGCCAGCTGAACCCGATTATTGGCCCCTTCCACTTCCATGGCATGGTCCGGATGCACGGCAGCAATCGGGCAATTATCCCCGTGTGCCATGGCGATCACGTCGGTCAGATAGAACTCGCCCTGGGCATTCTTGTTGTCCAGACGTGACAACCATTGACGCAACTGGCCACCGTTGGCCACCAGCACGCCGGTGTTCACTTCGCGGATGGCCAGCTGCTCGGCATTGGCATCCTTCTGCTCGACGATGCCGACCACCTGGCCGTTACTGCGCACGATGCGGCCATAGCCGGTCGGGTTGTCCAGCACCACGGTCAACAGTGCCATGCCGTCGGCGGCCTTGGCGGCCAGCAGCCGCTGCAGGGTTTCCGGCTGGATCAGCGGGGTATCGCCGTACAGCACCAGCACGTCGTCTTCGTCCTGCCAGAACGGGATGGCCTGGGCGACGGCGTGGCCGGTCCCCAGTTGCTGGGCCTGCAGCACCCAGTTCAGGTCGGATGCCTGGATCCGCTCCTTCAGCAGTTCGGCACCGTGGCCATACACCAGATGCAACTGCTCGGCACCGACCTTGCGGGCAGTCTCGATCACATGGGAAACCATCGGCTTGTTGGCGACCGGGTGCAGCACCTTGGGCAGGGAGGAGCGCATACGGGTACCTTTACCCGCCGCCAGGATCACGACGTTGAGAGACATAATTCGACCTTTGGAACATGAAGAAATACTCGGCGGAGTCTATCCAACGAGTAAAAAAAAAGCGACCCGCAGGTCGCTTTTTACCTCACCGTTATTAACGGTAATTCTTTTTGACGATATCGATGACCCGCAATTGAGCCATCGCCTTGGCCAGCTCGGTAGCGGCCTGGGCGTAGTCGATATCACCATGGGAGCTGTGGATCCGCTCTTCCGCCGCGCGTTTGGCTTCCTGGGCTTTCGCCTCATCCAAATCGTCGGCACGAATCGCGGTGTCCGCCAGCACGGTCACGGCTTCGGGTTGTACTTCCAGCATGCCGCCGGAGATGTACAGCACCTCTTCAGTTCCATTCTGCTTCACCAAGCGGACCAGGCCCGGCTTGATGGCAGTCAGCAACGGAGCATGACCGTGGCGGAGACCCAGCTCACCTTCGGAGCCTGATACCTGAGCGGACTGCACGCGACCGGAAAACAGTTTTCCTTCAGCGCTCACCACGTCCAGGTGAAAGGAGATCATCTCTGCCATGGGCCCTCCTATCGAGGCTTACAGTTTCTTGGCTTTCTCGACAACTTCGTCGATGCTGCCAACCATGTAAAACGCCTGCTCCGGCAGATCGTCGTACTCGCCTTTCAGGATGCCCTGGAAACCACGGATGGTCTCTTTCAGCGGCACGTATTTGCCCGGGGAACCGGTAAACACTTCTGCCACGAAGAACGGCTGGGACAAGAAACGCTCGATCTTACGGGCACGGGCTACGGTCAGTTTGTCTTCTTCTGACAGTTCATCCATACCCAGGATGGCGATGATGTCCTTCAGCTCTTTGTAGCGCTGCAGTACGGTCTGAACGCCACGAGCAGTCTCGTAGTGCTCCTTGCCAACCACCAGCGGATCCAGCTGACGGGAGGTGGAGTCCAGCGGGTCAACGGCCGGGTAGATACCCAGTGCCGCGATCTGACGGGACAGTACGACGGTCGCATCCAGGTGGGCGAAGGTGGTCGCCGGAGACGGGTCGGTCAAGTCATCCGCAGGCACGTAAACGGCCTGTACGGAGGTGATGGAACCGGTCTTGGTGGAGGTGATACGTTCCTGCAGAACACCCATCTCCTCGGCCAGGGTCGGCTGGTAACCTACTGCGGAAGGCATACGGCCCAGCAGTGCGGATACTTCAGTACCGGCCAGGGTGTAACGGTAGATGTTGTCCACGAAGAACAGCACGTCACGACCTTCGTCACGGAACTTCTCGGCCATGGTCAGACCGGTCAGCGCCACGCGCAGACGGTTTCCGGGCGGCTCGTTCATCTGACCGTAAACCAGAGATACTTTGTCCAGTACGTTGGACTCCATCATCTCGTGGTAGAAGTCGTTACCCTCACGGGTACGCTCACCTACACCGGCGAACACGGAGTAACCGCTGTGTTCGATCGCGATATTACGGATCAGCTCCATCATGTTGACGGTCTTGCCTACACCGGCACCACCGAACAGACCAACCTTACCACCCTTGGCGAACGGGCATACCAGGTCGATAACCTTGATGCCGGTCTCCAGCAGGTCGTTGCTGTTGGACTGATCTTCGTAGCTGGGAGCCGCGCGGTGGATGGACCAACGCTCTTCTTCACCAATCGGACCTTTTTCGTCGATCGGATCGCCCAGTACGTTCATGATCCGACCCAGAGTCGATACACCGACCGGCACCTGGATGGATTTACCGCTATTCACTACTTCCAACCCACGACGCAGACCGTCGGAGGAGCCCATGGTGATGCAACGAACGACGCCGCCACCGATCTGTTGCTGAACTTCCAGCACCAGACCCTGGCCTTGACCTTCGCTGACAACCTTCAGTGCATCGTACACCTGGGGCACGGCATCTTGCGGGAACTCGATGTCCACCACAGCGCCGATGATTTGGACGATGAAACCGTTACTCATGTCAAATCCTCTAAACCTTTGATAACCCTTGCCTTACACCGCAGCAGCACCGGATACGATCTCTGTCAGTTCCTGGGTAATACTGGCCTGACGGGCCTTGTTGTATACCAGTTGCAGATCGTTAATCAGGTTACCGGCGTTGTCAGTCGCGGCTTGCATGGCAACCATTCGGGCTGCCTGTTCACTTGCCAAGTTTTCCACTACCCCCTGGTACACCTGGGATTCGACGTAGCGAATCAGCAGGGTATCCAGCAGTTGCTTGGGATCCGGCTCATAGAGGTAATCCCAGTGGTGTTTCTTGGCGAGCTTGCTGTCTTCAGTTACGGGCAAAGGCAGCAGTTGATCGACTCGTGGTTGCTGAACCATGGTGTTGACGAACTTGTTGTACACCAGGTACAGCCTGTCAATCTCACCGTTGTCGTAAGCCTTCAGCATGACCTTGACTGAACCAATCAGGTCATTGACGCTCGGGTTATCGCCCAGTCCTGCGACATGAGCTTTCACCTTGGCGCCGTGCCGTTCAAAGAAGTTGGAGGCCTTGTTGCCGATCAGAGCCAGGTCAACCTTGGCTCCTTTCGCGCTCCATTGCTTCATATCATTGAGGGCAGCCTTGAACAGGTTGATGTTCAAACCGCCACACAGGCCACGGTCGGTGGAGACGACGATGTAACCCACTCGCTTGACCTCACGTTCGATGAGGTAGGGGTGCTTGTATTCCAAGTTCCCCTGAGCGATATGGCCGATCACCTTGCGCATGGTTTCAGCGTACGGACGGCTGGCAGACATGCGATCTTGCGCACGGCGCATCTTGCTTGCTGCCACCATTTCCATAGCGCCGGTGATCTTCTGAGTGTTTTTCACACTCCCGATCTTGTTACGTATCTCTTTTGCGCCGGCCATCTCTTACTCTCCATCAGGTGGCAGCTCGCGCTGCCACACACGCTTACCAGGTCTGGGTTGCCTTGAAGTCATCCAGCAACGCAGTCAGCTTGCCAACGATCGCGTCGTTGTAGTCGGCCTTGGCATTGATTTCAGCCATCAGCTCAGCATGCTGGGTATTGGCGTAAGAGAGCAGAGCGGCTTCGAAGTCGACGATCTTGTTCAGCTCGACATCGGAGAGATAGCCTTTTTCCGCGGCGAACAGCACCAGAGACTGGTGAGCCACGCTCAGCGGAGAGTACTGTTTCTGCTTCATCAGCTCGGTCACTTTCTGACCGTGGTCCAGCTGCTTGCGGGTTGCGTCGTCCAGATCGGAGGAGAACTGGGCGAATGCCGCCAGTTCGCGATACTGGGCCAGCGCGGTACGGATACCACCGGACAGCTTCTTGACGATCTTGGTCTGAGCAGCACCGCCCACACGGGATACGGAGATACCCGGGTCAACCGCCGGACGAATACCGGAGTTGAACAGCTGTGAAGTCAGGAAGATCTGACCATCAGTGATGGAGATCACGTTGGTCGGTACGAATGCAGATACGTCACCCGCCTGGGTTTCGATGATCGGCAGCGCGGTCAGGGAACCTGTCTGGCCTTTCACGGCACCATTGGTGAACTTCTCTACGTACTCGGCGTTGACGCGAGCAGCACGCTCCAGCAGACGGGAGTGCAGATAGAAAACATCACCCGGGTAAGCTTCACGTCCTGGCGGACGGCGCAGCAGCAGGGAGATCTGGCGATAAGCTACGGCCTGCTTGGACAGGTCATCATAGATGATCAGCGCGTCTTCACCGCGGTCACGGAAGTACTCACCCATGGAGCAGCCGGCATACGGAGCCAGGTACTGCAGAGCGGCAGCTTCGGAAGCAGAGGCAACTACCACGATGGTGTTGGCCAGGGCGCCGTGCTCTTCCAGCTTGCGTACCACGTTGGCGATGGTGGAGGCCTTCTGGCCAATCGCAACGTAGACACACTTAATGCCGGAGTCTTTCTGGTTGATGATGGTGTCGATCGCGATGGCGGTCTTACCAACCTGACGGTCACCGATGATCAGCTCACGCTGGCCACGACCGATAGGGATCATGGCATCGATGGCTTTCAGACCGGTCTGGACCGGCTGGTCAACAGACTTACGCTCGATAACGCCCGGTGCAATCACTTCGATCGGCGAGAAGCCGTCGTTGTCGATTGGACCTTTACCGTCGATCGGCTGACCCAGGGTGTTCAACACCCGGCCCAACAGACCACGACCGACCGGCACTTCCAGAATGCGGCCAGTCCCTTTTACTTTCATTCCTTCTGACAGACCGTCATAGGAACCCATGATCACCGCACCGACGGAGTCACGCTCCAGGTTCAATGCCAGAGCGTAGCGGTTGCCCGGCAGCTCGATCATCTCACCTTGCATGGCATCGGCCAGGCCGTGAATACGAATGATACCGTCGCTCACAGAGACGATGGTACCTTCGTTACGCGCTTCGCTCTTGATATCAAACTGCGCAATGCGCTGCTTGATCAGCTCGGCGATTTCAGTGGAATTCAGTTGCATGCTCTAATACCCCAATCAAGATTGCAGCGCGTCAGCCATGCGATCCAGCTTACCGCGGACTGTACCGTCGATAACCAGATCACCGGCCTTGATGAGCACCCCGGCCATCAAGGACGCATCCATGCTGCAATTCAGCTTCACTTTGCGCGCGAGACGTTGTTCCAGAGAAGCCTGAATATTGGCTTTCTGCTGGTCGGTCAGTTCGATCGCCGAAATCACGTCAGCCTGAACTTCTTTATCCAGTTCAGCCTTGAACGCGACGAATTCAGCAACGACCGCCGGCAGCACACCCAAGCGACCATTCTCAGCCATCACCCGGATCAGGTTCTGACCATGCTCGTCGAGTTGCTCACCGCAGATACCGACAAAGATACTTGCCAGTTCTTCAGCAGCCACAGAGCCGTTTACCAGGTTGTGGATGGTCTCGTTCTCCGCTACTTGTGCAGCGAAGCCGAGCATCCCCAGCCACTGGTCAACCGCCTTGTGCTCAACGGCAAACTCGAAAGCAGCCTTGGCGTAGGGGCGAGCGATTGTAGTCAGTTCAGACATAGCCCCGTTCCCGTTACAGTTCTGCTACCAGTTTGTCGACGATGTCGCTGTTGGCAGCCTGGTCGATTTGACGCGCCAGGATCTTCTCTGCACCAGCAATGGCAAGAGCAGCAACCTGCTTACGCAGTTCTTCTTTGGCACGATGACGTTCAGCTTCGATCTCGGCACGGCCCTGAGCCAGGATTTTTTCCCGCTCAGAGTGGGCACCGGCAGCAGCCTCATCAATGATCTGGGCTTTACGTTTGTTAGCCTGTTCAATGATTTCTGCAGCCTGGAGCTTGGCTTCTTTCAGCTGATCGGTGGCGTTGGCCTTGGCCAAATCCAGATCTTTCTTGGCACGCTCCGCGGAAGAGAGACCGTCAGCAATGGCTTTCTGACGGGCTTCGATGGCTGCCATCAGCGGCGGCCATACGTACTTCATGCAAAACACTACGAAGATGAAAAAAGCAATTGCTTGGCCGAGGAGGGTGGCGTTGATATTCACAGCCTATGTCCTCTTAGTTAGTTAATGGGTTATGTCCGGGAGTCGTTGAGACTTAGCCAGCAACCGCAAACATCACGTACAGACCCAGACCAACGGCGATCATCGGGATCGCATCCACCAGACCCATCACGATGAAGAACTGGGTACGCAGAACAGGGATCAGGTCAGGTTGACGAGCAGCGCCTTCCAGGAACTTGCCACCCAGGATACCGATACCGATGGACGCGCCGATAGCCGCCAGACCCATCATCATTGCAGCAGCGATGTACAGCAGGTCCATGTTCAAGTTTTCCATGAGGATCTCCATTTATTTAGATGTAATTGATTGTATAAAAAGGATTATTTGAGTTGCATCAACCATGGTCTTCTTGTGCCATCGACAGATAGACGATGGTCAGCACCATGAAGATAAACGCCTGCAAAGTGATGATCAGGATGTGGAAAATTGCCCAAGGCACGGACAGGATCCACTGTGACCACCAGGGTAGCAAACCCGCAATCAGGATAAAGATCAGTTCGCCAGCATACATGTTGCCGAACAGTCGAAGACCCAGAGAAACAGGTTTGGAAATCAGCGTAACAGTTTCCAGGATGAGGTTAACCGGGATGGCCGCCGGGTGGTTGAAAGGCTGAAGCGTCAGCTCCTTCACGAACCCGCCGATACCCTTGACCTTGATGCTGTAGTACAGGATCAAGAAGAACACGCCCAAAGCCATGGACATGGTGATGTTAACGTCAGCAGAGGGAACCACACGCAGATAGGGAACACCCATCAACTGTGCAGCGTGGGGGATAAAGTCAACGGGGATCAGATCCATCAGGTTCATCAGAAAGATCCACACGAACACTGTCAGGCCCAAAGGTGCGATGACCTTGTTACGACCGTGAAAGATGTCCTTGACGTTACCACTCACAAACTCGACCAGCATCTCCACAAAGCACTGCAGTTTGCCGGGCACACCACTGGTAGCCTTGACGGCGACACGGCGGAACGACCAGATAAACAGAGCGCCTAGCAAGACGGAAAATATCATGGAATCGATATTCACCGTCCAGAACCCAGACCCGACTTGCAGATGGGTCAGATGGTGGGAGATATATCCCTGAGGAGTCAGGACTTCTCCGGTTGCAGACATGAGTTTTCCTAATAGTGGTTGTTAAGCGTGAATGAGACTATCCACTGTACAACGAGGGCGAGGATATAAGTGGCGAAGAACGAGACGGTATCGACCTCGATCCCGGCGCCAAACATCAGGGCGAAAAGTCCTGTTGTAGTAATGAGCTTAATCCCTGCCCCACCATAAAAGTCCCGCAGAACCAGGCCCACACTCTCCTTCGTCACCTTGCGGCGCAGAACCCAGAGCGTGAACAGGGCTTGAGGAACCCAGTACATGCCCCCCCCGAAGAGGGAGGAGCGTCCGGCAAACGCACCGGTCTGGTAAAACCAGACGGTACTGATCGCCAGGATCAGGACGAGCTGACAAACGAGCATAGCCAAGGCCAGCGTTAAACCTTCCAAGGCTATTTTCTGCTTCACCAACCTACCCCTGAACATTACAGAACTGTAAAAAATCGGGATCCGAAGACCCCGCGTTTACAGCCCAAAAAGCCGGTCAAATTATACCCTTGAAGACAGCTATTGCAACATGGCAAAAATCCTTAATTTTTGCGGCTTTCCGCACAGAATTAAGGTTATGTTCATATCAAAAGGAATGGATGTTTTATTACTACAAAAAGCGTAAAAATCACGTTTCTGACAGGCCAAAATAGCCCAATACCCGGTCCAAATCCGCCAAGTTCTCGTAACTTATTACTAACTTACCGCTATCCTGTTTTCCCGGCTGAAGTTGTACCTGATTGCCAATTTTTTCTGAAATCTGGCGCTCGAGATAACCAAACTGGGGATCACGGACGGGCTCGACCTTGGCTTTTGCCGGTTCCAGCGCTTTTTGCACCAGCTTCTCGGTATCTCGCACTGTCAGCCCCTTCTGGGCCACCAGTTTCGCCAGTTCGGACTGTGCCTGGCCGCTCAGGGCCAGCAGGGCACGGGCATGACCCATGTCGAGGTCGCCGTGCTCGACGAAGCGCTTCACGTCGTCGTTGAGCTGATTGAGGCGCAGCAGATTGGTGACCGTGGTGCGGGACTTGCCCACCGCCTCGGCCACCTGCTGGTGGGTCAGTTCGAATTCGGTCAGCAGCCGCTGCAGGGCGACCGCCTCTTCGATGGCATTGAGATCCTCGCGCTGGATATTCTCAATCAGCGCGATGGCGACGGCCGCCTCGTCGGGCACGTCCTTGACCAGGCAGGGCACCACCTCGAGGCGGGCCAGCTGGGAGGCGCGCCAGCGCCGCTCACCGGCGATGATTTCGAAGGAGTGCTCGCCGAGCGGACGCACCACGATGGGCTGGATCACCCCCTGGGCACGGATGGAGTTGGCCAGATCTTCCAGCGCATCCTGCGACATATCCTTGCGCGGCTGGTACTTGCCGGATTGCAGCCACTCCACCGGCAGCTTGCGCAGCTCGCCCTGGTTGGTCGGGGCCATGGCCTGCTCAGTGCGCTGGTCGCTCATCACCTGTTTCTGGCGCGCGGCCGTGCTGGTGCTGAGCAGAGCGTCCAGCCCCTTGCCCAGCCCACGTTTTTTCGGCGTCATATGCTCTCTCGGTCTGCGATGGTCACCTGACGTTCCTGCTCCTGACGGCGCAGGATCTCGCCAGCCAGAGCCAGATAGGCCTTGGCGCCCACCGATGATTTGTCATAGTGCATGGCCGGCGCACCGAAGCTCGGCGCCTCAGCCAGTCTTACGTTGCGGGGAATGATGGTGCGATAGACCTTGTCCCCGAAGTGCTGTTTAAGCTGATCGGACACATCATTGGCCAACCGGTTGCGGTGATCGAACATGGTGCGCAGCACCCCCTCGATCTTCAGCTCCGGGTTGACCACTGCTGCCAGCTTGCTGATGGTGTCGACCAGGGCGGTAAGCCCTTCCAGCGCATAGTATTCGCACTGCATGGGCACCAGCACGGAGTCGGCGGCAGCCATGGCGTTGACGGTCAGCATGTTGAGAGAAGGCGGGCAGTCGATGAAGACGTAGTCGTATTTGTCTCGTACCGAGGCCAGCGCATTGCGCAGGCGGATCTCGCGGGCGAAGAATTCCATCAGCCGGATTTCGGCTGCGGTCACGTCGGCGTTGGCGGCGATCAGGTGATAGCCCCCGGAGGTTTCGGGGATGATCACCTCGCCGATGGGGGCATCCTCGATCAGCAGCTCATAGGCGGTGCGCTCGACGTCGTACTTGTCGACACCGCTGCCCATGGTGGCATTGCCCTGCGGATCCAGATCGATCACCAGCACCTTGCGGCGGGTAGCGGCCATGGAGGCGGCCAAGTTCACACAGGTGGTGGTTTTACCCACTCCACCCTTCTGGTTGGCTATGGCGATGACTTTTCCCACACTGTCCCCTAAATGAAACTGCGACCCTATTCGGGCTGGATATGTTTGAATTCCAGCAGATGACGTTCGCCTTCCAGCTCCGGCACCACCAGTTGATGGGAGGCGACCAGATGGATGTTGGCGGGCAACTGGGCCAGCTCCTGCTCGGGGAATTGTCCCTTGAGCGCCAGGAAGCTGCCCTGGGCCGACGGCAGATGGTGACACCAGTTCAGCATGTCTTCCAGCGAGGCGAATGCCCGGCTCAGCACACCGTCAAATCCGACCTCGGGCTGATACTCCTCGACCCTGGATTTGACCGGCGTCACGTTGGTCAAGCCCAGCTCCAGGATCACCTGGCGGATGAAGTTGATCCGCTTGCCCAAGCTGTCCAGCAGCACGAATTGCTTGTCCGGGTTGATGATCGCCAACGGCAGGCCGGGCAGGCCCGGGCCGGTGCCCACATCGATGAAGCGCTCACCGTGCAGGTGCTGGCTCACCACCAGGCTGTCGAGGATATGCTTGACCAGCATGGCGTCCGGATCTCGTACCGAGGTGAGATTGTAAGCCTTGTTCCACTTGTGCAGCAACTCGACAAGCTGAACCAACTGGGTCTTTTGGGTATCGGTGATAACAATTCCGGCCTGCATGAGCAGGCCGTTCAATCTTTCCAGCATGTTTTGCAACGGTAGGATCCTCAGGCGGTTTTACGCAGCAGGCCGTGTTTTTTCAGATGAACCAGCAGGATGGAGATGGCCGCCGGGGTGATGCCTGAGATGCGGGACGCCTGACCTATGGTCTGCGGCTTGGCATCGTTGAGCTTGGCGATCACCTCGTTGGAGAGGCCGTTGACGTCGCGGTAGTTCATGTCCAGCGGCAACAAGGTGTTCTCGTTGCGCAGTTGCTTCTCCACTTCGTCGTGCTGGCGTTCGATGTAGCCGGCGTACTTGATCTGGATCTCCACCTGATCGGCGGCTGCCGTATCGGGCAGGGCCGGACCGACCCCCTCGATAGCCATCAGGGCCTCATAGGTCACCTCGGGGCGACGCAGCAGCTCTTCCAGGCTCTGCTCGCGGGTCAACGGGGTGTTGACCAGAGCATTGACCGCCTCCAGCGACGGATGCTGCGGGTGGATCCAGGTCGAGCGCATGCGCTGACGCTCCTGCTCCACCTGCTCCATCTTGGCGTTGAACTTGCCCCAGCGCTCGTCGTCCACCAGACCCAGTTCACGGCCGATGCCGGTCAGACGCAGATCGGCGTTGTCTTCGCGCAGCAGCAGGCGATATTCGGCGCGACTGGTGAACATGCGGTAGGGCTCGCGAGTCCCCAGGGTGGAGAGATCGTCCATCATCACGCCGATGTAGGCCTGATCCCGGCGCGGATGCCAGGCATCTTTCTCCTGCGCCCGCAGACCGGCGTTCAGACCGGCCAGCAGACCCTGGGCGGCCGCCTCTTCATAGCCGGTGGTGCCGTTGATCTGGCCGGCGAAGAACAGGTTTGGAATGCACTTGCTCTCCATGTTGGCCTTGAGATCCCGCGGATCGAAGAAGTCATACTCGATGGCGTAGCCGGGACGGGTGATGTGGGCATTCTCGAAGCCGCGCACGGAACGGACGATCTGCACCTGCACGTCGAACGGCAGGCTGGTGGAGATCCCGTTCGGGTAGAGTTCGTGGGTGGTCAGGCCTTCCGGCTCGACGAAGATCTGGTGCGCCGTCTTGTCGGCAAAACGGGTGATCTTGTCCTCGATCGACGGGCAGTAACGCGGCCCAATCCCCTCGATCACCCCGGCGTACATGGGGCTGCGATCCAGGTTGTTGCGGATCACCTCGTGGGTGCGCTCGTTGGTATGGGTAACGTAGCAGGGCACCTGACGCGGGTGCTGGCTGGCGTCGCCGATGAAGGAGAAGACCGGGCGCGGATCGTCGCCGTACTGGGCCTGCATCACCGATAAATCGACGCTGCGGGCATCGATGCGCGGCGGAGTGCCGGTCTTGAGGCGATCGATGCGCAGCGGCAGTTCCCGCAGGCGCTGGGCGAGAGCGATCGAGGGAGGATCCCCGGCGCGGCCGCCCTTGTAGTTCTCCATCCCGATGTGGATCAGGCCGTTCAGGAAGGTGCCGACGGTCAGTACTACCGTCTTGCCACTGATGCGGATCCCGCTCTGGGTCACCACGCCGGCAACCCGATCCCCGTCCATGATCAGATCGTCACAGGCCTGTTGGAAGATCTTCAGGTTGGGGTAGTTCTCCAGCATCTGGCGTACGACGGCCTTGTACAGCAGGCGATCCGCCTGGGCACGAGTGGCGCGCACTGCCGGTCCTTTGGAGGAGTTGAGGGTGCGGAACTGGATCCCGCCAAGATCGATGGCGCGCGCCATGATCCCGCCGAGGGCATCTACTTCCTTGACCAGGTGTCCCTTGCCGATCCCGCCGATCGCCGGATTACAGGACATGTGTCCCAGCGTATCGATATTGTGGGTCAGCAACAGGGTATTCAGCCCCATCCGGGCTGCCGCTGTTGCTGCTTCGGTTCCTGCATGACCGCCGCCAACGACGATCACATCAAATTGTTCATGGTATTGCATTGGGGATCACCTTGATCTGCACGCCTGAAGATCTTTATTTGCCTGGGCTGAAGGGCGGAACATTCTATCTGTTTCACGCCCTGAGGGGAACGTCTACTTAGCGTTCAGTATGGAGGGAGGATCCACTAAATAGATCTTAAGGATCTTTAGATCGATCTTTTATTGGATCTTTTATTAGGATCCGCCACTTCTGTTGATAAGCACTTTTTGATCATAAAGATCATCGTGTTAAAGACGATCCCAGGTTGTGGAAAAGCTTGGATCCTGGCCCCGTGAACTGGGGGATAACAAGGGTTTTTATGCACAGAGGCTTGCCGCTCTGGATCTCATACATGGATAACTATAGGTTTTACAGAGTTTTACACCATAGTTATACACATTTCTCGGCGTCGTTGTGGGTAACGGCGTAGAACAACTTATCCGGATCCATCTGTTAATAACCTGGTGGATAGCGATCTGGGGATAAGCGGGGAGATCAAGGCCTTTTTTACCGGATCTCCCGCTCCCGTTCAGGCGATCAATGCCAGCCAGTCCCGGATCCAGCCTTCAGCGGCATCTTCCGGGATCTCGTGCTGGGTCACGTCGATGTCGAGACGATCTCCAATCCGGCTGGCGCCGCACTCGGCCAGCAGTCGATCCAGCGTCTTGCCGCCCTGGCAAAAGGTGTCATAACTGCTGTCACCCAGCGCGATCACGCCATATTTCAATGTTTTAAGATCCGGATGCTGCTCGGCAAGATCCTTGGCGAAGGGCTGCAGGTTGTCCGGCACATCGCCGGCGCCGTGGGTGGAGGTGACCACCAGCAGTATGGCTTCGGGCTCGGCGAGCACCTCGGCCAGGCTGGCCGGATTGTGGATCTCGGCCTGATGGCCTGCCTGTTCCAGCAAGCTGGCGACGTGATCTGCAACATATTCGGCGGCTCCCAGCATGGAACCGACGACGAGATTGAGTTTGGCCATGTAATGGATCCTGATTTCTGGCAAAGCGAGGAAAAGCCGGATTCTACCGCCAAAGGGTGTGGATAAATATGGATAAAGCTTGGGGATAATGGATCCTCGGTGCTTTTTGCCCATCAATGGGGATCCCCGGCGCTCCGTTGACACCTTCTTGCCGACTGGCAGAAAAAGATCTGCTCCCCCTCTTCATATGCTGCTCAATCGACGCCTTGATACGTTAAGTAACAATGCAGATGCAAATGATTAGCAATTATTGAATCGATTCGATCATGGCTCCTGTAGTAGCATGTCGCTGCTTTATTCGCCTGAGGAACCGGGCTACCGGCATGACCGGGCACCAATAATAAGAAATCAGAAACAACTCATTGATATTTGAGACACTTACTATGATTGCGCAAAAAGACACCCCCATCGCAGCAATGCGAAAGAGAGGCGCACAGCAACTGTTGCCGCTCTCCTGCCTGTTGGCCAGCCTGCCCGTGCTGGCGGCCGAACCACCGAAAGAACTGCTCAAGGCCAGCGAGACCATGCTGGTCACCGGCACCGCCATGAAGGTGGAAGTGCCGATGGCCGAGACGCCTCGCGCCGTCTCCGTGGTCAACCGCGAGGACCTGGATCAGCACGCCGTGCAGCAGCTTGACGAGTCCCTGCGCTACCGCTCCGGCGTGCTCAGCGGCCTCTATGGCTCCGACAACAATACCGACTGGTTCAAGGTGCGTGGCTTCGATGCCGCCTCCTATCTGGACGGCAACCGCCTGTTCGGCACCGGTTACTATGTCTGGACGCCGGAGCCGTTCGGCCTGGAGAGCGTGGAAGTGCTGAAAGGACCAGCCTCGATCCTCTACGGCGAGGCGCCTCCCGGAGGCGTGATCAATGCCATCAGCAAGCGGCCTACCGCCGCCCCGCAGGGGCTGCTGGATCTGCAGCTCGGCAGCCGGGATCACCGCCAGATCGGGGTGGATGTCTCCGATGCGCTGACCGACAACAGCCGCTACCGCATGGTTGCTCTCTATAAAGAGCGTGACGGCGTGCTGGATGGCACTTACAACGATCGCGTCTATCTGGCGCCGAGCGTGACCTTCGATCTCTCGGATCGCACCAGCCTGACCCTGCTGGCCAGCTTCCTGCACGACGAAGGGGTGCCGACCAACGGCTTCTTCCCGGTTTACGGCACCCTCAATACCAGCGGTGGCCAGATCGATCCCAGCACCAACCTGAGCCAGCCGGATTACGATCGCAACCGTAACACCCAGATCTCCACCGGTTACGAGCTGGCCCACCAGCTCAACCAGACCTGGGAGTTCAAGCAGAACGTCCGCTTCAACTACAACGATCTGCTGCTGCGCCAGACCTATATATTCCCGACCTATGAAGGCACTACCGCCTTCCGCGGCCTGGTCTATCGCGATGGCACCACCAAGAGCGCCACCATGGACAACCAGATGGTGGGTTACTGGAACACCGACAGTACGGAACAGACCTTGCTGCTGGGGGTGGATCTGCAGCGCCATGTCAATGAAGGCCAGGAAGCCGACAACTACGGCATGGGCTCCATCAATACCATGAACCCGGATTACAGCGGCTTCCCCGGTTTTGATGAATCCACCGCCACCCACCAGAAGAGCACCAAGGGCCAGAGCGGTCTCTACGCCCAGCACCAGATCCGCTGGGACGATCGCTGGTTGCTGACCGGCGGTGGTCGCTTCGACTACGTGGAGACCCACAACATCAGCGAAGCCAAGGGCAAGAACGAGAAGCAGTATGATCACGAGCTCTCCCTCTCCGGCAGCCTGATGTACCTGGCCGACAACGGTCTCTCTCCTTATATTGCCTATGCCGAGTCGTTCGAGGTGCTGCCGGGGATCGACCCCAACACCAGCCAATCCTACAAGCCGCTCAAGGGCACCCTGTACGAGACCGGCGTCAAGTACGCGCCGAGTTTCCTCGATGGCTACATCAACCTGGCCCTGTTCGATCTGGAGCAGACCAACTCGCTGGTCTCCACCGGTTCCGGCCAGCAGACCCAGGCCGGTGAAGTGACCTCCCAGGGCGTCGAGCTGGAAGGGAGCGTGCAGGCCACCGAGGCGCTGCGCCTGACTGCCGCCTACACCTATACCGATGCCAAGACCAACGACACCGGCAAGGGCGATCGCCGTGCCAGTCTGATCCCGCGCCACCAGGCCTCCTTCTGGGGCAACTACAAGGTGCAGCAGGGTCCGGTCTCCGGTCTGGAACTGGGTAGCGGCGTGCGCTACGTCGGCTCCAGCGTCGGCATCGGTGCCGTGAATGCGGATTACACCCCCATCTATGGCTCGGCCGAGGTGCCGGCCCATACCGTATGGGATGCGATGATCGGGTATGACTTTGCCAAGAACTGGCGGGCTCAGCTCAATGTCAACAACCTGCTGGGTGATACCTACGTGGCCAGCTGCGACTACTACTGCTACTACGGCGAGCCGCGCAGCGTAGTGGGCAGCATCAACTACCGCTGGTAATCGAAGTGGGGCGGGAACCGGGTTCCCGCCCTTCTTTTCACCTGCAGTTGCTCTGATCTCTCTGGAATACCGGTCCGTTATGGAACTCTTGTCTCTGGTTTATCGCCAATATCGTTGGCCCTTCATCGCCATTACCCTGCTCAGCCTGCTCAGTGCCGTCAGCGGGATTGGTGTCATTGCCTTTATCAATCAGCCTCTCGTTGAATCCGTCGGCGATCCGCTGCCGGTGCTCGGTCAGCTGATCGGCCTCATTTTATTGCTGCTGGTGATCACGCTCGGCTCTCAGCTGGCGCTGACCACCCTCGGCCATCATTTCGTCTACCGGCTGCGCGGCCGCCTGCTCAAGCAGTTGCTGGATACCGATGTCGCCCGTCTGCGCCAGATTGGCCAGGGGCCGCTGCTGGCCTCCCTCTCCAGCGACATCGGCCAGATCACCATCGCCTTCGTGCGCCTGCCGGAGCTGGTGCAGGGGCTGGTGCTCACCTTGGGGTCGGCCCTCTACCTCGGCTGGCTGTCGCCGGCCCTGCTTGGCGTCACCACGCTCTGGGTCACCTTCACCATGGTGGTGGGCTGGCTGCTGGTGAACCGGGTCTATCGTCATCTCTCCCACATGCGTCAGGCCGAGGATCGGCTCTATCAGAACTATCAGGCCATCATCGCCGGCAGCAAGGAGCTGGCGCTCAACCGCGAGCGTGCCCACTTCGTCTACCACCAGCTTTATCAGCAGAATGCGCAGGAGTACCGCCAGCAGATCATCCGTGCCGACACCTATCACCTGAGCGCGGTGAACTGGTCGAATATCATGATGCTGGGGGCCATCGGCCTGGTCTTCTTCCTGGCCAACGGACTGGGCTGGGCCGACACCCGGGTGGCCGCCACCTTCGCGCTGACCCTGCTGTTCTTGCGTACCCCCTTGCTGCAGGGCATTGGCGCCCTGCCGACCCTGCTCTCTGCCCAGGTGGCGTTCGACAAGATTGCGGCCCTCAATCTGGCCGCGCCGGACGCCGACTTCCCGCTGCCGTCCGCGCCCCGCGCCTGGCAGCGCATCGAGTTGGAGCAGGTGATCTTTCACTATCAGGGGGAGGGCGGCTTTGCCGTCGGCCCTATCGATCTGGTCATCGAAAAGGGGGAGCAGATCTTCATCATCGGTGGCAACGGCTCCGGCAAGTCGACCCTGGCCATGCTGCTGACCGGCCTCTATCAACCGGTATCGGGCCGGATCCTGCTGGATGGGGAGCCGGTCACCGATCGCAACGCCTATCTGGCGCTCTTCTCCGCCATTTTCACCGACTATCACCTGTTCCAGCACCTGCTGGGGCCGGAACCCAAGGATGAGCTGGTGGCCGAGTGGCTGGAGCGGCTGCAGATGGGCAGCAAGCTCACCATCGAAGATGGCTTCATCGCCGATATCGACCTCTCCCAGGGGCAGCGCAAGCGAGTCGCCCTGCTGCTGGCGCTGGCCGAGCAGCGCGAGGTGATGCTGTTTGACGAGTGGGCCGCGGATCAGGATCCCCAGTTCCGCCGCATCTTCTATCAGCTGCTGCTGCCGCGCCTGAAGGAGATGGGCAAGACCGTGATCGCCATCAGCCACGACGATCTCTACTTCTCCCAGGCCGACCGGCTGCTGGAGATGCGCCAGGGCCGGCTCAGCGAGCTGACCGGCGAGCGGCGCGAGCAGGTGAGCCGCGATGCGGTCGCCCATCTGGATTGTGACTTGAATGCAGAGGTGCCGGTTTGAACCCGGCCAACAGGAACCGCTTATGTTTGAGATGAAATCAGCCAGCTTCGCGGTCAATGACCGCACGCTGCTGCACCCCACCGATCTCTGTTTTGAGCAGGGCAAGGTCTATGGCCTCATCGGCCACAACGGTTCGGGCAAATCCACCCTGCTCAAGCTGCTGGCACGTCAGCAGCCGCTCAGTGACGGCGAGATCCGGTTCGATGACAAGCCGCTGCCGGCGTGGGGGGCGCGCGACTTCGCCCGTCAGGTGGCCTATCTGCCCCAGCATCTGCCGAGCGCCGAAAACCTGCTCGGGCGGGAGCTGGTGGAGATGGGTCGCTACCCCTGGCGCGGCCTGCTGGGCCGGATGGGGGTGGAGGATCACCGCCAGGTCGAACGGGCCATCGCGCTGACCCATACCGAACGCTTTGCCGACCGGCTGGTGGATACGCTCTCCGGCGGCGAGCGGGGGCGGGTGTGGCTGGCCATGCTGCTGGCCCAGGAGAGCCGTTTCATCCTGCTGGACGAGCCGCTGGCCGCGTTGGACGTAGCCCATCAGGTGGAGGTGCTCACGCTGGTCAAGCAGTTGAGCCGTCAGCTCAAGCTCGGGGTCATCATCGTCATTCACGACATCAACATGGCCTCCCGTTTCTGCGATCGGCTGGTGGCGCTGCACTCCGGCCGCCTGCTCACCCACGGCGAACCCGAGCAGATCATGACCGGCGAGACCCTGCACGCCATTTATGGCATACCGATGGAGGTCATTCGCCACCCGGCCCATGACCACGCCATCGCCATCGTTTAGATAAGGCTTGTTATCTCGATGCTCTTATTCAAGAAAGTTGGCTGGTTCTGCTGCCTCTTGGCTCCGCTCATGTTGCAGGCCGAGCCAGTGATGCTTGCCGCAGCAGACCACCCTCAAGCCGATGCTGTGAAGTCGGTACCCCTCATTGCCACCGTCGACTGGACCATAGCCGAAACCCTGCTGGCACTCGGGGTGACGCCGCTGGCGGTGGGGGATGTCGGCTCCTACCGCGCCTGGGTCGGCGAACCGCTGCTGCCGGCCGCCGTGGTGGATATCGGCCAGCGCGCCCAGCCCAACCGCGAGCTGCTGGCCGAGCTGAAACCCGATCGCATCCTCATCTCGCCGCTGGCGGCCCCGCTGGCGCCGACCCTCTCCCGCATCGCGCCGGTGCAATCCATCGCGCTCTACGAACCGGATGTCGATCTGTGGCAGCGGCTGCACGAGGCGACCCTGACCATCGCCGCACTGGTGAACAAGACCGCCGAGGCCGAGCAACTGCTGGCCAGGCTGGACCAGGATCTGGCTCAGATGCGGGCCACATTACCCGAAGATCTGCCGCCCCTGCTGGTTGTGCAGTTCATCGATGAGCGCCATGTGCGGGTATTTGGCCGCCACAGCCTGTTCGCGGCGGTGATGCAGCGGCTCGGCCTGCGCAATGGCTGGCAGGGGGAAACCAATGCCTGGGGCTTTGCCGTGGCCAGCCTGGAGCAGTTGATGGCGCTGCCGCAAGCGCGGCTGGTGGTGGTCGATCCGATCCCGGTCGGGGTGAGCGAGCGGCTGCAGGAGCCCGGTCTGTGGCAGCAGCTGCCACAGGTGAGGGCGGCGGCCGTGCTGCATCTGCCCGCGGTGTGGAGTTTTGGTGGCGTGCTGGCGGCGCGTCGCTTCGCCGTGCAGCTCAGTACTGCGCTGCAGCAGGATGGGCAAAGCGGGGAGGGGTTGTGATGAACCGGATTTTTCCGTCGCCGCTGCGGCTTCCCGTCAGCCTGCTGCTGGGGCTGACGCTGGCGCTAGCCGGTTGGGAGCTGGCCGGTCAGTTGCCGGTGGCGCGTTGGCTGGCGGCCCTGCTGTCGCCAGATCTGACCGATGCCAGTCAGGCGGTGGTCCACTTCAGCTGGCTGCCTCGTCTTGCCATCTGCTTGCTGGCCGGCGCCGCCTTCGGGCTGGCCGGTACCCTGATGCAGCAGGTGCTGCGCAACCCGCTGGCCTCGCCCACCACCCTGGGGGTGGCCTCCGGCGCCCAGCTGGCGCTGATGATGGTGACCCTGTTTGCTCCCTCCTGGCTGCTGCTGGGGCGGGAGTGGATCGCCATGGCCGGCGGCAGCCTCGCCATGGGGCTAGTGTTTGCCCTGGCCTGGCGTCGCCAGCTCAATCCAGTGGTCATCGTTTTTGCCGGGCTGGTGATCAACCTCTATCTGGCGGCCATCAGCATGGGGCTTCTGCTGTTCTTCCAGGAGGAGCTGAAAGGCTTGCTGGTGTGGGGCAGTGGCTCGCTGGTGCAGAACAGCTGGAGCGGGGTGAGCTACCTGCTGCCCCGTCTGCTGCTGGCCGGCGTGCTGGCCGCGGTGCTGGTGCGCCCGCTGGCGGTGCTGGAGCTGGATGATGCCAGCGCCCGCAGCCTGGGGGTCTCCCTTCAACACCTGCGTTTCGCCGGGCTGGGGCTGGCGGTGTTCGTCACCGCCTGCGTGGTGAGCGTGGTGGGGCTGATCGGCTTCATCGGGTTGGCCGCGCCCGCCCTGGTGCGCTTGCTGGGGGTGAGAAAACTGGCCCTGCGGCTGCTGTGGGCCTCGGTACTGGGTTCTCTGCTGCTGGCGGCTACCGATCTGCTGCTGCAATCCCTGAGCCGCAGCGGCTCTGTGCTCATCCCGACCGGTGCCATGACGGCCCTGCTGGGGGCGCCACTGCTGCTGTGGCTGATCCCGCGCCTGGGTATCAAATCGGGCACGCCGAAGGCGAATGCTGCCCTGCTGGTGGCCCGCCACCCGGCACCGGCCCGCCTTGTCGGCCTGATGTTGATGGGGCTGGTATTGGCGGTGATCGCCTCCCTGCTGTTTGGACAGGGGATGGACGGCTGGCACTGGCCGAGCTGGCTGCGCTGGCAGGCCCAGCTGGAGTGGCGGCTGCCGCGCACCCTGGCGGCCGGTGCGGCGGGCATGCTGCTGGCGCTGGCGGGCACCCTGCTGCAACGGGTCAGCAGCAACCCCATGGCGAGCCCCGAGCTGCTGGGGGTGAGTGGTGGCACCTTCATGGGGGTGATTGCCACGGCGCTGCTGCTGCCCGCACTGCCGCTGCCCATGATGCTGGCCGGCGGCCTGCTCGGTGCCTTCGGTTGTCTGCTGCTGTTGCTGCTGGTCAATCGCAGCCACGGCTTCCAGCCGGAGCGGCTGCTGCTCTCCGGCATCGCCATCACGGCGCTGTTCGAGCCGCTGCAGGCCATCGCGCTGGCCAACGGTGACCTGCGGGTGCAGCAACTGCTCTCCTGGATGTCCGGCTCCACCTATTACGTCACCCTGCCGATTGCCGGCGGGTTGGTCGTGCTGGCGCTGACGCTGCTGGCAGCCTGCCTGCTGCTCAGTCGCTGGCTCGATCTGCTGCCGATGGGGCCGGCGGTGGCCGCCGCGCTCGGCATTCGGCTCAACCGGGCTCAGCTCGCCATCCTGCTGCTGGTGGCCGTGCTGACCGCCAGCGCGACCCTGGTGGTGGGACCGCTCTCCTTCGTCGGTCTGCTGGCACCGCACATGGCCAAGCTGATGGGGTTGGTGCGGGCACGCTGGCATCTGCTCGGTGCCGCCGTCTTCGGCGCCCTGCTGATGGTGTCAGCGGACTGGATCGGCCAGCAGATCCTGTTCCCGCAGGAGGTACCGGTAGGGCTGGTCTCCACCTTGTTAGGGGGCGCTTACTTCATGTGGTGCCTACGCCGCCTGTAGGTTGGTGGATGAAAAATGCACAAAAAAAGCCCGGGATGAACCCGGGCTTTTCATTGCCTGCCGTGCAGGCTTACTTGCCGATGCAGAAGCTGGAGAAGATGCGACCCAGCAGATCGTCGGAGCTGAACTCACCGGTTATCTCGGAGAGGGACTCCTGCGCCAGGCGCAGCTCTTCGGCCACCAGCTCGCCGGCCACGAACACCTCCAGCTGCTCCTTGGCCACCAGCAGCCGTTCGGCGGCGCGCTCCAGCGCATCCAGGTGGCGGCGGCGGGCCATGAAGCCCCCCTCGGTGTTGCCCTGGAAGCCCATGCAGGCCTTCAGGTGCTCGCGCAGGGCGGGCAGCCCCAGCTCGGTCTTGGCGGAGATGCGATAGACGGCGTGGCCCTGCTCCTGACTCGGAGCCAGATCTTCGCCGGTCAGGTCGGCCTTGTTGCGCACCACGGTGAGGCCGATCTTTTTTGGCAACCGATCAACAAATTCCGGCCAGATCTCCCGCGGGTCGACCGCAGCCGTGGTGGTGCCATCCACCATGAACAGCACCCGATCGGCCTGCTCAATCTCGGCCCAGGCACGTTCGATGCCGATCTGCTCCACCTTGTCCTGGGTATCGCGCAGGCCGGCGGTGTCGATGATGTGCAGCGGCATGCCATCCAGATGGATGTGCTCGCGCAGCACGTCGCGGGTGGTGCCGGCGATCTCGGTGACGATGGCCGACTCGCGGCCGGCCAGGGCGTTGAGCAGGCTCGATTTGCCGGCGTTGGGGCGGCCGGCTATCACCACCTTCATCCCTTCCCGCAGCAGGGCGCCCTGCTTGGCTTCCCCGCGTACGTCATCGAGCTCCGCCATGATGGCGTAGAGATCGCCCGCCACCTTGCCGTCGGAGAGAAAATCGATCTCCTCGTCCGGGAAGTCGATGGCGGCCTCCACATAGATACGCAACCGGGTGAGGCTCTCCACCAGCTGCTGGATCTTGCCGGAGAACTGCCCCTGCAGGGAGTGCATGGCACTGCGGGCCGCCTGCTCGCTGGAAGCTTCGATAAGGTCGGCGATGGCCTCGGCCTGGGCCAGATCCAGCTTGTCGTTCATGAAGGCGCGTTCGCTGAACTCGCCGGGGCGGGCAGGGCGCAGCCCTTTGATCTGTAGGATGCGGCGTACCAGCATGTCCATGATCACCGGACCTCCATGGCCCTGCAGTTCCAGCACATCTTCGCCGGTGAAGCTGTTGGGAGCCTTGAACAGCAGGGCGATGCCCTGATCCAGCGGCTGGCCTTGCTCATCCCTGAACGGCAGATATTCGGCATAACGCACCCGGGGGAGCTTGCCGAGCACTATCTCGGCGACCTGTTCGGCGGCGGGACCGGAGACGCGGACTATGCCGACGCCACCCCGGCCGGGGGCGGTGGCCTGGGCCACGATGGTATCTGTAGTCATCTTGCTTGGCTCATTTGTTCGCTGATGGTTCACAGCAGTGGGGTCATTGTAATAAAAAAGGCGGCCCGAAGGCCGCCTCTTTTGTTATCCATCTTGCCATCTGGAGCGATTAGCTGCGGGTATGCAGGCCTTTCTTCTCCAGCTGACGGTAGATGATGGTCTGCTGGGTAATGGAGATGACGTTACTCACCAGCCAGTACAGGGTCAGACCTGCCGGGAACCAGAGGAACATGAAAGTGAAGATGATCGGCATGAACTGCATCACTTTCTGCTGCATCGGGTCGGTGATGGTGGTCGGGCTCATCTTCTGCAGGTACCACATGGACGCACCCATGAGGATCGGCAGTACGAAGAAGGGGTCCTTCACCGACAGGTCGGTGATCCACAGGGCGAACGGCGCGTGGCGCAGCTCAACGGATTCCATCAGTGCCCAGTAGAGGGCGATGAAGATCGGCATCTGCACCAGGATCGGCAGACAGCCACCCAGCGGGTTGACCTTCTCCTTCTTGTACAGCTCCATCATGCCCTGAGACATCTTCTGGCGATCGTCGCCGAAGCGCTCACGCAGTGCGGCCAGCTTGGGCTGCAGCATGCGCATCTTGGCCATGGAGGTGTACTGGGCCTTGGTCAGCGGGAACATGATGCCGCGTACCAGCAGGGTCAGCATGATGATGGCCACACCCCAGTTCTGGACGAAACCGTGGAACACGGTCAGCAGCCAGTGCAGCGGTTGGGCGATGAACCAGAGCCAGCCGTAGTCGACGGTCAGGTCGAGGTGGTTTGCCACCTTGGCCATCTGGTCTTGCAGCTTGGGACCGACCCACAGCTTGCTGGTCACTTCGGCTTGCTGGCCGGCAGCCACGTCAACCAGCGGCGCCTTGTAGCCGATGATGGCCTGGTCTTTGCCAGGGATCACGCGGCTGTAGAAGCTGTTGGTATCGTCGGCATTCGGTGCCCAGGCAGAGACGAAGTAGTGTTGCAGCATGGCGACCCAACCACCCTTGGTGGTCTTGTTCAGGTCGGCATCCTTCATCTCGTCGAAGGTGTACTTCTTGTAGCGGGTATCTTCGCTGGAGAAGGCACCACCACGGTAGGCACTGGCCACCATGGCATGACCCTGCTGGTCTTTCGGGGTAGTCACGGTCTGCTTCAGCTGACCGTAGAACTGTACCTGGACCGGCTCGGCGGACTTGTTGTCGATCTTGTAATCGACGCCAACGGCGTAGTCACCACGCTTGAGGACGAACTCCTTGGTGAAGACCACGCCCTTGCTGTCGGTCCAGGTCATCGGTACGACGACTTGATCCTGACCATCGGCCAGCTGGTAGCTGGTCTGGGCGGCTTCGTAGGTGGGACGACCCTGGGCCTGGCTGTCAGGACCATTGCGACCAACCAGACCGCTCTGGGCAACGTAGAGGTGCTCAGGTTGGCTGGTCAGCAGTACGAACGGTTGATCCTTGCCTTCTTCCAGCTTGTGGGCCAGCAGATCGGCAGAGACGATGTCGCCACCCTGGGTATCCAGGGTCAGCTTGAGCACGTCGGAGGAGACGGTGATCAGCTTGCGTGCGGTGTTCGCATTGGCTTGCTCGGAAACCTGAGGAATATCACCGGTCTGACCGGCTTCAGGTACGAAATGTTCGGTTTGGGCCACGGTAGTCGGGGCCGGCTTCGGAGCCTTGTCGGACTCCCACTGTTGCCAGAGCAAAAAGCTCACGAACAGCAAACCGATCAGGATGAGATTGCGTTGTGATTCCATAGTCTTCAGTTTCTTCGCTTTGGTTGCGGAACCGGGTCATAACCACCCTCGGATAAGGGATGGCATTTTAATAGACGTTTGCTGGCTAACCAAACGCCTTTTATGAAACCGTGAAGTCGGATTGCTTCTATCGCAAATTGGGAACAAGTCGGAGTGAAACGGCAGCGCGGCCCGAGCAGCGGGCTAATGATTAGCTGATACAGGCGTATCAGTTTGACAGCTACCCATTGCAACGGCGTGACAGAGTGCGCCATAGCTTTTCCAGTAACTTGAACAGTTCCTCGTTATCCATCTCTTTCACACCGGCCTTGGCGATCACGACGATGTCGATAGCGGGCAGATTGGCCTGATTGAGGCGGAAACTTTCCCGAACCACCCGTTTTACACGGTTGCGCCAGACGGCACGCTTGAGTGCTTTTTTGGGCACAGCGAGACCAAGGCGAGGATGTTCGAGGGTATTGGGACAGGCGAGAAGCGTAATTTGCGGAGAAGCGGCCCGGACAGGCTCGGCGAAAACGCGTTTGAAGTGTTCGGGAGTTAACAGACGTAACTCCCGAGAAAAGGCGTGCTGGGTAGGCATTAGACTACCAGGCGGGCACGACCCTTGGCACGACGAGCGGCCAGAACTTTACGACCGTTGGCAGTTGCCATGCGGGCGCGGAAACCGTGAGAGCGCTTGCGCTTCAGGTTGGACGGTTGAAAAGTACGTTTCATGATTCGATTCCGTATTTCTGTACAGTTTTGATTGTCACACTTAGCCGACGCGCCAGCTATAGCGTGTGACGACTAGCAAAAGAGGCCGAATTCTAAACAGAGTTCGGCTTTTAGTCAATCCGCCGTTCCCTCTCTTCCTGCCCTGACCTTGCAAAGGCCCGAACCGGCAGTGAGGATCCAGAGGATCGAGGGCTCCGGATTATACTGGCAACCCGGTGTTTAACAAGGATCCTCCAATAAAAAAGGCGGCAATGCCGCCAAAGAGAGAGCTATTTAAGCACTTTGCGCAGGAACTCCCGGGTGCGGGGATCCTGCGGATCGACCAATATCTGATCCGGCGGGCCCTGTTCCACGATCCGGCCCCCCTCCATGAAGATCACCCGATCGGCAACATCTCGAGCAAATTCAATCTCATGGGTTACCACCACCATGGTCTGGTGCTGGCGGGCCAGCTCCTTCATCAGGCCCAGTACCTCGTCGACCCACTCGGGGTCGAGCGCCGACGTGGGCTCGTCAAACAGGATCACCTTGGAGTGTGCGGCCATGGCCCGGCCGATGCCGACCCGTTGTTGCTGACCGCCCGACAGGGAAGCCGGATAGGCGTCCTGCTTGTCGGCGAGGCCGATGTCTTTGAGGATGCCGAGGGCGGTGGCACGGGCCTCTGCCTTCGGCTGTTTCCAGACGGTGATCAGCCCTTCGGCGATGTTGTCCAGCGCCGTCTTGTTGGCGAACAGGGCGTAGTTCTGGAACACGAAGGAGGCCCGCTTGCGCAGCTCTATCGCCTGCTGCTCGCTGGCCCTGGCCAGGTTGAGCTGCAGATCGTCGATGGCGAGGCTGCCGGCATCCGGGGTCTCCAGCAGGTTGAGGCAGCGCAGCAGGGTCGACTTGCCGGTGCCGGAGGGGCCGATGATGACCACTATCTCCCCCTTTTTCACCTCCAGATCGATGCTGTTCAGCACCTGATTGCCGTCATATGCCTTGGACAGGCCGGTTAACTTGATCATGATGGCCCTCCTTTAATAGGCACGGTTGAGACGGACTTCCAGCAGATGCTGCAAGCGGGTAAAGAAGATCACCACCACCCAGTAGACCAGCGCCACCGCCATGAAGCTCTCGAAGAACTTGAAGGAGGAGGAGGCTTCCATCTGCGCCTTGCCCATGATCTCGGCCACCCCCAGGGTAAAGGCCAGCGAGGTGCTCTTGATCATGTCGATGAAGTAGTTCATCAGCGACGGGGTAGCGATGCGAGCCGCCTGCGGCAATATGATCCGCTGCATCGCCTGGTAGCGGCTCATGCCGATACTGAGGGCGGCTTCCATCTGGCTCTTGTGGATGCCGATGATGGAGGCGCGGATCGATTCGGCCATGTAGGCTGCGAAGTGCAGGGTCAGGCCGACGATGGCGGCGGTAAAGGCATCCATTCCCACGAAGATGGGGAACAGCTGCGGCAGCCCGTAATAGAGCAGGAACAGCTGGACGAGTAGCGGTGTACCCCGGAAAAACGAGATATAGAGCATCGCCAGCCAGTGGATCACGGGAACGCGAAACACCCGTACTATCGCCAGGGCCAGCGACAGTACGAGTGCCAAGACGAATCCCCACAGGGCCATCTCCATCGTGGTGCCCAGATATTTGAGCAGGATGGGAAACAGCCCCAGCGTGTATTCGAGGTCAAATTCCATCATTTATTTGTCGGTGATGTCGGAAGCGAACCATTTTTCAGAGATCTGACGCAGGGAACCGTCCTTGCGCATGGCGGTGAGGGAATCGTCGACCTTCTTCAGCAGCGCCTGCTTTTCAGGAGTCTTCAGGAAGGGCAGGGCGTTCTCGATGGTTTCGAACGGTGCGCCGGCCTGCTGCAGCGGTAGCTTGGACTCTTTGATCAGCTGGGCGGTGGAGACGCGGTCCATCACGAAGGCGTCGATCCGGCCCAGGGCAACATCCTGCTCGAAGGCGGAGTCATAGGTGCGGATGTCGATCTTCTTGTTCGGGTCGTTCTTGCGCAGCAGCTCTTCGAAGTTGGAGCCCAGGTTCACCGCCACCTTCTTGCCTTCCAGATCCTTGATGCCGTGGATGGTGCTGTTGCCCTTGCGGACCACGATCTGGGCGCCGTCATAGACGTAGGGCTGGGAGAAGGCGTACTTGGCCTTGCGCTCGTCGGTGATGGTGATCTGGTTGGAGATGGTATCGACGCGGCCGGTTTCCAGCATGCCGAACAGGCCGGAGAAGCTGGCGGTCACGAATTCGACCTTGTAGCCGGTGCGTTCACCGATCTGGTTCCACATATCCACCTCGAAGCCCTGCAGCTTGTCCTGCTTGACGAAGGTGAACGGGAAGTACTTGCCGGACATGCCGACCTTGATGGTTTCCTGGGCGATGGCTTGACCGGACAGGGCGGCCAGCAAAATGGCAGCGCCGGAGACCAGCTTGATGGATGACGTCATGGGGATTCCTCTCTCTCTGTTGTTCTGTATTTTTAGTTGTAAACACTGGATTTGCGCTGATGTTATTGGAATAAAAGCTAAAGAATAAATGATATTTGGTTATATAAAATAACCGCTTCAGGTCTGGATCTTTGGTGCCCGTGTCGATGGATCTGGCTGTGGGTAACTTTGGGGATGAAATCGGATTCGGCGTTGCTGGATCCTTGAAAGTCAAGGATCTTATTTGCTGGATCCGCGAGGTCGCGGCTAGAGATCCAGCCGCTAAAAACGTAGAATAGCCGGTCTTTAGTTAATCAATCGACGGGAGTTTAGAGTGACTGCTTCGCTATGGCAGCAGTGCCTTAACCGGCTGCAAGATGAGTTGCCCTCGGCAGAATTCAGCATGTGGATCCGGCCGCTTCAAGCGGAGTTGAGTGACAATACTCTGACCCTGTATGCACCGAATCGCTTTGTTCTGGACTGGGTTCGAGACAAGTATCTCATCCGGGTGAACGGCATCATCAATGAACTCTGCGGGGTCGACGGCCCCACTCTGCGTTTTGACATCGGTAATCGTCCCCATCCCGTCGCGGTCGCCAGAGCGCCAGCGCGGGGTGCGGATCCTGTGAATAACTCGCAGAAGAGCTGGGAAAGCAAGGCCGAGGCCAAACCCGAGCCGAACCACAAGAGCAACACCAACGTGAACTATACCTTCGAGAATTTCGTCGAAGGTAAGTCCAACCAGTTGGCCCGTGCGGCTGCCCGTCAGGTTGCCGACAATCCGGGCGGGGCCTACAACCCGCTGTTCCTCTATGGCGGCACCGGTCTGGGCAAAACCCACCTGCTGCATGCCGTCGGCAACGCCATCAAGGAGCGCAAGCAGGACGCCAAGGTCATCTACATGCACTCCGAACGGTTTGTGCAGGACATGGTGAAGGCGCTGCAGAATAACGCCATTGAAGAGTTCAAGCGTTATTACCGTAGCGTCGATGCCCTGCTCATCGATGACATCCAGTTCTTTGCCAACAAGGAGCGCTCCCAGGAGGAGTTCTTCCACACCTTCAACGCCCTGCTCGAAGGCAACCAGCAGATCATCCTGACCTCGGATCGTTATCCGAAGGAGATCAACGGGGTGGAAGATCGTCTCAAGTCCCGCTTCGGCTGGGGCCTGACGGTGGCGATCGAACCGCCGGAGCTGGAAACCCGGGTGGCGATCCTGATGCGCAAGGCGGACGAGAACCAGATCCACCTGCCGGACGAAGTGGCCTTCTTCATCGCCAAGCGGCTGCGCTCCAACGTGCGCGAGCTGGAAGGTGCCCTCAACCGGGTGATCGCCAACGCCAACTTTACCGGTCGGGCGATCAATATCGACTTCGTGCGCGAAGCGCTGCGCGACCTGCTGGCGCTGCAGGAGAAGCTGGTCACCATCGACAACATCCAGAAGACGGTGGCGGAGTACTACAAGATCAAGCTGGCGGATCTGCTCTCCAAGCGGCGTTCCCGCTCCGTTGCCCGCCCACGCCAGCTGGCGATGGCGCTGGCCAAGGAGCTGACCAACCATAGCTTGCCGGAGATTGGTGATGCCTTTGGTGGTCGTGACCACACTACCGTGCTTCATGCCTGCCGCAAGATCGAGCAGCTGAAGGAAGAGAGTCACGACATCAAGGAAGACTATTCCAACCTGATCCGTACCCTTTCTTCCTGACAACGGAACGGAGTGGACAGATGCAGTTCGAATATTCCAACCTGATCCGAACCTTTTCCTCCTAATAACAACGGAGAGCACAGATGCAGCTCGAAATTAGCCGTGAGGCCCTGTTACGTCCTCTGCAACTGGTGTCCGGTGCCCTCGGTGGCCGGCCGACCCTGCCAATCCTCGGCAACGTGCTGCTGGATGTCAGCAACGGTCTGCTGTCACTGACCGGGACCGACCTCGAAGTGGAGATGATCGGTCAGGTCTATCTCAACAGCGACAGTCAGGATGGCCGCACCACAGTGCCGGCGCGCAAGCTGCTGGACATCTGCCGCGGTCTGCCGGAGGGGGCGGACATTCGCCTCAATACCGAAGGCGAGCGCCTGATCATCCGTTCCGGCCGCTCCCGCTTCAACCTGTCGACCCTGCCGGCTACCGAATACCCGAACATCGAGGATTGGGAATCCGTGCTCGAGTTCGACATCGGCCAGCTGGAGCTGAAGAAGCTGATCGATGCCACCCAGTTCTCCATGGCCAGCCAGGACGTGCGTTACTACCTGAATGGCATGCTGTTCGAGAGCGAGGGCCACGGCCTGCGTACCGTGGCGACCGACGGTCACCGGCTGGCGACCTGCCGCCGCGAGGTGGTAACGGAATCGCTGCCCGATCATCAGGTCATCCTGCCGCGCAAGGGCGTGCTGGAACTGGTGCGCCTGCTGGAAGCGGAAGACAAGCCGGTACGGCTGCAGATCGGCCGCAGCAACCTGCGTGCCGCCCTCGACGGCTTCATCTTCACCTCCAAGCTGGTGGACGGCCGCTTCCCGGACTGGCGCCGCGTCATTCCGCGCAACAGCGACAAGGCCCTGATCGCCGGTCGTGAGGATCTGCGCCAGGCCTTTGCCCGTGCCGCCATCCTCTCCAACGAGAAATTCCGTGGGGTGCGTCTCAATCTGCAGGAAAACCTGCTGCGCATCACCGCCAACAACCCGGAACAGGAAGAAGCCGAAGAGCTGCTTGACGTACAATACGAAGCCGGCGAGATGGAGATTGGTTTCAACGTCTCTTATGTGCTGGACGTGCTGAATACGTTAAAATGTGACCAAATCCGGATCAGCCTGAGCGATTCCATCAGCAGCGCCATTATTGAGGATTTTGACAGTCAGGATGCTCAGTACGTGGTAATGCCGATGCGGATCTAGTCGTGTCCCTGGTCAAACTCCAGCTCAGCGACTTTCGCAATATCCAGCAGGCCAGTCTCGCGCTGTCGCCCGGCCTCAATATCCTGGTCGGGTGCAATGGCAGTGGCAAGACCAGCGTGCTGGAAGCCATTCACTACCTCGGTCTCGGTCGCTCCTTTCGTACTCACCTGACCGGGCGGGTCATCCGCCAGGGGGAGCGGGCGTTTACCCTGTTTGCCCAGTGTGAACTGGAAGGGCGCCAGGTGCCCATCGGCCTCGCCAAGGACAAGAGTGGCGAGACCCAGCTCAAGATCGCCGGTGCCCAGGCCCAGCGCCTGGCCGAGCTGGCCGAATTGCTGCCGGTGCAGTTGATCCATCCGGATGGCTTCAATCTGCTGACCGGCGGGCCTCAGGCCAGGCGTGCCTGGCTCGACTGGGGTGTTTTTCATCAGGAGCCGACCTTCTTCTCCTTGTGGGGGCGAGTGCGTCGGTTGCTGAAACAGCGCAATGCGCTGCTGCGTCAGAGCAGCCAGTATCGCCAGCTGGCGTACTGGGATCAGGAATTGGTACGGCTGGGCGGTGAATTGGCCGAGTTTCGCGCCAGTTATTGTCAGGCCATTACGCCCCTGATCAAGGAGATGACGGCGGATTTTTTGCCGGAATTCGATATCAGCCTTGGATTCTATCGAGGCTGGGAAAAAGATACCCCGCTCAATGAATTGCTGGAGGCGGGGTTTGAGCGGGATCGGGCGCTGGGTTACACAGGAGTAGGCCCACAGAAGGCCGATGTGCGACTCAAGGCGAACGGCGTCCCCGCTCAGGATATTTTGTCCAGGGGTCAGTTGAAGTTACTGGTCTGTGCCATGCGACTGGCCCAAGGGCTCTATTTGAATCAACATAGCAGCCGTGGCTGTATTTTTTTAATTGATGATTTTGCCTCTGAACTGGATGTCGACAAGCGCCGGTTGCTGGCCGCAAGGCTGAAGCAGTGTGCGTCTCAGGTATTCATTACCGCCATCGACACCGGTCAGCTCGCAGACATGATGGATGCGAATGACTGCAAGTTGTTCCACGTGGAACAAGGCAAGATCTCCGAAACGTTAGAGAAGGCAGAGAGTAAGCTATGAGTGAAAATACTTACGACTCCTCGAATATCAAGGTACTGAAGGGCCTGGATGCGGTCCGCAAGCGCCCGGGGATGTATATCGGCGATACGGATGATGGCTCGGGTCTGCACCACATGGTGTTCGAGGTCGTCGACAACTCCATTGACGAGGCTCTGGCCGGCTACTGCTCCGATATTCAGGTCAAGATCCATTCCGACGGCTCCGTCTCCGTCCGTGACAACGGTCGTGGTATTCCAGTCGACATCCACCCGGAAGAGGGTCGCTCCGCTGCCGAAGTCATCATGACCGTGCTGCATGCGGGCGGCAAGTTCGACGACAACTCCTACAAGGTCTCTGGTGGTCTGCACGGTGTCGGCGTCTCCGTGGTAAACGCCCTCTCTGACAAGCTGCTGCTGACCATCCGTCGTAACGGCCATGTCTACGAGCAGACCTATCACCTGGGTGAGCCGCAGGCACCGCTCAAGCAGATTGGCGACAGCACCGGCACCGGGACCGAAGTCCGCTTCTGGCCGAGCCCGACCATCTTCAGCGATACTCTGTTCCACTACGAGATCCTGGCCAAGCGTCTGCGTGAGCTCTCCTTCCTCAACTCCGGCGTCTCCATCCGCCTGCTGGATGAGCGTGACGGTCGTGAGGCGCACTTCTGCTACGAAGGCGGCATCAAGGCGTTCGTCGAATACCTGAACCAGAACAAAACCCCGATCCACCCGAAAGTGTTCCACTTCACCACCGAGCAGGACGGCATCGGCGTCGAAGTGGCGATGCAGTGGAACGACGCCTATCAGGAAGGGGTCTACTGCTTCACCAACAACATTCCGCAGCGGGATGGTGGTACCCACCTGGTGGGCTTCCGTACCGCGCTGACCCGTACTCTGAACTCCTACATGGACAAAGAGGACTACAGCAAGAAGGCCAAGTCTGCCGCCAGTGGCGACGACGTGCGTGAAGGTCTGATTGCCGTTATCTCCGTCAAGGTGCCTGACCCTAAGTTCTCCTCCCAGACCAAGGACAAGCTGGTCTCTTCCGAAGTGAAGACCGCGGTCGAACAGGCGATGGGTGAGAAGCTGGCCGACTTTCTGCTGGAAAACCCGGGCGATGCCAAGATCGTGGTCAACAAGATCATCGATGCGGCCCGTGCCCGCGAAGCGGCCCGCAAGGCCCGCGAACTGACCCGCCGCAAAGGCGCGCTGGATATCGCCGGTCTGCCCGGCAAGCTGGCCGACTGTCAGGAAAAAGACCCGGCGCTCTCCGAACTCTACATAGTGGAAGGGGACTCTGCTGGCGGTTCCGCCAAGCAGGGTCGCAACCGGAAGAACCAGGCCATCCTGCCGCTCAAGGGCAAGATCCTGAACGTGGAGAAGGCCCGTTTCGACAAGATGATCTCCTCCCAGGAGGTGGGCACCCTGATCACCGCATTGGGTTGCGGTATCGGTCGTGACGAGTACAACCCGGACAAGCTGCGTTACCACAACATCATCATCATGACCGATGCGGACGTCGATGGTGCGCACATTCGTACCCTGCTGCTGACCTTCTTCTATCGTCAGATGCCGGAAATCATCGAGCGTGGCTACGTCTACATCGCCCAGCCGCCGCTCTACAAGGTGAAGAAGGGCAAGCAGGAACAGTATCTGAAAGACGAAGATGCGCTGCTGCAGTACCAGACCGCCATGGCGCTGGACGGTGCGACCCTGCACGTCAACGAGTCTGCCCCGGCCATCGGTGGCGAGGCGCTGGAGCGTCTGGTCAACCAGCATCGCTCGGTGACTCACCTGATCACCCGCATGTCCCGCCGCGCGCCGGAAGCCGTACTGACCCAGCTGATCTATCAGCCGGAGCTGAACGAAGCGCTGCTGAGCAGCGAGAGCGATCTGCTGGCCTGGTGTCAGAGCATGGAAGCCGTGCTCAACGAGAGCAACCACGGCATCCAGTACCAGATGCAGGTACGCCACGACGAAGAGCGCCGTCTGTTCGTGCCGCACGCCGTGGTACGCCAGCACGGGGTCGACCGCGAATACCCGCTCAGCTACGACTTCCTGCAATCCTCCGAGTACCGTCAACTGGTCTCGTTGGGCAAGGAGATCGCCAACCTGATCGAGGAAGGTGGTTACATCAAGCGTGGCGAGAAGGTGAAGCCGGTCGCCAGCTTCGTCGAAGCGGTCGAGTGGCTGATGGGCGAAGGCAAGCGTGGCATCTACATCCAGCGCTATAAAGGGCTGGGCGAGATGAACCCGGACCAGCTGTGGGAAACCACCATGGATCCGGAAGCCCGTCGTATGCTGCGCGTCACCATCGACGACGCCGTCGGTGCGGACCAGCTCTTCTCCACCCTGATGGGTGATGCCGTTGAGCCGCGTCGTGATTTCATCGAGACCAACGCCCTGCGCGTGGCCAACCTCGACGTCTAATTCGGCGCTTGTGGGATCTCATTGCAAATGAAATGACGTCTCATATACGTGCAATGGCGTCTCATTGAAAATGCAATAGGTTATGAGCACCAAAGAGAGGGACTTATGTCCCTCTCTTTTTTTGCTTACTGTTTGCCTATCAATAGAACGAAGTTGACATCATCGTCAAAAATGACGATGATTTGTATATGAGATATCCAGGCGGTAAAGGCAAGTGCTATCAGCGCTTGATCAATCTGATGCCTCCGCATCAGACATACATCGAATCCCATCTTGGTGGTGGGGCTGTCATGCGCAACAAAAAAGCTGCGCAGCGGAACATAGGCTTAGACCTTGATGCGACAGTCATAGAACTTTGGAAAACTCAGTTTCCAAGTCTTTGTGAGTTGTACCAGGTTGATGCCGTAGCTTTCCTTGAAAGCTATACCTATGACGGCCAAGAGCTTGTATATGTGGACCCACCTTATGTCCCAGAAACTCGCAGACGAGCCAAGATATATCGCTGTGACTATACAGAAAGTCAACATATTCGATTATTGAAATGCTTACTCACTTTACCTTGCAAAGTGATGCTCTCTGGCTATGACTGTGAACTCTACAATCGTGAGCTTTCTGGATGGCACAAGGTTAGCTTTCCTGCTAAGACACATGTTGAGATGCGTGATGAAACTGTCTGGATGAACTTTGAACCACCTGTGCGTTTGCATGATAGTCGTTATATGGGGGAGACTTTTCGAGATCGCCAAACCATTCAACGTCGTCAAGCTAGACTCCGTTCTCGTATTCAGAGCCTAGATCCAGTTGAGCGTCACGATCTACTGGAGTGGATGCAAGAACACTATGGTAATGCCGAGGAGGTTGCTTAATGCAGTTAGGTGCAATTTTCATGGGGCAAGCAGTCTTTAATGTTGAGTTACCCAAACCTGAAGATGAGGTTATTCCTGGTGTACCTTGGGGCTCAATAGAGAAGTTCCTTACTCCCGCTTATTGGGCTTACCAAGTATATGCACGCCGTCTAACAGGTGATCGTATCAACTACAAGCTTGGGTCAACCTTGAAAGAGGAGGTTGGTGCTTGCTTGTTAGGGGGGCATGGGATACCTGCCAATGTAGGTATTGCTGCATTTAACCATCTTAGAAATAGCGGTGCTTTTGAAGTGAAACCTCCTTCAGAAGAAAAGTTACTGGAATGGTTGAAAGAACCATTGGAAGTTGATGGTCGCCAAGTAAGATATCGTTTTGCCAAACAGAAGGCTCGCTATCTTTGTGCTGCACTGAGAAGACTATCTGAAGAACAACCACCACTCGATACTGGAAAATCGTTGCGTAACTGGCTGCTAGATATTCCTGGTATCGGTTACAAGACTGCTTCATGGGTCGCACGTAATTGGCTAGATGCTGACGATGTGGCAATTTTGGATATTCATATTCTTCGAGCTGGATTATTGGGCAATTTCTTTGATAGTCACCTGACAGTAGAACGACATTATTTAAAGCTCGAGGAGCAATTTATCCGATTCAGCATAGCTTTAGGGGTAAGAGCATCCGAGCTGGATGCTCTCATGTGGATGGAGATGATGTCTTCTCCTGCTACAGTTCATAGCATAATGGGGATGGGGCGTCAGACAATAGCATCAAGTCAAAGGAGGAGAACCAAGAAGAGCGAGACCTACTCCGGCCAACTTTCCCTGCTCTGCTAGATTGCTTGCCCATGGTTCTCCAGTAATGCCTAAGGGACAAAAATTGAGCCCTTGTGCTGTTGCTGTGAGGGCCATAACACCCAGTAGGACTCCTGCATCACGCCAAATTAGGCTACATCCGTTTTGATATTTCCCCAATGTTTTACCTGGTTCAGCTAAAAAAAGAATACGTGTTGCGTTATCGCCTCCCAATACAGTTAAACTATGCTTATAAAGGGGGGCAAGTTTCCAGTCTGCTTGCTTTATTTCTAAAATTGAATGTGTTTGTGGTTGATATAACCACCAACGAGAATCTTCAGGGCGCTTAATAATAATGTGTATTGGATGAATAGCTCCGGCTGAAGGAGAAGATCGATGCTCTAAATCGAAGCCAAGCTCCGACACAGCAATCCCTCGAGTTCTACAGGCATTCCACAGAAATGAACCAAGGCGCTTTTCATCCAAATAATCAAAATCTCGCTTTGAGAACCTCTGATTCAGGACCTCATTAAATGGCCATATAAGCTCTTCTGAACACTCAGGAAGTTGAAGGCTCTCGCCCACATCCCACACGATTGGGTCATATCTATTAACACTTTGTTTCGGATGTGGGTCACCCAAGTCGATCCAAGTCATATCCTACCTCTTGAAATACCTCCATATACTTATTACAACCACGGCAGTGGCCACACGCTATATGTGATTTATGACAACTATGCGCCCATGCCAGTAGATTTGCAGGTATCCCAGATTTACGAACCAGCTCTGAAGTAGTAAGTTCGATCGCAGGAGCCTCCACAACAATACCTCCTTCCTGCATAGACAATAAATGGCTGATTGCTGACATAAACTCTGGCGTTCCGTCTTTGTGGAGGCCATCAGATTTAACTGTACCTAACCAAAGATGAGTGATACCAAAAGCGATAGCTTTCATGGCTGCTAATGTAACTAACATCTGGTTTCTATATGGCCACCAATCTGAAGCTGGTGCTAGGTGATCTGGTTTACAACCAGCCATATCTCCAGAGCCGAGCTGCCGGCAATCAATTTCAATTACTTGATGAGGGATTTTTAGTTCCTGACAAATTATTTTTGCAGCATCTATTTCTGCTTGGGCTGCTAGTTGGCCATAGTTTAATGTGAAAGCCATATCTGGTCTTTTCCACCATGCTAAAGCAACGGAATCCATACCACCAGAAAGTAAAAGTCCAGTCTTCATAGTACTATTGCTTCCCAAACAGTGTGGTAGATTGCACTCACATAATCATCAGTGATGTAACAGTTGGAACCTTCTATCATTTTTTTATCTTGAACTGATTCATTCTCGGCATAGAAAATAACCGGTTTATTTAGAGCTCTTGCATAGCCAATTTCATAGATAGTACCGGAATCAAGACCATCTCCTATTGCTAATAGAACATCACATTTCCGTATGCCTTCCAGGTCTTTTTCTACAACATCTTCGGCGGAGCCAATTCCAACATCGTGGTAAGGAGAAAACACATCCAATCCCATTGCTAGAAGATCTCTACGAGCCTGTCCAACCATCCACAGTTCTGCAAGAGTAAAAAATGGGCCTGCTAGGTAAACATTTGGAGTATAGCCATCGCAATAACGGGCAGAAGGGACTAAAGGATCAGGGGAGTAAGTCTTTAATAGTTCTTGGTCAGGAAACCCTTGGTGTTCGCAATAGAAAGCTGTTGCAATAGAGGCTTTTTCAGCAGCAGCGTGAGCTGATAGACCATTATCCATCCACCCAAGAGCAAAGTGGGCTGCAAATGTATCACCCGAGCCAATTTTCCATATCTTCCTAGTTCTATAGGCCGGTACGGTAGTAATATTTCCTTTTTCGTAAACTAGAGCACCTTGCGGCCCCATTTTGATAATGACAACTTCAGCTCCCTCTTGCTTAGCAAGTTTAATTGCCAGTTCTTCTACTGACATGATACTAGAATCCGGCATTAATAAATTAGCTTCGTAGCGGTTCAAGACGAGAGCTAAATGTTCAGCTGTAGAACCATTACTTTTAAATGATTCTGGACAATCTGCATTCTGTGGGTCGAAGACGGCATACTTGGCATTAACTACAGCGGTTCCATCAATCATGCCAAACCGGAGAACTTTTTCGGAACAAATTTCTATTTTAAAATTAGAATTTTTTTCACCCAAAACATCCGGGGTGGACAGCCCATGAATATACTCAAATGTAAAGTTAGAATCTGTGAGTGATGAGTTTAACTTAAATCCTTCAAACATTGCGCGAGCATCAAGAACATCTTGAGTGTCTTTGTCTAAACAAGCGCGCAATTCAACTTGCCCACCAAAACGGGAGATTGCAGTTGCAGCCCTCCCTGCAGAGCCGTAGATATCATCCCATGCTGGACGCATGCATCTCTCCCGGTAGACTCCCCCAACTACAGTAATCATGATATCTCCTTGCTCCTGATTAGACGTGGTAAACCCTAAGACGGACTTGGCCACCACTTACAGAAAGTACTTTTGCCTGGAATTGTTCTCCTTGGCTCATACAGTTACGCAGCTGGGCAAGATTTGGGCCGACAATGCCTCCTGCTTCCTGCCCGTTCCAAAGGGCAACAACGACTTGTTGATTCCCATTCTGAAAAGCTACATCGAGCAGGTGACCGATAGTTAATTGTGTAACTACCTGTGCTTTTGGTGAGGCAAGTTGTGCGTCAAATTGAAGCGCCTGACATGATGTTGCAGGAGTTGAGGGGCCGAAATAACTACCACCAGATCCAGACATTTGCATTCCCTTTTGCTACTCAATTGGAGTCTTTTTCTATACCACAGAACAATGATGTAAGACTATGATCACACCGCCATAATGATAAAAAGCGTATCTAATCATGAGGTTCTGTAGCCATTGGTGACTTATGTCCTCATTTGTCCATGGCAAGGATTACTTGGTGTGGAGATTCAAAATATGTGATCTTGATAATCAATGTGTACATCATTGATTTTATGTATTTTTTTGTTTTTTTTTAGTTTGGTTTTCGAGTGACTTTTCCTATATTCTGGACAATAAATACACAAATTTGGACCGTGTGTTTATGACTCCTTTTGGTATCTATCTTGAAAATCTCCGGCGTAGTCGTCGCATTCAGCAAAAGCAGCTCGCGGACCTGATGGGCATCAATCCATGCTATGTAAGCACTCTTGAGCGAGGGCGTAAGGGGCCACCATCGGCAGAAGTGCTCAATCGGCTAATCAAGAACTTGAACTTATCTCGAAATGAGCAGGAAGGGCTGTGGCGCTCTGTTGAACTATCAGAGATGACGTTCCGTTTGCCCGAAGGTATGTCTCAAGATGAGTTTGAAATGGTCCACGATTTACGAAATCACTTAGGTACGCTGAATGAAGACCAGGTACTGATCATACGGAAGGTTATTGGCTTGGGGGTCAACTCTCAGGAGGGGATTGCAATGTAGATATAACGGGACGCACCGGGTGGATTGTCCCGCTATTTGGCGCAAGTAATGATACTCACGACTTGAGAAATCTAAGTATCTCCACTTGCTCCATTGGCGTCAATCTGCCTGCCTAGACATTAATCCAGTTAGTTAACTTCGTTACTCGTCAGAGTAAGGGGAACTTATGTCTTCAAAGAACACTGTCGTGCCGTTTGGCACAAGGCAGAAGGCGAAGCTATGCCAAAAATCTGTGCGACAACGTAAAGATGTTCGCGTTCGTGAGCCGGTTCGGCCGACAACTGGGCGAGTTGTCGGGTTCTACCCGTCAACGAAGAACAACCGACTCGTTGCCTGGGAATCACAACTGGAGCAGAAAGCTTGCGCTCTATTTGAGTTTTCAGCTGATGTGGTGAGTTATCGAGAACAGCCGATCACTATCTACTTCGAAAGCGATGGTCAAATGCGGCGTTATACCCCTGATTTTGAGCTGAGGTTTCATGACGGCAGATCGATGTACTTGGAGGTTAAGCCTTTTGCCAAGCTCCAAGGTCATTCTGTCAAAAGACGGTTTCAGCAGGTTGCAAGATTTTGGGAGATGCACGGCCAACAATTTGGCGTTATCACGGATATAGAACTTCACCACCCGACCTTACAACGTAACCTGAAGTTACTCAGGGCCCATCAACGTGTCCATGTACCTGATGAGGTGTGGTTGCGAATTGGGCATTGGCTCCGTGCTATAGGTTCCGTCACTTTCGAACAATTAGCCGAGCTACTGAACTCACCAACACAGGTCTATGCGCTGATTGCCCAGCAAGTCCTGCACGTCGATCTTCTCACTCCTTTTTCTCCTACTACCACATTGCATTCGCCGGAGGGTATCGGCCATGAAACTTGCCTCTTTTCATACCGGACTGCGCCTGACTTTGAATAGCACGCGATACCGCATCGATAGGATTCTGGTATCAGGAGAGTGCTACCTGGAGCGGCTGTCCGATGGCGGAGTTCTTGTTAAGACTAAGCCAGAATTGGCCGCTTTACTGGCAGCAGGAGAGCTGAGCATTGAGTCTCCCAACAACCGGGAGTCGAATTCCGATGCTGGATTGAGCTCCCGACCTTCACGCGATTTAAAGGCGTTATCCAAGTCACAGCGCGAAGAGGTTCTGCGTAAGTACGAATACATCAAGGAGGCCATCAGTCGGCTTGGGAAGGAGCCTAAAGCGGCAGGTCTGGGGCCCGTTATCGAAACTGTTTCCGCTAATATTGGGGAAATCAGGCCCCCTAGCGCGACAACGGTTTATCGTTGGTGGAGGCGGTGGCTAGAATCCGGCCAAGACCTGATGTGTTTGGCCCCCCAATACCAAAAGCCTTCTACTCAAAGAAAATTCTCCAAAGACATGATGGATGAACTTCATGCACTCGTTGAGCGCTTATGGTTTTCTAGGGAAAAGCTACCCATACAGGCTGTCTACGATGCTTTTCGCCACCGTATCAACGAGCTTAATGCGGAGCGGCTCAAGCCGATAAAGATTCCGAGCCGCGCCCAGTTCTACCGGATCGTAGATCAGATCGATAAATACGATGCCATGGCAGCCAGAGAAGGGAAGCGAGCCGCCGATAAGCATTTTCGGGCAACCGGCGCCGGGGCGGTTACACAGCACATTCTTGAAAGGGTCGAGGTCGATCATACCCCTCTGGATGTGATTGTTATTAACGAGCGGACAGGTCTGGCGGATGGCCGACCTACCCTGACCCTCCTGTTGTGCCGTCACTCACGTATGGTGTTGGGTTTTTCCATCGGGTTTGAGCCGCCCTCAGAGCTGTCGGTGATGAGGGCCTTACGTCACGCGATTCTGTCCAAAGCCTACGTTAAAGAGCATTACCCGGATATTTGCTATGAATGGCCAGCGTACGGGATTCCTCACACTCTGATCTGCGATAACGGTTTGGAGTTTCACTCCCATCAACTGAGGCGCGTCTGCGCCGAGCTCAATATTGAGCTTCAGTTCTGCCCCAAGCAGCAACCCCACTACAAAGGGGCCGTGGAGCGTTTTTTAGGCACGTTAAACCGAGCGGTCTGCCACCGTATCCCTGGCACCACTTTCTCTAACATTGTGCATCGTGGTGACTACAACTCCGCCGACATGGCACGGATCACTCTGGCTGATCTGAAATCGCTTATCCATGAGTGGGTTATCGATATCTACCACCAAGAGGTGCACAGAGCCACGCATCGAATGCCAACAGCGATGTGGAAGGATGGACTCGGTATGGTGGAGCCAATGTTGCCTGAGAGCCTGATGCAGCTGAACTTGATCCTCACCAAGGAAACGACCCGCCGACTTTCCCATCAGGGCGTTCAGGTGTATCACCTGTTCTATAACTCGGCGGAACTTGGGCTTTTGCGCATACGCTCGAACGCCCGGTATGACGTGTCGGTGCGCTACGACCCGGAAGATATGGGCGCGGTATGGGTTTATGACGAGCTGCAGGGGGATTACATCCATGTGCCCTGTACCAACCCTGACTACGCGGAAGGCCTGACGCTACGTCAACACGATCAGATCCTGAAGGACACTAAGCAGCGCGGACTGGATGAACAGGACGAGGAGGCGCTACTGGAGAGCAAGGCCAGGTTCCAGCAGAAGATTGAGGATCTGAGCCGCAACAAGCTGATTCGCGAACGTAAGAAAGCCGCCAGGGACGCCATGCCTGTTCCTCCTTCCTGGAGCTCAAACCCGGCACTGGAGCGCCCCAAGGAGTCTGATACGACTGCTGAGTCACTCTTCGAGCCCCTGAACTTCAAGGTGGTGACGAGGGGGCAAGGCGATGACTGACAGCCTAAACATCCATCAGAAAATCGCTGAACTCCGAAAAGTTGTGATCTTCCACCCTCAATGCCAGACGGCTTTCGATGCTATTCGGGATGCCTACTTGATGAGTGCCCAGGTAGGGTTTCCTCAGCATCTGCTGTGCGTCGGCCAGTCCGGTACCGGCAAGTCGACGCTGAAGTCCCTGATATTCGATGAGTACCCACCCGAACTACTGCCAGACCGCGAGTTACTGCCTGTGCTCTGTGTGGATACACCATCGCAGCCAACCATACGCAATATGGCAGAAGCGATGCTGGTTCAGTTGGGGGAACCCTGTTTTATGCGCGGGTCTGCTATCGACAAAACAAACCGGATTCTCAACCTAATCAAAGAGAAGCAGGTGCGGCTGATCATTGTGGATGAACTCCAGCACTTCATCGACCGAGGCCGCCGCAGAGCGCCTTTGGAGGTTTCGGATTGGTTGAAGACACTGATTGATCAGTCCCAGGTCTCGACGGTGCTGATGGGCCTTCCGCGCTGTGAACAGATCCTCCAGGTAAACGAGCAACTGAGACGTCGCTATGGGCGGCGCCTAGAGTTGAATCCGTTCTCCATCGAATCGCCGCATGAACAGTCGATCTTTGCTGGTGTAATTACCCACTTCGATCAAAAGCTTGGTTTAAAGAGGCCCTTGCAGCTGGATGGCGACCTGTTAAGACGTTTCCACTTCGCCACAAATGGCATTATCGATTACGTCGTTCGGTTGATGACGGGGAGCTACGCCTGGGCTACTCAGCACTCCGTGCCAGCCATCGATCGCTCCGTACTCGGAAGGGCATTTGTCGATTGGGTGTGGCACGAAGGTAAGGGCGCGCTGAACCCCTTCAATGATGGGTTCCGTTGGAAGCGGCTCGATAGCCCCGGAATGCCATTTAATCTGTTCGAGCCTGCTTCTGCTGTACGGGCTTCCAAGACAGGAGGAGAGTCATGGAGTTGATCAAACCACCGCTGCATCCAGATCGCTTCCCGGACGAACTGCCTTATGGATATTTGAAGCGTCTGGCGGAACTGAATCAGTACGAAAGCCCAACCTGGTTATTCAGGAACCTGTCGTCACGATGCGTACTTCAAACCCCCGCGCTCTCCGTTGCTGAGCTATCAGCCGCTGATTGGGCAGGTAGTCAGCCAACAGCTAGTGCCGTTGGTGCGAATACCCAACACCTCAGATATTGTCCGCTTTGCATCGCGGAGAGAGGCTATTGGCGTAGCGCTTGGCAAAGCTGGGTATCCTGCGCTTGCACCAAGCACCAAATCTGGCTGGTTGATCGGTGCCCAAGCTGTCATTCCCGGCTCCCATTGGCATCAACGAACCTATCGTACTGTGCCTGTGGTGCGCGGTTAGCTGACGCGCCTGCGGAGATAATCGATAGTCCCATCGAGCAAATGCAGCTGTTCCTGGATGAAGGATCTGTGCCGGACGGAGCGTATTCGATACTCCCCATGGAACACGGTCTGGATTACCCGGCCCGGACCGCGCTGATCAGCTTGTTGTGTAACTGGTTAGACTATCCGAAGCTCACGGTGCATAACTTCAATCGCGAGCTGAAGCAGTGCGGCACGGCGCGGATTCACCTTGTGAATGCCGCTGAGCTGCTGTTTCAGCCTGAGGGGTTGGATACCTTTCTGTTCCGCTTGTCTCAGCTAGATAGTCCCGAGTATTACACATCTCTCATATTGAAGTTTGTTCTGCGGCTGAATATCGACTTTCCACAACCGTGCTTCGACACTCTGAAGCACCAGGCTCTCAGCTACTGGGTGTATCTGAGAAAGGCCTTAGACCAGGAACTGGGCCGGTCATCCGATATCGCCGACCTATGGGAGTACGCCGAGTGGCAGGTGCTGCCGCATGACCCGAAGTAAGGGCCTGGAGGGTATGCGGGCACCAGTCATAAGTCACGGCTGTGCATTGATATACCCTCCGATCTATCCTGCCAGCTGCCCGGACGAGTCACCGATAGGTTATTTGGTTCGCTTGGCGGAACTGAATTGCTATGGCTCTACCCGCTGGATGTGCGCAGTGGGGCAACTACCGAGACTATCGGAGCTGCATTTGTACCATGACCTGCTCGCAGGAGTGGGTTGGACTGGTTGGGGGACAGAAACGTCATCGATCTCGGCGGCGGTTTGTTTGGTCGATCAGAGCCACCGCCTGGGTCGCTTACGTTATTGCCCCGTCTGTATCAGGGAAACGCAACGATGGAAGGCTGCGTGGCATCTGAAAGCGTCAGTGGTGTGTGCTGAACATGGAGGCTGGCTTAGAGATACCTGTCCGGCCTGTAACAGCCCAATGCTGTTCAAGGCTCGCAGTACCAAGCTTTGTAAGTGTGGTGCAGATCTATCTGAATCAGCCCTGTGCCTGGCCCCAGAAGCTGTGAGACGACAGCAAGGATGGTTGGAGCAAGGCTCCGTATCAAGGGCTTTGATAGCCGCAGGGCACAACCTGGATCTCCAAATGCGATCAGAGCTCATTCTGTTGTTTGCTCGTTTTGTCGGTCGTGACGGTATGGGTAAGACCGGCATCGACACGAGGGTGCTTCATATGGATACGTCAGCCGACGTGATGACCCAAGTAGCAGATGCGCTGTTTGGTGGGTCCGAGGGCTTTACCAAGTTCCTCGACACATCCTTTTCGGTGAGCGCCTCTGAGCAAGGAGAACGGCGGCTAAGTCGATTCTATAAAGCGTTCTACGGGTCTTTTGAGGATGGCTGCTTCGACCCCTACAAGCAACTGCTGGAACAGTATCTCAATGAGCACTGGCCAAAGGCTTTGAGCCGCCGGAACTCACTCTTCAAGGATCGAACCATCCAGTCCCACCCATGGCTCGCGCTGCAAGCTGCTTGCCGGGAGTTCGCAGTTCCCAAATCCCACATGAGGCGTGCTATTGCGGATGATGATGTACGCAGTATGTCAGTACAGGGGCCAAAGCGAGAATCGGTACTGGTGTGGAAGCCGGACGTGGTGAGGCTTAAGGAATGGCTGGCCAACTCCCTAACAGCTAAGGATGCGGCTGACTATCTCGGCGTTACCAAGAAGCAGTTCGGACAGCTACGCCAGAATGGATATATCACATACCAGAAGGCTCCAGGATCTGCCTCCAGGGGCGTTTGGGCCTTTTCAATGGCGCAGTTGTCCGGGTTTCTGAAGTCGCTTGCTCACAGCAGTTCAGCACCTCTCGAGGCTATGACCATGAATCAGGCGCTGAGGCGGTTTCGAGCAGGGGTGAAAGAGCCGTTGGTGATCATCATCGAGGCGATCAAACAGGGCTTGTTGGGTGCATATGCGTCGAGCTCAAAGCCAACAATCCGGGAGCTGGTTTTCGATAGTCACCAGTTCGAAGATTGGTATCGGGAGCGATCTTCCGATTCTGAGCTCTTTTCGATAACCGAAGCCGCGAAGCGTATGGGGATTCATCAGGAGTTTGCTTACCAGCTCGCCAATACAGGTCTTCTTGAAACATATTCCAGCAACCATTCGTCGGGGCAACTGGTCAGCCAGCACTCGATAGACAAGTTCTGCTCGGAGTATGTCTTGCTGCGTGACCTGGCCCGAGAAGCCGGTCGGAGTTCGGCCAGTGTGATGAACGACTTGGCTTCTCGGGGGATTCAGCCGATTGATGCTGTTTGGGATCAGCAGATGCGGCAGAAGGTGTACCTAGCTAGCAACCTCAGAGGTTTCTTGCGTGGGCTCTGTATTTCGAGCGTTGGAGCTGGATGATTGTTCGTTGGCTTCGGCCTTGATCCGTTTCCTATTGGCTAGATACGCAGCTGTTTCAACAGCCGTCAGCCTTCGGAAGATCTCAGTGAATGACGAAATTGCAAAGATTATGAACTGGAGAGCAAACACCAAGAATATTTTTTGACCTTTTATAATCTCGTCGATACGTGCCGCGTCGGCTGCATTGGTGAACGAATCGCAAATGCTGGCGATGGTTTCGGTCTTTAATTGAGTCTCTTTAGCTGCTGACTCTGTGGGATGAAAATAAAGTTTCATCATTTTATGCTCAACGAACCCATTGACCTTATTGGATGGTCAGCCTGCTATCTATAGATAAAGTATCATCATAATTGTGGATAACTGCCCAGTGTTGCCCAGCGTAGTGAAAATAAAGTTTCATCATAGAACAGGTCGTTGGGGTCACATTGAATCCTTATCGACAGAGCAACACGTGATCCGACCTCCTCAAAATCATGACTGGGTTTGTGAGCAAAGAACCGTTTCAACCCCTTACTGATCCCCTCATTTTTTGAGACTCAAATAATTCCAAGTGTACTTGTATATAACCGATGCTGTTTGAGGTAATAGGGAAGGTGCGAACAAGTCCCTGATATGAGATCATGTTTGTCATCTGGAGCCATGGAACAGGGTTCATCATGAGTCATCAACTTACCTTCGCCGACAGTGAATTCAGCAGTAAGCGCCGTCAGACCAGAAAAGAGATTTTCTTGTCCCGCATGGAGCAGATTCTGCCATGGCAAAACATGGTGGAAGTCATCGAGCCGTTTTACCCCAAGGCTGGTAGTGGCCGGCGACCTTATCCGCTGGAAACCATGCTACGCATTCACTGCATGCAGCATTGGTACAACCTGAGCGATGGCGCGATGGAAGATGCTCTGTACGAAATCGCCTCCATGCGTCTGTTTGCCCGGTTATCCCTGGATAGCGCCTTGCCGGACCGCACCACCATCATGAATTTCCGCCACCTGCTGGAGCAGCATCAACTGGCCCGCCAATTGTTCAAGACCATCAATCGCTGGCTGGCCGAAGCAGGCGTCATGATGACCCAAGGCACCTTGGTCGATGCCACCATCATTGAGGCTCCCAGCTCGACCAAGAACAAAGAGCAGCAACGCGATCCGGAGATGCATCAGACCAAGAAAGGCAATCAGTGGCACTTTGGCATGAAGGCCCACATTGGTGTCGATGCCAAGAGTGGCCTGACCCACAGCCTAGTCACCACCGCGGCCAACGAGCATGACCTCAATCAGCTGGGTAATCTGCTGCATGGAGAGGAGCAATTTGTCTCAGCCGATGCCGGCTACCAAGGGGCGCCACAGCGCGAGGAGCTGGCCGAGGTGGATGTGGACTGGCTGATCGCCGAGCGCCCCGGCAAGGTAAGAACCTTGAAACAGCATCCACGCAAGAACAAAACGGCCATCAACATCGAATACATGAAAGCCAGCATCCGGGCCAAGGTGGAGCACCCATTTCGCATCATCAAGCGACAGTTCGGCTTCGTGAAAGCCAGATACAAGGGGTTGCTGAAAAACGATAACCAACTGGCGATGTTATTCACGCTGGCCAACCTGTTTCGGGCGGACCAAATGATACGTCAGTGGGAGAGATCTCACTAAAAACTGGGAATAACGCCTTAAATGGCGAAGAAACGGTCTAAATAGGCTGATTCAAGGCATTTACGGGAGAAAAAATCGGCTCAAACATGAAGAAATGAAATGACTGAGTCAGCCGAGAAGAATTTCCCCGCTTATTCGCACCTTCCTTAGCATTCACTGATTGCTGAAGCCGCCTTTATTCACCGGGGCGGCACCGATTTTTTCCAGCGTCTCCACATTGACTTTGACCTCGTTCCAGTCGTTGTCCACCTCACCGCTGACTCGAATGGTATCGCTCGGCGTCACTGCCTGACCACGCCACGCATCCTCGTCGATATCCACCATCACCTCACCGCTGGCATCGCGCAGGATATAATTATCCTCCCCCAAGCGTTTCACCAATTTCCCCTGCAAGGTAACCCAGGACTCGTCCCGCTGTGACTTAACCTGATTGGCGGACACATTGTGCTCGGGCCCGGTATAGGCAGCCCAACTGGGCAGGCTCAGGGTGGTCAAAAGGGTCAGTGCGGCAGTCGTCATCGCTTTCATGTCATTTTCTCCATTGTGTGAATAAGCTCATCATCCGTTCACTCACGTGAAGCATTCGTGAATATATGTCGATTATCGGTAGAGGGGGCTGATGACCTTGGGCGAGGGCTGATTATCTGTGAGCATAGAAGATGAAGCGCATATTCAGGGGGCCAAACGATCTTCAGTGTTATGCTCCTACTAGCGTAGAATGCAGCGCATCTTTGGATGCGCTAGATGCGAAAAGGCGCCCCTGATAACCAACAGAAAACCTTATGGCTAATTTGAAATCCGACTTCCCAGTTGATAGCGTCTCTGACACAGACATTATCGATCTGCATGCTCAGATGCTGCGTTTTGCCTGTTTACAGCTAAGAGATACTCACTTGGCTGAAGATGCTGTTCAGGAGGCGATGATCGCAGCCTTGCAAGCGAGGCATCGATTTCATGCGCAATCATCGTTGCGCACCTGGGTGTTTGCCATCCTCAAGAACAAAATAGCTAACCAACTGCGACAATCTCCCCCCTGGATCCGGCTGAGTGAGATGCAGGGTCAGACTGGTGAAGAAGACGGTGATGATCAGGCGTTATTGGAGCAGCTGTTCAATCAAAACCATCACTGGCAGCCTGTTCAGCGACCTGCCCGTTGGCATTGTCCGGATGCTCAGCTTGAGGATAATCATTTCTGGCGAGTATTCGAAGTCTGTCTGGCAAATCTGCCGGAAGCGCAGGGGCGGGTGTTCATGATGCGTGAATTCGTTGAGCTGGAAACAGCCGAGATCTGTGAGGCCACAGGAGTCACCCCTACTAACCTGAATGTCATGCTGCATCGGGCACGGCTACGCCTGCGTCATTGCCTGGAATCTAACTGGTTTGAACAGGAGGTACTTTGATGAATTGTCTGCAAGCAACCCGTTTGTTATCTGAGGCGATGGATCGCCCTCTGACTTGGCAGGAGCAGGCCCGTTTGAAAGTACATCTAGGCATGTGCCGGGGGTGCCGCCAGTTTAGCCAGCAGATGCCGGTTTTGCGCCGCATCAGCCGTATCTATGCTCAGGGTGAGGGCGGCGATGCCGATCCCGGTGAGTTCAAGGACTGACTACCTGCGTTCATAAACCAAAATGGCCGGCAATTCCGGCTATTTTTATTTCGTGATTGCCCATGAGTCTCAGCCTTTCGTTTCGTGGGACTGATTTCAGCTCAACGACAATGTCGAACGAAGCGTGATGGTTGCAATACAGGTCAGCCCTCACGAGGCTTTTGAGTATGTGTGAGTACTGTTTAATTTTGATGACTGAGTTTAATGGGCAATCACTTGCGATCCCCATCCCTGAGCGGGGTTCTCAGGCGTTTCTGCTGCCACCTACGCCAAGGGCGCAGCAGCTTCTCTCGCCTGGGCACCAGCAGGGCGCAAGCCAGCAGGAGATAGATGAGCTGCTCTTGCCAGCCGCTCTTGACCGACCACCAGTAGTGCACAGGCACCAGCAGGGCCACCGCGTAGATCCAGTTGTGCAACTTCTGCCAGCTCGGTCCCATGGCTCGTAACAGGGCCGGGATTGAGGTTATGCTCAAGGCGAGCAGCAGCAGCAGGGCGATGGCTCCAACCACGATATAGCTGCGCTTCACCAGCTCGCCGCCGATCAGCCGCCAGTCAAACTGCAGATCCAGCCCCAGCCATACCATAAAATGCAACACGGCCCAGGCCATGCACCAGAGCCCGAGGGGGCGGCGCAGCTTGAAGAGCTGCCCCTGCCGCCAGTGCTTGGCAAGCTGTGACACCAGCAGGGTGAGCAGTAGCAGGTGCAGGGCACCCTTGCCGAGGTAGTGGGTCAACCCTTGTATCGGATCTCCACCCAGCAGGCCAGCCGGTATCGCAAGCCCAAGCCAGAGCAGGAAGCCAAGAGAACCCAGATGTACCAGGGCCCGCAACAGAGTGATATGACGTGCTGTCAGTTTGATTGTCATAGGTTTGGTTTCACCGTTTGCCTTGGCCGCTCAATGCCATTTTCTCAGATCCATGTCCCGATAGAGGGAGGCCACCTCGTCCCCGTAGCCGTTGAACAGCAGGGTGGGCTGACGCTTGGCACCGAAGATGCCCCCTTCGCCGACAAAACGCTCGCTGGCCTGACTCCAGCGCGGGTGATCCACCTGCGGGTTGACGTTGGCGTAGAAGCCATATTCGTTCGGTGCCAGCAGATTCCAGGTCGTCGGTGGCATCTCCTCCACCAGCCGGATGGAGACGATGCTCTTGATGTTCTTGAAGCCGTATTTCCATGGCACCACCAGCCTGATGGGCGCCCCGTTCTGGGCGGGCAGCGTCTTGCCATAGAGCCCCATCGCTAGGAAGGAGAGCGGGTGCATCGCCTCATCGATACGCAACCCTTCGACATAGGGATACTCGATGCCGCCGCCGAGACTGCTGGAGGCCTGACCAGGCAGCTGCTTCGGATCATAGAGCGTCTCGAATGCCACGAATTTGGCACGACTGGTGGGCTCGGCCCGGCGGATGATCTCCGCCAGCGGAATACCGCTCCAGGGCAGCACCATGGACCAAGCCTCCACGCAGCGCAGCCGGTAGATCCGCTCCTCCAGTTCAGTCTTGTTGATGAGATCCCACACATCCAGGGTGAAGGGCTTGGCCACCTCCCCCTCCACCTTCAGGGTCCAGGGCTCGGGCTTGAGGTAGTGGGCATTGCGCGCCGGATCTCCCTTGTCGGTGCCGAGTTCATAGAAGTTGTTGTGGGTGGTCGCCTTCTCCAACGGGGTGAGAATCATCCCCTCAGACCGGGTGGCAGCCCGGTAGTTGAGCGCCTTGGTAGCGGGGCCCGGCACCGGTTTCTCGGTGGGGAAGAGATCTAGCAGACTGGCCTTGGTCGGGAAGGTCAGAGTAGCTGCGGCGCCCAATCCCAGCCCCTTGAGGATGAGGCGACGATCCTGATAGACGGATTCCGGGGTGACATCCCGCTCGGTGGGGTGATGGGGGGCAGAACGCTTGATTAACATGAAAATCTCCCGGAGCTATGAGGGTACATTTCTATGGTTTGACAGGATAACGGCTTGCAATACCAATGCGGTTCCAAGCGTTGATGACAATCGCAAGCCACTCAATCGCTGACAGTTCCTCTTGGGAAAGGATGGCGGTAGCATGGTCGTAAATTGCATCCGGTACTTGTCCATCAGCAACCAGCGTTATTGCTTCCACAAGTGCCAGAGCTGCACACTCTTTCTCATTGAAGTAACTCGTCTCTCTCCATGCCGGTAGCACGCTGATGCGGTCAATGGTCTCCCCGCTTGCAAGGGCGTCGCGAGCATGCACTCTGACACAATACGCACATTGATTGATCTGGGATGCACGCAATACCAACAGGTGGGAAAAGCCTTCTGCAATACCAGCGGATGTGACTGCCTCAGACGCAAGCTGGTCGAGGCTAACGAGGGTTTGGTACAGCTTTGGCGCAGATTTACCAAGATTGATTCTTTCGGACATAAGAGGTTTCCACAAAACAATTGATAGATATGTTTTTATTGATGAATTCAGGATTTGAAGCGGTGTGCCAGCCAGTGATCAACCGATACCAAACCAGGTCCCCTGACGATGAGCGCAAGCAGGGCGACAGCCCAGAGGCCATGGGTGGGATAGGCATCGGGATAGACAAAGAGCTGGATGATGGCCGTCATGACCAACAAACCGATGGCGGCGATGCGACTACCGATCCCCAGCAGTAACATCAGTGCCAGCAGGTGCTCCATCAGGGCTGCCAGCAGGGCAGCGGGCTCGGGCGCCAGGAGAGGCAGGCGATACTCCTCGGCAAACAGGTAGATGGTCGAATCACTCAGTTGGGGCCAACCCCATTGCCAAGTCCCGTCGAGCGGGTCGACGGCAAACCCGCTGATTTTGGTCTGTCCCGAGCGCCAGAATAAGGCTGCCAGGGAAAACCGGGCCAGCAGGGCCAATGGCCAATAAGGGGCCTGTGCCAACCTGAGCGTGAAATTGTTCCAATGGCGAAGTACTGCGTTCATATCGACTCCTATAGTGCGCAGAATAGTGGCAGGCGGATCCAGTGGGCAAGCAGCTGGATACGTAACGGCTCGTCATCAATATCGGCGAGTGCCTCTGCCAACGATGAGCCCGAGGCTATCCGCTTGAGAGCGAGTGCGGCATCTTGGCTCAACACGACCACTGCAACCTCTTCCTCCTCACGCAGGACACACAAGGTATGGAAACGCAGGTTCGGCGTTGGCCGTTCATCTTCCAGATCAAGGGGATGACTAAGGCGAGCCGCTTCCTGACTGGCTGCCCAGAGTGGCAGGATCTCGTGTTGCACCTCGATCAGATGGAGTGAGGGGTGCAACTGCGGTCGGGAATGGACGAGGCGCTGCTCGTCGGCCAGAAGATGCTGCCAGTCGACCAGTGTCGGGGTCTCGGCATCGGCGGCGTGGAAACTGTCGACGTAAGCACGTTCCAATCTAGCCAGTTCATGGCACCAGGATGGCAATTGCCGCAGCACCTGCTGTTTTACGAGCCAGTCGGGGAAGCTGTGCCCATAGTCAGCCAGGATGGGGCTGTGGGGGGGATATTGGCATACGTAGTCGAGGGCGAGGTCAGCAAAGGTGCTGTGCCCGAGGTGATCACGTAAGGCCGGAAACGTATCTGCCAGGGCATCTCGCAACACCACGAGTACGTTGTTGCGATAGACCGCAAAGCGCTGCGCCGGGTCGGAGCCATTCCAAGTCGACAAGCCAGCGGGGGCTGGCGACCCTGGGCTGAGCAGTGCCTGGCACCATTCATCGTACCAAGTCATGACATCACTCCTCGCGGACAAACGGTGGCAGGCCAGCATTGGGATGCAAGGCGCGCCTCATCGAGCAGCATCGCCAATTCTGGAACGTTCTGGTCCCATTCGATGAGCGTTGGCTTGGGGCCGGCCAATTCTATGACAAAGCGATACAGCGCCCACACCTCCTCGGAGACCCGGCGATCATGGCTATCGATCAGCAGGGGGGCTCCCAGACTGTCTTGCTCTGTGCTATGGCCCGCCAGATGGATTTCGCCCACTCTGCTCATGGGCAACTGCTTTATATAAGCAACGGCATCGCGGCCATGGTTCTGTGCGCTGATCCAGGCATTGTTGACATCCAGCAGCAGACCGCAGCCGGTGCGGTTCAGCACTTCACCGATGAAGTCGGTCTCGCTGTATTCGGTTTGCACAAATGAGACATAGGTCGCCGGGTTCTCCACCAATATGGCCTGGCCCAAGGCCTCTTGGGCTTGATCTATGTGTTCACATACGCGCAGCAAACTGGCAGGCGTGTAGGGGAAGGGCAGCAAGTCGTTGAGGTAGGAGGGGTGATGACCACTCCAGGCAAGATGCTCGGAAAATTGTGCGGCTCCGTAACGAGCCATGAGTTGGCTTACAGACTTGAGGTGTTCCCGGTCTGGCGCGTGAGCCCCGCCAATCGACATGCTGACGCCATGCACCGACAGTGCATAATGCTCCCGGACCTGGGTAAGATGCCTGTGAAAGGGGCCGCCTGCCACCAGGTAGTTTTCGGCGTGGATCTCGACAAATCCGATGTCTGCAGGTTGCTGGACCAGCTGGCTGGCATGCTGAGGCTTGAGCCCTATCCCGCAGGCCAGCGGCAAACTTGCCGCTGGCCTGGAGATACCGCCTCGGTCAATCATATTGTGACGGGTCGGCATGGAATTGCTCCGCTTGAGTTACATCTTTTCGGTGAAGGCTTCCAGCTGACCATGGCCAGTCGGGGAGGTGGGGGATTTGAGGGTGGTACAGGTGCCAGCCGCAACTGCTTTGAAAGCATTGCCCTGATAGTCCTTGGTAGAGGTACCGGCACAGCTGGTCCCGGCTCCGGCTTTGCAATCATTTTTTCCCTTGAGGGAAACCCCGAAGCATTTTTCCATGGCCGGTTTGTCGGCGGTGTTGGTTTCGGCGTGTGCAGGCAGAGTCACCATTGCGATGGCGCCTGTCAGAGCCAAGGCCAGGGAAGCGGTCAGGTTGCGAGTATTGCTCATGTTTCTCTCCTTGAGATATCGATTGATTGAGGAATGGCAAAAGCGCCTTCCTAAGCATCAGTCGTTTAAAGAGGGCGAATCATTACAGTGAAACCCAAAAATATTTCGATCTTTTGTGCTAGCGTGTTAGCGAGGCCCTTTTGAGTTCATGTTGACGGGTCATGATTAGGCCCATGAGACCGGAGTGAGTTGTATGCTCGTTTGTCGTGCTCATGATTAGCGATACCTCAGTTGGATACGGATGTGGGTGCCGGGCACGTTGTGGCGCAGCCGCAGTTGGGTCAGGTGTGCCGGGAGTTCTGCCAGGGTTGCTAAGCGCCCTCGGTAGAGCCGACCGAGATTGATGTACTCGGGGTGGCTGATGGTGATGGTCACCTGGTGATGCGGTTGCCAGCGGCCAAGCAGCTTGGCTTTGGCCTCCTTGATAGTGGTGATGCCGGGCGCCGGTAACGTCTGCCGGTTGCGCAGATGCAGCTTGTTGAGCTCGGGGGTGCTCAATGAAACGGTACTGCCGTTTTTCGAGGCCCACAAGGCACGGGTCTATACCATCCTGTCGGATAACGGGCGCGAGTTCTGTGGACGAGCTGACCACCATCCCTACGAGCTGTTCCTGCAACTGGAGGGGATTGAGCACCGGACAACCAAGGTACGCAGGCCGCAGAGCAACGGCTTTATCGAACGGCTGCATCGCACACTGCTGGATGAACACTTCCGTATCAAGGGGAGGACGACCTGGTATGAGTCGGTAGAACAGATGCAGACAGACCTGGATAGCTACCTGGAACACTACAACACCCAGCGGCCACATCAGGGCAGGATGATGGAGGGACAGACGCCTTACAGCATGTTCAAGAAGGGTCTGAAATTGATACCGAAGGAAGTGCGCACTAAAGTAGCGTAAACAAGACACCGGTTTGAGGCCGGTGTCAGGTGATAACTAGGTCTGTACAGACAATAGCTTCATCGCCGAAGTACAGTTGCACGCTGTCTGCACCTGCATCGAATGAATTTTTGACGAGTTCGAATATCGCGACTTCGTCATCAGTAATGAGTTCCCGACCCAACACACGTTTTAGGCCAGTACTGACATCGAAGTGTAGGTTTTGTTTTTCAGACAAATTCATCATCCTTTGCCAGATCTCGACTTATCTGGACGTGTTTAATTTTTAATCGAAAATAAGCGGTGTATTCATGCCGAGGGTTGAGGCCATCTAAAGATGTGGTAGTCAAAAGATTCTGTTTATATTACCGCCATGACTCATCATCACCTATAACGCTTTCACTCCCTCCTTCAACCGCAGCACCCAAGCATCAACCCTTACCTGAAGTTGATCCGTCGAATTTTCTTTTGGGTGATGAATCGAATGAAAAGACTTGCAGACCTTTTCCATGAGTGTTGGCCATCTCAGAGAGAACTTAACCATATCTTTAAGTATTCTATCGATACAATCTCTAGCGTTTGCTTCTGCTCGAAAGATCACGATTCGGGTGGACAGTCGCTTTCTGTTATCGGAAGTATCAACTTCCAACAAGTACCGCTCCCATCCATCTTCCAGCCCGAACCTCGCCATCAAGTAACAACGGGGCGTATTTTCGTCCATCATGTGGTAGCTGCAACGCGGCACCTGGGGCAGGGACTTGACCTCCAACTCCAGCAGCTCGATGCCTGGCTCCTCGGCTATCTGCCGGATAATATTCCTGAGCATCACGAAGCGGTTGGGAAACTGGCCTGTGTCTTTCGGTACGTCCAACTGCTGGAACTCCCCCGGTGCCACTGTGCCCCCCGTGACGTCATCGGCCAAACCGAGAATTCTCGCCTCCCCGCCGGGCACCGTGTCGTCATCCACCCTCTTACCCTGGCCGGCGGCTCGCTGGCCTTGGTAGGCGATCCGTGTCGCCGGATGGTCGTCGAAGGCGATGCCTTCTATGGGCAGCTCAAGCAGCTGCCGCTCCCTACCATCATCAGGCTCTTCTTCCTCATCCACCTCGATTTCCTCGGTCCCCGGAGCTGGAGGCATCCGGCCGCCGCCTTCCCCCTTTACGGACAGGCGAAGCGAAGGATGGTGGAAGTGGATCTCGTCCCGGCAATCGAACCTGAGCCCCAGCAGCCCCCTGATCTCCCACACCAACAACTCCCTCTTGTCCTGGTCCAGGGGGCCCTGAACCTCCATGGTGACGCCGGATAGGCAGCTCGGCGGGATGAAATTGAACCGCCATCTGGCATACCTCGTCCCCCCTGTGTCCTGCTCATCATTGAGGCTTCGCCAAATAGATTCGAAGGAACTTCGCACGTCCGGGTCCAGCAGCAGCCAGCTGAAGTGGTCCCGGTACCCCTTGATCTTAAGCAGCTGACTCGGGGCTCCGGTCTTCGCCGGCGTTCGGATGTGGATGATCTCTTTTTCCTTCTGCACCGAGAAAGCCATGTCCAGGCCGTTGGGCTCGAAGGCCGAGCGCACCAGAAAGCCAGCATGAAAGAAAAGCTTGCGGGCCAGTTCGAACTTGGGGAGCCAGACGGTCAGGCCGTTCGCCTCGAATACGAAGCAGCGTTGGCTGGCCACCTCAGGATTGCGGGCAAGCCTTCTGGACAGGCGGGGACATTCGCCCAAGGTGCTTTCCCGCCATGTATCCACTGGCGGCAGCACCAGCTTTTTAAGGAAGCCGTGCGATATGTAGGGAGTCTTATCTTCCGCGATGAACTCACGTCCAAGCCCCATCACGCATAGCATCTCTAGGCCGAATCGGCGCGGCAGCATATCGCTGCCCTGGTTGAGGAATACCGCCAGCCGCCACTGGGCGTCTGGCACGCTTTCTTTGAAGAAGTTTCCCATTGCCAGCAGCCTGGCTCCCTTGGGTATCTGACGAAACAACACTCGACTCAATCCCACTCTCCCATGTCCGCAATAAACGCGGCCGCCAGAGGGGCCGTCCTTCCCTTGTTCAGACCGCAGCGTCTCTCCAGCTGCCAACGCTTGGAGCACCTTCCGGCCGAGGCGTCTTCCAGCGCCGCCCGGGTCAGGCGGCGGATCTGGTATTCACCCACGGACTCGGCATAGCGTTCCAGAAAGGCGTGGCAGAGGGGGGGTTGCGCTAGGTGACGCTCAACCGAGGCATGATGAGGCAGTTGGTGCAGGAACCAGTTGCGGCTTCGGCGCGGTAGGCCGATCTTCTCGGCAGAGTCCCGCTCGAGCCTTATCAACCGGCGCACCAGATCTCTATCACGGCGCCTCCAGTCGGTATGACCGTGGTTGCCTTTCCGGGATGTCCTGTCCCGGTTGGTTGCGAGCAGCCATCCCCTGTCATGCCGATACAGCCAAGCGTAAACCGCCTGACCTTCACATTTCCTGGCAGCTTTAGGACCACCATGTGCAGCAAGAGCGGCAGTCCAGATAGCGCGATAGCGCTGCCGCTGTTCAGGTTCTGCCGAGAGTAAGAACTCTGGCTGGTCAGCCTGATGCATGCTTAGGCGGCATGTCCACGCCTCCTCTATGATCCCGCCGACATCATGTCCTGGGCGTAAGCTGGTCCAGACGATCAGGTGCTGAAGGCAGCCGAAGGCCTTGCGGTGCTTCCTGAACAGGGCCAGTAGCCAGAACGGCGGTTCGACGGCCCAAAGGCCGTTGGCAATGATCCAGTCCCTGGGATGGGTGTCCTGGATCATCCGCCAGATCGCATCGGCCCTGACTTGCCCGCCCCGCCGGGCGCCGCAGTCCGTGGCCAGACACTGGTAGAAGTTGCTCCAGCCCGCAAACCCGGGGGATCTCCCACCCCGGTACGCCAGGAGCTGCGTCAGGGCGGTGGCAAGCCTTGTCAATGCGGCTTCGGCAGGGATAGCTCTGTCACCGGGGAGCAGGGTGGCAGCGTGGAACTCATGCCTGTGCGCCCACCGAAACGGGACAGAGGAATCCAGAAGCAGGCAACCGTGCTCGAGGCAAGCGTCCACGCCCTGCACCTGCCAGCAACGCCGCCAATAGGGCTCGCCGAGGTTCGCCACCATCTCCTCGAAGCAGAGCGGGCAGTAGCGCAACCATTCAGGCCATTTGACTAGGGCTGTCGACGCGCCCGCCAAACCTATGGCGCCGGGTTGGTCCGGGGCAAGCATGGATTGATGAAGCTTGAAACGACGCTGCTTGGGGATGAATGGCGCGTAGAGGGGGAAGAGGGTGTGGTTGGCCACCAGTGTTTCCGGATCCAAGCCGGTGTTGCCTGCCAGGCTTTGCAGGTGGCTGGGCAGGTCGGTGACCGCAGCCACTCTGGTGTCGCCAAACAGCATGGCTAAAAGGCCCTTGTGGCTACTTATTCCCAGGTGCACCCGGCAGCGTGCGATGGCGCTGTAGAGCAGCTCGTCCGGGTAGAGCCTGGGGAAGTACATCTCAGCCCGCCTTTCCCAGCAGCGACTGTAGGTCGAACACCAGACCGGCTTTCTTGAAGCTGTCGTAGGCCGAGCTCTCGGGCCCGTCCGCATAGAGCCGCCGCAAGTCACTTTGTGGGAGGCGGCCCCACTCGGCTCGTTTCACCTTGGAGATGGTCGACACCTTGGGCTTATCCTGGGCGAGGTAGGCTGTCGCTTTGTGGACCAAGGTCGCCAATGGAAGGCTAGGGTGATCGGCCATCAACTCGTCGGCCATGGGCATGGCTATGTCCTTCGGTATCTCCATAGCCTCGAGCAAGGCGGCCAGCTTTTTGGCCTTGTCGTCGACCGGGGGCGACGGCGGCTTGAGTGGAACAGCCCTGTCCAGCGACCGGCTGAGGGAGATCAGCCGACCTTCTATCTCGGGCATCAGCAGATCGTCGTACTTGGCGATAAGCTCTGGCCTGCCGCTCCTCAGGGCGGCCAGCATAGGATGAACCGGCTTAAATTCATCCTCAAAGACCTTACGCAGCAGCGGTGGCTTGATGTGCTCGGCGCCCGTCACTATGGCCCGGATCTGCGCCAGAGCAAACAATTTGACCACTATGTCCATGACCCCCTGGGTCAGCTCGTACATGGTCGCTTCCAACTCCTCGTCAAGGGGGGCTGCTTCCCTCAACCACTGGAACTTCCAGAGCCGCTTCAGGAGCCTCGTCCAGTGTTCGTCCCTGGGCAGCCTGTCCCAGCGGATGCTACCCAGCCCGGAAATCCGCCGCGCAGCCCTGAATGTGCGCTGGAAGAACTTGCTAGCCCGGTGTGTGCCTACCTGGATGATGGGCACCCCTATGGTGTTGACCAGGGACACGAAGAAGTTGTGCATCTTCTCGGCGCCACCCGATCTGGCCTCGTTGAGATTCTGGACCTCGTCGATGATGAGGACCCCGAGGGCATGGAGGTTGGCTACCTGGCACATGCTGGCCAGCAGGCGCTTCGTCCCCAGCTTCTTGCGGCCGTGGCTACGGCTGTAATGGGTTCCGAGTACCCTGTCCACCTGATTGAAGAAGCTCAGGCACAGCTCGTCCAGATCGCCATCTATGGGGCAGTCGACCTTCAAGTAGGTCAGCTGAGTGATGTTGTATTCGGGATGGTGGAGGGCTTGGGGATACATCCCCAGGATCCGCTCCAGAGTGCGGGTCTTGCCGCAACCCGAGCAACCGAACAGCGACAAGCTGCTGGCCGTGGAGGAAACGCTTTGGTAGATGGCTACATCCAGATCCTCTTCCTCCACTCGGCGGTAGCCGTTTTGGAGGTGTGAATACCAGGCGCCGTTGGCCGGGTTTCGGCCTATGTAGCCCTGACGGATCATCAGGCTGATTTTGCCTTCCAACTCCAGATGGTGGGTCAAGGGCTGGAAGAAGCCATGAAGCAAACGGGCTATGGCATGGGCTCTGACCCGACCGTCCAGCAAAGCCTCCTGAGGATCGAAGGCGGGCAAGGCCTGGAGCTGGGCTACCACTTCCTGAAAACCGGGGATGGGCGGCAGGGCGCTAATGAGGGGGTTGCCGTCGTACTCGGGCAGTTGCTGCTCCTGATAGCTAGCCTGGGGAATGGCGCCGCGGCGGACCTCGTCAGTCATCGTCGCCCTCCCCGAAGATAAGATCGCTCATGTCTGGGTAGGCGTAGTCATCCGGCTTGCCGCCTTTGAGCGGGACCACATTGGCAGGTTTGTCCTGCCGCACCTTGGCAGGCTTGAAGGCTGCATGATGGCGTTCGTGGCGTTTTTCCTGTTGCTTGTTCTCGCGAATCTGGGTACCCAGGTCCTTCTTGGTGAGGCCTGTCCGCTCCGGACGTTGCGCCTCGGCTTGCGCCGTCACCTCCTCCATCCTCTCTAGCAGCTTGCCGCGCTCCTCAATCGCCACCATGGCTGCATTGGCGTCGGCTTTCCGCTCGGACTTAGTCTGGTTCCATACGTCCCAGAAAGTGGTTCCTCTGAAGCGCCGGCTGAAATCGGCAAGGTCGCAAACCCAGTAATCCTTCAGACTTTGGTTCGGCCTCACATAGATATGGTCCGCACTGCGCGGATCGTAGGCTACTTGAACTTTGGATGGCCGCTGGCCAAGCCCCCTGTGGAACCATCCCAACTTCATTGCCTCGGCGCAGGTGTAGTAGCACCCGAACAGGCGTATTCCCCTGTCGGACAAGGTGGCGAAGTCGTGGGGAAGCAGGTTGATGCGCACTAACTCATCCGGTGCCTGGCGCAAACGGCCGGTGAGGTTGGCCAATCCCCAACGCCACAACGCCAGGGGGATGGCCGGCAAGTCGCCGGGCATACCTTCAGACCTGTCGTATTTGGACAGGGGGCGATAGTTGTTGTAGTACAGCACCGAGTCGAGGATCTGCTTGGTGAACTCCGGCAGGGTCAAGGTAGCATCCAGCCGGTAATCCTTACCACCGCGCTTTCGGCTGGTGATTTCCCCCACCACGCCAGGGACGTAAGGCTTAAAGTCTCCCTGCACTGTGCGGAACTTCCTTTCCACTATTCCCTTGGCATCCCCGCGTCGAGCTGGCGCGTTCTCGATGCGGACACCGAAGGCTTCGGCAAACGGCTCGACCTTGGTGCCGTTCAACTCACCCTTGTCGGCGAGGATGACATCAGGGAGGCCACCGACTGGCCAGTGCTCAGGATCGATATCGATGCCAAACGCCCGGCAGTAGGCCGTTTTGTCGGTTACTGCGTTGGCCAGAGCCATCATGGCGCTGGCCCAGGAAGGCCCCTCGAACCCAACGTACATGCCAGTCACCATGCGGCTGAAGACGTCGACCACGAAGTAGATGACGGGTCGACCGACTATGAGGCTGCGGTCCTGTTCGGACACTAGGTAGATATCCGCAATGGTGGCGTCAATTTGGTAGCGATGACCTGGACCCAAGGTGTCGGCCGTAGATGTCCCCTTGAGGGGCCTGACGTCCTTGGCGAAGTCCACGGAGGTGCACTGCTTCTCGGCAACAGAGACCGCTGTGTATTCCCTCTTGAAGAAGTACCTGAACTGTTCCGGGGTCGGCAGATCCTCTACCTCCATCGCCGGGTACCTTGCCCGGATCAAATTCACGGCGCTGGCGTAGGCATCAGTGACGACAGGGTGGCTCTCCTTGAGAAGCCTTCCTTCGATCACCTGCCGGAAGATCCGGGCGATGTCTTCGGTGACGTTGCTGCCCGTCCCGTTGCGAACAATCCTCGGCCTTCCTAGCTTCTGCCCACTTGGCTTCCTTGCCTTGCCCTTGGCTCCAGATTTTACGTAGTCGGGAAGCAGCGCATTCTTGCACATGCCCCTTTGCCAATACCGTTTCAGCAATCGGTAGACGGTCTGGTGGGTGACGCCATGTGTCTGGGTTATTCGGATAACGGCTGGCCCTCGCCCTTTCCTGAAGAAAAGTCCGACGTCCCCTACCTCACCTCGAAGCATTTCCCAAGCAGATTCTCTTTTCTCCCATTCCGGGCTGCCTTCCTCTATTTCCCTGAGTGTCGAGTCCAAGAACGGGTCTTCGGCGGGTTCCACGGCACCGTCCAACAGCATGTTTTCCAACTCGCTGGTAGCTATCGGCACCGGCCAAGCCGCCTTGTCTTCGAGGTCGATCCAAAAGGCCGTCTCGGCATCGCACCATAGGAGGCGAAAATGCTTGTCTCCAACCCTGAAAACTTGGTTAACCGGCAGCATAGGCTTGGGTGACTCCTTGCCAGTCGTCGTTGAGTGTGAGCTGGCTTCCCAGCAAGGTCCTGTAAGGGGCCGTGATGTCGAAGATGAAGTAACGGCGGGCCAAGAGTTGGCGAAGCCAGTACAACGCCTGTCCTGGTTCCAGTTCGTAAACCATGTCGAGGCTCTGCGCCACTGCGGTTATTTGCCTGTCGGGAGCTTGCATGAATTCCTTTGAGAAGAGCCCCAGGTAGTGCTCCAGATCATCTGCTGCTACTGCATCCTCCGTCTGTACCGGGTAAAGCCATTGGATGTTATTGAAAGCCGTCTTGGTGAAATCCATCTCGGTGACGATGTACCAAGGTATGTTCTTCTCAGCCCAATATTGCCTCTCTAGCTCGAGGCGTTCTATGACTTCGGGTTTCGCCAGATCGGCGCTGTACTTGGCCTGAAAGGCAATGGCCGGCCTGGACTGATCGTCGAAGTCTACCAAGAAGTCACTGGTCAGCACCTGTGCGGCTCCTTGGAATTTGCCGTGGGGGAGGCCGTGCTCTTGGGCAAGCCTGACGGTGTCTTCGACACGTAGTGGAAACTGCTCCCTGATGTCGATGACATGAGGGGACCAGTCGAGTGTAAGGAGAACAGCCAGTTCCAGATCGGAGAGGAGGTGGTGTAAACGCCGGCATTTGTTGCCGTAAATGCGGTGGGAACGACCGAGAGACGATACGTCCCTGGTATAGATAAACGGCTTGTAGTCAGGCCCATGACCTTGGCCACGGCCTTCCCTGATCCGTCTGTCTATCTGTCCCTGATTCAGTCCCTTGAAAATCCCTGACATAGAAAGGCCAACATCGACTGTTGATGACTCGAGGTTAGTCGATGTTGGCCAAATGATGAAACTCTATTTTTAATGGTGAGACTTTATTTTCAAGGATGAAACTCTTTTTTCATCCCACAGACTCTGCACTGAATGTTTCCTGTGAGCAGGTTCGTGCGGTGAACCGCCAGTCTTTGGTGAGATTGTAGGGGGAGTTGTACGCTTGGTCATGATCCAGCCAGATCCATTGGGATTCGCCTTTGAACTTGATCAACGCAGCATTTCTTAACCCAAGGTCGAGCGGCGGGACCGACACCAAAGCAAACGCAATCCCCAAAAGCATGAAGCCAACAGCTTGGGTTCTAGTCGCTTTCTTTATTTCCAGCTTTTCAATGTCAAACCAGCCCTTAAGGCGGGCGAATTTTTTATGGTCCAAGTCATATTCGTCGAACCATTTAATGAGCTTATGAGCGTCATCTAACGATTTGGCTTTGAAGTTGAAAATCGCATTAAAACGCTCAAGTTCCTTATTGCGTCGCCAGAATTCGGCAAGGGTGTCGTCTTGGTACTCTGAGCGACCTACAAGTAATGCATACAGCCTGCTTACAAAACCATATGAGGTTCCTGCTCTATAGTGGAAAAAGAGTCGCAATCCGATAAAAGAGACTACAAGTATGGCCATATTCAACAACGGGCCGGGTAAGCCCGAGATATCAATGGCCATTCCGAAAACAGATTCTTCCATGATGATAACTCCTTGTGTATCAGATGGTTTCGAATCGCATAGACTACCGTGTAGTACGCCTCAGCGGAATCACTTCTGAGCCGGGGGGTCCAAGGAGGTTACGAGATGAGTTATCGGCGTCTAACAGAGCAAGAAATAGAAGATCTCAGGAATGAGATGAAGCGGGCAGGCCAATGGGTGAAAGAGGAGCTCAAGCGCCGGAAGCAGAGTAAAGATTCAGATCTTCAGGAACCGAGTTCTCCAGCTGACCCGAAACCACTGCGGGAAAAGCCATAATCTCCTTGGAATTGCTCAAGTCACCAGATGTGTTCATAACTAACTGAAATTTAAGGTGTTTCATGAGTTATGAGATTTCGTAAGATTCATTGCAACATTGATGAGATTTTTCGTGCGCACGAAGGCCGATAAGTGGCTGTTTTCATTGAATGGTGATTCTCAGTAGAAGTGAGATCCGACAGTATGGAGATGGTATTCACCTGACAGTTGCCCACAAAAGGGAGTGGTCATACGGCTTCAAACCGGATAACAAAACGGTACCCCTACCGTGTTATCCGGAGTCACCGTATGACCACCAACGAGAAAGTAGCACGTCGCAAACTCAGCCTGCTAGAGCTCGCCAAAGAGCTCAATAATGTCAGCAAAGCCTGCAAGCTCATCGGCTACAGCCGTCAGCAGTTCTACGAAATTCGCCGTAATTACCAGACCTATGGCGCCGAGGGATTGCTCGACAAATTGCCCGGCTGTAAAGGGGCTCATCCCAATCGGGTCGCTCCCGAGATTGAACAGGCCATCCTCGATTACTCCCTCACCAGACCAACTCATGGCCCGCTGCGGGTCGCGCAAGAACTGGCTCTGCAAGGCATCAATGTCAGTGCGGGCGGTGTGCGTGGCGTGTGGCAACGGCACGACTTGCTCTCCAAGCACGACCGCTTGCTGCGCCTTGAGAAAACTCACCGGGAGCAGACCATTGAGCTCAATGACGAGCAGATTCGCCTGCTCGAACGCTTCAGCCCCGAGTTTCGCGAACGCCAGATTGAGGTTCACTACACCGGAGAACTGGTGGCGGTCGACACCTTCTTCGTCGGCGCGCTCAAGGGGGTTGGCAAGGTGTATCTGCAAACCGTGCTGGACTGCTATAGCCGCCACGCCTGGGGACGGCTCTACACCAGCAAGCTGCCGGTGACCTCGGTTCATGTGCTCAATGAAACGGTACTGCCGTTTTTCGAGGCCCACGAGGCACGGGTCTATACCATCCTGTCGGATAACGGGCGCGAGTTCTGTGGACGAGCTGACCACCATCCCTACGAGCTGTTCCTGCAACTGGAGGGGATTGAGCACCGGACAACCAAGGTACGCAGGCCGCAGAGCAACGGCTTTATCGAACGGCTGCATCGCACACTGCTGGATGAACACTTCCGTATCAAGGGGAGGACGACCTGGTATGAGTCGGTAGAGCAGATGCAGACAGACCTGGATAGCTACCTGGAACACTACAACACCCAGCGGCCACATCAGGGCAGGATGATGGAGGGACAGACGCCTTACAGCATGTTCAAGAAGGGTCTGAAATTGATACCGAAGGAAGTGCGCACTAAAGTAGCGTAAACAAGACACCGGTTTGAGGCCGGTGTCAGGTGATAACTAGATCTGTACAAGATCTCAGGAATGAGATGAAGCGGGCAGGCCAATGGGTGAAAGAGGAGCTCAAGCGCCGGAAGCAGAGTAAAGATTCAGATCTTCAGGAACCGAGTTCTCCAGCTGACCCGAAACCACTGCGGGAAAAGCCATAATCTCCTTGGAATTGCTCAAGTCACCAGATGTGTTCATAACTAACTGAAATTTAAGGTGTTTCATGAGTTATGAGATTTCGTAAGATTCATTGCAACATTGATGAGATTTTTCGTGCGCACGAAGGCCGATAAGTGGCTGTTTTCATTGAATGGTGATTCTCAGTAGAAGTGAGATCCGACAGCGCTGTCAGCTCGATATAAAAAAGCCGCTCCCTGTGAGCGGCTTTTTGTTTTCCTGGTGAAGAAGGCTGCACGTTCCACGTGAAACATGGCTCCGTCTTGATGGTGCCGGCTCAGCCCAGTTCGGGGGCTGGGCAGTAGAGGCGCAGACGATGGCCATCCGGATCGAGCGCCATGCAGGTGTAGCCAAACTCCATCCGGGTCGGTGCCTGGATCAGTGTTAACCCGCGCGCCAGCCACTCGGTAGACAGGCGATCGACGGCGGCATCATCGGGGAGGGCGAAGGCCAGCTCCATGGCCCCGGCCGTTTGAGTCACGGCGGGCTCGACCGTGGCACTGGACCAGAGCGCCAGTCTGGCGCCCGATTCGAACACGAACATGGCAAAGGTGGGGGACTCCTCCACCGGTGGGCGTCCGAACAGCTCACGATAGAAGAGCGTGCTGCGAGCCGGGTTGGCAACATAGAGGATGGTGAACTGGGGGACTAACATGGTGATGCTCCTTGCTGATGAGATGGCGCATCGGCGCCGACCCCGTCAGCATGGCGCTGCCTGCTGTCAGTTTCTGTCAGCAATGAATCTGGGCTGCGGGATCTGCTGGCTGTCGCGCCACTCCTTGAGCAGCCGCTCCCGACTGCCAGGATAAGGTTCCGCCTCCAGCCGCATCGCGCTGATCCTGTCCACCCGAAAGTGGCGAAAGGCCTGGCGCAGCTCGCACCAGGCCACCAGTACCCGCACCTGGTCGAAGTAGCCGAGGGCACAGGGCCAGACAGTGCGCTCCGAACTCTCCTCCTTGAGATCCCGATAGCTCAGGCTCACCTTGCGCTGCTGGCGGATGGCGCTGCGCAGCGGAGCCTCGTCGACGGGGCAGTCACCGCGAGAGGTACCGATCAGCAGGGCACTGGCATGCAGCTGTTGGCGGTAGTCGGCGGGCAGCACGGCCTCTATCTTGGCCAGCGCGCTGCTGGCGGCTGTGCTGAGGGCATGATCGGCATGGGCCGCCACCCAGCGTGAGCCCAGTACCAGCGCATCCAGCTCCTCCTCGCTGAACATCAGCGGCGGCAGCATGAAGCCGGGGCGCAGCACATAACCGATGCCAGCTTCCCCCTCGATGTGGGCGCCCTGTGCCTGCAGGGTGGCGATATCCCGATAGAGGGTGCGCAGGCTGATGCCAAGCTGGCTGGCCAGCTCGCTGCCGGTGATGGCGTAGCGGTGGCCGCGCAGCAGTTGCAGCAGGGCCAGCAGGCGTTCTGAACGGGACATGATGTGGCTCCTCAAAATCTCCGTTCAGGGTGCCATGTTGTGACTGGAGGAGAAAGCCGAATGTGGAAAAGGCCTGCAACGGGCGGCGAGAAGATTTTTCGATCAGGACCCTTGAAAGCCGAAAGCGGGCCCCTATATAGATAACAAGGCCGGAACGCTCGACAGAGGTTTCGACCAGGCGCCCGTCCATCAGGAGGGCAAATAATCAGTTATCGCTCAAAAGAGGATAATACTATGCGCTCTATCGACTTTTCTCCGCTCTATCGTTCTGCCATCGGTTTCGATCGTCTGGCCAATCTCATCGAATCTGCGGCCAGCAATGGCAATGCCGGTTATCCCCCCTACAACATCGAGCAGCTGGGTGATAGCGACTACCGCATCAGCATGGCGGTGGCGGGCTTTACTCAGGAAGAGCTGGAGCTGAGCTTCCAGGAAAATCTGCTGACGGTGAAGGGCAACAAGCAGGCCGATAGCGAGCGCAACTACCTCTACCAAGGCATAGCCGAACGCGGTTTCGAGCGTCGCTTCCAGCTGGCTGACTATGTGCGGGTGAAGGGTGCCGATCTGAAAAACGGTCTGCTGCACATCGACCTGGTGCGCGAAGTGCCCGAGGCGATGAAGCCCCGCAAGATCGAGATCAACGGCTGATAGCCTGACCTCATTGAATTGATGACGTCTCCCGGGTGCCGATGATGGGCCCGTGGAGAAGTGAAACCTGTTGCTTATAGAAGGATAGGATTATGCGTAACCTCGATTTTTCTCATCTCTATTCCAACGCCGTCGGCTTCGAGCGGATGGCCCGTGAGCTGGAAGGTCTGTTCGAGCAGAAGACCGCCGCTTACCCCCCGTACAACATCGAAAAGCGCGATCACGACGGCTATCGCATCACGGTTGCTGTGGCCGGCTTCGAGCGCGAAGAGCTGGAGCTGGAAACCGAAAACGGCACCCTCAAGGTGAAGGGGCGCAAGGCCGCCGCCGATGAGCGCCAGTTCCTCCATCAGGGGATCGCCGAGCGCGACTTCGAGCTCGCCTTCAAGCTGAGCCAGCATGTGGAAGTGCAGGGCGCCAAGCTGGAGCATGGGCTGTTGACCATCGATCTGGCGCGCGAGCTGCCGGAGGCGCTCAAGCCTCGTGCCATCCCGATCGGCAAGCCCGATCAGCTGGCACTGCCCGGTTAAGAAAACCGGCGCGCAATAAACAAGAGAGGCCTGCATGTGCAGGCCTCTCTGTTTTTGTATCGCCGAACTGGCTTAGCCGGCGTAGAGGGCGTTGATCTCGTCGGCCAGGATGGCGATGCCGCGCCGCACCAGCTCCTCGCTCTGGGAGTAGTTGAGGCGGATGCACTCCTGGCTGTGACGCCACTCCGGGTCGTCGATGCCAGGGAAGAAGTAGTGGCCCGGCACGATCAGCAGGTTCTTCGCCTTCAGTCGCTCGTACAGCTCCTGACAGTGGATCGGCAAGCCCTCGAACCAGAGCCAGAGGAAGAGGGCGCCTTCCGGCTTGTGGATGTGGAAGCGCGGATCGGGGATCGCTTCGCGCAGCAGTTGCACCGCCAGCTCTGCCTTCTGCTGATAGAAGGGCTTCACCACCTGTTCGCTGAGGGCGATGATCTCGCCGCTCTCGATCATCGGGATGGTAATGGCGGGGCCCAGACTGCCCGGTGCCAGATTGATGATACCGCTCAGGTTGGTGATGGCCTGAATGATCTTCTCGTCGGCGATAACGATACCGCAGCGAGTGCCCGGCAGGCCGAGCTTGGAGAGGCTCATGCAGAGGATGGTATTGGCGTTCCAGAACGGCTTGGCCTCGCTGAAGATGATGCCCGGGAAGGGGACGCCGTAGGCGTTGTCGATCAGCAGCGGAATGCCCTTGTCGCGGGCAATCTGGTCGAGGTGTTCGATCTCTTCGTCGGTCAGCACGTTGCCGGTGGGGTTGGTCGGGCGGGAGACGCAGATCACCCCGATGTCGTCACCCACCTGCAGGCTCTCGAAATCCACGTGGTACTTGAACTGGCCATCGGCCAGCTTCTCGATGGTGGGCTTGTAAGCCACGAAGTAGTCGTCTGCCAGCGCCGAGTCGGCATAGCCGATGTACTCGGGGGCGAGCGGGAACAGCACCTTCTTCTTGCGGCCATCGGCAAATTCGCCCGCCAGCAGGTTGAACAGATAGAAGAAGGCGTTCTGGCTGCCGTTGGTCAGGGCGATATTGCGGGCCGAGATATCCCAGCCCAGCTCCTTGCTGAGCAGGGCCGCCAGCGCCTTGGTGAACCTGTCCTTGCCCTGGGGACCATCGTAGTTGGCCATCGCTTTGACCAGCTCGCCGTTGTCGAGCAGGCTCTTGGCCTCGGCCTGAAAGCGTTCCAGCATGGCGGGGATTGGGGCCGGATTGCCGCCACCCAGCATGATGGCGTCCGGATTGGTCAGCCCCTGATTGAGGTCATCCATGAGTTGGGTAATACCGGCGTGGCGAGTGAACTTCTCGCCGAACAAGGAAAATTCCATTCGGTGACAGATCCAGAGTCAGTTACGAAGATGTAGCACCATAGCTCAGTTTAAAAGCGGGTGTCGATCAAAATAACGGGACGTTCCACGTGGAACAACAGACAAAAATTAAGCGTGGTGAAAATGACTACTTGTTGGTTCAATCCTGACTACAGGATGTTTTCCAATTGGGGCTATTTATCATCTGAAAACAATTAATTTAAACAAAATCATGTCGTTATAGATGTGGCACAACAATTGGAATAGCTATCTGGTCATCTCAACCACACCGGAGCACACCAGATGAAAATCCTGATCGCAACCTTGATTGCCAGCAGCCTGAGCCTGAACGTGATGGCCGACGAGTACCCCAGACCCGAACTGGACAGCGCCAAGCTGGCGCAGGAGATAGCGGCCCAGCAGCAGCAGGCCTCCCATGCGGTGGTGGAGGAGGCGATCCACAACCTCAAGCCGCTGGCGCTGGAGACCCTGGTGGTGGAGGCGAGCTCGGCCGATGCGACTCACCCCGAGAGTTGAGATAGCGCAGCGGGGTCTGCCCCGTGTGTTGTCTGAAGAAGCTGATGAAGGCGCTGTCGCTGGCGAACTCCAGCGTTGCCGCTACCCGGCTGATGGGTTCGGCCTCGGCCAGCAGTTCCAGCGCCCGCAACAGTCGCCACTGCTGGCGCCAGGCCTGGTAGCTCATGCCGGTCTCTCGCATGAAGATGCGACCTATGGTCTTGTCACTGGCACCCACCCGTTCGGCCAGCCGGTTGAGCCGATCGGGCAGGGTGTCGCCCCGCTTCACTTCCTGCAGCCAGCCGGCCAGACGCGAGTCTGACGGCAGCGGTAACTGCCAGGATTCTCGCGGCGCTTGCGCCAGCTCCTCCTGCAACAGCGCCAGCGTGCAATGCTGCTCCGCTGCCGGCTTGTCCCACGGCCAGATCGCCATCCGCTCGATGATCTCCCGCAGCAGCGGGTTGACCGCCAGCACCGCCATTTCGGTCGGCAAGCCGTGCTCTGGCTGGAAGTAGAGGGAGCGATACGCCACCACCCCGCGCATCAGCACCCGATGGGGCAGGCCTGCCGGCAACCAGGCCGCTCGCGTCGGCGGCAGCAGGCAGACCTGATCGTCCAGCTCTATGGTCATGCAACCGGCCTGGGCGAACAGCAGCTGATGGCGCCTGTGCTGATGGCGGCCGGAGTCGTGCCAGCCGAGAGCGGAGGCGATCCCGATGGCGCTGCCATCGTGCTGATCCGGGTCAAAAGGGTGATCGGGAAGAATAAAGGCCATGTGTCCGATTATTGATGTTTATAGTCCTGCTTATTGTAATCGGACAATCGGCGTCACTCTAGAATGACGGCCTCTTGTGAAGGAGGTTTGTCATGAACAACAAGTTGCCACCGCTCTGGCTGGTGGTCGGATTGATGATGTTTCCGCAGATAGTGGAGACCATCTACAGCCCGGTGCTGACCCATATCGCCAGCCAGTTTCGGGTGAGCGAGGGGCAGGCATCCCAGACCCTGTCGGTCTATTTTCTGGCGTTTGCTGCGGGCGTGGTCTGCTGGGGCCGACTGTGCGATCTGGTCGGGCGGCGTCCCGCCATGCTGGCGGGGCTGATGACCTATGGCACCGGCACTCTGCTGGCATTGCTGGCCACTCAATTTGAAACCCTGCTGCTGGCCAGGGTCATTGCGGCCTTCGGCGCCGCCGTGGGCTCCGTGGTGACCCAGACCATGCTGCGCGACAGCTATCAGGGCAGCGATCTGGCGCGGGTTTTTTCGGTGATGGGCATCGCGCTCTCCCTCAGTCCGGTGCTGGGGCTGGTGAGCGGCGGCCAGCTGGCGAGCGGGTTCGGCTATCTCGGGGTATTCAGTGCACTGCTGGTATTGGCCGCCGGATTGCTGCTGGTCACTTGCTGGCAACTGCCGGAAACCCGGCCGGCCATCACCCAGCGGGCAGCGCTCTGGCCGCTGGCACAACGGATGGTGCGTGATGCAGCCTTGTGGCGCAGCGCCGCACTGGTGGCGCTGTTCAACACCATGCTGTTTGGCTACTACAGCCTGGCTCCCTTCCTGTTTGCCGGGCTGGGGTTGAGTGCGGGCGAGTTCGGTTACTCCGGCATCTTGCTGGCGCTGGCGACCCTGGGGGGCAGCCTGCTCAACAAGCGCCTGCTGGGGCGTGGCTGGTCGCCTTCCTCGCTGATCCGGCTTGCTGCCGCGTTGGCGCTGGGGTCCGGCTGGCTGGTGTGGGCCAGTCAGACTTCGCTCTGGTTCCTGCTGCCCATGATGGGGGTGGTAGTGGCGTTCGGGCTGGCGATCCCCAATGTGCTGAGCCAGGCGCTGCTGGCCTATCGGGAGGTGGCAGGCAGTGCCGGTGCCCTGTTCGGGCTCGGTTACTACCTGTTGCTCAGCCTGGGGTTGGCGGTTGCCGCCAGTTTGCAGGATCTCGGTCTGCTGCTCGGCGGCTGCGGTCTGTTGGCACTGTGCTGTGGTTGGCGTCGTTCCACGTGAAACATCAGCTGCCGATAAAGCGGTAACCGATGCCGGATTCAGTTTCGATCAGCGTGGGTTGCTGGGGATTATCTCCCAGCTTCTTGCGCAGGCTGGCGATGACGATGCGCAGGTAGTGGGTGTCTTCCTTGTGGCTCGGCCCCCAGATGTCGTTGAGCAGCTGGGTCTGCAGCACCAGCTTGCCGGGGTGGCACACCAGTGCCTGCAGCAGGGCGAACTCCTTGCGGGAGAGGGGCACCTCTTCTTCCCCCAGGGTGACCCTGTGGCTGCTGCTGTCCAGGGTCAGCCCGCACTGGGGGAAGTGGCGCTGCTCGCCGCTGCTGACCCCGGCCCGCTGGCGCAGCAGCACCCGGATGCGAGCCATCATCTCGCCGATGCCGAACGGCTTGCTCATGTAGTCGTTGGCGCCCGCATCCAGCAGTCGCACCTTCTCCTGTTCCGAATCCCGCGCCGACAGCACCAGTACCGGGTGCTGATGGTGCTCGCGAATGGCCTGCAACACCTGAATGCCGTCTCCGTCCGGCAGGCCGAGGTCCAGGATCACCAGATCGGGATTGAGGTGGCGATACTGCGCCAGCCCCTCGTTGACGCCGACCGCCTCGCTCACCTGATGCCCCTCGGCGATCAGGCTGATCCGCAAAAAACGGCGGATGGCCGCCTCGTCGTCGATGACCAGTATGTGAGCCATTCAGCCTCCAGCTGGATAGAGTAAAAATGTTCAGGCCGCGGCTGCATTGAGAGCCAGCGGCAGGGAGATGCGCATGCAGGTGCCGTTGCCGTTGGGGCCGGAAAATGCCCAGATGCGGCCACCGTGGGCCTCTATCATAGCGCGGGAAATGGCGAGGCCAAGCCCGGTGCCGCGGCTGCCGCAGTCGCCGACCGGCTGGGTGTAGAACAGATTGAAGATCTTGTCCCGATCCGACTCGGCGATGCCGACCCCGATGTCAATGATGTCGAGGATGAGATCGGGGTCCGCCAGCATCACCTTGAACTCGATGGGGGTGCCGGCCGGCGAGTAGCGGGAGGCGTTGTCGAGGATGTTGACCAGCACCTGCTCGATCAGGGCACCGTGCACATAGAGGCGGGGGATCTGCTGATCGAAGTGCACCAGCAGCTTGTGCTGGCGCCAGGAGGAGTCGAGCCGGCGGCGGGCGTTCTCCACCAGATCCGCCAGGTCGACCCAGTCCCGTTTCAGCTGGAAATCCGGCGAGCCGATGCGGGTCATGTCCAGCAGGTTCTGCACATAGCTGTGCAGGCGGCGCGCCTCGTCCTGCACCGAGTGCAGCAGCTCGCTACGGTCTTCGCTGCTGATCCGGTCACCATATTCCAGCAGGGTGCTGCCGGCCCCCATGATGGTAGCCAGCGGCGTCTTCAGATCGTGGGAGACCGAGGAGAGCAGGGCGGCGCGCATCCGGTCGGTCTCCGCCTGCAGCTGGCTGTCGGCCAGCCGTTCGTTGAGATCGATCCGGGCCAGCGCGGCGCGGATATCGGTGAGCAGGGCCTGCAGCTGATGCTCGGCCGAAGAGGCGAGCGGATTGGCCAGCACTATCCCCAGCACCAGTTCATCGCTGAGGTGGTGGTACTGGGCCTCGGCCGCGTTGAGGGTGGCGGTGTGGGCGCCGGCGCTCTGTTTCTGGGCCAGACACCAGTCGATGGCCGCCTTGTCGGTCTGCCCCGGCTTGTGCTGGGTCGAGCCGGCCCTGTGCTGGTAGTGCTGATCGAGGGCGAACACCGGCTGGCCCAGCGCCAGCGAGATGGCCTGGGATCCCTGTCTGAGCACCTCTTCCGGGCTGCTGGCGGTGGCCAGCCCCTGGCTCAGCGACAGCAGGGCATTGCCCAGTTGCTGGGTCTCGCGCAGGCCGATCAGCTGTTGGCGCTGACGGGAGGCGAGCCGCCCGGCCGTGATGCCGACGATCAGCAGCACGAACAGGGTGAGCAGATCGCTGTGGCTGGCCACGCTCAAAGAGAAGTAGGGGGCGGTGAACAGCAGATTGTGGCCGACGAAGCCCAGTACGGCGGCCAGGATGGCGGGCATCAGGCTGGTGGTGAGCGCGGTGGCCAGCACCCCCAGCACGAACAGCATGGGCAGGGAGGCGGGCGGCAGCCAGTGGGAGAGGCCCCAGACGGCGGCCGAGGTGGTCCCCATGATGGCCACCGCCAGCAGGCTCTGGCGAATGTCCTTGGGGTGGAGCGGCTGCAAGCCCAGGCTGGGCTTGCGCTTCTCGGTATCCACCAGCGTGATCTCGAGTCCTTGCGCCTGCTTGAGCAGGTGTTGCACCAGCGAGCGACGCCAGGGGGCCTTGTGGGGTTTGCCCAGCAGCAGTTGCGACACCTGCTGCTGCTCGGCGGTCTCCAGCAGGGTGTCGGCCACCGCCGGGCTGGAGAGGGTCAGCACCTTGGCCCCCAGCTGGGAAGCGAGCGCCAGTGCCTGCTCCAGCTCGACCGAACGCTGCCCCTTGCTGTCGATGTGCACCACCAGCCAGGGCAGCTGGCGGCGCTGGGCGAAGCGGTGACCGTAGCGCACCAGGGCGGCGCCGTGCTGATCGCCGAGGCAGACCATCAGCTTGCCCCGCAGCGGCAGAGTGGTCTTGCCGGCCGCCTGCCACTGCAGTTGCAGATCCCCCTCAACGTGGCTGGCGGCGGTCTGCATCGCCAGCTCGCGCAGGGCTGTCAGGTTGTTGAGGGAGAAGAAGGACTGCAGGGCGGCCTTGGCCTGATGGGGCACATAGACCTTGCCCTCCTTGAGGCGGCCGAGCAGCTCCTTGGGGGGGAGGTCGATCAGCACCAGGCTGTCGGCTTCCAGCAGCACCTGATCCGGCAGGGTCTCCTTGACCCTGACCCCGGTCAGCTGCCACACCAGATCGTTGAGGCTTTCCAGGTGCTGCACGTTGAGGGTGGTGTAGACGTCGATGCCGGCGCCCAGCAACTCCTCCACATCCTGCCAGCGCTTCTCGTGGCGGCTGCCGGGGGCGTTGCTGTGGGCCAGCTCGTCCACCACGGCGATGGCGGGCTTGCGGGCCAGCAGGCCGTCCAGATCCATCTCCTCCAGCCGCTGCTGGCGGTGCAGGTGCAGCTTGCGCGGCTGGATGGCGAGCTTGTCGAGCAGGGCCAGGGTCTCCTGGCGGCCGTGGGTCTCCACCACCCCGATCAGGATGTCGACCCCCTCCTTGGCCTGTTCCCGCACCGCCTGCAGCATGGCGTAGGTCTTGCCGACGCCGGGGGCGGCACCGAGAAACACCTTCAGCTTGCCCCTGTGCTCCTGTTCCAGGCTCGCCAGCAGGGCGTCCGCCCTCACCTCATCACGCATCCCCGTGCTCCCGTTGCATCGGCCGAACCGCGGCCGTGACCTCATTGCTCATGCTTGTCCCCGTTGTCGAAAGGGAGCCTGTCCCGAACGGCAAGGAGCGCCCTCAGGCGCCCTTTTGATGATCGAGTTGCAGGTTCAACTGGAGAATGTTGACCACCTGCGGGCCAAGGATACCAGCTTGTGCCGCCGACTTGACCTGCTCCGTCAGCTGAACGGGATCCAGCCCGCGTTGCCCGGCGACCCGCTCTACCTGAGCCAGGGCTGCATCGATCGGCAGATGGGGATCGAGGCCGGAGGCGGAGCGGGTCAGCAGGGCGGGGACCCTGGCTTCCGGCTGCGCCCTGGCCGCCGCAGCGGCAAACTCGGCCCGCAGCGGCGAGCTCATCCCTAGGTTGCTGGCACCTCCGCCTATGGTGGCGAAGTCGCTGGCGGAGGGGCGGGAGTGGAAGTAGTCGGCCCGCTCGAACTTCTGTGCCAGCAGGGCGCTGCCGACCACCTGCTGTTTGGCGTTGGTGAGCAGGCTGCCGTTGGCCTGCCAGGGGAAGAGCAGCTGGGCCAGCCCGGTGACTGCCAGCGGATACGCTACCCCCAGCAGCAGGGTCAGGGTCAGCAGGGTTCTGATTGCGATCATGTTTCTTTGCTCCAAAAGATTGATGGGGTACAAGCCATGCCTGCACCCCGCTATGTAGTTACACCAGCCCCAGGCCGGTGATGACCAGGTCGATCAACTTGATACCTATGAAAGGCACTATCAGGCCGCCGACGCCGTAGATCAGCAGGTTGCGGCGCAGCAGGCTGGCGGCCGAGCCCTGCAGGCTGACCCCGCGCAGGGCCAGCGGCACCAGCGCGACGATGATCAGGGCATTGAAGATGATGGCCGACAGGATGGCGCTCTCGGGGCTGCCCAGCTGCATCAGATTCAGCACTCCCAGCTGCGGATAGGCGGCGATGAACAGGGCCGGCAGGATGGCGAAATACTTGGCCACGTCGTTGGCGATGGAGAAGGTGGTCAGGGCGCCGCGGGTCACCAGCAGCTGCTTGCCCACCAGCACCACGTCCAGCAGCTTGGTGGGGTTGGAGTCGAGATCCACCAGGTTGCCCGCCTCCTTGGCGGCCTGGGTCCCCTCGTTCATGGCCAGCCCCACATCGGCCTGGGCCAGCGCCGGTGCGTCGTTGGCGCCGTCCCCGCACATGGCGACCAGCCGGCCGTCGGCCTGCTCCTGACGGATGTAGGCCAGCTTCTTCTCCGGTGTCGCCTCGGCGATGAAGTCATCCACCCCGGCCTCGGCGGCGATGGCGGCGGCGGTTAGCGGGTTGTCACCGGTGATCATCACGGTGCGGATCCCCATGTGGCGCAGGATCTGGAAGCGGGCCTTGATGCCCGGCTTGATGATGTCCTTGAGGAACACCACTCCCAGCAGCTTCTCGTGGGTACAGACCAGCAGCGGGGTGCCGCCCTGGCGGGCGATGTTGTCCACCGATTTGAGGATGAGCTCGGGCACCGCCTTGCGATCGAGCGAGAGGTAGCGCAGCACCGCATCCACCGCCCCCTTGCGATAGTGATGGCCGTTGCGATCCAGCCCGCTCAGCCGGGTCTCGGCGCTGAAGGGGATGAGGATGTCGCTCTCCAGCTGGCTCGGTCTGGTGTGGCTCTTGCCCGCCAGGGTCAGGATGGATTTGCCCTCCGGCGTGTTGTCACCGAGCGAGGCCAGCATGGCGGCCTGGGCCAGCAGGGAGGGGTCCACGCCGGGGGCCGGGATCAGCTCGTCCGCCATCCGGTTGCCGAAGGTGATGGTGCCGGTCTTGTCCAGCAGCAGGGTGCGCACGTCGCCGGCGGCCTCCACCGCCCGGCCCGACTTGGCGATCACGTTGAGCTTCACCAGCCGGTCCATGCCGGCGATGCCGATGGCGGAGAGCAGACCGCCGATGGTGGTCGGGATCAGGGTGATGAACAGCGCCAGCAGATAGAGTCGGGGCACCTGGGTGCCGTTGTAGTCGAGGAACCAGGGCAGGGTGGCCACCACCAGCAGGAAGATCAGGGTCAGCCCCACCAGCAGGGCATCCAGCGCCATCTCGTTGGGGGTCTTCTGCCGCTTGGCTCCTTCCACCAGCGCAATCATGCGATCCAGCGTGCTTTCGCCCGGGTTGTTGCTGATGTGCACCCAGATCTGGTCGGAGACGACGGTGGTGTTGCCGGTCACGCCGCTGCGGTCGGTGCCGGACTCGCGGATGACGGGGGCGGATTCGCCGGTGATGGCCGCCTCGTTGACCGAGGCGATGCCGGCGACCACTTCGCCGTCGGCCGGGATCATCTCGCCGCTGCGCACCAGCACCAGATCGCCCTTGAGCAGGCTGGTGGCCGGTACCCATTCGCCCTTGTCATCCTGTGGGCTGGTGACCCGACGAGCCTTGAGCTGGCTCATGCCGGCCTTCAGGCTGTCGGCCCGCGCCTTGCCACGCCCCTCGGCCAGGGTCTCGGCGAAGTTGGCAAACCAGAGGGTGAGCCAGAGCCAGGCGGTCAGCTGCCAGGCCAGCGATGGGGCAACGCCGGAGAGCGGCTGCCCCAGCAGCGACTCCAGGGTCGCCATCACGGCCGCCAGCCAGAGGGTGAACAGGATGGGGCTGCCAAACAGCGCCCTGGGGTTGAAGCGATAGAGGGCTTCCACCATGGCCTGCAGGATCTGTGATTTCTGTTTCTTGCCCTTCACCTGAATGGTGTCGGTGCTCATTGAAGCGGACTTGCTCATTGGAAAGCTCCCTGCATCGAATAGTTGGTCACGCAGATCAGTCGGATGTGCAGCATCAGAAGGCACCTCCCAGCAGGCTCAGGTGTTCCGCCACCGGGCCCAGCGCCAGTACCGGCAGGAAGGAGAGACCCCCCATCAGCAGCACGGTGACGATCAGCAGGGTGATGAAGAGCGGGCCGCTGACGGGGAAGTCCCCCTCGCTTCGCTCCTGGCGCGGGGCACGGGCCAGCTGGCCGGCGATGGCCAGCACCGGAATGATGTAGCCGAAGCGGCCGAGCAGCATGGCCAGCCCGATGGCGATGCACTGCCAGCTGTCGGCTGCGGCAAAGCCGGCGAAGGCGGAGCCGTTGTTGCCGGCGGCCGAGGCGTAGGCATAGATCAGCCGTGACAGACCGTGGGGGCCGTCGTGACCGATGACGGTGGCGGAGTCCGGCATCAGCAGGGTAATACCGCCGATCACCAATACCCCGACCGGCATCACCAGCATGCTGGCGACCACCCATTTCATCTCGGTGATGCCGAGCCGCTTGCCCAGATAGGTGGGGGTGCGCCCCACCATCAGGCCGCACAGGAACACGGTCAGCAGCACGAACAGCATCATGCCGTAGATGCCGGCCCCGACGCCGCCGAACACCACTTCACCCAGCAGCATGTTGATCATGGCGACCATGCCGGCGAGCGGGGCGAAGCTGTCGTGCATGGCGTTGACCGAGCCGTTGGAGGCGGCGGTGGTGGCCACTTCCCAGATGCTGGACAGCACGGGGCCGAAGCGGCTCTCCTTGCCTTCCCAGTTGCCGGCTTCGCTGGTGAGGTGGGCGAGGGCCGGATCCGGTTTCAGCTCCTGACCGATGGCGAGGCAGAGCCCCAGCACCAGCATGATGGTCATGGCGATGAGGATGGCGCGACTGTGAGCCAGATCCTTCACGTAGCGACCCAGGGTGCAGACCATGGCGGCGGCCAGCGTCAGCAGGGCGACCATCTCCAGCCAGTTGGAGAGGGCGGTGGGGTTCTCGAACGGATGGGCCGAGTTGATGCCGAAGAAGCCGCCGCCGTTGGAGCCGAGCTGCTTGATGGCGATCTGGGAGGCGGCCGGGCCGAGCGGCAGCAGCTGCTCCTGGCCTTCCAGCGCGTGGAACGGCAGGTAGGCCGACAGGCTCTGGGGCACCCCCTGCCAGACCAGCAGCAGCGCCAGGATCAGCGCCATCGGCAGCAGCACGTAGAGACAGAAACGCACCAGATCCTGCCAGAAGTTGCCGAGGTGGGTGGTCTGCTGGCGGGCGATGCCGCGAAACAGGGCGATGGCGACGGCAGCGCCGGTGGCGGCGGAGACGAAGTTCTGGGTGGTGAGCCCCACCATCTGGCTGAAGTAGGAGAGGCTGGCTTCGCCGGAGTAGGCCTGCCAGTTGGTGTTGGTCATGAAGCTGACCGCGGTGTTGAAGGCGAGTTGCCAGTTCAGCCCGGGCAGCTGCTGCGGGTTGAGGGGCAGCAGCCCCTGCGCCAGCAGGATCAGGAACAGCAGGCCGAAGCCGGCGCCGTTGAAGGCCAGCAGGCTGAGGGCGTAGGACTTCCAGTCCTGCTCGCGCCCGTCCGTGCCGCAGCAGGCCAGGGTGGCGCGCTCAAGCGGGGCCAGCCAGCGACTCTTGCCTTCAAATACCCGATACAGGTAGTTGCCAAGCAGAGGCGCCGGCAGCAGCACCAGCAGCACGAACGCGACGGGATAGATGATCTCTTGCCACATATCCGGTTCCTCACTCATGGGTGCGCGCGAGGGCGCACAGCAGATAACCCGCGAGGGCGAGGACCAGCAGCAGATATAGCCAATTCATAACGACTCCGTTGAGGTAATTAGCGTCAGGGATCGATGCATATCCGTGTCGATCCCATAGGTCTTATTGACGCTGAAAGGGTATGTAAAACGGGCGTAAAGGCGCCATAAAGCCCGATTTGGCTGGCGTAAAATCGGCGTAAAAATGAAGGGATGGGCAGTGGGATGGGTGGGGCGCGATCAAAAAACCCGGCTTAGGCCGGGTTTGGTAGCAATTGACTGAGGCTGGTCTGATAGTGACAGGCCAGCTTCAAACATGCTTATCGCATCGTCACAAACTCTTCTGCGCTGGTCGGATGAAGAGGGAGAACGCAGTTGTCGAGACAATCCTCGAGTTTCTCCCCTCACACGGCCATCAGCGCATAGTCACAAACTCTTCCGCGCTGGTCGGATGGATGGCGACGCAGTTGTCGAAGTCCGCCTTGGTGGCGCCCATCTTCATGGCGACGCCGAAGCCTTGCAGGATCTCGTCCATCGCAAAGCCGATGCCGTGCAGGCCGACCACCTTCTCTTCCGGCCCGACACAGACCAGTTTCATCCGGGTGGGCTGGCGATGCAGGGTCAGCGCCGAGTACATGGCGGTGAACTGGCTGCGGTAGACCTTGATCTGATCTTCACCGTATTCGGCAACGGCTTCCGGCTCGGTCAGGCCGATGGTGCCGATGGGGGGGTGGCTGAACACCACGGTTGGCACCAGATCGTAGTTGAGGTGCTCGTTCGGCTTGTTGTTGAACAGCCGCTCGGAGAGGCGGCGGCCCGCCGCGACAGCCACCGGGGTGAGCTGGATGCGGCCAGTGTTGTCACCGACGGCATAGAGGTTGGCGACGGCGGTGTTCTGGAACTTGTCGGTCGGGATAAAGCCCTTCTCGTCCAACTCGATACCGGCGGCGGCCAGATTGAGGTTGTCGGTGGCCGGGACGCGGCCGATGGCCCAGATCAGGCAGTCGACGGTGAGGTGGCGACCATCTTCCAGTTGCAGGGTCAGGCTCTCATCGGCGTTCTTGACCACGGCTTTCGGAATGGCGTGGGTGTGCAGCTTGGGCCCTTCCTGCGCCATGATTTCGACCAGAGTCTCGTGGATCATGGGGTCGAAGTTGCGCAGCGGCGCATGTTTGCGCACCACCAGGTGGGTCTCGGAGCCGAGCGCCTGCATCACGCCGGCGATCTCTACCGCGATATAGCCGGCCCCTACCACGGCAACCCGCTTGGGCTGGCTCTGCAGCTCGAAGAAGCCGTCGGAGTCGATGCCCAGCTCTGCACCCGGGATGGCCGGCACTTCAGGGCGGCCGCCGGTGGCGATCAGGATGTGATCGGCGCTGTACTGCTCGCCATTCACTTCGATGGTGTTGCTGCTGACGAAGCGGGCGAAGCCCTTGATGACGGTGATCTGGTTCTTGCCCAGCACGTTCTGGTAGGACTGATGAATGCGGCCGATGTAGGCCTGGCGGGACTCGACCAGCTTGGCCCAGTTGAAGTGGTTGAGGGTGGTGTCGAAGCCGTAGTCGGCGCCATATTTCAGGGCATCGGCGATCTGGCCGGCATACCACATGGCCTTCTTCGGCACGCAGCCGACGTTGACGCAGGTTCCACCCAACTCTTTGGCTTCAATCAGGGCAACTTTCTTACCGTACATGGCAGCCCGGTTGGCCGAGGCGATGCCGCCGCTGCCGCCGCCGATGGCGATATAGTCAAAATGCTGTGCCATTGCGAGGTTCTCCGCTCATTAAGAATGCAATCACAGCATGATGGGGATAAAGCGGCTGGCTCACAAGAGCCAGCGTTCAGTTATGTTGGATCGGCAGGCGAATATGGAACTGGGCGCCGTTGTCCGGCTCGCTGACGCAGTTGATGCGACCGCGCAGCAGCTGCACCACCAGGTTGTAGATGATGTGGGTGCCGAGCCCGCTGCCGCCCTGGCCCCGCTTGGAGGTGACAAAGGGGTCGAAGATGCGCGGCAAGATCTCGGGCGGGATGCCGCGGCCGTTGTCGCTGTAGTCGATCAGCAGCTCTTCACCCTGCTGTTCCACCTTGATGGTGATCTTCTTGGGCTTGTCCCAGTTGTCGAAGCCATGGTTGATGGAGTTGAGGATCAGGTTCGAATAGATCTGGGTGAAGCTGCCGGGGAAGGAGAAGATCGACAGCTTGGGATCGCACTGGATATCCACCTCGCACTGGGCCTTCTTCAACTTGTGACCGAGGGAGACCACCACCTGGTGCAGGTTGTCGGCGAGGCTGAAGTTGTAGCGAGCCTCGGACGACTGATCCACCGCCACCTGCTTGAAGCTGGCGATGAGCTCCGAAGCGCGGCGCAGGTTGCCCTGCAGCAGCTGCATGGACTCGTCGAGGTTGACGGTAAATTCGGTGAGATAGGAGCGCGACAGCTGCTTGGAGTCGATGTGCTGCTTGAAGTCGGCCACCCGCTCCTGCAGGTAGGAGGAGGCAGTCACGCTGATGCCGATGGGGGTGTTGATCTCGTGGGCCACGCCGGCCACCAGCGAACCGAGGGAGGCCATCTTCTCCGAATCCACCAGGGTCTGCTGGGCTTGTTTCAGATCGTCGTAGGCCTTGCCCAGCTGGTCGTTGGCATCGCTCAGGCTGCGGGTACGCTCCACCACCTTGCCCTCCAGCTGTTCGTTGAGCTGGATGATCTCCCGCTCCACCTTCTTGAGGCGGGTGATGTCGTAGCCAAAGCCGATCAGATACTTGAGGTTGGGCCCCTCGTAGAAGGGGGCGAAGGTCCACTGCAGTACCAGCTCGTGGCCCTGCTGGTCATGCATGATGACCTCTTTGTCCTCGATGGAACCGTGATCGGCCAGGATGGCCGCCAGCTCATCGCGCTGGGCCTTGCTGACGAACAGATCCAGCCAGTTGTGCTGCAGTATCTCCTGCTGGTGGTAGCCAGTCAGCAGAATGGCCGCCGGGTTGATGCTGGCGATGTTGAGGTCCGGCTCCATGCAGCAGATGACCATGTTGGCCGAGTTGATCAGGGTGGCGGAGAAGTCACGCTCCTGTTGCAGCTGCTCGGCGGCCTGATGGCGCGCCGCAAATTCGTCGTTCAGCCGGGTACGCATCTGGTTGAGGGTGGCGACCAGGGTGTCGAGCTCGTCGGGTTTCTTGCGGGGCAGGGGGCGCCCCTCCAGGGTCAACTCGATGGCCAGCCGGTCCAGATTGAACTTCTGGGCATAGTTGGCGATGCGGTTGAGGTGCCGCACCACCAGGTAGTAGATGATGATCAGGATGCAGAACGAGACCACCAGGGTCTTGATGGTCTGGCTGACCATGATCAGTACCGATTTCTCGATCAGGCGCTGGTAGATCTGCTCGAGGGAGGCGGCGACGAACAGCTTGCCCACCACTTCACCCTGATAGGTGAGGTTGAACTCGCGGGAGATGTCGTAGCTTTCCCGCTCCACCCCCTGGGTCAGCAGCGGCACTTCCGAGTTGCCGAGCATCTCCTTCACCATCACGAACTGCATGTTGGGCAGGTTCATGATGCCTTCGATCTGTACCTTGACCTGCTCTTCGTCCAGGTTCCACAGACTGGCCGCGATGGGCTGGAGGAAGGAGGCCTCGATCTGGCCGATGCTGTCCTCGATCACGGCCACGTCCTTGCGGTAATCCCAGGCAAGCTGCAACACCGTAATGATCATCGCCAATACGGTACTGCACACCAGAATGTAGGAGAGCAGGCGGTATGAGAGTCCGTTACGGCCGACGGCCTTAGCGGTCTTGGAGAAGAGTCCTGACATGGCGTCCTTGCGGTCTGGATATATTGCCATTTAGTTTAACTGCTTCATGCACTTATGTCGTGTTTCGTTAGCGTGATAAAAACAAGGCCCCGAAACGGGGCCTTGTTGATTAAGAACGGTTTTTAATGACTCCCTTTCGCCTTGGGCGGAATGGATTCGTCAAACACCGGCAGCGGTTTGTGTTCGGAGGCCAGGTAGGTGTAGATCACCGGCAGCACGAACAGGGTGAACAGGGTGCCGATGGCCAGACCGGCCACGATCACGATGCCGATGCTGAAGCGCTGGGCAGCCCCGGCCCCCGTTGCATAGAGCAGCGGGATGAGACCGGCGATCATGGCGGCCGTGGTCATCAGGATGGGGCGTAGACGCACCTTGGCGGCGGCCATCACGGCCTCCATCCGGTTGCGACCGTGCAGCAGCTGCTCCTCCTTGGCCACCTCGCAGATCAGGATACCGTGCTTGGTAATCAGGCCGACCAGGGTGATCAGACCCACCTGGGAGTAGATGTTCATGGTGGCGGCACCCCAGGCCAGCGCGATCAGTGCGCCACTGATGGCCAGCGGCACGGAGACCATGATCACCAGCGGGTCGCGGGCCGACTCGAACTGGATCGCCAGCACCAGGAAGATGATGGCCAGCGCCAGGGCGAAGGTGGCGTACAGGGCGCTGCCTTCGGTCACGAACTGGCGGGCTTCACCCATGTAGTCGTAACGGTAACCTTGCGGCAGCTTCTCGCTGGCGGTGGCATCCAGCCAGGCGATGGCGTTGCCCATGGTGGTGCCCGGCATCAGCACGGCACCTATGGTGGCCGAGTTGAGCTGGTTGAAGTGGGGCAGGGCGCGCGGTTCGCCGACCACCTCGATGCTGATCAGGCTGCCGAGCGGGATGGACTGGCCATCGGCCGCCCGCACGTAGTAACCCTTGATCGACTCGGGGTTGAGGCGGTATTTGCGCTCGACCTGCGGGATCACCTCGTAGGAGCGGCCATCCAGGTCGATCCGGTTGACGTAACCGTCCGACATCATGGTGCCCAGGGTAATGCCGATGTCCTGCATGGTGATGCCGTAGGCACCCGCCTTGTCCTTGTCGATCTTGATCTTCATGGTGGCGGAGTCGTACTGCAGGTCCAGCTCGGAGTAGACGAAGCGTCCGCTCCCCTGGGCTGCGGTCAGGATCTCGCTCGCCACCTGATAGAGGCTCTCGAAGTTGTTCGGCGTGGTGATGACGAACTGGATCGGCAGGCCGCTCGAGGCACCCGGCAATTCCGGGAACTGGAAGGTGGTGATGGACATGCCGGGCACGTTCTCGACCAGCTTGCCAACCCGTTCCAGCACCTCTTTCTGGCTCGCTTCACGCTGGCTCCACGGCACCATGGAGGCGATACCGAACGCCTGGTTGGCGTTGAACACCCCGGAGAAGACCTGGGAGAAGGCCACTTCCGGCTGTTCGTCCAGCACCTTGTTCACCTGTTCCATGGTGCCCTGGATATAGTCCAGGTTGACGTTGGAGGGGGCGGTACCCAGCACGGCCATGACGCCCTTGTCTTCGTTCGGTGCCAGTTCGCTCGGAATGAACTTGAACAGCATCGGCAGGCTGGCGAAGACGATGACGGCGAACAGCACCACCACGATGCGCTTCTGCATCACTGCGTGCAGCATGGCATCGTAGCGGACCGTCATGCGATCGAGCAGATGATGCACCTTGCTCTCGAACTTGCCCGGCTCCTCGTTGGCCTTGAGCATCTTGGCGCACATCATGGGCGAGAGGGTCAGCGCTATGATGCCCGACACGAACACGGCGCCGGCCAGGGTGAGGGCAAACTCCTTGAACAGGGAGCCGGTGATGCCCCCCATCAGGGCGATCGGCGCATACACGGCGGCCAGGGTGACCGTCATGGCGATGACCGGCACGGCGATTTCACGGGTGCCTATGATGGCGGCCCGGAACGGTTCTTCCCCCTCCTTGACGTGGCGATCCACGTTCTCCAGCACCACGATGGCGTCATCCACCACCAGACCGATGGCCAGCACCATGGCCAGCAGGGTCATCAGGTTGATGGAGAAGCCGAACATCTGCATCACCATCACCACCCCGATCAGGCTGAGGGGAATGGTGATAATCGGGATGATGACCGCCCGGAACGAACCCAGGAACAGGGTGATCACCACCAGCACGATGGCGGCCGCCTCGGCGATGGTCTTGATGACTTCGCTGATCGATTCGTTGATGGCAACGGTCGAGTCATAGAGGACGTTGGCCTCCATGGTGCTCGGCATGTTGCTCTTCAGGCTCGGCAGCATCTCCAGCACGTCGTGGGCGATGTTGATCGGGTTGGCGGTCGGTGCCGCGTTGATGGCCAGTACCACGGCCTCGCGGCCGTTGGCGGTGGCGCGATAGGTGTCGTGGCTCTTCTCCAGGGTCACCTTGGCGATGTCGGCCAGGCGGATCACCTTGCCGTCACGTGTGGAGACCACCAGGCGCTCGAGCTCCTCGGTGGTGTTGACCTGGGTCTCGGCGTTGCCGTTGTAGAGGGTGAAGTAGCCGGTGGCCTGGCCGGTGGCGGACTGATAGTTGTTGCTGTTGAGCACGTTCATCACGTCCGCGGCGGTCAGGTTGAACGCCGCCATCTTGGCCGGATCCAGCCATACCCGCAGGGCGTACTTGGTACCGCCGTACATGTCGACCTTGGAGACGCCGCCGACGGTGAAGAGCTGGGGCTTGATGACCCGCTCCAGGTAGTCGGTGATCTGGCTGGCGTTGAGCTCTGGGCTGGTGAAGCCGATGTAGAGCACCGCCGTGGTGGAGCCGGTGGACATGGTGACCGAGGGGTCTTCCGACTCCTTGGGCAACTGGGAACGTACCGAGTTGACCTTGGCCAGAATGTCGGACAGGGCAGCGTTGGGATCGGTGTTGAGCTTCATGTAAGCGGTGATGGTGGAGCTGCCGAGCTGGGTGGACGACGTCATGAAGTCGATGTTGTCCGCCTGGGCGATGGCCTGTTCCAGCGGCTGGGTGATGAAGCCCTGGATCAGGTCGGCACTCGCGCCGTAATAGCTGGTGCTGACCGTGACGACCGTGTTGGTCATCTCGGGGTACTCGCGCACCTGCATCTTGAACACGGCCTGCAAGCCCAGCAACGCGATCAGAAAGCTGATCGAGATGGCCAGGATGGGCCGTTTGATGAATATGTCGGTAAAGCGCATCTGTCTCTCCGCGTTTTACAGCATGGGAGCCTGGTCAGGAACCTTCAGACCCTGATCCTGCACGATTTTTACCTTGGCGCCGTTGCTCAGGCGTACCTGGCCGGACATGACCACTTCGTCACCCGCCTTGATGCCGGAGACCACGTGGGCATCGTTGCCCTTGCGCTCGCTCACCTTGACCACCACCTGTTCGACGCGTTTCACGCCGTCCTGCTCCTTGACCAGGTAGACGTTCTCGCCGTACAGGGTGAAGGTGATGGCGGTCTGCGGCAGCACTATCTGGTCCTTCTGGGCCGGCAGCAGGATGCTGGCGCGGGCAAACATGCCGGAGCGCAGCAGGCCGTCGTTGTTGGGGATGTTCGCCTGCACCTGGATCAGGCCGCTCTGGTAGTTGACGGCCGGCTCGATGGCGCTGATGTGACCCTTGAACTGGCGGTTCGGGTAGGCATCCACGTTGATCCGGATCTCCTGATTCAGGCTGATGCGGGAGATGTCGGTCTGCGGCACGGTGAAGCGCAGGCGCATCACGCTGGTGTCTTCCAGCCGCACTATGTCGGTGCCCGGTTGCAGGTACTGACCGAGGAAGACGTTGCGCAGGCCGACCACGCCGGCAAACGGTGCGCGCACTTCGCGGCGGGCGATGGTCGATTTCAGGCTCTCGATGTCGGCCTCGAGGGAACGATAGGTCGCCTCGGCATCATCCAGCTGGTCGCGGGAGATGGAACCCTTGGTAAACAGGTTCTGGTAGCGTTCGTACTTGGCCTTGGCCGCCGGCAGCTTGGCCATGGAGGCGCGCAGGTTGGCCTTCTCGACGCTGGCGTCCAGGCTCAGCAGCAGCTGGTCCAGCTTGACGGTGGCGCCGGATTCGAAGGAGATGCTGTCGATGGTACCGGACTGCTCGGTCGACAGGGTCACCCCCTGATTGGGTTCGATGAAGCCGATCGCCTCGATGGTCGGTACCCAGTCACGGGTCTCCACCTTGTGGGTGGTGACCGGGAACTCGGGCTCCGGCATGTTGGCCATGTAGTTGGCTATCATCTTTTGCTTGAACAGGTTGAAGCCAATCACGCTGCCGAACAGGGCCAGCGCGATGAGCAACATGATGCTCATCCACTTTTTCATGAACTCTCGCTCCTGAGATATGAGTGCAATGTTTAAGGGGTCAAAATGGCTCGCCAGCTGGCCCGGATCACGGCTTCCAGCTGCTCTTGCGTCAGTTCGAATTGGTGAACCTGGCGTTGAAACGCCAGATTTGCCACACAGTCCAGGCTCAGCACCTGCAGTACCCGAACGGGCAGGTCGATAAACAGGCCCTGTTCTATCCCCCGTTCGTAGAAGCGATCCAGCGGGGCCCAGGCGGCCTGGATGACCGGGTCCTGCTCCAGCTCCGCTCCCAGCGGGGATGTTTCATACTGCAATTTGCATTTGAGCGCGTTCGGTTCGTCGACAAAGATGGCGTGGATGTTGAGCCACAGCCGCCGAAATTATTCGAACGATACCTCCTCTGTCTGCACGCCTTCCATGACCAGGGGATGACACTGGAGGATGGTGTGCCGATAGAGTTGACGGATGAGGTCATCCTTGTCGCTGAAATAGCGATAGATGGTGCCTGCCGCCACTCTGGCTTTCTTGGCCACCACGGCAATGGAGAGGCCGTGGAAACCCTGTTCGCCGAGTACTTCATGAGCCGCATCGAAAATGCGTTCTTTCTTGTTCATGATTGGATGATCACAACGACTGAATGAACGTTCATTCATTCTAGGGAGGCTTTGAGGCAAGTCAAGTTTTGCCCATCATCGGATTGCTATGTGGGGGGAGCCAAAAGTAGCGGAGCTGGGCTGGATCCAGCCTGAATGAAACAAAAACGCTTAAAAAAAGCCAGAAACGATGGAAAAACAAGCGGTTGATTCTGAGGGATAAAAAAATAGTAGACAAGGTGGGTCCCCATCATTAATATTGCGCCCCGTTCGACAGCGTAGCGCCCGTAGCTCAGCTGGATAGAGCGCTGCCCTCCGGAGGCAGAGGTCACAGGTTCGAATCCTGTCGGGCGCACCATCAAAAGTGCGCCGGTTAAGCGGGCGAGTTGAAGAACGAAAACAGCTGTGGTGGCTGTAGCTCAGTTGGTAGAGTCCCGGATTGTGATTCCGGTTGTCGTGGGTTCGAGCCCCATCAGCCACCCCATTTTACAGCTTGTCAGGTATGCGAAGGTGGCGGAATTGGTAGACGCGCTAGCTTCAGGTGTTAGTGCCCCCCGGGTGTGAGGGTTCGAGTCCCTCTCTTCGCACCATACTTGCTGTATGACGAGGATGACCGTTCATGGTCGTCTTTGTGTTTTGAAAAGAAAGCTTTTTTAAAGCCTCGGTGATTAGCGCAGCCCGGTAGCGCATCTGGTTTGGGACCAGAGGGTCAAAGGTTCGAATCCTTTATCACCGACCACATTCTGAAAAACCCCGCTCAGGCGGGGTTTTTTGCTTTCTGTCGTCTGCCAGCCTGTAGCCGCAGGTTTCTGTCACGTCTGTTTACATTTCTGTTGGCACTTTCTCGCTGTCGCTTCGGGTATGCTGGGATGCAGACCCACGGCAAGTGGGCGTTATTGAACACAATTCAGGCCAACATGTCATATGCACCCAAATTCTTTAGGTTCTTCGCGGGATCTTGGGGAAGTGGAAGTTGACAGACAGGGTGCTGGTAAACTGGCTGTCTCCAAACACACCACCACCATCACCCTGCTGTCGCCGTGCATCATATTGATATTGCCTCCTTCTGGCCAGGTTATACCGTCATCGCCCAAGCGCTTTCTGCCAACCATCACACCCTGTTTACCCTTGAGCCTCGCGCCGACCTGTTGCCCCGTTGTCGCCGATGCCTGCAACCCACGCCATTGATCCACGACCAACGTATCCGCCGGGTGCGTGAGCGAGACCTATTTGACCGACAAGTCTGGTTACAACTGCCTGTTCGCCGCGTCGACTGTCTGCGCTGTGGTCGCGTCAGTGAACATATCGACTGGCTCCCCTCTGGCTCCCGCCTCACCCGGCGCATGCAGTGCTGGATTGAAGCGCTCGTTCAGTACCTCCCCATCCGCCATGTCAGCCAGCTCACCGGGGTCGGTTGGCACACCATCAAGGAGATCGACAAGCGCCGTTTGCAGACCAGTGTGGGCACCATCGAACTTGGGGAGGTGCGGCGGCTGGTGATGGATGAGTTTGCCCTGCACAAGGGACACCGCTATGCCACCGTGATCATGGATGCCGAGCGAACCCGCGTCCTGTGGGTGGGGCACGGCAACAGCCGGGCCGCTATCCGTCCCTTCTTCGAGCAGCTCGGCGAGCGATGCCAGCAGATTGAGGCGGTGGCGATGGACATGAACACGGCGTTCGACCTGGAGGTGAAGCAACACTGCCCGCAGGCGGAGGTGGTCTACGACCTGTTCCACGTGGTGGCTCGCTATGGCCGAGAGGTGGTGGACCGGGTGCGAGTGGAGCAGGCGAATGCACTGAAAAGCGATAAACCGGCGCGAAAAGTGGTCAAAAGTGCGCGTTGGTTGCTGCTACGTAATCGGGCGAAGCTGAGTGAAAAACAGGATGTGAAGTTGCAGGAGCTGTTGGCGGCGAATCAACCGCTGGCGATGGTGTACGTGCTGAAAGAGGCGTTGAAGGGCATCTGGTATGCGCCGAGCGTGTGGGAAGGATGGCGACGATGGCGGAGCTGGATGCGGCAGGTGAAGGAAAGCGGGCTAGCGCCGCTGCAACGATTTGGTCGAAATTTATCGAAATATATGCGGGGGATCCTGGCGAGTGCAAACTACCCGATGCACACGAGTGTGCTGGAAGGGGTGAACAACAAGATCAAAGTGATAAAGCGTATGGCATATGGATTTAGGGACTCAGAATACTTTTTTCTGAAAATCAAGGCGGCCTTCCCCGGAAAGCCGCGATGAACCATTCTTTACGCGTCAGTACACTGGCGCTGGTTGTCGTGGCCCTCAGCGGCTGCTCATACAAACCCAAACCCGACGAGATCCTGATGGGGGCTGCCCCCATGCAGAGTATTGCCACCTCTGCGCTGGTAACCGATGCCGGATTCTGCGTGGCCCTCAATGACCACAATCAGCTGATCACCCAGCCTTGCGACCAGACTGTTCGCCAGCAGTTCAGCTGGGATGCCGGTGCCTTGCAGCTTGACCAGCGTTGCCTGGTGGCCAAAGGGGTGAGCGAGCTGACCATGGCCGAGTGCCAGGATGAGAGCCGGCAATGGCAGTGGCAGGAAGATCGGCTGTTCAACAGCAAGGCTGACCGCTGTCTGGATGTGGCCGGCCGTCGTCACAAGCCGGGCACCCCGCTGCGGCTGGCCGACTGTTTCGGCGGGGCCAACCAGAGCTTCGCATGGCAGAACAAGGGCAGCATGTTCGACAAGCTGAACCTGAAAAGCCTCATCTGGTAGAGCGTCAGGCCAGCCTGGCCAGCTCCCCGTGGCTGGCCGCGAGGCCATGCCCTGCCGGTTCCATCTCCTGTTCGGCGGCCAGCGCGATGCGGGCCATGGCGGCGACTGCTTCCACCGGATAGCGGCCGGTTGCCGACTCGGCCGATAGCATCACCGCATCGCTGCCATCCATGACGGCGTTGGCCACATCCATGACCTCGGCCCGGGTGGGCATGAGGCTGGCAATCATGGACTCCATCATCTGGGTAGCGGTGATGACCGGGCGGCCGAGCGCCCGGCAGCGCCGGATCAACCTCTTCTGCACGCCGGGCAGTCTGGCATCGCCAATCTCTACCCCCAGATCCCCACGCGCCACCATGATGAGGTCGGCGGCGTGAATCAGCTCATCCATGGCGGCCACTGACACCACCACCTCCGCCCGTTCCACCTTGGCCACGATGGCCGCCCGGCTACCGCTGGCACGAATGAGGGTTCTGGCCTCTTCGAGATCGGCGGCGCTGCGCGGAAACGAGACGGCGATATAGTCGGCCTCGAGCAGGCGGGCCGTCAGGATGTCGGCCTTGTCCTTGTCGGTCAGGGCCGGAGCGCTCAGACCGCCGCCCAGCACGTTGATGCCCTTGCGGCTGGACAGGGTACCGCCGACCAGCACCCGGGTTTCGATGCGCTCGTCGATCACCTGTTCCACGCAGAGCTGGATGCGGCCGTCATCCAGCAGCACGACGTTGCCCGTCTGCAGTTCGCCGGCCAGCGCCGGATAGTCGGTACCGACCCGGGATTGATCGCCCAAGTGGCTGTCCAGGCAGGCATCAATGGTAAAGGGGTCGCCCGGTTGCAGCTGGATGCTGCCGTCGGCAAAGCTAGCGATGCGGATCTTGGGGCCCTGCAGGTCGGCGAGGATGCCTATCTCGCGGTCGAGGCGGGCGGCGCAGGCCCGGATCTTGGCCGCTAAGGCCAGGTGTTGCTCCGGACTGCCGTGGGAGAAGTTCAGCCTGAATACATTGGCTCCCGCCTGGATCAGCTGCTCCACCATGGCGGCGGATGAGCTGGCCGGGCCCAGGGTGGCGATGATTTTGGTCTTGCGCATGGGATGCTCCTGTTGCGAGGAAAACGCACAAGGGTGGCCGACGGGCCACCCTTGTGCTGAACGGGGATCAGTGGTTGACGACTTTCTTGGCATTCCACACCGTCATGGCGAGCAGCATGGAGACCACGGAGGCACCGAGCCAGAAGTACTGGGCGCTGCTGAAGTCGTAGTGGGTGACGCCGTCGATCTCGCTGGTCTTGATCAGGGCGGCGGAGACCAGCTCCTGGATGGAGGCGGCGATGTAGGAGCAGAGGCCGATGAAGCCCTTCACGGCGCCCACTGCGGTCTTGGGCATCAGGTCGCAGGCGGTCAGACCGGCGAGGAAGACCACTAGCCCGCCGATGGCATAACCGATCAGGGCGAGGGCGACGGCATCCATCATGCGGCTCTGCGGGCCCCAGAACATCAGGCACATGCCGGCCACGTTGGCCAAGCCGTAGAGCAGGGTCGGGATGTGGCGGTTGGCGTTGAACAGCTTGTCGGAGATGATCCCGGCCAGAATGGCGCCGAGGAAACCGGCGATGGGATAGGCCGACATGGCGAAGCCGGCGTCGATCAGGCTGTAGCCCTTCTGCTCCTGCAGGTAGAGCACGGCCCAGGAGCTCATGGCGTAGCGGGACATGTACATGCAGGCGCAGGCGGCGGCGATGAGCCAGACGGCGGGCTGCTTGAGCACGAACAGCTGGGCGCGGCGGATTTCGGCCGGGTCCACCTTCTTGGCAATCTCGGGTGCTTCACCAAAGGCGACGGCCGGCTCCGGCAGGGCGTAGGTTTGCGGGCGATCTTTCAGCACCAGATACATGCACAGGGCGGCGATCAGGGAGGCGATGCCGGCGCCGATGAAACCGGCCTTCCAGCCGAAGTAGCTGACGATGGTGGCGGTCAGGATCCAGGAGATGCCTTCCCCTATGTTGCGCGAGCCGCCCCAGATGGAGTAGACCGATCCCCGCTGCTTGGGGGAGAACCACTGGAAGATGGAGACGCAGGAGGGGGCGGACCCGACGGACTGGAACCAGCCGTTCAGGCCCCACATCAGCACCAGAAAGAAGGTGGCGGTGTTCATGCCCATCAGGATGGTGCAGATGGACGAGAGCCCCAGCGAGACCGACATGAAGCGGCCTATGTTGGCGTAGTCGGAGAGGAAACCGTTGGAGAACTTGCCGACGGCGTAGGTAAACAGGAAGGCGGAGCCGATGACCCCCAGCTCTTCCAGGGTCACCACGCCGGAGTCCAGCATGGGCTTCTTGACCACGTTGAGGCTCATGCGCACGACATAGAACATGGCGTAACCGAGTACCAGACCTAGGAAGACCTGCCACTGGTACTTGCGGTAAATGGAGCGGATTTTATCGGGCGAGGCTTCCATGACCGGCAGGTCGGCTCGCGTCTTGAAAAAGTTGAACATGGGGTTCTCCGTTTATATTTGGCAGCTTGGTTTCAGAGGGAGCTCTGATAGCGGCTGCCATCATATGAAGGGAGAAATTCAGTCGGCAAAAAGCCGGATATGGGTCAACTCTGACTCAATCATGGGAAAACCATGAGTCAAAAATGACATATTTGAACTGTCCTATTGATATTCGATGAATAACAATAGCGGCATGCCGAGGCATAATGAGTCAGAACTGGCTCATCCTCGTGGAAATAAAAATAACGGCATGTGCCAAATATTAGATGTACTGCACATAATCCTGAATTAAAGCGCGAGTCGACCTATAGTCATGCACCTCTTTTTCCGCCGGCTGGCCCTGCTCACGGGCTGCGTTTTGTTGCCATTCAGCACCCTTCAGGCCGCCTCGCTGACGGTGCTTACCTCCTTTTCTGAGGCGCCGGTCAAGGCAGTGATCGAGGGCTTTGCCGAACAATATCCCGGGATCCGGATCGAGGTTATTTATCGGCGTACCATTCCCTCCCTGCGCTTATTAACGGAAACCGGTGCACCGAAAGTCGATATTATCATGTCGTCATCGCCGACTTTTTTTAACACGCTGGACAAAGCCGGTTTGCTGGCAGCTTTGCCAAATGAAACTATGCCGCCCAAATGGCTCGCTCCTCATACTCTCGGGCTGGGCAATAAAGTGGCCGTGGTCGGTTATTCCAGCAGCGGCATCATGTATAACCGCCATTATCTGGCCAAATATCAGCTGCCGCTGCCCACCACCTGGCAGCAACTGGCGTCCCCGCTCTTCATGGGGCACGTGATGATGAGCTCGCCCTCCCAGTCCGGCACCACCCACATGATGGTAGAGAGCGTGCTGCAGCAATATGGCTGGCAGCAGGGTTGGGCCCTGCTGATGCGGCTGGGCGGCAACCTGTCGGCCATCACGGCGCGCAGCTTCGGGGTGAGCGACGGCATCAGCCGGGGTCTGGCGGGGGCCGGCCTGGTGATCGACAGTTACGCCCTCAACAGCCAGGCCCGCTTCGATCACGTCGGCTTCAACATCATGCCCGACTCGGTGATCCTGCCGACCTACCTGGGGGTGGCACGTCACAGCACCCAGCCGGCCAGCGCGGCTCTGTTCATCCAGTACCTGCTCTCCGATCGCGGCCAAGCCATCATCGCTACCCCCGGCATGGCCAAGGCCACCTTGAGCCAACCCCGGCTGGCCCGGCAGACCCGCTACGTCACCGACAAGGCGCTGCTCTATCGGCGGGCCGGTCTGCTCAAGGCCCTGTTCGAGCAGACCATCACCCAGCAGCTACCCAGGCTGAAGATGACCTGGCAGGGGATCAACGGTCTGAATACCCATGGCGAGCCCTGGCGGGTCGCACTGCTGGAGCAGGCCGTCGCCAAGGCGAGCACGCCGCCGCTGAGCGAGCGGGAGGCGCAGGATCCGGCGTTGCTGGCGCTGTTTGACGGTCTCTATGACCGGGAGCAGGGCAATCCGCAGGCGGAGCGGGTGATGCATCAGTGGCGCCAGGCTACCGAGGCACGTCTGCACGAGGCGCAGCGTCTGGTCGAACAGGCAGCCAGACCATGAACCGGCTGGGGCGCATGCTGGCCATGCCGCGCAGCCTGGGACGGCGGCTCATCCTCGCCTTCGTGACCATCACGGCCCTGACCGGTGCCATGGGCATGGCCGCCTATGTGATGTGGGATCGGCTGGGCCGGCAGATCCACCTCATCGTGGAAGAGAGCCTGCCCGCCATCGACGGCGCCTACCAGCTGGAGCGGGCCAGCTCCCGCCTGTTGTTGTTGTTGGCCCAGTTGCGTGATACCCGGGACCCGGTGCAGTACCAGCGCCTCTCCAACGCGGTGTCCACCACCTTGCGGGACATCCAGCGCGCCTACCTGCTGGGCACCCCAGGGGATCAGACCCCCTCGCAGCGCCAGGCGTTCGAGGAGCTGGGCGCGCTGGTGGCGGATCACGGGCGTTACCTCAAGCAGCAGATCGAGCACGCCGAAACCCTGCAGCAGCTGCAGAAGCGCAGCAACTGGCTGCACCAGGATCTGGTGGACGATGCCGCCCCTCTGCTGCAGGAGGTGGAGTGGCACCTGACCAGCATGGTGGCCAGCCCGGACGACATGAGCGAATTTGGCAACGTCATCAAGGAGTTCTCCGCCCTGCAGGATCTCACCTTCAAGGAGAATGAACTGCAGTCGCTGGTGGGCGAGGTGATCGCCCAGCGCTATCAGCAGGATCTGGAGAGCGCCTTCCTGTTCATCGGCTACAAGATTGACGAGATAGACGCGCTGACCTCGCGGCTGGCGGAGTACCCCTCGACCGTGAGCTATCGTCAGATCCTGCAGGATATCATCACCCTGGTGAAGCCGGACGGCCCGCTGCACCGGCTGCTGCTGGCGGATGTGCTGACCCACCAGCAGCTGACGGCTCTGCGGCCGCGGCTGGACGACGCCGTATCGCGTTATCACCAACGGGTCAGCCTGATGGTGAGTGACGCCAACCGCTCCCTCAGTGCGCTGGGGGAGGACAGCAGCCAGCTGGTGGCGACCGGCAAGCTGGTGATCCTGGTGGTGCTGCTGCTCACCCTGCTGCTCAGCATCTTCGTGCTGGTGGTGTTGATCGGCCGCCGGCTGATCAAGCGGCTCGACCTGTTGGGACAGGAGCTGGACAGGGTGGCGGCAGGCCGGCTGGACGTGCCGGTCAGCACCTGCGGCCGGGACGAGATCGGCCGGCTGGGCGACAGCCTGCGCCACTTCAGCCTGCAGTTGCAGCAGATGGAGCGGGCCAATGCCCTCAACCTCATCAACAACACCCAGGCCTGCCTCATCACCTGCCATCCGGATGGCACCATAGAGTCGGTCAACCCGAGCGCGCTCACCTTGTTCCAGCAGACCGGCGTCGAGCTGGGCCAGCCGTTGTGGCAGGCCTTTCCGGCAGAGGCGGGGGCGGTACTGGCCGTTCAGTTCAGGGCGGGCCAGCCGCTGCACCGGTTCGGCCACAGCGAGTGCACCCTGGCCTGTAGGCTGGGTGAGACGCCCCGCTTTTTGCACCTCAACTTGCGCCGCTTCGAGCAGGGGCGCGGGTACAGGTTCATCATCACCATCACGGATGTCACCCGCCAGGAGCTGACGGCCAGGGAGCTCAGTCTGCGGGTGGCGGAGCGGACCCGCGAGCTGACCGAGAACAACCGGCTGCTGGCGGAGGAGGTGGTGCAGCGCCAGCAGGCGGAGCGCACCCTGCTGCAGACCCAGGATGAGCTGATCCAGGCGGCCAAGATGGCGGTGGTGGGGCAGGCGATGACCAGCCTGGCCCACGAGCTGAACCAGCCGCTGTCGGCGATGATGACCTACCTCTACACCAGCCGGACGGCGCTCGCCGCCGGTCAGCTGCAGGCGCTGGACCAGGATCTGGGCAAGCTCGACAAGCTGGGGCGGCGCATGAGCCGGATCATCAACGCCCTGCGCCACTTCGCCCGCAAGTCGCCGGCCGAGGAGGTGCGGGTCCGGCTCGCGCTGGGAGCGCTGGCTGAGCAGGCCATGCTGCTGCTGGAGACGCGGGCGAAGCGCGATGGCTGCATCCTCTGCAACGAATTGCCGGACGGACTCTGGCTCGATACCGACCCCGTGCTGCTGGAGCAGGTGCTGGTGAACTTGCTGGTGAACGGTCTGGATGCGGTGGCCGGGCTGGCGCGGCGCGAGATCCGGCTGCAGTTGCTGGAACGAAGCGAGGCCCGGCTGCGGCTGGCGGTGGTCGACAGCGGCGCCGGCTTCAGCGAGGCCATTCTGCCGAGGTTGTTCACCCCCTTCACCACCTCCAAGGAGGTTGGGCTGGGGTTGGGGCTGACCATCTGTCGCTCCCTGCTGGCCCGTTGTGGCGGCGAAATCATGTTGGGATCGGCGCTGACCGGCGGCGCCATGGTGATCATGGAATTTGCGTTGGCCGACCCTGCCGGGTCGGTCGCCCATCAGAACGAGGAGAACGCCATCGATGTTGTTGCCCGCTAACCGTCCTGCCAACGTGCTGCTGGTGGACGATGACGAGGACGTGCTGGAATCCTATTGCCACCTGCTGCGGCTCTCCGGCTACCACCCCAGGGCGACGACTTCGCCCCACGAGGCGCTGGCGCTGCTGGCGGATCAGTGGCCAGGGGTGCTGGTCTCTGACATCTACATGCCGGCCATGAACGGCATGGACCTGCTGGCCAGCGTGCAGGCGCTGGACGCCGAGATTCCGGTCATCATGATCACCGGTCACGGGGACATTCCGCTGGCGGTGCGGGCGGTCAAGCAGGGGGCGTTCGACTTTCTGGAGAAACCGCTCAATCCGCAGGATCTGTTGGGCCTGCTGGAGCGGGCCTGCCGACAGCGCAGCGCCGTGCTGGCGCGCCGCAGCGAGATCCAGGCGACGGTGGATGACGAGCTGATCGGCACCAGTCCACAGATAGTGACGCTTCGCAGCCAGCTCAACCAGCTGGCACAGACCGACAAGGACCTGCTGCTGGAAGGGCCTGCCGGCTCGGGTCGTCACACCCTGGCCAGGCTGCTGCACCGGATCAGCGTCCGCCGGGAGCAAGCCTTCCAGCTGCACGACTGTGTCTCGGCCCCCAGCCTGGCCGAGGTGCAAACCAGCCTGGTACAGGCGGGGCAGGGTACCCTGGTGCTGCAATCCCCGGCCCGCCTGAGTGCCGACTGCCAGCGCTGGCTCGGCAACCACCTGCTGGATCAGGAGCGCAAGGGGAGCAAGCCGTTGCGTACCATAGGGTTGTTTGACGAGTCGCCGGAGGCGCTGGTGGAGCGCCAGCAACTGATGCCGGAGCTCTACTATTTCCTCTCCCAGGTGCGGCTCAAGCTGCCCCGGCTGGTGGAGCGCAGCTGTGACATCATCCCCCTGTTCCGGGCCTTTCTGCGACAGGGCTGCAAGCGCATCGGCCGGCCGGTACCGGCGGTGGATCGCGCCTATCTGGAGACGCTCAAGCGGCATCAGTGGCCCGGCAACCTGCGCGAGCTGCGCAACGTGGCCGAGCTCTATGCGGTGGGCATCGTCAAGCTGGCCGGCGCGGAGCAGGTCATCCCCCTGGCCAGCGGCAAGGAGCCGCTGGACGACCTGGTGGAGGAGTTCGAGCGGCGGGTGATCGAGGATACCCTGTTCCTCTTTTCCGGCCGGGTGACCGATGCCGCCCAGTACCTCGGCATTCCGCGCAAGAAGCTCTATCTGCGTATGAAGAAACACCAGCTCGACAAGGATCGGTTCAAGCCGGCCACCTGAGCCCGGCTGCCGGTCGAGTCGTTCGGACGGTTATCCGCACAGGAGCACGCCATGAGATGCCCGCACTGCATGAGTGAAGGGGTAGCACGGATCGAGGATGAACGGGTGAAGCGAGCCTGTGCCCTGGGCCTGGGGGCTGCGGGCGGCTATGCCTGCGCCGCTACGCTCGCCAGGATAGGGGCCGCAACGGGCTCGGCGCTGGGTGGTGTCGGCACTGTCGTCGGTGCCCTGGCGGGAGCGTTGGGTGGTGCCGTGCTGGGTGGATTGATAGGGGGAGGGCTGGGCTGGTGGCTGGGGCGTACCCTGGATCGACGCCTGTCCCGCCAGTATTGCTGCGGGGTCTGCGGCCATCGCTTCAGCCGCTGAAGGGGGTCGTGCGCCATGAGCCGCAGAGCTGCTCATGGCGCCTTGTCTCAGGCGACGTTGACGCCCTGCAGGGCGAACAACTGCTCCAGATAGACGGCGACGCCATCCTCGTCAGAGCTCAGGGTCTGTTCGTGGTTGGCCAGCGCCAGCTTGAGCCGGTCGTGGGCATTGCCCATCACCACGCCGCGGCCGACCATGCTCAGCATCTCGAAGTCGTTCATGCCATCGCCAAAGGCCACCGCTTGGGACATCTCCAGCCCGTGCTGCTCCAGCACGGCGCGCACGGCATTGCCCTTGTGCACCCCGGCGTGCATCACCTCGAGGCAGTCCGGCAGGGAGAAGGTGACGTTGAGCCGATCACCATAACGCTGGTTCAGCTCTGCCTCGATCTGCAGCAGCTTCTCGTGTTCGCCGATATAAAACACCTTGTTGACCTTGTCCAGCGGGTGGCTGGCGAGATCGGTCAGGCGATAGCTGAAGCCGGATTCATGATGGAACTGCAGCAGCCAGGGCATCTCCTCTTCCACCAGCCACTCGTCGCCGTAGTAGAGGTTGATATGGATGGAGGGGTCGCGCTCCAGTGCGATCAGCTCGGCCGCCACGCTGTCCGGCAGGGCCTGGTTGAAGATCAGCTGATCCTGCTTGTCGTGCACCACGGCGCCATTGGAGGTGATGAGATAGATGTCGAGCCCGAGCGTGTCGCGGATGCTGCGCACATCCACATGGTGACGGCCGGTGGCCACCACGAACTTGATCCCCTGCTCCACCAGACGGTGCAGGGTATCGCGGGTGCGGGGGGAGATCTGGTGCTGCCCGTTGAGCAGGGTGCCATCGAGATCGGATACAACGACCTTATACATCATCACCTCGGGGTTACGAATGAAAGCGGGAGCAGTGTACAGCAACCGCTCCCGCGACCCCATTTATTTAGGGATACAAAAAATAACCAGCCGCTAGTAGCGTGCGAAGAAGGCCAGAGTCGCGTTGAGCGCGGCCTGGCGCTGGGGATCGGCCTCCATGAACAGCTCGTGCCAGGCCCCTTCTATGCGCAGCGGCTTGCCTCCCTCGCAGCGAGCGAGCGCACAGAAGGCGTCCTGCGCGGCGTTGTCCACCACGCCGTCGTCACCGGCCTGCAGCACCAGCAGCGGCGTCTTGATGGCGCCGGCCTCGGCCACGGCGGCGTCCGCCCCCGTCAGTCCCTGATAGATCCAGTGGGCGGTGGCGCCTCCCAGCTTGATCTGCGGGCGCTGCTCGTAGAGCTCGCGGAAGGCCTGATAGCGGGCTTCGCTGTGGCTCAGACCGTTGTCGGCAAAGTCGTGGCTCTCGTACGGGCCCTGGCCCGGGCCATAGGGAGGCTCGCCCAGCCAGCCGCCGACCGTGCCGATGGTGGCCGCCAGCCCCTTGGCCAGCCACTTGGGCAGGCCGCCGAGATTGATGCCCATCATGGGGGAGGAGAGCACGGCCGCCTCGATATCATCGGGCCAGCGTTCCAGATAGCGGGCGGAGATGGCGCCGCCCATGGAGTGGGCCAGCAGGAACAGCTTGGCGGGCTGGTCCTGGGCGATCACCTCGTCATGAAACTGCTTGAGATCGAGTACATAATCGTCGAACTGGTCGACATATCCCTTCTCCTGGTCGGTCAACAGCCGATCGGACAAACCCTGGCCGCGGTGGTCGATGAGGTAGAGGCTGTAGCCCTGACGCCACAGATCCCAGGCCAGCTCCTGATACTTGAGGTAGCTTTCGACCCGACCGTTGACGATGAGGATGGCGCGATCGACCTTGGCCTGGCGCAGGGCTGCATAGCGGATGGTGACCCCGTCCTTGCCCTTGAAGGCGCTCTCGACGGCGTGCTGACGCCAGAAGTCGGGCAGGGTCTGCTGATGAAGGGTGGCGACGTCGGCTTCCGGCGTCAGCTGATAGGGATTGTTCACGGCGAGGGCTCCGGCAGAAAACAGGGTCAGGGCCAGCAAGGGCAGGTGGTTAAGCTTCATCAGCGTACTCTTCCGAAGGATCATCCGATTGCTGGGCGGCCCAGCCCTTGCGGGTCAGCTGCATCTGCTGCCACCACTGCTCGTCCGCCAGGATTTCACCGGCCGGGCCGAGCTGGGGATAGGGCATCTCTTTCTCTTTGCAGAGCTGGGCATAGATGGGATAGCCCCCCTCGAACAGTATGCTGTTCTGCTCCTCCAGGTCGAGCGGGCAGCCGCGCTGGTAGCAGCCGGCCAGTTCGCGCTGGCGTTGGGCCTCATAGAGGATGGCAGCGGCGGCCACCGAGACGTTGAGGGACTGCACCATGCCCACCATGGGGATGACGATATGGTGATCGGCCAGGGCCAGCGCCTCTTCGCCGATGCCGTGCTTCTCCTGACCCACCAGGATGGCGGTGGGTTTGGTGTAGTCGATGGCGCGAAAATCCACCGAGCTGTCGGAGAGGTGGGTCGCCAGGATCTGCATGCCGGAGGCTTTCAGCTCGGCCACTGCACTGCCGATGTCCGGGTGCAGCTTCACGTCCACCCAGTTCTGGCTGCCGCGGGCCGTGCCCTTGCGCTTGTGGATCCAGGTCTTGGGCCAGACTGCATGTACCCGGTGGATGCCGATGGCATCGGCGGTACGCACGATGGCGGCCAGATTGTGAGGTTTATGCACCTCTTCCATACAGACGGTCAAATCGAGCTGACGCTGGGCCAGCATGTCGGTGATGCGCTTGAAGCGTTCAGGAGTCATATCGGTTTCTATGTCGTGAGGTGTGTGCACGCATCGCTTGCATGCACAGGATCAAATCGGGCTGGCACCGGGCCAGCCTGTCGTAAATTCGTTCGACGCGTTTCGCGGTCATACCGGCTCTGCCGGCGCCGGGTTTGTCCACTCGCCAAGTTGAACGGGTGTGCCTGCGGCGGTGGGCCAAGCTTGTCTCTTGAAAAGCAGCAGGCGGCTTGCGCCGCCTGTGGTCAGTTTTTCTGTCGGCTCACCTTGAGCACGTTCGGCATCACCCGGATCTTGCGCATGATGTTGGCAAGGTGGATCCGGCTCTTGGTGGTGATGAGCAGGGTGACCAGATAGACCCGGCCATCCTTCTCTTCGGTGCTGATGGCGTGAATGTTGGCGCCAGTGGCGGCAATCACGTTGGCCAGCTCCGCCAGGGCACCCTGGTGGTTGACGATCTCGATGCTGATGCCGGTGCGGAACTCCTGTTCCTGCTCCTTGTCCACTTCCCACTGCACCGGCAGGTACTTGTCCGGTTCCTTGCTGTAGCCCTTGATGTTGCGGCAGGCTTCCTGGTGGATCACCAGCCCCTTGCCCGGGCTGATGTGGGCGATGATGGCGTCCCCCGGGATGGGGCGGCAGCAGTTGGCGAAGGTGACCAGCATGCCGTCTGCCCCCTTGATCGGCATCTTCTTGCTGCTGGACTTGGGCTGCTCTTCCGGCGGCAGCTCATCCCCCAGCATGCGGCGCGCCACCATCACGCTCATGGCGTTGCCAAGGCCCACGTCGGCCAGCAGGCCCTGCAGGTTCTCATGCTTGGTATCGGCCAGCACCTGCTTGATGCGCGGCTCCGGGATGTCTTCGATGTTCTTGGCGCCCAGCGCATGGTTGAGCAGGCGGCGACCCAGCACCACCGACTCTTCGGTACGCAGGTTCTTGAGGAACTGGCGGATCTTGGAGCGGGCCTTGGTGGTCACCACGAAGTTGAGCCAGGCCGCGTTGGGGCGAGCCCCCGGCGCCGTGATGATCTCCACCGTCTGGCCCGAATGCAGCGGGCTGCTCAGCGGATAGGGGTGGCGATCGACCCGCGAACCGACGCAGGCGTGGCCGATGTCGGTGTGCACCGTGTAGGCGAAGTCCACCGGGGTGGCCCCGGCGGGCAGTTCCATTATGCGCCCTTCCGGCGTGAACACGTAGATCTCGTCGGGGAAGAGGTCGGTCTTGACCCCCTCGATGAATTCAAAGGAGCTGCCGGCACTCTGCTGCAGCTCGAGCAGGCTCTGCATCCAGCGCTGGGCGCGGATCTGGGCGGTAGTACCCGAGCTGTCACCATCCTGCTTGTAGGCCCAGTGGGCGGCGACGCCCTTGTCGGCCATCTGATCCATGAACTCGGTGCGGATCTGCACCTCCACCGGCACCCCGTGCGGCCCCACCAGGGAGGTGTGCAGCGACTGGTAGCCGTTGGTCTTGGGGATGGCGATGTAATCCTTGAAGCGGCCGGGGCGGGGCTTGTAGAGACTGTGCATCTGGCCCAGCACCCGGTAACAGGTATCTATGTCCTTCACCCTCACACGAAAGGCGTAGATATCCATTACCTCATGAAATTGCAGCTCTTTTTTCTCCATCTTGTTGTAGATGGAGAACAGGTTCTTTTCGCGGCCGCTGACCTGGGATTCGATGCCAGCCTCCCGCAGCCGGCCCTCAATCTCGCTCTGGATGGAGTCGATGATTTCACGGCGATTGCCGCGGGCGCGGCGCACCGATTCGCGCAACACGCGCGAGCGCATGGGGTAGAGCGCCTCGAAGCCCAGCTCTTCCAGCTCGTTCTTCATGGTGTGAATACCGAGGCGGTTGGCGATGGGGGCGAAGATTTCGAGGGTTTCCCGGGCGATGCGGCGGCGCTTGTCTGGCCGCAGGGAGCCCAGGGTGCGCATGTTGTGGGTGCGGTCGGCCAGCTTGATCAGGATGACCCGGATATCCTGGGTCATGGCCATCACCATCTTGCGGAAGTTCTCGGCTTGGGCCTCCTTGCGATCGCGAAACTTCAGCTTGTCGAGCTTGGAGACGCCTGCTACCAGCTCGGCGACGGCATCGCCAAACAGTTCGGCCAGATCGGCCTTGGTGACAGGGGTATCTTCGATGACGTCGTGCAGCACGGCAGCCATCAGGGTTTCATGATCGAGGCGCATGTCGCCAAGAATGCGGGCAACGGCAACCGGGTGGGTGATATAGGGCTCGCCGCTGGAACGCATCTGTCCCTGGTGAGCATCACGGGCCACCACATAGGCTTGCCTGAGCTTCTCCACCTGCTCGGGTGGCAGGTAGGAACTGGCTATTTCTTTAAGATTTTCAAATAAATACAAGACAGTCCCCGCAGCGGTGAAACGGCAATCCGTGGATATAGAGGGTATTGTCCTGAGTTTGCGAGGTTTTCGAGCGGTTGTAAATGGGGGAGAACAGTCGGCACCCGGGCGGGCGCCGACTATAAGAAATAACTGACTTAACCGCGGCCTTCGGCGATGGCAGCAACGGCAGCCAGCTCGGCGGCTTCCTGCTCCTGCTGCTCGTAACGGTCCTGGGTGTCCATCACCTGGTTGTTCACCAGACCCAGTTCGATCTCGCGCAGGGCGATCACGGTCGGCTTGTCGTTCTCTTCGTCAACCAGGGGATCTTTGCCTTGAACCGCGATTTGGCGGGCGCGGCGGGCGGCGACCAGCACCAGGTCAAAACGGTTACCTACCTGTTTTACAGCATCTTCTACAGTAACGCGTGCCATGCAGGACTCCAGTGTTTGGGCTTTCTCGGTTTAAAAAAGCGGTGTTTAAAAATGACGCAAAAGTTTACTTGTTTTTGGCCTATTCTGCCAGTAGCTGTTGCAGCAAGTTTTGTTGGGCCTGCTGCTGCTGGCGCAATTCCAGCCGTTGGCACTCGATGACAGCCCTCAGCTGGAACAGTGCCTGCTCAAAGTCTTCGTTGATGATGACATAGTCATACTCGTCATAGTGCACCATTTCGGCAATGGCTTTCTCCATCCGGCCCTTGATCACCTCGGCACTGTCCTGGCCGCGGCCGATCAGGCGACGCTCCAGCTCTTCGCGGCTGGGTGGCAGGATGAAGATGGACTTGGTCGGCATCTGTTCGCGGATCTGGCGGGCGCCCTGCCAGTCGATGTCGAGGAACACGTCGATCCCCTGCGCCAGGCAGGCTTCGATGGCGGCGCGGGAGGTGCCGTAGTAGTTGCCGAACACCTCGGCCCACTCCAGAAAGTCGCCGCGCTCGATCAGCGCCTTGAACTCTTCCACCTTGACGAAGTGGTAGTGCACCCCGTGCTCTTCACCGGGACGGGTGGCGCGGGTGGTGTGGGAAACCGACAGCTGCATCTTGCCTGCGCTGTTGTGCTGGGTCAGCAAGGCGTTGAGCAGGCTGGATTTACCCGCTCCGCTCGGGGAGGAGATGATATAGAGAGTGCCTTGTTGCGCCATGTCTGTACCTTTAAGCGAGACCGTGTTTTGGTTGTAGCAGAGGCCGCCGTCTTGTGCCCGAAAGGGAGACAGCCAAATCCAAAACGCGGAAAATTCTTGAATTAAGAGGGATGTAAAGGCGGCGAATTTTAACAGAAGGTGGCGGATAAAAAAACGGCCGGAATCATATTCCAGCCGATCAAAGTATTCGTAGCTTGCTGCGGGAGCGTCACCCACATCAGCCGCCATTCTGCCTGCCACCGTGCGGGCGGGCCAGCAGATTATCCCTGCTTCACTGCTCGGAAATTCCGAGTTGCTGTCCGGCGGGCAACTGGCGATCGGCGCAGAGCCGGTCGAAGGCGGCGATGACCCGTTCGCGGGTGAGCTTGCTCATGGCGTCCGGATCCTTGAGACGGGTGCGCCAGCCGAGCTCGGCCAGCGGTTTGCCGGTCTCCTGCTCGACCAGCTCCTGATAGACGCTGACCGCGTAGTCACGGCACAGATAGGGGCCGGTACGCTCCGGGTTGTGGTGGGCATAGAGGCCGAGCACCGGCGTATCCACCAGGGTCGCCATGTGGGTGGGGCCGGTGTCGGGGGCCAGCACCAGACTGGCCTCCTTGATCAGCGCCAGCAACTGCTTGAGGTTGGTCTGCCCCACCAGATCCACCGGCTTGCTGTGGCTCAGCCGTTGAATGTCGGCGGCCAGATCCCGCTCCAGTTTGGCCGGCCCGCCGCACAGATAGACCTGAAAACCTCTGTCAGCGGCATGATCCGCCAGCGCGGCATAACCGGCGGCAGTCCAGTTCTTGAATGCCTTGCTGGCGGCGGCGCAGATGAGCAGGGTCGGCTTGCCGTCGACCTTCTCTTTCGCCCAGGCCTGGTGCTCGGCGCTGATGGGCAGTTGCCAGTCCGGGGTCAGATCCTTTATTCCGAGCTCTTTGGCGAAGGCGAGAAAGCCGTCCAGCACGTGGGGCGAGGCGGGGGATGGCACCTTGTGGTTGGTGAACAGCCACTGGCCGTCGCTGGCCCGCTCCCGATCAAACCCGAGCTTGACCTTGGCCTTGATGCCGAGGGTGGCGATGCTGGCCCGCATGGCCGCCTGCAGGTGCAGCAGGGCATCGAATTGGCGTCCCCTGAGGGTCTGCCAGAGCTCGCGATAGCCGCGCCAGCCCTTGCTCTTGTCGAAGGCGATGACTTCGACCCCGGGCAGATCGGCAAAAAGCGTCGCTTCAATCTTGCCGGTGATCCAGGTGATGCGGGTCGTCGGCCAGGCCCGCTGGATGACGCGCACCAGCGCCAGCGCGTGGCAGCAGTCGCCGATGGCGGAGAGCCGCAGGATGCAGATGGAGGAGGGCGGCGTTTGGAACAGCGGCATGATGTGGCGCAATGGTGGCAAAATGGATGGATGGCATTATGCAAACTCCCCCGTGGATTGTAAAATTGCGCACGACCGGCAGCCGGTGCCCCTGACAAGGCCCGTGTTGCTGTTGCCTGCCCTTGCCTTGTGTAGCCATGACTGACCGACCGGAATCGCCAAAAATGCAAATTCAGACCGAACACAACCAGATCTGCTGGTACGCCGAAGGGGCGTTTCGCGACCCTTCTCCCGAGCTGTTTGATCCGGCCTGGTGGCAGACACATCGCCAGGTGGTGGGGTCTTCCATCGGCCGCGGAGTGACCTGGTTCGTCAAGGATGAATCCCGCCACCTGGTGCTGCGTCACTACTATCGCGGTGGCATGGTGGGCAAGGTGGTGCGGGATCGCTTCTGGTTCGAAGGGGTCGAATCGAGCCGGGCCATGGCCGAATACACGCTGCTGGCCAAGTTGAGTGCTCAGGGATTGCCGGTGCCGCGTCCGTTTGCCGCCCGGATGGCCAAGCAGGGCCCCTTCTATCGGGCTGACATCCTGATCGAGCGCATCCGTGGCGCCAAGGATCTGGTCGCCCTGCTCAAGCAGGGGCCGATCGCCGGCGAGGTGTGGCACAAGGTGGGCCAGACGGTGCGCCGGTTGCACGACGCCGGGGTCTATCACGCCGATCTCAACAGCCACAACCTGCTGCTCGACAAGGAGGGCAAGGTGTGGGTGATCGACTTCGACAAGGGCGCCATCCGTTCTCCCGGCAACTGGCAGCAGGCCAACCTGGAACGGTTGCTGCGCTCCTTCAACAAGGAGTCCCAACTGCATACCAGTTTTCACTTCGTACCGGAGAACTGGCAGGCCCTGATGAACGGCTATCAAGGAAAAGCGAGCTGACCCTGTTGCTCGGCACGAGAGCCAATGTTACTTATTGAGAAGGTCTTCAGATTCGGTGTCGAGGCGCTCGATGGACATGCTCAAGGCTCCCCTCAGGGAGGCAATTACCCGGTTTGATCTGGCGCTGATGGCGGATGCCATCGCCTTGCTGGAGGCAGGGCTCTGGAGCTGGAGCCCGCAGCAGGGCGTGCAGCGGGATCTCTCCTGTTTGCGGCTGTTGGGATTGAACGAAGCCGGTCTGGACGATCTCGGCTGGCTGGAGCGGGTGCACCCCGACGACGTGGGGAGCCTGCAGGAGGCGCTGACCGCCTGCCAGAGCGGGCGGGTGGCCCAGATCCGGCTCGAATACCGCATCCTGCATCACGATGGCCACTATGTCCGGCTGGAAGAGCGGGCCAGGCGCGATGTTCACGGCCAGGTGCTGGGGGTGGTGCGTCTGCTCGACTCACAGGCACTGCTGGTGGAAGAGCGACACGGCACCGATCCCCTCACCGGGCTGGAGAGCCGCAGCCACTTCGAGCTGTTGCTCGATGAGCGGCTAGCCAGCGAGAGCGGCAGCTTCAGCCTGCTGCAATTCAGCGTCGACCACAGGGCCAAGATCCAGCAGCTGTTCGGCGAGGTGGCCTGCGATGCCATGCTGGCCAAGCTGGCCCGCATCGTGCGTCACGAGCTGCGACGGGAAGACCCCTTCGCCCGCTGGGACGAAGACGGCTTCATCCTGATGCTCTCCCAGACCGATCGGCTGAGCGGCCTCGAGATTGCCGAACGGCTGCGGCTCGAGATCGCCGATGCCAGCCTGCTGCCGCAGCGACCGGTGACCGTCAGCATCGGCCTGGTGCAGAGCCAGGCTGGCGAGCAGATCGATCACCTGCTGGCCCGGCTGGCTACCTGCCACGGTCAGGCCAGACGGGAGCACAACACCGTCGTTGGCTGATTTTTAGTCAGCGCTCACTTACCCCATGGCGCTGGCACACCCAGAGGGAGGCCAGCATCAGCAGGCCGCCCAGGGTGAGCCTGAGCAGGTCGGTATCCTTGCCCCACAGCAGCAGATTGACCAGCAGACCCGCCGGGATCAGGGCGTTGTTCATGATGGCCAGCACACCGCTGCTGACCTGGGTCGCCCCCTTGTTCCACAAGAAGTAACCAAGCCCGGAAGCGCCTATCCCCAGCCACAACAGAATGCCCCACTGCAGGGTACTGGTGGGGTATTGCGGCGTGCCCAGCAGCCACCAGGCGGGCAGGGCCACGACCAGGGCGCCCAGATAGAAGCAACCGAACACGGCGAGCTGTGGGGGCTGTTCCTTCTCCCGTGCCAACAATACCTTGTAGCCGACCTGGCCGATGGCGAAGCAAATGTTGGCACCCTGCACCACCAGGAAGCCCAGCACGTAGCTCTCGGTCAGCCCGTCGAAGCGGATGACGGCCGCCCCCAGCACCGCCAGCAAGGCTCCCCACAGATAGGTGGGCTTGAAGCGCCGCTCCAGCAGGTCATGGATCAGGGTGACGTAGATGGGGGTGAAGATGGTGAACACCAGCACTTCCGGCACCGTCAGCAGCAGGAAGGAGTGGTAATAGAACAGATACATGATGCCGAGCTGGGTAGCGCCGAGGGCCATCAGCTTGGCCACCAGGTCGGGGCGCAACCAGCGCCGTCTGAGAAAGGGCAGAAACACCAGGCTGGCGAGCACGATGCGGGTCAGTACCGAGAAGTAGGCATCCACCTGACCGGCGAGGTAGACCCCGATCAGGCTGAAGGAGAATGACCAGAGCAGGGTAACCCCTATCAAGTAGTTCATGTGGTTGATTTGTCGTCAGTTGTCAATTTTGAAGGGGGCTATGATGGCCGAGATGGAAGTCTTGATCCAGCGTTTATGGCGCCAGTTGCCACAGATCGGAGCATTTGCCTTTACCGCGAGCAACGGGGAAGGCTCCGCCACCGACTGGTGTGGCAGTGGCGAGGGGGAAGTGACGGTGACCGATCATCAGGGTGGCTGGCTGTTTGCCGAGCAGGGTCGCTACACCACGCCCCATGGCCGGGTGCTGACCATGCACAACCGCTTCTGGTGGGAGCGTGGCGAGCGGGGGATCCGGCTCTCACATCTGCGCTACGAGCAGCCGGTGGTGCTGTTCGAGCTGCTGCCTCAGGCGGATGGTCGCTGGCTCACCGCCGAGCCCCACCTGTGCGGCCAGGATCACTACAGCGCCGAGCTGACGTCGACCGGGGACGGCTTTCTGCTCGGCTGGCAGATCACCGGCCCGCGCAAGAACGAGCGGCTGAGTTATCGCTATCGGGTGTGACTGGCGGCAGGACGGGGCAAGGTAGGCATAAAAAAACCGGCGCAGAGCGCCGGTAGAAGGGACAAATCGGAGGTTTTTTTGAAAAACGGTCCCAAAAACAGGAGAGATACACTCTCGTCACACATTCAGAGATGGATGTCAGGCACTCAGCGCATAGCTCAGCATGGCTTGCAGCTTGCTGTCGAAGAACCAGGGCAGCAGCACCATCAGCAGTCCGAGCAGACCCATCAGCCGCTGGCGATACTGCCAGCCGGCGATCACCACCAGGCCGCCGCAGAGCGTGGTCAGGATGCCTGACATAGGGCAGCCTCCCGCTGGACGCGGCGCTGCTGAGCCCACTGGTTGAGGGCGACCGAGCCCAGGATCAGGGCCAGTGCCACGCCGGTGGTGGACTGGATCTGTTCGCCGAGGAACAGGGCACCCAGCATGACGCCAAACAGCGGCACCAGGTAGTTGCTGAAGGAGGCGAAGGTCGGGCCCGCCTTCTGGATCAGCGCCATGTAGAGGAAGTAGACCAGACCGGTACAGAACACCCCGAGCACCGCGACGGCGCCGATGGCATGCTGGCTCGGCATGGTGAGCGCGCTCAGATCGGTGACGAACGGCGCGGCCAGCAGCAGCTGGATGGCCGAAGAGATCAGGATATTGCGTGCCACGACCACCGGGTGGTCCTTGGCGAAGCGCTTGATCATCAGCAGGCCGATGGCGAAGCAGCTGGCACCGAACAGGATGGCCATGGCGCCGAGCAGGCCGGCATTCATGCCGCTGGCCAGTTTCGGCCAGAACAGCACCAGCACGCCGACGAAGCCGATGACCACGGAGACGAGACCGCCCTTGGTGATTTTTTCACCGGAAACCAACAAGGGTGCCATCAGGATGGTGACAAACGGGATACAACCCATTACCACGGCGGCGATGGCGCTATCCACATACTGTTGACCCCAGGCCACCATGATGAAGGGCAGGGTGGCATCGAGCAGGGCGATCAGCATATAGGTACGCCACGGGGTGTGCTCGCTCTTGAGACGCATGAACAGGCAGAGCAGACCCAGGGTCAGGCTGCCACACAAGGCGCGACCCGCTGCCACCATGATGGGGGGCAATTCGGTCACGGCCTGATGCATGAAAATGAACTGGGAGCCCCACAACAGGCCAATCGCCAGCAACAACAGATAGCTACGCATTTTAATCTCCGATGTAATTCGCCTGCGCATTCTATGCAATCTGCTACTATGCCAAAAATGAATTGTCGTCATCCGACCATGGCCAATATCGATGGAACTGCCCCTTTCCCGCCTAGACCTCAACCTGCTCACTGTGTTCGACATGCTGATGCAGGAGCGCAACGTCACCCGTGCCGCCGAGCGGCTGCACCTCTCCCAGTCCACCGTCAGTCATGCGCTGGGGCGGCTGCGAACGGCGCTGGACGACCCCCTGTTCGTGATGAGCCGGCGCGAGATGATGCCGACCGAGCGCGCCAAGGCGCTGGCCGGCCCGGTGCGCCAGGCGCTGGCCATGCTGGAGCAGGGGTTGCGGCAGGCCAAGGGGTTCGACCCCGCCAGTGCGCGGCGGATCTTTCGCATCGCCACTCCGGGTTCGGTGGAACATGGGCTGGTGCCGGCGCTGGTGGAGCGGCTGCACCGGCATGCCCCGCACTGCCGGCTGGAGGTGTGCGAGCTGGCCGACAGCGACTACGAGCGGGAGCTGGAGAAGGGGGAGCTGGATCTGGTGATCGGCTTCGCCGATGCCAATCACCTCTCGCCCCGGCTGTGGCGTGAGCCCTGGTTCAACAACCCGCTGGTCTGTTTGTCGCCCCTTGGCAGCGAGCTGCCGGACGTGCTGGGGCCGGACGATCTGGTCAGCCGGCCCCACATCCACACCTCCAGCTGGGGCCACAGCCAGGCCATGGTGGATCTCTGGCTGGCCCGCTTCGGGGTGGAGCGTGAATTGGGTGTCCGATTACCGAGCTTTATGGCGGTGCCGCCGCTGATGGCGACCGGCCGCTATCTGGTGGTGGTGCCCGAGATGATCGGGCGCCACTTCTGCCGCTACTACCCGCTGCGACTGCACCAGCTGGACCCCGACATCCCCATCGTCTATCTGATGGCGGGCCACCCGCTCACCGCCCACGACGAGGCGATCGGCTGGTTCAAGGGGTTGTTGCACCGGCTGGCGTTCGAGCGCTACGGCGCGGATGCGCTCGGCAGCCCGGCGCAGCGCGGGGCGGATCAGTTCAGTCCGGCGAAGTAGTCGAGCCCCATCGCCCCCTTCACCTCGGCCAGCACCTCGTCGGTCAGGGCGCGCGCCTGCTCGGTGCCCTGCTGCAACAGGCGCAGCAACTGGCGCTTGTCGGCGATGGCCGCCTCGCGCCGTTCCCGCATCGGGGCGAGCAGGGTCTGCAGGCAGTCGTTCAGCACCTGCTTGCAGCGCATGTCTCCCAGCCCGCCGCGCTGGTAGTGGGCCTTCATCTCGGCCACCAGTGCCTTGTCGGGGTGGAAGGCATCCAGATAGGCGAACACCGTATTGCCCTCCACCTGACCCGGATCGCTCACCTTGAGGTGGTTGGGGTCGGTATACATGGCGAACACCGCCTGCTTGATCTCCTCCGCCGACATGCCGAGCTCTATGGTGTTGCCGAGGGACTTGGACATCTTGGCCTTGCCGTCGATGCCGGGCAGGCGACCGGTGTCGCTCAGAATGGGCTGGCACTCGGTCAGCACCTCTTTGCCCACCAGGGTGTTGAAGCGGCGCACTATCTCGTTGGTCTGCTCCAGCATCGGCAGCTGATCCTCACCCACCGGCACATGGGTGGCACGAAAGGCGGTGATGTCGGCGGCCTGGCTGACCGGATAGATCAGGAAGCCGGCGGGCAGGCTGCGCTCGAACCCTTTCTGCTGGATCTCCGCCTTGACGGTGGGGTTGCGCTCCAGCCGGGCGACGCTGACCAGGTTGAGGTAATAGGTCGTCAGCTCGGCGAGGGCGGGCAGGGCGCTCTGCAGGCAGAAGGTGGTCTTGGTCGGGTCGAGGCCGGCGGCCAGGTAGTCGGCCATCACCTCCAGCACGTGGTCGGTCACCTTGGCCGGGTTGTGGCCGTTGTCGGTCAGCGCCTGCAGATCGGCGATCATCACGAACTGGCGGTAATGGTGCTGGGCGGCCACGCGCTGGCGCAGCGAGCCGACGTAGTGGCCGATGTGCAGTTTGCCGGTGGGACGGTCGCCGGTCAGGATAACGGGGTTGTGCATGTCACTCTCTCCAGTTGGGTGAGCCGGGAGGCGACAAAGGGATGAAAACAATGACCACCTCTCGGCGGTCACGGTGTTTTCTTTGGGAAATATTACATAGAAAAGCAGTGCCGCCTGTTTAAGAGCAGCACCACCAGTAGTTGTGATTGAATGAGGTCATATTCATGGCAAATCAAACTACGCCTGTTTGATCACTTCTGCAAGGGGACGACCAGCAGATCGCAGGGCACGGTATTCATCAGCTGGCGCGCGCTCGAAGTGAGCAGGCTCCAGAAGCTCTGGCGGTGGCCGCACACCAGCAGATCGATCTGGTAATCCCTGACCGCCTGGTTGACCCGCTCGCTCAAATCACCGCAGATCACCAGCTTCTTCTCGATGGGGTAGTCCACCGAGGCCAGGAAGGCTTCCAGCTTCTCTTTCGCTTCGGCGATCACCTGATCCTGCACGTTGTCGATGTCGATATCGATCATCTCGGTGTAGAGATCCTTGAGGTCCACATCGACATGGATCACCGACAGCTTGGCGCCGTTGGAGCGGGCCCGGTCGACCGCCTTCTCGATCACCTTGCGGTTGTCTTCCGACAGGTCGATCGCGGCCAGTATGTGTTTGTAATAGGTTCCATTCATGGGAGTTCTCCTCACTGATCCTGAGTCCACTATACCAATGTCTGCTGAAACTAAAATGGTGTCCCCGGCACAGTTTTGGGATTTAAATGAGTTTCTTATGGAGCTTGTCGCCAACGACAGCCAATAAACTGGCTATAAATCGAACAGGAGTTTGAAGCAGGTCACACCCGCCGGCTTGCCTGCGACCGGTGACAGGCATAGGATGTGCCCGTGCTTCGCAATGAACACAAAACAACAAAAAGCATCTGAATACCGCTTTGGGGAGCCTCGCGCTCCCTTTTGTTTTTCTGCCGCCTTCTCGCCGATATTCCGCCCGACATCAAGGTAATCCCGTCTCGCTTGGTTATGCTGTAGCCAGTTCCTTTGGCAGACCGTCGCCGGCCATTGAACACCGGATCCCGGTTGGATGCGGGTCGGTCTGCACTGTCATTTTGCGTATCGTATTGATTCCTTGGAGACTCCTTGATGATCATTCACCCACAGATCCAGGGCTGCGTCGCCCGCAACTGTCATCCCATCGGCTGCCGTGCCGCCGTGCTGCAGCAGATCGAGCGGATCCGGGCGGCGGGCCCGTTCAACGGGCCGAAACGGGTGCTGGTGCTGGGCGCCTCGTCCGGCTTCGGGCTGGCGTCGCGCATCGCCCTGACCTTCGGGGCCGGTGCCGACACCGTCGGCGTATCGTTCGAGCGGGGCCCCTCCGACAAGGGGCCGGGCAGCGCCGGCTGGTACAACAACATCTGGTTTCGCAAGGAGGCGGAGCAGGCCGGCCGTATCGCCATCAATCTGCTCGGGGATGCCTTTTCTACCGGGATGCGCCAGCAGGCCATCGACACCATCCGCCAGCAGCTGGGGCAGGTGGATCTGGTGATCTACTCGCTGGCGAGCGGCATCCGGGTGTTGCCTGACGGCACGCAAGTGCGCTCCGTGCTCAAGACCACCGGCCAGCCATTCAGCGGCTGGGGACTGGATCTGGAACAGGACACCCTGGTGCAGCAGGCGCTGGATCCGGCCACCCCGGAGGAGATCCGCGACACCGTCAGCGTGATGGGCGGCGAGGACTGGCAGCTCTGGCTACAGGCGTTGCAGCAGGCGGATTGCCTCGCACCCGGCGCGCAAACCGTGGCCTACTCCTATATCGGCCCAGAATCGACCTACCCCCTCTATCGGGACGGCACCATCGGTTATGCCAAGGAGCATCTGCACGCCACCGCCGAGACCATCAACCTGCAGCTGGCGGAGCTTGGCGGCCACGCCTGGGTATCGGTCTGCAAGGCGCTGGTGACCAAGGCGAGCGCCTATATTCCGGTGCTGCCGGTCTATCTGGGACTGCTGATGGGGGTGATGAAGGAGCGTGGCGTGCACGAGGGCTGCATCGAGCAGATGCAGCGGCTGTTCGCCACCAAGATGTACGGCCCGCAAGGGGTGGTGGCCGACGGCAACCGGCTGATCCGGATGGATGACCACGAACTGGACCCCGCCATTCAGGCCGCCGTCTCGGCGCTCTGGTCCAAGGTTACGCCGGACAACTTCCATGGGCTGGGGGATTTTGCCGGGTTGCGCCAGGACTTCATGCAGCTCAATGGCTTCGAGCTGCCGGGTGTCGACTACGGCGCACCGGTGGATCTGGCCTCGCTGACCGAGTTGCTGCCCTGAGCTAGGGGGCTGAAGGTCAGGCCACGCTGCTGGCCAGGGCCTCCGGCTGCTCCGGGTTGCTCGGCTCTGCGGCCAGGATGGTCTGGTTGCGGCCCTGGCGCTTGGCCTGATACATGGCCATGTCGGCCCGGTGGATGAGCTGGCCCAGCCCGTCGTCGGCGGCCGAGCGGCCGGCTACCCCGATGCTAATGGTCATGCGGGGTTTGTCGATCTGGCCGATGCGCTGGCGTAGCTGCTCTGCCAGATACCAGCAATCCGCCGCCGGCAGCGGCACCGCTACCAGAAACTCCTCGCCGCCCCAGCGCCCGACCAGCTGCAGGTCGGGTGCCCAGGATCTCAGCTCCCGCGCCAGCCGCTGAATGGCCCTGTCTCCCGCCTGATGGCCGTGACGGTCGTTGATCTGCTTGAAGTGATCGATGTCGATGATCAGCAGGGTGAGCGGGCCCTCTTGCTGCCACTGGGTAGCCAGCCGTTCCAGCAGGGCGCGGCGATTGGGCAGCTCGGTCAGCTGATCGAAGGTGGCCAGCTTGTAGAGGTGGCGCGAGCTGCGGTGCAGCCGGTGGGTGGTGACGCCCAGCAGCAGCAGGGCGCTGGCCAGCAGGCCGACCAGCGCCAGCTGGTAGTGGCGGGCGCTCTGCTGATGCAGCAGTTGCTGGCGCTTGTTTTCGTTCTCCTGTTGCAGTACCCGGTTGCTGGCCTCGCTGCGGGCCAGATCCATCTCGGCCTGGAAGGCGGCGGCATGCTGGCTCAGGGTCTGGTTGAAGTGCTGCTTGTAGTCGTTCACGTATTCATTGAGTGCCTGGTAGGCCTCGGGGTAGCGCCCCTGATCCGCCAGCAGGCTGGCCTGCAAGGCCTTGCTGCCGGCACCGGCGGGCCCCTGGCTGGTCAGCAGTTGCAGCGCCAGCTGTTTCTCGCCGCTGCCCTGCAGTGCCCTGGCCCGGGTCTCCAGCAGACGCACCCCGGCTTCCGGGTAGCCCAGTTGCTGATAGAGCGCCTGCGCCTCGTCCAAGGCGCGCAGGGCGCCGGCCCAGTCGCGCTCGGCATTGAGCGCCATGGCCTGATAGCCGAGGATGATGGCACGGTAGTCCGGCGCCAGCGCCGGGTTGGCCAGCAGATTGTCCAGCAGCCGTCTGGCCTGGGCGGGGCGATCGGTATCGATATAGAGCCGCGCCATGTTGGCCCGGATGATGGTCTGGCTGTTGGGTTCGTCCAGCTGCACCATGCGCTGCAGCGCCTCCAGGTAATAGCTTTCGGCCTCCCGTGCCAGATTGAGGTCGGCATAGAGGTTGCCGAGGGTCATCAGCAGGCGGGCGCACTGTAGGCTGGCGATGGTGGAGTCTGGTATCGTCTGCTTGAGGCGAAAGGCGGTCTTGAGCTCGGCGATCGCTGCACTGAGCTGCTGGGTGCGATAGAGTGCGAGCCCGTTCAGGGCGTGCCACTCGGAGGTCTGCTGCGGATGACCGGCGACGGCGGGTTTGAGCTGCTCCAGCAGGGTGAGCGCCTGATCCGGCGCTTCGGTATCCAGGGTGAGGGCGATCTGCTGCAAGCGGAAGTCGAGCAGGCGCAGGGTCTCCTGCTGGGCACTGGCCAGCCCGCGGGCACGGGCGTTGTCGAGCAGGGCTTGCGGATAGCGCCCCAGCGAGGCCTGGGCCAGGGCTCTGGCGTAAAACTGCTCCATGTCCTGCTGCGGGTTGGCGTCGAGGCGTTGCAGATAGCCAACGGGATCGCGCGCCGCCTGCAGTTCAGCCTCTTTCAGCAAGGAGGGAGTGGCCTGCAGCTGGGTCATCCAGAGCAGCGCCAGTGCCATTATGAATCTCATTGAATCCTTTCCCCGACCACTGGCGCCATCATAATGGCTGAATCCACCTACACCATGTTTCTTTGCTTCTCTATAACCGTATGGGGGATAGGATGAGGCGAAAAGCTGTCACAACTGAGAGCTTGGGCAGCGGTATCTGGTTGCTTCATAACGAAACTGTGGCGACAATCGTGACCAAATCACAGTGGAGAATCATCATGTTGGCCAAAGCCATGATCGAGAAGTTGAACGAGCAGATTAATCTTGAATTCTATTCCTCCAACCTCTACCTGCAGATGAGCGCCTGGTGCGAGGACAAGGGCTTCGAGGGGGCGGCCAACTTCCTGCGCCAGCACGCCGTCGAGGAGCGTCAGCACATGGAGCGCCTGTTCACCTACGTGAGCGAGACCGGTGCCATGCCGCTGCTGGGTGCCATCGATGCCCCTCCCCACGAGTTCAAGTCGCTGGGTGACATCTTCCGTACCACCCTCGAGCACGAATACCACATCACCAAGTGCATCAACGGCCTGGCCCACGTGGCGTTCACCACCCAGGACTACTCCACCTTCAACTTCCTGCAGTGGTACGTGGCCGAGCAGCATGAAGAGGAGAAGCTGTTCAAGAGTATCGTCGACCGCCTGTCGCTGGTGGGTGAAGACGGCAAGGGCCTCTACTTCATCGACAAGGAGCTGGCCGAGCTGGCCAAGGGCGCCCCTGCCAGCATCATGGATGGCAACGCCTGATAGTCGTGGACACTTAGTGTTCAGCCAGTACAATGACGGCCCCTCTCAACAGGGGCCGTTTGCTATTGCGGCAGCCATGAAACCGCGGTGCTGGTTTTTGCCGGATACAATGACGGTCTTCGTATAAAGGGGCCGTTTTTCTTTTGATGAGTGAGTGATGATGAAGCAGTTTGATGTGGTGGTGATCGGCGCCGGGGCGGCCGGATTGATGTGTGCGGCCCAGGCCGGTTATCGGGGCCGCTCCGTGCTGGTGCTCGACAACGCCAAGAAGCCGGGCCGCAAGATCCTCATCAGCGGCGGCGGCCGCTGCAACTTCACCAACCATCAGGCCGGCCCCCACGCCTTCCTCTCGGCCAACCCCCACTTCTGCAAGTCGGCGCTGGCGCGCTACACCCAGCAGGATTTCATCGATCTGGTGGACCGGCACGGCCTGAGCTATCACGAGAAGACCCTGGGCCAGCTGTTCTGTGACGAGAGCGCCAAGGAGATCGTCGACATCCTGCTGACCGAGTGTGACTGGGCCGGCGTGGCCCTGCAGTTCCAGACCGAGATCCTCGCCGTCAGCAAGAGTGACGAGGGTTTCGTGCTGACCACCAGTCAGGGGGAGATCAGCTGCCACTCGCTGGTGGTGGCCACCGGCGGCCTCTCCATGCCGAAACTCGGCGCCACCCCCTACGGCTTCAAGCTGGCGGAGCAGTTCGGCCTCAAGGTGTTGCCGACCCGCGCCGGGCTGGTGCCCTTTACCCTGCATCAGGCCGAGAAAGAGGCCTTCGCCGATCTGGCCGGGGTCAGCCTGCCGGTGGCGGTGACCGCCGAGGATGGCACCTGTTTCAAGGAGGCCATGCTGTTCACCCATCGCGGCCTCTCCGGCCCGGCCATCCTGCAGATCTCTTCGTTTTGGCTGGCGGGGGAGAAGATCCACATCAACCTGCTGCCGGAGCTCGACATCGCCGCCACCCTCAGGGAGTGGGCCCAGGCCCATCCGGCGCAGGAGCTGAAAACCGTGCTGGGACGCGAGCTGCCCAAGCGCTTCGTCGACAAGCTGGTGGAGCTGGGCCAGCTGGTCAGCAAGCCGATGCGCCAGTACAACGAGCGGGAGCTGGAGGCGGTGGCCACCCTGCTGGGGGATTGGCAGATCCTGCCCAACGGCACCGAGGGTTATCGCACCGCCGAAGTGACCCTGGGGGGGGTGGATACCAACGAGCTCTCCTCCAAGACCATGGAGGCGCGCAAGGTGGCCGGTCTCTACTTTATCGGCGAAGTGGTGGACGTGACCGGCTGGCTCGGTGGCTACAACTTCCAGTGGGCCTGGTCTTCCGGTTGGGTAGCCGGCCAGTACTGCTGATGGAAGATGCTTCTATATCGTCGATGAGCGCGATTGCGGCCTTTGGGGGGCAACTTCCAGTGGGGCTGTAGCCCCGGCGGCTGGGGGGGGGGCTGGCCAGTACTGCTGACCAACCCTCGTTCTCATCCACTTCCAGACGCGGCCGCTCAGGCCGCGTTTTTTATGGGTTTCATCCCTCGCGCGGTGGCTCGCTATCCCTTTCTAAGGGTTGGCAAGAACGCGGTCAGCAAGCCGATGAGCGGCAGGTAGGCGCAGACCCTGTACACGGTTTCGATGCTGGTGGCATCGGCCAGCTGGCCCAGCAGGGCCGCCCCTATGCCTCCCATGCCGAAGGCGAAGCCAAAGAACAGGCCTGAGATGGTGCCGACCTTGCCGGGGACCAGCTCCTGGGCGTAGACCAGGATGGCGGAGAAGGCCGAGGCCAGGATCAGGCCGATGATGACCGAGAGCACCGAGGTCCAGAACAGGTCGACATGGGGCAGCAGCAGGGTGAAGGGGGCGACGCCGAGGATGGAGATCCAGATCACCCGTTTGCGGCCGATGCGGTCGCCAATTGGCCCGCCGAGCACGGTACCCGCCGCGACGGCAAACAGGAAGGCGAACAGATAGAGCTGGGCGCTGTCCAGCGACAGGCTGAACTTGTCCATCAGGTAGAAGGTGTAATAGCTGCTCAGGCTGGCCATGTAGAAGAATTTGGAGAACATCAGCAGGCCGAGGATGGCCAGCGACCAGCCGATCTGGCGACGGCTCAGGCCGTGGCCGAGGTGCGCCTTCATCCGTTTATGGAAGTTGGCGGCGTGGTGGCTGGACCAGCGTCCGACTAGGCTGAGCACGATGACGCCGACCAGGGCGAACAGCGAGAACCAGGCCGCGCTACCCTGGCCCTGCGGCACTATGATCAGCGCGGCGAGCAGCGGGCCTATGGCCGAGCCCAGGTTGCCGCCGATCTGGAACAGCGACTGGGCCAGCCCAGGCTGACTGCCGGCCGCCATGCGGGCGACCCGGGAAGATTCCGGGTGGAATACCGACGAGCCGATACCGATCAGCATGGCCGACAGCAGCACGGCGCCGAAGCTCGTCGCCTGCGACAACGACAGCAAGCCGATCATCGTAAAGCCCATGCCGAACGGCAATGAATAGGGCATGGGTCGGCGGTCGGTGTAGAGGCCGATCAGCGGCTGCAACAGCGAGCCGGTGAACTGGTAGGTGAGGGTGATGAGGCCGATCTGGGCGAACGACAGGTTGAGGCCGAGCTTGAGCAGCGGATAGATGGCCAGCAGCACCGACTGCATCATGTCGTTCAACAGGTGCGAGAAGCTGATGGCGGCGATCACCGGATAGGTGGTGCGATTCAAGGCATCGTGCGCGGTAGCGGCGGCGAGTGGCTGATCGGTACTGAGGCTCTTTTCCATGAGGGCGGGTTCTGTGAGTCTGGGTATGGCTTAACATGCCTGATCCCGACGCGTCTGGACACCATAAAGTGGGGGTGATCGGGGTTGCCGGTTACGGCGGTGAGAGGGTGGGGCGACGGATTATAGATCGGCACTTGTGCTCGGCGGGCGGCGGATTAGTATAGAAACCTCGTCGTCGCATTATGCGGGTCGCCGCCCGCCATGGAGGGATCATGTTCGAAAGCCTGGGAGTCATCAACGTCTGGACCTGCCTGAGCGGGCTGTTTTCCAGGTCCAGAGGGGGGTGCCATGTTTGAGAGCCTGGGTGTCATCAATGTCTGGACCTGCTTGAGTGGGCTCTTTTCCAAGTCCAGGGGGGCGCGCCATGTTTGAGAGCCTGGGAGTCATCAACGTCTGGACCTATCTGGTCGGGCTCTTCTTCATCATCATAGCGCCGGGGCCCAACTCGATTTATGTGCTGCGCACCGGGGCGACCCGTGGCATAGGCCCCGGCTACAAGGCGGCCCTCGGGGTCTTCGTCGGCGACGCCATCCTGATCTTCTGCGCCTATCTGGGCATCGCCTCCCTCATTCGCACCACCCCCCTGCTGTTCACCCTGGTGCGCTACCTCGGCGCCCTCTATCTGCTCTACTTGGGGGTGAAGATACTCCACGCCAACTTCGTCGCCAGGCGGGAAGGGGAGGCATCCGTGGTCGAGTCCGGCGAGCGCTACTTCTCCAAGGCGCTCACCTTAAGCCTCACCAACCCCAAGGCGATCCTGTTCTACGTCTCCTTCTTCGTACAGTTCGTCGACTTCAACTATGCCCACACCTGGGTCTCCTACCTGGTGCTGGCGAGCATGCTGGAGGCCATGAGCTTCGTCTATCTCACCCTGTTGATCTTCGGCGGCACCCTGATGGCCCGCTTCTTTGCGCGCAAGGTACGCCTCGCCAAACTCGGCAATGGCCTTATCGGCCTCTTCTTTATGGGCTTCGCCGCCCGGCTGGCCACGTTGTCATCCTGATGGTCAGGGCATTGCCCAATCCCGGTCGCCCGTTTGCGAGCGGCTAGTCAGGCCAGCAATCCTTGCCGACCCGGATGAACCGGGATTGGTAGACGATCAGCTTCTGGTTGCCTGCTTGGCCGATCCTTGGGTTCTGGTAGGTTTCGCCGGGCAGCAGGTATTTGCTGTCGGCCTCGCTGTCCGCCTGCAGACATCCCCGTTTCACCATGAATTCGAAGTAGGTGTTGCCGGTATTGGTGATGCTGTTCCTTGCCGGGTCCAGCTGGTATTGAAAACGCACTTGGCGCGGGCGCACCACCAGGGTCGATTGCAGCGCGAGTTTCATCTCCAACGCACCACGGCGCCTGGCCTGGCCACTTTCATCAAGCTGGGCCGCCGGTGACTCGGTGAAGGTGATGCGATAGTAACGCTCCTGACCATCCGCCGGCCCCTTGTAGTAGAGCTTGACGTTCTGCATGCGCTTGGCGTGCAGTGTGAAGCGCTTGGGGGCGAACAGCAGCTCGCCGGGCACCGTCGGAACGCTTGTCCCCGTAGCCGTGGGATTGCTGATTTTTTCCATCTGCACTTCGTAGACCTTGGGCGAGCCGCTGTTGTTGGTGACGGTCCGGGCAATGAATTCTTCGTTCGGTGCCATGGCAATCGTCATGGCGCCGATGTCGATGGCCATGGCCTGTGAGCTCAGCGTGCCGGCCAGCAAGAGCCAGAGAATGCGATGCGTGTCGTTCTTCATGGTCAGCGCCAGGTCCCTTTGATGGTAATGGTACCGCTTTGCTGTACTTCCCCTTCCCACAAGTCGTTGCCAATGGTGCGTTGCACCATGGGATCGGTCAGATCGAATTCCAGCGCCAGCTTGTAGAATCGGGTAATGCCTTTGCCGCTGACGGGATCGCTCCACTCTTGTGGTGGTTGGTTGTCTTTTATGCCCAAGGCACGGATATCTACCGAGTGTCCGCCACATTCTATGGCATGCTGGGAAGCGGCACCATGAGTCCCTGAATCAAACACCAGCCTGGTCGGAATTGGCACGGCCTGCTCGGATGATACTTTCCCGGCCGGGTAAAAAGTGCAATGCCCTTGATAAGGAACGCCTTGGTCTTGCGAAATAGATATTTCGAGCAGATCGGCACTAATAGGGCCACTATCAGAAATATTGTAGGGGAAATTCAGAATATCTTTTCCAACGCTGCCTTCCCTGTAAGGTGTGGTTATACCATCGGATGACAGAATCGATACGCTGAAGTCCCGTGGCTTGATATGTATCTCAGTTGTGCCACTGAACTCATAGTATCCACTCTCAGGTGCATACCCATTTTTCATATTGAAGTTGATCAGGCTACGAGTAAGTTGTTCTTGCAGACCCAACCTCACCACTTGTTTGAAGAAATTGCTTGATAGAAACAGATACACAGAGGATTGCCCCCTGAGGTAGCTGATATTATGGCGATAACCCTTGTATGCCCAATTCTTGAGATCCGCACTCATTTGCAAATCAGTGACGCCAATGGCGCTATTCAATGAGCTATTTCTGACATTGGTATAAATATACGGTTCGATATAATTTTGGCTGCCATCGTCATTGAAGTTGTAATCAAGGAACCGACATAAAATGCCGTCTTGATTGCCTAGACGATAGTTTTCACAGCCTTGAGAACCAGGCAAGACATAAGGTACGCCATTGCTGTCAACAATGACTTCGCTAATCGCGTTGGTTTGTACGAAGCGCAGATGACCAGCCTTCTTGTGCTGCATGTTTCTCACGTACCAGTAGCCACTGTTCTGATTGATACAGCGCTCTCCAGCCGCCGCATCGTATTTGAGCGTGGTCATGCACAAGTTCATTTCTCTGTTCAAAATGGCTCCAACTGGCATGGTGCGCAGATAGTCAAAGAAGCTTGTGCTGAGCTTGCCGTGCCCCCATCCCGCGGATGCGCCAATGAGACCGAAAAAGCCAAGGTCATCTACCACGGCGGGTTTGTTGACCGCTTCTGCCGTGTCGGGATCACAGCGGGTATATGTCATGATGCAGCGCTGGTTGACATAAGGACGACGGATCGGGCCGTTTTCCCACATGTCGACGTTCCAATTGTTAATATCAGTGTTGTATCCATTATCAACATACGCCAGGCTCACTTGCCCATTCCCTTTAAGGGAGGTCCAAGCATTTGCACCGGTCAAACGTGGATCTAATCCGTCGGTAGGTGCCACAAACAGGTTGTTGTCTTCCTGGTTCTCAATAAACAGAAAGTTTCGTAGCGGAGCATTTGGCCAGACAGTTTTGGATACTGCGGCACTGGCCTGCGAGGCCCAGCTGGTGGCAATTGCCATCGCCAACAGCCATTTATATGCGGGATTCATCATCAGTACTCTCTCACCATGGCATAGGTGGGCAGCCCCTGGCAGGTAATGATGCCTACCCAGGCGGCGCCGCTGTGTTTTTCAAGATCGAGCTCGGCTTCACAGAAGTCATTCCCCTGGCGGAAGGTCAGCATGGGATTGGCTTTATCCACATCCAGCGAGAATTCACCCTCCTCGTTGGTCACCGTGGTGCCGATATGGTTGTCGATGCGGGCATTGGCCAGTAAGGAGCCGTCTTCCGCCCTGAGTATGCCGAAGACGGTCACCATCTCCTTGATTGTGCTGCGCGCATCCAGGGTGGCCACGTTGCCGGGAAACAGGGTGTAGCGCTGCTTGCCGGTATTGATGTCGTAGCTGTCTTTGCCCCGCTTGCTGTTGAGCAGCTCGATCTCGTATTCCCCGTAAGGGGGGAGGGCGAGGAAGGTCTGCTCGCCCTGCAGGGGGTAATCCTGTCCGTTGACCTTGGCGAGCATCTGTCCTTGGCGATCGATACCGGTATTGATGATCAAGCCGGCCCCCGAGGAGTTGCGGCTAGAGGCGACCAGTGAGTCCTCCGTCGTGACCAGGGCGCCGCGCGCAATCAGGTTGCCATTCATGTCGCCACCATGGCCGCGGCCCAGCGTCATGGTGCCGCCGATGACCTTGTTCTCGAACCCGAGAGTGCCGGAGAGCGCCATATTGTGTTCATCACTGCCGTGCATCATGCGCGAGGCATTGAACGAGGCCAGATTGATGACGCCGTCCATGCGTTTCTGGTAGTTGACGTTGGCCGTGGTCTGGCCCTGCTCGTTACTGCTCATGCCAAAGCTGAACAGGTTGTCGAACGGGATCGAGTAATCCAGCGTGATGCTCTTGTTGTTGAATCCGTTGAGCGTGCCGCTGTCGCTCTGCAGGCTGGCGCGCAGCGACAGGTTGCCGTATTTGCCGGCATAAAGGTGCTGGTAGTAATCGGCATAACTGCGATCGCTGTTCATCTGGCGGTCGTGCAGGGTATTGAAGGTGAGCTGGCCGAGACCGCTGACCCAGCCACCCAGATTGATCGTGATGCCGGCAGAGTAGAGTTCGGCGTTGCTCACCGTCAGGGCGCTGCCGGTCTCGAGCTTCTCCTGGCTGAGCCAAAGAGAGGCATTGTCATGGGCCTGCAGGGCAAGGCTGGATGCGAATCGCCACGATTGGTCGGAGGCCAGCATGGTTTGCAACTGGGCGCTGACACGATCGGTTGCCTGCCAGTTTGCACGGGCTTCGCCTACCGCAGCATCCTTGAAGGCATAGGTTGTAGTGGCCAGTTCCAGGGTATCCAGCGAACGTGCTAGCGATACTCCCAGCAGCGGTGAATCACCGTTGTTCTGGGCGCCTTCCATCATGCCTCCCCACCATTGCCATCCCCACTCCTGAGTAAAGCCCAGACTACCGCCCAGCTTGGTGACGCGCTGGGTCGTGGTGCTGGTCAGCCGTCCATCGACATAGACTTCGACCGTGACGTTGTAGACGCCACTGGGGAACGCCGAGGTGTCGATATTCTGGTTGCCGATGGCCAGGTTTTGCAGGCTGATCAGGCGATCCTCACGGTACACCCTGACCTCGCCATTGGCAGGCATGAAGACTTGTACCGGGGTGGTGGATGCGTCGGCCTTCTGTTTACGTGACTGGGCCTGGTTGCCGTACGATGCCCCATAAATGCGGCCAGTACTCAGGCCGGTCACCACCCCCAGCGTCTGCAGATCCCAGGTCGAGACCATGCCGGCTGCGATGCGGCGATCGTCAAGATCCCGCTCGTACATGGCACGATAGATGTCACCGCTCTGTTCTGGCTCCCCAAGGTTGTAGAGGGAGGCGTCCAGCGCCATGTGATGGGCGCCCATCCCGACGGTACTGTCCAGTTGCAGGAAGTTGGAGTCGTTGTGACCGTTTTGCCGATTGCTGTTGAAGGAGTAGCCCAGATTGTAGCGATGAACACCGGTCAGGGCGTCAACGGTCGGGGTCAAGGTCACCCGGTTGTCCGGCTGCCTGGCCTGGCCGAATGCATCGCGTGAAACCCGAATCGTCAGCAACATGGCCACCAGGTCAAGCTGCATGCTGGCGTTGGCATCTATCTGCAAGCTGCCCTCGGCAGAAAACGTGCGCTTCTCTTCGTTGGCTAGCATGGCGGTCAGCTGGTCGTTGAGCAGACCTTGCTGCTGGCCAGCACCAAAATCGATGTGCAGCAGATGCAGCTTGCCGTCCTGCAGCAGCAGGGTGGCATTGCCGATCGGGTGATCGGTCAGGGTGTCGAGCTGGTTTTTTTCATCCGTGTACTGCAGGCGAACGGGAACAGCCAGCCCTTCTGCCAGAGCCTGGGCAAAACTGGCTGGAATGATGACGTTGGCGATCTTGAGTGGCGCCGCGCTGTTGGCCGAGGCGGAGACCACCATCAGCAATGAGAGCGGCAACAAGCAGGTTTTCTTCAACATATCACGCACCATGGTTTCAGATTTCGGCAAAACAACACCGCCACTCGACCGGGTGGTGAAGGCAGTACCAGCACAAACGGGTTATTTGACGACGACGAATTCCTGACCCAGCCAGAGGCCAAGATGACTTTGCGGATCCTGCATATCGACTTTCTTGAAGCGGCGCTGCTTGCCGGGCAGGTCGTAGTAGGTCTCTTTACACTGCGCCTGTGCCTTGCGGTCCAGACAGGGGCCGTAGGCCACGGTGCGGTAAGAGGCATTCCCCTGATTGCTCAACATTCCGTTTTGCAGGTTGTAGGCGAAGTGTTGCTGGCGTGGCGTGACCACCAGAATGGTGCCTATCTGGGCAGAGGTGGTGGCAACCGCTTGGCGGCGATTGTTGCTCTGGTCGTCCATCGACAGGGCGGTGTCCAGCCAGCGGATGCGGTAGTAGCGCTCCTTGCCGTCCTGCGGTCCCTTGTAAAAGAAACGAACGTTGTTCTTGGCATGGGCGGGCAGCATCAGTCGGCTGGGCGAGAGCATCAGCTCGCCGGCCACTTCCATCGGGATCTCCTGGCCACCCTCTTCGGGTGAAGAGATGCGGCTGATGGAGATGGTGACCAGCCTGGCTTGAGCACTGCCATTCTCGATCTCCTTGGCTACATCCTGGCTGCCTGCATCGATGAAGGTGGTGACGGAACCAACGTTGATGGCCTGGCTGACCCCGGGAATAAACAGCATCCATGCCATCAGCATTTTCAGGTTCATGGGAACTCCTGTGATTGCAAAGGGCCCCGCAGGGCCCCGAATACTATGCGTCGAGGTAATTAGGACCAGTTGGCAACGAACTCGACGTTGACTTCCCCACTCCACAGGCCATCCGGCAGGGTCTCGAAAGCCGCGTCTGTGCCGTTGACGGTCGCGCTCTCGATGTTGAAGGTGAACGAGCCCTGGGCGGTGCTGCGCTGGGTGTCATCCTTGAAGCTGCTGGCCAGCGGAGAGAGGTTGCCGCCCGTGATGCCGGCAGCGGTATCGATCAGCGTGGTATAGGCGGTGGTGCTGACGGGAGCTCCTTGCCACAGCACGCCGACGTCGACGGTGGAGCCGCCGCTCAGGTGGTTCAGAGTGCCGCTCAGCTTCTTGGCCTTCAGCGTGAAGTCGGTGGCGCTGGCATCACCCTTGATGGCAACGTCGAACAGGCCGTTCACGGTGTTGAAACCCTTGATCCCTTCCGCGTATTGGAAAGAGAGGCTGTCGAGCGGCGTGACAACCAGCGCCGACTCGGTGTCCTTTTTGGCGGTTGCCTTCCAGGTGGCAACGGATTTTGCTTCTACAGCGGCCTGAGCGGCGGCAGCGAAGCCCAGTCCTGCAACAGTCAGCACAATCAGAGTCTTTTTCATCTTGATATTTCCTACACATTTCCTGATGGGGGCATTTGCCACCCGTTTGATTTCACGCACCCAGGGTGCATTCCCTTTCCACCTTGCCGGACGGGTTTGTCCAGGCAATCTTGCCGATCGCCGAAGGGTAATGTTTCGTCAATCAGCTCATCTTTTCGCCGGCAAAGATACTGGACGGACCTGCTCGGATCGATTGAATGCTGTGTAGGAAAAGTCCTAAAAGATGGTTGTTGTCTGCAACTTAAAATAAGCCTTGTCCATTCTCTTATCAGGGTTTTTTGTTTTTCTTATGATTTTGATTTTTAAGAGTTTTGGTGCTTTTCTTATCTAGATGGTGCGTCCCTCTGACGGGGGAGGATGGGAGGGGTTGCCGTACAGGAATGAGTACAAGAAAAAATAGAGATTCAAAAGAATATATAGCTCTGTAAGTATTTGATGAGCATAAATAAAAATATCAGATAAAAATGAATGAGGTACGAAGAGAGGCGTCGTTACTTGAACTACGTAACATATCATTAATATTCAAGCGCCATATGGTACACGTGCTGACTTTGTAGTTAATATACGTTGAATCAAATGGAGTAATGACAGGAAAGTATATGGCAAAAATATTGGTAGTAGATGATCACCCTGCCATCAGAATGGCTGTAAATATCCTGCTGCAGCAGGATGATCATCATATTGTTGCCGAAGTTGATAATGGTGTTGATGCAGTTTCGATGGCGCGGAAATATCAGCCTGATATGGTCGTGCTGGATATCGGAATTCCCCGGCTGGACGGCATTGAGGTGATCAAAAGACTGAAAGAGATGGATGCTGATATCAAGGTGGTCATATTGTCGGCACAAGCTACGCATCATATTATGGTGCGTTGTCTGCAAGCCGGTGCCAACGGTTTCATATCCAAGCTGGATGACCTTTCCTTGCTGAAAACAGTGCTGGTAAAGGTAGGGAAAGGTCAGCTTTATTTCCCTCGCGATGTGATTGCTGGCGCCAAGAATGCCCATGAAGTCGATCGGAAAGATCTCTTGTCGGCACTCTCGGATAGAGAGATGAGCGTCTTGTTGCAGATATGCCAGGGGCACACCAACAAGCAGATTGCAGAGAGCATGCTGCTGAGCGAGAAGACGGTCAGCACCTACAAGAGTCGGCTGATGCAAAAGCTCAATGTCACCACCATGGTTGATCTGATCAGCCTGGCCAAGCGTCAAGAGTTGCTGTGACCATGAGGCATTGGTTTGCAGCTCTGCTGGTCTGTTGCTGCGCTTCATGGGCTTCGGCTCATGAGCTGGCGGCGCCCTATCTGCATGTCTATGCGCGCAATGACAGCGAGTACCTCGAGAAGCAGACCCTGCCACTGCATGCGGAAGATTGGCTGTGGTTGAGAAATCGTGGCCGGCTGGTGCTCGGGGTACCCATGCCCGACAATCCTCCGATGGACATCACCCTGCGTGCCAATGCTTACGAAGGCGTCACCGCCGACATTGTCGGCATGCTGAGTCATCTGTTGCGTGTCGAGATCGTCGTAAAGAATCTGCCGTCTCGCGCCGCGGCCATTGCTGCGCTCAAGCGGGGAGAGGTCGATCTGCTGAGCACCTCCAATGCCTATGAAGAAGAGCAGCAATTATTGTTGACCGATAAATATACCTGATTACCCATGATTAGCAGTCAGTTACCACGAACTATACTGATCTTACGTACAGTTATCGAGGTGCGAGATCATGGCCAAAAGCAAAGTCCAATTCCAGAAAGGCTACAGCCTGTTTGATTTTTTCAAGGACTATGGCACTGAAGCGCAGTGCGAAAACGCGCTGCTTGCTTGGCGTTTTCCGAACGGTTTCATCTGTCCTGAGTGCGCCAACAAGACCTGCTGTCGCCTGAAAAGTCGGCCACGCGTGCTGCAATGCAATAACTGCCGTCACCAGATGTCATTGACTGGAAACACGATTTTTGCAAACACCAAACTCCCACTGACCAAGTGGTTTCTGGCGATGCAGCTGCTGTCACAGACCAAAACTGGCTTGTCAGCGATGGAGCTAAAGCGCCAGTTGGACGTCAAATATGACACCGCCTGGATGCTCAAGCACAAGCTGCTGCAAGCCATGAAAGAGTCCGATGACAAGCAGCCCATCAGCGGCATCATTCAGCTCGATGATGTCTACTGGGGTGGAGAGCGCCGTGGTGGCAAACGAGGTCGCGGCGCGGCAGGCAAGACGCCGTTTGTGGCAGCAGTAGCCCTGAACAAGGAAGGGCATCCAATCAAGATGCGGATGACGGTGGTCGATGGTTTCAAAACCAACGTCATTGCTGATTGGGCAAAACGGCATCTTGCTAGTGGTAGCGCGGTGATATCCGATGGATTGGCCTGTTTCAAAGCGGTCAAGGAGGCCAATTGTGAGCACCTGGGTGTTGTCACCGGGGGCAACCTTGATTTGCTGGATCATCCGGCATTCAACTGGGTAAACACGATGATAGGGAATGTGAAGAACTCGCTGCGGGGCAGTTGCCATACGCTCGGAGCGAAGCATTTACCAAGGCATCTTGCGGAATACTGCTTCCGGTTTAATCATCGTTTTGACCTCAAGAGCATGTTGGTTGAATTGGGGCATGCAGTCGTGGCAAGCCCTCCGATGCCATATCGGCTCTTGAAGCTGGCTGAGGGTCATGGGTAATCAGGTAAATATATGCCGGATGATCCGGCCATATATAAGAATATTCACGTAAAGGAGCGTGATATAAGAACGGTGGCCGTCCCGGAGTATTATCTGCCGGCGCTGGATGTGATGCGCTACCTGCCCAAGGTTCAGATAAAAATGTATTCCTCTCGTTATAGCGCACTTTCTGCGGTTGCATATGGCCAGGTCGATGCCGTCATGCTGGACATGATTTCCGGGAACTTCATCGTCAATAAATTTTATCAAGACAGCATTCAATTACTGAAACCTCTTTATATAGACACCCATGGTTTTTCGTTTTCGCTGGAAAGAAAAAATCAGCGGCTTAAAAAAATCATCAATATTGCGCTGGATGAAATTCTGGAAGGCAAGCGGGAGGAAATTGCCAAACGCTGGAATGGCGGCGGCCTCTCTATCGGGGCCAGCAAGGTCGAGCTGACCAGCGAGCAGTGGGCCTGGCTGGGTCAGCAGAAAAAAATCCGGATGGCCGTCAACAGCGGGGTGCCGCCGCTGAGTTTTCTCGACATCAATGACACCTTGCACGGGGTGGTGGCCGATTTGCTGCAGGTGTTGCGAGCGAAGCTGGGGGTGGAAATAGAGGTGGTGCCGGTCAAGACGCCAGGGCAGATGTTGCAGTTGCTGGATGGTGGGCAGGTGGACATCGCGGTGTTGAGCCCATCGGAAGAGCGTCGCAGTCGTTACCTGTTCAGCCGTGCCTTTGTGCTCGACCCGCTGGCCTATGTGGTGGGGGTCCGCCATGAGGCGACGGCACCGGAGACGCTGCTCAAGACCGGTACGGTCGCCATTATCAAGGACTTCATCTCCGAGCAGGCGATAGAGGACGAGTATGGCAAGCTGACCACCAGAAAGTTCGAACGGATCGAAGATGCGCTGCGCTGCGTGGCGACCGAGACCTGCGACGTGACCGTGTTGCCGTTGCGGGTCGCCAAGTACTACATCAACAGCAAGTTTCCGGACAGTCTGCTCATCACGGGAGAGTTGTTCGACTCCATCCCGATCGGGGCGGCGTTTGCCGTTTCGCCCAAGCAGCATATGTTGCGCGACATTCTGGATCGGGTGATTGCCATCATTCCGCCGGATGAGCTGGAGGGACTCTCCAATCGCTGGCGCGTCAGTACCCAGCAGGAGGCCATCACCTGGCAGGAGCTGGTACGGGAATTTGGCGGCATCATTGCCTTGATCATGCTGCTGACCATCTGGATCGGCCTATGGGGCCTCTCTTTGCACAAACAGGTGCGCCAGCGCCGGGCAGCCGAGATGGCTTTGAGTGCCCAGCTCAAGTTCATCGAAGATCTGGTGGACGGCACACCCCACCCCATCTATGCCAGAGATCGAGAGGATCGGCTGGTGCTCTGCAACAGCACTTATGCCAGCTTCTTTGGCGAGGAGAAGAGCCGTCTGTTGGGCTCCACCATGGCGGACGATGTGCAGCGCTGGCCTTTTCTGGCTCCCCTGTTCGAGGATTTGAGCACCGCGCGTACGGTGCGCTGTGCCAGGCAAGGGGATCATCGCCTCTCCATGGCGACGGGGTCCGTGGCCGTTTATCACTGGGTACAGCCCTACTATGACCTGGAGGGAAATGTTCAGGGCGGAATCGGTGGCTGGATCGACGTGAGCGAGCGGCTGCGGCTGCTCGAAGAGCTGGCCCTGGCCAGTCAGGATGCCCAGGAGGCCAATCGTGCCAAGTCGACCTTTCTGGCCACCATGAGCCACGAGATCCGCACGCCCATGAATGCCATCATTGGTTTGCTGGAACTGACCCTGCGCCGCGATCGACTGCATGAGGAGGACAAGACTTCACTCTCCATCGCCCATGGTTCGGCCAGGGATCTGCTGAGCCTGATTGGCGATATTCTGGATATATCCAAGATCGAGTCCGGCCGGCTTGAACTGAGGCCGGAACCCCATGAAATCACGGCGCTGACGGCCTCGGTGGTCACCGTATTCACTGCGCTGGCCAGACAAAAGAACCTGCAACTGGACCTCGCCGCCGGCGAGCCCCGCTGGGTACAGATTGATGGCATCTGCTACAAGCAGATCCTCTCCAATCTCATCAGCAATGCCATCAAGTACACCGATCAGGGATCGGTGCGGGTCGAGCTGCAATCAAAAACCAGCGACGGCTGGTGCACCTTGCAACTGGTGATCCGGGATACGGGCATAGGGATTGCGCCTGCGGAGCAAGCCAGGCTGTTTCAGCCTTTTGGTCAGGCCAGGCAGCCCGAGCACATCCAGCGCTCCGGGACCGGTCTCGGACTGATGATCTCTCGCTCGCTGTGCGAGTCGATGGGAGGCTCGCTGCTGCTGGAGAGCGAGCCCGGCCACGGCACGTGCATCAGCATCGAGATGAAATTGCCGCTGGCGAGCGCCGTCGAATCAGTCACACTCGTGGCATTGGGCACGATGACAGGGCATCACCGGCGACTGCGGGTCATGATAGTGGACGATCACCCCACCAACCGGCTGCTGGTCAGCCAGCAACTGGCATACCTCGGGCATGATGCCACGGCGGCCGAGTCGGGGCGCGAGGCGCTGGCACTGTCTGCCAACACACCCTTTGACGTGATGATCACCGACTTCAACATGCCTGGCATGAGCGGCTTTGAACTGACCCGCCAGTATCGTGCTCTGGAGCTGAGCCGGGGTACGCATCGTTGCCTCATCCTGGGGTTGACGGCGGATGCCCGCCAGGAGCAGGTGAGCGAGGGGCTGACTGCCGGCATGGACGACTGCCTGTTCAAGCCAGTAGGGCTGGAAGAGCTGGAGCGCTGCCTGTGTCGCCACATGCAGCATGAGGAGCAGCGGGAAATCGAGGGCTGTGTGCAGGAGATCAAGCAGTGTCTCGGACCATTGACCGGCAATCAGCCTGCGCTGATGCTGCCCTTGTTGCATGAATTTGTGCGGGCCAGCGACGATGATCTGCTGGGTCTGCAGCAAGCCGCAGAGGGTGGTGAACTGGCCCGTTTTCTCGGCTATGTGCACCGTCTGAAGGGTGGGGCCAGGATCATGGGAGCGATGAAACTGGTTGCCGTGTGCAGCGAGACAGAATCTGCCGGGCTCGGGCCGCAGGGATTGCCGAGGGCATTGCAGCCGTTGCAGCATGCCTACGGGATTGTCAGACAGGCCATCATGCAAATGCAGGCCGAACCGGAATGAAAATGAAGGCATGCCGGGCATGCCTTCCTGGATGGTCAACCGTGCCAGTAGACCAGCAGTTCATAGGCCGCTTCGCCAGTCTGGTCCGGTTTGGCTGCCGGAGCCAGATAGCTGAGGAAGTAGCGGGTGGCCTGGGTCAGAGGCAGGGCATGGTGTTGTGGCAGTGGTTGGCCGTTGAGCGCCAGCTTGAAGTCGGTGCCGGCCTGTTCGGGCAAACTGGCATACAGGGTGCGGGCCTGCAATTGATAGGTGGTGTTGAAGTCCGGATTGCTGAGGTTGATGGCCTCGGTCTGGACCGGGCTGGATGTGGAAACGGAATTGACCGGTTGCTGACCCGGGTGGGTGAGCGAAATTTCCATCCCGGTACTCTTGCTGGCGGTGGCAGGCCAGGTGAGCTGATTGGTTTGTGTGTCGGCCTGAGCCGCCATCGTGCAGCAACCAGCCAGTAGTGCCACCAGAACTCCTTTCTGAGACATATGATTATCTCCTGGATATCGAGGTTACCCCGCTGCCGGGGGTCACTCATCTATCGACCCGCCCGCGGCGAAGCTTAATCTGTACCCCACTATTCGGAATGAGCTGACACGGGATACGGGGTATGATCCCGCGCCTTGTCCTCTCTTTAGTCATAGATATGGAATCCCAGCTTTGCTCGAAAATCAGATGATGTTGTTGGCGGTGTTCGAACGGGCGGCGCTGATGCTGATGACCCTGTTCTTCCTGACCCGTACCCGGCCGTTCCAGCGGCTGTTCCAGAAGCGGGACCACACCCCGGCCGAGCTGGTGCTGGTGGCGGCGATCTTCTGCCTGTTTGCGGTGTTCAGCACCTATACCGGCATTCCGGTGGAAGGGGCCCTCATCAACGTGCGGATCATCGCCATCATCTCAGGCGGCATCCTGTTCGGTCCCTGGGTCGGCATTCCGGCCGGAGTCATCTCCGGTCTGCACCGCTATCTCATCGACATGGATGGCCACACCTCGATCCCGTGCCTCATCGCCAGCATCATTGCCGGCCTGCTCGCCACCTGGCTGCACCTGCGCTGTCGCAAGTCGCGGCTCTGGCTGTACGGCATTCTGGCGGGGATGCTGTGTGAAGGGCTCACCATGCTGCTCATCTGGCTGCTGACCGAGCCCCATGCTGTGGGCGTCGAGATCGTCAGCCACATCGCCTACCCGATGATCGCCGGGGCGCTCTGCATCGGCCTCATCATCAAGCTGGTGCAGGATCTGGATGACGAGAAGGAGCTGATCGCCGCCAAGCAGGCCAAGCTGGCGCTCGACATCGCCAACAAGACGCTGCCGTTTTTCCAGAACATCGATCGCCACTCCCTGAGCCAGGTGTGCGCCATCATTCGCAGCGAGATCAGCGCCGATGCGGTGGCCATCACCGACACCCGCGACGTGCTGGCCTATGTGGGGGTGGGCAAGGATTACTACGAGCTGGACGAGCACCACGCCATCAGCGACATGACCCAGCGGGCGGTGCTGTTGGACCAGATCATCATCAACAACGATCTGCGCCAGTATCACCTCTCCGATTTCCACTCGGTCATCATTATTCCGCTGCGGGAAAACGGCTCGGTGAGTGGCACCCTCAAGATCTACTACCGTCGCACCCACAGCATCACCAGCTCCCTCAAGGAGATGGCGGTGGGCCTCTCCCAGCTCATCTCCACTCAGATGGAGGTGTCACGCATCGAGCAGCTCAAGGAGATGACCCGCAAGGCGGAGTTCACCGCGCTGCAGAGCAAGATCAACCCGCACTTCCTGTTCAACGCCCTCAATGCCATCTCGTCGCTGATCCGCATTCGCCCCCAGCAGGCGCGCCAGCTGATCGCCAATCTGGCGGACTACCTGCGCTACAACCTCAACAAGGGGGATACCCTCATCGACATCCAAGAGGAGCTGCAGCAGGTGCGCGACTACGTGGCTATCGAGCAGGCCCGCTTCGGTGACAAGCTGGAGGTGGTATTCGAGGTGGACGACGTGCACATCCAGGTGCCGAGCCTGCTGTTGCAGCCGCTGGTGGAAAACGCCATCCTGCACGGCATCCAGCCCCGCAGCGCGCCGGGTCGTGTCACCATTGAGGTGAAGCAGCTGGCGGGCGGCATCCGGGTGGCGGTGCGCGATACCGGTTACGGCATCAGCCAGGAGGTGATCGACGGGGTCGCCGCCGGCCGGGTGGAGAGCCGCAGTATCGGCCTGATGAACGTTCATCAGCGGGTCAAGCTGCTCTATGGCGATGGCCTGCACCTCAAGCGGCTGGAGCCGGGTACCGAAGTAAGTTTCTATCTGCCGGATCAGGAGTCGATGCCATGCTGAAGGCCATCATTGAGGAAGTTAAGTGTCTGACTCGCGAGGCATTGCCATGCTGAAAGCCATCATAGTGGAAGACGAATATCTGGCTCGTGAGGAGCTGGCCTACCTGGTGGGGCAGCACAGCACCATCGAGATAGTGGCTAGCTTCGAGGATGGGCTGGAGGCGTTCAAATACCTGCAGGATCACGAGGTGGACGTGGTGTTCCTCGACATCCAGATCCCCTCCATTGACGGCCTGCTGCTGGCCAAGAACCTGCACAAGTCGAGCCATCCGCCCCACATCGTGTTCGTTACCGCCTACAAGGAGTTTGCGGTGGAGGCGTTTGAGCTGGAGGCGTTCGACTACATCCTCAAACCCTACAACGAACCGCGCCTCATCAGTCTGCTGCAAAAGCTCGAGCTGGCTGGCAAGTCGCAGACGGGGCAGGGGAGCGAGCCGGGCACGCCGCACAATCGCACCGTCAATCTGGTGAAGGGGGAGCGCATCATCGTCACCCCCTGCGAGCAGATCTACTACGCGGAAGCCGACGAGAAGCTCACCTATGTCTACACCCGCGATGATCGCTACGTGATGACCATGACCCTCAGCGAGTTCGTCAGCCGGCTGCCTGCCGAGGGGTTCTTCCGTTGTCACCGCTCCTACTGCGTCAACATCAACAAGATCCGCGAGATAGTGCCCTGGTTCAACAGCACCTATCTCATCCGGCTCCATGACTTGCCGTTCGAGGTGCCGGTCAGCCGCAGCAACATCAAGGCGTTCCGTCAGCTGATGCGGCTCTGATTGTCATTCATTCCCGCCGATCTGCATTTCATGCCTTAATCGGTCGGCGGGAGTGGCGTCTTGCCTATAGTGGCCCCAGTTTCCTTAAGGCCATTGACCGAGACGCATCATGACCAAAGAGATGAATCGCACCCGCTACCTCACCCTGTTGGGGACCATCATCACCCAGTTCGCGCTGGGATCCGTTTACACCTGGAGCCTGTTCAACGCCCAGCTCTCCGACAAGCTGGACGAGCCGGTCAGCCAGGTCGCCTTCGCCTTCGGCCTGCTCAGCCTCTCGTTGGCGGTGGCCTCCTCCCTGGCGGGCAAGCTGCAGGAGCGGTTCGGGGTGCGCAACGTCACCCTGGGTGCCGGCGTGCTGCTCGGCATCGGCTTCTTCCTCACCGCCCACGCCAGCAACCTGGCGATGCTCTACCTCTGCGCCGGCATCCTGGTCGGTTTTGCCGACGGTACTGGCTACCTGATGACCCTCTCCAACTGCGTGAAGTGGTTCCCGGAGCGCAAGGGGCTCATCTCCGCCTGCTCCATCGGTGCCTACGGCCTCGGCAGCCTGGGCTTCAAGTACATCAACCTGCTGCTGCTCTCCAGCAACGGTCTCGAGACCACCTTCCAGCTGTGGGGGCTGATCGCCATGTCCATGGTGCTGGTGGGTGGCATGCTGATGAAGGATGCGCCCAAGCAGGCGGCCGCCGTGCAGCAGAGCGAGAGCCGCGACTTCACCCTGGCCGAGGCGATGCGCAAGCCGCAGTACTGGATGCTGGCGCTGATGTTCCTCACCGCCTGCATGAGCGGTCTCTACGTCATCGGCGTGGCCAAGGACATTGGCGAGAACATGGTGGGCCTGCCGGCCGTGGTCGCCGCCAACGCCGTCGCCATCATCGCCATGGCCAACCTGGGCGGCCGGCTGGTGCTGGGCATCCTCTCCGACAAGATGTCCCGCATCCGGGTCATTACCATCGCCCAGCTGATTACCCTGGCCGGCATGGCGCTGCTGCTGTTCGTGCCGCTCAACGCCAACCTGTTCTTCGTGGCGGTGGCCTGCGTGGCGTTCAGTTTCGGCGGCACCATCACCGTCTACCCCTCGCTGGTGAGCGACTTCTTCGGTCTCAACAACCTGACCAAGAACTACGGCGTCATCTATCTGGGCTTTGGTCTGGGCAGCATCATCGGCTCCATCGTAGCCTCCCTGTTCGGCGGCTTCATGGCGACCTTCAACCTGATCCTGGTGTTGCTGGTGGTGGCGCTGGTGCTCTCCCTCACCATCCGCCTGCCGGCGCCGGTATCGGTGGAGCGGGCCTGATCACCCGCCTGTCGCAGCAAGCAATGAAAAGACCCGGGCCTGGCCCGGGTCTTTTTTTGTGCACGGTTAAGCGCTCAGCGTGGCGGCAGCCCCAGCAGCTGGCGCACCCGGTGGCAGGTCTCTTCCACCGTTGGCCAGTCGGCGGCGGTGATGGTGACATGGCCCATCTTGCGGCCGGGGCGGGGTTCCCCCTTGCCGTACAGGTGCAGATGCACGCCGGGCAGTGCCAGCAGGGCGGCCCAGTCGGGCGTGCCGGCCTGCCAGAGATCCCCCAGCAGGTTGAGCAGCATGGCGGGGCGCACGGCGATCCGGGCGGGCAGCGGCAGATCGCACAGGGCGCGCACCTGCAGCTCGAACTGGCTGCACTCGGCGTTGTCGAGGCTGGGGTGGCCCGAGTTGTGGGGGCGCGGCGCCAGCTCGTTGACCAGCAGCTTCCCTGCCACCAGGAAGAACTCCACCGTCAGCACGCCGACGTAGTCGAGGGCGGCGATCAGCTGTTCGGCGATGCGTCTGGCGTCGGCCTCCAGCGCCGGCACCTTGGCCGGGGAGCGGGTCTGGTCCAGAATGCCGCCGCTGTGCCAGTTCTGCACCAGCGGCAGGGCACCGATGGCACCGCTCGGACTGCGGGCCAGGGTCAGGGAAAACTCACCCTCCAGCGTCAGCCGCTGTTCCAGCACGCAGGGTACGCCGCTGGCGGCCAGCGTTGCTGGCAGCTGGTCGGCGGCCTGAATGGTCCACTGGCCTTTGCCGTCGTATCCCTCGCGGGCGGTCTTGAGGATGGCGGGGAAGAGAGAGGCGGGCAGCGTCGGCAGCGGCTCACCCGGCTGCAGGGTCTGGTTGGGGACGACCGGGATGCCGGCTCTGCTCAAGAAGGCCTTCTCTTCGCGGCGATCCTGACAGATGCGCACGGCACCGGCGGCCGGGCGTACCGGCTGGTACTGCTCCAGCAGGGCCAGGGCGGTGGCTGGCACGTTCTCGAACTCGCAGGTGACGGCGGCGCAGCGGCTGGCCAGATCGTGCAGGGCGGTCGGGTCGTCATAGGCGGCAACAATATGGTGATCGGCAGCAGCGCCGGCGATGCTGGCGGGATCGGGATCCAGCACCACCACCTTGTAGCCGAGGCGGTGGGCGGCCATCACGAAGTAGCGGCCGAGCTGGCCGCCCCCCAGCATGCCGAGGGTGGCGGGTGGCAGTATCATGCCGGGTCCTCCAGGGTGAGGGCCAGCACCCGGTCGCGTTCGTTGGCGCGAAAACCGTCGAGCTGCTGCTGGTAGCGGGGGGCATCGCCGTCTTGCGCGACGGAGAGCAGGGAGACCGCGAACAGGCCGGCGTTGGCGGCGCCCGCCTCGCCGATGGCGAAGGTGGCGACCGGCACCCCCTTGGGCATCTGGACGATGGAGAGCAGGGAGTCCATCCCCTTGAGCTGGCGGGTCGGAATGGGCACACCCAGCACCGGAATGGTGGTCTTGGCGGCCACCATGCCCGGCAGATGGGCTGCGCCGCCGGCCCCGGCGATGATGGCGCGCAGGCCACGTTCACGGGCGCTGGCGGCATATTCGAACAGCAGATCCGGGGTGCGGTGGGCCGAGACCACGCGCGCCTCATAGGGGACGCCATGCTCCTTGAGGATGCGGGCAGCGGCCTGCATCACGGGCCAGTCGGAGTCGGATCCCATTACCAGGCCGATCAGGGGAGGGGTATTCATGGCTGATGACTCCTTGCAGTCAAACGTTTGTCTCTGGTTGGCAAAAAGAGCCGGCAAGCCGGCTCAGAATTTTTCGGGTCGCACGATTTCGACCGGTTGCAAAAAGGCGACCATGGCATAGTCGGGGTAGTAGCGACTCTGCAGGTGGGCGAGTAGGCGTTCCGCCTGTTCGCGGCTGCAGATCGCCTCCAGCCGGATGTTGCCGCTCTCGCTCCAGCTGGCATTGCGCTCACCGTGGTCGCCGCGGCCTCTGGCATCGGTGATGGTGTAGCCGCGCAGCCCCTCTCGGGTGAGAGTGCGCAGCAGGGTGGGTTCCAGGTTCGCTTCCGTGATGACGGTGAGCAGGGTGCGGATCTCGGTCTGCATGTGGCTACTCCGTGAAGTGGCGGGCCCAGCTGTGGTAGAGCGGGATCCCCAGCATGATGTTGAACGGGAAGGTGACCCCCAGTACGGCGCTGAGCGACAGGCCCGGATTGGCCTGAGGGACGGCGATGCGCATGGTGGCCGGCACGGCGATATAGGAGGCGCTGGCTGCCAGGGTAGCCAGCAGGGTCAGGCCACCGAGGGAGAGCCCCATCAGCTGGCCGATCACCAGGCCGAGGCTAGCCGAGGCGAGCGGCATCAGCAGGGCGAAGCCGAGCAGGAACAGGCCGTGGCGGCGCAGGTCCTGGCACTGGCGGGCGACGATGAGGCCCATCTCCAGCAGGAACAGCGCCAGCGCCCCCTTGAACAGGTCGACGAACAGGGGTTTGAGCGGGGCGATCCCGTCGGGACCGGCCAGGTAGCCGATGGCCATGCCGCCCAGCAGCAGGGTGACTCCCTTGCCGAGGAAGGTTTCATGGGCCAGCCGGCGCCAGCGGGTCTGCCGGCTTATCCCCTGGGCCAGCACGATGCCGACCAGGATGGCGGGGATCTCCATCACCGCCAGGAAGATGGAGAGCTGGGATTCGAAGCTGATGCCGCGCTCGGTGAGCCAGTTCACCCCGACCGCAAAGGTCGCCACGCTGACCGAGCCGTAGTGGGCGGCGGTGGCCGCGGCATCGGCCCGGTTCATCTTGAGGCGCAGCACGGCAAACCCGGCCAGGGTCTGCAGCATGCCGAGCAGGATCACCAGTGCCAGTTGCGGTAATAACGGTTGCAGCGATTGCTGCGCCAGGCCGACGCCGCCCTTGAGGCCGATGGCCAGCAACAGAAAGAGGGAGAGAGTATCGTAGAGCGCGGGCGGCAGCTTGAGCTCGGAGCGCACCAGACCGGCCAGCAGGCCAAACAGGAAAAAGAGTACAACAACATCCAGCATGGGAGTTCGCAGGAGGCAATTCACAGGGTGGTTGCATGCTAGAGTGCAAGATGTTTCGATAAAATCAGATTTTGATTGATGATTGTTCGGTAAAAACTGATAAGGGGCCCGATGCTCAACTACAAACAGCTCTATTACTTCTGGCACGTGGCGCGCAGCGGTAGTGTGACGCGGGCCGCCGAGCAGTTGCACCTCACGCCGCAGACCGTCAGCGGTCAGGTGGCCGAGCTGGAGCTCTCCCTCGGGGTAGCGCTGTTCAACCGGGTGGGGCGGCGGCTTGCCCTGACCGCCGCCGGTCGCCAGGCGCTCGAACAGGCCGGCGCCATCTTCTCGCTCGGCGCCGATCTCGAGCATACCCTGCGCCATGTCAGCCAGGAGCTGACCATGCAGGTGGGGATCGCCGACTCCGTGCCCCGCACCCTGGCGTTCGAGCTGCTGGCGCCCGCCATGGCGCTGGCCACCCCGCTGCGGCTGGTGTGCCATGAAGAGCGGGCGGAACAGCTGTTCAGCGAGCTGGCCAGCCACAAGCTGGACATGGTGCTGATCGATCGCCCGCTTCCCCCCGACAGCGGGGTGCGCGGCTACAACCACGAGCTGGGACGCAGCCCGCTGGCGCTGTTTGCCAGCCCCGAGCTGGCTGCCAGGGCGCGGCAGGGTTTTCCTGCTTCCCTCGAAGGGTTGCCGCTGCTGATCCCGGGGGAGAAGTCGGCGACCCATGACTGCCTGCTGGCCTGGTATCGGCAGCAGGGCATCCATCCCCATCTGGTCGGCCAGTTCGATGATTCGACCCTGATGAAGTCGTTCGGCAAGGCGGGGATGGGGATCTTTCCGGCGCCGCTGGCCATGGCCGACGAGATCGAGCGACTCTACGGTGTCGAACGGATTGCAACCCTGACCGAGGTGACGCTCTCCTACTATCTGGTGTCGGCCGGTCGTCACCTCTCCCATCCCGGTGTACAGGCGGTGATGGAGGGTGCGAAGCAGCGGTTGGCCGCACTGGGTGGCAAGAAATAGAAATCTGGATGGCTATACATCCACCTCTGCTCTGCCTATAATCCCTGCGCTTTGGCGCATCATGCTTAATAGGGAATCCGGTGAAAATCCGGAGCTGGCGCGCAGCGGTAAGGGGGAACGAAGCGACATCAGGGCACTGCCACAGGTGGGAAGCCGTCGCCGTAGGCCATCAGCCCCCCAGCCCGAAGACCTGCCAAAGTTCGTATTTCGGGCCGAGAGAAACCGGCCACGAAGTAGATGCTTACGCGAACTTAAGGATCTCTCATGTCCAAGAAATTATTGGCGGCTGCCCTGTTGCCAACGGCGGCCTTTGCCCAGACCACCATCCCCGTCAATCCTACCCTGGTCATCACCGCCAATCGGGTGGAGCAACCCATCAGCTCTGTACTGGCTCCCGTTGTGGTGATCGATCGCGCCGAGATCGAGTCCCGCCAGGTGCAGAGCCTGCCAGCGTTGCTGAAGACGCTGCCCGGCGTGCAGATCACTACCCTGGGTGGCCGAGGCCACATGAGCAGCCTGTTCATCCGTGGTACCAACTCCAACCATTCACTGGTGCTGATGAATGGGCGCCCCATCGCGGCCATGGTGGCCGGCACGCCGGATCTCAGCCAGATCCCGCTCGGCAATATCGAACGCATCGAGTACATCCGTGGCCCGCGGGCGGCCGTGTATGGCTCGGACGCCATCGGCGGCGTCATCAACCTGATCACCAAGACATCCGCCAAGAATGGCAGCGAGACCCACCTGAAAGGCGGTGTGGGCAGCAATGGCTACGGTCAGGGCCAGCTGCGTACCGTGCAGACTCTGGGCCAGCAGACCGACATGAATATGATGATCGGCTACGAGCGCACCGATGGGTTCGACGTGGTGGCCAATGCCCAGCAGCCGGATCGGGATGGCTTTGACAGCCTGAACGGCCAGTTCGGACTGAATCATGCTTTCAACGACGCATGGAGTGCCGATTTCAACGCCCAGGGCTATGACAACCAGACCGAGATGGATGATGCGTATCAGTCGGCCGATCAGAGCCGGGTGCAGGCGTTCCAGTACGATGGCGGCCTCAAGTATCAGAGCGGTGCGCTGAGCAGCCGGCTGGAGGCCAGCTACGGCGAGAACAAACTGAAGAGCTGGCTGGAGAGCAAAGGGGAGTCCAGTGCGGAGCCCATCCACACCGGGCTGACCCGCTTCTCCTGGATCAACAGCTGGAGTGGTGTCGAGGGGCTCAACCTGACCGGTGGGGCTGACTGGCAGCAGGAGCAGCTGAAATCCGATACACGCAGCTATGGTCAGTCATTCAATGCCCCGGATCGCGACAACACGGGTCTGTTCGTGGTGGGCAGCTACCGCTGGCAGGCCCTGCTGTGGGAGCTCTCTGGTCGTACCGATGACAACAAGCAATATGGCCGCCACAACACCTGGTCAGCGGCCAGCGGGCTGGATCTCGATGACAACCATAATGTGCGCCTGAGTTACGGTACTGCCTTCAAGGCACCGACCTTCCTCGATCTCTACTATCCGGGTTATGAGAACCCCGCGCTGAAACCGGAAGAGAGCAAGAACCTGGAGCTGGGCTTCAACGGTCGCTACACCGGTTGGGATTGGTCGTTGAACCTCTACCGCAACCAGATCCAGAATCTGATTGCCTGCCAAAGCGCGTCCTCTACCTGCCGACCGGACAACACCGACGCCGAGATCCGCGGTGTGGAAGTGGCGCTCGGTCTGGAAACCGGACCACTGCGCCACGATCTGAGCTTTGACTACACCCGGGCCGAAGACAAGAACGACGGGGATCAGCAACTGCTGCGTCGTGCCAAGCAGAAGGCCAGCTGGCTGACTCAGGTACAACTGGGCCCGGTCGATCTCTCCACCGAACTGCTCTATGTCGGCAAGCGGGATGACAAGAACTTCAGCAGCTTCCCGGCGGAGCGGGTTGAGCTGGGTTCCTACACCCTGATCAACCTGGGGGCGAGCTATGGGGTGACGCCTCAGTTCACGCTGGGTGGTCGCATCGACAACCTGTTTGATCGTGATTACGCCCCGGCCTATGGCTATGCGTCGGCAGGTACCGAGTTCAAGTTGACGGCAGACTACCGTCTCTGAGCGGCAACGCTGCCTATATAAGAGAAGATAAAAAGCGAGGCCCCGCCATTGGTGGGGCCTTTTCTATTGGCGGTCGGCGGGAGTATGATCGCCGACTTGCAGCAAAGGGGAGCTCAAGTGGCCAATATTCTCGTGTTCGACTCCGGTATGGGTGGGCTGACCATCTACCGCGAGATCCGCCGCGCATTGCCGGCACACAACTATATCTATTGCTTCGACAACGCCAACTTCCCCTATGGTGAGCTGAGCGAAGCCGCCCTCACCGAAGCCTGTACCAGACTGGTCAGCCACATGGTGGTCGAGCATGATATCGATCTGGTGGTGATTGCTTGCAACACGGCCAGCACCATAGCGCTGCCGTCCCTGCGTGCGGCCATGACAGTACCGGTCGTCGGCGTGGTACCCGCCATCAAGCCCGCGGCCGCGCTTACCCGCAATGGTTGCATCGGCTTGCTGGCAACCCCGGGTACCGTCAGCCGTGAATATACCCACGAGCTCATCGCCCAGTTTGCGCCGGGCAAGCGGGTGCTGCTCAAGGGGGCGACCGAGCTGGTAGTCGAGGCCGAGCACAAGCTGGCGGGTCTGCCGGTCAATATGGCGCTGTTGCGGGAAGTACTGGCGGACTGGCTGGAAGGGGAAGAGCATCCGGATACTCTGGTGCTGGGCTGTACCCATTTCCCCTTGCTGGATGAAGAAATACGGCAGTTGATGCCTGCGTGCCAGCTGGTGGATTCCGGCAGTGCGGTCGCCAAGCGGGTGGCTCACCTGCTGGCCGGTTTGGTCACGACACCAACACGGCTGGAAGATGTCGGGGGTAAGGCCTATTGCACCCGGCTGGATGCCCAGACCCGGAAACTGACAGCCCCCTTGCAAGCTTGGGGGCTGTCATCACTCGAAGAGGTCAGGTTCTAACGGATTGCCTGCCAGCGGTCAGGCATCCACTTCACTGCCTTCTCGCTCATCTTTGTCCCGCTTGTCATTGGCTTCACGTACTTTAAGGGTACGTTGTTGATACTCCTTGTCGTTGAGTGCGGCGATCGCCTTGGCGGCATCGGCAGCGGGCATCTCCACGAAACCGAATCCTCTGCGCTTGCCGGTGGCCTTGTCCTTCATCAGGCGGACCGAGATCACC
>NZ_CP187595.1:4572500-4860000 GCF_049860615.1 Aeromonas sp. FL131
CGTGAACCTTTACTACAGCTTGGCACTGAACATTGAACCTACATGTGTAGGATAGGTGGGAGGCTTTGAAGGCGTGACGCCAGTTGCGCTGGAGCCGTCCTTGAAATACCACCCTTGTATGTTTGATGTTCTAACGCAGGCCCATGAATCTGGGTCGCGGACAGTGCCTGGTGGGTAGTTTGACTGGGGCGGTCTCCTCCCAAAGAGTAACGGAGGAGCACGAAGGTTGGCTAATCCTGGTCGGACATCAGGAGGTTAGTGCAATGGCATAAGCCAGCTTAACTGCGAGACGGACAGGTCGAGCAGGTACGAAAGTAGGTCATAGTGATCCGGTGGTTCTGAATGGAAGGGCCATCGCTCAACGGATAAAAGGTACTCCGGGGATAACAGGCTGATACCGCCCAAGAGTTCATATCGACGGCGGTGTTTGGCACCTCGATGTCGGCTCATCACATCCTGGGGCTGAAGTCGGTCCCAAGGGTATGGCTGTTCGCCATTTAAAGTGGTACGCGAGCTGGGTTCAGAACGTCGTGAGACAGTTCGGTCCCTATCTGCCGTGGGCGTTGGATGATTGAAGGGAGTTGCTCCTAGTACGAGAGGACCGGAGTGAACGAACCTCTGGTGTTCGGGTTGTCACGCCAGTGGCACTGCCCGGTAGCTAAGTTCGGAATCGATAACCGCTGAAAGCATCTAAGCGGGAAGCGAGCCCTGAGATGAGTCATCCCTGACCCCTTGAGGGTCCTAAAGGGCCGTTGGAGACCACAACGTTGATAGGTGGGGTGTGTAAGCGCGGCGACGTGTTGAGCTAACCCATACTAATTACCCGTGAGGCTTAACCATACAACACCCAAGAAGTGTTCTAAGGCTTGTAGCAAATACGAACGAATTACTTACATCAGCTTTCTCAGATTGAAGAATTTGCCTGGCGGCCATAGCGCCGTGGAACCACCTGAACCCATGCCGAACTCAGAAGTGAAACGCGGTAGCGCCGATGGTAGTGTGGCATTCGCCATGCGAGAGTAGGACACTGCCAGGCACCCAATTAAACGGTGATGTGAAGAATCACATTACTGGCTGCGAGGATGACACCTCAATGAAGCGGCAGACAATTTAGCAAAAAGCTAACCAGACAGCGGAGCGGTAGTTCAGTCGGTTAGAATACCGGCCTGTCACGCCGGGGGTCGCGGGTTCGAGTCCCGTCCGCTCCGCCACTAAATAGAAAGCCCAACCTGTTGAACAGGTTGGGCTTTTTTTCATATCTGCAATTTGAAACGCCCGCTTGATGTTCGTGACCGTGACCAAACCGTGACCATTTCGTGACCAACCCCCTGATTTGACCGGAGGTCATTCTGGACATTGTTGGGTTCAATCGGTTACTATCTCTTAATAAGTGATTTCGCACCTGATTTTGGTTTTTTAGTACTTGATGGCGTTCGGCCATTCTGATCTATTACGCTCACATTCATGCCGATCATGGTTTCCCATAGAGGAAAAAAGTGATCGGCTTGGGATGTTATTGGGCGATTGGCATGAATGTTATTGAGCGATCGCCATGCGTGGGATCTTGAGTTTGCCCCGGGGTCGATTGCAGAAGATAAACCAGGCCTGACTCATCGGATCCAGCGCCAGCACGTCACTGACGATCATAGCCAGACCATCGATCGACTTGCGCATGTCAGTCACGCCGGTCACCAGATAGATATCCCCCCGCGGCGTCATGCCGACAGCGCCATCAGGAATTGCTGCAAGCGAGCGGGAGATAAGGTTGCAGGAAAGGCCAGTTGGTTGCCGGTGGGCAGGTTAAGCACTAATTGCTCATACACTCAAGTGAGATTGACACGTTCCGAATTCAAGAGGAAAATGTTCAAATCATGAACAGCCTAACAGGTTGTATTCAGCTTAGGCGGTTTACCATTGGCGACACGAATCCATGCACCATTCTCTTCTGAACATACCCTTTCTTATCAGATAAATGGTCAGCATATTGGTGCTCAAGGACGACGTACATTTGGATAAACAACTGATTTGTTTCAGGTTAACTGAATTGCGCCGGAACAATTCGATGTGCATCCCTAGTATTCTATCGATCTTAAGCATCGACAATTATTGATGATTGCAGAACTGTCCTGTGCAGCGCTGTGCGGTAGCTATGGTGTAAAATAGCTATGCTACAAAAAATCATAAAAAATAAACAGTTACATCGCTTGCCAACTCTCCAACGAATTATCATTCAATCCTGTCGGGTCACACTCAGCGCGAGACTTCTCCTGACAGGTTCAATTTTGTGCTCGTTATACACACGGAAATCACTCAACCATGAACCATGCAACTCAGTGCCTGGCCCTCTCGCTGGCCATTTTGCTTGGCGGCTGCGCCAGTGAACCCAAGCAGGTCGCAGCATCAATCCCGCTGGTTAATCAGACCGCTACCGATGGACTCATTGCTCTTCCCGCCGAGCAACAGCAGGTGCTTAATTCCCTGCAACAGGGCAATAGCGTTGCCGTTACGAACGGAACCTTCACGCCGGGGCCTGTCTATACGTCGGCCCTCGGCCATGCCTGTCGGGAATTGCTGTTTCAGCGCTCGCTCTCTAACGGCGCGTCCAGCCGCAGCGAAAAGCGCATAGCCTGCCAGCGGGCGGATCAGTGGTATCTGATCCCGCAACTGGAACAGCTTCCGGTTAACAGTTTGCAAGTTGTCGAATCGAATTGAGGATCCCGCATTGAAAAGCTCCCTTCCCCGCCAACTGGTGGTGACCCTGGCCCTGCTCGGGATGGCTCCATTGACCCTTGCGGCGAATAATAAATCCGATCCGGCGCAAGCGGGTGGACAGTCGTTTGGCTATAACCTGTCGGCACCTCCGGCTATTGGTGCCGGACCCCAGCTCGGTGGCGCACCATCGTTGAGTGGCGAAGCCAATCGCAACGCCACCACCGGCAGTTTCACCCAGCAAAATCGTCAGGGGATGCTATTGCCCGGTGAAAGCGATGTGCGCCAACTGCTGCCCCAAGCCGAGGCCGGATTGCCGCCGCCTTATGGCGCCAACCTGTTCGCCGGTGGCTATGAAACCGAACGCAGCGATGGCTTGAATGACAATTATCTGATTGCACCAGGCGACAAGCTGAATATCTGGATCTGGGGGGCCGTCAATTTTTCAAATGTAGTGACGGTAGATAATCAAGGCAATATTTTCATTCCTGATGTGGGCCCGATAAATGTCAAGAATGTACCTGCCAGCCAAGTCAATAATCTGGTGACCAGCAGGATTGGCGATGTTTTTACAAATAATGTCAATATCTACGTCAACCTGCTGACAACAACTCCCGTGAGTGTGTTTGTCACTGGCCCGGTAATACGGCCAGGCCAGTATGCGGGTCAATCCTCTGACAGTGTGCTCTATTTTTTAAAGCGGGCAGGGGGGATCGACTCGGAGCGCGGCAGCTATCGTCAAATCAAGGTATTACGCCAGAACCAGGTCATCCAAAAAATCGATCTGTATGAATTCATGCAGCACGGCAAAATGCCCAAGCTCTCTTTTAAAGATCAGGATGTCATCCTGGTAGAGCCACAGGGCCCGATGATAAATGTCGCGGGCAAGGTGCGTAATCCATTCCGTTTCGAGTTGACTCAGCGCAATACGCTAGGCTCGGAGCTGGTCAACTATGCACTGCCGCTTGCCAAGGTGAGCCATGTCGGGGTGATAGGTGACCGTCCAAGTGGTCCATTCTCCATCTATTTACCTTACAAGGATTTTGCCAGCCTCCAGCTTAAGGATGGTGACAAAGTTTTGTTCAACGATGACATGCATGCTCAGGTTTATGATGTGCAGGTCGCTGGTAGCTATATGGGGCCTTCCTATTTCACAGTGCGCAAGCAGACCAAGCTGCATGAGCTGCTCAACCATATTCCCATTGACCCACAGCTTGCCGATTACCAATCCATCTACCTGATGCGCAAGAGTGTCGCTGCGCGGCAAAAAGAGATGTTGGAAGAGTCGCTCAACCGGTTGGAGCGCAGTGTGTTTACTGCGCCCGCCAGCTCGGATGGTGAAGCGGCCATCCGTGCCAAAGAGGCAGAACTGGTGATGCGCTTTGTCGAGAAGGCCAGAAAAATCCAGCCTCTTGGCAAGGTGGTGGTCGCAGACAAAGGGATTGTTGCGAACATTCAGCTGGAACAGGGTGACCAGATTGTTATCCCGAACAGAACGGACCTGATTCAAGTCGGTGGGGAAGTCTTGATGCCACAGGCCGTGGTCTATAACGCCAATGCGACGCTCGATGACTACGTGGCTTGGGCGGGCGGATTCACCGAGCGTGCGAATGACCAGCGGATTGCCGTGGTGCATGCCAACGGATTGGTGGAGTTTAAAGATAAGGGGAGTGTCCAGCCCGGTGATCAAATCCTAGTGTTGCCCAAGGTTGACAGCAAAACCATGCAATCGGTCAAGGATATTACCCAAATCATCTATCAGATCGCCGTGGCGGCCAACGTTGCTATCGATTGATCCCTTTCCATCTCGAGCAAGGCCGGTGAATGGCGTCATTCACCGGTCTCCCGGTAATAGACGACACTATGCAAACAACGTTACACCGCCCCGCCCCGCGCAGTGCCTTTCAGGTATTACGCGATGTCACCTTTGGCCTGCTGATCCGTGAGCTGAAGACCCGTTTTGGCAGTTATCGGCTGGGTTATGTCTGGGCGTTGCTCGACCCCTTGCTCATGATAGGTGCATTCAGCCTGATTTTCGGATTGCGGGGCCACAGCGGATTTGGCGGGGCGCCGGCTCCGTTGTTTATCACGGCCAGCTATCTGCCCTTTATCTTCTTTAAAAATGTGGTCGGCAAGTTGCAATCGGCTGTCAGCGCCAATATGGGGCTGTTCTGTTACCGGCAGGTCACACCCTTTGCTACCTTCATTGCCCGCTTTCTGCTGGAGGTCACCATCGGTTTGCTGGTCGGCAGCATTCTGATACTGGGACTGCTGTGGTTTGGTTTTGATGCCATTCCTGCCGACCCCTTGCAGGTGATCTTGGGCTATCAGCTCCTGATGGTCTTTTCATTTGCCCTTGGCATCATCTTTTGCGTGGTAGGCACCCTGGTGGAAGAGGCAAAAAAGTTTCTCGGTCTGCTGATGATGCCGTTGATGTTTATCTCCTGTGTCATGTACCCCCTAGCGAGCATTCCCCAACAATATCAACACTGGTTTTTGTGGAATCCGCTGGTGCATGCCATCGAGCTGATCCGCAGCGGCTGGCTTGCTGGCTACAGCAGCCCCACTGCCAGCTGGACTTATTTTGCCGCTATCACACTGGTATTGCTCACCTTTGCCATGAGCTGTTATCGATTGACCCACCGGCGCCTGATTGCCAGTTAACCGGCCTGATGTTGAGCACTGATATTATGCTTATTCTGGAAAACGTTTCGAAATATTATCCGACCAGGTTTGGTCGCAACTATGTGCTGCGCGATGTCAATATCACCCTGCCGCGCCAGCGCAACATCGGCATTCTCGGCGCCAATGGCGCGGGCAAATCCACCCTGCTCAGGCTGCTGGGCGGCATGGATACGCCAAGCAGAGGCAAAGTCACCCGTCAATGTCGGGTCTCCTGGCCGCTGGCGCTGGGGGGAGGCTTTCAGGGCAGCATGACGGGGCGTGAAAATACCCGTTTTGTCTGCCGCATTCACGGCGTGCGCGATACCCGTGCCATCGAAGAGTGGGTCAAGGAGTTTGCCGAAATAGGCCAACACTTCGAGCTGCCCATCAAGAGTTATTCCAGTGGTATGAGATCGAAGTTTTCATTCGCCGTCAGTATGGCCTTTGACTTTGATATCTACCTCACCGATGAGATCACCTCGGTGGGCGATGCTCGCTTTAAGCAGAAGTGCATCGACGTCTTTAACCAAAAACGTGAAACCGCCAGCCTGATTATGGTGTCGCACGATATGAAGAACCTGCGTCAGCAGTGTGATATGGGGATATTGTTGCGCAACGGTCAACTGGAAATATTCGACAATATCGACGATGCGATCCGTATTTATCAAAATCTATAATAAGCACAATCAAACATGACACAACCTATCAGAACAGAAAAGTCATCACGCTTTGTACGCAAAATACGCAAGCTTGGCAAAGAGCCGAAGCGTTTCTTTATTGATTCCAGCGGTTATAAAATCGCTCATCGTTCATGGCAACAGAGTCTGAAACTGGGTAGCTTTTTATGGGTGGTCGCCTGTTTTGTCGTGGCATCGATCTATTTTGGCGGCGTTGCTACAGACCGTTATGTCAGCCGAAGCGACATCATTATCAAGCAGGCCGACCAGATTAAAATGTTGCCAGATGCCCTGTCTATGTTGGGGCTGGGTGGTAGCAATCATCAGGACGTATTGCTGGTACAAGAGTACCTGCGTTCCTGGGATCTGCTGGCCAAGCTCGACCGCGAATTGGCGCTTAAAGCGCACTACCAAAGCCATGATGCCGACTTCTTCTCGCGTTTATCGGGGGAGGCCACCCGCGAAGAGTTTCTGGAATATTACCGTGATCATCTGATCTTGCGTCTTGATGAACTCTCCGGGGTATTAAGTATCGAACTTCAGGCTTTTGATCCTATATATGGCCAGCAGGTAGTCAGCTTAATGCTGAAAGAAGCGGAAGGATTTATCAACAAACTGGGCCATCAGGTCGCCATGGATCAGCTCGCGTTTGTCGAACAAGAGGTTAACCGTTCTCATCAACTTTTGCAGGCAGAGAAAGCCAAGGTGCTGGCGTTTCAAAATAGTTATCAGCTGATCAGCCCTGAATCAACCAGCACTGCCCGCCTTGGTGTGGTCAGTGAAATTGAAGCTGAACTGGTGCGCCAGCAGGCAGAACTTAAGCAATTGCGCAGTTATATGAAAGAGAGCGCACCTGCGGTGGTATCGGTGCAAAGTCGTGTTGGTGCGTTAAGCAAGCAACTGAAACAGGAAAAGGCGAAATTGACCACTCATGATGCCGGTGCTGACAATCAAGTGGCGCCTGAGGCGATGAACGAAATCACCGCCCAATATATGGATCTGCAAACTCAGGCCACTCTGGCTGCCGATCTCTACAAAACGGGCCTTATCAGTCTGGAGCAAACCCGCGTAGAAGCCTATCGCAAACTTAAACACTTATTAGTTGTCACGCGCCCGACATTGGCGGAAGAGGCTGAATATCCACGTCGTCTCTATAATCTGACCACGGTTGGCGTATTGCTTTGCCTGTTTTATGGCTTGGTGGTGATGGGATTGGCTACATTGCGTGAGCATCAGGATTGATAGGGTGATGCAAGATATGATCTCCAACAGTGGTGAAACCGATGAGATATTAAAACTGATCCGGTCACTGCAAAATATTGGCGATCGCATTATCTCCATCACCGGCGGCCTGCAATCGCCCCTGGCCAAACACGCCGTGAAGCGAGTGCAACGAGCGCTTCGTGGAGAATGCTCTTGAAAAAAACTATCGACCACGAAGGACACGAAGGTCCACGAAGAAAAGCAGAAGAACAGCAAAAGCAAAAAATCTTGGCTTTTAACCTTCTGAAGCGAAGCGCTCTGTGGTCCAGGGCGGGAGCGCACTTTGCTTGATTTTCAACCAAAGAATAACTGTGCCCGATAATCATCGTCCCAGCCCGCTCTTTTCAACTTGTTTCGCTGGCTTGGCGCGCCACAGCAAGGACTCGACGACGATGGTCCGTAGGATGCGAGCGATGGTATGACGACGCGGAATGCCATGAGTAAAGGGTCGATATAAGCGCAACCAATCCGCTTTCGAGTCGCCGAAGGTCTGGATATCACGCCAGCCCTCAGCACCGGCCATGATGGCGCTGATGACGAGGAACATCACGTCCACCAAATCATGCTTGCGGTTGATATCAGAACGGGTTTCTTCAACGAGAGTGAGATGTTCAATGAGTGTCATGACTTGAGCTCCTCTGGACTAGGGGAGCGATTAGATCACAGACGATCTGCCAGTTCAAAATTTGTTAACAAAGTGCGATCCCGCCCTGCTCTGTGGTCAGGGCAAGATTACGAAACCCCGCGATTTTTAAGGGCTGTGAAAGAGGTCGTTTATAGTCGCAGCGATTAGGGAAGTGGGTGGCAAGCCGTTCAACAGAGACGAACTCGAACTGAGATTTTACATCATCCGTGTTGTCTGTCAGGAGCCAAACACAGCCCGTTCATGGTTGTTTTGTGGTGTCAATCGACTCATCAATACGTAACGGGAACAGCGCCATCAATTCGTATTCACTATAAAAAACACACATCGAAAATCATCATCGGACAATTAAGCTAATGAAAAGAATTAAAAGTCTCGTAAATAAATTAAAGTCTAAACTAGACGATAAGGCTCGAGAAGAAACACCTCTCGGTTATATAGGTTCTATTGATGAGGTCACAAAAAACAAAGTCAGAGGGTGGGTTGCTTTATCTAATAAGATGCCTATAGTGACACCTATTACCTTGAAGGTAAATGAATTGTCATTAGAACTCCCTGAGCTATCCTTCAGAGATGACTTGCAAGCACACGGAATTGCTAACGGGATTGCTGCATTCGACGTAGAATTTGAATCTAGCGACTACGAAAAATTAGATGTTGCAGTTTACGTTGGTCAGGATAAAGTGCTTTTTAGCAGAGCTCTGTTAGGTAATGATAATATAAAAAACAAAGACCCATATTTCATTAATTTCTATAACAAATCTATCAGTAAAAATCAAAGTTCAAGATTGGATGATGGGCTTAACATCCAATTAGTGCCGTCGAGCGAATATGAAAAATCAATTTGTTCGGAATTTTTCTATCGAATATCGAATGCCAAAACAAGCAAGCAAAAAACTATTGCTATCGGGCAGAGCCTTGTCCAAGGGATTTATTCTAATGATATTATCGAGTTGATACTCAATACCAACAAGGCAGCACAAGTTCTGGTTGAGCTACTGGATAACGAACAAATAGTAACAGCAAGTTCCAGATTGGAGATATCTCCAGGGTGGAACACTTACACTACACCCTTATCATGTTTCAATTTTGATTTAATCGAAGGTGCATCATCTATTGTATTGACTCTATATATTGACAGTTCATCATATATAGACTTGGGTGGTTTGTTAGTTAAAAATTCGAATGAAAAAATTCTAGTTTTGAAACCAAAGTTCGAAAAATTAAAAACCAATCAAGAGAGTATTTCTATAATTAACAGTAGTCTATCCAACTGTAAATTACCTCGAGAATTCATAAAACTACGAAGAAAAAATTTGATTGCTCCTGGTGTTATATATGAGGCTAAGAACGGTAATAAATCGGAGTTTATCGCAGCCAAGAGTGACTCAGGAATCAGCATCAATATAGGCAAACTGTTAGGGTACTCCAGGATCGTATACTCTCTTGATCTGAAAAATATCAAAAGCATGCCTATGCAGGGAAAAATTACTGCAACGGGTGACTGCAACAAGCTAATTAAATCAGTATATATTTATGCGAAAGGAGCACAAGACAAAATACTAAACAAATTGCGTCTATCATGTCAAAAGCTAGAAAATGATAGATATGAATGGATATTCATTTTGGATTACAACTCTATTTGCGATTTAATCAACACGACTTCTGATTATCATGAATATCGACTAGCAGTAGAGTTTAATGCGAACAATCAAGCAGCTGACTTTAGCGTGTCATTACATCAACAAACGTCGTTCAAAAAAGAAGAAATATTCTCTGCTATTGAAGACCCGGTCATCGCCTCTCAACTTGATATCATAGCCGGATACTACGATGTATTAAAAAGAAATCCAACAGAGGTGAAGACCGATACCGTTAATGTGAAAAAGTCAAAGTACTCACCAGTTGACATCGTGATTCCTGTATATAATGCAAAAGAGTTTGTGATTGAGTGTTTAGAATCAATAATCAAACACACTAATATAGCATATAGAATCTTACTAGTTGACGATTGCTCTACCGATGGAATATCCGATGTGCTTGATGAATATGCCGATAAATACGATTTTATCTCTGTGCACCATCAAGAACAGAATGTAGGTTACACCGCTAACGTTAATAAAGGCTTTGAACTAGCAGTGTCAGAGTGGGTCTTGTTGTTAAATAGCGATACTGTGGTAACACCATTTTGGCTTGAGAATCTTCTGGAAGGGACAACTGAAGACAAGGTTGCCATTATTGGCCCTCTTGGGAACGCTGCAAGTTGGCAGTCTGTACCTAATGTTCTCTCAAAGAATGGTGGATGGGACTTCAACCTGATACCAGCCGGTCTGACACCAAATGATATTGCCTTCCAGCTTAACTTAAATCGGCAATATGAATTTGCCGACGCCGGGGTATTAAATGGCTTTTGTCAGTTAATCAAAAGAGAGTTATTTTTTGAGGTCGGAAAGCTAGACGAAATTGCTTTTCCAAAGGGCTATGGAGAAGAGAACGACCTTTGTGCGCGATTAATTGCGAATGGATATCGTCTATTAGTATGCCCGAATAGTTATGTATACCATCATAAGTCAAAAAGTTTTGGGCACGACACCAGAACGGAACTTTCCGAGAAAGGCAGCGTTGCTTTGAAGAAAAAACACCCAGACTACAACTGGGGACTTGTCTCTAAAAAACTTTACAATCATGACGTTTTAGTAAAGGCACGTCAAACGATCGCTCCTCTTTATGAAGTTTAAGGAATGTAAATGAAAGTTGTATTTATTCTCCCTGTAGGTGGCGGTGGTGGTGGCGCGCACTCCGTCATTCAAGAGGCAAACGAAATGATATCTATGGGCATAGATGTTCACGTTGCGATAAACAGCGGAAACATGATGTCCATGAAAGTCAACTATGCAGATATGCCATTGGTTGTCGGTCGTTTTATTGAATTCAAAAACGAAACAGATTTGGCCGCCAACATTGCAGAAGGTTCAATTGTTGTTGCAACCATTTTTACCTCAGTAAAAATACTAAAGGCTATCAAAAAGCTTAAACCCAGTGTTATTCCTGCTTATTATGTGCAGGACTATGAACCACTCTTCTCGGAGAAGGGCAGCCCACTGTGGCAGGAAGCTTATGACAGTTATACAGCAATACCTGGCTTAAACATATTTACAAAAACCCAGTGGCAACAAAATATTGTCTATAAAAACCATGGTGTAAAAGTGGCTAAAGTAGAGCCCAGCATAGACCACTCAGTCTATTTTCCCAATTTAGATTACAACAAGCTCAGACTGTCGGCCATGGTTAGACCCAAGTCTCCCAGACGGGCACCATATCGCACTATGCGGATCCTCAGAGCCGTTAAAAAAACACTGCCACAGCTTTCGGTTGATATCTTCGGTTGTACTAATGACGAGTTGGAATCCTCCAATGTCGTACGCGATTTTGAGTTTACCAATCATGGTGTATTGAAACGGGTACAAGTCGCCAGCTTGCTTCGCGGCAGTGGCATGTTTTTGGATGCCTCAGATTTTCAGGCATTTGGCAGAACCAGCCTGGAAGCGATGGCATGTGGTTGTGTCCCGGTAATTCCTGCTGTTGGTGGTGGCTACGAATATGCAGAACATGGCATAAACTCCTTTGTGCATGATATGCAGAATGAAAGCGAAATTGTTACCGATATAGTCAAATTTTTTCAAATGCCAAGCTTCGAGAGGCAGCGAATAGTTGATGCCGCTATAGATAAATCGCAGGAATTTAGTGTGCGAAAAGCTGCTCTTACAGAAATTAGATTTTTTTCAAGCTTATGATTTATAGAGTAAACATATGACCACTTTCTATGCCACTGAAGATTTGAATAGCATACCTGGTCTTGTTGTAAAAACAGACGGAAAAAACAATAAGGTCTTAATTGAGGAAGGCGCAACATTCGAGTTAAGCCAAATATTTATCTCAGGTGACGACAATGTGATTACTCTTGGATCGTGCAACCTCTATCACAAGCTGTCAATAAATCTTAAAGGCGAAGGTAAAAACATTTTCATAGGAAAATCCGATATGAATATTCGATGTTTGAAAGTCATATCTATAAGGGGGGATGGACAACAGCTTCGGATAGGCGATAACTTCAGCTGTGGCGGATTTGAGCTACAAATGAATGATGGGAACGAAGCATGTTACATAGGAGACAACTGTCTTTTCTCATGGGATATTAAGGCTCGGACATCTGATGGGCATTCCATTGTTGATATTACTACAGGAAGAGCAACAAATATTCCTAGGGACATCTGGATAGGTAGTCGAGTGTGGGTAGGTGAAGCCGTCTACTTTAATAAGGGTAGCAAGATATCAAATGATAGCACTGTCGCATCAAGAGCCGTAGTTACAAAACCTTTTAATCGCGAGAATGTTATTATTGCGGGCTTTCCAGCAAAAATAGTAAAAGACAATGTTAGATGGGATCGGCGTAAGCCTGCTGATTATAACAGGGATACTGATTCGGTATTAGATTTAGGTGAGAGTGCGTTTCTACACGAAATTGAAAATAAAAATTATAATCTGGCATTTAAGAATTGGCTGCATGACATAAAGTCGGTAAATAGTAAAACCATATGCGCCAATCTACATTACATTGAAAATGACAAAATATTTAAAGCGGTACTAATAGAGCTCTCAAGAGAAAAATTTAATTTCATTACACCTACTAGTTTATGTGATTATGTCTATGTTCTTTACCGTACTAATCGCACTAAATATGAATTCTACAGAAGGGAACTAGAGTCTATTAATGAATTAGACTACTATACAAAAGCATGTTTTGGTTTATTGGAAAAACTAGATATAAAATTTGTCGAACAGTTACTAGAAACCAATAATAAAAAGCTTATCCTTCGCGCAATGTCGTTTTTGCCTATTCATGAGAAAAACATTAAAAGTGTTATAGAATATAAAGCACTGAATAAACTTAGTAACCCAATTCTAAAATTAGCTTACAATGATATTTTAACTAAACCATACTCACGTTCATCCGAACTTAGTATCAAAACTAATGAGAAGCTTAAAATTGCTGTTTGTATTTCTGGCCAATTACGAGGTTACAAACAAGCCTTGTCTACCTGGAGTGCTTTTGGCTTTAATGCACATGATGTAGACTCATATGTCTGTGTTTGGGAACAAATTGGAAGGAAAAAATTACATCCGTCTCATCTCGATAGGGTTATAACTCCAAATGTTTCGCAAGTATTCAAAGACTTTATATCAAGCTTTGGTTTTCCGAAGTTCGAAAAACAATTCCCTACACTCATTAGTCATTTAAATAGAACGGAGTTAATAAACGACTTAGATTTACAATCTGCATACAATACTAAGAATGTTATTATAGTAAATGATGAAGATCACATGCAGCTTTCCAATATAGAAAAGATGTATATGATGATTAACAAGTGCTGGGATATGATACCAGAACCTGGTAAATATGATCTTATTATTAGAATAAGACCAGATAGAGAATTAACTAAATTTTCATTTGACCTGCGTAAATTTAAATTCGATGATTTCTCTAATGTAATTATAGCGGATACTCCAGCTAATATTCATACAGATAACATTTATATGGGGGACCAGTTTGCTATGGGTACTCCCAAGGTTATGAAAGTCTATAGCGAGCTTTATTCAAATTATTTACAGAAATGTTCCTCACTGTTCGAAGTTGAAGGTTTCAAAAATTTGGAGCCACATGCAAGTTGCTATGCAAATCTTCTAACAAGTAATATCATGGTATACGACGCTAAAGAAGATATAAGCTTTGGTAGCTATTTTGACGGAGAGTCAATATGCATTAACACACTAGAGTCTCTTATTCTTAATGATATTTCAAAAGAATCTGATTTGTATGTCAAGCTTAAAGAAGCCATTTTTTTAGATCAGGAATAGTAATTAATGAAAAAGCTAATAGTAGACCTTGATGGAACTATAACACTTGGTAACACTTCAGATTATAGTAATGTTTTACCCAATCATGAATTAATAAGACAGCTACATGAATATAAAAAAAATGAGTTCATTATAGTAGTAGCAACAGCACGCAATATGAGATCCTACGAAGGTAATGTAGGCAAAATAAATATTCACACATTACCAGTCATTATTAAGTGGCTAGATGAACATAATGTACCATATGACGAAATAATTGTCGGAAAGCCTTGGTGTGGGCATGATGGCTTTTATATCGATGACAAAGCAGTTCGTCCTTCAGAGTTTGTCAGTATGTCATTCGACGAAATCACCGATATGTTGGCCAAGGAGAAACCATGCTCCTGATTATGTCTGGCGCATACGTTCAACAAGAACTTGGCGCTGAATTTGGTCATATCCCTCCAAGTTTTTTGCCTCTTGCAAACAAACGGCTTTTTCAACATCAAGTAGCGCTGAATCAGGAAGGTCTGCCTGTCTTTTTAGTTTTGCCCGAGTGTTATATTGTCACTGAATCAGACCAAAAGTGGTTAATCGATAATTGCGTCAATATTATCAGAGTAGACTCCGGGCTATCTCTCGGTAATGCCATTGTCACTGCATTTAATCTTATAGAAGACAAGCCAACTCAGTCTATAAGGATTTTGTTAGGAGATACCTTATTTAAATCACTTCCATATGACTATGATATTGTGTCGGTAAGTCAGTCACAGGATTTTTATCACTGGGCACATTTTGGCAGCAATGGATTTAATGCTGACACATCTTTGAGATCCCGAGACGTGGTTTGTGGGTATTTTGCCTTTTCAAGTGCAAATCTCTTTATTAAGGAGTTGGTGCTTAATAAGTTTGATTTCATTTGTGCACTCGATAAGTATCGTGTGAATTATGGTCTGACGACTTTGACTGTTGATGACTGGCTAGACTTTGGACATATCAACACATTTTATAAATCAAAAGTACAGTATACTACTCAGAGATCATTTAACGAGTTAACCATAACAGGCGAATCAGTTGAAAAGTCGAGTGTCAAACATAGTAAGATTGAAGCTGAGTCACAATGGTTCTCAAATATTCCACAAGAGCTGAAGCTATACACACCTCAGTTGCTAAAAGAGTATTCTGATAACTCAAAATCTTATAAACTTGAATATCTATATAACACAGCCTTGAATGAACTTTTTGTTTTCTCAGCTTTACCACAGAGTAAACTCCTCAATATTTTATCAAACTGTCTTACTTTTGTAGACTACTGCAAAAACAGTGTGAGAGATAGTTCATCTCAAGGTACTATCTCGGAATTATTCGGCCATAAGACCAAAGAGAGGTTTCAGCAATTCTGCTCTGACTTTGGGTTTAGTGCTCATGACAAATGGTCTTTTAATGATTCCGAACCTGTTTCGGTTCATAAGATCTTGCAGGAAATCGAGATATATTTGCCAACAGATTTATCCGCGCAAACTATAATGCACGGTGACCTTTGCTTCAGTAATATTATCTATGACTTCAGGACTGAAAGGGTGAAGGTTATTGACCCAAGAGGAGTCACACCAACTGGAGAGTTGACTATCTTTGGCGATTATAGATATGACATAGCAAAATTGTCTCACTCTGTGATTGGACTTTATGACTGGATTATTGCCGGTTACTTCAATATTTACTTTGATGGCGATAACAAAAACATTGATTTCAAATTGGATATAAATCCAGAATATTTTGAATTGCAAGATGCCTTCGTTGAGATAATATCTGACCGCTATGAGATTGATAAACTGTCTTTATATGCAATGCAGATTCATTTATTCCTGTCGATGTTGCCACTTCATAGCGACAATAAACAAAGGCAACAAGCACTCTTTGCTAATGCCTTTAGACTTTACAATGTAATCAAGAGTATTGAAGCATGATAATTATTCCAATGGCTGGACTTAGCTCCCGCTTTTTCAAAGCGGGTTATACCAAGCCAAAATATATGTTAGAACTTCACGGCGAGCCTCTTTTTGACATTTGTGTAAAAAGTTTCTCTAGCTATTTCGAATCCGAACACTTTGTATTTATTGTACGTGATGTTTACGATACGTTGGACTTTGTGAACGACCGACTCGCTCACTTGGGTGTAAAAAACTACCATATCCATGTTTTAGAGCAAGAAACCCGAGGGCAGGCGGAAACCGTATACTTGGCATTAAATAAAGATCTGAATAGTCAGTCAGCCATTACAATTTTTAACATTGATACCATCAGGCCAAATTTTTCATATCCTTCAGATGTCATTGGTACCAGCTCTTATTTAGAGGTTTTTAAAGGCGAAGGTGAAAACTGGTCATTCGTCATGCCATCATGTAACAGTGATCTGGATGTTATTAAGACTACTGAGAAAAATCCTATTTCAGATTTATGCTGTACTGGCCTTTATCATTTTTCCAGTATCAGTGAGTTCCGTGATGCATACGAACATTACCTCACCTTACCAAAAGACATCTGGGATGCCGGCGAATTGTACGTAGCACCATTATACAATTATCTTATCGAGAAAGGTCGAACTATCAAATATCACATAATAGAAAGAAGTGAAGTCATTTTTTGTGGCACACCAACTGAGTATGAAGCGTTGCAAGTTGAGTGCTCTTTAGATTAACTATGCTCAGTCATAAAGGCTTATAGATGTAACTCCACCTGTGCTGCTAGGATCCAAAATCATACGACACGAGGCATCTGTTCCATATGATATGTAGCCATATCAAATTTTCCGTAACCACCTAACTCTTATAGTCCACGTTTTTTAATTTCTCAGTTGTGAGATTTAGAACATGAAAATTACCATCGCCGGAACCGGATACGTTGGATTGTCCAATGCGGTGCTGCTGGCACAGCTCCATGAAGTTATTGCCGTTGATATTGTGCCAGAGAAAGTGGCCATGATTAATGACGGTATCTCACCCATTCAGGACACTGAGATTGAATTGCTCCTGAAAAAAAAATCGTTAAACCTGACAGCAACCCTCGATTGGCAACGCGCCTATAAAGACGCAGATTTTGTGGTTATCGCCACGCCAACAGATTATGACGTGGCCACCAACTACTTTAATACCCGTTCAGTCGAAGCTGTGATTGAAAATGTGCTGGCGGTTAACCCCAACGCGGTGATAGTGATTAAGTCAACTGTACCTGTGGGTTACACCAAAGCGATTAAAGAACAGTTTGGCACCGACAACATCATCTTCTCACCTGAGTTTTTACGTGAGGGCAAAGCGCTTTATGACAACCTGTACCCCTCCCGCATTATTATCGGCGAGCGCAGTGAACGCGCGGAAGTTTTTGCCAAGTTGTTGGCCGAAGGCGCAGTGAAGCAAGACATCCCTATACTGTTTACCGACAGCACAGAAGCAGAGGCCGTTAAGCTGTTTTCCAATACCTATCTGGCGATGCGGGTTGCTTACTTTAATGAGCTGGACACCTATGCTGAAACCCACGGTTTAGACAGCCGTCAGATTATTGAAGGGGTAGGCCTCGACCCACGTATCGGCAACCATTATCACAACCCCTCATTCGGCTATGGTGGCTATTGTTTGCCAAAAGACACTAAGCAGTTGCTCGCCAACTACGAGGATGTGCCCAATAACCTGATCCGTGCCATTGTGGATGCCAATAACACCCGCAAGGACTTTATCGCCGACTCTATTATGAAGCGCAATCCTAAGCGTGTAGGTATTCATCGGCTGATTATGAAGGCGGGTTCGGATAATTTTCGTGCCTCGGCCATTCAGGGCATTATGAAGCGTATTAAGGCCAAGGGCATTGAGGTAGTGGTGTATGAACCTGTAATGAAGGAAAACGAATTTTTCCACTCCAAGGTGTACAAAGACCTTGCTGCCTTTAAAGCGGATTGCGATGTGATTGTGGCCAACCGTCTAGTAGATGAATTGTTGGATGTAAAGGACAAGGTCTATAGCCGTGATTTGTTTGGTGCTGACTAGTGCGAACGATTTTTAAGCAATGTGATACGTTGCGGCCTCGCCTGCCGGGGCTGCATTTAGTTGACCACGACATAACGACCTTTCTGAATCATAAGCAGTAATATATCCCACCTTTTTAGCGCGTTATTAGCGCGTTAGTTGCACGGCTCAATACATCCGGCTTTTTCAGGTATACAGAATGATTTTAGGCATAGCGGCCATTTTTAAAAATGAACACCCCTATATTATTGAGTGGTTGGCCTTCCATCGCCTGATGGGGTTTGAGCGCTTTTACATTGCCGATAATGACAGTGAAGATGGTTCTTCTGAGCTGTTAACTGCGTTGCATGCAGCAGGGCTGATTACCCGAGTGCGCTTTACTACCCCAGCAGGTGGGGCGCCGCAATTGCCAGCCTATAACCTGCTGCTGGCAAAATTCGGAAATCAGGTTGATTGGCTGGCCTTTATCGATGCCGATGAATTTATTGTACCGACGCCGGGAGAGACGGTGCGGGAGAGACTCTTAGCCCTGAGTGACGATGCCAGGATTGGTGCCATTGGCATGAACTGGGCGGTGTTTGGCTCATCCGGCCAGCACAAGGCAGGGCCCGATTTGGTGACAGAGCGCTTTAGCCACAGAGCATTTCAGCATCAGGGGGTTAACCGGCATATTAAAACCATAGTGAGGCCGCGCAGTTGCCTGCGGATGAGCAATCCCCACAAAGCAGACCTGAGTGCGGGGGGATATGCCTACCCTAATGGCAAACAAATGGCCTTTGATCGTAAGCATCCAGAGGGCATGAGTCAGCAAGTTTGCTGGGAGGGCTTAAGGGTTAATCACTATGTGATTAAATCCTATGAAGAGTTCAAAACTCGTAAGCAGCCCCGGGGGCGTGCCACCACGAGCAGCCAGCGCCTCGACAGATTTTTTAAACAACATGACCTTAATGATGAGCGCTGCGACTGGCTTGAGCCTTGGTTGCCCTCACTGAATGAAGAAATAGGCAAAGTTCTTGATCTATTGGCCACTCGGGAGCGCAAGGCGATGGGCCTTAGCCGCCTGCAACGTGGCTGGCAAAAGTGGTGCAGCAAGCTTTACCCATCTCCGGTTTTTGAGCTGCAACCAGTCCGTGAACTGTATCGTGCTGCGGGGCTGTATCAGTGGCGTTCGGTCGGCGACGACCCGAGCTTCAGAGTAAAGCCGCTTGGGGGATTTCGCGCCGGTTGGTTTATGTTTTCGGTGCAGCTTAGCAGCACAGTGACGCGGATGGAGGCCAAGCTCTATGTAGACTATGGCAATGGCTTTGTTGAACAAGAGGCCATAGTGCTGCCATTGCAATCGGGGAAATTGAGCAAGCGGGCCGTCTATTTTGCCAGCAAGCCGCTGCGAATGCGTTTTGACCCGCTGGAACAAGCCTGTTTTTTAACGGTTAACCAAGTTTCCTTAAGTCGCTTGACTGCGGGGTATGCCCGTAAGCTGATGGTAAAAAAACTGTCTGGAAGGGGCATGACTGATTGCAAGCAGCAATCTGACACTGAGTTGTTGGCCCTTTACGGCAAGTGTTTTGAGTCAGCACAGCGAGGTATACCTTACAGTCAGTGGTTGGCGCTCTATGAGCCGCCCCCCTTACAACCCAAGCAAGTGACCACAGCCCTGGCATCACTGACGGTTAAACCACTGATTTCGTTAGTGATGGCGACATATAATATCAATGAGGACTTTTTGCGGTCAGCTATTGAGTCGGTCATTTGTCAGTCGTATCCTCATTGGGAACTGTGCATTGCCGATGATGCGTCTACTCAGGCACATATTCGGCCGTTGCTTGAGCAGTACAGCATGCAGGATAGCCGCATCAACGTTTGTTATCGGACGAGAAATGGTCATATTTCCGCCGCCAGTAACAGTGCCCTTGAGCTTGTCAGCGGAGCTTATATCGGGCTACTGGATCATGATGACTGTTTGGCGCCAGATGCTTTGTTATCAGTAGTGCAGGCGTTAAATGCCAAGCCGCATGCAAAGGTGCTCTACAGCGATGAAGACAAAATAGATGAGGCAGGGCAGCGTTTTAACCCTCATTTTAAATCTGCTTGGAATCGCGATCTCTTTTATTCCCACAATTATATTTGTCACTTTACAGTATTGGATACCACCCTGGCTCGCTCTGCCGGTGGCTTCCGAGAAGGTGTGGAAGGCAGCCAAGATTATGACCTGTTGTTGCGCTGCATTGCCAAGGTAAAGGATGAGGACATTGTGCATGTCCCAGCCATTTTGTATCACTGGCGTGCAATAGAAGGCTCAACCGCGTTAAGTGGCAGCGAAAAAAACTATACCCAGGAAGCCGGGCTTGCCGCGTTAACTCATTACTTTGCGCCCTCAGAGCAGGACATTCGGGTCAGTAAGCATGCCTTAAATAACTGTTTTCGTGTGCAATGGCCGATGCCGGAGCCCAGACCATTGGTAAGCATTATCATACCTACCCGTGATGGCTATGAACTGCTGAAACAATGTATTGATAGTATCTACAAGTTCACGGATTATTCGAATTTCGAACTGTTGGTGATGAATAACCAAAGCCAATGCCAAAAAACGCTGAGCTACTTTAAAACGTTGCGGAATCATAATCAGGCCCGGATTATTGACTTCGATGATGAGTTTAACTTCTCGGCAATCAACAACGCTGGGGTCGCCGCGGCCAAAGGCAGCATTGTTGCATTACTTAACAATGACATCGAGATTTTGGATGGCGGTTGGCTGGACGAGATGGTCAGTCAGGTCAGCCGCCCTGATATTGGTTGTGTTGGCGCCAAGCTGTATTACCCTGATGGGCGCATTCAGCATGGGGGGGTCATATTGGGTATTGGTGGTATTGCTGGCCACAGCCATAAATATTTTGGCAAGCATCACCACGGATATCACTCCCGGTTGAGTCTGGTGCAGAACTATTCTGCGGTAACCGCGGCTGCCTTGGTTGTGCGTAAAGCGGTATTTGAGCAAGTTGGTGGGCTGAATACTGAGCTTAAAGTTGCATTCAATGATGTGGATTTTTGCCTGAAAGTGCGTGAAGCCGGATACCGTAATCTTTGGACCCCTTTTGCTGAAATGATCCATCACGAGTCGGTGAGCAGAGGTTTTGAAGATACACCAGAAAAACAGCAGAGATTTAGCAGCGAAGTGAGATGGATGCAAAATCGATGGGGTGAACTGTTGCTGAGTGACCCTTATTATAACCCCAATCTGACCCTCACCCATGAAGACTTTTCATGGCGTACGAATGCATGAGAGAAACAAGCTAGACTCCAACGAGATGTTTATTATATGAAAAATAAAATGGGGCATCATTTGAATAATGACACATGTTATAATGTTAATTTTTTAACACATGAAAATTTTTCTTATCGATTTTGATTTTTTATGAGGTTGGAATGCCAATCATATTTAGCCATCCTATCTGAGTAATCTTTATATGGATGAGATAATTAGAAAAAAATTGTTTAAACCATATTTAAAGCTTAACAAGCAGAGTTATGGAAACCAGAGGGCTGTTACGCTAGATTGTCATAAGTTGTTTATCTTGCATGAAGGGAATTCCCCGACATTGGCCTATTTTGAATCGGCTATAACCGGGCGGTTTCCTGATGCAAGATGTCAATGCGTTGACATTCTTGTTTCCCCTGAAATATCTATTCCGGAAGGATCTGCCCTTGTCATTATTCGATTTATCTCTCCGAAGTGGCAACAGCACATAGAAAGATATATCGACAGATGCTCTCGGATAGTTTATTTCATGGATGATGATCTGTTTGATCCGACGGCTCTATCTACGTTACCGAAAGAGTATCGTACCAAGATAATAAGGCGGTCGGCGGCTCAACATCGATGGATCACACAGTATTGCGATGACATTTGGGTTTCAACTGCTTTTTTGGCTAAAAAGTATTCCCACCTTAACCCGGAAATGGTTTCCGCAAAACCATCGCCATTACTTCTTGAAAAAAGAAAACCAGTAAGAATCGCTTATCATGGTTCAAGCTCTCATCGGGAAGAGAAGTACTGGCTGCGGCAAATCGTCGAGGGGGTATTGGAAGCCTGCCCTAGTGCCAGCTTTGAAATTTTTGGCGAACATGATATCTATAAATATTATCGAGACCTGCCAAGAGTTTCAGTGTTGCATCCCATGAGTTGGCAAAATTATCTTGCATATACCAAGACCCATCAGTTGGATATCGGATTGGCACCGCTGCTTGACTCAGATTTTAATTTTGCTCGCGGCCCTGTAAAATTTTATGACTTTGTCAGAATGGGTGCTGTGGGTGTATATAGTAATCGTGCTCCCTATAAGGATTTTATCGAACAAAATATCAACGGTATTCTGTTGGAGAATGTTCCCCAGCGTTGGGTTGATGCAATAACATTATTGATTAATAAAGAAAAGAAACGAACTGAGCTAGCCAATAACGCGAAAATATATGCATATTCTTTAGCAAACTGATCACTATAACCCACTCTTCAAAAAATGCTATCGAAAACCATTTCGATACTTCGTTTGAACTGGAGGCGACACTCGAATCTCGCGTTAAACGAAAGCTGCTCGACGAGATACAGAATATTTGTCCGAAAAATGTGACCATCATGCATGTGCGTCAAGGAGAAGCCAAAGGATTGGGCCATGCCATTTTGTGTGCCTATCCGGTCATCGGTGACGAACCGTTCGCAGTTGTTTTACCCGATGTCATTCTGGATGAATATACTGCCGATCAACACACCGAAAATTTGGCTGCCATGTTGGTGCGTTACAAGTTGACTGGACAAAGCCAGGTAATGGTTGAGCCTGTGCCAAGAGCTGATACCGATAAATATGGGATAGCTGATTGCAATCAGGTCAAGTTGCAGCTAGGTCAGTCCGCACCCATTACCGGGTTGGTTGAAAAACCGGATATTGATGAAGCCCCCAGCAACCTGGCCGTTGTTGGTCGTTATGTGTTGAGCAATAATATCTGGCCCTTGCTCAAAAAGACGCCTCCTGGAGCTGGTAATGAGATCCAGTTGATCGACGCGATAGCCATGTTGATTGAGCAAGAAACTGTTGATGCATTCCATATGACAGGGCTGTCCCACGACTGTGGCAATAAGGCTGGTTATATGAAGGCCAATATTGCCTATGGTATGAGGCATCATGAAATTGGCCAGTTTGTGACTGACTATATCAACTCCCTGACCTCACAAAAAACCGAAAAGGCTAGTGTTTAATATGAAAATCCTCGTGACCGGCGGTGCCGGCTTTATCGGCTCTGCCGTGGTGCGCCATATCATCCGTGATACTCAGGATGCAGTCATCAATCTCGATAAACTTACCTATGCCGGCAATCTGGAATCCCTAGCCGATGTATCGACAAGCGAGCGTTATGTGTTTGAGCAGGTGGATATTTGCAACCGTGCCGAGCTGGATCGGGTGTTTGCCCTGCACCAGCCGGATGCCATGATGCATCTGGCTGCCGAGAGCCATGTTGACCGCTCCATCACAGGGCCGGCTGACTTTATCGAGACCAATATCGTCGGCACCTATATGTTGCTGGAAGCGGCTCGCGCTTACTGGAACGGTCTGGACGAGGTACGCAAGGCGGCCTTCCGCTTCCACCACATCTCCACAGACGAGGTATATGGTGATCTGCCCCATCCTGATGAAGTAGCGGTCGGTGAACCATTGCCGCTCTTTACCGAGACCACCCCCTACGCCCCCCCCGGTGTCAGAATAGTTGTCGCCTAATCTGAATAATCTAAATGTGAAGACCGGGGGCGGATAAAGAGTGTCGAATGGCTCGTTATTCAAGTGAGCGCAAGGCTGCTTTGCTCAAGAAGCTGCTGCCGCCCATCAATATGTCGGTGGCCGAGTTGGCTCGGCAGGAAAACATCAGCGAGGTCACTCTGTATAATTGGCGCAAACACGCCAAAGACGGAGGGTCTCCTGTGCCCGGGGACAACAAACTGACCGATGAATGGCCCGCCGAGGCCAAGTTCGCCGTCGTGCTGGAAACCGCTGCGCTTTCCGAGATTGAACTCAGTGAGTACTGCCGCCGTAAGGGTCTCTATCCCGAGCAAGTCCAGCAATGGCGCCAAGCCTGTATTCTGGGCCAGCAATCCGCTCGTACCTTACAACAGGCGGAGAAGGCACAGGCCAAAGCGGACAAGAAGCGTATCCGGCAACTGGAGCAAGAGCTGCGGCGCAAAGACAAGGCCCTGGCCGAGGCGGCAGCTCTGCTGATATTGCAAAAAAAGCTCGATGCCTACTGGAGCAACGTCGACGAGGACAACTGACCTCGTTGCCAGAGCGGCAGCAATACGTTGCATGGTGGCGCGAAGCGCTTGAAGCTGGCGCCCGCAAGCATCCTGCGGCCGAGGTGTTGGGGCTGAGTCTGCGCACGCTCCAGCGCTGGTTGGCCGGGCCTGAGCTGAGTGCCGATAGGCGACCGGATGCGGTTCGTTCCATACCTGCTCATGCATTGAGCCCAGAGGAGCGGCAGGCCGTGCTGGACGTCTGCAATAGCCAGGAGTTCGCCTCGTTGCCGCCGAGTCAAATTGTGCCACGGCTGGCCGACCAGGGGCGCTACTTGGCCAGTGAGTCGAGCTTCTATCGCATCTTGCGGGCGGCTGACCAGCAGCACAGGCGTGGCCGTAGCCAGCCACCGCGTCATGTGCCGGTACCAACCAGCCATACCGCGACTGGGCCCAATCAAGTGTGGTCCTGGGATATCACCTGCATATTCCGGCCGATCATGAACACCAATTCCGATTCAACGTGAACACCATTTCCGGACCAATGTGAACGCTCATTCCGGTTCAACCTGAACACTTCGCCCCTCCTTTCCGGAAACAGTGTTCAACATCCCGGAATCACTGTTCACATTCACCGGAATCATCCTTAACGCATTGATTTAACAACCTTTGATACGCTCTCCCTTTTGCCAGGGAAGAGCCTATGTCTGCCAAGAGGATTGCAATGCGTAAAATTCGTGAAGTACTGCGACTGCGGCTGGAAGCTGACCTCTCTGTTCGCCAAATCAGTATCTGTACCAAGGTCAGTGTCGGCTCCATCCAGAAACTCCTCAAAAGTGCCCAGGCGCTCGGCCTTACCTGGCCCTTACCTACCGAGCTTGATGATGGCCGACTGGCTGCCCTGTTCTATCCGCAGGCCGATACCACCATCTCGGCCCGCCATGTTGTGCCGGATTGGCCCTCTGTCCATCAGGAGCTCAAGCGCAAGGGGGTCTCCAAACAGCTGCTCTGGGAGGAGTACACCCAGCGCTATCCCAATAGCTGTTACAGCTACTCCCAGTTCTGTGACCGTTACAAGTCCTGGTGTCAGTTGCAAAAGCGCTCCATGCGCCAGATCCACAAGGCGGGGGAAAAGCTCTTTATCGACTACTGCGGGCCCACGGTGCCCATCGTGTCGCCGACTACGGGTGAGGTCCGTCAGGCACAAGTCTTTGTCGCCGTGCTCGGTGCGTCCAACTACACCTTTGCCGAGGCCACCTGGTCACAGTCACTGCCGGACTGGCTGCAAAGCCATGTCCGTGCCTTTGAGTTTTTCGGCGGGACACCGGCACTGCTGATCCCCGACAACCTCAAGAGCGGTGTCAGCAAGGCTTGCCGATACGATCCCGAGCTCAACCCCAGCTACCAGCAGTTGGCCGAGCACTATCAGGTGGCGGTGATGCCAGCTCGTCCTTACAAGCCCAAGGACAAGGCCAAGGCGGAGGTGGGTGTGCAGATCGTCGAGCGCTGGATCCTGGCCCGTCTACGCCATCAGACCTTCTTCTCGCTTGCCGAACTCAACCAGTGCATCCGTGCCTTGCTGAACGAACTCAACGAGCGTCCGTTCAAGCAACTGCCCGGTAACCGACGTGACGCATTTGAGCAGTTGGACCGCCCGGCACTGGGACCACTGCCGGTGCATCCCTATCGCTATGTCGCCATCAAAACGGTCAAGGTCAACATCGACTATCACGTCAGTTATGAGCAGCACCATTACTCGGTGCCACACCAGTATGTGGGTCAGCAACTGGAGCTCCATGCAGGCGACACACTGCTTCAGGTCTATCACCAGCAACAGCTGGTCGCGAGCCATCCACGTAAAACCATCCCGGGGATGAGCACGCTCCCTGAGCACATGCCGGAACGTCACAGCAAGCAGCAACGCTGGACCCCAGGGCGTCTTAAACAGTGGGCTGCTGACATCGGACCGAGCACCTTGTGCTGGGTTAGCGAACGGTTGGAAGAGAAAGCCCATGCCGAGCAGGCATACCGACTCTGCCTGGGGCTGCTGAGTCTTAGCCGGGAGTATCCGCCATCACGGGTTGAAGCCTGTTGCCAGTTGGCCAACCGGGAAGGTCTGGTGCGACTCAAACAGCTCAAGTCGGTGCTGACCAGTGGCCGCGACCAACTGCCCGCAAGCCCGCTGAGCTACCCAGAGTTACCGCAAGAGCACGAGAACATCCGTGGCCCCCAGAGCTTCCACTAAAGAGGATACGTCCCATGACCCAACAAACGCTGACCCGCTTGAGACACCTGAAACTGACCGGCATGGCGGATGCCGTGCAACAACAACTGGAACAGGCAAGTACCTACGAAGGGCTGCCCTTCATCGAGCGGCTAAGCCTGCTGGTCGAACACGAACAACTGAGCCGGGAGCAGCGTAAACAAGCTCGGCTGGTCAAGCAGGCGAGGCTCAAACTCCAGGCCACGGTGCAAGAGGTGGACTACCAGTCTGCACGCAACCTGGAGCGGTCACAGGTGGCAAACCTGGCCCAAGGAGAGTGGCTGCGCCGGGGCCAGAACCTGCTCATTACCGGCCCCTGTGGCTGCGGAAAAACCTACCTAGCCTGTGCGCTGGGCTACCAAGCCTGTCAGCAGGGGCACAGCACTCGTTACTACCGGCTGCCGCGTCTGCTACTTGAGCTGAGCCAGGCCAAGGTAGATGGCAGTTACGCCAGACTGCTGGGTCAACTGGCAAGGATAGAGCTGCTGATCCTGGATGACTGGGGACTGGAAGCGGTGAATGCCGAGCAGCGCAACGCCCTGCTGGAGATCATGGATGATCGGTACGGGAAATACTCGACGGTCGTGGTCAGTCAGCTGCCAACGGAAGAGTGGTACGCGAGCTTGGGGGACAACACTCTGGCAGATGCGATCCTGGACCGGCTGATGCACAACGCTCACCGGCTGTCACTGAAGGGAGAATCGATGAGAAAGAGGAGAAGTGAGTTGACCCAATCTGAACACTCGAGTTAGAAACGGGGTGACGTGAGCGCGTTAAGGATCAGGGTGTTCACGTTGGCCGGAATGGCTGTTCAACTTCGCCGGAATACGCATCACCTACTTGCCGTCACTCGTGCGCGGCCAGTATTACTACCTCTATCTGATAGAGGACATCTACAGCCGCAAAGGGGTGGGCTGGGAAGTGCATGAGCAAGAGTGCGGTGAACGGGCGGCGGCGTTGCTGCAACGGAGCATCATCCGCGAGCAGTGCTGGAAGCAGCCGCTGGTCTTGCACTCGGACAACGGCGCGCCAATGAAGTCAGTCACGCTGCTGACCAAGATGCATGACCTGGGTGTCACGCCCTCGCGGGGACGGCCTCGGGTCAGCAACGATAATCCGTACTCGGAGTCATTGTTCAGGACGCTGAAGTACTGTCCGCAGTGGCCATCAGACGGCTTTGCCAGTCTGGAAGCGGCCAGGGAGTGGGTGCGCGACTTTATGGCCTGGTATAACGAAGAGCACCGGCATAGCCGTATCCGCTTCGTCACACCCAACGAGCGGCATCGGGGTGACGATAAAGCCCTGCTGGCGAAACGGGATGCTGTGTACCAGGCCGCCCGAGCACAACACCCAGCGAGGTGGAGTGGCAAGACGCGAGACTGGACACCTATCGGTGCCGTGATGCTAAATCCGGAGCGGCCCGAGAAACCCGAGCCGGAGCAAAAAGAGGCTGCTTAAAACAGCTTTGCGCGACAACTATCTTGAAAAACGCCGCCCCCAGCAGCCCCTATTCCGCCTCCAAGGCTTCCAGCGACCATCTGGTGCGCGCCTGGCGCCGTACTTACGGCCTGCCGACCATCGTCACCAACTGCTCCAACAACTACGGCCCGTACCACTTCCCCGAGAAGCTGATCCCGCTGGTCATTCTTAACGCGTTGGATGGCAAGCCGTTACCTGTCTATGGCAAAGGCGACCAGATCCGTGACTGGCTCTATGTGGAAGACCACGCGCGCGCGCTTTACAAGGTGGTGACCACGGGCGTGGTCGGGGAGACCTACAACATCGGCGGTCATAACGAGAAGCAGAATCTGGAGGTGGTACACACCATCTGCGATCTGCTGGACGAGATGGTGCCGAAAGCGAGCTCTTACCGCGATCAAATCACCTATGTAGCGGATCGTCCCGGTCACGATCGCCGCTATGCCATCGATGCCAGCAAAATGAGCGCGGAGTTGGATTGGCAACCGCAAGAAACTTTCGAGTCGGGCATTCGCAAAACTGTGCAGTGGTATCTGGATAACCAGCAGTGGGTGAATAACGTCAAGAGCGGTGCCTACCAGTCCTGGATTGAACAGAATTACGGGGAGCGTACCTGATGCATATTCTGCTGTTTGGCAAAAACGGCCAGGTAGGCTGGGAGCTGCAACGCGCACTGGCGCCGCTGGGGCGCATCACTGCCGTTGATTTTGACTCCACCGATTATTGCGGCGATTTCAGCAACCCAGCAGGGGTGGCCGAAACGGTACGTCTGGTCAAGCCGGACGTGATTGTCAACGCCGCAGCCCACACCGCAGTCGACAAGGCCGAAAGCGAGCGGGAGTTTGCCGAGCTGCTCAACGCGACCAGCGTGGCAGCGATTGCCAAAGAAGCGGAAGTATTGGGTGCCTGGTTGGTGCATTACTCCACCGACTATGTGTTCGATGGCAGCGGTGAGCGCCCCTGGGTGGAAACCGATGCAACGGCACCGCTCAACGTCTACGGCGAAACCAAGCTGGCGGGTGAGCAAGGGGCCGCGCTGTGTTCCCGTCACCTGATCTTCCGCACCAGCTGGGTTTACGCCGCCCGCGGCGCCAACTTTGCCAAGACCATGCTGCGTTTTGGCAAAGAGCGTAGCGAGATGTCAGTCATCAATGACCAGTTCGGCGCCCCGACCGGAGCCGAGTTACTGGCCGATTGTACCGCTCATGCGATCCGCGTGGCGCAGAGCAAACCCGAGGTCGCCGGGCTCTACCATCTGATTGCCTCCGGTACGACTACCTGGTTTGACTACGCCCAGCTGGTGTTTGCCAAAGCCAGAGAAGCCGGGGTTGAACTGGCGGTGACGCAACTTAATGGGGTGCCTACCAGCGCTTTCCCGACTCCGGCCAAACGCCCCCATAACTCCCGCCTAGATACCGGCAAATTCCAGCGCACCTTCGATCTGGTGCTGCCGGAGTGGACAGTCGGTGTGGAGCGGATGTTGACCGAGATCCTCGGTAAGTAAATCACTGGCCAGGGATGTAGTGACTGCCTCCCTGGCTGGCAGGGATAAAACAGAAAGGCGTGGCCACAAGCCATCCTTTTCTTTTGCAATTTAAAAATAAGAAACAAGCATCATGACCAAACGTAAAGGCATTATTCTGGCCGGTGGCTCTGGCACCCGTCTCTATCCTGTGACCATGGCGGTGAGCAAGCAGCTGCTGCCCATCTATGACAAGCCGATGATCTACTATCCGCTCAGCACCCTGATGCTGGCCGGGATTAGCGATATTTTGATCATCAGCACGCCGCAAGATACCCCCCGTTTTGAGCAATTGCTGGGTGATGGCAGCCAGTGGGGTCTGAATTTGCAGTACAAGGTGCAGCCAAGTCCGGACGGGTTGGCACAAGCCTTTATTCTGGGTGAAGAGTTTATCGGGTCAGACCCCTGTGCGCTGGTGCTGGGGGACAACATTTTCTACGGCCACGACCTGCAGAAACAGTTGGAAGCCGCAGCGGCCAAAGAGAGTGGCGCTACCGTCTTTGCCTACCATGTGCATGACCCCGAGCGTTATGGGGTAGTGGAATTTGATAAAGAGGGTACCGTTATCTCTCTGGAAGAGAAGCCACTGGAGCCCAAGAGCAACTATGCGGTGACCGGCCTCTACTTCTACGACAACAGCGTGGTGGAGATCGCCAAGAGCCTGAAGCCGTCGCCCCGTGGTGAGCTGGAAATTACTGATGTGAACCGCATCTATCTGGAGCAAGGCAATCTGTCGGTGGCCATGATGGGCCGTGGTTATGCCTGGCTGGATACCGGTACCCATGAAAGTCTGATCGAAGCGAGCAACTTTATTCAGACCATCGAGACTCGCCAAGGGTTGAAAGTGGCCTGTCCGGAAGAGATCGCCTATCGCCAGAAGTTTATTACTACCGAGCAGGTTCGTGATCTCGCCGCTCCGTTGGCAAAGAATGCTTATGGTAAATATTTGTTAAAGATGGTCGGCAAAGCCTGATGTGATATAGGGGGGAGGGAAGATGCTTCCCCCATAAAAATTGGATCAAATGTGGATAGACAGATGAATGTAATTAAGACAGCGATTCCTGACGTGCTTATTTTTGAGCCAAAAGTATTTGGTGATGAGCGTGGTTTTTTCTTTGAGAGTTTCAACCACAAGTTGTTTGAAGAGGCCGTCGGATATCAGGTTAACTTTGTGCAGGATAATCACTCCAAATCGTCGAAAGGGGTATTGCGTGGCTTGCATTATCAATTGCCTCCCCATGCCCAGGGCAAGCTGGTGCGTTGTGTGGCGGGTGAAGTGTTTGATGTCGCCGTCGATATTCGTAAAAGCTCACCGACCTTCGGGCAATGGGTTGGGGTTCACTTGTCAGGTGAAAACAAGCGACAGTTGTGGATCCCGGAAGGGTTTGCCCATGGTTTTGTCACACTGACAGAAACGGCCGAGTTTTTATATAAGACAACCAATTACTATGCACCAGTGAGCGATAGAGGTATTGCATGGAATGATGCCTCGATTGGTATTAAATGGCCCGAATTAAACGCGGACATCCTTACCTCTGTAAAAGATAGTACTGCCAAGTCATTAGAGACCGCAGATCTGTTTATCTAAATTACACTCCCTGCACTACGGCAGGGAGTCTTTAGTTCGCTGAGATGATATGGCTTTATATACGGGTTCGAAAGGCATTTTTGCTAGAAAAAACAGTATTGAACCTATGCTTGGTTGCCCATTACGTCATATGGAAGGGGTTGTCTCTTTTTCTGAAAATGATGTTTTAGTTGGTTGGGGCCAAAAAGCCAATACCAAGCAGATTAAGCAGAAGGCACAAGCGTTAGGATTGCCCTATTGGCAGCTGGAAGATGGCTTTATCGGTTATATAGGCCATCCCGCCAGAGGGGGCAAGGCGGTCTCGTTGATCGCCGATCCGGTGGGGATCTATTACGATGCCCGCCAGCCCAGCCAGCTTGAGCAATTGATTGCCACCCCGTGCGAGCCACAGATGTTGGCACGGGCCGAGCGACTGATCGATGAGCTGGTACGCCTCGGGATCACCAAATATAACTGTTATGCCACTGCCCCCGGCCAGTCGATTGCCAGCGGCAGCGTGACCGCCCTCTCTGCTGTCGGGGACTATGGCGGCTTGCCATCAGGGCTTGCCACTCGTCTGCAGCAGAGCGCCAAACCCAGGATCCTGCTGGTCGATCAGGTAGCAGGGGATCTCTCCATTCCGGGCGCCCTGGCCAGTGAAGCAGATTTTGTGGCGATGGTGGAGGCTGCCCGCCGCAATCATCCCGATGCGCGCCTGTTGCTGCGCACCCATCCTGACACTCGTTTTAACAATATGCGCCTTGGCAAGAAGCGTGGGGTGTTGGCCCGTCTGAACCTGGATGATGTGGAGATGGTGGCCGATCACTGCCATCCCCATGCGCTGCTCAATGTGGTGGATGCTGTCTATACGGTGTCATCCCAGCTTGGTTTTGAGGGCCTGTTGCTTGGCAAGCCGGTCTATTGCTTCGGTATGCCGTTTTATGCCGGTTGGGGGCTGACCCATGACAGCAAGCAGTGTGAACGGCGCAACGTAAAAGTGTCGCTCGCCCAGCTGGTCGCGGCAGCCTTGATCCGCTATCCCCGCTATCTCGACCCTGTGCTGGGCCAGCGTTGCGAGGTAGAGGAGGTGATCGCCATTATTGCCAATCAGCGCCGCCCCGCGCCGCGCTGGCGCCGACTCTATCTGGTGGGGTTCTCTTTGTGGAAGCGGGCATTTATGCAGGCGTTTTGCCAGCATTTGGCCGATGAGCTGCGCTTTGTGCGCAAGCCACCCAAGCGGCTGACCGGTGACGAGCAGATATTGGTGTGGGGTAGCCGCCACCCCGATCTCGCCTCTGCAATCCGGGTCGAGGATGGCTTTATTCGCTCGAGGGGACTGGGCTCCAATCTCTGTCGTCCCTCCTCTTTGTCACTGGACCCGGTCGGGATCTATTTCGACAGTCGCACTCCCAGCGGGCTGGAACAGTTACTCAACTATCAGGAGTTGACAGAGGCGGAGGTCAAGCGCGGGGATGCGCTGCTCGCCTTGCTACGGGAACACAGGGTCAGCAAATACAATGTGGGCGAGCAGCAGCACTACACCAGGCCCGATGATGGTCGTGAGCTGGTGCTGGTGGTGGGTCAGGTGGATGGCGATGCCTCTATCCTGACCGGGAGCCCCCATATTCGCAGCAACGAGCAGTTGCTGTGGGCGGTGCGAGCGGCCAAACCCGACGCTCATATTCTCTACAAGCCACACCCTGATGTGGTGGCGGGCAATCGTGGTGGGGCGATTTCAGCGGCCTGTCTGGCGGAGTGTGTCGATAGCCAGGTGCTGGATATTGGGCTCACCAGCCTCTATCCCCATGTGGATGAGCTGCATACCATGACCTCGCTCAGTGGCTTCGAGGCGCTGGTGCAGGGGGTCAAGGTGACGACCTGGGGCCAACCCTTCTACAGTGGCTGGGGGTTGACCACGGATGCCAATCCCCCTGCTCGTCGTCAACGTAGTCTGCCGCTGGCGGCGCTGGTCTATCTGACGCTGGTTGCCTATCCGCTCTATCTCGATTGGCAGACCGGGCTCTGGATAAGTCCGGAGCAGTTGATCCACCAGCTGGCGAAGCAGGGACACTCATCGGCCCACAAAGCGAGCCGCTGGCAACGCTGGCAGCTCAAGCTCGGTTACTTGTTCCAGACGCTGATGCAGCGCCCCTCTCTCTCCCCGTTTTTGAGATAAGTCGTCAATGAAGATTTTGTTACTGCAAGGCCCGCTTGGCCCCTTTTTTCAGACATTGAGTCGGCAATTAACGACGGCAGGCCACAGGGTAACCAAAGTGCATTTCAATGGCGGCGATGCCAGTTGGTCTTGTGCCGGTGATAATCTCAGTTTTACCGCCCCCCCCGCACACTGGCGCAACTTTCTGCGTCGTTTGCTGAAGCAACGCAAGATCGACGCCGTGGTTTGCTATGGTGACTGTCGTTATTACCATAAGGTGGCCAAGACACTGTGCAATCAGCGACGCATTCGTTTCTGGGCAATGGAAGAGGGATATCTGAGGCCCGATTTCATCACTCTCGAGTGCGGGGGGGTCAATGCTCATAGTCCCTGGTATGAGCGGCGGGCCGAATTAGCCGAGCGCGAGTGGCCAGCCCCTTTTGAGGCGCCGCTCACCGTCGGGCCGACCATGGGGTGCCGTGCGCGTTTTGCCATGCGCTATTACCTTAACAAAGCCCTACACCATCGACGTTACCGTCACTACCAGCATCATCGTCCCTGGAGTTTTTTTGAAGAGCTCTGGGGCTGGGTAGCAGGAGCGGTCGTCAAACAGTGGCATCACATGACCGATCTGCGGTTAAGCAACAGTTTGGCGACCCATCGTGGTCATCTCTTTTTTGTGCCGTTGCAAGTAACAGAGGATTTTCAGATCCGCGAACACTCTAATCTAAGCGGAGTGGAAGAGATGGTGGCGGAGGTGATCAACTCTTTCGCTAAATATGCCAAACCGCAGGATGTGCTGTTGTTCAAACACCACCCCATGGATCGCGGTTTTGTGCACTATCGCGCGCAGATCCATCGCTTGGTCAATTTGCTGGGTTTGGAAGGACGGGTGTTTTATGGCTATGAACTGCCATTGCCGGCACTCTACCCCCTGCTCAAAGGGGTGATCACCATCAACAGCACAGTGGGATTATCGGCCTTATTGCACAAGGTGCCGACCTTCTGCATGGGGCGAGCGCTCTACGATCTGCCAGGGCTCACGACACAGGGTGATTTAGATCACTTTTGGCGCAGGCAAGACCCCGTTTGTGAAGACCGATTTCAGCGTTTTCGCCAATCGCTATTACATTTGACTCAACTCAATGCGAGCTATTATCGACATTTTGAGCACAGTGCTAAATTGGTGGCGTTCAACATCACAAAAATATAATCAAGCCTGTTTTTCTTGAATAAAAACTCGCAAATCGTTTGCTTTTTTAAATAAGAATTCCCCGGCAAAGCTGGGGGATTACCTAATTTATTTAAAACTGCCTGCGAAGCGTAAAGCTGGTAACAGTGCTATGTTTTTTTCCCGGCACAATATCTGTCTTCGGCGCATAACCAATCTCGAGAGAAAGACGATTATAAGCGATGATGCCATATGGCAGCATCGCAAAACCATCCACACCGGAACCATTGAGATAACCTGCCATCAGGCCAAGTCCCGCTTGCCAATCGCTATACACATTCCACAGCTTCCGGTAGTTAGCTCCCGCATAGGTGGCTGTATCTGAATAGGAATCGCGATAAATCCCCCCCCGTAGCGATAAAGTACCGCTATCATGATTACCAAGTACTGACCACTCCAAACCAAGCCCAGGGTTGTAATTTTCAAAATCGCAGGTTTTGGCCTTGGGGCCATTCCCCTCGTCGCAATTACTATGAATCCGACATTCCGCACCTGATTTAGGAATAAATTTGCCGATAGCGCTCACCCAATACCTCCAAAATGATCTGCTGGTCTCCTGTTAGCTCCGTTACTTGTGGCGGAGCTTCTCCCAGTCGATATTCATGGATGCCACCAAAGCGCAAAAAGATCCAACGGGCCGTCGGCTGCTGGGTCGGTTTCTTTTTCATATCCGCCACACTGCGATTCTGCTCCACTAATCCCTGCCGGATCCGGTGCTCCAACGCTGCGTAAATCATCAGGCTACAGGTCATCACCATGAGCAACGCTTCAATCCGCTCCGGCTTTTTCAGGTACAGTGAGGAGGTTAAAAACTCCGGGCTCTTGAGAAAACGAAAGCCCCGTTCGACATTCTGCTGCGCTTTATAGGTGGCCAAAAGTTCGGCCATGGTCAGCGTATCGCTGTGGTCATTGGTCGCCAGGATGAACACCCCGGTCTGGTTGCGGGCCTCTTCAACACAAGCCAGGCTAGTTGCCGCCAACCCAGTGATTTGAAACTGATGGCCAATTGGCTCTTCGCCACGCTTGGGTCTGCCACGTCCTGTATAAACGGGTTCACCTACCACTTCGGCATCCAGTTGCAGCAGCATCAAGCTGGCGGTAAAACAGCTCAACTCAGCTTGGGCATCCGCCTCACAAGCAAAGCGTCGGGCACACAATTTGGCGAAGGCTTTGAGCTCGCGGGTACTGTCTTTGAGCAGGTTTTTGGCCAATGTCTGCTGCTCGCGGTGGCTGGCTTGTTCGCTGCGCACCAGCAACCAACGTTGCGCGACCCCGGCATAATTCGCGTGTTGCCAACGGCCATGATAGCCATTGCCCAGAGCGGTCAGCGGTTGTGCACCTATGGTTGCCACGGCCTGCTTTGCCTCATTGAGAGTGACGGGCACCCGGGTCACAAATAGTTGCTGCTGTTGCGCCAGTAATTGCAAGGTATCGGCGCAGTACAGTGCGGCATCGCCGACCAGATAACGGCACTCCTGCGCGGCCTTGAGACTGCTCAAATGGCGACGAACGGTCTGGGCAAAGGCTTTGGTGTCATTACTATTGCCGCTCAGGGCCTGCATATAGACAGGTAGGCCAGCCTGATTTTCACAGATGAGCTCAAGGATCACTTGATTCAGCTCTGGCCGGTGATCACGACTATAACCACGCACCAGTTTGCAGCGACCAGATCCCCATCGGCACAGTCATAGGCGCCATCGACGTGGAAGCTGGTAATATCGAGGTGCACTGCGGTGCTTTTGAGCCCCAGCCGCTCGACAACTTGCGCCGCCATCACCTGATACAAGGCGCTGACATCGGCCTCAAAGAGGGCATCGAGACAGCGACCGAGCACATCATCATTGAGGTCATCAGCACAGATCCCGGGGCCAATCAGGCGCTCAACCGGCTTGTTAGCGAAGAATTGCGGGAACATGTGCAGGGTGCTGCTGTGAAAGCCGAGGCCGTTCACTATCATGGCGACCAAGGCTTCACCATGTGAGACCTTGAAAGGCGGGGTTTTGGGGAGCAAGGCATCGATCATGCGGGCAATGCCCAGTTCCTGGCAGAGTGCGGCGACCAAACCAAGGTGATCGAGGTTACGGATCGAGATAGCGGGTGCGGCCATGATGATCTACCTGCAAAAGAGAGTAATAGATCAGAACGGCCGATCGCCGTCAAGCACTGAAAATAGCAAAATCAGGTGCGGAATGACGGATGAATTGATAAGCCGTGCACAATTAACGCATAATTATCTTGTGAAAATGCAGGAGGTGTTAATATCGTAACTGCAGGGATGATCAAATATTTTAATTTGCGCATTTTGCCTTCCCCATTAAAACAGCTAAAACATGAGACACTGGTTTTATGACGACTTAACCTTAGACCCTTAACCATCCCCTCATAAGCGCCAGGCGCCGCGCGGCTTTTGAGGTATGATCTCCGTTTTTGACCAGCCAATAGCTTGCGACGGACCTCATGCTTAATCACGAAATGATCCTCAACCACATCGATGACATCTTTGGTCAGGACATGCACGCCAAGCGTGTCCTTTCCCTTGCCAATGCCACCCTCGGGGTCATCGAATCGGGCTCACTGGCCATTCACGCCATTGGCAATGGCCTCTCCTTGGCCAACGGTCTGGAACGCAAGCACGCCGTGAAACAGGTAGATCGCCTGCTCACCAACACCAAGCTCAACGTCTGGAGTCTCTTCGACGATTGGGTGCCCTATGTGGTCGGTGAACGCACCGAAATCGTGGTCTCCATGGACTGGACCGAGTTCGATGCCGATGACCACAGCACCCTGGTCATCAGCCTGCAAACCAGCCACGGACGCAACACCCCGTTGCTGTGGAAGACGCACCGCAAATCCCTGCTCAAGGGGCAACGCAATGCCCACGAGAGGGAGCTGTTGACCAAGCTCAAGCAGTCGCTGCCAGAGGGCTCTTTGTGACGGTCGTCGCCGACCGTGGCTTTGGTTATATGGAGCTGTTTGAACGACTTGAGCAAGAGCTTGGTTTTGCCTATGTCATTCGTTTCAAAGGAAATATCCTCGTTGGTTATCCCGGCGAGGAGCAGGTTCCCGCCAGCGACTGGCTGACCCCGACCGGACGCACCCGCACGCTCAAAGAGGTGGAGCTGACCGGGCAACGACAGCGTGTCGAGCGGGTCTATTGCTGCCAGAAGAGCGGCATGAAGGAGCCCTGGTTTCTGGCCAGCAACCGGGTCGACGTGAGCGCCGCCAAGGCGCTGCAACTGTACGGCCAACGCTGGGGCATCGAAACCAGTTTTCGCGACATCAAGGACTACAAATTCGGCATGGGCATGGGGGAAGTGCATATCAGCAATCCGGCCCGCCGAGACCGACTGTTTCTGTTCAGCGCGCTGGCCATCGTCTTGCTGACCCTGCTGGGTAAGGCCGGGGACAGCGCCGGGCTGGAAAGAACCATCAAGGTCAACACCAGCAAGACCCGAACCTATTCGTTCTTCCGGCAAGGGGTTATCTATTACCAACTGCTGCCAAAGATGAAAGAGGCCAATGCGGCCCTGCTGATGGAAAAGTTTGTCTACCTACTGAAGCAACACCGTTTATACACCCGCACGCTTGGAATTATTTGAGTCTCGAAAAATGAGGGGATCTCTAAGCCTTAGACCAGTTAGCGCGGAAAATGTTAACGGCTTGTTGTTTTTTTTGTGCCGCCAGATTCAGTGACACAGTTTTGCTGGACAAGAGTTACCCACCAGATAGAGCCAGCGCTACAACCCTTGCTAGCGCGAGGGAGCATCCTGTGCAGCGATGGCAATCAGAGTTACATCAAGGTGGCGGAGATGGGCGCGGGAATTATTCATAAGCGCTTGATAGTCAAAGAACATCACCGTGTGGAAGATGATGTGTTCCGCATCCAGACACTGAACAACTATGTCAACCGCTGGCGCGGCTGGATGTTAAAATTCCACGGGGTCGGGACGGCCTATCTGGCCAATTACTTGGCATGGTTCAGGACGGTAGAGCAAGAGCCAAACACGATCCGTTCATGGCTGCAGGCTGGGCGTCAAATGACTCACTAACGCGTGGCGGGAACAGCGCCACAAGAAGCGGGGCATCAAGCCAGCGATATACGACTCCATCATCAACAAGACGCCTCTGTTGTCATTTCGCACCAACCGCATCATCGGCGGCGTGGCCGAGATGGTGGTCACATCATGATCGACAAGAATGTCTAACCGCGTATTCAGATAATAACTGAAGTTACGCATTCGCCCTGAGCACCCGCAATTCGTCAAACGCTATTCGGGTGGCTTTGAGATAGAGATTGGCGCGCAGAGCAAAGTGGTTGAGCTTGGTGCGGATTTTCAGGGCCTCCAGCTTGGTCACCGCCACTACAAAGCAAGCAGGTGGTTGGCTTGCGTGCGAACCCCATGGGCTGGCGATTTGGCAAAGGCAGCATTGGATTTCAATGATTTGTGAATCACTTCGACTTGCCACCGTTTCTGGTAGGTCGTCCAGCTCACTCCCCCGCAGGACTGTCCTCCTCCTCGACATACCTCAACAACTCTCCAGGCTGGCATCCAAAATATTTACACAACGCATTGATTGTATCGGTATTGGTGACATTACCAGGCACGTTGGCGATCCGGGTCAGGGTTGCCCGGCTGATCCCTGTTTTTTCGCTCACTTCAGAGAGAGTTATGCGGCGCTTTTCTTGGAACGATTTTTCGTCAAGTAGCTTGATGAGCAGGATCCTAATCATGACTTATCCATAGCGAGTATTTTTCACATAGCCTACCAAATGAATCATACATGATGCAAAAGCGGCATTGACAATCACATTCTGTGAGCTATATTCGTCTCACGTGAGTAAAATGACTCATTTGTGATTCACCTGGAGGCGAGGTATGAGTACCTATCTGACAACCGAAGAGCTCTCATCACGGATCAAATACGACGTGCGAACAATCCGCCAGAGTCTGAAAGACGCTGTGCTGTTCGAAGGCGTGCATTACATCCGTCCGTTTGGTGGGCGAAAAATTCTCTACATCTGGGAGCGGGTAGAGGAGTCCATGCTGCAAGGAGCAGCAGCCCACGATCTCATTGCTAGCTTGAAGTGAGGTGGTGCGATGGGCTCGATAAATAGCCGTGATGGCAAGCTTTATCTGGACTTTCGTTACAGGGGGGTCCGCTGTCGGGAGCAGACCACGTTGGCTGATACCCAGGCTAACCGGCAGAAGCTCAATAAGGTGCTCTGCTTGATAGAGCAACAGATCCGTATCGGTACCTTTGACTATGGGCATCACTTTCCCAACAGTCCCAAGGTTGAGAAGTATGTGGCCATGGAGAGACTGAGTCGGCAGAAGGCCTCTGGTGGACGGATGATTTTCTCCGCCTTTGCCGAGCTATGGCTCGATGAAAAACGGGTCGAGTGGCGCGAGAGCCAAATTGAAACGGTGGATGGCATTTTACGCTGCCACCTGATTCCGGCTATGGGTGAGCAGCGGTTAGCTACCATCAGCAAGCAAGAGATCCTGGCGTTTCGGTTGCGCTTGTGTGAGCCGGGTGGGCAGAGCGAACGGGCGTTGTCGGCTTCCCGTATCAACCACATCATGACCTACCTGCGTCTCATCTTGAACGAGGCGGCCGAGCGGTTCGAGTTTGATAGCCCGTGGCGCAATATCAAGGCCCTGCCGATGCCTAGGGCGCAAGTCCTGCCGTTTACCCTGGAGGAGGTGCAACTCATTCTGACCAAGGTACGGGCGGACTATCGTCCCTATTTCACGGTGCGTTTCTTCACCGGCATGCGCACGGGTGAGATCGATGGTCTTTGCTGGGACAATGTGGATTTTGGCGCCCGCCTTATTCATATTCACCAGTCCTTGGTCAGGGGTAAAGTCGGGCCCACCAAGACCAGTGGATCTCACCGCACCATCGCAATGAGCCAGCGAGTCTATGAGGCCTTGCGTGAACAGTGGGGGTTCTCGGGCGAGAAAAGTACCTTCGTGTTTTGTGCTCGCAACGGTGAGCCACTCAACCACCGCAATGTGGCTCAGCGTGTCTGGTACCCATTGTTGGCCAATCTGAAGCTTGAAAAGCGCAACCCTTATCAGACTCGCCATACGGCTGCCACTCTGTGGCTGGCCGCCGGCGAAAATCCGGAGTGGATTGCCCGCCAGCTGGGTCATTCCACGACCAGCATGCTGTTTCGGGTCTATTCGCGCTATGTGCCCAATTTGGTCGGTCGGGATGGTGCCGCTTTCGAACAACTGCTGGACGGTGAACTTGATCTGGAGGATGAGGTATGAAATTCACATCCCCGTTTAACTTGACGCTGGTGTGGGCCGAGCTGATTCACGGCTTGCCTAGTGCTGGTGTGTGGCGTTTGACTTTCCTGAAAGGGGGTCGCCATGTCGATGTTAGCGGTGAGCTGCTGGCGGATGTGGTGCCGGCTGGGCAGTGGTTGCTGCTGGAGATGAATGGCGAGGAAGTGCCTCGATTGATGACCTTCATGCCGTTGCCTGTTGAGGTGCGTCGTGACGACATTGAGCAGCAATTTTCATGGCTGGCAGATAAACAACATGCCATCTTGTCGGATATCTGGGGGATGCTCGCTTATTTACCGGATGCGGCCCTGCGGCGATTCTACCTCGCCGTGCTGCTTGATGATCGCATCATGTGGCCCTTCTTCACCGGCAAGGCGAGCAACCAGTACCATCATCACCATACCGGTGGACTGCTTGAGCACAGTCATGAGGTGGCAATCACCGCCTCGGCGCTCTGCATGCAGCATCAAGTCGGCCCGATTAGCACCAGCGTGGCCTTTATCGGCGGTCTTCTGCATGACATCGGCAAGATCCATCTGTTCTACAACAACACAAGCGGGAACGGGGTCGCGGGGCAACATGAGTCGTTCAATTTCATGGTGCTGGCCGAGCCGCTGGCCCGCCTCAGTCAGGAGGCGCCCAAGCTGTTTGAGGCCATCAGTTCTTGCCTTTCCATCAAAATTGGTCGGCAGTCGGAGGCCTATCTGCCAGCCCAGATGGTTCATATCTGTGATCGATTGTCTATGGATGTACACAACTGGCGACGGGCTTTCACCGAGGTCCCGGCCTATTACTGGTTTGTCAAATCGCCTTATGGCGATCAGGTCTACAAACGGTTGGACTGAGATCTCGAAGCTCTGACTGCCGTTGACAGCAGGATGTGCCGAGAGGGCCACAGCGCCCGACTGTTTGCGGCGCCTTGGGCAACTTGCAGGGACTGCATATCGGCAGGATACTTTCAGCATCCCTTGGGGTTCAGAGACTATCCTGTTTGATTTATGCAACAAGGAGCATGTATGAGCTCGAGCATCGTCACTCTCAGTATCTTCTTTCTAGCCATGGAGCTGATCGCCTTTGCTGCTGGATATCTCTACCTTGAGGGCAGAAAGCTGAAAAAACAGACAACCCAGACACCCAATAATTTCGATGAAAAGAGTGGGGCAGGATCCTGAAACCAATTGGTTAGGGAATTTGAGCTCAGCCCGTGAGAGGGGTGGGCTCAATGGGCGGGGATGACCCCCACTTTTCAGAGCCGCGCCAGAAAGAGTTTGCTTGGCTAATCCCATCGGGGTTCATCCTGAGCAACAGACCATTCGGCGGCGCGTTGACGGCCTTCTTCATTTAGTTGCTCTACGACATCCCTGTAAACATCCTCATCAGCCCTCTGTAGAGCCTCATTGAATAATGACCCACATAGCGCCATTTCATAGCGCGTCATGTCACGGCTCATCCTGTCAATTTCCATCAGTACCTCGTACGTCATTGGATTGGTGTCGGCCAGTTTTGCGATGCGTTGCAGATTTTGTGAATCGCCAATTTGCCAGCGGCGGATGCTGGTCGCCTTGAATAGGATTATGGCAAAGCGATGAAACAGATAGCGCAACATCGGTGATGAATGGCCCGCCTGGCATAATTCCTCCTTGGGGTGGTTTAGGTATAAGTAGGCATAGCCTTGGGGAAACTGCTGCACTTTGCGCAGCGTGCTGCGCTCGACGGCCAGCGCTGGATGAAGGTGCCAGCGTTTGGCAGGTTTATCTTGGGGCACGTGGAGATCAAGTCGCCACTGAGACCAGGGATATAACTTGCTGACAAAGGTCATAAAGCGGCGGAAGATTTTTGGAGAGGTGAATTTGATCCCGGCATGGGAGCTGTTTGAGTTGGTCAGGCAATAGCGGATGGCCCACCTGAACTCGGCCATCTGTTTGGGTCTCTTTCTCATGGCTTGGCAGACTGTCAAGACGTCAGCCAGTGCATGTTTCTCTGCGGTTGTGCCGAGTTCAGCCGGGAGCAGTTGTCGCTGCCGGTTGCGGGGAATCAACCGTGAGCGGGCTTTTTGTGTCACCAGATTGCCTAGTTCGATTGCGCTCGCATGCCAAGTCGCCAGCAACTCTGCGCTCAAGCCAAATTGGCTGGCTATCTCCCGTAGATCCTTTCCTTTTTCAAGATGCTTGAGGACGGCTTCACTCTGCACGTAATGACTGGCTCGGTTTGCATCGGCGAGGGTTTTCGCCTTGATGCCTTGCCGCACTTGGCGCGGTGGTGTTGCCTGATAGGCTCCCAGCCTTTTCAGTAGGTGGGGCATCAGCTTAGCCGGGGTCAGGGGCGTTGGTTTTTCCTGTTCGCAGTCTAGTGTGCGTTGCTTGTGGGTCGATATACCAAACAGATATTGGCTCTCTTGCCTGGAGAGCGGGGTTTGGTTGCATGCTAGGTGGCAGCCAAGTAACAGGTCGGTGAAGTGCAGGTAGTGATTCAGTGTGATCTCGGGACTGCTGTGCCCAGCCATCACTGCGAGCGCCATATAGCGATCCCGCAGGCGATGCTGGCCTGCGATCAGGCGGACAATCTCCTCGCGTTGTGTGTCGGGGTAGGGCAACAAGGCTCGCTGGACAATGTCTGGCAAGGACACCAGATCGTGGTGCAGCAGCAACTGCATCCGAGAAAAACAGCTGTGACGCAGGTGGTAGAGTCGATAATGAAGGCCGCCACTGAGTTGGTAGAGTACAGACCTGACCATCAGGGATATCTGTTGCAGGTTGACCCGCTCGTGGGGATTGCCCGCAGCGTGGAACAGCAACTCCTTGTTGCTATCCGCCTGCATCCGTCGCTCGCCAATATAGCGTTTGAGGAGATCGCGCTCATTGCCGGTGAGCATGGGGTAAAGTGGTACTTTGCGCAGTGCCGCATCGGTCTTGTTATGACCGTGGCGGTTGTTGCGGACAAAAAGCCACCCGATGGGGGAGGGCTCAACATCCATTAGCCGCAACTTGGCGAGTTCTCCGGGGCGCAAACCGGTGCGATAGGCCATGATAAGAAAGGATTTAAGCATCATCCGCAGAGTAACGTCGGTATCGATGAAGCAATCGACCTGTGCCAGCAAACCGGCAAAGAGGGGCTCATCGACTATGGCTGCGCTGACATGGGGGATTTTCTTCTCGCCGGTTGCAAGTGATTCTGGTAGCGCTGCCATATCAAACGCCTCGACGGCGAAGACATGCATGTCCTGAAGGCGGCCTGCCATGAAGTCACGCTGATATTGGCTGCGTGGGCGGTTAAGAATGCTGTGATAGAGTTCGGTAAAATCGATGCCATCGTAGCTTGCAAGCGGTAGTTGTGCGGTCATCGATAACCACTCCTTGCCGATGCTTTCGAGGTAGCGCTGAGCAGTCGACGGGGCCAAACGGCGTGTCAGAAGCAATGACAGCAACCAGCTGACTAGCACTTGTTCGCTGAGCGTAAGGGCACTCGTGTTCCCAAGAGCATCGAGTTCCGTGATGATGGTTTTCGGGCCCTTGGGCGCGGCTGGGTCTTGTCGAAAAATCGCTCTTAATTCATCTAGCAGATAGGGTTTTTGCGATGGCTGGCTGGTGCTTGCCATTGGCCATTTCGCCACGCTTTCTAGAGAGTTAAATTTCTGATAGGTGTCCTGGTTGGCTGGGTACAGGCGAGGTTGGAGCAGCCGGTGCCAGTATGCGAGAGGGAGGGATGCACTTGGGGTTCGTCCTGCTGCATATTCCAGCAGTACCTGCGGGAGTTCAGTACCAAGCTGATGTTCGGTTAAGCCGATGGCTCCTCTGCAGAGCGCTTGCTGGCTGATCTCTGCTCCCAATTCCTTTTGCAACAATCCAAGGCACTCTGCCTGTTTGGTTGGAGGGCACCAAGTTGCGGGGCGATGTTTGAGCAACTGCCGCAATATACCGAGGCTGATTGGGTCAGGCATGTAATTCACTTGGGTGATGGCCCGTATACCTGTCTGGTGTATCTCGTTGTGTTCTGCATTGCCATCGTGTTCGTCATGACGGTAATAGCTGTTACTGGGAAGCTCGCCAGGCTCGAGGGTTAGGGTGATCCAAGTTAGTTCATGATTACCGGACAGCGGCTGGATTTCGAGCAATGCACGCCCCATGGCGAGCCACAAATAGGGGCGATTGAGCCCGCCATAGAGGATTCCGCAGACGAGCAAACGGGCGAATAACCGGTCGGGATCTTGGGTCGGTTCACTCAATGTGGTACGCCAAGTATGAGCTGCGTTGGCCATAGTGATAGTCGCTTGGTGCCAATGCTCGGAGCGAAATGGGTGAGGGCGTCGCACAGTCAAGTAAGGAGGGGGGATCGCAATGCACCAGATTCCCTGCCGGTTCCCCATCTCCAGTTTCTGGCAGATAACCGAGTAGGCAAAGCGGTAGGCGTGCAGGGTCTTTAGATCTTGCCGCAGCTGGGCATCAATGTCTGGCCACAACCGTTCAAATCGGTCGGCACAGGGAGATTCTTCCAACATCTCTGGCAGATGATGACGAAAGATCTTGATGGCCTGGGTGATCACCACTTCGGCCTCATCTTTACGGTCCTGTCGGCGCTTATCTCGGCCAAGTTGTACCATCAGCTCACGGCGCCGCGGTGATAGGATCAGAGGATTTGCCATCCTGCCCTTGCCTCAATCTGGTGAAAATTCAAATGTGCTTCAATGAGGTCGGCAACGTGTTGCAGAGTCTGGATGGACAGGCAACTGTGGCGACCGAATATCGACTCGCCGATCTCCTCGTGCCCCATCCAGCCATCGATCACTGACGGTGCCAGTTCGCTGCGCAGCAGGACGCTGCGTAGGTGGTGGCGAGCCCAGTTGTGTTGGATCGGCAGCCGGTTACCCAGTTGCTGATTGAGGTTGCTGGGTGTGGGATCCTGAGGCAGCAGATGACCCTGACTGTCATGAAGGATGAAAAACAGCAGATTTTTGCTGCCATCAAGTGCGGCATCGCAGCGCTGTGCCAGCTCGCGATGCAGGAGTCGGTAGCGTTGACCCAGGGCATGTAGATGGGCTTGGTAAAATGCGACCTGGCGAGCGGCGGTGACAGGGATCACCAAGGTCCGAGCCGCCAGCCCATTACGGATCTCTTTATCGCTTATCCACCATGTACGCGTGATGGGGTTGTAGTCAGCGAGCGATCCCAGTGGAGCAGTCACATCCCGGTGACCAGTTACAAACGTGAGCAGTGCCCACACGTAGCAAAGGTAGTGATTGTGAAAGCTGGCCACCTCCTCAAGGACTGCATCACGCTTGGGGGCCGGTGGCGGTATTAACAGCCGGTTAAACAGGTTATGCAGCACCTTGCCCGGCAGGAGCAGACTACTGCCAACCGTGGCAGGGATGCTACGGGCTGGCGGCAGACCCGCATCCAGTCCCGCCAAGTTAAACAAAAACTGTAGATAGGCTCGATGGTGCTTGGTCACCTGGTCGGTGGGGGTATTGCTGTACGCCAGAGCCGGTCGCTTCTTGTAGTCCTGACCCCGGACGAGCGCCACCTGCATCAGATCGAAGCCCTGGTTGATATACCAGTGCTCCAGATAACGAGTGACTCGCCCCAGGGTTAACCGGGTTTGGTGGCGTTCGTTGATAAGCGCAAGGTACTTTTTCAACAACTGTTCGCTCGGGGGCGGTGCATTGACAGCCAAATGTTGTAACACCGTTGGGAGCGGCAGAACGACACGTGAGTGGGTGGGGGGCAGCAGAGCATGCAGTCGTTCATCCAGTGTACTAGCTGGTACCTTGTGTTCAATAACGAGGCAGAGGCGCTCTTTTATGACCTGCAAACTACGGCCTGTTGCCAGACCGCCAGGGATACCGCCGCATACGAGAGCTAGCAATAACCAACCTCCAGCAGGGTCACCCTCGTTGACTGCATCCCTCACTAGATGCTCGATATCCCAATCACTGGCCTGCTCGAAGCTACACGGAAGTGACAGCTGACGCACTGCCAGTTGTTCGGTGACTCGCCTGTTCAATTCGGCGCGTAAAAATGGTGAGCGGTGCGGAGAGCTGGGGTCGTGGATGCGCACGGTCTTGGTATCAAGAGCGAAAGGCGGCTCATCGATCGGCTCTCCATTAGGCCCTGGTCGCATAACTAGCTCTTCGATCACGATGTCAGTGTCATCAGTTTTTTCTAGCTGAATCAATTGGACATAGTGCTCGGCGACGGGCAGTTTCTTTGATCTGCGATAGCGAGTGATGCCTTTTGCTAGGCGATAGGCATCGTAGATGACCACACACAGAAAACCTAGCCCTCGCTCGATGAGCGGCGATAGCGCGTGTTGGCGGTTGGCACGTAGCGTCGTGATGAGTGTCGCCAGATCTGGGTGAGCCGCCATATCCGGCAGTTCTTGCAGCACCGGTGTGTGCCGTGCTTCGGTAGCGATCAGACGGATCTCCCGCAGCGCGTTTTCGATGGCGGAGTCATGATCACCGATGAGGTGTAACTGTAGACAACTCACGATGACCAGTTGCTGGTAACGTCGATAGTGAGCGTGATCGTCATCTGACCAAGACAAGGGGGAAGTGATATTGATCGCAGCGGCGAATCCGCACTCGGTCAGTAATTGCTGTCGCCTGAGGTAGTGACAAGCCTCAAATGGGGTTTTTATGTTAAGAGCACTGGGGTTCACCCGATAGCGTGGATGGCTAGCCCAGCGTTCCAAATCTCCGTAACGGTGCCAGTAATCATCTGGCATGTTTCCCATCAGCCACTTGAGCATCGCGAAGGTGGTCAAGCGCAATGGGGCCGGTAGAAGCCTGGGGCATACCACATGGGACAGGTGGCACAGCCGTCTGTGGTAACGTTCCCGATCCAAGGGGGGGCTCTCATCCATGGTTCGGACTCCAGTCTGTATTGAGTTGCGCAATCGGATCAGCGAAGGGGTTGGCGACCGGAGTGTCGCTGACCGCTCGTCGGCGTTGCTGGACCAGCGTGCCCCGGCTACACCCCGTCCATAGGCAAAGGTCGGCATCGCTCACCTGCGACTTGTCGAAAAAATACTGTGCCATATGCCGGGGCAGTTGGGCCTGAAAACTCTCTCGCAAAGCGGCGAGCTCTCTGCTGTCGATGCTCATAACGAGCAGGCTGAGGGCGCTGGCCCACGCCTGTTGTTCAATGTCGGCATCGTTGGAGACGTGGGATGGGGTGTTATGAATGAGCAGCGTGCCCTCCGGCGGATAGGGAGCCTCCCAGTACAGCGCCGGCCACAGCGGTGAAAACAGCAGAAATTCCGTTGGGCGCATCTTTTTGTTTTTACCCTGCTGGTACAACATGACGCCCTGTAACGGTTGTCTGAGCAGTTGGCTGGTCAGACCGCCGGGCAGGTTTTTCCAAGAGACGAGACGGGGGTAGGTGAGGATCCACTGATACGCTGCGTGGGCGAGCGGATGGATAGAGAAACGGAGAGTCGGATCAGCGCGGGATAGGGTCATCGGCTCACTCATCAGACACCTCAAAATGGTGATTGGCCTATTTTGAGACTAACGCCCCGCAAATTCGTGATCAAATATTGATCATTAAAATATCGAGATTTTGTGACCGTGACCACGTATGTGGCGTAAATTGTTCTTAATGGTAAAACCGAATGTCAAAGGTAATTGTCATTAAAAAACAATTAATTACATTTAATGCCACATAAGTGAAATAGAGATAATCTGGCTTGAACGGCCTGTCACGCCGGGGGTCGCGGGTTCGAGTCCCGTCCGCTCCGCCACTACTTAAGAAGCCCAGTCTAACGACTGGGCTTTTTTTCGTTTCCGGCACCGCACTCATTTTCCCTCACATCAACACCGCCATCATCCGATCATCGCCCCTGAGAGAGGTTGCCGCTATAATGGCCGCCCTCAAGCAAGGTGGTGGTATGAAAGCAGAGTATCTACAGCGATTCGGGGGCATTGCCCGTCTTTATGGTCAGAGTGCGCTGCATTCTTTTAGCCAGGCGAAAGTCTGTGTGGTCGGGATAGGTGGCGTCGGCTCCTGGGCGGCCGAGGCGCTGGCTCGGGCCGGCATCAACCAGATCACCCTGATCGACATGGACGATATCTGCATCACCAACACCAATCGCCAGATCCACGCCATGCAGGGGACGGTCGGTCGTCTCAAGACGGAGGTGATGGCAGAGCGCATTCGCGCCATCAATCCGGATTGCGAAGTGATCGAGGTGGATGATTTCGTCACCGCCGACAACCTGGCCGAGTATATCAAGCGGGAGTTTGACTATGTGGTGGACGCCATTGACTCGGTCAAGGCCAAGGTGGCGCTGATTGCCTTCTGCAAGCGCAACAAGATCCCGGTGATCGTGGCCGGCGGTGCTGGCGGGCAGATGGACCCGACCCAGATCACCGTGGCCGACCTGGCCAAGACTATCCAGGATCCGCTGGCCGCCAAGGTGCGCTCCGATTTGCGTCGGTTGCACAACTTCAGCAAGAATCCGGCACGCAAGTTCGGGGTGGAGTGTGTCTTCTCAACCGAGCAGCTGAGTTATCCGGATGGCAATGGCGGCACCTGTCAGGCCAAGGCGGCCAGCGACGGCAATATGAAGATGGATTGCGCCTCCGGCTTCGGCGCCGTGACGCCGGTGACGGCTACCTTTGGCTTGGTCGCGGCTTCCCGGGTATTGAAGAAGATTGCCGAGCGGGGAGCCCGTGCCGATAAAGAGGCCGGGAATGAAGGCGCAGGGTCGATTGGCGAAGCCTAATCGACCACTGGGCAAGGCGGGTTAGACGGCCTGCTCCCGGATCGCCAACACGATAGCTCTGAGCCCGTTGCCCCGCGACGGGCTCAAGTGTTTCTCGAGTCCCAGTTCGCTGAAATAGCCCTCCATGTTGAAGGAGTGGATCGCCGCTGCGGGTTGGTGGTTGAGCGCCGCCAGCACGATGACGATAAGGCCCCGCACGATGCGGGCATCTGAATCGCAGGCAAAGTGCCAGTTACCATCCTCGCCTTTCTCCCCCTTCAGCCAGGCCTGGCTTTCACATCCCTTAAGGCGAAATGCCTCCTGCTGCCATTCGCCGGGCAGGGCAGGCAGCTGCTTGCCGAGCTGGATGATGAGCCGGTATTGGTTCTCCCAGCCGTGGGCTGCGGCAAATTGCTGACGGATGCTATTTGCGTCGGGCTCAACGCCTATCCGGGTATAGGTTGCGAGGCTGTTCATTGGATTGTCTGCCTTAGAAGAAGTCACTGAGTTTGTGCAGGGCGGCCAGCAGGGCGTCGACATCGTCCCGATTGTTGTAGCAGGCCAGCGAGGCGCGCAGGGTACCGCCGATACCGAGCGATTCCATCAGCGGCATGGCGCAGTGATGGCCGACCCGCAGCGCGATCCCCTGCATGTCGAGCAGGGTGGCGGCGTCCTGCGGGTGGATCTCGTCCAGCAGAAAGGAGACGGCGCCGGCGCGCTGGCCGGGTTCGCCGACCAGACGCAGACCCGGCACCTGTTGCAGTCCGGCAACCAGATAGTCGGCCAGTGCCGCTTCATGGCTGGCCAGTGAGTCCCTGTCCTGCTCCATCACAAAGTCGATGGCAGCGGCGAGGCCGATGGCGCCGGCAATATGAGGGGTACCGGCTTCAAACTTGAAGGGCAGGGTGTTGAAGGTGGTGCCGGCGAAGCTGACTCTGTCGATCATCTCGCCCCCCGCTTGCCAGGGTGGCATCCGCTCCAGCTGCTCGGTGCGCCCCCACAGCACGCCGATCCCGGTCGGGCCATAGAGCTTGTGACCGGAGAAGGCGTAGAGGTCGCAGCCGATGGCTTGTACATCCACCTCGAGATGGGCCACTGCCTGGGCACCGTCGATCAGCGTCACGGCGCCAACCGCTTTGGCGGCCTCTACCATCCGGGCGACCGGATTGACGGTGCCAAGGGCATTGGATACGTGGGCCACGCTCACCAGCCGGGTACGTGGCCCCAGCATGGCGCGATAGGCCGCCAGATCGAGATCGCCCCGCTCATCGAGAGGGATGACCCGGATCACGGCACCGGTACGCTGGGCAATCAGCTGCCAGGGGACGATGTTGGCGTGGTGCTCCAGGGTGCTGAGCACTATCTCGTCTCCCGCCTGAAGTTCGCTCATGCCCCAGCTCTGGGCCACCAGATTGATCGCCTCAGTAGTGCCACGGGTCCAGATTACCTCGCGACTGTGAGGCGCATTGATAAAGCGGGCAACCGTCTCGCGGGCGGCCTCGAAGGCACGAGTGGCACGGCCGCTCAGGGCATGGGCGGCGCGGTGTACGTTGGCGTTGTCGGTGCTGTAGTAATGCGCGATGGCGTCCAGCACCACCTGGGGTTTCTGGGTAGTGGCGGCGTTATCCAGATAGATCAGAGGGTGGCCGTTGACCTCTTGCGCCAAGGCCGGAAACTGGCTGCGCAGCCGGGCGTGCTGTTGCTGGTTCATGCTCCCCTCATATCATCTGGAAAAGTCGGCCATGATCCGGAAAATGGCGGTCAAACACAAGGCGCAGTGACGGGATATTGCCTGCGGTTTCGGCTGCCTGCGGGATCTCTGTTACAATGCCGCCCCTCATCATAAGCCAAGAGATCCGGCCCATGAAGCTCAACCCCAATCAGAACGAAGCGGTCAAGTTTGTCTCCGGCCCTTGCCTGGTGCTGGCGGGTGCCGGATCGGGCAAGACCCGCGTCATCACCAACAAGATTGCCTATCTGGTACAGCAGTGCGGCTACAGCGCGCGCAACATCGCCGCCGTCACCTTCACCAACAAGGCCGCGCGGGAGATGAAGGAGCGGGTCGGCCAGACCCTGGGTCGCAAGGAGGCACGGGGGCTGATGGTCTCCACCTTCCACACTCTGGGGCTCGAGATCATCCGCCGCGAGCACAAGAGCCTGAATCTAAAGGCCAATTTTTCCCTGTTCGACGACACCGACCAGCTGGCGCTGCTGAAAGAGCTGACCGAGGCGGAGCTCGACAACGACAAGGACAAGCTCTCGGCCCTCATCAGCCAGATCTCCAACTGGAAGAATGACCTCATCCTGCCGGCTCGCGCCATGCGCATCGCCCGCGGCCCGGAAGAAGTTTTGCTGGCCCAGCTCTATGAACGCTATCACCGCCAGATGGTGGCCTACAACGCGCTGGATTTTGACGATCTGATCGTGATGCCGACCCTGTTGCTCAAGAGCAACGAGGAGGTGCGCACCCGCTGGCAAAACAAGATCCGTTATCTGTTGGTCGACGAATATCAGGACACCAACACCAGCCAGTACGAGCTGGTGAAGCAGATCGTCGGCGAGCGGGCCCGTTTTACCGTGGTGGGGGACGATGACCAGTCCATCTACTCCTGGCGCGGTGCCAAGCCGCAGAATCTGGTGCTGCTGAACGAGGATTTTCCCAGCCTCAAGCTCATCAAGCTGGAGCAGAACTACCGTTCCAAGAAGCGCATCCTCAAGTGCGCCAACATCCTGATCGCCAACAACCCCCACGTCTATGACAAGGCCCTCTTCTCTGAGCTCGATGAAGGGGTGAAGCTCAAGGTGCTGTTTGCCAAGAATGAGGAGCACGAGGCGGAGCGTATCGCCGCCGAGCTGATGGGCCACAAGTTTATGAATCGCACCCGGTTCAAAGACTACGCCATCCTCTATCGGGGCAACCATCAGTCGCGCATCTTCGAGAAGGCGCTGATGACCAACCGCATTCCCTACCGTATCTCGGGCGGCACCTCCTTTTTCTCCCGCACCGAGATCAAGGACATCATGGCCTACCTCAAGCTGCTGGTGAATCCAGATGAGGACACTGCCTTCCTGCGGGTGGTCAATCTGCCGCGCCGCGAGATAGGCCCCACTACCCTCGAAAAACTGGGCCAGTATGCCAACCAGCGCGGCAAGAGCCTGTTTGCCGCCAGCTTCGAGCTGGGGCTGGAGCAACACCTCTCTGGGCGCGGTCTATCCGCCCTGCAGGCCTTCACCAACTGGCTGGTGCGGCTCGGCGATCAGGCGCTGCGTGGCAATCCGGTGGAGGCGGTGCGGGACATGATCAAGGAGATCCACTACGAGGAGTGGCTCTACGAGACCTCTCCCAGCCCGAAGGCAGCAGAGATGCGGATGCAGAACGTCTCCACCCTTTACCGCTGGATCACCGAGATGCTGGAGGGGGATGAGCTGGAGGAGGCGATGACCCTGGCTCAGGTGGTTACCCGGCTCACCCTGCGTGACATGATGGAGCGCAATGAGGGAGAGGACGAGGCTGACCAAGTGCAGCTGATGACCCTGCACGCCTCCAAGGGGCTGGAGTTTCCCTATGTCTACATGGTGGGCATGGAGGAGGGCTTGCTGCCGCACCAGACCAGTATTGACGAAGACAACGTGGAGGAGGAGCGGCGCCTCGCCTATGTGGGCATCACCCGGGCCCAGACCGAGCTGACTTTTACCCTCTGCAAGGAGCGGCGCCAGTACGGCGAGTCGGTGCGGCCGGAGCCGAGCCGCTTCCTGCTGGAGTTGCCGCAGGACGATCTGGAGTGGGAAAACCAGAAGAAGGTGACGGCCGAGGAGCGTCAGCAGAAGGGGCAGGTCGGGGTCGCCAACCTGAGAGCGCTGTTCAAGAAGGATTGAGTGGTGGTTAGCCGCGCTCATTCTTGGTCTGGGTGAGCAGGGGAGTGATATCGGCTCCGGGCATGGGCGGCGAGATATAGCGCCCCTGGCCCATCAGACAACCGAGATCGATCAGTTTCTGTAGCTGTTGCTGGTTTTCGATGCCTTCCACCACTAGGGTGAAGTCCAGATCCTGGCAGATGTCGCGCATGGCACGGATGAGGGCGAGATCTTTGGGTGACTGCAGCATGCGATGAGTGAAGCTGTCATCCACCTTGATGTAGTCCACCGGAAAGTGGAACAGGGCGTTGAGGGACGAAAACCCGGTCCCAAAGTCATCCAGACTGATCTGGATACCCTTGGCTCTCAATTCGTGCAAAGAGGTGAGGGCATCGGAGTCCTGCCGTGACAGCTCCCGCTCGTTGAACTCGAAGATCAGATAACCGGGGGCTATCCCCTCGGATTCGATGATTTCAACCAACTTCATGATCTGCTCATGGCTGACCAGATGCTTGCCGGACAAGTTGATGGCCACCTTGAACTTGCTCTGGCCTGACAGCGGCAGCCACTCCTTCAATTGTTGGCAGGTGTGGCTCAGGATCTGGTAGTCCAGCTCCTGAATGAGACCACACTGCTCCGCAAGCGGGATAAAGTCGAACGCATCCTTGAGTACCCCCTCTTCGGTGATCCAGCGGGCCATCACCTCCAGCCCGGTCAGCCGGCTGTCCTTGAGCCGGATCACCGGCTGAAAATAGGGGACGATGCGCCCTTCACGCAGCGCTCTTGCCAGCATCTCTTCCGGTGAGGCCCAGGTCTGGACCGAGCACTCTTCCGAATAGCTGACGATGCGACTGCGGCCGTTGCGTTTGGCCTGGTACATGGCCAAGTCGGCCTGATGAAGCAGCTGGCTGATGTCGGAGGTCTGTTCCGATACGCTGGCCACCCCCAGACTGACCGTGATGCCCAGCTCGTTGCCCATCAGTCGAAAAGGGTAGGAGAGGCGGCTGATGATGCGGTTGAGAACCGGGCTGATATCCTCCTCGGTCTTGCTGTTGTCCAGATAGATGACGAATTCATCCCCGCCTAGCCTGGCCACCATGTCGTTTTGCCGAATGCAGGTCTGCAGGCGGCGGCTCATCTCCTTGAGCAGCTGGTCGCCGGCGCTGTGACCCAGGGTGTCGTTGACCTGCTTGAAGTGGTCCACATCGATGAAGATCAGCGAAAAACCGGGCGACTTGTAGCGGTGAAAGTGGGTCATGGCGTGGTTGAGGTGATTCATCAGCAGGGCCCGGTTGGGCAGCTGGGTCAGCGGATCGTGCAGGGCGTCGAACTGCAGCCGCCGTTCCAGTTCCTGATGCTGCTTGAGCTGCTTTTGCAGCCGGAGGTTGGTCTGACGCAACTGCTGCAGGCGCTGGTTGATGGAATCTTCCGAGTTGATGTCGTGCAGCTGCTGGCGGATCCGCCTCAGCTCCAGCAGCAGGGTGAGCTGGCTGCGCAGGAAGTCGAGAAACAGTCGGTCATCGGTTTCCAGCGGATGCTGCAGGCTGATGAGAAAGTGGGCGAAGTACTGCTGCTGCAGGCGCAGCGGTTGGCTGTACCAGTAGAGCTGCTCCTTGTGCTGCTCCATGTTGTTGGTGCTGTGGCACAACCCGGTGATGAACTCGTCGCTGTGGGGAGGCTGCTCCGGATAGATCTTCTCGAGCCGGTGGCTGTCGATGCGCACCAGCAGCATGTCCTGAATGGCCAGCATCTGGCGCAGGACTGCCTCGAGCTGGGAAAACAGCGCCTGACTGGGCAGAGTATTGGCCAGCCGGATGATGCGGTTGATGCTCTCGATCTTCTTCTGCCAGTCAGGGTCTTTGCGGATCAGCGGTGAGGCCAGCTCCGACAGCTGGGAGCCTGCTTGGGTCTCGTTCAACCGCTTGGCCAGGCACTCCAGCAGCAGGCGCAGGGTTGGCAGCTCCTTGGGCTGGCAGCAGGCCAGCAGCCACTGGACCTGACCATGCTCGACCGGCAGCGAGCACCAGCCATCGGCTTCATCGAGCTGGGTCAGTTGATCGGTGATGCGCGACTCCTCCAGCCCCAGCTGCAACTTGAAACTGTCGGAGATCTGGTATTCGCATACCCACTGCAGGCCGGCTTCCGACAAGCCGAGCATGCCGAAATGCTGCAGCGGGCAGAGCTGGTTCAGCTGCTGGATCAGGGTGTCATAATCTTTGGAAGTGGCGGCGGAGGGGGCGGGGAAATCCATAATAGCGGAGACCAACGCCAGCAAGGGAGTCGAGTAATGGGGTGCTATTGGTTGCGCTGACATGAGTAACTCCCGGTTTGCCTACCCTACAAAGAGTAGCCGGAAGTCATCAGATTGAAAGGGCCGCAAATGCGGCCCTTTCAAACACTTAGAGCTTGTCGATCATGTAGTGAATGGCGTTTTCGATCTCTTCATCGCTACAGGTGGCGCAAGTTCCTCGTGGCGGCATCACACCGGTCTTGCCTGCGAAGCCGGCAATGGCGTGTTTCTTAAGTGTTTCAATGCCTTGGGCGATACGTGGTTCCCAGGCGGCCTTGTCGCCACGCTTGGGGGCACCGGCGATGCCGGCATCGTGGCAGGCGAAGCAGGCGCCCTTGAACACGGCTTCGCCGTCGCGCGGACCAGATGCCGCTGCCGCCGCAGGGGCTGCGCCTGCGGTCGCAATCCCTTCCAGATCCTTGGCGGTATAGACTTGACCGACAGGCTTGATCCGCTCGGCAATTGCCTCCGGTGACATATCATCGGCAGCAAGCACCACGCCGGACAAACTGGCGGCCGTCATCCCGACCGCCAGCAAATAGCTCAGTTTTTTCAACACGCTCATGTACTCCCAGCAGGCTTTTATTATCCCTAGAAAACGACTGGATTATAACCGAATAGTTACAGCCATTTAAACGCTTGTGTGTGAAGTGTTAAGCACTCTGCGTGCAAAGTTTCTTCGTCAGATCACAAACTGGCGAGGCTGGCCCGAAAAAAAGAAACCCGGTTTTCACCGGGTTTCATCTCATGGGCGGGCCGAAAGGCTTATTTGCCCCAGCTGAGGATTACCTTGCCGGACTGGCCTGAGCGCATGGCATCGAACCCTTGCTGGAAGTCGTCGACGTGGAAGCGGTGGGTGATGATGGGGGAGAGATCCAGCCCGGACTGGATCAGACTGGCCATCTTGTACCAGGTCTCGAACATCTCTCGACCGTAGATCCCTTTGATAAACAGTCCCTTGAAGATCACCTTGCCCCAGTCGATGGCCATGGTAGCGGGGGGGATGCCGAGCATGGCGATTTTGCCGCCGTGGTTCATCTTGTCGATCATGTCCTGGAAGGCGCTAGGCACGCCGGACATCTCCAGCCCCACGTCGAACCCTTCGGTCATGCCGAGTTCACTCATCACGTCGCTGAGCTGCTCCTTGGCCACGTTGACGGCGCGAGTAGCGCCCATCTTGCGGGCCAGCTCGAGCCGGTATTCGTTGACGTCGGTGATCACCACGTGGCGGGCACCCACGTGGCGGCAGACGGCGGCGGCCATGATGCCGATGGGGCCGGCGCCGGTGATCAGCACGTCTTCACCGACCAGGTCGAAGGAGAGGGCGGTGTGCACCGCGTTGCCGAACGGATCGAAGATGGCGGCCAGTTCATCGGGGACGTTGTCCGGCAGCTTGAAGGCGTTGAAGGCCGGGATCACCAGATACTCGGCGAAGGCGCCGGGGCGGTTGACGCCGACGCCTATGGTGTTGCGGCACAGGTGGGTGCGGCCGGCACGGCAGTTGCGGCAGTGGCCACAGGTGATGTGGCCCTCACCGGATACCCGGTCTCCGACCGCGAAGCCGCGCACTTCCTGGCCGATGGCGACCACTTCCCCGACGTATTCGTGGCCGACCACCATGGGCACCGGGATGGTCTTCTGTGACCACTCGTCCCAGTTGTAGATATGGATGTCGGTGCCACAGATGGCGGTCTTGCGGATCTTGATCAGCAGGTCGTTGTGGCCGAGTTCGGGGGCCGGTACGTCCGTCATCCAGATGCCGACTTCTTTGTGCAGTTTGGAGAGCGCTTTCATGGTTGTTCCTTCACGATGAATGCAGAAAGAAGGGGCGCCAGGCCCCTTGATTCAAATCAGATGATGTCGAGTTCGTGGCCGATGCGAATGAAGGCATCGATGGCCTTGTCCAGTTGCTCACGGGTGTGGGCAGCGGACATCTGGGTGCGGATGCGGGCCTGGCCCTTGGGCACGACCGGGAAGGAGAAGCCCACCACGTAGATGCCGGCAGCCAGCATGCGGCTTGCCATCTCGGCGGCCAGTTTGGCGTCACCCAGCATCACCGGAATGATGGCGTGATCGGCCCCGGCCAGGGTGAAACCGGCGGCGCTCATTCGCTCGCGGAAGTATTGGCTGTTCTCCTTGAGGCTGGAGCGCAGCGCATGCCCTTCGGCCAGCATGTCGATCACCTTGATGGTGGCGGCGACGATGGAGGGGGCCAGCGAGTTGGAGAAGAGATAGGGGCGGGAGCGCTGGCGCAACCAGTCGATCACCTCCTTCTTGCCGGAGGTGTAGCCACCGGAGGCGCCGCCAAGCGCCTTGCCCAAGGTGCCGGTGATGATGTCGACCCTGTCCATCACGCCACAGTATTCGTGGGTGCCGCGGCCGTTCTCGCCGATGAAGCCGACGGCGTGGGAGTCGTCCACCATCACCAGGGCGTCGTACTTGTCGGCCAGATCGCAGATGGATTTGAGGTCGGCAATGACGCCATCCATAGAGAAGACGCCGTCGGTGGCGATCAGCTTGAAGCGGGCGCCGTCGGCGTCAGCCTGCTTGAGCTGGGCTTCCAGCTCGGCCATGTCGTTGTTGGCGTAGCGATAGCGCTTGGCCTTGCACAGCCGGACCCCGTCGATGATGGAGGCGTGGTTGAGGGCATCGGAGATGATGGCGTCTTCGGCACCGAACAGGGTTTCGAACAGACCGCCATTGGCATCGAAGCAGGAGGAGTAAAGGATGGTGTCTTCGGTGCCCAGGAAGGCAGACATCTTCTGCTCCAGCTCCTTGTGCTGATCCTGGGTGCCGCAGATGAAACGGACCGAGGCCATGCCGAAGCCGTGGCTGTCCAGCCCCTGATGAGCCGCTGCGATCAGGTCAGGGTGGTTGGCCAGCCCCAGATAGTTGTTGGCACAGAAGTTCAGCACCTGCTCGCCGCCCACCGCAATCCGGGCCTGCTGGGCCGAGGTGATGACGCGCTCCTGCTTGTACAACCCTTCAGCCTGCACCTGCTCAAGCTGCTCGGTCAGGTGACGATAGAATCCGTTAGACATCCTCGATCCTTATTGGCTATTTCAGCTGATTATCAACAATGGGCAGTATTTTACTGCAATCTGTTGCGGTGAATTCAAATGATTGTGCTGACATTCAACAATTGTGAAACAGATCTCACCCGGCTGGTTGGGCCAGTTGACGATAGTGCTGTTCCAGCTGGCGGATCTGGTCGGCCACCTGGGGCTGCACATAGGGGCGCAGCAGGAACAGTACCCGCAAGACGCCCTGATAGAGCAACGGCTTGGTGATGCGGGTGTTGGGGGCCTGGGCAATCTGGAACGGGATCCAGCAGGTGACCACCATCTTGATGGTCTGGCCCAGATCCGGCAGATCCTCGTCGCTGACATTTATGATGCCGCCCTCGCGCAGGCTTCTGAGCAGGGCCACCACGGCGGCGCGCAACTGCTCCTGGGCCTTGAGGTATTTTTGCTGCAGTGGCTCATCGCGGCTGAGGATGTCCGGCAGATTGGCGTAGAAGAAGCGGAACTGCCACATCAGATAGAAGATGGCATCCAGATAGCCCATCAGGTTTTCCAGCTTGATCTCGTCGCTGCGCGCCGGCGTGAAGCTCTCGCTCAGGTGGCGGGCGTACTGGTCGAAGATGGAGTGGATGATGTCTTCTTTATTGCGGAAGTGGTAATAGAGGTTGCCCGGGCTGATGCCCAGATGAGCGGCAATGTGGTTGGTGGTGATGTTGCGCTCACCCTGATCGTTGAACAGCTCGGTGGCGCTGTGAATGATCCTGTCTCTGGTTTTCATCGCTGTTCCCTCTGCCGGGCCCCTGGCCGGTGAAATCGTCAAGGTCGAATCCCCTTGCGGCCCGTGATAAACTTTTCGGCAATTTCAAATTGGCTCACTATACACAGCTTTAACAGGCAGTCACACGTGGCCATCAACGTACGCGAGGCAAACTCCATGATCGTAGTAACTGGCGGTGCTGGCTTTATCGGCAGCAATCTGGTCAAGCAGCTGAACGCTCAAGGACGGACCGATGTGGTGGTCATCGATGACCTGACCGACGGCACCAAGTTCGTCAATCTGGTCGATCTGACCATTGCCGATTACATGGATAAGGATGAGTTCCAGGCGCGGATCGTCTCCGGCGACGAATTTGAAGAGTGGGATGGCGGCATCGAGGTGATCTTCCACGAAGGCGCCTGCTCCGCCACCACAGAGTGGAACGGCAAGTTCATCATGGAGGTCAACTACGAGTACTCCAAGGATCTGTTCCACTACTGCATCGAGCGGGAAATTCCGTTTATCTACGCCTCCTCTGCCGCCACCTATGGCGGGCGCAACGACAACTTCATCGAAGATCCGAAGTTCGAGCAGCCGCTCAACGTCTACGGCTACTCCAAGCAGCTGTTCGACCAGTACGTGCGTCGCTGGATGCCGGAGATCAACTCCCAGGTAGTCGGTCTCAAGTACTTCAACGTCTATGGCCCGCGCGAGCAGCACAAGGGCTCCATGGCCTCGGTTGCCTTCCACCTCAATACTCAGGTGAAGAAGGGCGAGAATCCCAAGCTGTTCGAAGGCTGCGACGGCTTCCCCAACGGCGGCCAGATGCGCGATTTCATCTATGTGGATGACGTCTGCAAGGTGAACCTCTGGTTCTGGCAGAATCCGCAGCACTCCGGCATCTTCAACTGCGGTACCGGCCGGGCCGAACCGTTCCAGAACGTGGCCGAAGCGGTGATCAAGCATCATCAGAAGGGTGCCATCGAGTACATTCCCTTCCCGGATCACCTCAAGGGCCACTATCAGAGCTTCACCCAGGCAGACATGACCAAGCTGCGCGGCGTCGGTTATGACGCCGAGTTCAAAACCGTGGCCGAAGGGGTCGCGGATTATATGGCGTGGCTCAACCGTTAACGGGTGAGTTTTACACAGCCATGTGCAGACAAGCCGGAAGCAGGCCATACCTGCTTCCGGCGCTGTTGTTTGTCACGGTTTTTCTCAGTTTCTACCGGGTAACCACGCAATGAACATATTGATGGCACTCTCCCAGCTCGAAGTGACGGGCGCTGAGGTCTATGCCACCACGGTCGGTAACGAACTGACCCGGCGTGGCCACCAGGTTTTCTACGTATCGGACACCTTGACCAAGCCCACTCTGGGTGAGGTGTTCAAGCTGCGATTCAACAAGCGCAGCATTCTGCGCCGCTTCTGGCACGTCTTCTACCTCATCTATCTGATCAAGAAGCATCATATCCAGCTGGTGCATGCCCACTCCCGCGCCTCCGGTTGGAGCAGCTATGTGGCCTGCAAGCTGACCGGCACCCCCATGATCACCACGGTGCACGGCCGCCAACCGGTGCATGCCTCCCGCAAGGCCTTCCATGCTCTCGGCTTTCGAGCGGTGGCAGTGTGTGAGGATATCGCCCACCAGATCATCGACAATCTGGGGGTGGATCCGGCCATCGTGCAGGTGCTGCGCAATGGCATCGAAACCGACAAGTTCCAGCCTGTGCCTGCCCCGACCAATGCCAGGCCGGTGATCGCCATCGTAGGCCGGCTGAGCGGCCCCAAAGGTGAGCTCTGCTATAGGTTGCTGGATGAGGTGCTGGATCTGGACGCCTGCCAGGTGAAGGTGGTGAGCGGCAGCCAGCTGCCGGCGCGTTTCCAGCGTTTTCAGGAGCGGGTCGATTTCGTTGGCTACGTGGAGGATGTCCCTGCGCTGATAGCGCAATGCGATCTGGTGATCGGGGCCGGTCGGGTGGCGATGGAGGCCCTGCTGTGCGGCCGTCCCGCCTTTGCCATCGGTGAGGCCAAGGCCATCGGGCTGGTGACCGAGCGCAATCTGGATGAAGCGCTGGCCAGCAACTTCGGCGATATCGGCCCCCAGGACCTGGCGATCGATTTTGCCGCACTGAAAGCGCAGATTACCCCGGCCCTGGCCAGTTGCACCGTTTCAGACACAATTCGTCAGCGCATTCAGGCCGAATATGGCTTGGCGGGAGTGGTCTCCGACCTGGAATCCATCTATCAGGATGCGATGGTCGAAACCCTGCGCCGCGAGATGCCGGTCATCATGTACCACCGCTTCATCGAGCATGATAGCGAGAAGGGGGTACACGGCACCTGGATGCCGATCGCCATGTTCGAGAAGCACCTGCGCCTGCTGAAGTGGCTCGGCTATGAGACCCTGACGTTCCGCGATCTGGCGGACAAGGGCTTCATTCACCGGCTGCAGTACGGCAAGAAATACCTGATGATCACCGCCGACGACGGCTATCAGGACAACCTGACTCGCATGCTGCCGCTGCTGGAAAAATATGGTTACAAAGCCGTGGTATACGTGGTCACGGGGGAAGGGTATAACCGCTGGGATGTGGAGCATGCGAGCAACCCGGACACCCGGGTGGACTTGATGAATGGCGAGCAGCTCAAGGCGCTGACGGCCTCCGGTCATGTGGAGATCGGCGGGCATACCCTGACCCACCCCAGGTTGAGCAAGCTTGCACCCGAGCAGCAAGCTCATGAAATCCAAGAGAACAAACGACAACTCGAAGCCCTGCTCGGCCACTCTCTGCTGTCGTTCGCCTACCCTTATGGCGATATGGATGAGAGTGCCAAGGCGCAGGCGATGGTGGCGGGCTACCGTTTTGCGGTTGCCACCAACAGCGGGCCCAGAGCCATGCACCAGGACCCTTTTCGGATCCGCCGCATTGCCATTTTCCCGCGTACCGATGTTTTTGGCCTGTGGCGCAAAATCCGGGGTAACTATGTGTTCAGGAAATCTTGATTGATGCCCAGTAAAAGAAGCATTGAATTGTTAGATAGAATTACCGCTGCCCTGTTTGGGCTGACCATCATCTTTTCTTTTTGTGGCCTGTTTCTGGCCCCTTTCGGCCAGAGTATTCAATCCAATCTGCTGGCCGTGACCGGTATATTCGGTTTGTTGAATTACTTTGTTGGCAAACAACGGGATGTGGGGCTCAAAGATCGTCGCATTCTCTGGGGGCTGCTGGTCTATGCTGCCATGATCTTCGTCAACCGGTTGATCCACGGTGATCAATACGGAGTCATGCGCGGGCTGTTCTATGTCCTCATCTTTGCGCTGATGATGCCGCGCAAGCCGATTCTGTTGATGCTGGGTTATCTGGCCATCGTGCTGGGCGGGATGGGATTGGGTATCCTCAGCATCTGGCAATACCAACACGGCATTGCCAGGGTGGAAGGTTTTACCAATGCCATTCTCTTTTCGCAGGCCGCGCTGACCTTAGTCATTCTCAACTGGTTCGTCTTTCAGCAGGAACGGCTGCCTGGATGGTTGAGGGGGTGGGGGCTGGTTGGTTTGATGGCAGCCCTGTTTGCACTTTATCTCTCCCAGAGCCGGGGGGTCTGGCTCGCCTTCGGGGTCATTCTTGCCTACGTCATCTGCTACAAAGCCTACTTCAAGCCGTGGAAATATGTTGCGGTAGCCATGCTTTGCGTGGCTTCAATTGGAGTTATTTATCATACCAATCAGCTGGTACAGAGCAGGGTTCACTCTGCCGTGTCGGATCTCAAGTTGGTAGAGGAAGGCTCATATGATTCATCTTGGGGCTTGCGCGTTGTGGCATGGCAGAGCGCTTGGCTAGGATTTTTGGATGCACCCTTGGCCGGGGTGGGGACAAATGGGTTTGATGCACTGAAGCGAAGCCAGGCTGAGAGCGGGGTGCTATCTCCATCGATTCTTAGCCCAGAGCTGGCCCATGCCCATAACCAATATATGCAGAATCTGGTGATCCGCGGCAGCATAGGATTTATTGCACTGGTGATCTTTCTTGGTCTGCCGCTCTATCTGGCGGCGAACAATATAAGCAGGATTTCGGCGGGTGTGCTGGTTCCCCTCGCATTTGCCATTAACTCCCTAAGCGATGTGCCGTTTGAGCATCAAGGGGTGCTCTATCTGTACACGCTCAGCCTGGTTTTCATCTGGTTTGCCCATGAGTCTAAAAAGGATACCTGTACGTCATGATTCCGGTTTTGGTCATCAGTTTGGCTCGCAGCGTTGAGCGACGGGCGATGGTTGTTCAGCAGATGGCGCATCTGGGCATAGATTTCGAGTTTGTTGATGCTACCGACGGGAAGGCGCTGAGCAGTGCCGAGCTGGCCAAGGTGGATCTGGAGCTGGCCAAAGAAGTATGTGGCCATGAACTGAGTTTTGGCGAGATTGGCTGCGCCATGAGCCATATCCGAGTTTATGAGCGCATCGTCGCCGAGGGTATTGAGCGCTGCGTGGTGCTTGAGGATGACATCTACCTGCACATGCACAGCAAGGCGATCATCGAGACGATAGTACACTCCTGCCAGTCCGAGATCGTCTTCCTGCATCATGGCAAAGCCAAGCGCTGGCCATTCCTGTCATCCCTGCCCGGTGGCTACCGGCTTGCCAGATACCTGACGCCCAGCCGCTCCTCCAAGCGAGGGGTACTCTCTACCGCTGGGTATGTGCTGACCCTGGCCGGGGCGAAAAAATTATTGCAGTGCGCCTATCCGCTGCGGATGCCCTCCGACTATCTGACCGGCCGCTTGCAGCTCAATGGCCTGTCTGCCTCCGGGGTGGAACCCTGCTGTCTGGATGTAGATCTGTTCACCACCACCATCGATGACAGAGCCTACGGCCACTATCTGAAATAGCACTGGGCGTGCCGGCAGCGGCTGTTGGTTGGCAGCCCTGTCAGCCTTGCCGACGCTGCCGGTCATACATGCTGGATAACCCATGAATCTCAAGACGTTGCTTACCCACTCCATTGCCAGATGGCTGATCGGCAGAGCGCCTGACGCCGCCCCATGCCCCGCCGGGGCGAAGGTGAAGCGGGTACTGGTGGTCGGTTATGACGCCATCGGTGATTTCATTCTCACCCTGCCCGCCATGGCCCGGCTCAGGGAGATCTACCCCGCCGCGCGCCTCGAGCTGGTGTGCAGCCAGCGCAACCAGCTGCTGGCGGCGTCGGTCGTCGGGATCGATGAGTGTCACGTGATCACCCTGAACGACACCCTGTGGCCGGCGAGCATGTGGTGCAAGCTGCGTGAACTCAGGCAACGGCAGTATGACCTGGTGATCAATCTGTTTGACGAGCCCGACGATATCGCCATGGCCAAGTTGCTGTTGCTGGCCAACGGGCGCTTGCAGTCGCTGCCCCTGCGCTTCAAGAGCGACGGGCAGCAGAAGTTGCTGCCGCTGTTCAACCAGAAGGCGACCATAGTGTCATCACGCCCAGTCCGGGATCACTTCGTCTATCGCATGCTCAGCGTGGCAGGTGATGCGGCTGGCGTGCCGGCCACAGTACCGTCACCCTGCAATGAGCAGCTCGATACCAGCGCGTATGGCCGCTATCTGCTGGTCAACCTGACGGGCAGCCAGGTTGGCAACTCGATGACGGAGGCGCAGATCGACGAGATCCTGGCCCAGTTGCCGACCTATCAGGGGATCTCCTACCTGGTATTCTCCAGGCAGCCCGTGGCGTGCCCGAGGCAGGACATGAGAGTGCTGTTTCCCGACACCATTCTCGATGCCGCCAAGATTATCAAGGATGCGCAAGGGGTCATCTCGACCGATACCTCCATCATCCATATCTCCTCTTCCTTCGGGGTGCCCACCCTGGTGTTGATGAACAACGAGCGCTGGCGCGATGCGTTCATTCCGCTGGCGGGTCGCAATATCATCCTGCGCTCGACCACGGACAATCTGGCGGCCCTGTCACCGGCGGAGATCAGCCGCCAGGTCGATGCCCTGATGGCGCTCTAGTCGCGTCAGCCTGTTATCATCCTTTTTCCAACTCAACGGCCCTTCTGGTGGATTCATGTCATTAATCAACGATCTGCAACTCCAGCGTGACATTCTTCGCCGCAAGCTGGGGCAGCTGCTGTTCGATCGCAAGCGGCCGGCCCCGCTGCATGAGCGCAAGGGGAAAATAGTGTTGCTGCGCTGGGATGCCAAGCTTGGCGATGCGATCGTCTCGTCCTGGGTGGCCCGCGAAATCAAGCGCGCCAGCCCGGAGCGGGAAGTGTGGATCGTCACGACTGCTGCCATGGCTCCCCTGTTTCGCGATCATTTCGGCATGGACAAGGTGATAGAGGTGCCCAAGCGGCCGGGTTATGGCCAGCTCAAGCGGCTGGCACACTCGCTGGGGGAGGTGGAGTGTCTGGTGCACTTTGGCAAGATGCTAAAAATGAAGGACATCTACTTCATCAGTCAGGTGAGGGCGGATTGGGTTGCCGGCATGGACGACGCCCTGCAGGCGGTCAACCTCAAGCTGGGCAAGGCTTCCAGCGGCATGCACTTCTCCGACAAGTTCGCCCTGCTGTTGCAGCGGCTCGGCGTGAGTAATCCGGACCAGCAATACATAGTCCCGACCATGAGCCCGCCCGATGCGCTGGCCAGCTGGTGGCCGGCAGAGCCGGTCCTCTGTTTCAACCCGTACGGCAGCGGCAGCTCTCGCCGCCTGCGGCCCGAGCTTATCAGCCAGATGCTTGAGCAGATGCTGGCGGCGGGCTCTTGCGCCATCTGCCTGCTCTATCCGCCGGGTATGGAGGAGGAGGTGACCGGGATCCGGGCCGGCTTGAGCCGACCGGAGCGCCTGCTGCTGTCACCGGATGCGCCCTCGCTGGCCGGGCTGTTCGCCCAGCTGCGCCAGTGTCAGGGGCTGATCTCGGTGGACACGGCGACGGTGCACATCGCCGCCGGGCTGCACAAGCCCATTCTTGGCCTCTACAACCCGGACATAGGGGGCGGCAACGAGAACTTCCTGGAGTGGCACCCCAACTCCCCGTCAGCCACCGTGCTGTTCTCGACCAATACCCGGGAGCAGGATATCAACTCCCTCGACCTGGCCGAGTTCGAGCGTACCTTCAGGGCGTGGCTGCTTGCCAACCAGGCAGCGCTGTCAGCCGTTCAATCACCAGCTCGGGCGTGATGGCGCGCAGCAGGGCTTCGTCGATGAAGTCCTTTTCCGCGTTTTGCGGCAGCTGGAAATCGGGTCCCTTGGCATCGAACACATCGATGGCCTGATAACGGGGATGGTTGACCGGGTTGGCGATGATCTTGTCGCCACCCGGGGCCACTATGGTCAGCAGGGGCAGGTCGATGGCCTGCGCCATGTGGCGGGGGCCGGTGTCATTGCCGACAAACAGCCGGCAGTGGGCGAATAGCCCCACCAATTCCCGTACCGAGCGGGTCTTGATGTGGTCGAAGACGCTGGCTTGCAGGGCGGCGGGCAGCAGCGGTTTCAGGCCGCGGTTGTACTCCTCTTCCCCCGGCCCGCAGTAGATCAGGATCTGGGCGTCGTGCTGCTCGATCAGCCACTGGGCGACCTTGGCAAAGCAGTCGATGGGCCAGCGCTTGTAGTGCCCGAGCGAGTTGACGCCCATGGCGATCAGCGGGCGGCTCAGGTCGACGCCGGCGGCCAGCAGGGCATCCTTTCCTTGTTGTTTCTCTTCTTCACTGAGCCAGAGGTAGTAGTTGCGATCCTCGCTGGCCAGCTTGAGCGGCTTGAGCAGCGAGAAGCGATCGTCAACCAGGGTGCTGTTGCCCTGGAATTCGGTGTCCTTGCGAAAACGCACGATGCGGTTGTGGCCGAGCCGCCAGGGGAAGGAGTCAAACCCGATGCGCAGGCGGGCGCCGGAGAAGAGGCAGCTGAGCAGGCCGATCATCTGGCCCTGGCTGTTGACCACCACATCGTAGCGCTCGCGGCGAATGGCCAGCAGCAGATCCTTCATGTAGCGCCACTGGTTGCGCCTGGCCTTCTCGATGATGATGAGCCGATCGATATTGGGATTGCCCTGCGCCATACCCGCGCAATAATCCATGACCAGATAGTGAACCTCGCCGCTTGGGTCATTCTGCTTGAGGTTGTTGCACAGCGCGGTGGAGATCAGCACATCCCCTATCTGTTTGGTTTGAACTACAAGGTATTTCATAAGGCAGGCCTCAACAGAGGTCATGGTTGATCGTCAGCGTGACAGCATACCGCACAAGTGAGTCAGATGCTGTCGGTGCAACGTGAAAATCCGATCTGGCGCAGGCCGCCAACCGGGCGCGTCGTCAAATGAAAGAAGCCCGTCGTTGACGGGCTTCTTGTATCGATTACTCGATGTTCTGAATTTGCTCGCGCATCTGCTCGATGAGCACCTTCAACTCGACGGCGGACTGGGTCACTTCGGCGTTGATCGACTTGGAACCGAGGGTGTTCGACTCGCGGTTGAACTCCTGCATCATGAAGTCGAGACGACGGCCACAGGCGCCACCCTTCTTCATGATCTTGTTGGTTTCGCTGATGTGCATCTCCAGACGATCCAGCTCTTCGGCTACGTCGATCTTCTGGGCCAGCAGCACGATCTCCTGCTCGATGCGGGCCGGATCCAGCTCCACCTTGGCTTCGGCCAGCCGGTCGGTGAGCTTCTGGCGCTGCCACTCGATAATCTGCGGCAGGTGCACGCGCACCTTCTTCACTTCTACCTGAATGCCCGCCAGACGCTGTTCGATCAGGGCCTTGAGGTTGGCCCCTTCGCTGGCGCGGGAAGCGAGGAAATCTTCCATGGTCAGGTCAAACCCGCCGAGCAGCTCGGTGGCGACCGCATCCATGTCCTGCTCGGCGGCAGCCATCACGCCCGGCCAGCGCAGCACGTCGACCGGGTTGAGTTGGCCCTGGCCCGCCTCTTTCATCACCCAGTTGGCGCTGTCGATGATCAGCTTGGCCAGCTCTTCATTGATGTGTAGCTGGCTGGCAGCGGCTTGGGCGGCCTCAAAGCGCAGGTTGCACTCCACCTTGCCGCGCTGCAGCTTGGCGCGGAAGCGCTCACGCAGAACCGGCTCCAGGCTGCGCAGTTGTTCCGGCAGGCGAATGTAGGTCTCCAGATAGCGCTGGTTGACCGAACGAATTTCCCAAACGGCTGTGCCCCAGTCGCCCTTGAGTTCCTTGCGGGCGTAGGCGGTCATGCTGTGAATCATTGATTGTTCCGGGCTTGATGAAGTGTGGGGCCAGTATACTCAGCCAGCCCTGCTCCGTCAGCCGACAGCGTGGTTTTAGCGGCTGATATTTGGGCTGGGATCACTTATACTCCTGCGCCAATTCAGCCAGCCCAGAGGTCCGTCCCATGTCACGTCCCAGCGATCGCACTGCCGCGCAGCTTCGTCCGGTCACCATTACCCGCCACTTCACCAAGCATGCTGAAGGGTCCGTGCTGGTGGAATTCGGCAACACCCGCGTGCTCTGCACCGCCAGCGTCGACACCAGCGTGCCGCGCTTCCTGAAAGGGAAGAATCAGGGCTGGGTCACTGCCGAATACGGCATGCTGCCGCGCTCCACCCACTCCCGGATGAACCGCGAAGCGGCCTCCGGCAAGCAGAGTGGCCGCACCCTGGAGATCTCCCGGCTGATCGCCCGCTCCCTGCGCGCGGCGGTAGACCTGACCGCGCTGGGCGAGCACTCCATCACAGTTGACTGCGACGTGCTGCAGGCCGATGGCGGCACCCGTACCGCCGCCATCACAGGTGCCTGCGTGGCGCTGGTGGATGCGCTGAACTGGATGGTCGAGAAGGGCATGCTCAAGCAGAGCCCGCTCAAACAGATGATCGCCGCCGTCTCCGTCGGTATGTATGAAGGGGAAGCCATCTGCGATCTGGAGTACATCGAAGACTCCGCCGCCGAGACCGACATGAACGTGGTGATGACCGAGGATGGTCGCATCATCGAGGTGCAGGGCACCGCGGAGGCCGAGCCCTTCACCCATGAAGAGCTGCTGGAGATGCTGGCGCTCGCCAAGGGCGGCATCGCCGACATCATTGCGCTGCAGAAGCAGTCGCTTTCATAATTTTAAAAACGCGGCATTGACCGCGTTTTTTTATACCCCACGAAAGTAAACGACAAGCCAAGCAAGGAGCCAGAATGAAAGCCTACCAGCGTCAATTTATCGAGTTCGCCCTGGAGAAGCAGGTCCTCAAATTCGGTGAATTTACCCTGAAATCCGGTCGTAAAAGCCCCTACTTCTTCAACGCCGGCCTGTTCAACAGCGGCCGCGATCTGGCCCGTCTCGGCCGCTTCTATGCCGCCGCCCTGATGGATGCCGGCATCGCGTTCGACGTGTTGTTTGGCCCGGCCTACAAGGGGATCCCCATCGCTTCCGCCACCGCGGTGCAGCTGGTGGAGCAGTACGACGTGGACGTGCCCTGGTGCTTCAACCGGAAGGAGGCCAAGGATCACGGCGAGGGCGGCAATCTGGTGGGCAGCCCGCTCAAGGGGCGCATCATGCTGGTGGACGACGTCATCACTGCCGGTACCGCCATCCGCGAATCCATGGATCTGATCCAGGCCAACGGTGCCTCCCTGGCTGGCGTACTGATCGCGCTGGACCGTCAGGAGAAGGGCAAGGGCGAGCTCTCCGCTATTCAGGAAGTGGAGCGTGACTACGGCGCCCACATCATCGCCATCATTCAGATGAGCGACCTGATTGCCTATCTGGAAGAGAAGCAGGCCGAGCAGCCGGAGCTGGCAGCGCAACTGGCCGCCATGAAGGCTTACCGCGCCCAGTACGGTATCTGAGTCGCAGTTCACACCGCGCAATAGTTGAAGGCGGCGCCCGTTGGCTCTCTGGTAGCAAACGGGCGCCGTTTTTTTCATCCGCAAAAAGTGGATCATGTGGCTTGAGCTTACCCTTACAGTAAAGGTTAGGGTTTGTTGGTCGGCGCTCATTCTGGCCGACTGGTTCCGGGGAGGAACAACATGACCACTCATCTTCAATCACCCATTCATCTGCAGTTGCCGCTCAGCGGCATGAGCTGCGCCAACTGCGCCGGCCGCATCACGACCGCCCTCAACAAGCTGGAAGGGGTCGAGGCGACCGTCAACTTCGCACTGGAGCAAGCCACCATCGACCTTGCCAGCCCAGATCATTTGCCGGCGGTGCTGGAGAGCATCAAGGCGCAGGGTTACGACTACGGCAGTGAGACCATACTGTTTCAGATCACCGGCATGACCTGTGCCGGTTGCTCGGCCCGCCTGAACAAGATGCTGGCGGCGCTGCCCGGCGTCATCTCTGCCGACGTCAACTTCTCCATCGAGCAGGCCCGTATCGTGCTGGTACCCGGGATGCAGACGCCCGCTGGCCTGCGCGAGCAGATCGAAGCGCTCGGCTTTGGCGCCCAACTGGCGCAGGGCTCAGCCAGCGGCCGCCGCCAGCAGTTGCTGGAGCGGGAAGCGCAGGAGGCCGCCAGCGCCCGTCAGGCGCAAACCCGGGTCATCGTCTCGGCCCTGCTGACCCTGCCGCTGCTGGCGGGCATGCTGGCCATGGCCGGTCTGCTGCCCTGGCATCTGCCCGCCTGGCTGGAGCTGGTGCTCGCCACCCCGGTGCAGTTCTGGATCGGCGCCCGTTTCTATCGCGGTGCCTGGCTCGCCATCAAGAACCGCTCCGCCAACATGGATGTGCTGGTGGTGACCGGTACCAGTGCGGCCTACTTCTACAGCCTCTATCTGCTGCTCAACCTGGGGATGGCCGCCAGCGGCCAGCTCTATTTCGAGGCAAGCGCCATCATCATTACCCTGATTTCCCTCGGCAAGTTGCTGGAAGCCAGGGCCAGACGCAGTACCCAGTCCGCCATTCGCGAACTGATGGCGCTGCGGCCGGAAACGGCCACCGTCTGGCGTGGCGAGAGCTGGCAGAGCGTCGCCATCGACGAGGTGCTGCGCGGCGATCGGCTGCGGGTGCTGGTGGGTGAGCGGGTGCCGGTGGATGGCAGAATCGTGAGCGGCGCCAGCGAGCTGGATGAGTCGATCCTCACCGGCGAGAGCCTGCCGGTGCCCCGTGGCGAGGGTGACAAGGTGCTGGGCGGTGCCATCAACCGCTCCGGCGTGCTGGAGATCGAAGCTACTACGGTGGGAGAGGATTCCAGCCTCAGCAAGATCATCGCACTGGTGGAGAACGCCCAGATGGGCAAGGCGCCGCTGCAACAGCTGGTGGACAAGGTCTCCGCTGTGTTCGTGCCGGTGGTGATGGCCATTGCCCTGTTCACCCTGCTGGTGTGGTACGCCATCAGCAACGACTTCGGTCAGGCGCTGCTGGCGGCGGTGGCCGTGCTGGTGATTGCCTGTCCCTGTGCGCTGGGGCTGGCGACGCCGGCGGCCATCGTCACCGGTACCGGGGTGGCGGCGCGCCACGGCATTCTGATCAAGGATGTCGATACCCTGCAAAAGGCCCATGCCATCAAGGCGCTGATCTTCGACAAGACCGGCACCCTGACCCAGGGCCGGCCGGTACTGGCCAGCTGGAGCGGCAACGACGAGCAACTGCGTCTCGCCGCCGCTCTGCAGCAGGCGAGCGAACACCCGCTGGCGCTGGCCATGCGCGAGGCAGTCGGCAAGGAGGCTACGCTGCCCCAGCCGGAGGCGGTGGAGGTGCGGGTCGGGGCCGGTATTGTCGGTCAGGTCGCCGGTCACATGGTCGCCATCGGCAATGGCTCTTTGCTGGTTCAGCTCGGCATTGAGGTACCACAACAGGATGAACAAGCCGCCGACGGCGCGACCCGGGTCTGGGTGGCCATCGACGGGGTGGTGGCCGGCATAGCCGCACTGGCCGATACCCTGCGCCCCGAGAGCCCGGATGCCATCGCCACCCTGCGCCAGCGCGGCATCGCCAGCTGGCTGGTGAGCGGTGATGCGCCGGCGCCGGTGGCCCATATTGCCGCCAAGCTGGGGCTGGACGGGGCCTTCGACTCGGTGCTGCCGGCCGGCAAGGTGGAGAAAGTGGAGGCGCTGCGGGCGCAAACTCGCGGGCTGGTGGCCATGGTGGGGGACGGGGTGAACGATGCCCCGGCGCTGGCGGCGGCGGATGTCGGCATCGCCATGGGCTCCGGCTCGGACGTGGCGATGGAGACCGCCTCCATCACCCTGATGCGGTCTGACCCGCGGCTGGTGGCCGATGCCATCGACATCTCGGCAGCCACCTGGCGCACCATCCAGCAGAACCTGTTCTGGGCCTTCGTGTTCAACATCATCGGCATTCCGCTGGCGGCGCTGGGTTATCTCAGCCCCGAGTTGGCGGGGGCGGCCATGGCCCTGAGCAGCATCACCGTTTTGAGCAATTCCCTGTTATTGAAACGCTGGCAGCCGCGGGCACTTGCCCAGGTCAGCCACAATGTCAGCACAGAATCGAACCGTTAAGGAGTCATCCATGAACATCAGCAAGGTAGCCAAGGCGACGGGACTGACCGCCAAGACCATTCGCTACTACGAGAGCATCGGCCTCATCTCGGCGCCGGTCCGCAGCGACAACGGCTACCGCAGTTACACCGAGGGGGCGCTGCGCGAGCTGCGCTTCGTCAAGCGGGCGCGGGAGACCGGCTTCAATCTGGAGGAGTGCCAGGAGCTGCTGGCGCTCTATCGGGACGAGCACAGAACCAGCGCTCAGGTAAAGAAGCTGGCACAGGAGAAGATCGTCGATCTGCGCGCCCGCATCGCCGGCTTGCAGGCCATGCTCAGCTCCCTCGAGGGGCTGGTCGGCTGCTGCCACGGGGATGAAAACCCCGAGTGCCCGATCCTCGACGAGCTGGAGCGCGGCTGAGCCGCCTCTGCCGGCAGGCTGAGGCCTGGCATCATCGACTGACTAACCGCTTAATAACGGACGGTTTATTGTTGGCTCCGAAGGGGTAGTGGTAGACTGTGCGGCTCTTGTACAGGGAGTACGCAGTTGACCCAGAGTGTGACACGTCAGGTGAAGCAGGCCATCATGGCCCAGCTCTATACCCACGCCTCATTCAGCCTGCCTTGCCTGGGTCTGCTGGCGCTTGGCTGGAGCCTGCTGTTCCACGACTACCTGCCCGCCGCCGAGGCGCTCGGCTGGCTGGCCGGGGTGTTGCTGCTGCTGATCTGCCGAGGCTGGCACCTGCGCTGGCGTCAGCCCAGGCTGGCGCAGATCCCGCTGCCGGTGCTGGAGCGTGAGCTCTTCATCGGGGTGACCATCACCTCCATCATTTGGGCGCTGGGTGTGCTGCTCTACATGGACAAGCTGCCCGACACCTATCGTGCCGCCATGATGATGCTCTCCAGCCTCATCCTCACCGGCAGCGCCATCATGCTGTTCGGCAGCCGCCGCTCGCTTTACGGCGCCGTCTTGCCGCTCGGGCTGGCCATGCTGTTCGAGCTGGGGGCGGGCAACGAGCAGGAGCGGATCGTCTCCTGCATGCTGGCGGGCTACCTGTTCGTCTTCCTGCCGACCCTGCTGCGCCGCCTGCGGCGGGATAAGGTGGCCTCGCTTTATCACCGTTTCTCCAACGCCGATCTGGTGGCCGAGCTGAAGGCGGTCTCCGAGCACCTCAAGCTTACCTCCCGCTTGGACGGGCTGACCGGCATCGCCAACCGGGCCCACCTCGACTACTGCCTCGAGCGCGCCTGGCGTCGCTGTCACCGGGCCCGGGCGCCGCTGTCGCTGGTGCTGGTGGATGTGGACTACTTCAAGCAATTCAACGACCTCTATGGCCATCAGCTGGGGGACGAGTGTCTGCAGCAGGTGGCGGGTCTGCTGGCCGAGGTGCAGCGGCGCGAGGACGATCTCGCCGCCCGTTACGGCGGGGAGGAGTTCGCCCTGCTGCTGCCCTGTACCAGCATGCAGGGGGCGCTGCAGATCGCCGAGAACGTGCGGGTGGCGCTGAAGGATTTGAGCATTCCCCATCAGAAATCCCTGGTCTCCGGCCGGGTCAGTTGCAGCTTCGGGGTGGCGACCCTGGTGCCGGATCAGAGCCTCTCCATCAGCGAACTGATTCAAAAAGCGGATGCGGCCCTCTACCAGGCCAAGCATAATGGGCGGGATCGTATCGAAGTAGCCTTGATGGGTAAGGTTGCCTGAGTTTCACAAGACAGATTAAAGAGGTCGTCTATGCAATGTCATCGTATCGAAGAGCTGCTGGAGTTGTTGCAGCCTGCCTGGATCAAGGAACAGGATCTCAGCCTGGTGCAGTTTGTTGCCAAACTGGCCAAGGAAGCGGGATTTGAAGGTCCTCTGTCCGAGCTGACCGACGACATGCTGATCTATCACCTCAAGATGCGGGAATCCGACAAGCAGGCGATGATCCCCGGCCTGGCCAAGGACCACGTGCCCGACTTCAAGGAAGCCCTGCTCAAGGCCCGCGGTATCAAGTAAAGATTGCTCCAGCTGGAGCCTTTATTGGTGTTCAAAAGAATCTCTCAAAAAGGCGTTTCGTCAACTGGCGATACGTCTTTTTTGTTGCTTGAAATTGCGACGCCACTCGAACATTAGATACATTTTACCCACACAATTAGCAGGCTGTTTAAGATATAATCCGCTCCATAACAATTAATGAGTGGAGCGAAGTGTTGCAATGGCCGACCAGGACAAGATCGATATCAAGGATGTCACCGGCGATGTAACGGGGACATACAACCCCAATACCTTCAAAGCGAGCGATGACAGGTTCAATCCCGGCAACCGCATCTACGTGAGGGCCCAGACCGGCTACTGGCAGCGGGTGCGCAAGGCCATGGGCTGGTTCTTCGTGGTGCTCTTCGTCGCCATTCCCTGGTTGCGCTATGACGGTCGCCAGGCCGTGCTGTTCGATATCGGTCACCAGCAGTTCCACATCTTCGGTGCCACCATCTGGCCGCAGGACCTGACCCTGCTGGCCTGGATCTTCATGATTGCCGCCTTCGGGCTCTTCTTCGTGACCACCTTCCTCGGTCGGGTCTGGTGTGGCTATCTCTGCCCGCAGACGGTGTGGACCTTCATGTTCATCTGGTTCGAAGAGAAGCTGGAAGGGGCGGCCAACAAGCGCCGCAAGCTGGACGCCTCGCCCTGGAACGCCGAGAAGCTGGCCCGCAAGGGGGCCAAGCATCTGGCCTGGATCCTGCTGTCGCTGGGTACCGGCCTCACCTTCGTCGCCTACTTCCAGGATGTGTTCCAGCTGGTGCCGGACTTCTTCACCCTGCAGGCCAGTGGCTGGGTCATCTTCTGGGTGGTGCTGTTCGCCGCCTGTACCTACGGCAACGCCGGCTGGATGCGCGCCATCATGTGCATTCACATGTGCCCGTATGCTCGCTTCCAGTCCGCCATGTTCGACAAGGACACCTTCATCGTCGGCTATGACGCCAAGCGCGGTGAGACCCGTGGTGCCCGTGCCCGCAAGGCCGATCCCAAGGCGCTGGGGCTGGGGGACTGCATCGACTGCGACCTCTGCGTGCAGGTCTGCCCGACCGGCATCGACATCCGCGACGGCCTGCAATACGAGTGCATCAACTGCGGTGCCTGCGTCGATGCCTGCGATCAGACCATGGAGCGGATGGGCTATCCGAAGGGGCTCATCAGCTACACTACCGAGCACAAGCTGGCCAACGACTCCACCCACGTGGCGCGGCCCAAGCTGATTGGCTATGGCCTGGTGATGGCGGTGATGCTGGGGGTGTTCGTCTACAACGCCATGTCCATCATGCCGATGGGGCTCGATATCCTGCGGGATCGCAACCAGCTGTTCCGCGAGAACAGCGAGGGGCTCATCGAGAACACCTACACCCTCAAGATCCTCAACAAGACCCTGCATCCCCAGACCTATCAGCTGGATGTGGAGGGGCTGCCGGAGCACGAATGGTTCGGCCCGCGCGAGGTGACCTTGAAGGCGGGCGAGATCTTCACCCTGCCGGTGAGCGTAGCGGTCGACCCCTTCAATCTGAAGAAGCCGACCCTGGACATCCGCTTCGTGCTGAAACGCGAAGGGGCGGCCGCAGACGACAGCAAGGGGATCCTGCGCCAGCCCAGCAAGTTCATCAGCCGGCTGTGACCGTCGCCACCATGGCCGGTTTTAGCCGGTCATCGGGCGCGGCAATGATAAGCAGTAGTGATAGAATGGGGCGCAACGGCGCCCCTTTCTCATGGTGGATGACATGCGTTTCAACTATTCCGACCTCAATCCCGATCTCATCATGGATGCGCTGGACCTCAGCGGCCTGCGTATCGACTCCGGTCTCATCGAACTCAACAGCTACGAAAACCGGGTCTACCAGTTTCAGGATGAAGATCGTCGCCGCTACGTGGTGAAGTTCTACCGTCCCGGTCGCTGGAGCCGGGCACAGATCCTCGAAGAGCACGACTTCGCCGCCCGCCTCAATGAGGCGGAGATCCCGGTTGCCGCTCCCATCGCCTTTGCCGGTGAGACCCTGCTGGAGCATCAGGGCTACCCCTTCGCCATCTGGCAGAGCGTGGGGGGCCGCCAGTTCGAGGTGGACAACCTCGACCAGCTGGAGTGGGTGGGGCGCTACCTTGGCCGCATCCACCAGATAGGTGCCAGCCGTCCCTTCCACCACAGAGTCCGGCTCGATGTGGAGAGCATGCTGCACGAACCGCGTCAGCTGCTGGCGTCCGGCGAGTGGCTGCCGAGCGGGCTGGCCAAGTCCTTCTTCGGGGTACTGGACGAGCTGATCAAGCATGTCAGTGACGCCATGACCCTGGACGTGGCCCAGATCTCCCTGCATGGCGACTGCCACCCGGGCAACATCCTCTGGCGCGACGGCCCCATGTTCGTCGATCTCGATGACTGTCGCAGCGGCCCCGCCATCCAGGATCTCTGGATGATGCTGAGCGGCGAGCGGCACGAGCAGCTGATCCAGCTCGATACCCTGTTGGCGGGCTATGAAGAATTCATGGAGTTCGACCCGCGCGAACTGGCGCTGATCGAGCCGCTGCGGGCCATGCGCATCGTTCACTACATGGCCTGGCTGGCCCGGCGCTGGGAAGACCCCGCCTTCCCGCGCCACTTCCCCTGGTTCAACACCGATCACTACTGGCGCCAGCAGATCGCGACCCTGCACGACCAGCTGGAAGCGCTCAAGGCACCGCCCCTGACGCTGACGCCTGGCTGGTGATGAGGGAAAGAGAGCGGGCGGCAGACGGGACTCGCGCACCCAGCTTGACCATTGACTGCGCAGTGGTGACGCAATAGGCTTGGCACTGCTTCGGTTCGCCGGGCGTGCCTCACAGTGATCCCTTAACAGGAAACGTCATGAAAAAAGTACTATTTTTCCTTGCTGCCATGCTGATGATCCCCATGGTTCACGCCGCCCCCGAATTCAAGGAAGGCGTCAACTACGATGTGGTCAAACAGACCGGTAGCGCCCAACCGGAAGTGCTGGAGTTCTTCTCCTACTACTGCCCCCACTGCGCCAAGTTCGAGCCGATTGCCGAGGATCTGAAGAAGAACCTGCCGGAAGGCGTGCCGATGAAGAAAAACCCGGTGGCCTTCCTGGGCCGCGAGATGGGTCCGGAGATGCAGCGTGCCTACGCCGTTGCCAGCCTGCTGAACGTTGAAGGCAAGCTGACCCCGGCCATCTTTGACAAGATCCACACCCAGCGTCAGTACCCGCAGAGCCGTACCGACGTGAAGCAGATCTTCGTGGACAACGGCGTGCCGGCCGAGGAGTTCGACGGTGCCGTCGACAGCTTCGCCGTCTCCGGCATGGTCTCCCAGTTTGACCGTAACACCGAGAGCTACAATATCCGCGGTGTGCCGGCCTTCCTGGTCAACGGCAAGTACATGGTGAAGATCGAATCCATTACTTCCCAGGAACAGTTCAACCAGCTGGTGAAATTCCTGCTGGCCAAGAAAGACTGATCCCGCCAGACCCGATGAAAAAAGCCCGCCGGTGCAAACCGGCGGGCTTTTTGTTTGCCTCAGATTGGCCGAAGTCAGACCCCGACGTGGAACGCCTGCTTGAGGTTGCGGATGAAGTCCGCATCCCGGCACAGGGTCTTGCCGGGGCTGTCGGAGATCTTGGCGACCGGGCCGCCGTTGCACTCCATCAGCTTGAAGACGATGTTCATCGGGCTGACGCCGGGCAGATCGCAGGTGAGCTTGGTGCCGATGCCGAAGCTGGTGTTGATGCGACCACGGAAGTGGCGGAACAACTCGACCGCCTTGTCGAGGTTGAGGCCATCGGAGAACACCAGCGTCTTCTCGGTGGGATCGATGCCGAGCCGCTGATAGTGGCTGATGGCCTTCTCGCCCCACACCACGGGATCGCCGGAGTCGTGGCGCAAGCCCTGGTAGCGGCTGGCCAGCTCGAAGTCGAAGTCGCGCAGGAAGGCATCCATGGTGATGCAGTCGGTGAGCGCGATGCCGAGGTGATTGGTGAACTCATCCAGCCAGCTGGTGAGGGCGGCCCGCTGGCTGTGCTCGAGCGGGAAGCCGAGCTGCTGGTGGGCCTGGAACCACTCGTGGGCCTGGGTGCCCACTGCCGGCAGGCCGTATTTCTGGGCCAGCAGGTAGTTGCTGGTGCCGCGAAACGCCGGCAGCCGCTCCTTGAGACGACCCACCACCGCATCCTGCACCGCGAGGGAGAAACGGCGCCGGGTACCGAAGTCGATGAGGTTGAATTCGTTCATCTCTTCCCGGCTCAGCTCCCGCTCCAGCTTGTCGATCTTCTGATCGAGCCGCTCCAGCGCCTGAGTGACACCGAACTGGGGATAGCGGAAGCGGTTGCGCATCTCGCTGATGATGGCGAGCACCGGGATCTCCCACAGGATCACGTCCTGCCAGGGGCCCTCGACCCGCACGTTGATGCGGCCGTCCTGCTCGAACACCTTGAGCAGGGAGGCATCCAGCGGCTTGCGGCGCAGGTGGTCGAGGTAATCGGCGGTAAAGAAGGGGCGCTCGGCCAGGAAGTTGAGCTCGGGCCTGGTCAGCCGCAGCGAGCCGGCGAGGTGCAGCTGCTCCTCGATCTGGCCCATCATGGGCAGCAGATCCTCTTCGTTGCGGCTGTGGAACTCGGCCACCACCTCGGCATCCGGATAGCGATGGAACACCGCCTGCTGCATGTGCAGCTTGTAAGCATCTGTATCGAGCAGGCTGTTGAGTATGGGTGGCATATCAGACTCCCCGCAGGCGGGTGAACGCAAGAGCGCTCCCCTGCCGCTTTTGTAGATTGCAGACGCCGGTATCGGGCAGGCTGATGAGAATGAGGGGCATATCAGGCGTCCAGCAGGCGTTGTACATCGATCAGGCTCTGGGCGAGTTCGGCGCCGGCCTCGATCATCTGGGTGTGGGCGCTGGCAACTGTCTCGGGGGCGATACCACGACAGGCATCGAGATGGACGATCACCCGGAAGCCGGCGCGGCGCAGCTGTAGCACGCTGGTCTTGACGCAGTAGTCGGTGGCAAGGCCGCCGGCCAGCACGGTAGTGACGCCGCGGGCGTGCAGAAACTCGATGAGTCCGGTGCTGCGGCGCTCGGCCAGATCGTGGAAGCAGGTGCCGTAGGGGTGCAGATCCGGCTCGACCCCCTTCCAGACGAAGAAGTCGTAATCGACCGGGGCTGGCAGGCCGTCGAGCAGTTCGAAACCGCGGGTACCCGGCACGCAGTGCACCGGCCAGGTGAGGTCGGCATTGGGCAAGTCCAGCGGCAGCAACATGCCGGCGGGATCGCTGACAGCCCAGGCGGCGTTGGCGGGATGCGAATCCTTGCTGCCGATCCGCAGGCTGGCGAGGGTGGCCTGAGCGTTGAGCGCAGCCACAATATCATCCCCGCCCGTGACGGGCAGTTCGTTCGGGCAGAGGGGGGTAAAGCCCTTCTGCGCATCAATATCCAGGCTGGCGACGGTTCCCATGGAGTGGCTCCTGCACATACTATTCGTGTGATATTATCTACCAAACATTAATCGAAGGCGAGCAGGGCGATCGGCATGTTGAGAATGAGTCTGGATATGGTGGTGCTGCGGTTGAACGAGGAGGGGCTCGAGCTGCTGCTTGAGACCCGTGATCGCCCGCCCTTTGCCCACTGCTGGCAACTGCCGGCGCTGCGCATCGACGAGACCCGGGATCGGGATCTGGACGCGGCTCGCCATCGCCTGCTGACCGAGTGGGGGCTGGGTCACTGCTACAGCGAGCAGGTCTGCACCCTCGGCAACCTGGAGCGGGATCCCCGTGGCTGGTCCACCACCCTGGTCTATCTCTGTCTGGTGGACTCCGAGGTCGAGGCCGTGCACGGCTGCTGGCACCCGCTCTGTGACCTGCCGGGGCTCAGCCTCGCCTTCGACCACACCCAGCTGATCGCCCGGGGGCTGGAGCGGCTGCGGATCAAGAGCCGCTACAGCACCTTGCCGCTGCAACTGCTGGGGGCCGAGTTCACCCTCTCCGAGGTGCAACGGGCCTTCGAGATCATCCTGCAGACGCCGATGAACACGGCGGCCTTTCGCAAGCGGATCCACCGCGCCGGCATCCTGGTGGATACCGGCCGCAAGCGTACCGGCAAGCAGCGCCCCGCCATCCTCTACCGGATGGAGAGCCCCTGCTGCGTGATGTTCGATCAGGTGATGAACGGAGCGGAAGCATGAGTGGCGCAGGCGTGCACAAGGTATTGGTGAGTGCCTGCCTGCTGGGCCCATGTTCGTTGCGCTACGATGGCCCAGGTTCTAGCCAGCGGGGGAGCAAAGCATGAGTGAGACCAGCGTGCACAAGGTGCTGGTCAGCGCCTGCTTGCTGGGTCAGCCGGTGCGCTACGACGGTCAGAGCAAGGGCATTGTCAGCGACTGGCTGCGCGAGCTGGGGGCTGAAGGGCGAGCGCTGGCGTTTTGCCCCGAGGTGGCGGGCGGTCTGCCGACCCCGCGCCTGCCTGCCGAACGGCAAGGCGAGCGGGTGGTGACCGAGGGTGGACTGGATGTGACGGCCGAGTTCGATCACGGCGCCCGGCTGGCGCTGCAACTCTGCCAGGCTCAGGGCATTCGCTTCGCCCTGCTGAAGGAGGGGAGCCCCTCCTGCGGCAGCGGCCGCATCTACAACGGCCGCTTCGAGGGTGTCTCTGTGTCGGGCGAGGGCATGACCACGGCCCTGCTGCGCTGCCACGGCATCCGGGTGTTCAGCGAGGATCAGCTGCCCGAGCTGGCCTCGGCACTCGCCTTGGCTGCCTGCGGCTCGGCCTGAGCCGCCGCATCGGCTGCCTGCCACTGCGCCAGCACGGCGTCCTTCTCCTGCCAGCGCTGGTTCAGCCACTGCTGGAAGCCGCGTTTGAACTGCTTGTCGTTGAAATAATCCCCCACCAGCTGCTCATCCACCGGCAGCTCCTCGATCCGTACCCGGATGCGCTTCATCCGTCCCATCAGGAAATCCTTGAAGGGGGTTTCGGGGTTATCCGGGTAGCTGATGGTGACGTTGATCAGGCTGTCGAACTGCTCTCCCATGGCCGCCAGGGTGAAGGCCAGCCCTGCCGCCTTGGGCGACATCAGGTGCTGGTAACGGGAGCGGGAGGCGTCGCGCTTCGCCTCGGTGAAGCGGGTCCCCTCCACGAAGTTGATGACAGTGGTGGGGATGTGGCGAAACTTCTCGCAGGCGTTGCGGGTGGTTTCGATGTCCTTGCCCCGCAGGTGCGGGTTCCTCAGCAAAAACTCCCGTGAGTAGCGACGCATAAAGGGCATGTCGAGCCCCCAGCAGGCCAGCCCCAGCAGCGGGATGTAGATGAGCTCGTGCTTCATGAAGAACTTAGGCACCGGCAGTCGGTCGCGAAACAGATGACCCAGCACCACGATATCGGTCCAGCTCATGTGGTTGCTGATGATCAGATACCAGCCATCCTTGCGCAGCCGGGTGTCGTCCTCCACCTGCCAGTCGATGCGGGTGGTGAGGCGGATCACCAGGGCGTTGCAGGCCAGCCACAGGCGCATGAAACGGTTGTTGAGGCGACTGCAGGCACGGCCAAAGGCCGGGATCGGCAGCAGCAGCTTGGCCAGTGACACCAGCAGGATCAGGCTGGCGCACAGGGCGGTAAACAGTATGGTCAGGCCGGCGCTGATGAGCAGCACCAGCGGACCCGGGAGCAGGGTTAGCATGGCGTCGTTGAGGGCGTCTTGTCCGCCAGCAGCTGGTCCAGGGTCTGGTCTTTCTCGTGCCAGATCCCGTTCAGCCACTGTTGAAACTCTTGTTGGAACTCGGGGTCATTGAAGTAATCCCCCACCAGATTGCGTTCGATCGGCAAAAAGCGGACTCGAACCTTGATCTCCTTGACCCGACCGCACATGAAGTCCCAGTAACTGGGGATGCCGTCCGGATAGGCGATGGTCACATCCACCAGCTTGTGCAGCTGATCACCCATGGCCGCCAGGGTGAAGGCGATGCCGCCAGCCCGCGGGTGCAGCAGGTGGCGATAGGGTGCTGCCTGTTTGTCGTGTTTGCGGGCGGTGAAGCGGGTGCCCTCCACGAAGTTCATCACACTCACCGGAATATGGCGGAACTTGGCACATGCCTGGCGCGTGGTCTCTATGTCTTTTCCCTTCAGATGCGGCTTCTTTTCCAGCAACTTGCGCGAATATCGCCGCATGAAGGGGAAATCCAGCGCCCACCAGGCCAGACCGAGAAAAGGTACCCAAATCAGTTCTTTCTTGAGGAAAAACTTCAGGAAGGGGATTTTTTGATTAAAAATCCGCTGCAGTACCAGTATGTCGACCCAGGATTGATGGTTGGCAATCACCATATACCACTCATTCCGGCGCCCTTTGTCCACTCCGACCACATCGAAAGGGGTTCTGATGATGGTTTTCTGGATCAGGTTGTTGAAACCGATCCAGCAGCCGGCACTGCCATCCAGCAGCGCGTTGCAGAGGGGGCGCCAGCCCTTGAAGGGCAGCAACAGCTTGAGCAGGCCCAGCGTGAGGATGGGGATAAACCAGAACAGGGTGTTGAGAAAATAGAGCAGGGTCGAGAGGCTGCCGCGCAGTCGCTCAATCAGCTTGTTGGGCATGGGTCGGGTCCGTCTTGCTGTCGATAAGGGGCCATCAAGTGGTCAGATCTGTGGCCATAATATCAGCCGATGGCCCGCGAGACCATGCAAGGGGCCATCGCGGTCGCTTCCTGCCCCGTATCAGCCGCTGCGCAGCCGCGACAGCAGCCGGTCCATGGCCCGGTAGCCGAGCGCCTCGATCAGGTGCTCCTTCTCGATGGCCTGCCGTCCTGCCAGATCGGCGATGGTGCGCGACACCCGCAGGATGCGATGCCAGGCCCGGATGCTGAGCCCCAGCTTCTGGATGGCGTTCTCCAGAAACTCGGCATCCTGCGGTGATAAGCGGCAAATTTCTTCGATTTCACGGCTATCAAGCAGGTTGTTGAGCTTGCCGTTGCGGTTCAGCATCTGCTCCCGTGCCGCCAGCACCCGTTCGCGGATCTGCTGGCTCGACTCTCCCCGCTCCGCCTTGCCGGTCAGGCTGCCCTTGGGCAGCAGTGGCACCTCCACCGTCAGGTCGAAGCGGTCGAGAAAGGGGCCGGAGAGCTTGCCGAGGTAGCGCAGGATCTGATCCGGGCTGGAGCGGGTCTGGCCATCGCCATAGTGGCCGCAAGGGCTGGGATTCATGGCGCCGACCAGCTGGAAGCGGGCGGGAAAATCCACCTGGCGGGCGGCCCGACTGATGGTGATATGGCCGGTCTCCAGCGGCTCGCGCAGGGAGTCGAGCACCTTGCGCTCGAACTCGGGCAGTTCATCCAGAAACAGCACCCCATTGTGGGCCAACGAAATTTCGCCGGGCCTTGGGTGGCTGCCACCACCCACCAGCGCCACCGCCGAGGCGCTGTGATGGGGCGTGCGATAGGGCCTGTGATGCCAGTGACCGGCGCGTGGGGTGAGGCCGCCGATGGAATGGATGGCGGCGGTCTGCTGCGCTTCCTGTTCGCTCAGCGGCGGCAAGATACCGGGCAAGCGGCTGGCCAGCATGCTCTTGCCGGTGCCGGGCGGGCCGATGAACAGCAGGTTGTGGCTGCCGGCGGCAGCGATCTCCAGCGCCCGCTTGGCCTGAGACTGGCCGATCACGTCCTGCAGGTCCGGCACATCGGGCAGGGCCTCCGTGGTCTGGGGATCCGGCAGCGGCAGCTCGTACTGGCCCGCCAGCCAGGCGGTGACGGCCAGCAGCTGATGGGCGGTGCGCACTTCGGCGTCCTGGATTAGCGAGGCTTCGGGGCCGTTCTCTCGCGGCACCAGCAGAGTGCGCCCAGCATCCCGGCAGGCGAGCACGGCGGGCAGCACCCCGAGCACGGGACGGATCTCGCCGGTCAGGGCCAGCTCACCTAAAAATTCGTGATCGAGCAGGTATTTTGCGGGTATCTGCTTGGAAGCGGCGAGAATGCCGATGGCGATGGCCAGATCGAAACGGCCCCCCTCCTTGGGCAGATCGGCGGGAGCCAGATTGACCGTGATGTGTTTGCTCGGGAACTCGAAATTGCCGTTGAGCAGGGCGCTGCGCACCCGATCCCGCGACTCCTTCACCGAGGTTTCCGGCAGGCCCACCATGTTGAAGGCGGGCAAACCGTTGGAGAGGTGCACCTCCACCGTCACTTGCGGGGCCGCGACACCTAGGCTGGCACGGCTATAAACCACAGCTAATGACATAAATCCCGTCCTTGGTTTGATGTATATGCTGGTTAACCGTTTTTTATTAGTTTTTTGTTCCAATCGACGCGTTCGGACTCAGTCAAAATCAGAGTCTTGTCAGGCAAAAAACGCTTGCCCAATAAAAAACACCGTGCTAGTTCTAATAGCCATTCGCGGTAAAAACCGCCCAATTTCACAGGATTTCCGGTTGTAACTATGAACATGGCCTCCCGTTTCGTCAGCATTATTGTGGTCCTAGTGGTGATTATTATCTCACCGCTCGGGGCTCGTTTAGCTGCACGGAACAAGGGATAGACCCACCACCGGACAGAACGAAACAAGCGACCCCCGAGCCTCACAGCTCGGGGGTTTTTTTTCGACCACAGGACAGGATTTTCCAGATGAACGGCGCGCAGTTTTTGGTACAGGCTCTCAAGCAACAGGGTGTGACTCAGGTGTTTGGTTACCCGGGCGGGGCCATCATGCCGGTCTACGATGCCCTGTATGACGGTGGCCTGGCCCACCAGCTCTGCCGCCACGAGCAGGGTGCCGCCATGGCGGCGGTGGGTTATGCCCGTGCTTCTGGTCAGGTGGGCGTCTGCATCGCCACTTCCGGCCCTGGCGCCACCAACCTGGTGACTGGCCTCGCGGAGGCGCTGCTCGATTCGGTGCCGCTGGTGGCTATCAGCGGTCAGGTGTCCTGCGCTGCCGTGGGCACTGATGCGTTTCAGGAGGTCGACGTGCTCGGCATGTCCCTCTCCTGCACCAAGCACTCCTTCATGGTGACTGACGTGGCCGATCTGCCGCAGGTCATCGTCGAAGCCTTCGCCATCGCCAGTGAAGGGCGCCCGGGCCCGGTGCTGATCGACCTGCCCAAGGATGTGCAACTGGCCAAGGTGCCAACCCAGAGCCCGCTGTTTGCGGTGGCTGAGCCCGAACATCTGAGCCAGGCCGAACTGACGGCCGCCCGCACCCTGCTGGCCACCGCCGAGCGCCCGGTGCTCTACGTCGGCGGCGGAGTGGGCATGGCCAATGCGGAGCAGCAGCTGCGTGACTTTGCCGCCGCCACCGGCATGCCGGCGGTCACCACCCTCAAAGGGATCGGTGCGCTCGACCCTGACAGCCCCGTTTATCTCGGCATGCTTGGCATGCACGGTACCAAGGCTGCCAACTATGCGGTGCAGCAGTGTGACTTGCTGCTGGTGGTGGGTGCCCGTTTCGATGATCGGGTGACCGGCAAGCTGGAGGAGTTCGCCCCCGAAGCCAAGGTGATCCATCTGGATGTGGACGCCGCCGAGTTCGGCAAGCGCCGCGCCGCCGAGGTGGGCATCACTCAGGATCTGAAACAGGTGCTGCCGCGCCTCGCCATGTCCCTTGCCATCGACCCATGGCGTGAGCACTGCGCGAACATGGCCCGCGAGTATGCCTTTCGCTACGACCATCCCGGCCAGCCCATCTATGCTCCGGCGCTGCTCAAGCAGCTCTCCGCCAGATTGCCGGAGACCAGCGTGGTGGCCTGCGACGTGGGTCAACACCAGATGTGGGTGGCCCAGCACATGCGCTTCACCAGCCCGCGCAACCACCTCTCCAGCGCCGGTCTCGGCACCATGGGCTTCGGTCTGCCGGCCGCCATCGGCGCCAAGATGTCGCGCCCGGAGGATGAAGTGGTACTGGTGAGCGGTGACGGCTCTTTCATGATGAACGTGCAGGAGCTTGGCACCATCCGCCGGGCCCAGCTCAAGGTGAAGATGGTGCTGCTGGACAACCAGCGTCTCGGTATGGTGCGCCAGTGGCAGGAGCTGTTCTTCGACGGCCGCTACAGCGAGACCATCCTCTCCGACAACCCCGATTTCATCGCCCTGGCTGCCGCCTTCGGCATCCCCGGCGAAACCATCACATGCAAGGACCAGATAGCCGGCGCCCTCGATCGCCTGCTGGCAAGCGAGAGTGCCTACCTGCTGCATGTGGCCATTTCAGAGGAAGAAAACGTCTGGCCCCTGGTTCCGCCAGGAGTCGCCAACCACCAGATGATGGAGCAACGCCCATGAGTCAGTTCAATACCTTGCAAATCCATGCCCAGCCCAGACCCGAAGTGATGGAGCGGGTGCTGCGGGTGGTTCGTCACCGCGGTTTCAACCTCTGCGCCCTCAACATGGAGCAGGATTGCCAACAACTGCGGATCACGGTTACTGTCGAGTCGGTGCGTCCCATCCAGCAGTTGTGGAGCCAGCTGGTGAAGCTGGTGGACGTTTCCCGGGTCGATGCACTGGAACAGCAACCCCGGATCAGAGCTTAAGGAGCCAAGCCAATGTCACAGCCTTCCCAATCCGCCACTCATCCCCAATACATCTGGTTCAACGGCAAACTGGTGCCCTGGCAGGACGCCCAGGTGCACGTGATGAGCCACGCCCTGCACTACGGTTCCTCGGTGTTCGAAGGGGTGCGTGCCTACGACACCCCCAAGGGCACCTGCATCTTCCGCTTGCAGGAGCACACCCGCCGCCTGTTCGACTCCGCCAAGATCTACTGGATGGACGTCCCCTACAGCGAGGCCGACGTGAATGAAGCCTGCCGCACCGTGGTGCGCGAGAACGGCCTGAAGAGCGGCTACCTGCGCCCGCTGGCCTTTGTCGGCAACGTGGGGCTGGGGCTGCATCCGCCGCTGGATGCCAAGGCCGACCTGATGGTGGCCGCCCTGCCGTGGGGCGCCTATCTGGGGGAAGAGGGGCTGAAAAACGGGGTGGATGTGTGCGTCACCTCCTGGAACCGGCTCGCACCCAACACCATTCCCACCGGCGCCAAGGCGGGCGGCAACTATCTCTCCTCCCAGCTGATCAGTCGCGAGGCCAAGCGCAACGGCTTCGCCGAGGGGCTGGCGTTGGACGTGAACGGCTACCTGAGCGAAGGGGCGGGGGAGAACCTGTTCCTGGTGAAGAACGGCGTGCTGTTTACCCCGCCCGCTACTGCCGCCATCCTGCCCGGCATCACCCGTGACACCATCATGACGCTGGCCCGCGATCTCGGTTACGAAGTGCGCGAGCAGGCGCTGCCCCGCGAGGCGCTCTATGTGGCAGACGAGATCTTCATGACCGGTACGGCGGCAGAAGTGACCCCGGTGCGTTCCGTCGATCGGATGAAGGTGGGTGCTGGCTGCCGCGGTCCGGTGACCGAGCAGCTGCAAAACGCCTTCTTCGGCCTGTTCAACGGCCAGACCGAAGACAAGTGGGGTTGGCTGACGCCCGTCAACGACTGATGAGAGAGGGGAGGCGTCATGCCTCCCCGAGTCGCTTCCGGTCAGGGCACTGCGCTGTGCCCTTACCAGGATCGATTCCCGATCCGAGAGTCACTTTTTCATTTCCAAAGATAATGAGCCCGCTGGGCATTCAGGGAGTAGAGACAATGCCGAAGTTGAGATCCGCCACCACCACCCACGGACGTAACATGGCCGGGGCCCGCGCCCTGTGGCGCGCCACCGGAATGACCGATCAGGATTTCGGCAAGCCCATCATCGCCGTGGTCAACTCCTTCACCCAGTTCGTGCCGGGCCACGTCCACCTCAAGGATCTGGGCCAGCTGGTTGCGCGCGAGATCGAAGCTGCCGGCGGGGTGGCCAAGGAGTTCAACACCATCGCCGTGGATGACGGCATCGCCATGGGCCACGGCGGCATGCTCTACTCCCTGCCATCGCGGGAGCTTATCGCCGATTCGGTGGAGTACATGGTCAACGCCCACTGCGCCGACGCCATGGTCTGCATCTCCAACTGCGACAAGATCACCCCGGGGATGCTGATGGCCGCCCTGCGCATCAACATCCCGGTGATCTTCGTCTCCGGCGGCCCGATGGAAGCGGGCAAGACCAAACTCTCCGACCAGATCATCAAGCTGGATCTGGTGGACGCCATGATCCAGGGCGCCGACCCCAAGGTCTCCGATGCCCAGAGCGAACAGGTGGAGCGCAGTGCCTGCCCCACCTGCGGCTCCTGCTCCGGCATGTTCACCGCCAACTCCATGAACTGCCTGACCGAGGCGCTGGGTCTGTCCCAGCCTGGCAACGGTTCGCTGCTGGCAACCCACAGTGACCGCGAGCAGCTGTTCAAGCTGGCGGGCCAGCGCATCGTGACCCTGGCCAAGCGTTGGTATGAGCAGGACGATGCCTCGGCACTGCCGCGCAACATCGCTACCAAGGCGGCGTTCGAGAACGCCATGGCGCTGGATATCGCCATGGGCGGCTCTACCAATACCGTGCTGCACCTGCTGGCGGCGGCCCAGGAGGCGGGTGTCGACTTCACCATGGCCGACATCGACCGCATGTCGCGCAAGGTGCCCCAGCTCTGCAAGGTGGCGCCCTCCACCCAGAAGTACCATATGGAAGATGTACACCGCGCCGGCGGCGTGGTCGCCATCTTGGGCCAGCTGGAAAAAGCAGGCCTGGTGCACGGGGATACCCGCAACGTGCTGGGAACCTCGCTGGTGGAGCTGCTGGCCGAATACGACGTCAGCCGCCAGCCCAGTCAGGAGGTGGTGGACTTCTACCGCGCCGGGCCGGCCGGGATTCGCACCACCAAGGCGTTCAGCCAGGATTGCCGCTGGCCGGAGCTGGATCTGGACAGAGCAGAAGGCTGCATCCGCTCGCTGGACAACGCCTACAGCCTGGAAGGGGGCCTGGCCGTGCTCGCTGGCAACCTGGCGCTGAACGGTGCCATCGTCAAGACCGCCGGGGTGGATGAGGAGAACCTCACCTTCCGTGGCCCGGCCCGGGTATTCGAGAGCCAGGACACGGCGGTCACCGGCATTCTGGATGGCACCGTCAAGGCCGGTGAAGTGGTGGTGATCCGCTACGAAGGCCCGAAAGGGGGCCCAGGCATGCAGGAGATGCTCTACCCCACCACTTATCTCAAGTCCATGGGGCTCGGCAAGGCGTGCGCCCTGATCACCGATGGCCGCTTCTCCGGCGGCACCTCGGGTCTCTCCATCGGCCACGTGTCGCCGGAGGCGGCCTCCGGCGGCACCATAGGTCTGGTGGAGGACGGCGACATCATCAACATCGACATCCCGGCCCGCAGCATGGTGCTGGAGGTAGCCGACAGCGTGCTGGCTGCCCGCCGCGTCGCCGTCGAGGCTCGTGGCTGGAAGCCGCTCGATCGTCAGCGTCAGGTCTCCTTTGCCCTGCGCGCCTACGCCATGTTCGCCACCAGTGCCGATAAAGGTGCGGTGCGCGATCGCACTCTGCTGGGGGAATAAACCATGGTCTCTGCGGCGGATTATCTACGCAAGGTGTTGCTCTCCCCCGTCTATGAGGCGGCGCGGGTCACCCCCCTGCAAACCCTGAAGAAACTCTCCGAGCGGCTCGGCAATCACGTCAGCCTGAAGCGGGAGGACCTGCAACCGGTCCACTCCTTCAAGCTGCGCGGTGCCTACCACAAGATTGCTACCCTGACCGAGGAGCAGAAGGCGCGCGGCGTCATCGCCGCCTCCGCCGGCAACCACGCCCAGGGGGTCGCCCTGTCGGCCGCCAAGCTCGGTATCAAGGCGATCATCGTGATGCCCAAGACCACGCCGGACATCAAGATCGACGCGGTGCGCCGTCAGGGCGGCAACGTCATGCTGTTTGGCAACAGCTTCGATGAGGCCTACGGCGAGAGCCGCCGCCTCGCCGAGTTGGAGGGCTACACCCTGATCCCGCCGTTTGACGACGTCGAGGTGATCGCCGGGCAGGGCACCATCGGCAAGGAGCTGCTGGAGCAGGATACCCACCTCACCCACGTGTTTGTGCCGGTGGGCGGTGGCGGGTTGGCCGCCGGGGTGGCGGTCTACATCAAGCAGCTGCTGCCGGATGTGAAGGTGATCGGGGTGGAGGCGGAGGGTTCCGCCTGCCTCAAAGCCGCGCTGGCGGCCGGCGAGCCGGTCAATCTGGAGCGGGTCTCGTTGTTTGCGGACGGGGTGGCGGTCAAGCGCATCGGCGAGGAGACCTTCCGCCTGTGCAACCAGTATCTGGACGAGGTGGTGACCGTCTCCAACGACCAGATCTGCGCCGCGCTCAAAGACATCTTCGACGACTGCCGCGCCATCGCCGAGCCGTCGGGGGCCCTGTCGCTGGCGGGCCTCAAGGCCTACAGCGAGCGGGAGCAAGTGAAAGGGGGACGGATGGCGGCCATTTTGTCCGGCGCCAACGTCAACTTCCACAGCCTGCGCTACGTGTCGGAGCGCTGCGAGATCGGCGAGAAGCGTGAGGGCATGCTGGCGGTGACCATCCCCGAGCGCAAGGGGGCCTTCCTCGACTTCTGTCGTCAGCTCGGGCCGCGCATGGTGACCGAGTTCAACTATCGCTATGCGGATGCCGAGCAGGCGTCGCTGTTCGTCTCGGTGCGCCTCACCGGCGGTGACGAGGAGCTGGGCCAGATCATCGATCAGCTCGGCGGCAACGGCTATCCGGTGGTCAACATGACCGAGAGCGAGTTGGCCAAGAACCACGTGCGTTACATGATTGGCGGCCGCCCGGCCCGGCCCCTCGGTGAACGCCTCTACAGCTTCAAGTTTCCGGAGCAACCGGGCGCCCTGATGCGCTTTCTGGAGACCCTCGGCTGTCGCTGGAACATCAGCCTGTTCCACTACCGCAACCACGGTGCCGACTATGGCCGGGTGCTCTGTGCGTTCGAGCTGCCTGATGAAGACGTGGCGGCCTTCCACGACTACCTGCACGAGATTGGCTACGGCTGGAAAGAGGTGAGCGACGACCCCGCCTACCGGCTGTTTCTGGCCAGCTAGGTGGGTTGCAAGCAGCAAGAGGGAGGCCATTGGCCTCCCTTTTTCATGGCGCTGGCCGGCACATCCGCGGATACCCCCTGCATGGGGCGTTTTCCTGCCGGGAATGCCGGGCGCTTCACACTCTTGAGTCCCAAGTCATTTGAGGCTGGCAACAGATGGGATAACCTGATGGACGGGGCCGGGTTTGCCCCATCAGGGAAGAGAGGCGCAAGAGCGCCCATCACGACTCATTGCAGAGGCTTTCACCATGAACAAATCGATACTTGCCGTGCTGGTCAGCGGCCTGCTCGTCAGCGGGGCCGTGCAGGCTGCCGCTCAGGACAACACCTGGTACGCCGGCGGCAAGGCCGGCTGGTCCAAGTTCTTCGACGTGGATCAGAAGCAGGTCGTCTCCGACACCCTGGGGGCGCTGCAGAACACCAGCACCAGCAAGGATACGCTCGGGCTGGGCGCCTTTGCCGGCTATCAGCTCAACCCCAACCTGGGCTTCGAATTCGGTTATGACTGGTTCGGCAAGTACACCTCGTCCGGCGAATTGAGCGGGGTGAGGGTGGAAGGGGAAGCCAAGAGCCAGATGATCCAGACCACCATGAAGATAGGGTTCCCGGTCAACGATGCGCTGGATCTCTACGGCCGGATCGGCGGCGGTTACGCCTGGACCAACAGCGAACTGTCGGCCCAGACGGCCACCGACTTCATCAAGGATACCGGCAACAAGCATGGCGCCGTGTTCGTCGGGGCGCTGGGGGCCGAATACGCCATTGACCGTGACTGGGCCGCCCGCCTCGAATACCAGTACACCACCCCGCTCGGGGATACCTCCCTCGATCGTTCCGGCATCGAGATGGACAACGGCATGCTGGCCTTCGCCATGCTCTATCGTTTCGGCCAGCAGGGCGGCGAAGTGGCGGCGCCCGCACCGGCCCCCGCTGCGGCGCCTGCTCCCGCCGTGGTGGTGGTGCCCAAGACCTTCAGCCTGAGCTCGGACGTGTTGTTCGAGTTCAACAAGGCGACCCTCAAGCCGGCTGCCAGCCAGGCGCTCGACAACCTGTTCAGCCAGATAGTGGCGGCCAATCCGAAAGACGGGGTGGCAACCGTGATCGGCCACACCGATCGCATAGGCTCCGACGCCTACAACCAGGCGCTCTCCGAGCAGCGCGCCCGCAGCGTCGCCGATTACCTGATCGCCAAGGGACTGTTTGCCGACAAGGTGCGGGTCGAGGGGCGCGGCAAGTCCTCTCCGATCACCGGCAACAACTGCAGCAGCGGCTCCAAACCGGCGCTGATCGCCTGTCTGGCACCGGATCGGCGGGTGGAAGTGCGGCTGGAAGGTGTCTCCCAACCGGCGCAATGACCACGGTGACAACATGAACGACAAGGGAGGCTCAGGCCTCCCTTTTCATTGCCGCCAGCGGGGGCGGTTATGTGCGGATGCCGATGCAGCAGCCCCCTGATATAGCCAATCGGTGTTAAGCCCCCCTCGGCAACTGGTCGATAACTGACCAGATGTATGGCGCCGAGGGCGAAGATATGCGCATCGATCACTACGACCTCCAGGGGGAGGTGCAATACCTGCAGCAACAGGCGCAGTCCCGCAAGGTGCGCCGGCTCGGCCCCGTACCGGCTGCCAGCCAGGCGCAGTCCCCTGCCACGGCGCCGGCGGACTCGACGCCCGCTGCCGGCGGCAGCCAGCTCACCTTCACCCGCAGCAGCCTGCTGACGCTGCAGATGGCCAGCCGCACTGCTGCCGGCCCGGTGCCAGCGGCCCCCGCACCGGCCCCCGCCAAGCCTGCCGAGACCGGCAAGGGCGAACAGGATGGCATTCCCAACGACGGGCTCGACAACCGCCAGCGGCTCATCAAGCTGATGATCGAGGCGATGCTGGGCCACGAGATAGAGCTGCCGGACCCGATCAAACCGGCCGACCAGAGCGCGGAGGGAGTCCCCGTGCCGACGGGTGAGGGGACCCCGTCCGCCACCGAGCCGGATCAGCTGGTGGAGGTGACCGACAGTCTGCTGCAAAAAGAGCAGCTCAACGTGGTGGCGGCGGCGAACTTGCAGACCCAGGATGGTCAGACCCTGCAGCTGGATCTCGGTTTTGTGCTGGACTGGCGCCAGCTCGACATCAGTCAGCGCCGCACCACCCTCAATGCCCTCAAGGATCCGCTGGTGCTCAGCCTGGACGGCAAGATAGCCGGCCTGACCGACGCCCGGGTCAATTTCGACATCGATCAGGATGGCAAGGCGGACAGCCTGCCCGGCCTGAGTGAAGGGAGCGGCTTCGTGGCGCTGGATCGCAACGGCAACGGCACCATAGATGACGGTGGCGAGCTGTTTGGGGCCCGCTCTGGCAACGGTTTTGGTGAGCTGGCGACCCTGGATGAGGATGGCAACGGGGTGCTGGACGAGCGGGACAGCCAGTTCTCGGCGCTGCAGTTCTGGCAGCCGGAACAGTCCCCCATCGCCCTGGTGGAGCTGGGGATCGGCGCCATCCTGCTGCATCCTCTCGATACCCCCTTCAACCATCTGGGGGAAAGCTGCAATCAGGGGGTGTTGCGCCAGTCCGGTCTCTATGTGACCGAGCAGGGCAAGGGAGGCTGGGTGCAGCAGGTCGACCTGCGGGTCTGACCCCTGCACCCGCATGGCAAACCCGGTCGCTGACGCCGCGCGCCAGCGGGCGCTTCACCATCAGCGACCAGAATCCGACTCAGTTCAGCTCGGTGGGGTCGATGTCGAGGCTCCAGCGCACCCGCTTGGTCTCGGGCCACCCCTCCAGCTCCTTCACCGCCCAATCCAGCAACTGGGCCAGTGGCGCCCGGTTTGGCCCCTGCACCAGCAACTGCATGCGGAACTTGCCCGCCTTGCGCTCCATGAAGCCGCTGATGGGCCCCAGCACCTGAACATGGGGATAGCGGGCGCTGCGCAGGGTATCGGCGAGACGGCTGAGGAACAGCTGCACCTCGTCGCGGCCGTTGGCCTCGGCCCGAAACAGCCCCTGATAGCTGAACGGTGGCAGCCCCAGCAGGCGGCGCTCTTTCAGCGCCGTGTCGGCGAAGTGGCCATAGCCGTTCTGGGTCAGATCCTGCAGCAGGGCGTGCTCCGGATGGTGGCTCTGCAGCACCACCAACCCCGGCTTGCTGGCGCGGCCGGCGCGGCCCGCCACCTGGGTGTAGAGCTGGGCCAGCTTCTCGGCGGCGCGAAAATCGGCGCTGAACAGGGCGCCATCCACATCCAGCAGCCCCACCAACGTCACATCCGGGAAGTGGTGGCCCTTGGCCAGCATCTGGGTACCGATCAGGATCTTGTACTTGCCCGCCTTGATGTCGCCGAGGTGGGTTTCCAACTCCCCCTTGCGACGGGTGTTGTCCCGATCGATGCGCACCACCGGATATTGCGGGAACACGGTGCTAAGCAGCTGCTCCAGCTGTTCGGTGCCAACGCCGGAGCCGATTAGTTCGTTGCTGCCGCACTCGGGGCAGTGGTGGGGAAGGGGTCGGACGCTGTCGCAGTGGTGGCAGTGCAGCCGCCGCCCGGCCTGGTGCCAGGTGTACCAGGCGTCACAACGCTCGCAGGCGGCGCTCCAGCCGCATTGGTGGCAAATCAGAGCCGGGGCATAGCCACGACGGTTGAGAAACAGCATCACCTGGTTGCCCGCCGCCAGATGTTCCGCCATCAGCTGCTCCAGCTGAGGGGAGAGACCGGCCTGCAGCCGCACGTTCTTGATGTCCAGGATCACCTGACGAGCAGTCTGGGCGTTACCGGCGCGGCGAGTGAGCGTGAGGTGGTGATACTTGCCGCTGCGGGCGTTGTGCAATGTCTCCAGCGACGGGGTGGCCGAGCCGAGCAGGATGGGAATGCCGGCACGATGGGCCCGCATCACCGCCAGATCCCGCGCGTGGTAGCGAAAACCGTCCTGCTGCTTGAAGGAGCCGTCGTGCTCCTCGTCGATGATGATGATGCCGAGGTTGTGAAACGGGGTGAACACCGCGGAGCGGGTGCCGATCAGGATGGCGGCACCGCCGTCGCGGCAGGCGAGCCAGGCGTCGAGCCGCTCCCGATCGTTCATGGCGGAGTTCATCGCCACCACCGGCACGTTGAAGCGGCGCCGGAAGCGGTTGATGGTCTGCGGAGTGAGGCCGATCTCGGGTACCATCACCAGTGCCTGCTTGCCTGCCTTGAGCAGGGGCTCGAGGATGCTCAGGTAAACCTCGGTCTTGCCGGAGCCGGTGATGCCGTCCAGCAGGAAGGCGCCAAACTGGTCGCTCTGGCTGGTGACGGCGGAGACCGCCAGCGCCTGTTCGCCGTTGAGGCGCAGCCCCTCACCCGGCTCGAAGCGGGCAACCCAGTCGCCGTCATGGCTCGGTTCCAGCGAACGCTTCTCCAGCAGCCCCTTCTTCTCCAGCGCGGTGAGTGCGGCGCTCTGGATCTCCTCCTGCTTGAGGGCGGAGGGGGTCTGCGGCCCCTTGCGCAGCAGGGCGAGCGCCTGCTGCTGCTTGGCCGCTCGCTTGAGCTCGTTGAGATCGACCGCCATGCCGGCCTCGGTGGCGAACCAGAACTCCAGCTCTCGATAGGCGGCGGGCTCCCCCTTGCGCACCAGCACCGGCAGGGCGTGGGGCAGCACCTCCCCCAGCGGGTGCTGGTAGTAGCTGGCGCTCCAGTTCATCAGCGCCAGAATGTCGGGCCCCAGCACGGGAGCGCCATCAAGCACGCGTTTGATCGGCTTGAGCTTGTTGCGCGGCACCTGGCTGTCGGCCGGGTGATCCACCACCAGCCCGACCAGGGTTTGCGGGCCGAACGGGATCTCGACCCGGCAGCCGGGAGCAGGCAAAGGCAGGGGGGAGAGATAGTCAAAGTGACGGCGTAACGGCACCGGCACAGCCACACGAACCAGATCCAGCGTTTGGGAAGAATTCACCAGAGATTGCCTATTTTTTCTGCGAAGCCACTTGCCTGAACTCAGGCATTTCCTATATTATTCGCAGCCTTTGAAACTGTGTTCAACAATCGTGTGGTGTCCGACAGAAGATCGGATAGCGACACGGCCTGATAATTGAGGTTGTCCATGAAAGCTGGTATCCATCCTGACTACGTAGCCATCACCGCCAAGTGCTCTTGCGGTAACGTCATCAACACCTTCTCTACCCTGGGTAAAGATCTGAACCTGGACGTGTGCTCCGAGTGCCACCCGTTCTATACCGGCAAGCAGAAAGAAGTTTCTAGCGGCGGCCGCGTAGACAAGTTCAACAAGCGTTTCGGTGCGATGACCACCAAGAAGTAATTCTACTTCTGAAGAATTCTGAAAAAGGCGCCCAATGGGCGCCTTTTTTATTGGTCGGCGTTCTGTAACGGCCCGCTTTGCCCTATGGTGGGACTCTCCTCTCTCCCTTTGCGGGAGCAGAGGCGAAGATGAGGGGCGGTAACATGGGCAAGACAGGGAGTGTGCAGATGCGTGATTGTCTGGTGATGGGGGCGGCGGGCTACATAGGTTCTTACCTGGTGCCCCATCTGCAAGAACTGGGTTATCGGGTGATTGCCGGGGCGCGGCGCCCCTGCCGTCTGCCGCCCGGGGTGGAGTTTCGCCTTGCCGACAGCCTCAAGCCGATCACATTGCTGCCCGCCCTGGCCGGCATCGACACCGTCTTCTATCTGGTGCACGCCATGGGGGCGGGGGCCGACTTCCACCGGCTGGAGCAGCAGGGGGTGAAGAACTTCGCCGCCGCCGCCCGCGCCGCCGGGGTGCGTCGCATCATCTATCTGGGCGCGATCCAGCCTGAGCAGTGCAACAGCCGCCACCTCAACTCCCGCCGTTATTGCGGCGAGCTGTTTCGGGGCGCCGGCGTGCCGACGGTGGAGCTGCGCGCCGGCATCATAGTGGGGCCCGGCTCCGCGGCCTTCGAGGTGATGCGGGATCTGGTGTTCAACCTGCCGATGATGGTGACGCCCAAGTGGGTGCGCTCGCGTACGCCGCCCATTGGGCTTTCCAACCTGCTGCACTATCTGGGCGGACTGGTGGAGGCCGATGGGGTGGACGGCCAGATCTTCAATGCCGCCGGTCCCGAGCTGCTCAGCTATCAGCAGCAGTTGCAGAAGTTCGCCGCCCATATCGGCAAGCGCTGCCCCATCATCCCGCTGCCGTTTCTCAGCCCGCGCCTCTCCGCCTGGTGGCTGCAGTTTGTCACCTCGGTGCCACAGCCGGTGGCCAAGGCGCTGGTGGGTGGCCTCAAGCACGACATCCCGGCCGACGACGGCCCGCTGCGGGCCCTGCTGCCACAAACCCTGCTCAGCTTCGACGAGGCGCTGGCCGAGAGCCTCTCCCTGGAGCAGCAGCTGGGCGCCGAGCAGCAGGGGGAGGAGACCCCGCTCGGCCTGCGCTGGCGCCATCCCGAGTACGGTTTCTATGACCGCACCGCCAGCGGCGATGCCATCTGCCTCGCCTCGCCCGAGGTGGTGTGGCAGGTACTGCAGCAGCTGGGGGGCGAGCAGCGCTACTTCTACATGAATCAGCTGTGGGTGGTGCGCGAATGGATGGATCACCTGATCGGCGGCCCGGCGCTGACCCGCGGTCGCACCAACCCGGATCGCTTCGTGAAGGGGGACATGCTGGACTCCTGGCAGATCCTCGGAGTGGACGAGGGGCGCAGGCTGGATCTGCTGTTCAACATGCGGGCCCCCGGCGTGGGCCGGCTGGAGTTCAACATACTGCCGGAGGAGTCGGGGCTGACCCGGCTCAAGGTGACGGCCCACTGGCATCCACAGGGGGCCTGGGGACTGGCCTACTGGCTCGCCATGCTGCCGTTCCACCTCTTCATCTTCCAGGGCATGACGGAGGCGATCGCCAGACAGGCGGAGGCGAAAGCCGGCATTCCTGTGATGGGGTGAAACCATATCTATAACTAAATGGGTATTCGCGGTTGGCATGACATGCTAATTACTGGCTTGTCAGTGGCTGGGTGACGATACTTTCCTCTGTGAAAGCCCGATGGTTTTCTTTATGATCCCCAGCCCTCGCCCGTGGGCGAGCCAATGCACCACTCAATTCACTACCGTATCGGGGTCCCCCATGTCCGATCAGCGTCACGATCTTCGTCAACAAGCACTCGATTACCACGCCCAGCCCGTGCCGGGCAAAATCGCCATCGCCCTCACCAAGCCCGCCGAGACCGCCCGCGATCTGGCGCTGGCCTACAGCCCGGGCGTCGCCGAGCCGGTGCGCGAGATCGCCGCCAACCCGGCCGATGCCTACCGCTACACCGGCAAGGGCAACCTGGTGGCCGTCATCTCCAACGGCACCGCCATTCTGGGGCTGGGCAATCTGGGTCCACTGGCCTCCAAGCCGGTGATGGAGGGCAAGGCCCTGCTGTTCAAGCGCTTTGCCGGCATCGACGCCATCGACATCGAAGTGAAGCACGAGACCAGCGCGCAGTTCATCGACACGGTCGCCGCCATCGCCGACACCTTCGGCGGCATCAACCTGGAAGACATCAAGGCCCCCGAGTGCTTCGAGATCGAGCAGGCGCTGATCGAGCGCTGCGACATCCCGGTGTTCCACGATGATCAGCACGGTACCGCCATCGTCACCGCCGCCGGCCTGCTCAACGCGCTGGAAGTGCAGGGCAAGCAGATTGGCGACAGCCGCATCGTCTGCATGGGCGCCGGGGCTGCCGCTACCGCTTGCATGGACCTGCTGATCAAGTGTGGCGCCAAGCCCCACAACATCTTCATGCTGGATCGTCAGGGCGTCATCCACAGCGCTCGCACCGATCTGAACCAGTACAAGCAGCGCTTCGCCAATGACACCCCCCTGCGCACCCTGATGGAGGTGATCGACGGGGCGGACGTGTTCGTCGGTGTCTCCGGCCCGGATGTGCTGCCCGCCGAGGCGGTGGCGCTGATGGCCCCCAACCCGGTGATCTTCGCCTGCTCCAACCCGGATCCCGAGATCAAGCCCGCACTGGCTCACGCAGTGCGCGGTGACCTCATCATGGGTACCGGTCGTTCCGACTATCCGAACCAGATCAACAACGTGCTCTGCTTCCCCTTCATCTTCCGCGGCGCCCTCGACGCTCGTGCCAGCCGCATCAACGATGCCATGAAGATCGCCGCGGTCGAGGCGATCCGTGGTCTGGCCAAAGAGCCGGTACCGGCCGAGGTGCTGACCGCCGCCGGCGTCAGCGAGCTGGCCTTCGGCAAGGACTACGTCATTCCCAAGCCGATGGATGCCCGTCTGCTGCCGCGCGTCGCCCGTGCCGTGGCACTGGCGGCGGTGGAGTCCGGGGTGGCCCGCATCGCCCTGCCGGCGGACTACATGCTGGGCTGAGCCAGGGCAAGCGCGCAGAAAACAGAAGGGGCCCCATGTCGGGGCCCCTTTTTATTACGGGAAGCTTGTTGGTCGATTACTTGGTCTTGGGAGCAACCTTGACGGCTGGCGCCTTGGCGTGGGCAGCCTTGTGGTGTTTTTTCACGACCTTGGTCTGGGTAGCCTGGGGAGCGGCAGCCTTGGTCGGGGTGGCAGCCATGGTGAAGCCGGAGGTCAGGGCGAAGACAGCAGCCAGGCTCAGGGGGATCAGCTTGTTCATATTCCAGTTCCTCATTCGGGTTGATGACATGGAGCGTTTCTCCATGACTTCATCCTAGGGCTGTTCGACCTGCGGTTCAGTGAGTGACTGGTGACGGTTTGTATCCAAATGTACAGGCAGCATCAGGCAGAAACGGGCACCGCTGCTGCTTGGCAGCAGTTGCACCTCACCGCCGTGGTGGCGGGCGATGCTGCGCACGATGGCCAGCCCCAGCCCGGCACCGCCGGTGCGTCGGTCGCGGCTCTGATCCAGCCGTACGAAGGGCTCGAAGATCTGCGGCGCCAGCGCGGGATCGATGCCGGCGCCGTCGTCGGCCACCTCCAGCAGATAGAGATCCTGCTGACGCGCCATGCTGAGGGTCACCCGGCCGGCGGCGTGGCGCAGGGCGTTGCCGATGAGGTTCTCCAGCGCCCGATCCAGCAGGCGCGTATCGCCGCGCCAAGGCAGGGCCATGGCCGGGCGCACGAAGTCGAGCCGCTTGTCCGGCCGCAGCGCCTGCCAGTCGGCGAGGCGGCTGCCGGCCCAGCTGCCGAGCTCCAGCTCGCTGCACTGCAGCGGCAGCTCGGGGCGATCGAGCCTGGCGTAGGTGAGCATCTCCTCGATGAGGGCGTCCAGCGCGCCGAGATCCCGCTCCAGCCCCTGCTGCTCCTCGGCCGAGGGTGCCGGATCCAGCATGGCGAGCCGGTAGCGCAGCCGCACCAGCGGGGTGCGCAGCTCGTGGGCGATGGCGTCGGTCAGCTGCTTGCGGCTGGCCAGCATGGCCTGCAGCTGCTCGGTCATCTGGTCGAAGGTGCGGCCGACCCGGCCCAGGCTGCTGCCGGGCGGCAAACGGGTGCGACAGGAGAGATCGCCGTCACCGACCCGGCGGGCGGTCTGTTCGAGCTGTTGCAGGCCGCGCCAGTGCGGGCGCAGCCAGAGCAGGATCGGCAGCCCCAGCGAGAGGCCGATGACCAGCAGCAGCCCCACATCGACCCAGTGCAGCTCGTGCAGGTAGGAGAGATAGGGGACTGGGCCGACGATCAGCACCTGATCTGTGCCCGGGATGCGCTGCAGGAAGGTGTCATCCTCCTCGACGATGACGATGTTGCCGGCCTCCAGAAAGGCCTGATCCTCGTTGGCCAGCGGCTGGTTGGCGAGGGCGCCGATCTGCAGCGGCAGGGTGAGCTGGCGGCTCTGCTCGGCCATGCGGGCGGGCCAGTGCTCCGGCGGCAAGCGGGCCAGCTCGCCGGTGAGCAGGCCGAGGGAGCCCTGCATCATCCGCTCCAGATAGCGATCTCCCGCCCGCTCGGCGGTGACCTGATAGACCATGCCGACCAGCAGGATGGCCAGGGTGAAACAGCCGATCAGCAGCAGATAGAACTGGATGAACAGGCGGCGCATGGGGGCTCTCCTCTTGCCTGGATTGCGTCTGGGCATTGCCTTGCTGCCCCCTCATCCCCAACCCTTCTCCCGCAAGGGGAGAAGGGAGCAGAGAGCATCAAGGTCATTCGGCGGGGCTTATTCCCAGGCCTGGGGCACCAGCAGGTAGCCTTTCTGGCGTACCGTCTTGATGCGGGTCGGGTTGCTGGTGTCGTCCCCCAGCTTGCGGCGCAGGCGGGAGATGGCCACGTCCATGCTGCGATCCTGGCCGTCGTAGTCGCGACCGCGCAGGCTGCGAAACAGCGCCTCCCGTCCCAGGATCTGGCCGGCGTGGCAGGCCAGCTCCCACAGGAGATCGAAATCGGCGGTGGAGAGCGGAATGCTGTCGCCGTCGAGGCGCACGTCCCGGCCCGGCCCGTCGATCTGCAGCCGGCCAAACTGCAGGCGCTGGGGAGGCGTGCTGGCGACCACGGGTTGCGGGGCCTGTTGCCCCTGCTGGCGGAACTGGACCCGCAGCCGGGCCAGCAGCACAGGGGGCGGCGTGGTCTTGAGGATGTAGTCGTTGGCGCCCAGCTCCAGGCTCAGGATCTGGTTCATGTCGCTGTCCAGCGAAGTGAGCATGACGATGGGGCCGGCAAAGCGCGGGCGCAGATCCCGGCACAGGGAGAGACCATCCTGACCCGGCAGCATGATGTCGAGCAGCACCAGGTCCGGCTGCTCGGCCTCGACCCTGGCCAGCGCCCGATCGCCCCTCGGCTCCAGCAGCACTTCCATGTCGTGGCGGGCCAGCCAGCTGCTGATGAGCTGGCCTATCTCGGGATCATCTTCAACAAAAAGAATGCGTTGCATGGTGGCATGACACCCAGACTGTGGCGCGGATGCGCGTGCCGCCAGCATAGCGGCTCCGGCCGCCCCATGCACAGGGTTAAATAATCAAACAGGGCCCGCGGGCCCTGTCTTGTTTTGCTGGTCGAGTGGGAGCTGCCTCCCCTGTGACATCAGCTCGCCTTACGTTTGAGATAGACGCCGGCTTCCATATGGTGAGTCCAGGGGAACTGATCGAACAGGGCGAAGCGGGCGATTTCGTGGGTTTCGCCGAGCACCGCCATGTTGGCCTGCAGGGTCTCTGGGTTGCAGGAGATGTAGAGGATGTTGTCGTAATCCTGCACCAGCTTGACGGTGGCGTCGTCGAGGCCGGCCCGGGGCGGGTCGACGAAGATGGTGTTGCACTGGTAGGCGCCCAGATCCACCCCCTTGAGGCGGTTGAACTCCCGCTCACCGCGCATCGCCATGGTGAACTCCTCGGCTGACATGCGCAGGATGATCAGGTTGTCGACGCCGTTGGCGGCGATGTTGAACTGGGCGGAGTCCACGCTCGGCTTGGCGATCTCGGTGGCCAGCACCTTGCGGAAGTTCTGCGCCAGGGCGATGGAGAAGTTGCCGTTGCCGCAGTAGAGCTCCAGCAGGTCGCCCTCGCTCCCCTTGGTCACGTCCAGCGCCCAGCCCAGCATCTGTTCGTTGATGGCGGCGTTGGGCTGGGTGAAGCTGTTTTCCACCTGCTTGTAGACCAGCTCGCGGCCCTGCACATTCAACCGTTCGATGACGAACTCCTCCCCCAGGCAGATCTTCTGCTTGTGGGCCCGGCCAATCAGCTGCAGCTCGAATCCCTTGGCCCGCAGGTCGGCCTGCAGCGCTTCGGCGGCCTGCTGCCACTCGCTCTCCAGCTTGCGATGGTAGAGCAGGCTGATGCAGATCTGGCCTGACTGGGTCGAGAGGTAGTCGATCTGGAACAGCTTGCGGCGCAGCACGGGGTGCGGGCGCAGCCCCTCCAGCAGCATCGGCATCAGCTGGTTGATGAGGCGGCTGGCGGTGGGGAACTGGTCGACCCGGATGATCTCCTTGATGGCCGGTGCATACATGCAGTGGTACAGGTCGTCACCGTCGTGCCAGATGCGAAACTCGGCGCGCATCCGGTAGTGTTCGGCGGGGGAGGCGTGCACTTCCAGCGCAGGCAGGGTGAAGTCGGCAAACAACCCGCAGAGGCGCTCGCGCTTCTCGTCGAGCTGGGCCTGATAGTCGGCCGGGGTTCGAAGGGGCGCCGGATCGGCGGAAACCTGCTGGGATTGGGTCATGATTTACCTCACATGCACACCGGTCTGGCCGGGTCGAAATCGGGGGAAGCCTGCAGCCACCCAAAGGGGCCCGATTTTAAAAGGCCGCCGCAGATTGTCCAGTATTTTGTGGTCAAGAAGTGTGCAGTCAGGCCGATAGCTGATCTACAGGCATGGTGGGAGGACACATTATGCAGATCGACGGAGTGGGCGCGGCCCAACCCAAGGGAGTGGGTGTTGCTCCCAAATCGCCCCAGCAGGCGGACTCGAAGCCGGTAAACAACGAGGACGAAGTCTCGTTGCACAAGGCGCCGAAATGGGCGCAGGTGCTGGTGCAGCAGGCGCTGCAGTTCGCGCTGGAGATCAATGGCCAGGGTTACAAGGCGCCCAAGGCGCAGGATCAGCCGGAGGCGGTGACCCCGGATACCCTGTTCGACTTCCAGTCGGTGGCCGACAACGTACTGCAGTTTGTCACCGGGCGGCTGGGGGCTGCCCGGGCCGACGGCAAGTCGGACGACAGCCTGACCGGCATGATGGAGCAGGCCCGCAAGGGGGTGGACAAGGGCTTTGGCGACGCCAGGAAGCAGCTCGGCGACTGGGCGGACAATTCCGACATCAAGACTGGCATGGATCAGAGCTACAAGCTGATCCAGGAGGGGCTCGATCAGTTCGAGAAGGAGTTCTTCGGCAAGGTCTCCACTACCGACATGGGCCAGGCCGAGATGGCCAGCCGCCAGCAGGGCTCGCTGGAGATCCAGACCAAGGATGGCGACAAGGTGGTGCTGCGCTTCAACGACAGCTGGCAGACCAAGTCCCAGAAGGATGACAGCGGCAGCCAGTTCAGCCTCAAGTCGAGTCAGAGCTTCAGCTTCTCGCTGGAGGGCAACCTGAGCAGCGAGGAGATGGACTCCATCGGCAAGCTGGTCAAGGGGATCGACGATCTGGCCGGCAACTTCTTCTCCGGCAATTTCGACGACCTGTTGAAGAAGGCGGGCGAGCTGAAGCTGGATGACAGCCAGCTGGCCTCCTATTCGCTCAAACTCAAGCAGAGCCTCAAGCTGAGCCAGACCTATCAGGGGGCGCACTCCCTGCAGGAGATGCTCAAGCCGCTGGCCGACTACCTGCCCAAGCTGGATCAGGTGCAGCAGCAGGCGGATACCCTGCTGCCGGCATCCCAGCAGCAGGCGCTGACACCGGCGGTGCTGGCAGCTCGTGGCCAGAGCGATCCGGCCCAGGTGGGCAGCTTCACCAGCTTCAACCAGCGGATGCTGGATGCGCTGCGGATGATCGGCCAGTTCCAGCCGGCGACGGATGCCAGCAGCAAGAGCGTCTGAACCGTTTCGAATCGAGGACCATGACCGGCCGTTTGCCAGCTCCTGCGGGGGCTGGCAAACTGGCCTTTTTCCCGATCCGGCCAGCCCATGAACCCGAAAAAGCCCAGAGACAAGCGCGAGCTTTGCTACCCCTTCATCTTCGAAACCCAGTTCCAGTGTGACTACGAGATCGCCACCGACGAGCTCTGCTGCCAGGTGGGCGCCGTGTTGTCACACCTGGCTCAGGAGGCCGAGATTGCGCCCATGCAGGCGGATCTCGCGGCGCTGCAGCGGCTTATCTACAACCTCAACGGCTCGGTGCGCGGGAGGCTCGGCATCTTCGAGGAGGATCTGGCGTGGCTGAAGGGGCGTTACGATCACTACAACGAGGCGAGCCGCGGCCGGGTCACCGGTTTCGTGCTGCCGCAAGGGCCGCAGCCGATCCCGACCCTGCATCTGTGCCGCTGCGGCAGCAAGAAGGTGGTACGGCTGCTGGTGCGGCTGGAGGAGAGCGGGGTGCGCTTCGACCTCATTCTCTATCGGTTCGCCAACCTGCTGGCCAACTTCTTCTTCGTGCTGACCGTCTACCTCAAGCAGCTGTGGCAGGTGGACGAGGTGCCCTACGTCAGCATCAACTACTGAATACGGCCAAAAAAGCTTTTGTTTTTCATGAAGATCAAACACGATCATCCCATTTGTCGGTCACCGGGATGGTTCCGGTAGCGCAGTGGGGAAGGTCATGACCATGCTTCATCTCAGTGGCAGTTCGTTCTTGATGCCGGGCAATCTCGCCTGGCGACCCCTGGCTGAATACGGCGAAGTGCAGGTGGCCCCCCACGGCCAGTGGTTGCAGACCCTGATGCACCAGAGCGCCGAGGCTGCGGCCGGGACCCACATCATCATCTGGCTGTGGGAAGATCTGGTGCCAGCCAGGACCCTGCAGGAGTGGGGCCGTCTGGCGCAGGATGAGCAGCAGCTGGCGGTCGCCGCCTTTGTCGACGCGCTCTGCCAGCCTCTGTTGCAGCATCTGCAGCGCCGCCCGCAGGATCATCTGCTGGTGGGGGCCTGCAGCCATGCCCCGCTCTGTGTCTATGGCCCGGCCCCTGCCGTGCTCGCCGCGCTGGCCAGTGCGTTCGAGCAGCAGATGGTTCGCCTGCGCCTGCAGCAACCCGGTTTGGATGACTTGCACCTGCCGCTCTGGCTGCAACAGCATGGCCGCCAGCACTGCTTCGATCGGCGCAACCTCTATCTGATGTCCTGCCCCTTCTCCATGGCCGGTCTGGCCAGCCTGGCGCAGTGGATTCTCCCCTTGCTGCAGCGGTTGCAGCAACCCGCCCACAAGGTGCTGGTGCTCGACTGCGACAATACCCTGTGGGGCGGCGTGGTCGGCGAAGACGGTGTCGGCGGCGTTCTGCTGGGGCAGGACGGCATGGGCCGGCTCTACCAGGCCTTTCAGCAGGCAGCCAGCCACTGGCACGGGCAGGGCATAGTGCTGGCGCTCTGCTCCAAGAATCTGGCGGACGATGTGTGGCGGCTGTTTGACGAGCATCCGGGCATGGTGCTGACACGGGCGCAGATCGCCGCTGCCGAAATTGGCTGGGAGCCAAAATCCCAGGGGCTGCGGCGGCTGGCCATGCGCCTCAATGTCGGGCTGGACAGCCTGGTATTCTGGGATGACAGCGAGCTGGAGCGGGCCGAGGTGCAGGCCAACTGCCCCGAGGTGATGGTGATGACCCCGCCGGCCGATCTCTGGAGCTGGCCGGATGCCCTGCTGACGCTGCCGGCCCTGTGCAGTCGCCACCAGAGCCGGGATGACGGCCTGCGGCAGCTCTCTTATCAGGCCCAGGCCGAGGCCGAAGTGGTGCGCCGGCAACTGGGCGACGAGCATGCCTTCCTGCGGCAATTGGCGCTGCAGGCCGACTGGCAGCCGCTCTCCCCGGGTCACCAGTTGCGAGCCGAACAGCTCAGCCAGAAGACCAATCAGTTCAACCTCTCCGGCCGCCGCTATCAGGCGGCGGAGCTGGTCCGGCTGGTCAGTGAGGGGGGCGACGTCTGGCTGGCCAGCCTGCGAGACCGATTCGCCGATCACGGCATGACGGCGCTGCTGGTGGTGCGCCCGCTCGACGAGGGCAGGGCGCTGCTGGATACCCTGGCCATCAGCTGCCGGGTGCTGGGGCGCGGCTTTGAATACTGGCTGCTGGCGCAACTGGCAAACCATCTGCGGGCGCAAGGCGTGACAGAGCTGGTCATCAGCCTGATTGCCACCACCCGCAACCAGCCGGCGCGGGATTTTCTGGCGAGCCTGCCCACCCGGCCGATAACCACTCCAGCGGGGTTGCTGCCGCTGGCGGACGAGCTGTTCCTCAGTCTGGATCTCTGCTCTCTTTCTCTCCCGTTTTTGGAGTTCTACGCCAATGAATGACCTTATCGCGCTGGCACACCAGCAGTTCCCCCAGGCCAGTATCAACGCACAGTCTGCCCTCGGCAGCTTTCCCGAGTGGGACTCTCTGGGTCACTTCAACCTGCTGCTGCTGGTCGAGCAGCACTATGCCGTGCGGTTCGAGCCGCAGGAGCTGGCCGAGTTGAAGAGCCTGGCCGACATCCAGCAAGCCCTGCAGAGCAAAGGGGTTGCCGTGTGAAACAGGCGCTCGAGCAGGCGCTGACCGAGCTGGGGATCCCCAGAGGCGGCGCCCTGATGGTGCACTCGGATGCCATGGTGGTGGCCCAGTTTGCCGGCATGGGCAACGCCGCAGGCATCGCGGCTTTCTGGACATGCCTGGAGCAGTGGCTGGGCGGGCACCTGCTGGTGCCGACCTTCAGTTACAGCCCGATGGCGGACGAGTGCTTCGACCCTGCGCAGACTCCGAGCAAGGTGGGCTTGATGACGGAGCTGTTCCGCCAGCGTGAAGGGGTAGTGCGCACGCGGGATCCCGTCTTCAGCATGGCGATCAGCGGCCCGCAGGGGCCTGCACTGGTGGCGCGGGAGTGTCACGACTGTTTCGGTCAGGAGAGCCCGTTCGGCTGGCTGGCGGAGCAGGACGGCTGGCTGCTGGGGCTGGGTTGCCACCCCGACCGCATCACCTTCACCCACTACGTGGAGCAGCGGCTGGCTGTCTCTTATCGCTATCACAAGATGTTTGCTGGCCGGGTGCGCGTCGATGGCCGCGTGCGGGAGTGGCTGGCGGATTACTATGTGCGCGACCTGTCGCTGGCCAGCGAAATCGACCTCTCCCGGCTGGTGGCCCTGTTGCAGCAGCGGGGCGCCTGGCGCCAGACGCTGTGCCAGCGGGTGCCGGTCTGGGCGGTGTCGTGCCGCGACTTTATCTTGGCTGCCGGCGAATTGCTGGCGGCGGCCCCATACGCCCTGATCCGGGCGGGAGGAGAACCCCATGCAGTTTGATCATATCGGACTGGTGGTGCCGGACCTGGCGAGCGGTGTGGCCTATTGCCGCGACGTGCTGGGGCTGAGCCGCTTCTCGGCGGCGGTGGAAGATCCGCTGCAACGGGTCTGGGTGCAGTTCGTGCATGACGACCATGGCCTCTGCTACGAGCTGGTCGCCCCGGCCGGCGAGGAGAGCCCGGTCGCCCAGGTGCTCAAGACCCGGCGCAACGTCATCAACCACCTTGCCTATCGGGTGAGCAGCCTGCAGGAGAGCGCTGAACGGCTGCGCGCACGGCGCCACCTGCCCCTCGGGCCCAGCCAGCCGGCCATCGCGTTTGGCGGCGCCCACGTCCAGTTTTTCCTGAGCCCGCTTGGCCACATTGTCGAATTGATCGAGGCACCCACCCCATGAGTTTTTCACCCAAGAGCGGCTATCTGCCCACCGACTGGGACGACCAAGCACAGATCGGTGAACAGCTGCATCGGCTGCTTACCCTGCAATTTCCACTCAACCGCAGCCTGACCGGGGACGGGGTACGGCAGTCGCTGGCCCTGTGGCGCGAGCACTGCCTGCCCGAGCTGCAGATTCATGAAGTAGCCAGCGGTACCGAGTGCTTCGACTGGACCGTGCCTGACGAGTGGAACGTGCGGGAGGCCTACATAGTGGGGCCGGATGGACGCAGGGTGGTGGACTTCCAGGATCACAACCTGCATCTGGTTGGTTACTCGGAGCCGGTGCGCTGCACCCTCTCGCTGGCCGAGTTGCAGCCCCATCTTCACTCTCTGCCCGAGCAGCCAGACGCCATTCCCTATGTGACCTCCTACTACAAGCGCCGCTGGGGCTTCTGTCTGCCCCATCGGCTGCGTGAGGCGCTGCCGGAGGGGGAATATCAGGTGGTGATCGATGCCACCCTGGCACCGGGCTCGCTCACCTATGGCGACTGGGTGCTGCCGGGGGAGAGCAAGCAGGAGATCCTGCTGTCGAGCTACACCTGCCACCCCTCCATGGCCAACAACGAGCTCTCCGGCCCCTGTGTCGGCGTCTTTCTGATGGCCTGGCTGGCGTCACTGCCCACACGCCGCTACAGCTACCGGCTGATGCTGGTGCCTGAAACCCTGGGGGCCATCGTCTATCTCTCCCGCCATCTGGACCAGCTCAAGCAGCGCACTCTGGCCGGCTTCAATCTGACCTGCCTTGGCGATGATCGTGGCTACTCCTTCCTGCCCTCACGCCAAGGCAACACGCTGGCGGATCGCATTGGTCGCCATGTGCTCGGTCATCTTGCGCCGGGCTACAAAGCCTACAGCTTCCTGGAGCGGGGCTCCAACGAGCGGCAGCTGTGTGCGCCCGGCATCGATCTGCCGGTCACCTCGGTGATGCGCAGCCGATACGGCTGTTATGCCGAGTACCACACCTCGCTCGATGACCTCTCACTGGTGACGCCGGCCGGTCTGACTGGCGGCTTCATGGCGCTGCGCCGGGCCATCGAGTGTCTGGAGCGGGACGAGCGCTGCGAGATCACCGTGCTGGGCGAACCCCAGCTCGGCAAGCGGGGGCTCTATCCGGATTTGTCGACCCGCTATTCGGGCTGGCAGGTGCGGGAGATGATGAATCTGCTGGCCTACAGCGACGGCAAGCTGACCCTGTTCGAGATCGCCGAGACCATTGGGGCGCCGTTCTGGCGGGTGGAGCCGCTGGCGCGGATGTTGCTGGATGCCGGGCTGCTGCGTCGTCTCAGCCCGCAACCAGACTACTCGATCACTAGATAGGCTGGCTCTGGGTAATCACCAGCTCGGCCGCGGGCAGCGGACTGGCGTGCAGCAACTCGCTGAAGGTCTGACGGCGTGACAGCTACTGCTCGGAGGCGTTGGAAATGGCCTTGATCATCAATGGTTTCCTGTGGTGGTGTCGCCGGCCGGGGTCGACAGGCAGTGCACCACTTCATATTCGAGGTAGTCGGCCAGTCCCAGCCAGTCCTGGCGCTCCTGGCACTGCAGCAGGGCGGCTACCAGCCCGGGCGGCAGGTTGCCCTGCTCGGTAAGCACCTCTTGCAGCAGTTCCGGCAATGCCTGACTCGCGGCGACCGACTGCCCCAGCCGAAACTGGTGCGCCAGGGCGGTAATGCGGGTGATCTGGCCGTTTTTCATTGCACGTACTCCGGGTGATAGCGGCAGCCGGCGATCTCCGCCCCTTCCCGGCTGCAGTTCCAGAACTGCACCTCGGGGTGGCGCGCTATGTAGCGCTCTAGCTCGGTGCGGTAGGCGGAAAAGTTCGGATTGGTCTTGACCCGCCGGCCATGGCCGTCGAGGGCCCAGCTGAGTGCCAGCGCGGCGCTGGGGCCGAGGGCACCGTCGGCCCAGCCCGAGTGGGTGAGCTCGCCGGGAAAGGCGAAGTCGGTGCCCAGCAGGATGACCTGGCGGCAACCCATCTGCACGGCGAGATCCACGGCGGGATGAATGACGCTGCCGCCCGAGTGCAGCACGCCCTTGGGGAGCGTCTGCCGCAGCTGCTGATACATGGGGCTGCGGGAGTAGGCGGTCTTGCGCGGCCCCTGCCAGGCCAGCAGGGCTGCCGTGGGAACCGTGGGGTAGTAGACCAGGGTGGTCTGGGCCGACTGGGCGGCGGGCAGCCGGTTGCCGTCGATGGCGTCATCTATGGTGACGACGATGTCGGGCCGGATGCCGTGGCCAAGCAAAAACGCCAGCGCGGTATCGACACTGATCAGCAGGTAGTCCTGCCGACGGCGCTGCAACTGGGCCTGCAAGGTGGCCAGGTTGTGCTGCAGGGTCGGGCCGCTCGCCACGATCAGGGCCTGCTTGCCCTGAGCCAGACCAAACAGGGACGCCACATCGCCGTCGCCGGCCAGCAGATCGCGGTTTTCGGCCAGCCGCCTAGTGACGTCGGGGTGCTCGGCATCGAACCTGGCCCGGGCGAACGGCAAGTCTATTTCACTCACCAGCCGGTCGCGGATGCGGGCGGCGGCATCTTCCACTAGCAACAGTTCGGGCGGCAGGGCGAAGAAGGGCAGTCGCACCTCCCCCTCGTCGCCGGCCATCATCAGCTCGACCCTAGGGTCAGTCAGCCAGTCCTGCTGGTCCAGCAGCCGCAGCACCAGGGCAAACAGGGCGCCATTCATGATCTTCACTTCCAGCCGCTTGAGGCTGTTGCGCCCCAGCAGGGCGCGCGGCAGATCGCCGAGCCCGGTGCCGTAGAGGTGCAGCACCGGCTGCTCGGGCAGGCTGGCGGCCTGCAGCTCGGCTTCCTTCACTCGATCGTGCCGGCTGGTGAGCTGGATGCCGTGGAGACTGAGGGTGGAGCCGAGCCCCTCGGTCAGCTCGGCCGGCAGGCTTTCCACGTCCTGTGCCAACAGGCGGGGCCAGAGGGCGGGCCAGCGCTGGCTGATGAGCCTGCCGTGCTGGTTGAAGAGATCATCACTCATCGTTGTCTATCCACTCCCAGCTCAGCGGTTGATTGGCACTCAGGTTGCGGTTGACCCGCTTGCCGATGAGCCGATCGTAATCGGCGGGGGGCAGGCCGAGGGCGGGGCGCACCGATTTGATGTGCGCTGCGGTGAGCTCCTCGCCAGCGGCCATCTCCTTGACCAGATAGAGGGAGCGGCGAAACGCGCGGTTGCCCTGTTCACTGGCGGTTAGCTGGTAATCGGCTACCCCGAGGGCGGCATGGGCGGTATTGACCGAGGCTACCAGCTCGGTGAGTTCGGCTGGTTCCATGGAGAAGGCGCAATCCGGCCCGCCATCGGCGCGGGCCAGGGTGAAGTGCTTCTCGATGAGGGTGGCCCCGAGCGCGGTGGCGGCGATGGCCGTGGCCGATCCCAGGGTGTGATCGGAGAGCCCCACCTCGACCCCGAAGCGCTGGCGCAACATGGGGATGGTGCGCAGGTTGTATTCGGCTGCCGGCGCCGGATAGCCGCTGACGCAGTGCAGCAGGGCCAGCTGGCCGTTGCCGTGCTTGAGCGCCATCTCGACCGCGGCGGCGATCTCGGCCTCGTTCGCCATGCCGGTGGACATGATGAGCGGCTTGCCGGTCTGGGCGGCGTAGCGGATGAGGGGAAGATCCACCAGCTCGAAGGAGGCGATCTTGTAGGCCGGGCAGTCGAGGGATTCCAGCAGATCCACCGCGCTGAAGTCGAACGGGCTGCTGAAGACCGTCAGCCCCAGCTCGCGCCCCTTGGCAAACAGGGCCTGATGCCACTCCCAGGGGGTGTGCGCCCACTGGTAGAGATCGTACAGGTTGTGGCCATCCCACAAGCCGCCATGGATCTGGAACTCGGGCCGGTCGCTGTTGAGGGTGATGGTGTCGGGCCGGTAGGTTTGTAGCTTGACCGCACTGGCCCCGGCCTCCTTGGCGGCGGTCATGATGGCCAGTGCGCGATCCAGGTTGCCGTTGTGGTTGGCCGACAGCTCGGCGATCACGTAGGGAGCCTGCGCCGGGCCGATGGATTGATGGGCGATCTGCATCTGTGTTCAGACTCCTGTGCCAAGTTGCCAGCCTTGCGGCGCCGGCTGCCAGGGGGCAGGGGGCGCTATCTGCGGTGGCTCGGCAAGATAGAGGGGAAATTGGGAGAAAATTGTCTGCAATCGATGTGCCAGCTCTTGCCACTCCGTGGGCTGAAGTGGCCGGGTGGCCTGCCATGTCAGCCGCCGGCCGTTCAGCGTCAGGGTGAGCAGCGGCTGGTTATCGCAAAGGAAGCGCCACTGCCGGCCATCTGGTAACAGCTGATAATCCGATTGTTGCAGCAACCGGGCGGTGAGCCGATCCAGCCCCAACCCGTCCACCAGCTGCTGGCCACGGTGGCGGTAGTCGTCTGACTGTTGTTCAAGCCGTTGCAGAGCCTGCAGCAGCCGCTCAGGCTCGGCCAGTTCGCTCAGGGTCAGCCGCTCGGCCAGCTGAAAGCGGGCGATCACCTGGTCGTTGAACTGCTGGTTGTCGACGATGGGCACCGCCAGGGTCGGCAGGCCGAGACAGGCCCGCTCCCAGGTCATGCCGCCGGCGGCGCCGATGGCCAAGTCGTGCCGGCTCATCAGGTCGGCCATCTGGTCGCTCTGGCGCAGCAGCACCAGGTCAAGGTCGGCCAGCTCGGCCACTCTCTGCTCCAGCTCGGGCCAGAAGGGATTGGCGCCGCCCGCCACCAGGGTCCAGCGGATGGTGCGGGCCCAGGGCAGCCTAGCCAGGCTGTTGAGGGTGATGAGGCAGGCGCCGGCCGGGTCGGCGCCGCCAAAGCAGATAAGCCCCCTTTGCCACCGGTCTGTATGTTGACGTGCCAGCTGGCGATAGGCGGGGCGCAGCAGGGCATAGTCGGTGCCCAGCAGCAGCCGGCAATCGGCAGGGGTGAGCGGCTGGTAATCGGCGGCGCGGCGCAAGGGGCCCTGATCCAGCAGCAGCTGGCAGTGGTGCGGTCGATCGGCCAGATCATCGATCACCAGCACACGGCGGCAGTGGGCGGCCAGCTGGGTTTCGAGCCGCTGGTCAATCTGGTAGTGATCGAACACCAGCCAATCGGGCTGCAGGCGAGGCAGGGCACCAGCGTCATCGAGCGTGCCAAGGGGATGATGGTGATGGGGCCGCAGCAGTGACAGCAGGTGCGCCGGCAGATCGTGGCAGAGGAAGTGGCACTCGGCCCCGGCGGCGTGCAGCCGATCGGCGATGGCCAGGCAACGCATCAGGTGGCCCAGCCCTATTTCGGCGCCGGCGTCGAGCCGGAAGGCAACTTTAAACGTCATCTTGGGCCAGCACTTGATAGAGCAGTTCGGCCAGGTGCCAATCTTCCGGCGTGTCGATGTCGACTACCCTATGCCGCGGCAATATGTGGCCAATCCCCTCTCCCCCCACCGGGCTGATCCCTCCCAGCCAGGCCGCGCGACTGCCCCAGTAGAATTGGCCGGCATCCTGATACGCGGGCTCCAGATCCTGGGAGCGTTTCGCCATCTGCTCCGGCCAGAACGGCGTGACCCGGCCCTGTTCGTCCATGCGCACCGCCCGCTGGATCGGGAAGCCGAATTCGGCCACCGTGTAGACGAAGGGAGCCTGGCTGGCGAGCAGGCGAGCGTGGGCGGCGCGCAGGTCGGCGGCCTGGATCAGCGGCACGGTGGCATAGATGCAGCAGTAGTGCTCTGCCTGGATGCCGAGCTGGTCGAGCCGCTGGATGGTGTCGATGACCACAGGGGTGGTGCCGGTATGATCATCGGCGAGGTTGGCTGGCCGCAAAAATGGCACTTCCGCCCCCAGTTGACGAGCGACCTTGGCAATCTCCTCGTCATCGGTGGAGACCACCACACGACTGAAACAGCCCGAGTCTCTGGCCGCCTCAATGGCGTAGGCAATCATGGGCAAGCCGCAGAAGGGACGGATGTTCTTGCGGGGAATGCGCTTGCTGCCGCCCCGTGCCGGGATGATGGCGATGGCCATGATGCTCTCTCCCTGAGGAGCCCGACGTGGTCGCCGGGCCGGATAATTGATGACAACTCGTTGATTATTTTTGAGATTATACCGAGTTTTCATCTTATATTATTGAGCTTTGCTACGGAATTGCCCGGCGATGGTCGATAACATGGGCAAGTGATGGGACGTCATTGGTATTGAACATGAGTTATGGTGTCGAATTGCGCCCGCTCCAGCCCTGGGATCTGCCCACTCTACGACGCTGGCGCAACCAGGACGAGGTGCGGTTGCAGATGGTGGAGCAGGCGCTCATCTCCCCCAGTCAGCAACGGCAGTGGTTCGTCAGCAGCCTGGAACGGCCTGACCAGCAGCACTGGGTGCTCTGGTGCCGCGGCCTGCGGGCTGGCTACGTCAACCTGAAAGGGGAGATGAGGCAGTCTTTGCTGGGGCAGCCGGTGGCGGATGCCGGCCTCTATCTGGGCCGCTCCAGCGTGCGCCACCCTATGCTGGCCGTCGCTGCCGCCCTGTCACAGCTCGATCAGGGCTTCGATACCTTCGGGCTCGGCTGCATCCGCACCCTGGTGCGCACCGGCAATGACGCCGCCCTGCGCCTCAATGCGCAGCTCGGCTATCGCCAACAGGGGCAACAGGGCGACTTCATCGCCCTCGAACTGCAGCCCGCCGACTATTATGCCGCCCGAGAACGGCTACGGAGATTTTTCAGATGACTATAGCGTTGGAACAGGTTTTTGCCGATGCCCTCGGCATCGACGTCGGCAGCGTCAGCGACCAGCTGGCCTACAACAGCATTCCCCAGTGGGACTCCGTCGCCCACATGGGCCTGATCGCCCAGCTGGAGGACTGCTACGGCGTGCTGCTCGATACCGATGACATCATCGACATGAGCTCGGTCGCCAAGGCGCGGGAGATCCTCGCCAAGTACGGGGTCGCCCTCTGATGCAGGGGCTGCTGCAAGGCAAGCGGGTGTTGATCACCGGCGCCGGGCGCGGCATCGGGCTCGCCATTGCCCGGTTGTTTGCCGCGCAGGGGGCCGAGCTGTGGCTGGCGGGGCGTGACGAGGCGGCCCTGAGCCGGCTGGCCGATGAACTCGGCGCCGAGTTCGGCGTGTCTTGTCACTCGCTCTGTGTCGATGTGGCACAGCCGCAGGCAGTCAAGCAGGCCTTTCAGCAGCTGTTTGCCCAGACGCGCCAGCTGGACGTGCTGGTCAACAATGCCGGCATGCTGGAAGAGGGGCTGCTCGGCATGGTCAATCAGGCCCAGCTGGAACAGACCTTCAGTCACAACACCTTCAGCGTGGTCTATTGCAGCCAGTATGCCGCCCGCCTGATGCAGCGCAGCGGTGGCGGCAGCATCATCAATCTGGCCTCCCTGATGGGGCGGGTGGGGGCCGCCGGCCTTTGTAGCTATGCCGGCAGCAAGGCGGCGGTGATCGGCATCACCCAGTCGCTGGCCAAGGAGCTGGCCGCCAGCCGTATCCGGGTCAATGCCATCGCCCCCGGCTTCATCGACACCGAGATGGCCCACGCCATCCCGGACGACAAGTTTGCCGAGCGACTCGCCAGCATCGCCATGGGGCGCATCGGCACGCCGGACGAAGTGGCCAAGGTCGCGCTGTTTCTCGCTTCCGACCTGGCAAGCTATGTGACCGGTCAGGTCATCGGCGTGGATGGAGGCATGACGGTCTGATGGATCACGCGCACGCACTGCTCGCCCACCTGCGGGAAGACAACCCGGCGCCGGCCTGGTGCGATCCGCAAGAGGGCTGGCTCTCCTACGGCGAGCTGGCACGGCGGGTGGCGCGGCTGGCGGCCAGTTATCCGGACGAGCGCAACCTGGTCTATCTGCCCTTTTTCACCCGCACCGCCCACCTGCTGCACTATCTGGCCGCGCTCAAGCTGGGGCATGCCGTGATGCTGGCAGACCCGGCCCTCCCAGCGAGCCAGCACGATGCCAGCTGCCGGCAGTTTGGCGTGAGCTGGCGGGTCAATGACGCCGGCCAGCTGGAGCGGCTCGCCGCGACGACGCCCACCCTGCACCCGGTGCTGGCGGTATTGCTGCCGACCTCGGGCAGCACCGGCAGCGCCAAGTGGGTGCGGCTGTCGGGGCGCAATCTGGCTGCCAACGCCGCCTCCATCGCCGACTATCTGACGCTGACAGCGGCCGAGCGGGCCATCACCAGCCTGCCGCTGTACTACTCCTACGGCTTGTCGGTGCTCAACAGCCATCTGCTGGTGGGCGCCTCCCTGGTGCAGCACGAAGGGAGCGTGCTGGAGCGCGACTTCTGGCAGCAGATCGATCTGCACGAGGTGAGCAGCTTTGCCGGAGTGCCCTTTACCTATCAGATGCTGGCCCGGCTGCGCTTTGACTGGGCCCGCTACCCCTCGTTGCAAACCCTGACTCAGGCGGGCGGGCGTTTAGAGCCCGCGCTGGCACAGCAGTTTGCCGAGCAGGCCCTGCGGCTGGAGCGGCGCTTCTTCGTCATGTACGGCCAGACCGAGGCCACCGCCCGCATGGCCTGGCTGGCGGCGCCCGAGGTGGCCGCTCATCCCGATGCCATCGGCCGCGCCATTCCCGGCGGCCAGTTCGCTTTGCGCGCGCTGGAGGGGGGCAAACCCGGGGAGGGGGAGCTGGTCTATCGCGGCGACAACGTCATGCTGGGCTACGCCGGCACGGCCGAGGATCTGGCGCTGGGCGCCCAGCTGCAGGAGCTGGCCACCGGCGATCTGGCCCGTTGCGATGAGGCGGGCCGCTACTACATCTGCGGCCGGCTCAGCCGTTTTCTCAAGCTGTTCGGCAAGCGGGTCAGCCTGGCGGAGGTCGAGAGCCAGCTCCATTGCTGGGGCTGGACGGGGGCCTGCGGCGGGCGTGATGACAGCCTGCTGGTGGTCGTCGAGCCCCGCGGTGACCAGCCGGCCGACGGCTTGCAGCGTGAGCTGGCGCAATGGCTGCAGGCCCCGCCGCGGGCGGTACAGGTGGTGCAGGTGCCACAACTGCCGCGCACCGCCAATCACAAGATTGACTACGCCGCTCTGGCCAGACTGGCGGGGGAGGCGTGATGGAGCAGTTGCTGAGCGCGCCGGTCTTCGCCCTGCCCCAGGCCGCCAAACAGGCGCTGCTGCTGGCGCGGCTCAACGCGCTGACTGCGCACCATCAGGCGCACTGCACGGCCTATGACAATGTGCTGCAAGCCTTCGGCTGGACGGCCGCGGCGACCGACTACGATGCGCTGCCTTACCTGGCGGCCCGGCTGTTCAAACTAGCCCAGTGGCAGAGCGTGCCGCAGAGCGAGGTGTTCAAGGTGCTCACCTCGTCGGGCACCACGGGTTCACCATCACGGATCGTGCTGGACAGGGAGACCGCCGCCCTGCAGAGCAAGGTGCTGGTGAAGATCTTGCAGGAGTTTGTCGGCAAGCAGCGCCTGCCCATGCTGCTGGTGGAGCAACCCGCCCTCATCCAGAACCGCAGCGGCTTTTCGGCGCGCGGCGCGGGCGCGCTGGGGCTCTCTTTCCTCGGCCGTGATCATACCTATGCTCTCGACGAGCAGATGCGGCCCAACTGGCCGGTGATAGAGGCTTTTTGTGACAAATATGCCGGCCAGCCGGTGCTGCTGTTCGGCTTCACCTTCATGATCTGGCAATGCCTGCTGGAACCGCTGCGCGAGCGCGGCCTGCAACTGCCGCTGACGCAGGGTATTTTGTTTCACAGCGGCGGCTGGAAAAAGCTGCAGCACCTGGCGGTGGACAATCCCGCCTTCAAGGCCCGCTGCCGGGAACAGCTGGGGCTGGGCCGGGTACACAACTTCTACGGCATGGTGGAGCAGGTGGGCTCCATCTTCGTCGAGTGCGAGCAGGGTCACTTGCATGCTCCCGTGTTTGCCGATGTACAGGTGCGCGATCCGCTCAGCCATCAGCCGCTCGGGATTGGCAGCCCAGGCCTGCTGCAGGTGCTCTCCGCCATTCCCGGCAGCTATCCCGGCCACAGCCTGCTGAGCGAGGATCTCGGTGTGCTGCTGGGGGAGGATGACTGCCCTTGTGGCCGCCATGGCCGTTATTTTCACGTAGCGGGACGCCAGCACGGCGCCGAGGTGAGGGGATGCAGCGACACCTTTCAATGACCCCGTCCGGGGTGGCCACCGGGCTCTGGCAGGAGGGGCCGGCGGTCAGCTTCGTGGCGCCGGCTGCGGGCTGGCAAACCTTCTGCCCGCAGCCGCTGCCCTGCTTTGCCCCTGTCATCTGCGACTTCGTGGCGGCGCTGTCGACCCGCCTGCAACAGGAGGGTCGTCGTCACCCTGATCTGGCCGCGTTCGGTTTCTGGCTGCGGCCCCGTCAGCTGGCCAGAGAACAGCAGCGCTTGCAGGGGCGGGGGCCGCTGGGGGTCACCTTTCACCTGGTGCCCTCCAACGTGCCGACGGTGGCCTTCTACTCCTGGCTGGTGGCTCTGTTGATGGGTAACCCCTGCGTGGTGCGGCTTTCGTCACGCCGCGATCCGCAGCAGGAGGCCATGTTGACGATCCTCAACGAACTGTTCAGCCTCGGTGAATGGCAAGAGATCGCTGCCCGTACCCGCTTCATTCGCTATGACCACGACGAGGGTATCACCGCCTGGCTGTCGGCGCGCTGCCGGCTGCGCATCATCTGGGGCGGCGACGAGACCATTCGCCAGGTGCGGGCCATTCCCTTGGCACCCACGGCGCAGGAGGTGGTGTTTCCGGATCGCCGCTCGATGGCGGTACTCGACAGCCGCTGGCTGGCGGGGCTGGATCCGCAAGAGTGGCAACGGACGCTGGATGCCTTGCAGCAGGACTGTACCCGTTTCAACCAGCAGGCCTGCGCCTCGCCGACCACCCTCTGCTGGCTGGGTGAGCCCGACGAGGGACTACGCCGCCGCTTGCTGGAAGCCCTGTTCGCCCCCTTTGCCACCGATCCCGCCCTGGCGATGGAACGACTCATCCACAGTCAACAAAATGCCGCCGAGCAGGGGGCAATGAAGGTGACCGGCTTGCCCGGCGTCACCTTATTGACTCCGACCAGCACGCTGCGGCTCGCACACGTCGGAGGAGGTACAGTTGCCGAATTTGTGGCCGATACCCTGAATGAGCTGCTGGCACAGCCCTGGGGCATGCAGACCTGCGTCTGGGTCGGCGGTGACAGGGGCGGGGTCGAAGCGGTGCTGCCGACTGCCCCCACCTGCCGGATTGACCGGGTGGTGGCGCCGGGACAGGCGCTCGCATTCGAATGGCACTGGGATGGTATCGACATGCTGCAACTGTGCAGCCGTGGCCTCAGCCGACGCGAATAATCGGGTGTGGCTCACATAAATCCCGCAGCTTCAATGGATTAGCTTGGTCAGGCATACCTCTTGCAGTAAAACCTGACAGAGAGGGAGAAGGGTTGACAGGGACCGTGCGGTAGCCTTGCCCATTTTCTCCCATCCGCTTCTTTTCTATTCATTTTCCCTTGGATTTCCCTATGAAAGTCAGCGTATTGGTGCCCGTCTACAATCTGGCGTGCTTCATCGAACCCTGCCTGCTCAGCCTGCTCGAGCAGCAGACGGATTTCGAGTTCGAGGTGATCGCCATCGATGACGGCTCGAGTGATGACTCCTGGTCCATCATGCAGCGGCTGGCACGGCAGTGGCCGGCCCTGCGGGCCCTGCAAAACGAACAGAACATGGGGCTGGCCAGAACCCAGAAGCGGCTGCTTGGTGAAGCAAAAGGGGCCTACCTTGCTTATGTGGATGGCGATGACCTGGCCTTGCCGGGCAAGCTGCAGCGGCAGGCCGACTATCTGGACACGCACCCCGGCTGCACACTTTGCTATCACGAGGCGGAGATGTTTGATGATGAGACCGATGCGCGCATCAAGCTCTTCACTCGCGATTACTACAACGCCCGTTACCTCGAACCCGTGATGACGCGGGAGGCGTTGATCCGCTTCGGGGTCTTCGTCAATGCCAGCTCCATCATGTTCCGCCGCTATGACGGCATGGCTGATGCCATCGATGAAGGGTGCAAGATCATTCTCGATTATCCCTGGCACATCCTGAATCTCTCCCTCAATCCTGGCACCCTGGATTTTATCCCCGAGCTGCTGGGGCGTTATCGCTTCCATACCCAGAGCTTCGGCGGGCAGACCCGCAAGTCTGCAGAGCGCCGTGAGCAGTCGCTGCGCGACCTGCTGCGCGCCTGTGACAATGCGGCTGCGTTTGGCGCGGACCCGGTGATCATTGCCCAGGGGCGTGCCCATCACTACTACTCTGCCGCGCTCTACTTTTTGCGGCAGGATGACGTCGTCCGCTTCACACAGCTCATCGAGCAGTCGGTGGTAGAGGTTGCGGAGTTGGCGCCAGGCTGGTTCTTCGACGAGCGGCATCAACTGGCGTGGGAAGAACGGAAGACCCCGAAATCAGTATTCGCACGGTTGTTTTAACATCAGCCAAGAGGACTTAAATGAACAATGTGTTTTCCCAACAAGTTGAGCTATTGTATATAAAGAGCAATAGACTAATAGATCTAATAGAAGACCGAACTGTATTTGGAATTTTTGGAACAGGCCAGCTTGCTCAGAATTGTTATGATCAACTTATAAAGTTTGGGCATACGGCATCCTATTTTGTGGGTAGAAATGAAGATGAAGGTATATTTATGAACCTTCCGCTTAAGACTATAAAATATATCTCCTCAAAAACAGCACCTTTACTGATCGCATCTACATGGGCAAAAGAAATAACGCTAGATTTAAGACGTGCTGGGTTTGTAGGGGAAGTGTTTGTTATAGACCCCTTTGTTACTGTATTTGAACGCATGACAATTACTGATAAGAATGAGCTAATCAATTTTTATTCATCATTAGAAGATGATGCTTCTAAGAAAAGTTTGATTGACCTCATTTCCTTCCGTTGTGGTAATGTAGATAGTATATCCGTTAGTAGCTATCCACAATATATGTCACCCAATGTTGGATATTCAACCGCTGATATAATTATTGATGGCGGGGCATACATCGGCGATACGATTAAAAGCTTGGATGAGCACAATATTATTGTGCGAGAAATTCATGCTTTTGAGCCAGATTCAGAAAATTTTCAAGCTCTGCTCCGTTATGGAGATAAAACAAAGTTAAAAGTGATATCTAACAATTTAGGCTTATGGTCATCAGCACAAGAGCTCAATTTTTCGGATAATGATACCATCTCGTATGGACGACGAGTCGATGAAAAAGGCGAGGTGGCTATCAATGCGATTAGCATTGATGACTATGTAAAGTCGAATGGCATAGCTCCAACGGTTATCAAACTAGATATTGAGGGCGCTGAAATGCATGCTCTTGTGGGGGCAAAAAATACAATTACTACTCGAAAACCAAAATTAGCGATCAGTCTTTATCACTGTCAATCGGATTTATGGCGTATACCAGAGTATATAAAGTCACTTAATCCAGATTATCTTTTTTATTTGGGGCATCATAGAAACAGCTGGATGGAAACAGTGCTATATGGGCGTTGTTGATCAAATCCGTCGCTGGATGGCCGTTCCCCAACCCGTTGATACCACTCAATTCACTGGCTGGCGAACAGGCATACCAAGCCCTATCAGCTTGTTCATCACCTTCACGCCAGCCAGGATTTCGCCCACCTGGGCGTTGTAGTTCCGCAGGCTCAGCGTTGGCCCGATGAGTTGCTTGAACCGGTACATGGCGGTCTCGGCTATCGAGCGCTGGTGATAGCCGGAGTCTTTCTTCCATTGCTTCAGTTCACCGGCCTTGAGCGCCGTCACCGCCTCGTTGCGGGGATGGTCTTCCTCCCACGGTGCCGCATTTTTTCTCGGCGGTATGGTGGCTTTCGCCCCCTTCTTCTTCAGTAGCGCATGACAGGCCTTGGTGTCATACGCACCATCGGCGCTGACCTGTTTTATCTTGCGTCGTAAGGGGTTGAGCAACGTCGGTAACACCTCGTTATCCGCCACCGTCTCCAGGCTGACTTCGGCAGCGATGACCGCATGGGTTGTGGCATCCACCGCCAAGTGGAGCTTGCGCCACACTCGTCGCTTCTCCTTGCCGTGTTTGCGAATTTTCCATTCGCCTTCGCCATAGACCTTGAGGCCGGTGGCATCAATGACCAAGTGAGCCACCGGGCCTTGGCTGGGGAGGCGGTACTTGATGTCGACGGTCTTGGCGCGCTTGCTGATACAGCTATAGTCCGGCGACTGCAAAGGCACCGCCATCAGTTGGAACAACGAGTTAATGAAGCCTTCTAGCGCCCGCAGCGGCAACTTGAACAAGCCTTTTAGCATCAGGGCCGTCTCAATGGCGGTGTCACTGTAGTGGAAACCTCTCCCTCGGCGGCCATGGTGGACCAGGCAATGCCACTGCTTAATGGCTTGTTCGTCCATCCAGATGGTCAACGAACCGCGTTGCACCAAGGCTTGGTTGTACTGCTGCCAGTTGCTGATCTTGTGCTTGGACTTGCCCATCTGATGCTCTCGGAGACTGCGCTACAGGATCAGATCACCGAGATGACAGATAGTTCCCCGATTTGAGCAACAAGGCCTGCTATATGCCCAAAGTAAAAATTCTTAGAGCAAAATATAAATGAAATATCAGGCAATCGTCATTGGCGCCGGGCTTTCGGGCGCCGTCATGGCTGAACGAATGGCCAGCCAGCTTGGCTGGAAGGTGCTGGTGCTGGAACAGCGCGACCACATCGGGGGCAACTGTTTCGACGAGTATGACAAGCATGGCGTGCTGATCCATCGCTATGGGCCGCACCTCTTCCATACCGACAGCAAGGAAGTGTGGGATTACCTGTCGCAGTTTACCGAGTGGTTGCCTTACGAGCATCGCGTGCTGTCGCGCATCGATGGGCAACTGGTGCCTATCCCGTTCAACCTGACCAGCATCGAACGCTGTTTCCCCGCCGACAAGGCCGGCGCCATGATTGAGGCCCTGCGTACCCGGTTCGGGGATGGCGCCAGAGTGCCGATTCTCGAACTGCGCAAGGAGCAGTCTCCCCTGCTGGGTGAACTGGCGGATTTCATCTATCAGAAGGCGTTCGTCAACTACACCAGCAAACAGTGGGGAGTCCCCCCCGAGCAGATCTCCCCCGAGGTGACGGCGCGGGTACCTGTGGTGGTCAGCCGGGATGATCGCTACTTCACCGACCCCTGGCAGGCGGTGCCGGCCGTAGGCTATACCGCCATGTTTGAGCGCATGCTTGCGCATCCGCTGATTGACGTGAGGCTGTCGACCCCCATGGCAGAGCACGTCAGGCTGGATTGGCAGCAGAAGCGGGTGCTGCTGGATGGCGAGCAATTTGATGGCCCCTTGATCTATACCGGGATGCTGGATCATCTGCTGCCGGCAGAGGGGAATTACCTGCCATACCGTTCACTGCGTTTTGAGCATCGCCATCTGGCACTGGAGCAATTTCAACCGGTCACCACCGTCAATTATCCAAATGAAGAAGCCTTCACACGGATCACCGAGTTCAAGCATTTCAGCGGGCAGGTACATCCCGGTACCAGCATCGTTTACGAATATCCCTGTGACTATCAGCCGGAACAGGGGCTAGAGCCCTACTACCCGCTGTTTACCGATGTAGCCAAACAGCATTATCAAGCGTGCCGTGATGAGTTGACCCGGTTCCCGCAGCTGATTGCTTTGGGCCGCCTTGCCGAATATCGCTATTTTGATATGGATGATGCGGTGAACAATGCGTTGAATCACTTTGCCAAGCACACGACAACTCTTTGAACCTTGGATACACATGCCGTGACCAAACCACTGTTATCTGTATTAATGCCTGTCTATAACTGTGCAGAATATATCGAAGAAGCTCTTGCTAGTATCCAGGCTCAAACTTTCACAGACTTTGAAGTGCTGGTGATCGATGACGGTTGCAGTGATGAGACACCTGCAATTGTTCGGCGTATAGCTTGTCATGATCAACGGATCAAGATCATTTCCCGGGAAAATCGCGGAATTGTCGATTCTCTTAACGAAGGGGTGGCATTAGCCCAGGGCAGATGGTTGGCCCGCATGGATGGCGATGATATTTGTGAGCCCCATCGTTTCTCTTGTCAGTTGGCTTTTCTCAACGCTCACCCAGAGGTAGACATTGTTGGAAGCTGGGTGCAGCTTTTCGGGGCTCGCAGCGAGATCTGGCATCACCGCCGGGAAGATACATTTATTAAATTCATGCTGTTGTTTCGTTCATCTGGGTTCAGCCATAGCTCTATCATGGGTAAAATCGAGTTTTTTCAGAATTTTGCATATGACAAAAAATATGAAGATGTCGAGGATACTGAGCTCTGGTCCAGAATGGCACTTTGTAGTGGAGTTAAATTTGCCAACATCCCGGAAGTATTGGTCCATTACAGAGTTCATGATGCTCAAGTCTCAAAAATAAAACGAACGCGTCAAATGATTCTTTATCGGCAGATCATGAGCAAATACATGCTAACTCTCGGCGTCGCGGACATAGATATTGAGGCGCATGAATGGTGCTGTGATCTGCGAAGTGATTTAAGTGATGTAGAGTTAGAACGGATTTATTTATGGCTAGAAAAACTCAGTAGTAGTATCAGAGCTGACTGGAAGGATGATTTTGGCGTGATATCTGAACGTTGGGCCAGACTTTGTGCGTTGAATGGACATGCAAATAAGAAAGATGGCCTGTTTGGGTTTCGCCCCGTGACCTGGCTGTACAAGACGCTACCCGTATTGAACTATAATAAGCAGGGTTAACTCATGAATCTCATACTGTTTCCCTTCGATCGTGTCATCAAGGGAGCAAACATTGCTATCTATGGTGCTGGAGAAATTGGCGAATATTTCCTGCGACAGTTGGCTGCAGTTCCTTTTTGTCATGTGGTTTGGCTGGTCGATAAAAAATTTAAGTCCTTGGGAAAACAGCAACAACTCATTTCTTTACCACCGGCGTTGATGGATTGGCAACAGCCTGATCAAATTATTATTGCTTCTCAATTATTTGAAGAAGAGATAACAAAGTATCTTGTTAGTGAGGGCGTTGATCCTACGAGAATTGTAGGTATCGGCGCTGAGCAGAAAATTGATGTGCTAGACCTGATTCAAACCAGACTGAATGCTACCCCGGCAGATGATGAATGGGATGCCTACTATAAATTGGCAGAAAATTCAGCCCAAGCCCAATATAATAGATTCATTCAACCTGTATTGAGCCGGCTGGAAGGTGTGTTGGATTATAGTAATGTCCTTGATTTTGCCTGTGGTAAGGGACGTATTGCAGAGATAGTGCATACTCGTTGTCAGTATCTACAGTTGGTTGATGCCAGCTTTGACGCAATAGAGTTCTGCCGCCAGCGCTTTGCTAAATATTCAAATATTAGTATGCAATGCAATGGTGCAGATCAGTTACCTCAGCAAGCCAGCTCTCTAAGTCTGATATATTCTTGGGATGCGATGGTCCATTTCTCTTATAAAAGCTTGGATTTCTATCTCGGCGAATTCAACCGTGTACTGAAAGGTCAGGGATATGTTGTTATGCATCACTCCAATCTTGGTGCATTGGTGGATAAGATGAGAGTGTTCGACCAATGGAATCTGAATCCGGCCGGACGTAGTAGGATCTCAAAAGATGATGTTGCTTTGATTGCCCAGCATCATAATTTCGAGGTTGTAGAACAAACACTCATCGATTGGGAATGCAAGGATATGGATTGTATCAGTGTATTGAGAAAAGCGGCAGGCGTTCGTAGCTGACCTTTGGTTTAGAATGCCCTTTATACTGCTCTAATGGATGAAAATTAAATGAAAGTTTCTATCATCACAGCAACATATAATAGTGCTGCAACTATCGAAAGATGCTTATGTAGTGTGGCTAAGCAAACCGCCATTTCCCAGATAGAACATATCATTGTCGATGGCCGATCTTCAGATCAGACACTCACCCTAGTGTCTACATTTCCACATATAGCAAAAGTGGTGTCAGAAGCAGATAACGGCGTTTATGATGCTTTCAACAAAGGATTAGCTGCTGCAACGGGTGAAATTATTTATTATCTTAGTTCAGATGATCACCTCTGTGACTCAGATGTCATTTATGATATTTTGACCGAATTTGAAAGAGATGATTCTCTAGATTATTTGGCTGCTAGAGTTATTATAAAAGATCCTGCGACCAATGCTGAGTGGATTTTGCATGGAAATGAGTTGCGTAAAGGTGAACAGGAATTTAGCCATCCTCATCATCAAGGCTTTTTCATGAAACGAGCCCTGCTGAAGGAATATGGTGGTTTTCCCCGGTCTTTTAATATAGCTGCTGATTCCTATATTATGTTGAAGACCATTCTTTTTAAGCATGGGGATTTTTCTGACCGAACAGTGGCCAATTTCTATCTTGGTGGACTTAGCAGTAATATTGAAAATTATAACCTAATTAATCGGGAGACCAGAATTATTTACGAGCTTCTGGATCTGGAAAGAGTAAACCAACAAGATGTAGCTTTGGCGTTGGCAAATAAAAATATGACGTTATTGAAGCGGCTTTTCCATAGTTATTTGGAGAAGGAGCATGATGTTTCAGTATTGAAGGGAAGACGTATTGGTATCTTTGGTACAGGTATTATGGCGAGCATAATATACATGCTGCTTGAAAAATCGGGTATTGTGACAGACTTCTTCATTACCTCTTTGGGGAGTGAGAGTGCCTTTAATGGTAAACAAGTCTGGTCTTTACATGATTTCCCCTCCAATGTGGATATATTGTTTAACTCCGTAGAGGGAGAGCATGGTGATGACATAGTCTTGAAGTTACAACACAAGGCACCTGTAGCACGAATCATCAAGTGGCATGAAATCTATGAATAAGAAAGTCGCACTTATCACTGGTGTAACCGGCCAGGATGGCTCCTATTTGGCCGAGCTTCTGTTAGAGAAAGGATATCAGGTACACGGGATCAAGCGCCGAGCTTCTTCGTTCAACACTCAACGTATAGACCATATCTACCAAGATCCTCATATTGAACATCAAAACTTTGTACTGCATTATGGTGATCTGACGGACTCCTCTAACTTGACCCGTATTATTCAAGAGGTTCAACCTGATGAGGTATATAATTTGGGGGCTCAATCTCACGTAGCAGTCAGCTTTGAGTCTCCTGAATATACGGCCGATGTGGATGCTATGGGCACATTGCGCCTGCTAGAGGCTATCCGGTTGTTGGGATTAGAGAAAAAGACCCGGTTTTATCAAGCTTCGACGTCAGAGTTGTTTGGCCAAGTCCAAGAGATACCGCAAAGAGAAACCACCCCCTTCTATCCACGCTCTCCTTATGCCGTTGCCAAACTTTATGCATACTGGATCACGGTGAACTATCGTGAGGCCTATGGTTTATATGCATGCAACGGCATTCTTTTCAATCATGAATCTCCCCGTAGGGGAGAAACTTTTGTTACTAGAAAGATTACCAGAGGCTTGGCCAATATTGCCCAAGGTTTGGATAGTTGTCTCTACATGGGGAATATTGATTCGCTACGGGATTGGGGTCATGCAAAAGATTATGTAGAACTACAATGGCTCATATTACAGCAAGAAAAACCTGAAGACTTTGTGATTGCGACTGGCGAGCAGTATTCTGTGCGTCAGTTTATTCTTTGGGCTGCGGAAGATGTAGGTATGCAATTACGTTTCGAAGGTAAGGGTATTGAAGAGGTTGCAGTTGTGGTATCGGCCAAGGGGGAGCTGGCCCCGGCAGTCCGTCCTGGTGATGTTGTCCTTCGTATTGACCCTAGGTATTTCCGTCCTGCAGAAGTTGATTCTTTGTTAGGTGATGCGAGTAAAGCACGAAACAAATTGGGTTGGAAACCCAGTATTACAGTAAGAGAAATGTGTACTGAAATGGTTGCTGCTGATGTGAAAGTGGCGCAGCGCCATGCCTTGTTGAAAAAACATGGATTTGAGATTGGTGAGGCCATGGGGGACTGAATATATGGCTAAGAAGAGAGTCTTTGTTTCTGGACATCTCGGCATGGTAGGACAAGCCTTGTGTCGGCAACTTGCGATGTTGGATTCAGTTGAACTGGTTACCGCTACTCGAGGTGACCTAGATCTGACAGATCAGCAAGCGGTAAAACGGTTTTTGATGTGTCAACAAATAGATGAAATATATATAGCGGCTGCCAAGGTCGGAGGAATTTCTGCAAACGAGAGTTTCCCAGCTGAATTCATCTATCAAAATTTAATGATTGAAGCTAATTTAATTCACAGTGCACATCTTGCTGATGTACAAAAAATGTTGTTTCTGGGTTCTAGTTGCATCTATCCAAAGTTGACCCCACAACCGATTTCGGAAGAGGCACTTCTTACCGGCCCACTGGAGCCGACCAATGAACCTTATGCTATTGCCAAAATTGCCGGTATTAAACTGTGTGAAAGTTACAATAGGCAATATGGAAGAGATTATCGCTGTGCCATGCCGACCAATCTCTATGGCCCATATGATAATTTTCACCCTCAGTACAGTCATGTTATCCCTGCTTTAATAGGAAAGTTTTATCGAGCCATTGAACAAGGCGATAAGTTTGTAGAGATCTGGGGTAGTGGCAACGCCCGCCGTGAATTCATGCATGTCGATGACTTGGCGGCAGCATGCATACATATTATGTCTATATCTAAGCAGAACTTACAGTCACTGACTGATCCTAGATGCTCTCATATTAATATTGGGACAGGAGTTGATTGTTCGATTCGTGAGCTGGCAGAATATTTGAAAGCGGTCAGTGGCTTTAATGGTGACTTGCACTTCAATGAACATAAATCGGAGGGTACACCAATTAAGCGACTAGATGTTAGACGGTTGAATGAACTTGGATGGCAAGCAAAAATATGTTTAACGTCGGGACTCAAGGATGTATGGATTTGGTATCAAGATAACCATAAATAAATTCAACAACAACCGGAGAGATTTATATGCTTAGAGTTCTGCCATGGGTTACTGATGGAGCAATAGATTTTCTTGATACTTTTATTTCAGAAAGAAGGAAAATGGGTTTTACAACTAAAGTATTTGAATTTGGTTCGGGAAACTCGACGCTCTATTTCCTGAGTAAAGGTTGTTTTGTTACGTCTGTAGAGCATGATGCCAACTGGGCAAAAAAAATAATCGATACGGCATATGCATTTGATTATCAAGATCGTTTGAAAATGATTAAATCAGAAAGACCATATGATGATTGTTATGAAGATGAAGATATCAGCATCACTGTAATTGACGGCAGAGATCGGGTTATGTGCTTTGAAAGAGTGTTGAGTAAAATTAAAAATAGAAAGCAAATCATAGTCTTAGATAATACCGAAAGGATGGATTATAAATATAGTGAATATATATCTTTAATAAAAAGATATGGTTTTAATTCCATTCATTTTGAACAGCATCAACTAGAGCATGAAGGAAGAAGATTTACAACCCGCTCATATGCTAGAGATAGGGTATATCATCGCCATATTACTACTATTTGTTTCCTAGAGGGGATGTATACAACGGATGGTAAAGCTCTCTTACGTGATTCATTATGGGATTAAAAGTAAATGATTATAATCGATTACATGAATCCGCTTTATATTTTTGGTAGAATAAAAAGATATATTAGGATTGCTCTGTTACGTAGGACTGCAAATGTTCTTTGGAATAGGCTCAGTAGCAATAGCATAATAAAGCTTGAATTGGGATCAGGAACAAAAAAAGGATGTGGTGGTTGGACAACAGTCGATCTTTATGGTGCCGATATCAACTACGATTTAAAGAGAGGAATTCCATTGGGTCAGAGCTCGGTGGATATGATATATACATCTCATATGTTAGAACATTTTAATTATAATGACTTGATAATTTTCATAAAGGAGTGTTACCGAGTTTTAAAGCCAAATGGTAAGCTACTTGTCTGTGTGCCTAATTCTAGATGTTATATTGAGGCATATGTCAATGGCCATCACTTTAGAGATCCAAATGACCTCTATCAACCTGCTCGTATCGATACTGGTTCGTTAATTGACCAAGTAAATTATGTGGCTTATATGTCTGATCAACATAAGTACATGTTTGATGAGGAGAATCTTGTCAATACACTGAAAAAAGTGGAGTTCTCATCTGTATTGCTGAGATCATTTGATGGTTCAATTGATATTAAAGATAGAGAATATGGTTCTATATATGCAGTGGCTGTTAAGTAACCTATACCTAATTCAAAATGGAGTCAGCGATAGTGGGTCAAAATGTGCAATGCAATAGCTGTGCTCCTGTTGTTCTTTTTGCTTACAATAGGCCAGAACATACAGCCAAAACACTTTCTTTTTTACAGCAGTGTAATTTGTCTGAAAAGACTCCGCTAGTAGTTTATTTGGATGGTATAAAGGATATCGATGATCATGGTAAACAAGCTCTGATCTTAGAAAACTTGCACAACCTTAGTCATTTTAAATGTTTTCATTCATTGGTTATTAAACAACGAAGAGATAATTTAGGGCTGACAGAGAACATTATATCTGGTATCGCTGAAGTTATGGCTGAATATGGTAGAGCCATAATATTAGAGGATGACGTTTTAGTTTCTCCATCATTTCTTGAATATATGAATGATGCACTTGAATTTTATAAAAATGAACCTATGGTTTGGCATATTAGTGGTTGGAATTTTCCTATTCAGTCAGAGGGACTTCCATCTACTTTTTTGTGGCGAACCGCCCTTGGGTGGGGGTGGGCTACATGGGCTGATCGCTGGAATTACTATGAGCGTGACCCGCAAGCTTTACTTGATGAATTTGATGAAATTGGCATTCAGAACTTTAACATATATGGTAGTTATAATTTTTGGGATCAAGTTATAAATAATGCCACTGGTAAAATTAGCACGTGGGCAGTCTTTTGGTATGCAACTATTTTCAAACATGGTGGTTTGTGCTTAAACCCGATTAGCGCTATGACCACAAACATTGGTTTCGATGGTTCTGGTACACATTATGCCAGTATTGAACATTCGTTACCACATGACAGTTCCTCTTCTTATCATAAGGATGGTTTTCCTATAGATTTATCTGAGAACCGTAAGGTGGTTAGTTCTATTATTAGATTCAATAACGACCTTAATTATGAAAAGAAGTTAAACCAAAATAAAACGAATGTTGATCTTAAAAGATTGACTCGGGTTTCTTTGTCACCTCACTATTATTTTTCCTATCTTTCAGGAAAAAAAGTTGCCATATTTGGAACGGCAGACCTTTCATTGCTAATTTTCCAGCTGTTAAGGTTTAGGGGAATATCTGTCTGTGCATTTTTGTAATGACCCACTGAAATCCTGCTCAGGTCATAATGAGTGGAGATCACAGACATGAGCATCACGATGGACGAAGAAATCAAACGTTGGACGGCCAAGCGCAAGTCCGCCTTGGTCATGGAAATCATTCAGGGCAAGACCACCGTCGCCGAAGCGGCTCGAGCCTTTGATTTGCCGCCCTCCGAGATTGAAGAATGGGTAGATGACGCCAAACGGGGCATGGAAAACGCCTTACGGGCCAAGCCACTGGATATTCGCGAGCAGTACGAGAAGCAGCTCAAGGAACTCCAGGAAGCTTATGGCGAGGCCATGCTGGAGTTACGCGCCAGAAAAAAGCTGGCCTCCCTGCTGGGCGAGGACGACAGATAGTCGCCGATGTTCAGCAGGGATTACGCGCAGAAGGTATTGATGTCTCCGTCAGCAAGCTCTGCCGCTGGTTTGGCCTGCCGCGTCGTAGTTGGTACTACCGCAGCGTCAAGGCCGCGCCCAAGCTTCAGGAGCATCTGGTCACCCCGATCAAAAACATGATTGAGGAGAACCCATCGTTCGGTTACCGGACGGTTGCAGCCCTGTTGGGGTTCAACAAGAACACGGTACAGCGCATCTTCCAGCTCAAGGGCTGGCAAGTTCGCAAGCGTCCGGTTGGGTTTCGCCCCCGGATCCAGGCCCTGCCTTCGGTGGCCTCAGCGCCCAACCAACGCTGGGCGACGGACCTATGCCGGATCTGGGCTGGTCGCGATGGCTGGTGTTCCTTGGCGCTGGTGATTGATTGCCATACCCGTGAACTACTGGGATGGCATCTCTCGCGCAGTGGTAAATCGAAAACGGCCGAGGCAGCGCTGGAGCAAGCCTTAATTGCTCGCTTCGGCAGCTTGGGACGAGTTGCATCGCCGTTTTTGTTACGTAGCGACAATGGGTTGGTGTTTACCAGCCGCAACTACACAGCACTGGTGAAGAGCTATGGGTTGCAGCAGGAGTTCATCACGCCGTACACGCCGGAACAAAACGGCATGGTCGAGCGGGTGATCAGAACGCTCAAGGAGCAGTGTGCCCATCGGCAGAGGTTCGAGACCTTGCAGCATGCCAGTCGGGTGATTGGCGACTGGATCCAGTTTTACAACCAGAAGCGTCCTCACCAGGCGCTAAAGATGAAAACACCGGCGCAGGCCTATGCCGAAGCCGCTTAGTTGTGCAGGAACGGCTGGGTCATTACATTTTTAGTCTCTAGCTCAGGTCAATATGAATGTATTGAAGGAGTACCTGTTGGAAAATCTGACCAGTGGCATATATTTAACCCGGATGTTGTTATAAATTGCGTTGAAGGATGTCATGAAAGTGTAATTACAAGTATGTTATCTGACGCGTTACCTAGCTGTAGTATCATGAGTTGGCGTTCATTATAAATTATTGGTTTTTGCCTTGTATGAGAGGATAGTAATGAATCAAAATCAGAGCATAATTGATGATGCTAATATTAACACTAAACTTGCCAACTTAAATAAAAAGTATGAAATTGACAGTGCTATAAATAAAGTTCTGTTAGGGAAGCTGCTAGCTAAACTAAATAATAATATTGTGTCATCCTTACAAGATGCTGAGTTTCGAGTGTTTTCTCAATTTGGTGATGATGGGATCATTCAACATCTTGTAAATATACTGGGTATTAAAGAAACAGTATTTATTGAGTTCGGAGTGGAAAACTATAATGAGGCCAATACTCGATTCTTATTAGAGAATAATAACTGGCGCGGGTTGGTTATTGATGCAGAACCTGCAAATATAGAATATATTAAAAAAACACAGAATTATTGGCGTCATGATCTGACAGCTCTCTGTGACTTTGTTACTGCTGAAAACATAAATGATATAATTTCTGACGCTGGTTTTTCCGGCGATATTGGACTACTACATATAGATGTAGATGGAAATGATTATTGGATTTGGAAGGCCATCAATGTAGTGAATCCAGCTATTGTCATAGTTGAGTATAATAGCCTTTTCGGTTCGAAACGCAGTATCACGATACCGTATGAACCAAACTTCATTCGTCATGTTAGTCATTATAGTGGTCTCTATGCTGGAGCGTCTTTAAATGCTCTATGCTGCTTAGCAAAGGAAAAGGGATACAGATTTATTGGGTGTAATAGTGCAGGCAATAATGCATATTTTGTTATTGACAAGCTGACTGATGCTTTGGCTGAACTAAGTTGTGAGGAAGGTTATATTCTTGCCAAGTTCCGAGAGCATCGCAATGAACAGGGTGAGCTAACGTTTACCTCAGGACTTGATGCTATTGAAGAAATACGTGGCATGCCAGTTTTTAATACTATAACAGAACAGCCTGAGGACTTTTAGCGTGCACTCATTTATTCCAGTCTACCAGCCTGACTTGTCGGGTAATGAAAAAAAGTATGTGGTCGAGTGTATCGACTCCTCATGGATTTCCTCGAAGGGAGAGTTTATTCAAAAGTTTGAAAAAGAGTTCGCTAACTTTACTGGTATGGCACATGCCGCGTCTGTGTCCAATGGAACGGTTGCTCTGCATCTGGCCCTGTTGGCTTTAGACATTGGGCCAGGTGATGAGGTTATTGTTCCTACCTTCACTTACATTGCATCTGTCAATGCTATCAATTATGTTGGAGCAAAACCTGTTTTTGTTGATATAGAACCACTAAGCTGGCAGTTAGATTGTGATCTTATCGAAGAGTTAATTACAGAGAAAACTAAAGCAATTATTTCCGTTCATATTTATGGACAGCCGACGGATATGTTAAAGCTACAGACTATTGCAAAACGGCATAATTTATTTTTGATTGAAGATGGTGCGGAAGCTTTTGGCAGCCTTATTGATGGTCACCACATAGGCCATTTATCTGATATTACGACCTATAGTTTCTTTGGGAATAAAACAGTGACAACTGGAGAGGGGGGCATGGTCACCACCAACAGTGCTGAATTGGACAGAAAAATTCGTCACTTAAAAGGGCAAGGATTGATGGAGGGAAAGGAATACTGGCATGATATTGTTGGCTATAATTATCGTATGACCAACATCTGTGCTGCTATTGGACTGGCTCAATTGGAAAAGGCTAATAGCTTTATTAATCGAAAGCGAGAGATTGCTAACTTTTATATTGCTCATCTTCAAGGGTTGCCGCTCCAATTTCAGAAAGAGCGGCCGGGGAGTTGCCACTCTTGGTGGATGTTTTCTATTTTAACCGACACTAGAGAAGTAAGAGATACATTGCGTCATTACTTAAATAATGCCGGAATAGAAACAAGACCATTATTCCCCCCCATTCACTTCATGCCAATGTATTATCAGGATGGGCATTCTTTTCCGAACAGTGAGGATATTTCAGAGCGCGGCATGAACTTGCCCAGTTGGCCTGGTATGACAGATGAGATGCTGCACTATATAGTGGAAAAAATAACTGGTTTTTATGAATGAACGTTAATTCTAAATATAAAACTAACAACCTTTATATTTTTGGTGCGGGTAGTTTTTCTCGTTGTATTTTACCACTGATAAGGAAATTCTGTGCTCAGCAGGGTTTAGAATATTGCTTTGTAGTCGAAGATATAAATGGAGTTTATTTTCCTTATGGTAAACTTATCTCGGACTCATACTTTGAACAAAATATAAAACCAGGCTTCCTCTTTACTATTGCGATCGCAGATGTAGTATTGAGACGTAAAATTGCCGAACGGTGTATCCGTCTTGGTGGAGTGCCGATTAACCTCATGGCAGACGAACACATATGTTATGATAATGTAAGAGTTGGCCTTGGAGCCATTCTGTGTGCCCATAGTATGGCAACAACCGATATTGTCATTGGTCAATTTTTTCATTGTAACATTTACTCCTATATTGAACATGACTGTATTATTGGAGATTTTGTTACTTTTTCACCTAGAGTCAGCTGCAATGGTCGTGTGCACATATCTGATGATGTATTCGTAGGGGCCGGAGCTATCATTCGCAATGGCAGCCTTCATCGCCCACTCTCCATAGGGCGTGGAGCCATCATAGGTATGGGAGCCGTCGTCACCAAAGATGTACCACCCGAGTGTACTGTTGTTGGCAACCCAGCAAGAGTAGTCACTAAGTCATCTGTATTCTAAGCGGAAATTTATATGAGAAAGTTAAAAGTAGCCTTACTGCCTCAGCACTTTTGTTGGTCGGGAGGGCTGGAGTTTATTCGTCATATCCTCAATGGTCTCACCGCTGTAGTGCCTCTCTACGAATGGCAAGTTGTAATCGCATTGGACGAAGAGTTTGTAAAGGAAGATATATATCTCCAATTACAGGACTATCTTGCCAATGCTACGATTGTTCCTGAACAGGTCTTTTATTCCTCTCGCCATAACGATCTAGCTAGTACATTGGAAAATAACAATGTTGATATTGTTCTCCCAGTTAACAGTGACCTGGGGGCTAATTTTCCTGTTCCTTGGCTAGCTTATATTCCTGATTTCCAACACAAGTATCTTCACTATTATTTTACGGAGCATGAATGCTTCGCTAGAGAGACGGCGTTTTCTGCTCGCTTGCGTGACTGCAAAGCCGTTGTTGTAAACTCAATGTCAGTTAAATCTGATATTATTAAGTTCTATCCATGGATTAACGCTGCACGTATTAAAGTGTTACCTTTTACCCCCCATCCAATACCAGATTGGTTAGCTGTGGACTCGCTAGAGATAAAGAAAAAGTATGGCCTGCCACAAAACTATTTTCTTATCTGCAATCAGTTTTGGATTCATAAAGATCATCCAACGGCATTCCATGCTTTCGCACAGCTAGCTAGTAAGGATGTGCATCTGGTTTGTACCGGTACATTATCTGATTATCGGCATCCGGACTATGTTGAGGAGCAAAAAATGCTGCTTGACACACTTGGTATTTCTGAGCGAGTTCATTTTCTTGGGCACATTCCAAAATTTGATCAAATAGGATTGTTGAAAGGCTCTATTGCGTTGGTACAGCCCACCCTATTTGAAGGTGGCCCTGGTGGTGGAGCAACTTATGATGCAGTCTCTCTTGGTATCCCTGTTCTGCTTTCAGATATTGAAGTAAATCAGGAAATTATGACACCGGAGGTATATCATTTTCATCAGCAGAATGCAGAAGACTTGACCCAGCTTATGCAAAAGGTATTGGTCCAGAAGAGGGGGATGCCGGCAGCAGATGTGCTACTTGCTGAAGGTTTTATCCGTCAACAACAACTAGGGAAAGCATTGTATGAGGCTATCACTTATACCCTTGGTTGTTATGAAAACTCTGACTGAGTCCAGTCACTGGCTATTCAAGTTATTCCAGCTATTCATCGTTTCTATTGCAATATATAAAGTTTTTTCAACTAGCGTCCTTGCTTCCAGCTGACTTTTGGCTTCTGCATAACAACGAAGTTCTGGAGCATTAGCAGAGGCCCGCAGGTGTATGATCCTGTGATCAGGGAGCTGCATTCTTATGCCATCAGTCATGTCTATATCAACATCTATGTCTGCAGCCAACCCTAGCGTTTCCAATAGCCAAAACCGGTTACTGATGGCCTTTTGCATAAAGGCCGTCGGATTAACCTTGATCCTGTCGCTATGAGTAAAGCGGCTTGGTAGCGTGGCCAAGATGGCAGCAAGGCCAGTTTCCCTTGCCAGTATCAATGCAGCCAATGCTGGCAGTAGAGCATCACGAGTGGGGAGGGCCGCAAGATGCCGCCCTTCATGATCAATGCTACTGCCTAGCATGAAGCCTCCATTTGCTTCAAAACCGGCGAATTTTCCTGCGAGGCCACCCATCGCTTCCAATACATAAGGAGAGCCAATCCGAGTGCGTATGACTCGTGTGGCTATCCCTGATTGCTCAACGGCACTATTGCAGTTAAGTGGCATTGCTAAACTCTGGATTCCCAAGTATTGGCAACAGAGTAGTCCGAGAATATCCCCTTTGAGCCAATGCCCCTGTTCATCAGCGAGCATAGGTCTATCCCCATCACCATCGGTCGAGAATAGAGCATCCAGGCTATATTGTTGAGTCCAAGATAGGGCCCTCTGTTCATCCTCTGTGCTCAATGCTTCGGTATCGATAGGAATAAAGTCGTCACTCCGCCCCAATCGTATAACTGTTGCTCCCAATGCTTGGAAAATCGACGGGTAAATATCTCGCCCGGCACTGCTGTGTTCGTAAATGCCGATCCGTTTATGTGCCAGTGCACTCTTGTTGAAAAAATGCAAGTAACGCTCTGTATAGCGTTCTGCTGCCTCTGTGGAGGGCTGCAGCATGGGTTGTGCCATTATCTTGGAGAACACTATATCTGCTTCTAGGATCTGTCGTTCTTCAGCTTTGGTGATCTCTCCACCAGGGCCATAGAACTTGAGACCATTTCGGTCATGTGGGATATGGCTACCGGTAACCATGATGGCCGGAATGCGGCAACGCATGGCTTGTAATGCCAAGGCCGGTGTTGGTAGTACCCCATAGAAGAGGGGCTCAACGCCAAGTTGTTGCAGGGCGGCGGCGCAGGCGCCTGCCATGCCGAGGCTGCTGGGTCTGTTGTCTATGCCCAACGCTACATGCTTAAAGGTGAAGCGATCACGCATGACAGAAATGAAGGCATGCGTAAATGCTTGGCAAACTTCTGCTGTCAACTGGTTGACTAACCCTCTGACACCGCTTGTACCAAAGCCCAAACCACTATGCTGGATAATCGTCTTGGTTCTCAGCATGGCTCGCTCCCATCTTTGTGGTAGTGCTCCCCCAGCCTTACAATGTCGTCTTCCCCCAAATAGGAGCCTGATTGAACTTCGATAAGTACCAAGTCGACTTTACCCGGGTTTTCCAACGAGTGAACGGTTGCAATAGGGATATAGACGGACTCATTTTCCGTGATGTAACGCTCGACACCGTTCATTGTCATCCTGGCTGTTCCGGAGACTACTATCCAGTGTTCGGCCCTGTGGTGATGCAGTTGTAGAGAAAGCTTGGCACCAGGCTTGACGGTGATGCGTTTGACGTGGAAACGCTCTCCGCTGTCGATAGCATCATATTTTCCCCATGGGCGGTAAACCTCGCGATGACGTTCGGTTTCTGTGCGATTCATACTTTTAAGACGTGATGTCAGTGTCTTGACCTCTTGAACCTTGTCGTGCGCGGCAACGAGTATGGCATCCTTGGTTTCCACTATGACTAGCTTGTCCAATCCAATGGTGGTTACTAGCCGGTAACTGCTTTTGATATAACAATCTGTTGTGTCAAGCGCCAAGATGTCACCTTCTAGGACATTCCCTTGCCCGTCTTTCTCGTTCACCTCCCACAGGGTGGACCAAGAGCCCACATCGCTCCATCCGGCATCCATGGGCACGACAACGGCATCTTGCGTTTTTTCCATCACCGCATAATCCACTGACTCGCTGGGCGATTCCTCGAAAGCCGCGCTACCGACACGGATAAAATCGAGATCATGTTGTCTGGTGCTAAACGCTTTTTCACAAGCGGCCAGGATATCAGGGCGATAAAGTTTAAGTTCCTCAAGGTAGCGGCTGGCCTTGAACATAAAGAGGCCGCTATTCCAGAGGTATTTTCCAGAGGAGAGATACTGTTTCGCCGTGTCCAGATCCGGTTTTTCGATGAAGGCGTCGACGCGAGAAACTCCCCCCCCAAGAGATTCCCCTGCTCTGAGGTAGCCATAACCGGTTTCAGGTGTTTGGGGGACGATGCCGAATGTCACCAGTTTGCCATGGACTGCAAAGGGGTATGCGGCTTCTATGGCTTGTCGGAAGGCGTGCGGCTCCTTGATTGCGTGGTCTGCAGCCAGCACCATCAACACGGGATCATCAGCGATCGTCATACCGTGCAGAGCCGCCACAGCGATAGCTGGGGCCGTATTGCGTGCTGAAGGCTCCAGCAGAATATGGTTCTGTATTCCGGCCTCCCGCAACTGCTCCGCGACAATAAAGCGATGGGCCTCATTGCAAACCACGGTGAATGGGTGAGTGGCAAGTTCTTTGACCCTGCCAATAGTATCCAGCAGCATTGAGGCCTCACCCAAAAGCGGCATGAACTGCTTTGGATATAATTCACGAGAAAGAGGCCAAAGCCGACTACCTGACCCCCCAGCCATCACAACTGGCAAGATTGCTGTATCCGTCATTTTATCTCTCTGTAAATCGAGTATCTGGACCTTCTGACGGCAAGCTCAGAGCCTGCTTGTTCTTTTATGTACTGCTACGCATCGGCAATTACCAATGTAAATACCTGATGTTGTTCTGCTGTCGTTAAATGAGGGAAAAGCGGGAGAGTGATGGCTCCGTAATAGTGAGCCTCTGCCATCGGTAGGGCTGACTGGTGGCCTTCTTGGTGCCAAGGCTGCTTGTAGATGGGCATATAGTGCACGTTGGCACCGATACCATGATCGCGTAGTCGCTGGAACAGATTGCGGCGCTGTTCGGGGGCTACATGGTGTACATACAGGTGGAAGGCGCTGCGTCGTTCTGCACTGAAATAACGGGGCAGACGTTCGGGGGCCAATGCTTCAAAGTAACAATGGGCAATTTCGCTACGCTTGGCGATCCAATCTTCCAGATTGGCCATCTGGCTCAACCCCAGCGCAGCCTGAATATCCGTCATGCGGTAGTTGAAGCCCAGCATTTGCTGCTCGTAGTACCAGGGGCCATCGGGCTCATTGATGAAGTCGGCCGGATCCCGGGTGATGCCGTGACTGCGCAACATGCTCATGGTTTTGGCGAGCGCAGGGTCATTGGTCATCGCCATACCGCCTTCGCCGGTGGTGATGATCTTCACCGGATGGAAGCTGAAGACGGTGATGTCGCTGTAGCGGCAGTTGCCGGTGGGTTCACTGTGATAGCGGGCGCCGAGGGCATGACAGGCATCCTCGATGATCCGAAAGCCGTACTCTTGTCCCAGACGATGGATCTCCTGCATGTCGCAGGGCAGGCCTGCGAAGTGTACCGGGATGACCAACTTGGGCAGACATCCTTGAGCCTTGGCTGCTACCAGCTTGCGTTCCAGCTCCATGGCGCACATGTTGCCGGTATCGGGCTCGATGTCGACGAAGTCGACCTGGGCTCCGCAATAGAGAGCGCAGTTGGCCGAGGCGACAAAGCTGATGGGGGAGGTCCAGACCCAGTCACCCGGGCCGACACCCAGTGCCAGACAGGCGATATGCAGGGCGGCCGTACCTGAGTTGACCGCCACCCCGAAGCGGGCACCGCAGTAATCCGCCACTGCCTGTTCGAAGCGCGGCACCACGGGCCCCTGGGTCAGAAAATCGGACCTCAATACTTCGACCACGGCTTCGATATCCGCTTCGCTGATCGACTGTCTGCCGTACGGGATCATTCCATTACCACCTTGCTATTCAATGCTTTCAGCTGTTCAACCGTCAGGAAATCATCGTTGTCACGGGAGTTGTACTCGAATCCCTGGGCCACCATGGCTCCCTTTTCACCTGAGGCGGTGACGGAGAAGTCATTGTTGCGATTGTTGAAGTTGATGGTCGGTCCGATGATGAAGAAGTTATCGAACTCGAAGGTGTGGTAGGAGTCGTCACACGGGCACATCACTTCATGCAGTTTTTCACCCGGGCGGATGCCGATGATCTCCTGGTCCAGCTGAGGGGCCATGGCGGTAGCCAGGTCGGTGATCCGCACCGAGGGCAGCTTGGGCACGAAAATCTCACCCCCCTTCATGCGCGGGAAGTTGTTCATCACGAAGTCCACCCCCTGCTGCAGGGTGATCCAGAAACGGGTCATCTCGGTGTGAGTGATGGGGAGGGTGGTGGCGCCCTGATCGATCCGTTTCTGGAAGAAGGGCACCACAGAGCCGCGCGATCCTACCACGTTGCCGTAGCGCACCACCGCAAAACGGGTTGGATCCTGGCCGGCGATGTTATTGGCGGCGACGAACAGCTTGTCGGAGGCCAGCTTGGTGGCGCCGTACAAGTTTATCGGGTTGGCAGCCTTGTCGGTGGAGAGGGCGATCACCTTCTTGACCTGATTGAGCAGGGCGGCCTGGATGACGTTCTCGGCCCCGTGGATATTGGTCTTGATGCACTCCATGGGGTTGTATTCGGCAGCCGGCACCTGTTTGAGCGCCGCCGCATGCACCACATAGTCAACCCCGCGCATCGCCATGGTGAGCCGGTTGGCGTCCCGCACGTCACCGATAAAGTAGCGCATGCAGGGGGCGTTGAAGACCTGCTGCATCTCGAACTGTTTCAGCTCGTCGCGGGAGTAGATGATCAGCCGTTTCGGCTTGTAGCGTTCCAGCACTGTCTTGACCAGCATCTTGCCAAACGAGCCAGTGCCGCCGGTAATCAATAGGGTTTTATTGTCGAACATGACGGATTCTCGCTAGTGATGCCAAGTGACAAGCAATTTATGTGCCTTGGGCCAGTTTAGCCGAAAAGGGTCGGAAGCGGTCTTGTATGATGCCAGTTTTATTCCACTCTGAGTGAACTAACTAGATGATTCATAGAGAAATCCAACCCAGCTCAAACAACTTTATGTGATATAGGGGCCTTTAACAAAAAGCGGAACACAGGGTTCCGCTTTTTTGACGCCTAGCTGGAGAGCAGCACTCTGGCCGAGTTGGCGGGGATGGTGAGCTGCACCTCGCCCTGCACCACTTCGAATTTATCGCCGTTGAAGGCGTCGGTAAAGCGGCTGGCCGGGCCCGCGGTCTGCCACAGGGGCAGGCTGATGGTGCGCGGCTCGCTGGGGTGGCGGTTGCAGGCCACCACTACCTGATCGCTTTGCAGGGTGCGGGCAAACACATAGCTGTGCGGGCCGGCATAGAGGGTCTGGATATCGCCGCGACGCAGTGCTGGACGCTGCCTGCGGATCTGGATCAACCGGCGGTAGTGGTCGTGCAGCACGTGATCCCAGGCGGTGGTCTCCCACGGGAAGCAGCGGCGGCAGTCCGGATCGTTGCCGCCAGAGAGCCCCACTTCATCGCCGTAGTAGATGGAGGGCACCCCGATGTAGGTGAGCAGCAGAGTGGCCGCGAGCCGCATCCGCTGCTTGTCCTCCCCCAGCAGATGGAGGAAGCGGGCTGTGTCGTGGCTGTCCAGTAGATTGAACTGGGCCAGCTGGTTCTTGAACGGAATGTGGGCCCGCGCCAGCTTGAGCCAGCGATCCAGCTCTTCGGCGCTGATCTTGATGGGGTGGTAGGCGATGTCCTGGCCCGCCAGGAAGGCGCGAATAGGGTGGGCGAAGCCGTAGTAGTTCATGGCGCCGTCCTCCTGATCCCCCTGCAGCCACTGGCTGGCCTCGAAGAAGTGCTCGCCCAGCACGTAGGCGTCCGGGTTTTCCTGCTTCACCGCGCCGCGAATGGCGCGCACGTGGCCGCGGTTGCCCTCGGCAGTGCCACGCTCCCCCAGCATGTGGATGACGTCGAAGCGCCAGCCATCGATCTGGTAGGGGGCACGCATCCAGTAGCGCAGGATGGCGTCGTCGGCGCGATAGACGGCGTCCTGCACCTGTTCGCTGGAGAAGTCGAGCTTGGGCAGGCTGCGGATGCCCTTCCAGCTGACATAATCCCCGTCGTTGTCAAAGGTGTAGAAGCTGCGCCACGGCGAATCCGGGTTGCGCTGGGCGCCCAGCGGCGGGCAGAACCAGGGGTGCTCGGTCGAGGTGTGGTTGACCACAGCATCCAGGATGATCTTCATGCCGCGCTGGTGCAGGTTGCGGGTCAGCTCGGCAAACTGGGCGTTGCTGCCGAGGTGTGCATCCACCTTGAAGTAGTCCTGAGTGTCGTACTTGTGGTTGCTCGGCGAATCGAAGATGGGGTTGAGATAGAGCGCCGTCACCCCGAGGGATTGCAGGTAGTGCAGCTTGGCATCGATGCCCGCCAGGTCGCCGCCGTAGAATTCGCAGGCGCCGTGGCCCTCTTCGTGGCGGCTGACCGGCTCGCCCCACGCCTTGCTGATCACCGCCTTGCCGCGGTATTCGTATTCGTGATGCTTGACGCTGAGCGACGGGTCGCCGTTGCAGAAGCGATCGGGGAAGATCTGGTAGAACACCTGGTCCTGCACCCAGGCCGGTGGCTGGTGCAGGCTGTTGAAGCGAAAATGCTGCTCGCGCGGCGGCATGGCGGCGCTGACGCCGGCCCCGTGCAGCCACCACTGCTCCTCATCGGTCAGACACTTGAAGCAGTAGAGGTGAATGTCCTGCCCCTTGATGAGCGGCAGGGTCGCCTGCCATACCTGCAGCCGGTCGCGGGTGGAGACCGCCGTCATCGGGATCAGGTACTCCTCGTTGTCCGGCTCGTGGCGCAGCCACACCTCGCGGATCGGGGCATCCAGCTCGCTGAACAGGGTCAGTTGCAGGGCATCGGCGCTCTCTTTGAACCAGGGCGCCACCTGGGGATGAAACAGAAATGGATGGGTCATGATGCTTATTGAGTCAGAAGATCGGCGAGGGCATTGCCCTGTTCATGCAAGGTCTCGAGCTGGCCGGCGAGCGACTTGGGATCCAGCCCCAGCTGGTCGGCCAGTGGCTTGGGGAAGCGGGCGATGATGGCCTGGGCCGGCACCCCCGCGTTCCAGGCGAAGGAGATGAAGACCGCCAGGCGGATCAGCACTGCCTCCTTGCTGACCGGGTCGTGGGAGAGGGGATCCAGCTGCTGGGAGATGGCATCGACGAAGGCCTCGGAGAGGTTCCAGCGCCGTGCCAGCTCGGCGCCGAGCTGGGCGTAGTCATAGCCCAGCATCTCGCGCTGGGCCTCGACCCGGCTGCTCCCCTTCTGGATCGCCAGACTGATGAGCTCGGCCTCTTCCGGCAAGGTGCTCTGGATCAGCAGCTCGCCAATGTTGTGGATGAGGGCGCAGGTAAAGGCTGTCTCGGGGTCGAGCACCTTGGCCTCCTGGGCCAGGGTCTTGGCGATGGTGGCGACCTGGAAGGTCTCGGTCCAGAATTTGTTCTTGTCGAAGCTGGGAGGCGCCTTGAAGCTGCCGATGATGCCGGAGGCGACCACCACAGAGCGCAGCCGGTTAAAACCGAGGCGGATCACCGCCTGTTCGATGGAGGTGACTTCGTTGCCGCGGCGCAGGGCGGCCGAGTTGGCCATTCGCAGCACCTTGACGCTGATCACCTGGTCCATGGCGATCTTGGCCGCAATCTCGTCGATGCGGGCATTTTCATCGCTGAAGCTCTGCATCAACTCATGCAGCAGTTGCGGGATAGTGGGGAGTTGTTTGATCTTGTCAAACAGACGGTCCATCGACATGGCTGAGGCAGCCTCCATTGCGAGCACTGCCTCATATTGTGCCACAGGCGGGGCACATGTTCCTGTTTGTGATGCCGGTTTGTGAGCCCTAGAGCACCCAGTCGCGCAGGGTGTATTCCAAACGATGCCGTTTGCCCTGCAGGATCAGGGTCTGGGTGGTGCCGTCCAGGGTGGCACCTTCGGTGAGGGTGGTCAGCACCGCCTGCTCCACGGCATCAAGCGGGGCCAGACAGGCCATCTCGGTGCTGCCCAGACTGGTCACCCAAAACTTGTTCCCCTCGAGGTGGCCCTGACCGAAGTAGCGATTGCAACCGGCGATGCCGTTGACGGTGAAGTGCTCACCTATCTCGAAATCGGGCGGATTGTCTCGCGGCGCGGCAACGGGCTGGCCATCCAGCTTGTCGAGCACCCAGTGGTGGTGCTGCAGGTCTTGCGAGGCGAAGCGGGGAGTACTGCTGCAGGCGCTGAGCAGAAGCAGGGCGAGCAGCAGTAGCAAGAATCTGGGCATGAAAGGGCTCCGGTAGTGGGAGTGACAAGCATACCCTCTGTGCGCGCCCTCAGGCAGGGCGAGGGGGAGTGCCCCCGACTGCTTCTGTCGCCCTGTGGGTGGGGCCTGTGTCGTTAAATGGCAACACAGACCCTTTGCCGGATTTCATTTGGGTCAGGTCGGGGTGGGCTGACCGTTGCCAAACAGTCGCTCGGCGTAACGGGCCAGACCGGAGGCGACCGAGCCGAAGTCATCACCCCCTTCCAGCGGCACCTGGGGCAGCTTCTGGCGGATGAAGGCCTGGATCAGCGGGGAGCGGGCGCTGCCGCCGGTGATGAAGACCCGATCCGGCTGCACGCCGGCGGCGGCGATGGCTTCATCCATTAGCTCGCCAATCTTCTCCAGCAGCAGGGCAGAGGCATTGGCCAGCTGTTCGCGGGTCAGCTCCGCCGCCAGCCCTTTTTCCAGCTCGCTCAGCGATTGGTGATTGGACTCCTGCGTCGAGAGGGCGATCTTGCCCTGCTCGGCACGCCACACCAGCTGGTGGCTCAGCTTGTGGGCGCGCAGGCTGGCGAGGCGGCCCAGCTTGCTGCCAGGCTGGCTGTCGAGCTGCAGATCCTGCAGCTGGCGGGCGGTCTCCAGGCTGTAGAAGCGGCTCTGGGCGCTGACGTCGTTGATGGCGGCGGCGTCCCAGAACAGCGGGTGGGGCAGCGGCTTGCCGGTCTTGAGGGTCTCGTGCATGCCGAGCAACGGCATCATGCCCTCCACCGTCAGCCGGATGTCGAAGTCGTTGCCGCCGATGCGCTGGCCGCTGTGGCCGAGCAGATCGCCGTCTCGATCGAGCCGGTCGCGGTGGCTCGGGCCCATCCGCAGCACCGAGCAGTCGGTGGTGCCGCCGCCGATATCCACCACCAGCACCACCGCATCCTCGCTCAGGCGGGCCTCGAATTCGAAGCCGGCCGCCACCGGCTCATAGAGAAACTCCACCTGCTCGAACCCGGCGAGGCGGGCCGCTTCGCTCAGGATGGCGATGGCCTGACGGTTGCTCTCTTCCCCCGCCAGTCCCTGGAAGTTGACCGGGCGGCCGACCACGGCCCGGCGGATCGGTGCGCCGAGCTGCTGCTCCGCCTCGCGCCGCACGTGCAGCATCATGGCGCAGACGATGTCTTCGAACAGGGCGATCTGCGGTGCCTTGAGGCCGTAGGCGCCAAGGAAGGATTTCGGCGACTTGAGGTAGTAGCCGTCGTCCGGCTCTTCCAGATAGCGCTCCAGCGCCGCGGCGCCAAAGCTGAGCTCGTCGATCAGCCCCTCTTCGCGCATCTGGCGGCGTACCGCCTGGGCCCGGGTGACCACGGGGCCGCGCAGCTTGAGGTACTCGCTCTGCTGGGCGGGGGCCAGCCCTTCGGCCAGCAGGCCGGCGATGGCATCCCGGTGAGGGGCGTGCAGGGTGGAGGGAAGGTAGTGGGCACCGCTCAGGTTCAGCAGCCTGGGGCTGCCTTGTTCCATCACGGCGACGGCACAGTTGGAGGTACCGTAATCAAATCCGATAAACATGGGCAGCCAGACTCCTGAGCAAAAAAGGGCTGGTAGCCTACCCGAAGGCGCCGGGTCTCACAACCCGGCGCCTCGCTTATTGCGCGGTGGTTTACTCCACCTCGTTGTCGCAGCGCCCCTGGCTGTCGATGGCGCGGATGTTGCTGAGGGTGGTGTCGGCGATGGCGTGCAGCGCCTCGCGGGTGAGGAAGGCCTGGTGACCGGTGAACAGCACGTTGTGGCAGGCCGACAGGCGGCGGAACACGTCATCGGTGATCACCTCGTTGGACTTGTCGGCGAAGAAGAGATCTTCTTCTTCCTCGTAGACGTCCAACCCTAGCGCGCCGATGCGGGCGGTCTTGAGCGCCTCGATGGCGGCGTTGGAGTCGAGCAGGCCGCCCCGGCTGGTGTTGATGATCATCACCCCGTCCTTCATCTTGGCGAACGCCTCCTTGTTCAGCAGGTGGTAGTTCTCCTTGAACAGCGGGCAGTGCAGGCTGATGACGTCGGACTGGCGGAACAGGGTATCGAGATCCACGTACTCGGCACCGAGATCGATGGCCGCCTGGTTCGGATAGGGATCGCTCACCAGCAGGCGCATGCCGAAGCCCTTGAGGATGCGCAGGGTGGCGATGCCGATCTTGCCGGTGCCGATGATGCCGGCGGTGCGACCGTGCATGTTGAAGCCGACCAGCCCCTCCAGCGAGAAGTTGGCGTCACGGGTGCGCTGATAGGCTTTGTGGATGCGACGGTTGAGGGTCATCATCAGGCCCACCGCGTGCTCGGCGACCGCTTCCGGGGAGTAGGCGGGCACTCGCACCACCTTCAGCCCCAGCTCCTTGGCGGCGGCCAGATCCACGTTGTTGTAGCCGGCGCAGCGCAGGGCGATCACCTTGGTGCCGTTGGTGGCCAACTCAGTCAGCACCTCGCGGTCGGCATCGTCGTTGACGAACAGGCACACCACGGGGAAGCCGTGGGCCAGCCGGGCAGTCTTGGCCTCCAGCCGCACGTCGAAGAACTCCAGTTCATAACCGTACTGGCTGTTGGCCTGATTGAAGTGCTCTTTGTCGTAGCTCTTGGTACTGAAAACGGCGACTCTCATGGTGCGCTCTCCGCAGATAATGATGTAGTTAAATTACAACAAATGTTGGTCGTCATCACGGGATAAATGGTGGGGATTCAGCCCCACGGCATGATGGGCACGGCGCTGACCGCACTCTTGTAAGAACCATCCACCAGCTTGGTGCTGTAAGTCAGATAGACCAGCGCGTTGCGCTTTTGATCGTAAAAGCGCACCACTTTCTGCTCCTTGAACACCAGCGAGGTGCTGACGTCGAACACCTCTTCCCCCGCCTTCAACTTGGCGGGCAGGGTGATGGGGCCGATCTGGTGGCACGAGAGGGAGGCGTGGGAGGGATCTTCCGCCAGCCCGAGTCCGCCCTTGACGCCGCCGGTCTTGGGGCGCGCCAGGTAGCAGGCGACGCCGTCGATGCGTGGGTCGTCGAACGCCTCCACCAGGATCTTGTGGTTGGGGCCAAACAGCTTGAAGGCGGTGCTCACCTCGCCGACGGGGTCGGCCTTGTCGGCCAGCGCCGGACCGGCAATCAGTGCGCCCAGCAGCAGCGGCAGGGCGCGAGCAAGGATCTGAGAATGTCTCATGGTCTCTCCTGTTGGCTTCCCTCAGTAGGGAATGCCCAAACGACGATAGAGGCTGGCCAGCACCCAGGCGGGGCCGATCAGCAAAAACTGCAGGTCGGCGAAGAAGGAGGGGCGCTTGCCCTCGATCTTGTGACCGACGAACTGGGCTATCCAGAGCAGCCCGAACCCGGCCAGCGCCGGCCACAGCAAGGGGCCTTGCCAGCTGTGGCAAATGACCAGCCCCAGCGCGGTCAGCACCGTCATGCCCACAAACAGCGCAAATGACAGCCGCAGGTAGAAGGCCAGCACCGGGATGGCGACCAGCGCGGCCCAGTTGAGCGACGGCGGCAGCGGCCCGGCCGGCAGGCTCCAGAGCAGGGCCAGGGCGCAGAGATAGATACCGGGCACCGCCAGCTTGTGGATCGCCACATTGACCGGGTGCCGGTGGCTCTGGTCGTACAGTTCAAACCACTCCTCGATTCCCTTCATGGCACCTCCCTGGCGCGCTGTGGGTGCCACCCCGGTTGAGGTGGCCGACTCTTATCCCTGCGGGGGATACTCCCAATATTGGGCCGGAATGGATTTTAGCAACGGTGTCATGTCGGGATTGGGCAGGGAGATGGTGACTCGCCGTTCGAGATTGGCGCTGGCCAGGGCCTCGCGGATCTTGGGGTTCTCCCGGAAGAATTTCATGAAGCTGCCGTCGGCATAGGCCCGCTCAAGCCCGGTCTGGATCGCCTTGGCCAGCTTGGGGGATTCCGGGCTGACGAAGAAGAACTCGGCGAAGGGGTAGCGGATCAGCAGGTGCTGATCGATGACCAGGTTGGGATATTGCGCCACCAGCTCGCTGCGCTCGGCGAAGATCTCCACCAGGTTGCGCGGGAAGAAGTCCAGCTTGTCGCCGTCGTTGATCAGCCGAAACAGGTTGCTGTAGCGCCCCGAGTAGGTGGGGATGCCGGCGTTTTCGAGGATCTTGTTGTCGGCCCAGCCCACCCCTTGCGCCGCCTTCAGCTGCTTGAGATCGGCCAGCGAGTTGATCTGGTTGAACTTCTCCTGGGCATCGGCGTGGATGAAGGAGAGCCGCAGCCCTTCCAGGCCGCGAAACAGCGGGAGCGGCACGGCGATGAGCGAGGATTCGAGGGCGCTGGAGGTACCCATCCAGAACACATTGATGGTTTGGCCCTTGCTCAGCTGTTGCTGTAGGCTGTACTGGTTGAGGTTGAGTTCGACCTGCTTGATGCGAAACGGCTGGCCGGCATGGGTCAGCGCCAGTTCCAGCAGCTTGAGCTGGTACTCTTTATCGAGGTCGTTGATCGGCCGGCTGGGAACCTTGACCGTGAGGGTCTGTGCTTGTGCCAGCAACGGCAGACACAAGCACAGTTTGAGGAACCATTTCACTCTCTGCTCTCCTGTAGATTCCGGGCTTGCCCGGAGTCTAACAGAACTTGTCACGCTCTTGCTGCGTAGCCGTGATCCGCCAGGGTGAGCAGCCTGGTGTCCTCATTGTCACCTGCATGCCCACCCTGCTGGCGACGCTCGCCGCACGACAGTGAGCAGGCAGCGAGGCGTCAGGCGACGCGACGATACACGTGGGTATCGTTGAACTCCTTGGTGCTCTGGCATTCAACGCAGAAGCGGGACTCGGGACGAGCCTGCAGCCGCTTGAGGGAGATCTCGTCACCGCAGGATTCGCAGTAACCGAAATCCCCTTCGCTGATGCGCTTGAGGGCACCACGCAGCTTGCGCAGATGCAGCTTGTCATGCTCGATGCGGTTCAGCTCCAGACGACGGGCTTCCTCGATGCTGGCACGGTCAATTTCATCAGCCATCTCGTTGGTATCGGTGGCGATGGCCTGGCTGGCCTGGGAGTTGAGGCGATCTTCGAGTTCGAGGATCTGGCGCTCGATCTGTCCCTTGTAAAAGGCCAGTTGGTCTTCAGTCATGAAATCACACATACGATTTACTACCAGTCAGTTTACTAACCCAATTATCCCTGTTTATGGGGGCTGTCTGCCTGCAGACCAAGCCCTGTGTCCTGAATTTGCACCAAATCCAAGCAGGAGAGTGCAAATCAGGGCGGGCCTTGTACCAAAAAAATGCAGGCATGCAAAGCAAAGAGGACAAGTATTGTGCGCCCTTGCAAAAAAATGACCCGATTCAGACAGGGTCTGACTGAGAACATGGGGGATCCTGCACGCTTGTTGGCACCGGGCTTGCAGTGAGTCGTTACCACGCCAGGGTGTTTAGTATTTGTCCCCGCCATGGTCATTATATGCGCCGTTATTTATAGTTTTTTAAACACCATCGCTTGACATTGCCCCTGATGGCGGGCTTTTATGGTGGTGTTGATTACAATTTGATAACAAGGGTGTTCCATATATTAGACACCCTTGCCAATGGCAACCGTAGAGTCGGGGTTTAACATGGACAGTATCAAGGGCTGGATGGAGAGCAATCGCATCACGGAAGTGGAGTGCCTGTTTCCGGATTTCACCGGCAATGCCCGAGGCAAGATCATTCCGGCCAACAAGTTTCTGCGCGAGGGGGGCATGCGCCTGCCCGAGGTCATCTTCACCCAGACGGTGACCGGCGAGTATCCGGATGACGACAGCATGATCGACCCGCTGGAGCGGGACATGCAGCTCTATCCCGATCCCAACACCATTCGTTTCGTACCCTGGGCGCTGGAGCCGACCGCCCAGGTGATCCACGACTGTTTCGACATCAATGGTAAGCTGATCGACATCGCGCCGCGCTCCGTGCTGCGTCGGGTCCTGTCATTTTACGAGAAGCAGGGCTGGAAGCCGGTGGTGGCCCCCGAGCTGGAATTCTACCTGGTCAAGCGCAACGAAGACCCCGACTATCCGCTGGTGCCGCCGGTGGGGCGCAACGGCCGCCCCGAGACGGCCCGCCAATCGTTCAGCATCGATGCGGTCAACGAATTCGATCCCATCTTTGAAGACATGTACGACTACTGCGAGGCGCAGGAGCTGGAGGTGGACACCCTGATCCACGAGTCCGGCGCCGCCCAGATGGAGATCAACTTCCTGCACGGCGACGCCGTCGATCTGGCGGATCAGGTGTTCCTGTTCAAGCGCACCATGCGGGAAGCGGCCCACCGCCACGGGATTTACGCCACCTTCATGGCCAAGCCGATGAGCGACGAGCCCGGCTCCGCCATGCACATCCACCAGAGTCTGGAAGATGTGAACGGCCGCAACCTGTTTGGCACCGAGAACGGCGGCCACTCCGAGCTGTTCATGCACTTCATCGCCGGCCTACAGAAATACACGCCGGCGGTGACCGCGCTGCTGGCCCCCAACGTCAACTCCTACCGCCGCCTCACCTTTGGCGAGAGCGCGCCGCGCAACGTGCAGTGGGGGGTGGAGAACCGCACCTGCGGGTTGCGGGTGCCCTTCTCCGAGGCCAGTGCCCGCCGGGTGGAGAACCGCTTCGCCGGCGCCGATGCCAACCCCTATCTGGCGCTGGCTGCTACCCTGGCCTGCGGCTACCTCGGCATGATGGAGAAGCTGGAACCGCTGCCGGAGATGAAGTCGAGCGCCTATGAGCTGCCCTACAGCCTGCCCCGCTCGCTGGAGGAGGCGTTGAGCCACCTGGAGCAGTGCGACCCCATCAAGGAGATGCTGGGCGAGCGCTTTACCCGCGCCTTCGTGGCGGTCAAACGCAAAGAGTACGAGACCTACTTCGGGGTGATCAGCCGCTGGGAACGGGAGTTCCTGCTGCTGAACGTGTGACCCGGATGCGCGCCGGTCGCGCATCACCCTGCCCGGAGGGGCCGCCGGCCCCTCCCGCATGAATCGAGACAGTTGGGGAGCAGGCACTGCACGACACCCGGTGCGTCACCGTGACCGGGGGAGTTGTCTGTACCTCATCAACTGACTAACAAACATCGCTTAAATCGAAGGAACCGAGGAGCAAGCAATGCAGCATACCACCCGTGAGTGGCAGCAACTGGAAGCCAGCCATCACCTGCATCCGTTTACTGACTTTCAGGCGCTGAACAAGAAAGGCAGCCGCATCATCACCCGGGCCGAGGGCGTCTATCTGGAAGACTCCGAAGGCAAGCGCATTCTGGACGGCATGGCCGGCCTGTGGTGCGTCAACCTGGGCTATGGCCGCCAGGAGCTGGTGGACGCCGCCACCCGCCAGATGCAGCAACTGCCCTATTACAACCTCTTCTTTCAGACCAGCCACCCGCCCGCTGCCGAGCTGGCGACCCTGCTGGCCGAGATCACGCCGCCGCACCTCAACCACGTCTTCTTCACCGGCTCGGGCTCCGAGTGCAACGATACCGTGCTGCGCATGGTGCGCCACTACTGGGCCAGCAAGGGGCAGCCGGACAAACAGGTGATCATCAGCCGCCACAACGCCTACCACGGCTCCACCGTGGCGGGGGCGAGCCTCGGTGGCATGAAGGGGATGCACGCCCAGGGCGGGCTGCCTATTCCTGGTATCGTGCACATCGATCAGCCCTATCACTTTGGCGAGGGGCAGGGGATGAGCGCCCACGAATTCGGGCTGGCCCGTGCCCGTCAGCTGGAGGAGAAGATTCTGGCGCTGGGGGTGGACCAGGTGGCCGCCTTCATCGGCGAGCCGATCCAGGGTGCCGGCGGCGTCATCATCCCGCCCGACAGCTACTGGCCGGAGATCCAGCGCATCTGCGACAAGTACGGCATCTTGCTGATCGCCGACGAGGTGATCTGCGGCTTTGGTCGCACCGGTCACTGGTTCGCCAGCGAAGGCTTCGGCATCAAGCCGGATCTCATGTGCTTGGCCAAGGGGATCACCTCCGGCTATCTGCCGATGGGGGCCGTGATGGTGGGGGACAGGGTCGCCAAGGTGCTGGTGGAAGAGGGAGGCGAGTTCAACCACGGCTTCACCTACTCCGGTCATCCGGTGGCCTGTGCCGTGGCGATTGCCAACATTACGCTTATGCAAAACGAAAGCATAGTTAAGCGAGTTCATGATACCATCGGCCCCTATTTGCAGCGCCGCTGGGCGGAGCTGGCGGACCATCCGCTGGTGGGCGAAACCCGTGGCAAAGGCCTGGTGGCCGCGCTGGAAATAGTGCAGGACAAGCAGACCAACAGCCGCTTCCCGGCTGGGCTGCAGGCCGGTATGACCTGTCGGGAGTTCTGCTTTAACAATGGCTTGGTGATGAGGGCTGTCGGCGATACCATGATCATATCGCCCCCCTTGGTGATCACCGAGGAACAGGTGGATGAATTGGTCAATCTGGCCAGGCTCAGTCTCGATCTGACGGCGGCAAAGCTGCGGGGATAGGCGGGCGCCGGGCAGGTTGGCTTGCGCATACAATTTGCTTAGGAGACAAGGACGATGTCTTTCAAAACGGGAATGATTGCAGCCTCTGTGGCACTGGTCATGATGAGTACCGGGGCGATGGCCGAGGACAAGGTGTTGCACGTCTACAACTGGAGCGATTATATCGCGCCAAACACGCTGGAAGACTTCCAGAAAGAGACGGGCATCAAGGTGGTCTACGACGTGTTCGACAGCAACGAGGTGCTGGAAGCCAAGTTGCTGGCCGGCAGTTCGGGCTATGACATCGTGGTGCCGTCCAACCCCTTCCTGGCCAAGCAGATCAAGGCGGGCGTGTTCCAGAAGCTGGACAAGTCCAAGCTCTCCAACTGGCAAAACCTGGATACCTCGTTGCTCAAGGCGCTCGAACCGAGCGACCCGGGTAACCAGTACTCCATTCCTTACCTGTGGGGCACCATCGGTTATGCCTACAACCCGGAGAAGGTGAAAGCCGTGCTGGGTGACAAGGCGCCGGTGGATTCCTGGGATCTGGTGTTCAAACCGGAAAACATGGCCAAGTTGAAGGAGTGTGGTGTCTCCTTCCTCGACTCGCCGACCGAAATGCTGCCGGCCGCCCTGCAATACCTGGGCTTCAAGCCGGACAGCCAGAAGCCGGACGAGCTGAAGAAGGCGGAGGAGCTGTTCCTCTCCATCCGTCCCTATACCGCCTACTTCCACTCCTCCAAATACATTTCGGATCTGGCCAACGGCAACCTGTGCGTGGCGGTCGGTTACTCCGGTGACTTGCAGCAGTCCAAGTCACGGGCGATCGAGGCCAAGAACGGCGTCAACCTGACCTACGTGATCCCGAAAGAGGGGGCAGGCAGCTTCTTCGACATGCTGGCGATCCCGGCCGATGCCAAGAACGTGGAAGCGGCCCATGTGTTCCTGAACTACCTGATGAAGCCGGAGGTGATCGCCAAGATCTCCGACGCCGTCAGCTACCCGAGCGGCAACAAGGCCTCCGTGCCGCTGGTGTCCGAGAAGATCCGCAACGATCCGGGCATCTACCCGAGCGACGAGACGCTGGCCAAGATCTACACCTTCCCGGATCTGCCGGCCAAGGTGCAGCGTCTGATGACGCGTAGCTGGACCAAGATCAAGTCAGGCAAGTAAGTGACGAGTGCCCCTCCCGGTCCGCAGTTCGGCCGGGAGGGAGGTGACCCACCCGACAGGTTGGACGGCGCGTAAGGATGCGCGACTGGCAAATCACACATTAAGAGGACTGAATAAGTGCACACAACCAAGATAGTGACGATGGCCCTGGCTCTGGGGTTGGCAAATGTGGCTCAGGCAGCCCCTGTGGTCCACTTTTACAACTGGTCCGACTATATCGGCGAGACCACCCTCAGCGACTTTCAGCGGGCGACCGGGATCCAGACCGTCTATGACGTGTTTGATTCCAACGAAACCCTCGAAGGCAAGCTGCTGACCGGACGCACCGGTTACGATCTGGTGGTGCCCTCCAACAATTTCCTGGCCAAACAGATCAAGGCGGGGGCCTTCCAGAAGCTGGATCCCGCCCTGCTGCCCAATCTGGCCAACCTGGATCCCGTGCTGCTCAAGCAGCTCGACAAGGTGGATCCGGGTCATCAGTACGCCGTGCCCTATCTGTGGGGCACCAACGGCATCGGTTACAACATCGACAAGGTCAAGGCCGTGCTGGGGGTCGACAAGATTGACTCCTGGGCCGTGATCTTCGAACCGGAAAACATGCAGAAACTGGCCCGTTGCGGGGTCGCCTTCCTCGACTCGGCAGACGAGATGATCCCGGCGGCGCTCAACTATCTGGGGCTCAACCCCAACAGCCAGGATCCGGCGGACCTCAAGCGCGCCGAGGAGCAGCTGCTCAAGGTGCGTCCCTACGTGGCCTATTTCCACTCCTCCAAGTACATCGGCGATCTCGCCAACGGCGACATCTGCGTGGCGGCCGGTTTCTCCGGCGACATCCTGCAGGCGGCGGCCCGTGCCGACGAAGCCGGCAAGGGGATCAAGATCGCCTACAGCATACCGAAGGAGGGGGGCAACCTCTGGTTCGACATGATGGCGATCCCGGCCGATGCCACCAACGTGAAAGAGGCGCACGCCCTCATCAACTACGTGCTGCAGCCCGAGGTGATTGCCCAGATCAGCAATCATGTGGGCTACGCCAACCCCAACGCCAAGGCGGGGGAGTTCATGGAGGAGCACGTGCGCAATGACGAGTCCGTCTATCCACCCCAGGCGGTGCTGGAGCGGCTGTATGTGCAGCAGGCACATCCCCGTGCGGTGCAGCGCCTGATCACCCGGAGTTGGACCAAGATCAAGTCCGGAACCTAACCTTGGCGCCCATCCTGGGGCGTCAGACTGTTTTATGGATCGGCCCCGGCCGGTATTACCTTTGGGAGTTTGGTAATGGCGATAGCCTCCAGTGCCTACAAGAAAGCCCTCGAGGGCAGCCAGCAACGCAAAGAAGTGCTGGTCAAGATAGACAGGGTAAGCAAGCAGTTCGATGAAACGCTGGCGGTCGACAACGTGTCCCTCAACATCCACAAAGGCGAGATCTTCGCCCTGCTGGGCGGGTCCGGCTCCGGCAAGTCGACCCTGCTGCGGATGCTGGCGGGGTTCGAGCGCCCCACCGAGGGACGCTTGTTCCTCGACGGGGTCGACATCACCGACATGCCGCCCTATGAACGCCCCATTAACATGATGTTCCAGTCCTACGCCCTGTTCCCCCACATGACGGTGGCGCAGAACATTGCCTTCGGCCTCAAGCAGGATGGCCTGCCCAAGGCGGAGGTCGATGCCCGGGTGGAGGAGATGCTCAAGCTGGTGCAGATGACCCAGTATGCCCGCCGCAAACCCCATCAGCTCTCCGGCGGCCAGCGCCAGCGAGTGGCGCTGGCGCGCTCGCTGGCCAAGCGACCCAAGCTGTTGTTGCTGGATGAGCCCATGGGGGCGCTGGACAAGAAGCTGCGCTCCCAGATGCAGCTCGAGCTGGTCGAGATCATCGAACGGGTCGGGGTAACCTGCGTCATGGTGACCCACGACCAGGAAGAGGCGATGACCATGGCCGAGCGGATCGCCATCATGCACCTTGGCTGCATCGAACAGATCGGTAGCCCGATGGATATCTACGAAACCCCGGCCAGCCGGCTGGTGTGCGAGTTCATCGGCAACGTCAACCTGTTTGACGGCCTGCTGGTGGAGGATGAGCAGGACCACGCCACCATCGCCTGTGCCGATCTGGAGCAGCCCATCTACGTGGGCCACGGCATCAGCTCCCGCGCCGAGAACAAGAAGGTCACCTACGCCCTGCGGCCGGAAAAACTGCTGATGAGCCTGCAAAAGCCGGTGGAGATCGAGCATCCGGACTTCAACTGGACCAAGGGCGAGGTCTATGACATCGCCTATCTGGGCGGTCATTCGGTTTATCACATCCAGTTGCCTTCGGGCAAAATCGTTCAGGCTTTCATCGCCAACGCCGAACGCCACGGCAAGCGGCCGACCTGGGATGACCAGGTGTTCCTCTACTGGGAAGATGACAGCGGCGTGGTGCTGCAATCATGATGGCATTGAGACGACTGAAGGCTCTGGGGGGGCGGCAGCTGGTGATCGGCATCCCGTTCTTCTGGCTGTTCCTGTTCTTCCTGCTGCCCTTCATCATAGTGGTGAAGATCAGCTTCGCCGAAGCGGACGTGGCGATCCCGCCCTACACCGACGTGGTGAGCTGGGCCGACGATCAGCTCACCATCTTGCTGCACATGGGCAACTACCTGCTGCTGCAGGAGGATGAGCTCTACATTGCGGCTTACCTCGGTTCCCTCAAGATGGCCTTCATCAGCACAGTGCTGTGCTTGCTGATCGGCTATCCGATGGCCTACTCCATCGCCCGGGCCAACAAGGAGACCCAGACCGTTCTGCTGCTGCTCATCATGATGCCGACCTGGACCGCGATCCTGATCCGGGTCTACGCCTGGATGGGCATTCTCAGCAACAACGGCCTGCTCAACAGCCTGTTGATGGGCATCGGCCTCATCAACGAGCCGCTGCAGATCCTCAACACCAACCTGGCGGTCTACATCGGCATCGTTTACTCCTACCTGCCGTTCATGGTGTTGCCGCTCTACGCCAACTTGGTCAAGCACGATCAGAGCCTGCTGGAGGCGGCCTCCGACCTCGGCGCCCGCAACCTGACCCGGTTCTGGCAGATCACGGTACCGCTCTCCAAGAACGGCATCATCGCCGGCTGCATGCTGGTGTTCATCCCGGTGGTGGGCGAGTTCGTCATTCCGGAGCTGCTGGGCGGCCCCGAGACCCTGATGATCGGCAAGGTGCTGTGGCAGGAGTTCTTCAACAACCGTGACTGGCCGGTGGCGTCCGCCCTGGCGGTGGTGATGCTGGCGGTGCTGATCATTCCGATCATCCTGTTCAACCGCAACCAGGCCAAAGAGCTGGAGGGTAAAGTATGAGGCGCTTTGGTTTTGCCAAGCTGATGCTGTGGCTGGGGCTGCTGTTCATCTACCTGCCGATGATCATCATGGTGATCTACTCCTTCAACGCCTCCAAGCTGGTGACGGTATGGGGTGGCTGGTCGCTGAAGTGGTATTTCGGCCTGCTCGACAACAAGCAGTTGATAGGTTCGGTACTGCGTTCGCTAGAGATCGCCTTCTATACCGCCATTGCGGCGGTGGCGCTGGGGACGGTGGCGGCCTTCGTGCTGACCCGGATCCCGCACTTCCGCGGCCGGACGCTATTTGGCGGCATGGTGACGGCGCCGCTGGTGATGCCCGAGGTGATCACGGGTCTCTCCCTGCTGCTGCTGTTCGTGGCCATGGCCCAACTGGTGGGCTGGCCCGCCGAGCGGGGCATGGTGACCATCTGGATAGCTCACACCACCTTCTGTACCGCCTATGTGGCGATCGTGGTGTCGGCCAGACTGCGGGAGTTGGACCTCTCCATCGAGGAGGCGGCCATGGATCTGGGGGCCAAGCCCTGGAAGGTGTTCTTCCTGATCACCATCCCGATGATCGCCCCGTCGCTGGCGGCGGGCGGCATGATGTCGTTTGCCCTGTCGTTGGATGACCTGGTGCTGGCGAGCTTCGTCTCCGGCCCGGGCTCGACCACCCTGCCGATGGAGGTCTTCTCGGCGGTGCGGCTCGGCGTGAAACCCGAGATCAACGCGGTGGCCAGCCTGATCCTGCTGTCGGTGTCGCTGTTCACCTTCGGCAGCTGGTATCTGATGGCCAAGGCGGAGAAACGTCGCCGCGCCGAGATCGCCATGACCACCCAGATGCAGGCAGTCGCCTGACCTCGTGCTAAGATCCGCATTCTCTCGTCAATCCGGAGGATGAGAATGCGGATCTCCATCTTTAGCGGCCAGGGTACCGAACTGGTTCCCGGCCTTGTCAGTGCCATCCACAAACAAGCCACCACCATACCGCTCTGGTGCGGTGCCAATGGTCTGGCTGGCGACGAACAGTGCGACCAGCGCCACCATGGCGGCCCGGATCGGGCGCTGCACTACTATCCCGCCGATCACTACCCCTGGTGGCACAGCTGGCAGACGGCGCTGGGCCTGGCTGCCCCGCGTACCCCCTGGCAACCGGCCGCCTTCGGCGAGAACCTCTCCGGGATCGGGCTGACCGAGGCGCAGGCCTGCATCGGCGATGTCTATCGACTCGGCGAGGCGCTGATCCAGATAAGCCAGCCCAGATCCCCCTGCTTCAAGCTCAACCAGCGTTTCGGCTATGGCCAGATGTCGCAGGTGATGCAGCTCAGCGGCCGCTGCGGCTGGCTGCTGCGGGTGCTGGAGGAGGGAATGGTGATGCCGCAGGAGCGGCTGGAGCTGGTGGACAGGCCCCACCCTGAGCTGACGGTAAAGCGCACCGCCGACATCCTGTTCAACCAGCTGCGCAACGAGGCGGACCTGCTGTTGCTGCTGGAAAATCCGGCCCTCTCGCCCAACTGGCGCAAGCATGCGGCAGACTGGCTGGAGCATGGAGTGGTCGCTGACTGGCGTCGCCGTTTACTCGGCCCGGCCGAATTCCAGCTCGCTTCGTCATAAGCGTTGCCAGGCCATTTTTTGGCCGCTGACGGCTCAGGATGGATAGAACTGACGAATAGTTGAGCTAACAGCCATTTTTTTCCTTCCAAATGTAAAAAAGGCTTGTGTCGAGTCGGGGCTTTCGGTAAATTCCCGTCCCGCAGACATCGGTGTGTAGCGCAGCTTGGTAGCGCACTTCGTTCGGGACGAAGGGGTCGGAGGTTCGAATCCTCTCACACCGACCACATTAGAAAAGGCCGCTCAATAGAGCGGCCTTTTCGCATTTGGCGTTCGCAAGTGGAGGGAGATATTCAGGCTGGCGGCGTTCTATGAGAATTGCGATGCTCCTCTGTCTCCTCTGTCTCCTCTGTCTCCTCTGTCTCGTTGTCCGGCACTGGGCAATAAAAGGGCCACCGCTCGGTGGCCCAGGGTGGAGTCTGATCCTGACTCCGGCACTCTAGATTGTGGCAATCTCTGGTTGGGTTCTGTCTATGGTGCCCTCCTTGCGCGTCAGGCGCCTGTTAGATATGCCAGTGCTGATGCCGCAATGCCTTGAAGCCGTGCTGAGGTTGCAAGGCCGCGTGCTTGGGGTACTCACTAATGAAATGTTCGATTCCCTCCATCAGTTGTTCACGTAATGAAGACACGGGCTCATGCCAGGCTTGCAGGCATAGATGGCCGGGGATCAGCTGCTCCTGATAATCTTCCAGCAGCTGTTCTGGCCAGGGCTCAATACCGGAATTGCGTTGCAGTAAATAGTGGGCGGCGGGCTCACGGGCATAGATGAACTGAATTTGGGCCAGGTCGCGTTGGCTTAGCGTTTGACTGTTGATATGACAAGTCAGGTATTTTCCCGTCTTCAGGTCCAAGAAGTGACCGCGTTGCCGACAGGCTATGATGCGATACCAGGGCAGGGGCGAACAGAGAGAGTATCCCTCAAGCTCCTGTTCCAGCCAGTGGCGACACTCGGGTGTCTGCACCTCGTCGAGCATGGACTCGAGCTGCCTCAACAAGGCTCTGGATGGTTTGGTGGCCAGTTTCGCACTCATCGCCTGCAATCCTCCCTCTGCACACAATCCCGACTTTCAGTATGAACCCGGTGGCGGCAGAGGGGGTAAGGTTTCTAATGATTAAAATCAGATTAGCAGCGTGGTTTTTATGCAATAGGCTGGCTCAGCCCACCAGATAGGTGCCGGTACCGAAGGCGATATGAGTCCCTTCTTCGTTGTGCAGTTCCATGCGGGCAACCGCGACCTTGCTGCCGGCCCGGATGATGTGGGCGGTGGCGATGAACTCGTTGCCGCGCCCCGGCCGCAGGTAGTCCACTCGCAGATCGATGGTACCGAGGCGGGAGAAGCGCTCCTTGAGGTAGCTGGGGGAGAAGTCTTCCAGCTCGTCAATGCAGGAGGCGGCGACTATCATGCCGCCGGCCACATCGAGCAGGCTGGCGGTGACGCCGCCATGCAGGATGTTGTGGAAGGGGTTGCCGATCAGCTTCTCCTCCATCTTGATGCGCAGCTCTACCTTGTCGAAGTCGTAGTGCGTCACCTGCATGCCGATCAGCTTGTTGAACGGCATCCTCTCGGCGAACAGGTTGGCAATGCCACTGAGCGCCATCTTCTTGAGCATCTGTTTCATTCCTTGAGTCCGATCCCTGGCAGTACGACCGAGTAAAAACTCCAGCCAGTCTGCAACACTTCCTTAACAGTCGCAATGGCAGGTTTATTGTGGGCGGCGGCTGCTTTAGAATGGCGACCCCAAAGGAGAGCCCATGACCGCCATTGCCGACACCCTGCCTGACCCCCAGCCAGAGAATCCGCTTGCCCTGCTGCAGGCGGTGTTTGGCTATCAGCAATTCCGGCCGGGCCAGCTCGAAATCATCGAGCAGATCGTGGCGGGGCGCGATGCGCTGGTGCTCAAGCCCACCGGTGGCGGCAAGTCGCTCTGCTACCAGATCCCGGCGCTGCTGCGGCCCGGGCTCGGGGTGGTGGTCTCTCCCCTCATTTCGCTGATGAAGGATCAGGTGGACAGCCTGCGCGCCAACGGCGTGGCGGCGGTCTACATCAACTCGGCCCTCAGCCGGGAGGAGATGATCCAGAACTTCGCCGCCATGCGGCGCGGCGAGATAAAAATCGTCTATGTCTCCCCCGAACGCCTGCTGCAGCACGAGTTCATGGATCGGCTGGCGGAGCTGCCGCTCGGCCTGTTTGCCATCGACGAGGCGCACTGCGTCTCCCAGTGGGGGCACGATTTTCGACCGGAATACGCGGCGCTGGGCCGGCTCAAGCAGTGGTTCCCGCAGGTGCCCGTGGTGGCGCTCACCGCCACCGCCGACGAGGCGACCCGCAGCGACATGCTGCATCGGCTGGAACTGAGCGATCCCTTTATCCATACCGCCAGCTTCGATCGGCCCAATATCCGCTACAGCCTGGTAGAGAAATTCAAGGCGGCGGAGCAGCTGCTGCGCTATGTGCAGAGCCAGAAGAGCAACTGCGGCATCGTCTACTGCTCCAGCCGCAATCGGGTGGAAGAGGTGGCCGAGCGGCTCTCTCGCCACGGCTGCAAGGCGGCGCCCTATCATGCAGGTTTGCCGCTCGAGCTGCGCCAGCGCACTCAGGAGTCCTTCCTCAAGGACGACATCGAGATAGTGGTGGCGACGGTGGCGTTCGGCATGGGCATCGACAAGCCCAACGTGCGCTTCGTGGTGCACTACGACATTCCCAAGAACATCGAGTCCTACTATCAGGAAACCGGCCGTGCGGGTCGCGATGGCACCCCGGCCGAGGCGCTGCTGCTGTACGATCCCGCTGACATCGGCCGGGTGCGCCGGCTGCTCGACAACATCGAAAACCCCCAGCAGTTGCAGGTGGAGCAGTACAAGCTCAACGTGATGGCGGCCTTCGCCGAGGCACAGACCTGCCGCCGGCAGGTGCTGCTCAACTACTTCGGCGAGTACAACGACAAGCCGTGCGGCAACTGCGACATCTGCCTCGACCCGCCCCAGAGCTATGACGGCACCGAAGATGCCCAGAAGGCGCTCTCCTGCGTCTGGCGGGTGGGGCAGAATTTCGGGGTGGGTTATGTGGTGGAGGTGCTGCGCGGGTCGCTGAACCAGCGCATCAAGGATCACGGCCACGACAAACTGTCGACCTACGGCATCGGCAAGGATCAGAGCCACGAGTACTGGATGAGCGTGATCCGCCAGCTGATCCACAAGGGGCTGCTGACCCAGAATATCACCCGCAATCTGGTGCTGCAGTTGACCGAGGCGGCCCGTCCCGTGCTGCGCGGCGAGGTGAAGCTGGATCTGGCGGTGCCGCGTCTGCAGCCTATCTCCAGCCGCAAGGAGAAGCGCAACGGCCTGCTTGACAACGCCAACTATGACAAGCGGCTGTTCAAGGAGCTGCGCGCCCTGCGCAAGCAGATCGCCGAGGATGAAGAGGTGCCGCCCTACGTGGTGTTCAACGACGCCACCCTGGTCGAGATGGCGCAGCTGATGCCGATGACCGAGGCGGAAATGCTGGCGGTCAACGGCGTGGGTCACCGCAAGCTGGAACGCTTCGGCGAAGCCTTTATGGACCTGATCATCGACTACTGCCGTCGGTAGGAGCTTGGTGAAGTAGCACCGGGCAGATGCGTCGCCAACGGGCGCCCGTCTGCCGGGCGCGCCGGGTTATTTGAGGCTGGCGTAATAGGCCGCCAGGTTTTCCATGTCCGCATCGGTGAGCGGCGCCATGAAGGGCACCATCAAGGGCTCCTTGCGGCTGCCATCCTTGAAGGCCTTCAGCTGTTTCACCAGATAGGCGGCGTTTTGTCCCGCCAGATGGGGATAGTTGGGGATCAGAGCCTTGCCTTCGACCCCGTGACAGGCGGCGCAGACGGCGGCCTTGACCTTGCCGGCCTCGATATCGGCCGCCTGGGCCGGCCCCCACAACAACAGCAACAGGGGCAGGGCGCCCAACCATCTTTGCATCTTCTTCTCCTTGAAATGAAATAACACATCGTCCGTTAGCCAGTGCTGGCCGACGGCGGTATAAAGAGTGACACGAGCATACGCAGGGACGAACCGCACCACCATGAAGCTGATCAACACTTTTGCCACCGAGCTGCCCTGGGCCTGCGAGCCCGTCGCACCCCAGCCACTGCATGCCCCCGGCCTGCTGCACCTCAACCGTGCGCTGCTCGGCGAGCTGGGGCTGGGGGCGGTGAGCGAGGCCGACTGGCTGGCCTGCTGTGGCCATGGGCAGCCCTTGTCCGGCATGCAGCCGGTAGCCCAGGTCTATGCGGGCCACCAGTTCGGCGGCTACAGCCCGCGGCTCGGCGATGGCCGCGCCCTGCTGCTGGGGGAGCAGCAGGCGCCGGATGGCAGCCGCTGGGATCTGCACCTGAAAGGGGCGGGCAAGACCCCCTTCTCCCGTTTCGGCGATGGTCGCGCCGTGCTCCGCTCCAGCATTCGCGAGTATCTGGCCTCCGAGGCGCTGCACGCCCTCGGTATTCCCACCACCCGGGCACTGGTGCTGGTGGGCAGCCAGGAGCCGGTCTACCGCGAGCAGGTGGAGACGGGCGCGACCGTGCTGCGTACCGCCCCGAGCCATCTGCGCTTCGGCCACGTCGAGTATTTCGCCTGGAGCGGGCAGGGGGAGCGGATCCCGGCCCTTATCGACTATCTGCTGAGCCACCATTTCCCCGAGCTGGCCGATGGTGCCGAGCTGTTTGCCGAAGTGGTGCGCCGCACCGCGCGGCTCATCGCCAAGTGGCAGGCGGCAGGCTTCTGCCACGGGGTGATGAACACCGACAACATGTCGCTGCTTGGGCTGACGCTGGATTACGGTCCCTACGGCTTCATCGATGCCTATGTGCCGGACTTTGTCTGCAATCACTCGGATCCGGGCGGCCGCTATGCGCTGGATCAGCAGCCGGCGGTCGGTTACTGGAATTTGCAAAAGCTGGCGCAGGCGCTGGCCGGTCACGTCGATGGGGATGCGCTGGCGGCGGCCCTGGCCCAGTACGAACACCAGTTGATGCTGCACTACTCCGAACTGATGCGCGCCAAACTGGGGCTGGCGGTGTGGGAAGAGGACGATCCGGCGCTGTTTCGCGAGCTGTTCCGGCTGCTGGCGGCGCACGGGGTGGATTACCATCTGTTCCTGCGCCGCTTGGGTGAGCTGAAGGCGCAGGGGGACTGGCCCGCCCCCCTGCTGGCGCTGCTGCCGGATCCTGCCGCCTGGCAAGGGTGGCTTGAGGCCTATCGGGCGCGCCTGGCCCGGGAAGGGAGCGAGGATGGCGTACGCAAGGGGCAGATGGATGCGGTCAACCCCAAGTATGTGCTGCGCAACGCGCTGGCCCAGCGGGTGATCGAGGCCGCCGAGCAGGGCGACATGGCGCCGTTCGAGCGGCTGTTTGCGGCCCTGCAGCACCCCTATGATGAGCAACCCGAATACGAGGATCTCGCTACTCCGCAACCGGCATGGTATTGCGGTGGCGAGCTCTCTTGCAGCAGTTGAGGAACCGCAGATGAACTGGCGTATCGCGCAGACAGACAGGGAAGCCGGGGTGGTGACGCTGGTGAACCCCGCGCTCGACTGGGACAGCTTTTCGACCCTGGCCGAGGCCCTGTTGCAGGAGTGGGAGCTGGTAGCGCTCGAGCGGGAGTGTGGCGCCGATCGTCACAGCTGGCTGCTGGAGTTTGAGGGGAGCCGCTTTCGGCTCGAATACGAACACTACAGTGGCTGCTGGCTGGTGGCGGAGCAGCCTGCCGATGCCGAGGTGCTGCTCTGGCTGGTTCGTCAGCATCAGGGCTGAGCAGGCGTAGCAGCCTCAAGCAACCGCATAAAGATTGAACTATCAGTGTGGGGGCGTATAATCTCGCCCCTCAATTATCGCCAATGGTGGCGGTATGGGTTCCCTAACCCCATTAACCAAAAAGGTCACAATATGAATCTGACCCCTGCTCAGCACCAGACGGCGCTGGTGCGCCTCTCGTTGTTCCACATCCTGATCATTGCCAGCAGCAACTACCTGGTGCAGCTGCCGATCACCATCTTCGGCTTCCACACTACCTGGGGTGCCTTCAGCTTCCCGTTCATCTTTCTGGCCACCGACCTGACGGTGCGGATCTTCGGGGCCGGTCTGGCGCGCAAGATCATCCAGACCGTGATGCTGCCGGCGCTGGCCATCTCCTATGCCCTGTCGGTGCTGTTCTTCGAGGGCAGCTTCCAGGGCGTCGGCAACCTGGCCGAGTTCAACCTGTTCGTGGCGCGCATCGCCCTGGCCAGCTTCATGGCCTATCTGGTGGGCCAGTTCATGGACGTGGTGGTGTTCAACCGGCTGCGGCTGCTCAAGGCATGGTGGGTGGCTCCGGCTGCCTCCACCCTGTTCGGCAATCTGGTGGACACCATCACTTTCTTCACCATCGCTTTCTGGCGCAGCACGGATCCCTTCATGGCCGAGCACTGGGTCGAGATTGCTACCGTGGACTACGTGTTCAAGCTGCTGATAAGCCTGGGGTTGTTTGTGCCGCTCTACGGCGTGCTGCTGCGTTATCTCAGCCGCAAGCTGGTGGGCGAGGCCGGATTGGCCGGCCTGCAAACGGCCACGCGACAAGCCTGACGAGATTGACCACCCACTGCGGTGGTCAATTTTTTTGCATATTTGGCAAATAAGAGTTGCCAAGTTAAATGAGAATGATTATTGTTACCTTGTTTTCCGGGAAAGACTTCATTCGTTCCAACGTGATGGACTTCTTGTGAAGGCACGACATTGCTCACATTGCTTCCAGTTAAGGGGCCAGTTTTTACTGGCCCTCTTTTTTTGCGTGTTTTCGGCCAGCGACGGGCATAAAAAATGGGAGCCTTGGCTCCCATGTTCACTCTGCTCTGCTTACTCGATGTCGAGTGCATCGGGGGAGAGGATCACCCCTGTGGTATCGGCATAGAGGTGGTCGTCCGGCAGGAAGGTGACGCCGCCGAAGTTGACCGGCAGATCGGTCTCGCCCACGTCCTTGCTGTCGGCACCCACCGGAATGGCTGCCAGCGCCTGAATGCCGATATCCAAGTCTTCCAGAATGTCGACCTCGCGCACGCAGCCGTAGCAGACGATCCCTTCCCACTCGTTCTCGGCCGCCGTGGTGGCGATCTCGCTGTCGATCAGGGCGCGGCGCATGGAGCCACCGCCGTCGATCAGCAACACCCGACCGACGCCGTTCTCTTTGACGAGTTCACGGATCAGGCCGTTTGATTCGAAGCATTTGACTGTGGTGATGACGCCGCCGAAAGAGGCGCGGCCGCCGAAGGAGCAGAGCATGGGTTCGAGCACATCCACCATGTCCTGATAGATGTCGCACAGTTCTGAAGTGTTGTATTCCATTGTGTCAAATCCACCGCTGGAAACAGGTGGGATCCAGTATAAGGAGTGGGACCGGCATTTCAATGAATATTCCTTGAACAACAACGGGGATAACGTTTTCCGCATAAGCTCAATGCAGTCCATCCCGTGCTTGTGAGAGGTTCATCGTGCTGATCCGTCATAAATTGATCCTGAATACCGCGCTGGTCGCCGTTGCCATGCTGGTATTGAGCGGCCTGTTTCTCTACTCCAACCAGGTGAGTCGCCATCTGACCGAGGCCCAGCGCAACGTGGACGGGCTCGAGATCGCCATGCTCAACCTGCGACGGGCCGAGAAGGATTTCCTGATCCGCAAGGATCCGGCCTTCGTGACCCGCTTCAACGAGGTGCTGGCCAATTTTCACCAGCTCAACCAGACCCTGGGTCAGGATGACAACCTCAGCGCCGTGCAGGGCGAGCTGACCCGGCTGGATCAACAGATGGGGGCCTATGGCAAGGCCTTCAACGATCTGGTGGCCCAGCAGCAGATCATCGGGCTGGGGCCGGAAGACGGTCTCTACGGGCGTTTGAGAACCGCGGTGCATCAGGTGGAAGAGGGGCTCAAGCAGCTGGATGAACAGGGTCTGCTCATCACCATGTTGCAGCTGCGGCGGGCGGAGAAAGACTTCATGCTGCGCTCCGACATCCAGTATCTGGAGCGCTTCCAGACCCTGCACAAGGATTTCCAGCAGCGGCTGGCAACCTTGCCGGAGGCTGATCGCGGCAAGCTGGAGCAGGCCAGCGAGCAGTACCGGCAGGACTTCGTCGCGCTGGTGCAGGGCATGCAAGTGCTGGGGTTGAGTGAAGATGAGGGGCTGCGCAATGAGATGCGGGGTCTGGTGCATCAGACCGAGCAGGGCTTTACCGCCGTCGGCAAGCACATCGCCGACGAGCTGGTACGGCAGACTTCGCGCCTCAATACCCTGATGCTGGTCTGCGGTGGCATCATCATAGTGCTGATCGGCATCATGAGCATGCTGCTGGGCCGCAGCATCGATCGCCCCATCTCGCGGGTGAACGACACCGTCAACCGCATCCGGCAGGACAACGACCTGCGCCTCAAGATAGAACTGCAGGGGGCGGACGAGATGGCGCAGCTGGCAGGTAATCTGGACGTGATGCTGGGGGGCTTTCGCCACCTCATCGGCGACGTGAAGCAGAGCGTACACACCCTGACCGAGGCGGCGGATCACCTCTCCGGCAACGTGCGCCGCACCAGCGAGGGGGCCGCTCGCCAGCTGCAGGAGACCGACATGGTGGCGACCGCCTCCACCGAGATGGGCTCCACCATAGAGGAGATCGCCCGCAACACCGAGCAGGCCGCCAACAATGCCCAGACCACCAACAACAAGGCGATGGAGGGACGCAGTGCGGTGGAGAACACCGTCAGCCAGATCCGCTCCCTGGCCGACAATCTGGAAAACTCCTCCCGCGAAGTGGCCCAGCTGCAGCAGGAGAGCGAAACCATCGGCTCTGTGCTGGACGTGATCCGCGGCATCGCCGAGCAGACCAACCTGCTGGCCCTCAACGCGGCCATCGAGGCGGCGCGGGCGGGAGATCAGGGCCGAGGTTTTGCAGTGGTGGCAGACGAGGTGCGCAGCCTCGCCATCCGCACCCAGAAGTCGACCCAGGAGATCGCCGGCATCATCAGCTCGCTGCAGAAGCAGACCGGCAACATAGTGGGCATGATGGCGACCTGCCGCGAGCAGGGCAACAGCAGCTCGGAGCAGGCCAGCATGGCGGGCGAACTGCTGGAGCAGATCACCCAGGACGTCACCCACATCATGGACATGAGCACCCAGATTGCCGCCGCCATCGAACAGCAGAGCCTGGTGGCCAACGAGGTGAACCGCAACGTCAACAACATCCGCGACATCGCCCAGGAGTCGAGCCTGATGGCGGAGGAGAACGCCAAGTCGAGTCACGGCCTGACCGAGCAGGCCAAGCTGCTCAACCAGGCGGTGGCCAAATACCGGGTGTAGCGGTCGCGCCGAATGAACAAGGGAGCCATCAAGGCTCCCTTTTTATTGCCAAGCGGATTAAAGCAGGAACAGGGTGGCCAGCCCCAGGAAGATGAAGAAGCCGCCGGTGTCGGTGATGGCAGTGATCATCACGCTGGCACCCACCGCCGGGTCGCGGCCCAGCCGGCTCATGGTCATGGGGATGATGACCCCCATCAGCGCCGCCACCAGCAGGTTGAGCATCATGGCGAGTGTCATCACGGCGCCCAGCGCCGCATCCTGATAGAGGATGTAGGTGGCCACCCCCATGGTGCCGCCCCACACCAGACCGTTGATCAGGGCCACCCCCAGCTCGCGCCACAGCAGGAAGGAGACGTTGCCGGTTTGGATATGCTGCAGCGCCAGCGCCCGCACTATCATGGTGATGGTCTGGTTGCCGGTGTTGCCGCCGATGCCGGCGACGATGGGCATCAGCGCCGCCAGCGCCACCAGCTGGGAGATGGTGTGCTCGAACAGACCGATCACCCGCGACGCCACGAAGGCGGTGCAGAGGTTGATGGCGAGCCAGGCCCAGCGGGTTTTGACCGCCTTGGAGACGGGCGCGAACACGTCCTCCTCTTCACTGATCCCCCCCATCCGGCGCAGGTCGGTGTCGCTCTCCTCATAGACCAGATCCACCACCTCGGCGACGGTGAGCCGGCCCATCAGCTTGCCACGGCCGTCGATGACGGCGGCGGAGACCAGGTCGTCCCGCTCGAAGGTCCGGGCGGCGGCTTCATCGTTGTCTTCCGGATCGAAGGTGACCGGATCTTTCTCCATCACGTCGCGCACCAGGGTCTCGGGTCTGTGCAGCAGCACTGTGGTGAGTGGCAACTCCCCCTGCAGCCGGTTGCGCCGGTCGGTGACGAACAGCTTGTCGGTGTTGGCGGGTATCTTGCCGCGCAGGCGCAGGTAGCGCTGCACCGTGGCCAGGCTCACCTCGGCCCGTACCGTGATGAGCTCGAAGTCCATCATGGCGCCGACCGTGTGCTTGCCGTAGCGGATCACCTCCCGCACCCGGTCGCGCTGGGCCGGGGCCATGGAGGTGAGCAGCCGCCCCATCAGGTTGCGGGGCAGGTATTGGCCCAGATAGATCTGATCGTCGATGTCGAGGGTGCGCAGGGCGTGCAGCAGCTCCTTGTCGCTCATGCCGCTGATGAGGCTGTCCCACACCGTCTCCGATGCCTCCACCAGGATCTGGCCGTGCTTCTCCTCGTCCACCTGCTGCCACAGCACGTGACGCTCGTCCGGCGGCAGTGATTCCAGCGCATCGGCGATATCGGCGGCGGGCAGGCTGTTGACCAGCCGGGTGAGCTCGCTGGTCTGATCCCGCAGGGTGGCATCCTGCACCCCTTGCGGGTCGAGCAGGCTGTCGGTGAGGGCATCATCGGCCAGCAGCAGGGTGAGAATGCGCGATCTGTCTTGTTCACGCTGTTTGGCGCTGTTCTTGGCGGGGAGGGACATGAAGCAGAATTCCTGAATTCGGTGGTCCGGCTGACACACCCCATAGGATACCAGACTCAAAACAAGAGGTTATGACAGTAAATGCAGAAAAAGAAACGCCACCCGAAGGTGGCGTTGACATAGATGCAGCGATCAGGCCGAGGCCAGGGCCGCGTCTGCGGCGCATCCTTGCCCGAACCAGGCAAGCTGGTCCGTCAGGGTCACCACAGATCCCACCATGATGAGGGCCGGGCTCTCGACCCCCACCGCCAGTTCGGGCAGCTGAGCGAGGGTACCGCGAATCACCCGCTGGCTTGGCTGGGTGCCGCGCTCGATCAGCGCCACCGGGGTGTCGCCCGCCTTGCCGTGGGTCAGCAGCTGCTCGCGGATGGTGGCGCAGGAGGAGAGCCCCATGTAGAACACCAGGGTCTGTTTGTCTTTGGCCAGCAGCGGCCAGTCGAGATCCTGGGTGCCGCCCTTGCCGTGGGCGGTGACGAAGCGCACGCTCTGGGCGTGATCGCGGTGGGTCAGCGGAATGCCGGCGTAGGCGGCGCAGCCGCTGGCCGCCGTGATCCCCGGCACCACCTGAAAGCCGATGCCGCTGCCGACCAGCGTCTCCAGCTCCTCGCCGCCACGACCGAAGATGAAGGGGTCGCCCCCCTTCAGCCGCACCACCCGCTGCCCCTTCTTTGCCTCCTCCAGCAACAGCTGGTTGATCCCCTCTTGGGGCACGCAGTGGTTGCCCGCCTGCTTGCCGACGAAGATGCGCCTGGCATCTCGGCGCACCAATGCCATCACCTCGTCCGAGACCAGCCGGTCATAGACCACCACGTCCGCCTGCTGCATCTGGCGCAGGGCGTGCAGGGTGAGGAGACCCGGATCGCCGGGGCCAGCCCCCACCAGCACCACCTCGCCAGCGGTCTGGCTTTCGTCGGCAAACAGGTTGTCGGCCAGCTGATTGGCAGAGGCGCTATCGCCCCGTGCCAGTGCCTGCCCGAGTCGGTCCGCCCCGAGCAGCCGCTCCCAGAAGCGGCGCCGCTCGCCCATGCTGGCGAAGCGGGCCTTGACCCGCTCCCGCAGGCTGCCGGCGAAGGCCGCGACGGCGCCCAGATGCTGGGGCAGCAGGGCTTCGAGTTTTTCCCGCAGCAAGCGGGCCAGCACCGGGGCCTTGCCGCCGGAGGAGATGGCCACCATCAGCGGCGAGCGGTCGATGATCGACGGCATGATGAAGCTGGAGCGTTTCGGGTCATCCACCACGTTGGCAAAGATCCGCGCCTGATTGGCGCTCTGGTAGACCAGGGCGTTCACCTCGCGCCGATCGGTGGCGGCCACCACCAGCCACTTGCCCGTCAGTTGCTGCGGCGCGAATTCACCGGCCAGCCACTCGATGCTGCCGTTGGCAGCCAGTTCTGCCAGCTCGGGGTCGAGCTCGGGCGCGACCACGGTGAGCTGGGCACCGGCATCCAGCAGCAGGCGCGCCTTGCGCTCCGCTACCTCGCCGCCACCGACCAGCAGCACGGGTTTGTTGTCGAGTCGGCAAAAGATGGGCAAGTAGTCCATGGGGCCTCCTGATCAGGCGGTTTGGGTCTGGCTGGCAGTGGTGGTGGTCTCGTTCACCGCGACCGGGCGCTCAGCCTTGGGGGTGGCATACCAGTAGCCGAGGCCCATGAAGAGGGCGCCGGAGACGGTGTTGCCCAGGGTCACCCACAGCAGGTTGTGGCCGATGCCGCCCAGGGTGTAGGCCTCGGAGTGGGCACCGAACCAGGAGAGGGCGAACAGGGTCATGTTGGCGACCGAGTGCTCGTAGCCGGAGGCGATGAAGGCCAGCAGGCACCACCAGATGGCGATGAACTTGGCGGCACCCTCGGTGCGCAGCGCCATCCAGATGGCGAGGCAGACCAGCCAGTTGCAGAGGATCCCCTTCATGAACAGGGTCAGCGCCGGTGCCTGGGTCTTGGCCAGCGCCACCTTGTGCGCCAAGCTGCCCGCGTCCGGCAGCAGGCTGCCGCCGTAGGAGTAGATCAGCGCCACCGCGATGGAGCCGAGCAGGTTGCCAGCCCAGGTCTGCGGCAGGATGCGCAGCAGGTCGGCCATGGCGATCTTGCCGGTCTTCACCCCGAAGGTGAGGAACATGGTGTGGCCGGTGAACAGCTCGGAGCCGGCGATGATGACCAGGGTCAGGGCGATGCCGAAGGTGGCCCCCATCACCAGCGGACGGATGCTCGGATCTACCAGGTTGCCCAGGGTGAAGATGAGGATGATGCCAAGGCCCACATAGGCCCCCGCCATGGCGGAGCTGAGCCAGAAGCCGAGCTTGTCGCTGCGCTCGAAGCGGTTGATGCGGGCCGCGTTGGCGGCGCACTTGTTGATGGTTTCGGTATACATCTTTGTTTCCTTCAAGAGGGCCGCCCGCGGGCAGCCCTGATATGCATGGTGTTAGACGGCAACCCAGACCTGCTGGTCGCGTACTTCAACGGGATAGCTTTGCACCGACATGGCGGCGTTCTCGAGGCAGTGGCCGTCGCGCAGACGGAAGTGCTGCTTCTTGAGCGGGCTGGCGACCCAGAGCTCACCCTCGTGTTCACCTACGATGCCGCGCGACAGCACGTTGGCGGCGAAGAAGGGATCCCGGTTGTCGATGGCGAACACCTCGGCCGCCGCGCTCGGGCGGAACAGGGCGACTTGACGCCCCTCGAGCAGAGCACAGACGCCGGTGCCAGGGAGTATGTCGTTGAGTTGGCAGGCTAATTTCATCATTTGGTTTCCACCTCGATCTGGTAGACAGGGATGCGCTCGGCCGGGGTGGCCGGTCGGTGCTGGTCGCGCTCGCTGACGAACTGGACGTCCGGATCGCGCTTGTCGCTGTTGATGAAGTGGCTGAAGCGCTGCAACGCTTGCTCTTCATTGAGGGTGCGCGACCATTCGCATTCGTAGCTGTCGATGAGGGTCTGGATATCGCGCTCCAGGGTGTCGGCCAGCCCCAGCTTGTCGTCGACGATCACCTCGCGCAGGTAGTCGACGCCCCCTTCCAGGTTGCCGAGCCAGACCGAGGTGCGCTGCAGTTTGTCGGCGCTGGTGACGTAGAACATCATGAAACGGTCGATCAGCTTGATCAGGGTCTCGCGGTCGAGGTCAGACGCCAGCAGGTCGGCGTGGCGCGGTTTCATGCCGCCGTTGCCGCCCACATAGAGGTTCCAGCCCGCATCGGTGGCGATGATGCCGACGTCCTTGCCCTGGGCTTCCGCACATTCACGGGTACAGCCGGAGACACCGAACTTCATCTTGTGGGGGGTGCGAATGCCCTTGTAGCGGTTCTCGAGGAAGACCCCGAGGCCGACGCTGTCCTGCACGCCGAAGCGGCACCAGGTGCTGCCGACGCAGGTCTTGGCCATGCGCAGCGCCTTGGCGTAGGCCTGACCGGTCTCGAAGCCTGCCGCCAGCAGTTTGCGCCAGATGGCGGGCAGATCATCCTTCTGGGCCCCGAACAGGCCGATGCGCTGGGCGCCGGTGATCTTGGTGTAGAGCTTGTAGTCGCGGGCCACTTCGGCCACCGCCAGCAGCCCTTCCGGGGTCACTTCGCCGCCGGCCATGCGCGGGATGACGGAGTAGCTGCCGTCCTTTTGCATGTTGCCGAGGAAGATGTCGTTGGTGTCCTGCAACTGAGTATTGAGCGGGCTCAGCACATAGTCGTTCCAGCAGGAGGCGAGGATGGAGCCGACGGTCGGTTTGCACACCTCGCAGCCATGGCCGTGACCGTGCTTGGCCAGCAGCTCGTCGAAGCTCTTGATCCCCTCCACCTTGACCAGGTGGAACAGCTCCTGACGGGAGTAGGGGAAGTGGCCGCAGAGGTGGTTGTTGACCTCGATGCCCTGCTTCACCAGCTCGGCGTTGAGCACCTGGCTGATGAGCGGCACGCAGCCGCCACAGCCGGTACCGGCCTTGGTGTGCTGCTTGATGGCGGCCAGCGTGGTGTGACCCTCGGCCACCGCCTTGGCGATGTCGCCCTTGGAGACGTCGAAGCAGGAGCAGATCTGGGCGCTCTCAGGCAGGGCATCCACCCCCAGGGTCGGTTTGGCACCGGCGTAGGCTGGCAGGATCAGGGTGTCCGGGTGGCTCGGCAGCGGCAGGGCGTTGAGCATCATCTGCAGCAGGTTGCCGTAGTCATCCACGTCACCCACCAGCACGGCGCCGAGCAGGCGGCTGTTGTCTTCGCTCACCACGATCTTCTTGTAGACGCCGGCCTGGTCGTCCTGGAACACATAGCTGTGGCTGCCCGGGGTGCGGCCGTGGGCATCACCGATGGAGCCGACGGAGACACCGAGCAGCTTGAGCTTGGCGCTCATGTCCGCCCCTTCGAAGCGGCTGTCTCCGCCGAGCAGATGGTCGACGGTGATCTGGGCCATCTTGTAACCCGGCGCCACCAGCCCGAAGAAGCGGCCCTGCCAGGCGGCGCACTCACCGATGGCATAGATGTCGGGGTCGGAGGTGAGGCAGTGATCGTCGACAGCTACGCCGCCACGGTCGGCAATGGCCAGTTCACAGTAACGGCCCAGGGTATCCTGCGGGCGGATGCCGGTGGAGAAGACCACCACGTCTACTTCCAGCTGGCTGCCGTCGGCGAAGGCGAGGCGGTGCTGGGCGTCGCGGCCGCCGTGCATCAGGATCTCGCTGGTGCTCTTGCTGGTGTGCACCTGCACGCCCATGGATTCAATTTTGCGGCGCAGCAGCTGGCCACCCTGACCGTCGAGCTGCTCGGCCATCAGCACCGGAGCAAACTCCACCACGTGGGTCTCGAGACCCAGCGCCTTGAGGGCGCCGGCCGCCTCTAGGCCAAGCAGGCCGCCCCCGATCACCACCCCGCTCTTGCCGCTCTTGGCCGCGCTGCGGATGGCTTTGAGATCCTCGATGGTGCGATAGACGAAGCACTCGTGGTGCTGGCTGCCCGCAATGGGCGGCACCCAGGGGTAGGAGCCGGTGGCCAGCACCAGCTTGTCGTACCCGACCACAGTGCCCTTGTTGGAGTGCACTTCGCGGTTGGTCCTGTCGATTTTTTTCACCGCTTCGCCGAGCAGCAACCGAATGCCGTGCTTGTCGTAGAAGCCGGGTTTGACGAGGGAGAGATCTTCGCTGGTGTGATGGGAGAAGTAGGAGGAGAGATGGACGCGATCGTAGGCGGGACGGGGTTCTGCACCGAAGACGGTGATCTCGTAGCGGCCCGGATCGGCCCGCTCGATCAGCTCTTCGATGAAGCGGTGCCCCACCATGCCGTTGCCCACAACGACCAGTCTGACTTTGCTCATAGTTGCCTCAAGTTTGGAGTAATAAAACATCATTCTGAGGCTAGGCTACCCAGTCGGCAGGGGCAGACGATTGATGCAAATCAAGTGTCTATTTATATATCTCCTCAGGGGTAATTCGAGAAAATTCAGCACTATACAAAAATAGGTATACCAGTTAATGATTTCTGCGTTAGCTCGGGGTGAGGGATGGTGGAGGGTAAGCCCGGTTTACCAACTGCCGGGGAGTGAAAACTTATGTCGGAAAAAGGCCGGTCTCGCACTGGGCGAGACCGGCATCAGCTGAACAAGGTGGCGCGTCAGGCAATATGGCGGCGGAACATGGCGAGCGCCAGCGACAGGGTGACGCCGGCGATGGCGAGCAGCGGCCAGAGCAGGGGCCAGGCGGCCGACCAGTCGAACCCCTTGAGGAAGACCCCCTTGAGCAGCACGATGAAGTGGGTGAGGGGGTCGATGGCCGCCAGCCACTGGAACTCCTGGGGCATGTTCTCCACCGGCGAGATGTAGCCCGAGAGGATCACCGCCGGGACGGTGAAGGAGAAGACCCCGAGAAAGGCCTGCTGCTGGGTCGAGCAGAACGACGAGATGAAGAGCCCGATCCCGGCCAGTGCCAGCCCGTAGCAGACCATGCCCGCCAGCAGCAGACTGAGGCTCCCCGCGAAGGGGAGGTGAAAGACGAAGCGGGCGGCCAGCGCGACTATGCACCCTTGTCCCACCGCCACCAGGATGCCGGGCACCGCCTTGCCCGCCATGATCCAGCCTGCGGTGAGGGGGGAGACCAGCAGCTGATCGAAGGTGCCCTCTTCCCGCTCCCGCGCGACCGAGAGGGCGGTGACAATCAGACAGCCGGTGGTGGTGATGATGGCCACCAGGGCCGGCAGGATATGCCAGTGGAACTCGATATTGGGGTTGTAGAGGTTGCGCACCGCGAGGGTCGGCGGCGCCTTGCCTGCGTTCCCTTCTTCATTCTGCCAGCGGGCGATCACCTGACTGATGTAGCCCGCCGCCACCTGACCGCCGTTGGAGCGGCGGCCGTCGATGATCAGCTGCACCTTGGCCGGTTCGCCCCGCGCCAGCCGGCGCGAAAAATCCCCCGGAATAATCAGCCCGAGCAGTGCCTGCTGCCCGGTGATGGCCTCGGTCATGCCCGCCTCGCCTTGCACCGGGATGATGGTGGTGAAGGCGGGCATATGGGTGAGGCGCTCCAGCAGCTCACGGCTCTGGGCACCGCCATCCTGGTTGTAGATGGCCAGCGTGTTGCCGGTCACCTCCAGAGTGGCGGCGAACGGGAAGAGGGCGGTTTGCAGCAGCACCGGCATGATGAGCAGAAAGCGCCCCTGGGTATTGCCCATCAGGGCCTGCAGCTCTTTTCGGATCAGCCACCAGAGTCGGATCAGCATGGGTTACTCCAGAGTGCGCCGCGTCTTGCGGGCGGTCAGGGCCAGCCAGAAACCGGCCAGCAGCAGCAGACAGAAACCGTTGACCAGCAGGATCGAGAAGACGCTGCCCGCCTGATAGAGGGTCTGCAGGGAGCTGGCGAAGTAGCGGGCCGGAATGAGGTGAGTGATGGCCCGCAGCAGCGGTGGCATGCTGGCGATCTCGAACACGAAGCCCGACAGCATCACCGCGGGCAGAAACGCAGCGATCAGCGCCGCCTGTGCGGCGTTGAACTGGCTGCGCATCACGGTGGAGAGGAACAGCCCGAGCCCGAGGGCACTGCCGAGAAAGGCGCTGGTGACCAGAAAGAGCAGCAGCAGGGAGCCGCGCCACGGCACGCCCATCACCGCCACCGAGAAGAGCAGGCAGAGCAGCATGGCGATGATGCCAAGGCCGTAGTAGGGCAACAGCTTGGAGAGCAGCAGCTCCCCCTTGGTGACCGGGGTGGCGAGCAGCGCCTCCATGGTGCCGCGCTCCCACTCCCGCGCCACTACCAGCGAGGTGAGCAGGGCACCGATGATGGTCATCACCACCGCAATGGAGCCCGGCACCAGAAAGTTGCGGCTCACCAGCGCCGGGTTGAACCAGGCGCGACTCTCTATCGACACCGGCATGGCGACCCCTTCGCCGGCGAGCCACCCCTGCCAGATCCCCTGCACATAGTTGGTGACGAAGTTGGCGGTGTTGGGCTCGGAGCCATCGGTGAGCAGCAGCGCCTGCGGCGTGCCGTTGCCCTGACCGGCCAGCGCGCGGGAGAAACCGTCGTCGATCACCAGCAGGCCGCGGATCTCGCCACGGGCCAGACTGGCGAGCAGGGACTCCTTGCTCGGGCCGCTGTGGATCTCCAGCGCGGTAGAGCCGCGCAGGGCCTGCTCCAGCCGCACCGCCGGGGCGCCGCTGTCGGTGCGCCAGATGCCGAGGCGCAGATGGTCCACATCCAGATTGATGGCGTAGCCCATTACTACCAGCAGCACCACCGGCATGATGAAGGCGATGAGGATGCTGCTCGGATCGCGGACGATTTGCAGCGTCTCCTTGCGACAGAGGGCCAGCAGTCGCCGACGGTTGATGCTCATGCGTCCTCCTCGCTGGCCCGCTCGACCAGGGTGATAAAGGCCTCTTCCATTGTTGGCAAAGAACAGGTCGGCAAGAAGCCGGTTGGCAAAGAGGTCGCCGCCTCTTTGGCGGCCAGCCCCTTGAGATCGTCCGGAGTGCCGAGCGCCAGCAGCTTGCCGCGATAGATGAGGGCAATGCGGTCGCAATACTCCGCCTCATCCATAAAGTGGGTGGTGACCAGCACGGTGACGCCGTGGTCGGCCAGCGCGTTGATGTGCGACCAGAACTCGCGCCGGGTCACCGGATCGACCCCGGAGGTGGGCTCGTCGAGGAACAGCAGCGGCGGCTCGTGCAGCAGGGCGCAGGCCAGCGATAAGCGCTGGCGCAGGCCGAGCGGCAGGGATTCCGCCTTCTGATCGAGCCAGGGGGTGAGGGCAAAAGCGGTCACCATGGCGTCGATCCGCGTCTGCTGGTGGCGGCCGAACAAACCGTAGATACCGGCGAAAAAGGCGAGGTTCTGGGCCACGGTGAGCTGCTTGTAGAGGGAGAACTTCTGCGCCATGTAACCGAGGCGCTGACGTGCCGCCGAGGGGCTGTGGGCCAGATCGATGCCGGTCACCAGCGCCTGTCCCTCGCTCGGGCGCAGCAGGCCGCACTCCATCTTGAAGGTGGTGGACTTGCCCGCCCCGTTGGGGCCGAGCAGGCCGAAGATCTCGCCGCGGCGCACCGCAAAGCTGACATCATCGGTGGCGGCAAAATCGCCGAAGCGCTTGGTGAGGTGGCGCGCCTCGATCACCGCATCGGGGGAGACCCCCTGCGGCAGTTCGGCTTCCCGCATCCCGGCTGCCAGACTCGACTCCCCGCCGGGGCCGCCGCCGAGCAGGTCGATAAAGGCATCCTCCAGCCGGGGCTGGGCCGGTTGAAAGGCGCCATTGGCGAGATGCAGCTCCGGGAGCGGTGGGGGCGTCATGCCCGGGTGCAGCAGCAGGCGAACCCGCTCCCCCGCCACCGCGCCATCCATCACCGCCGGGTGAGCCAGTGCCCGGCGCAGCAGGGCGCGCCGCTCGCGGCCATCCAGTTGCCCCGCCTCCAGCAGCCAGCAGCGGCTGGCCATGGCCCCCATCAGATCGGCTGGCGTGCCGCTGGTGCGCACCTCGCCATCCGCCATCAGCAGCACGTGGTCGCACAGCTCCGCCTCATCGAGATAGGCGGTACTCCAGAGCACCGTCATCCCCCCCTTGGCCAGCTCGCGCACCATCTGCCAAAGGGCGCGGCGGGAGATGGGATCAACCCCGACCCCCGGTTCGTCGAGCAGCAGCACATCCGGGGTGCCGAGCAGGGCGCAGGCCAGCCCGAGCTTCTGTTTCATCCCGCCAGAGAGCTTGCCCGCCGGTCGTGCGGTGAAGCGGGCAAGATCGGTGAAGGCGAGCAGCCGCGCAAAGGTGGGCGTGCGTTCGGGCTCCTGTACGCCGCGCAAGTCAGCGTAGAGGGTGAGGTTCTCCAGCACGCTGAGATCCTCGTAGAGGCCGAACTGCTGGGGCATGTAGCCGAGGCGCTGACGCAGCAGGTCTCCCTCGCTCACCGGATCCAGCCCCAGCACCCGGATGGTGCCCGCTTCGGGGATCAGCAGACCGGCCAGCAGGCGCAGCAGGGTGCTCTTGCCCGCGCCGTCGGGGCCGACCAGCCCGGTGATGCCGCCAGCCGGAATGGTGGCCGAGATGGCGTTGAGGGCGACCCGCTCGCCAAAGCGTTTGGTGAGCCCCTCAAGGGAGATAGCGCTGTTCATGGCGCCAGCCTGACGGTGACCGGCATCCCCTGGCGCAGGGCCGGGTCGGGGTCCTGCACCACGATGCGCAGCCGGTAGACGAGGTGGGTGCGAAGATCCGGCGTCTCCACCGATTTCGGGGTGAACTCGGCGGTGGGCGAGACAAAGCCCACCACCCCGTGATAGGGCTTGTCCGGCCGCGAGTCGGTGGTGAGGGTCACCTTGGCGCCGCTCGGGAAGTGGCCGAGCCAGGGCTCCTCCACATAGGCGCGCACCCAGACCGGTGCGGTCAGGGAGAGGTTGAAGGCGGTCGCTCCGCTCTGCACCATGCTGCCATTCTCGACGGCGCGGCTGATGATGATGCCATCGCTGGGGGCGGTCAGGTTGGCATCCGCCAGCGCCAGTTCGGCACTGGCGAGCGCCGCTTTGGCCCCTTCCAGCTGGGCATCGGACTGGGCGATTTCCTCCGGGCGGTAGCCGGTTTCGAGCTGGGCGAGCTGTTCGCGTGCCGAGCGTACCTGCGCCTGGGTCTGATCCCGCTGGGAGCGGGCGGTATCGAGCTGACCACGGGAGATGGCGCCGGTGGCTGCCAATGCGCTCTGGCGGCGCCACTGTTGGTCGGCCTCCAGCGCGGCGGCTTCGGCGGCGGCCAGTGCGGCCCGGGCCCGGTCGGTCTCTTCGCTGCGATAGCCCTTGTGGATCAAGGCGTTGGCGGCAGTGAGCGCAGCCAGATTGGCCAAGGCGCTGTCGCGGCTGTGGGTGAGGGGGGCCGGATCGAGGCGGGCCAGCAGTTGACCGGCTTTTACCCTATCCCCCTCGTCCACCAGCACCTGAACGACGCGGCCGCCGACCCGAAAGGCCAGATTGACGTCGCGAATGTCGACGTTGCCGTAGAGGATGGAGCCGTCGGCCGGGCGCCCCTGCCACCAGAGGTAGCCACCGATAACGGTTAGCAGCAGGGCCAGGATTGCAATGCGTTGTTTCATGCCGCTTCTCCTTCTTTCATATCGGTGGGGCGCAGGCCGCGCAGGGCCCATACCAGCCGTTGTCTGGCGGCCTCTGGGTTGTCTATCTGGCTGAGAAAGGGGGCGGCCTCTTCGGGCAGCCAGCCGAGCTGACGACCGCTGCCGGCGATCACCAGCGGCAGGCCGACCGACCCCATGATGAAGATCATCAGCTGGAGCGGGTGACCCGCGACCAGCGACCCTTCCGCCTGTGCCATCCGTACCTGTTCGATCAGCAGCAGGGGGTGACGGCGCGGCAGGCTGAGCAGAAAGCGCTGGGCCGCCCCTTCCCCCGCCAGCGCATCGCCAAACAGGTGGTTGATGAAGCCGCGCTGGCGCGCCACCAGCCCGATCAGCGCCTCCATGGTGGCCTCGAACATGGCGATGGCAGAGGGGTAGGAGCCCTTGGCTGCCACCGCCTTGAGCTCGTCATAGAGGGGGGCGTACCAGAGCTCCACCAGCTCGTCGATAAAGGCGTCGCGGTTGCCGAAGTGGTAGACGAAGGAGCCGAGGTTCACCTCGGCCGCCGCCGCCAGCTCGCGCACCGTCAGGCCGCGCAGCCCCTTGTCGGTGGCGATGGCGAGGCCGGTATCGAGCAGTTTCTGACGGGTGGGGTGCATCTGGCTGGTGCTCCTGGTGTATGCATTTTATACGCAATTATACGACCGCATAAAAAATGCGGAAGCGGGCGGCAGGATCTTTTTGCCCGCAATGTGATCCGCCCCGCTCTGAGGGTACGTGATCCCCGTCCGGCAGGGGGAAGGATCCACCGCTTGTGCCCAAGCCACGGGCATGTCGGTGTGACGGGGTGGTGAAAGGCGCTTCTGGTCCCGGGTGCGGGTGCCCGGGCCACAAGAGGCCTGTGATGGAGCCGGGAGCTGCCTGACCTGGATCAGGGGGTGTCGGTGGCCCCGGTGTGATAGGGGGGCCGGGCACAGGTGTCCCGTATCAGGGCGCGCAGCCAGCGGTGGCCCGGATCCGCATCCAGCCGGGGGTGCCAGAGCAGGGCGACCCGGATCCCGGGCAGCGTGAAGGGCAGGGGCAGGGTCGTCAGCTCGGCGTGCAGAGCGGCACAGTGCAGGCGGGGCACGGTCGCCACCAGGTCGCTGCCCCGTACCAGCGCCAGCGCCGTGGCAAAACCCGGCACCAGCGTGGTGATGGTGCGCTCCAGCTTGAGGGCGGCGAGCGCCTCGTCGATGGGGCCGTGCTCCTGCGCACGCCGAGACACCATGATGTGACGGGCGGCGGCGTAGCGGGTGGGGGTCAGTAGCCCCTCGCACAGCGGATGGCCCGGCCGCACCACCGCGACGAAGTGGTCCTGAAACAGCGCCTGGGTACGCAGCTCGGGCGCCGTGGTGGCGCTGATCACCCCGGTCTCGAAATCCAGCTCGCCGCTGCGCAGGGGGCCGCTCTCCTTGTCGGGTTTGGCCAGAAAGTGGAGCCGCACCCCCGGCGCTTCGGCGGCGAGCCGGCTCAGCAGGGCGGCGCCGAACAGTTCCACCAGCCCCTCGCTGGCGCGCAGGGTGAAGGTACGCTCCAGCCGCGCCGGGTCGACCTCCAGCCGGGGGCGCAGCACCTCCTCGGCCTCCTGCACCAGCCGGCCGACCTGCTCGCGCAGCAGCAACGCCCTGGGAGTGGGCACCAGGCCGCGACCAGCCCGCACCAGCAGCGGGTCGCCGGTGGTCTCCCGCAGCCTGGCCAGGGCCCGGCTCATGGCGGAGGGGCTCAGGCCCAGTCGTCTGGCCGCGCCCGCCACGCTGCCTTCGTCCAGCAGGGCATCCAGGGTGATCAGCAGGTTGAGGTCGGGAGTGCTCATGTGCATGCCTTCATCGAGGTGGGAACAAAGGGGCCAGCTTCATCATACCCGAGAACGGGCCCCCTCATATGGCGTCCAGTGCATTGATAAGTTGCAACGGGTGCGTCTTCCGCCTGTTCATCGGCCCCACTAGCCTTGTCGTCATCACCCCTTTGTGGAGCCCGGATCATGTCACCCTTCACCCGTGTTTTACCTCCCGCTGCGCGCCGCCTCGGTCTGCTGGCGCTTGGCCTCGCCACCCTGTTGCCCATGCTGGCGGGGAGCATGGCCAGCATGCTGCTGCCGGCACTGGGTGCGGACTTTGCCGTTCCCTTCGCCAGTCTGCAGTGGGTGCTGGTGGCCTATCTGCTTGGGCTCACCTGCCTGACGGTGGTGGCGGGCCGGCTGGGGGACAGGTTCGGCCGGCGCCACCTGCTGCTGTGGGGCATGGGGCTGTTTGTGCTGTCCAGCCTGCTCTGCGCGCTGGCACCGACCATCGGCTGGCTGGTCGTCGCCCGGGTGCTGCAGGGGGCGGGAGCGGCCTGCATGCTGGTGCTGTCGCTGGCCATGATGGGCCAGCTGGTGTCGCCGGCGCGGCGCGGCCGGGGCATGGGGCTGCTCGGTACCCTCTCGGCCTGTGGCACGGCCCTCGGCCCCTCGTTTGGCGGTCTGCTGCTGGATATTGCCGGCTGGCAGCCGGCCTTTCTCGCACTGCTGCCGATCGGCCTGCTGGCGCTGGTCTGCGGCCTGTTCGGTTTGCCTCGGGATGAGGCGTGCACAGAGGGAGAGAGGCTCAATCTGGCGAGTCTGTCACTCTTGCTGCTGGCGCTGCTCTGCTACGGGCTGGCCCTTACCTCGACGGGGACGCTGGCCCTCTGGCTGGGGGGTGGGGCGCTGCTGGCCACCGCCTGGCTGGTGCGCAACGAGCTGGGTGCTGCCGCCCCCCTGTTACCGCTGGCGCTGCTGGGTACCCGTCGGCTGCGCGGTGGTCTGGCGGCCAGTGCGCTGGTGGCCGGCATCATGGTGTTGACCCTGCTGATCGGCCCCTTCTATCTGCAGGGGGCATTCGGGCTCGATCCGCTGACCAGCGGGTTGCTCATCTCGGGCGGGCCCCTGCTGGCGGCGCTGACCGGGCTGCCCGCCGGCTGGCTGGTGGACAGGGTCGGTGCCATCACAGTGGTGCGGCTGGGATTGCTGCTGATGAGCGCCGCCGCGGCCTTGCTGGCGGTGCTCAGCCCAGCCCTTGGCCCGCTCGGCTATCTGCTGCCGATCCTGTTGCTGACCGCCGGCTACGCCCTGTTTCAGACCGCCAACAACAGCGCCGTGATCGGTGGCAGCGGTGGACAGGCGCGCGGAGCAGTGGCCGGGTTGCTGACCCTGGCGCGCAACCTGGGTCAGCTGACGGGGGCGGCCGGGCTCGGCGCCCTGTTTGCCGGTCTGGTGGGAGGGGGCGATCCGGCCGTCGCCAGTGCCAGCGAGCTGCACTTCGCCATGCAGGCCTGCTTCGCCCTGAGCGGCGTGTTGCTGCTGGCCGCGCTCTGGCTGGCGGGAAGAGACCAGTGCTGTGCGCCGGCCGAAGCGACCCGGGCAGGCTGCGAGTCGGGAGGGTGTTGAAAACGAAGACGCCTCCACAGGGGAGGCGTCTTGTGATGAGATTGAGCGGTTCGCTTACAGGATATTAAAGCGCTCAGCTCCTCGTTCTCGATTTACAGGATAAAGCGGCTCAGATCCTCGTCTTCAATCAGCTTGCCGAGGTGGGCGTTGACGTAGTCGGTGTCGATGACGAAGGTCTCGCCGGATTTCTCGGAGGCGTCGTAGGAGATATCTTCCATCAGGCGCTCCATCACGGTGTGCAGGCGGCGGGCACCGATGTTTTCGGTGCGCTCGTTGACCTGCCAGGCCGCTTCGGCCAGACGGCGGATGCCATCCTTGGTGAACTCGATCTTGACCCCTTCGGTGGCCATCAGTGCCTGGTACTGATCGGTCAGCGAGGCGTTCGGTTCGGTCAGGATCCGCTCGAAGTCATCGGTGGTCAGTGCGGTCAGCTCGACCCGGATCGGCAGGCGGCCCTGCAGCTCGGGGATGAGGTCCGACGGCTTGGCGATCTGGAAGGCGCCGGAGGCAACGAACAGGATGTGGTCGGTCTTGACCATGCCGTGCTTGGTGTTGACGGTGCAGCCCTCGACCAGCGGCAGCAGGTCGCGCTGCACCCCTTCACGGGAGGCATCGGGGCCCGAGCTCTCGCCACGCTTGCAGATCTTGTCGATCTCGTCGAGGAAGACGATGCCGTTGTTCTCGACCGCGGCAATGGCCTTCTGCTTCAGCTCTTCCGGATTGACCAGACGGGCCGCTTCCTCTTCGATCAGCGCCTTCATGGCCTCTTTGACCTTGATCTTGCGCTTCTTCTTCTGGTTCTGGCCCAGGTTCTGGAACAGCCCCTGCAACTGGTTGGCCATCTCTTCCATGCCCGGCGGGGTCATGATTTCGACGCCCATCGGGGAGGCGGAAAGCTCCAGCTCGATCTCTTTGTCATCCAGCTGACCTTCCCGCAGTTTCTTGCGGAAGATCTGGCGGGTGTTGGAGTTGTCGGCTTTCTCCTCCTCGCCCCAGCTGTTGCGCGGGTTGGGCAGCAGGGCGTCGAGGATGCGCTCTTCGGCGGCTTCCTCGGCGCGGTATTTCATCTTCTCCATCTCGGTTTCGCGCACCAGCTTGATGGCGGCATCGGTCAGATCGCGGATGATGCTGTCTACTTCCTTGCCGACATAGCCCACTTCGGTGAACTTGGTCGCTTCCACCTTGATGAAGGGGGCGTTGGCCAGCTTGGCCAGACGACGGGCGATCTCGGTCTTGCCGACGCCGGTCGGGCCTATCATCAGGATGTTTTTCGGGGTCACTTCATGGCGCATCTCTTCATCGAGTTGCATCCGGCGCCAGCGGTTGCGCAGGGCGACGGCGACCGCGCGCTTGGCGTCGGCCTGGCCGATGATGTGACGATCCAGCTCGTGGACGATTTCTCTCGGGGTCATCTCGGACATGATGGCGTTCCTGTATCCGGGGCGGGCAGGACCCACCCCTTGGAAAATGGGGTTTGGCTGGCGGCCCTATGTGGCGGCCCTATTTCGCCGACTTATTTAGCTGAATAATCCAGCACTTCGATGGTGTGGTTGCCGTTGGTGAACACACAGATGTCGCCTGCAATCTTGAGGGACTTCTCGACGATGCTCTTGGCGTCGAGTTCGGTGTTCTCCAGCAGGGCGATGGCGGCGGACTGGGCAAAGTTGCCGCCGCTGCCGATGGCGATGAGATCGTGCTCAGGCTGCACCACGTCACCGTTGCCGGTGATGATGAAGGATTTGTGCTCGTCGGCGACGGCCAGCAGGGCCTCGAGGCGGCGCAGGGCGCGATCGGTGCGCCAGTCCTTGGCCAGCGCCACGGCGGCGCGCTCCAGGTTGCCCTGATGGGCCTGCAGTTTGGCTTCGAAGCGCTCGAGCAGGGTGAAGGCGTCGGCGGTGCCGCCGGCGAAACCAGCCAGTACCTTGCCGTTGTAGAGGCGATGAACCTTGCGGGCGTTGCCCTTCATGACGGTGTTGCCAAGGGAAACCTGGCCATCGCCACCGATGACGACCTGACCGTTGCGGCGAACTGAAACTATGGTAGTCACTTTACTTACCTCGCTTGAGCCGAATGACGGCCTGACTGTGCATGGCAAGAAAGATGGGGATGGCAAACCGGCTTTTCAAGCCTGCGGTTTGGCGAGATCAACGGGGCGGGAGAGGAGCGGTGGCAAGTGGCACCAAAAGAAACAGGGCCGGGTGTTGCCACCCGGCCCTGTGGTATGAACGCGGCGATCAGCCCTTCTTGGGGATGCAGCCGCTGATGCCGGAGCCCTGCAGCTTGCGGTTGGCCGCATCGGCCGCCGCCTTGCCGCTGAAGGGGCCGACCATCACCTTGTAGACGGCGCCACCGGCCCCGTTGACCACCTGCAGGCTGGAAGAGAGCCCGGCGGTGAAGGCGATGCGCGCCTTGAGCGATTCGGCGGAATCCTGCGAGCGCAGGGCGGCGCACTGCATCATGTAGCGTTCGTTGTCGGCCGTTGCAGGCGGGGTCGCCGCCTTGGCCTTGGCGGCCTCGGCCCGTTCCCGCTCCAGTTCGGCCCGCAGCTCCCGTTCCATCCGGTCCCGTTCGGCCTTGCGGTCGATCACCTGCTCCTGGGCACTGGCCACCGGTGCGCCGGTCGCCGGCTTGGCCGGTTGTACCGGTTGCGGCTTGTAGGGCTGCACCTGACCGATGGGGGTACCCGGCTGGGGAATGTCGGTCGGCACCGGTTGCGGCAGCTTCTCCGGCTGCAGGGTCATGGTTTCCGCCGGCGGTGGCGGCAGCACGCCCGGCTGGGGCGGCGGCTCGGTGATATCGACCTGCTTGTTCTCCAGCCGTTCGATATAGCTCCACTTCTCCTGCGGCAGACCGTTGTTCTGTGTCTTGGGCTTGTTGGCTTTCACCTGCTCTTCGATGGTCGGGGCATCATGACCCTTGCCACTGATGGTGTAGAGGAAGCCGCCGAACCCTGCCAGCAGCGCCCCGGCCAGCAGGGCCGGGATAACAGGAAAGCGGCGAGGTGCCGCTTTCTTGGTGTTGCGACCACCCGCCCGACGTCGCGGGCGGCTGCCGACATAATCCCGGGTCGCCATCTATTACATGCGCTCCAGGGTGTGGATGCCCAGTACGCCCAGACCCAGCTTGAGGACCTTGGCGGTGGCGGCGCACAGCAGCAGACGGCTCTGACGGGTCGCTTCGTCGACGCCATCCTTGTTGATCGGGCAGGCTTCGTAGAAGGTCATGAAGTTGCCGGACAGCTCGTACAGATAGGTACAGAGCAGGTGCGGCATGCCCTTGTCCGCCACGCCGTTGACCGCGTCGGAGAACTGGATCAGCTTCTGGGCCAGCACCTCTTCCGCTTCCTCGTTCAGCACCACATGACCGCTCAGGGTGTCGGCATCGACGCCGGCCTTGCGGAAGATGGACTGGATGCGGGTGTAGGCGTACTGCAGGTACGGCGCCGTGTTGCCTTCAAAGGAGAGCATCAGGTCCCAGTCGAAGATGTAGTCGGTGGTACGGTTCTTGGAGAGATCCGCATACTTGACCGCGCCCATGGCGATGGCGTGCACCACCTGGGCCTTCTCTTCGGCAGAGAGGTCGCTGTTGCGGCTCTCCAGCAGGGCGCTGGCGCGCTCTTCGGCTTCGTTCAGCAGTTCGACCAGCTTGACGGTACCGCCGGAACGGGTCTTGTAGGGACGGCCGTCCTTGCCCAGCATCATGCCGAAGGCGTGGTGCTCGAGCGGTACGGATTCCGGCACATAGCCCGCCTTGCGGGTGATGGTCCAGGCCTGCATCAGGTGCTGGTGCTGACGGGAGTCGATGAAGTACATCACCCGGTCGGCGCCCAGGGTTTCGTAACGGTATTTGGCACAGGCGATGTCGGTGGTGGTGTAGAGGAAGCCGCCATCGCTCTTCTGGATGATGACGCCCATGGGCTCGCCATCCTTGTTCTTGTACTCGTCCAGGAAGACGACGGTGGCGCCTTCGCTCTCGACCGCCAGACCGCGCGCTTTCAGATCGGCGACGATCTCCGGCAGCATGTCGTTGTACATGGACTCGCCCATGATGTCCTTGTTGGTCAGGGAGACATTCAGGCGGTCGTAGTTGCGCTGGTTCTGCTCCATGGTCATGTCGACCAGCTTCTTCCACATGGTGCGGCAGTACTCATCACCGCCCTGCAGCTTGACCACGTAGTTGCGCGCGCGCTCGGCGAAGGCTTCGTCTTCGTCGTAGTGACGCTTGGCCTGGGTGTAGAAGGCTTCCAGATCGCGCAGCTCCATGTCGGAGGCGTGCTCGTTGGCCATCTTCTCCAGATAGGCGATCAGCATGCCGAACTGGGTACCCCAGTCACCGATGTGGTTGGCACGCACCACCTTGTGGCCGAGGAACTCCAGCGCACGGGCGGCCACGTCACCGAGGACGGTGGAGCGGATGTGGTGCACCGCCATCTCCTTGGCCACGTTGGGGGCGGAGTAGTCCACCACCACGGTCTGCGGCGCCGGCAGCTTCACGTTGGCGTTGGCAGAGGCGACCATGGCCTCCACCTGACCGGCCAGCCAGCTCGGGTCAAAGAAGAAGTTGATGAAGCCGGGGCCGGCGATCTCGACCTTGGCGATCAGATCGGAGGCGGGCAGGTGCTCGATGATGGCAGCGGCCAGCTCACGGGGATTCTTGCGGGCCGGTTTGGCCAGCAGCATGGCCAGGTTGGTGGCCAGGTCGCCGTGAGCCTTCTCCTTGCATCGGTCTACTTGCACGCGGGCTTCCAGGTCCGCCGGCAGGACGCCCGCTGACTTCAGATTGGCTACCGTTTGTTCAAGTAGATGATGAATATGCTCTTTCATAACTGACCACCAAGGTTGCGCGTCGAAAAATGACTGATATATAAGGGCGTGAATTTTACCCGCATCGGCCCGAGAAAACTATAGGGACGGCCCGCCGGAGTTGGACGGGCGGATATTTCACTGCATTTGGCACCGTAATCCAGAATATTGGACGGAAATTGTGGTGCTTATCCATTTCTACTGCATATCGAAGCGGCTTGTCCAGGCTATTTTCCCCTGATTGTTAAGGGGTTTTTTATTCCAACTCGTTCTGAATGATCTGCCCCGTCGGCACGGTCGTATCAACAGGGACCTTTTACCGAGGAATCTGTCGATGAAACTGGCGCTGTTTCCCCTCTCGGCCCATCTGCTGCCCGGCGGCATCATGCCGCTGCGCATCTTCGAGCCCAGATACCAGCGCATGATCGCCCAGGCGGGAGATCAGGGCTTCGCCCTCTGCATGCTGGATCCCCGCCAGCCCGATACGCTGCGCAACATGTACCCCATCGCCACCCGGGTGCGGATCGTCGACTTCGATCAACTGCCGGACGGCCTGCTCGGCATCACGGTGCTTGGCATGGAGCGGGTCAGGATCACCGATCTGTGGCAGGAGGCAGACGGCTTGCGGATTGGGGAGGTGGAGCAGTTGCCCCCCTGGCGTACCGGCCGGCTCAATGCCGACCAGCACTCGCTGGCCAGGGCGCTGCAGGAGGTGTTCGAGGACTACCCGGAATACGCGGCCCTCTATCGCAACCCCGACTGGGGCGATGCCAGCTGGGTGGCCCAGCGCTGGCTGGAGGTGCTGCCGATCCCGGTGGAGCAGAAGCAGTGGCTGGTGGCGGCGGAAGACAACCAGCCGGCGCTCTCCCTGCTGAGCGGGTTGCTGGTCGCCAGCCATTGAGCCCTCTTTGATACGGCGCCGGTGATCCTTTTGCCGCGGCGCACGTATTGGCACTCATCACCCTCTTCAAGGTACGGCGCCATGGCATATACTGGCCAATCACAATCGACTCCGCACAGGATATCGCCCCCCATGGATGACCCCGCCGGCGATCTGAAATCCCTGCTGGTGCGGGTGGCCGAGCATGGCGACAAGGCCGCCTTCGCCACCCTGTTCCAGCACTTTGCCCCGCGCATCCGCAGCTACGGGCTGCGCCACCTCGGCAGCGAGGCCAACGCCATGGAACTGGTGCAGGAGACCATGTTGCTGGTGTGGCAGAAGGCCCGGCTCTATCACCCCGACAAGGGGGGTGCCACCACCTGGATCTACACAGTGATGCGCAATCAGGGCTTCGACATGCTGCGCCGACGCCGCGCCAGCAAAGAAGAACTCTGTGCCGAGGAGCTGTGGCCCATGCTGGAGTTCAGGGCGGAAGAGGAGCACCTGAGCGGCGGCGAAGACGCCGTGCTGACCCGCCAGATGGCCCATTACGTCGGTACCCTGCCGGAATCGCAGCAGCAGGTGGTGCGCGGCATCTACCTGCAGGAGCTCTCCCAGCAGGAGCTGGCAGACCGGCTCGGCGTGCCGCTCGGCACCATCAAATCCCGCCTCAGACTGGCATTACAAAAATTGAAGGAACAAGTGGAGCAAGGCCATGATTAAAGCCCATCCCGTTCAGGCCATGTTGCGCGCCTTTGCCGCCGACGAACTGCCCCTGCCGCTGGCCGTCGGCGTTTCCGCCCACTGCGAGCTCTGCCCCGATTGCGCGGCCCGGCTGCGGGCCTGCGAAGAGGAGCTGGCCCGGCAATACCTGGCGCCGGCCGAAGAGTGCGAGCCCTTGCCGGCGGCGTTCGATGCCATGCTGGCCGGCATCCTGCAGCAGCCGGTGGCCAGTGCGGCCGCGTTGAGTCAGTCGGCGGCGGTCCAGCCCGAGCTGCAGGTGGCGGGCCAGTCGTACCGGTTGCCGCGGGTGCTGGCCCGACATCACGCCTCCAGCTGGCGCCACATCGGTGCCATCCGGCAGGTGAGCCTGCCGCTCGACGAGCAGGGGGCCCGCGCCAGCCTGCTGCACATAGAGGCGGGTGGCCGCATCCCGGAGCACACTCACAAGGGCTACGAGCTGACCCTGCTGCTGGCTGGCACCATCGAAGATGGCGACATCCGCTATCAGGCCGGGGACTTCATCTGGCGCGATGCCAGCCACGCCCACAGCCCGCACACCCCGGACGGCTGCCTCTGCTACACGGTGCAGGATGCGCCGGTCCAGTTCACCAAGGGATTGTCGCGGCTGCTCAACGGCATCAGCCATCGCCTCTACTGAGCCATGGCGGCAATAAAAAAAGGGACCCTCGAGGTCCCTTTTTGCATGGTGTCGCGGCCGGATCAGGCGACGAACACCAGATAGACGGCGAAGGCCACCACGAAGCGGTAGATGGCGAACGGGATGAAGTCGAGGCGACGGATCAGCGCCAGGAAGGTCTTGATGGCGATCATGGCCACCACGAAGGCGGTGATGAAGCCCACCGCGAACATGGGGAAGTCGGCCATGGAGAGCAGATCCCGGCTCTTGTAGAGATCCAGCCCGCTGGCCGCCACCATCATGGGTACCGCCAGGATGAAGGAGAACTCGGCCGCCGCCTGGCGGCTGATCCCCATCAGCATGCCGCCGCTGATGGTGGCACCGGAGCGGGAGAAACCGGGCCAGAGCGCCAGACACTGGAACAGACCGATACCGAGCGCCTGCTTGTAGCTGATGTCGTCCAGGGTTTCGGAGCGCACTGCCGGGCGGAACTTCTCGGCGATGATCAGCAGGATGCCGCCGGCCACCAGGGCGTACATCACGGTCTGTGGGCCGAACAGATTAGCCTTGATCCAGCTGTGGATGGCGAGGCCGATGATCACGGCAGGCAGCATGCCGAGGATGATGTGCACCAGCGAGAGGGTGGCGTGTCCCTGCGCCGGTTTCTGGCCGAAGTGGATGCCGATCAGGCCAAACAGGCGGCGCCAGAACACGGCAACCACCGCCAGGATGGAGCCCATCTGGATCACCACTTCGAAGGTGGCAGCCTTGGGGCCGTCGAAGCCAAGCAGGTGGCCGACGATGATCATGTGGCCGGTGGAGGAGACGGGGAGGAACTCGGTCAGGCCCTCCACTATGCCCAGCACGAAGGCGACAAACAGGGCGTAAGACTCTGTCATGTTTCAGATCTCTTGATTATTGGTCCGGATGAAGTCGGCCCCGAGCCGAGCCAGGGGCGACCAATGATGGAGGAAAATCGGGCGGGCAACCAGTGAATATTGTGTCGGTGGCAGGCCCCGCCGGCGGGATCGACGGAGGGGCCATGGGTTTTCGTTCGGGTCAGATTTGTTCGCCGTCGGCCTTGGCCCCGATCAGGCGGTGCCCTGACTGGCCAGGATCCCCTCGATTTGCTGCAGCAGCGCCGCATCCAGCGGGGGCTGGGCCTGGGCTTCCACCGCGCTGACAATCTGCTGCGGGCTGCTGGCACCGATCAGGGCACAGCTCACCACAGAGTCGCGCAGCACCCACTGCAGCGCCAGTTGCGACAGCGGCTGGCCCCGCTGCTGCGCCAGCGCGTGCAGGGCACGGATGGTGGCCAGCTTCCCGGCGGTGATCTGCTCGGGCTTGAGGAAGGGGCTGGCACTGGCGGCGCGCGAATCTGCTGGAATGCCGGCCAGGTAGCGATCGCTCAGCAGCCCGCCGGCCAGCGGGGAGAAGGCGACCACCCCCATGCCGTGTTCGCGGCAGACCGGCAGGGTTTCGGGCTCAATATCGCGCTGGAACAGGGAGTATTTGAGCTGATTGACGAGACAGGGGGTGCCCAGCTCCGCCAGCCGGGCGGCGGCCTGTGCGGCGAGCGGGGCCGGGTAGTTGGAGAGGCCGACGTAGAGCGCCTTGCCCTGACGTACCATCAGGGCCAGCGCCTGACAGGTCTCCTCCAGCGGGGTGCGCGGATCCGGTCTGTGGTGATAGAAGATGTCCACGTAGTCCAGACCGAGCCGGCGCAGGCTCTGGTGCAGGCTGGCAAACAGGTATTTGGCACTGCCGCCGTCGCCGTAGGGGCCATCCCACATGATGTATCCCGCCTTGCTGGCGATGATGAGCTCGTCCCGATAGGGAGCCAGGCTCCCCTTGAGCAGCTTGCCGAAGGTGATCTCGGCCGACCCCGGCGGCGGCCCGTAGTTGTTGGCCAGATCGAAGTGGGTGATACCCAGATCGAACGCCTGGTGCACCATGGCTTTCGCGGTGGCGGGATCGCACTCGGCGCCGAAGTTGTGCCAGAGGCCGAGAGCTATGCCGGGCAGGCGCAGGCCGTGGCGACCGGCGGGTCGATAGGGCTGGCGCTGATAGCGGTCGGGGGCGGCGAGGTAGTGATCATCCATAACGACTCCTTGCGTGGACTTGTGTGCGAGCGGATGTGACGGGTGACCCCGCGCCCTCTTCATCCGCCATATCGGCGTGGGGAAGATCGCGCGGGGCCAGCGTGTAGTCAGAGTGCCGCGAAATGGTGACGCCGCCCCGGCCTCGCCTGGGGTGGTCAGCGCAGGCTTGGCGGAGGGCGCCGGGGTCAGCCGGCGGCGATAAAGCGATAACGGGTCTGGTGGCGATAGGTCTGCCCCGGCAACAGCCAGGGATCCCCCAGCTCGGGCCGGTTGGGGCTGTCCGGCAACTGCTGAGCCTCCAGACAGAAGCCGGCGTGATCCTGATGGAGTTGGCCATCGCGTGCCGGCGTATTGGCCAGCCAGTTGCCGGTGTAGAACTGCAGCGAGGGCTGGTTGGTATAGACCTCCATCGCCAGCTGCCGATCCCCCGAGACCACCCGCGCCGCCCACTCGGCGGTCGGCCCGTTGAGCACAAAGGCGTGGTCATACCCCTTGGCCTGTTGCTGCTGGGGGTGGCTCAGCCAATCTTGTCCGATAAGGCGTTCGTGGCGCAGATCGAACGGCCCCTCCACCGGTGCGAGCGCGAGCGGCAGTCCGCTCGGGTCGGTCGGCAGGAAACGGTCGGCATTGAGGCGGATGAGGTGGCCGCGAACATCGCCGTCGGCGGCTTGTCCATCGAGATTGAAGTAGGTGTGGCTGGTGAGGCTGACCGGGGTCACGGCATCCGTGCTGGCGACGAAATCCACCACCAGATCGCACTGCTCCAGCCGGTACTCCAGCGTGACCCGCAGGTTGCCGGGAAAGCCCTGCTCCCCGCTACGGGAGAGCAGGGTCAGTCTGACCCGGTCCGCCTCCCGCTCCTTGATCTGCCAGTGCTGGCGATGAAACCCCGCCCGTCCGCCGTGCAGGCAGTGGGGCGGCTGGTTGGCATCCAGCGGCCAGCGCTGGCCGTCGCGCAGCAGTTCGGCGCCGCCGATGCGGTTGGCAAAGCGCCCCGCCACCGCCCCCAGCCACACCTGCTGGGCGGGGTAGGCCTCATCGGCACAGCCCAGCAGCACTTCACGGCGCCCGCCCGCCACCGGCAGGGTGAGGGAGGTGAGGGTGGCGCCGAAATCGAGGCCGCGCAGGCGCAGCCCCTCCTCGTTTTCCAGCTCGAACGGGATCATGGCATCGCTCATAGTCTGCCTGCACCTGTGTTGCCGATCCGGCAGACGTCGCCGTCGGTCTGCATCATCAATGGGCTCATAGTTTTCCCGCCCCCGCGCTGGCGCGGCAGACGTAGCTGTCGGCCTTGAGGCCGAAGCGGGCCGGGTACTCGGCATCGACCGCGGCGATCACCTCGGCCACCTTGTCGGGGTGCAGCAGGGCGACCACGCAGCCACCGAAGCCGCCACCGGTCATCCGCACACCGCCTTCGGTGCCGATCCTGGCCTTGATGATCTCCACCAGACCATCGATGGCGGGCACGGTAATTTCGAAGTCATCGCGCATGGCGGCGTGGGAGTCGGCCATCAGCTCGCCGAGGCGCACCAGATCCCCTTGCGCCAGCGCGTCGGCGGCGGCCAGGGTGCGGCTGTTGTCGCCCACCACGTGACGGGCACGGCGGTAGCAGACCTCATCCAGCCCGGCCTTGCCCGCTTCCAGCGCCGCCAGATCCAGATCGCGCAGCGCCTTGACCCCGTAGTGACGGGCGGCGGCTTCGCACTGCTGGCGGCGGGTGTTGTATTCACTGTCCACCAGGCCGCGGCGCACGTTGGAGTTGACGATCAGCACCGCCAGATCGGTGGGCATGGGGATGAGGCGGGTTTCCAGCGAGCGACAGTCGAGCAGCAGGGCATGATCCTGTTTGCCGCTGGCGGAGATCATCTGGTCCATGATGCCGCAGTTGCAGCCGACGAACTGGTTCTCCGCCTGCTGGCCGTTGAGGGCAATCTCGGCCTGCGTGATGGCGAGCCCAAGTGCCTCCTTGAAAGCCTGGCCGATAGCCACCTCCAGCGAGGCGGAAGAGGAGAGGCCGGCCCCCTGCGGCACGTTGCCGGAGACCACCAGATTGAGGCCGCGCAGCGGATAGCCTCGTTCCTGCAGGTACTTCACTACCCCGCGGATGTAGTCGCTCCAGCGCTGGTCGGCATGGTGGCCGATGGGCTGGTCGAGATCGAACAGGTCGCGCTGGTTGCCGTAGTCGGCGGCGATCACGTGCACCAGGCTGTCATCGCGCAGGCCGATGGCGACGCAGGTCTCGTAGTCGATGGCGCAGGGCAACACGAAGCCGTCGTTGTAGTCGGTGTGCTCGCCGATGAGGTTGACGCGGCCGGGGGCCCGCACCAGCAGGTCGGGTTGTTGCTCAAACTGCTCGGCAAACACGGCGCTGACGCGCTGGCTCGGGGTCATGGGGCCTCCTCGTTGGCCTGATTGGTCTGGTTGTAGTGAATGGGGGAAAGCACCCGCAGCCGTTCCGCGGCTTGTTCCGGGGTAAGGTCACGCTGGGTCTCGGCCAGCATCTCGAAGCCCACCATGAATTTGCGCACCGTGGCGGAGCGCAGCAGCGGCGGATAGAAGTGGGCATGCAGTTGCCACGCCTCTGGGCAGTCGGAGCGGGGCGGAGCAAAGTGCCAGCCCATGGAGTAGGGGAAGCTGCACTCGAACAGGTTGTCGTAGCGGCTGGTGAGCTCCTTGAGCGCGATGGCCAGATCTTGCTGCAGCTCGGGGGTGAGGTCGAGCAGAGAGGGAACGTGGCGCTTGGGCAGCAGCAGGGTCTCGAACGGCCAGGCCGCCCAGAAGGGCACTACCGCCAGCCAGTGGGCGGTCTCCACCACGATACGGGATCTGTCTTTGAGCTCCCGCTCCACGTAGTCGACCAGCAGCGGGCGGCCGTGCTCCGCCAGCCAGTCGCGCTGGTGCTGCTCTTCGCGGGCAATTTCATTGGGCAGGAAGTCGCTGCCCCACAGCTGACCGTGGGGGTGCGGGTTGGAGCAACCCATGACGGCGCCCTTGTTTTCAAACACCTGCACCCACTCCCACTGGGCCGACAGCTCGGCCACCTGCTCCATCCAGGTGGTGATCACCTGCTCGATGGCAGGCAGGGGCAGTTCGGGCAGGGTCTTGCCGTGATCCGGCGAGAAGCAGATGACCCGGCTGGTGCCACGGGCGGCTTCCAGCTTGAGCAGGGGATCCTGCTCGCCACTGGCGGCCGGGGTGTCCTGCATCAGGGCGGCGAAGTCGTTGGTAAAGACGAAGGTGTCCCGATAGTCGGGGTTCTGGTCACCGGTGACGCGCTTGTTGCCGGCACAGAGGAAACAGTCGGGGTCATGGGCCTGGCTCGGCGCCTGGCTCACCTTCTCGACCTGGCCCTGCCAGGGACGCTTGGCTCTGTGAGGGGAGACCAGCACGTATTGGCCGGTCAGCGGGTTGAAACGACGGTGGGGGTGATCAACCGGGTTGAACATCATCACTCCTCAAGCTCAATAAAAGGAATTGCGGGCAGTGATGAGGGCGGGTGCGCCGCTCATCTGTGACCCCTCTCCCGCGACGGAAGAAGGGAGCAAAAGGACATCACGCCTCGTACCCCTGGGGGTTGGCGGATTGCCAGCGCCAGCTGTCGGCGCACATGGCGGCCAGATCTCTTCGGGCTCGCCAGCCCAGCTCGCGCTCGGCCTTGGCGGGATCGGCCCAGCATTCGGCGATGTCGCCGGGACGTCTTGGTTCGATGCGATAGGGCAAGGGGCGGCCGCTGGCCGTCTCGAACGCCGTGACCATCTGCAGCACGCTCTGGCCCTGGCCCGTGCCCAGGTTGTAGACGTGTACGCCACCTTTGTTGGCGCAGTGCTGCAACGCTTTGACGTGCCCTTCGGCGAGATCCATCACGTGGATGTAGTCGCGCACGCCGGTGCCGTCGACAGTAGGGTAATCGTTACCAAAGACGGAAAGGCAGTCGCGCCGGCCGATGGCGACCTGGGTCAAAAACGGCATGAGGTTGTTGGGGATCCCCTGGGGATCTTCCCCCATGGTGCCCGACTCGTGGGCGCCGACCGGGTTGAAGTAGCGCAGCAGGGTCATGCTCCAGTGCGGCTCGGCCCGCTGCAGATCCTCGAGGATCTCTTCGATGATCAGCTTGGAGCGGCCGTAGGGGTTGGTGGCGCTGCGCGGGAAATCTTCCCGGATGGGGGTGCTGGCCGGGTCGCCGTAGACGGTGGCCGACGAGCTGAACACCAGGTTATGGACGCCGGCCCGCTGCATCGCCTGCAGCAATACCAGGGTGCCGCTCAGGTTGTTCTCGTAGTATGCGAGGGGGAGGCGGGTGGACTCGCCGACCGCCTTGAGGGCGGCGAAGTGGATCACTGCGTCGATCCGTTGCTCGCTGAAGATGCGATCCAGCAGGGCCGGGTCACGGATGTCCCCCTGATAGAAGCGGGGCTCGCGCCCGCTGATGGCGGCGATGCGAGCCAGTACGCCCGCCTTGCTGTTGCAGAGGTTGTCCACCACCACGGGCTCCATGCCAGCCGCTTGCAGTGCCAGGCAGGTGTGGCTGCCGATGTAGCCGCAGCCGCCGGTGACCAGTACTTTCATCCTCATCTCCACGCTGAAAAAAGCCTGTGAAGGAGTCTAGCCGAGGGGCCGGCGGGCAAACTGTGAACTGGCTAACAAATATGTGTAAACGATTACACTTGTTTTGATGGTCATCATTTCAGCAATATGGTTTTCCCCCCTGTTATCAGTGACATTGCTCGGTATAATGGCGCCATCCCGAGCCGTGAAATAAGTGAAAACAGCATGAGTACCATCAAGGATGTCGCCCGTTTGGCCAACGTATCGGTGGCAACGGTTTCACGGGTGATGAACAACTCACCCAAGGCCAGTGCCGCTTCCCGCGAGGTGGTACAGAAGGCCATGGCCGAACTGGGCTACACCCCCAATGCCAACGCGCGGGCACTGGTCAGCCAGACCTGTGACACCATGGGGGTGCTGGTGGGCGACGTGGCGGATCCCTTCTTCGGCGCCCTGGTCAAGGGGGTGGCCGCGGTGGCGGTGGAACAGGGCCTGCACCTGTTGATGGGTAATGGTTTTCACAAGGCACGGCAGGAGCGCGAATCCATCGAACTGCTGATCGGCAAGCGCTGCGAGGCGCTGGTGGTGCACAGCAAGGCGCTGAGCGACGAGGAGCTGATCGACTACGCGCTGCGGGTGCCCGGCATGGTGCTGATCAACCGCGACATCCCGGCACTCAAGGGGCGCTGCATCGCCCTCAACAACCGGCAGGGGGCGGCCACGGCGACCCGCCATCTGCTGGAGCTGGGCCACCGCCACATCGCCTTCCTCAGTTCGGATCACGCCATCGAAGATGCCATCCTGCGGCTGCAGGGCTATCAGGATGCGCTGGCCGAGGCGGGGCTGCGCGCCGATCCCGAGCTGGTGGAGAGCGGCATGCCCAACGAGGAGGGCGGCGAGCGCGCCATGCTCAACCTGCTGGCCAAGGGGCTGCCCATCACGGCCGTGGTGGCCTACAACGATGCCATGGCGGCGGGGGCCATTTCGGTGCTGGCGGACAACGGCCTCAAGGTGCCGGAGGAGGTGTCGGTGGTGGGCTTCGATGACATCATCTATGCCAGATACCTGCGCCCCAAGCTCTCCACCATGCGCTACCCGGTTGAACTGATGGCTGCCCAGGCGGCCAAGCTGGCACTGCAGCTGGCGGCGGGCGAAAGCGAGGCGGTGCAGAGCCGCATTTACACCCCGACCCTGATCAACCGCCACTCGGTGGCGCCCGTTCGAAGCTGATCCCTTTCATTTACCTCCGTTTATCGCTCCGGATCGCCGTTTTTGCGGCGCCTGATCCGGAGCCTTCGCCTTTTACCTGCATTTAGCGCATTTTTACCCTGTTTTACTTAACAAATTCAGTGTAATCGTTTACATCTGTGTGAGCGAGATCGCCGATCACCGGGCAAAACTCCCCTACACTGCATACGTTTTCGGCGTTCATGCAGGGAGAGAGAAGAATGCTCAGGGAGATAGTGGCCCGTCAGGACTGGCAGACCCAGGCGATTACCGCAGTGAATCGGTTGCCTGCCCATACCCCCTTGTTCAGTTGGCGCAGCGAAGCTGCGGCGCGGGATGATCTCGCCTCGCCATCGCGTACCCTGCTGGATGGGGAGTGGCGTTTCTCCTTCTTCGCGGCGCCCGAGCTGGTGCCGGAGCAGTGGCTGGTCGAGGATCTGCCGGATGCCTGTCCCATCAAGGTGCCGGGCAACTGGCAGCTGGATGCGGCCTACCCAGGGTTGCGGCCTGCGACGGATGTGCCCATCTACACCAACATCAAATATCCGTTCCCGTGCGATCCACCGCGGGTGCCGGCCGAGAATCCCACCGGCTGCTACTCCCGCGAGTTCTGCGTGCCGGCCGACTGGCTCGCCAGCGGTCAGACCCGGATCATCTTCGACGGGGTGGACAGTGCCTTTCACCTCTTCTGCAACGGTCGCTGGGTCGGTTACTCCCAGGACAGCCGGCTGCCTGCCGAATTTGACCTGACCTCTTTCCTCTGCGGCGGTGACAACCGGCTGGCAGTGCTGGTGCTGCGCTGGTCTGACGGCTCCTACCTGGAAGATCAGGACATGTGGCGCATGAGCGGTATCTTCCGCTCCGTCAGCCTGCTGCACAAACCGGTCCGCCATCTGATGGACATCCGGGTCACCCCAGAGCTGGACGCCTGCTATCGCGATGGCCGCCTCAAGATCGCGTTGCAGGCGGCCAATGGGGTCGGTCTGTCGGTGGCGGCCAATCTCTATGACGGCGGCGAGCGGGTGGCGACCCTGCGCCAGCCGATCGGCACGCAAGCCATTGACGAGAAAGGGGCGTATGACGATCGCGCCGAGTGCTGGCTCGAGGTGGCGGCCCCGCGCAAGTGGAGCGCCGAGACCCCCCACCTCTATCGCCTCACCCTGACTCTGCTGGACGAGCAGGGGGAACCCATCGAGAGCGAAGCCTATGACGTGGGCTTTCGGGCGGTGGAGATCCGTGGCGGACTGCTGCGGGTCAACGGCCAGCCGCTGCTCATTCGCGGCGCCAACCGCCACGAACACGATGCGGCCAGCGGCCATGTGGTGACCCCCGCCGCTATCGAGCAGGATCTGCTGTTGATGAAGCGGCACAACTTCAACGCGGTGCGCTGCTCTCATTACCCCAATCACCCCGAGCTTTATCGGCTGTGCGACCGGCTCGGCCTCTACGTGGTGGACGAGGCAAACCTGGAGACCCACGGCATGACCCCCATGGGGCGGCTGGCACGAGATCCCGCCTGGAGCAACGCCTTCCTGGAGCGGGTGACCCGCATGGTGGCTCGCGACTTCAATCACCCCAGCATCATCATCTGGTCCCTTGGCAACGAGTCAGGCTACGGCTCGGCCCACGATGCCATGTATGGCTGGGTCAAGCAGTCGGATCCGAGCCGTCCGGTGCAATACGAAGGGGGTGGGGCCGATACGCCGGCCACCGACATCATCTGCCCCATGTATGCCCGCACCCACCAGGATCAGCCTTTCCCGGCGGTGCCCAAGTGGGCGCTGGCCAAGTGGATCGGCCTGCCGGGGGAGACCCGCCCGCTGCTCCTGTGTGAATACGCCCACGCCATGGGCAACAGCCTGGGGGGCTATGCCCACTACTGGCAGGCATTTCGCGATCATCCGCGGTTGCAGGGTGGTTTCGTCTGGGATTGGGTCGATCAGGGACTGGACAAGCTGACCGATGATGGCCGCCATTTCTGGGCCTATGGCGGTGATTTCGGCGATACCCCGAATGATCGCCAGTTCTGCTGCAACGGTTTGGTTTTCCCTGACCGCACCCCTCATCCCGCCCTGTTTGAGGCCAAGCGGGCCCAGCAGCCGTTCGGGTTGAGGCTGCTCGAGCGCCAGCCGCTGACGGTCGAGATCCGCAGCGAATACCTGTTTCGCGAGACGGACAACGAGCGGCTGCAGTGGCGGCTGTGCGAAGACGGCGTAGTGGTGAGCCAGGGTGAATGCCCACTCACCCTGGCACCGCAGGGAAGCATGACGCTGACTCTGCTGGAGCGGCTGCCGGCCTTTGCGCCGGGGGCGCTCGCCTGGCTGGATCTCGCCATCGTGCAGCCCGCCGCCACGCCCTGGTCAGCGGCTGGTCACGAGGTGGCGCGCCAGCAATGCATGCTGCCTGCGCCGCTGGCACTGCCCGCCACCCGCACGCCGGCCACCTTTATCGAGCTGGCGGATGGCTGGCAGATCCGGGCGGCCGCCAGCGAGTGGCGGCTGGACAAGGCCAGCGGCCGCGTCCAAAGCTGGTGCAAGCTGGGGCGCGAGCAACTGAAAGAGGCCATAGCCGATCATTTCTATCGGGCACCGCTCGACAACGACATCGGTACCAGCGAGGCGGACCACGCCGATCCCAACGCCTGGATCGCTCGCTGGCAGGAAGCCGGGCTCAATGAGTTGCAGCACCGCTGCCTCGATCTGGTAGTGAGCCCTGACCAAGGGGTTGTGACGGTACGCCACGGCTACTTCGTCGGCGATACGCTCAAGCTGCTGACCCGCTGGCGCCACGAATTCGATCAGGATGGCGCCATGCGCCTTGCCATCGAAGTGGAAGTGGCGGCCGAGATGCCATCTCTGCCACGTATCGGCGCCCGGCTCTGGCTGACCGACGAGGTGCTGGTGACAGGGGAGGAGGTGAGCTGGCTGGGGCGCGGTCCGCATGAGAATTATCCGGATCGCCTGCTGGCTGCCGACCTCGGTCGCTGGCAGTCGTCGCTCGATGCGCTGCACACCGCGTATGTGTTCCCGACCGACAACGGACTGCGCTGTGACACCCGCCAGCTGCAGCTGGGTAGTGTCGAGGTCGAGGGGCTGTTCCATTTCAGCTTGAGCCGCTTCAGTCAGCAGCAGCTGGCACAGGCCCGCCATCAGACCGATCTGGTGGCCGAGGGAGGGCTGCACCTCTGTCTCGATGGCTTTCATATGGGGATTGGGGGCGATGACTCCTGGAGCCAGAGCGTGCGGCCGGAATATTGGTTACAGCCGGGCGGCTACTATTGGAACTGTGTTCTACGCTGAATCTGAGTGATTGCTTAACAAGAGAGAGCCTCGTTCAGGGCTCTCGCGTCGGCAATCAAATGTAACTGCATGATTTTTAATTGATTTGTTGCTATGTAACAGAGTGTAAACGTTTTCATTTTGTTGTCATGATCACAGATTGTCATACAACAAACTGATTACATTAGGCTGGCGCCAGTTCACTTGGTGTACAGCATTCCCTACAAAAACAGATAGAGAGATCGGAGCATAACAATGAAAAAGATCACGACCATTGCCGCCGTACTGATGAGCCTGATGGCTGGGGCCACCGCTCATGCCGAAACCCGCATCGGGGTGACCGTCTACAAATACGACGACAACTTCATGGCGGTAGTGCGCAAGGCAATCGAGAAGGAAGCGGCGGCCAACCCGGGGGTGGAGCTGCTGATGAATGACTCCCAGAATGACCAGTCCAAGCAGAACGATCAGGTCGACGTACTGCTGGCCAAAGGCGTGAAGGCGCTGGCCATCAACCTGGTTGACCCGGCGGCGGCCCCGGTCGTGATCGAGAAGGCCCGTGGCGAGGACGTGCCCGTGGTGTTCTACAACAAGGAGCCGAGCGCTGCCGATCTCGCCAGCTATGACAAGGCTTACTACGTGGGTACCGACTCCAAGGAGTCAGGCATCATCCAGGGTCAATTGATCGCCAAGCACTGGAAAGCCAACCCGGCCTGGGATCTGAACAAGGATGGCGTCATCCAGTTCGTGCTGCTGAAAGGGGAGCCGGGTCACCCCGATGCCGAAGCCCGTACCACCTACGTCATCAAGACCCTGAACGACGGCGGCATCAAGACCGAGCAACTGCACATGGATACCGGTATGTGGGATACCGCCATGGCCAAGGACAAGATGGACGCCTGGATCTCCGGCCCCAACGCCAACAAGATCGAAGTGGTCATCGCCAACAACGATGGCATGGCGATGGGTGCCGTCGAGTCGCTGAAGGCTCAGGGCAAGACCGCCATCCCGGTATTCGGGGTTGATGCTCTGCCGGAAGCGCTGGCACTGGTCAAGAGCGGTGCCATGGCCGGTACCGTGCTGAACGATGCCGCCAACCAGGCCAAGGCGACTTACGAGCTGACCAAGAACCTGGCAGAAGGCAAAGCGGCCGGTGAAGGTACCAAGTGGAACATCGTCAACAAGGTTGTGCGCGTTCCCTACGTTGGTGTCGATGCTGACAACCTGTCCAAATTCGAATAATTCCCTCCTCCCGGGCAAGGGGTCTCCCCTTGCCCTCAGTTTCAACCAGATGTGATGGCTGATATGACAACACAGCAACAATCAGAATGGCTGTTGGAGATGATTGACGTCAGTAAAAGCTTTCCCGGCGTCAAGGCACTCGATAATGTCAATTTACGGGTCCGTCCTCATTCTGTGCATGCGTTGATGGGCGAGAACGGGGCAGGAAAATCCACGTTGCTCAAGTGCCTGTTCGGCATTTACGAGAAGGATCAGGGCAAGATCTTCTTCAAGGGGCAGGAGATCAACTTCACCTCCTCCAAAGAGGCGCTGGAGAATGGCGTCTCCATGGTGCATCAGGAGTTGAACCTGGTGCTGCAACGCTCGGTGATGGACAACATGTGGCTCGGTCGCTATCCCACCAAGGGGCTGTTCGTCGACCACGGCAAGATGTATCAGGACACCAAGCATATCTTCGACGAGCTGGACATCGACATTGACCCGCGGGTCAAGGTCGGTACCCTCTCCGTCTCCCAGATGCAGATGATCGAGATCGCCAAGGCGTTCTCCTATGACGCCAAGATCGTCATCATGGACGAGCCCACCTCCTCGCTGACCGAGAAAGAGGTGAGCCACCTCTTCAAGATCATCAACAAGCTCAAGGAGAAGGGCTGCGGCATCGTCTACATCTCCCACAAGATGGAAGAGATCTTCCAGCTGTGTGACGAGATCACCATATTGCGGGATGGCCAGTGGGTGGCGACCCAGCCGCTCAAGGGCATGACCATGGATCAGATCATCGGCATGATGGTCGGTCGTGAGTTGACCCAGCGCTTCCCGGAGAAGACCAACCAGCCGAAAGAGGTGATCCTCGAAGTCGAGCACCTGACGGCGAAGAACCAACCCTCCATTCAGGACATCACCTTCAACCTGCACAAGGGGGAGATCCTCGGCATCGCCGGACTGGTGGGGGCCAAGCGTACCGACATCGTCGAGACCCTGTTCGGCATCCGTGATCGCAGTGAAGGGATCATCAAGCTGCACGGTCAGCCGGTGGCGAACCACAATGCCCACGAGGCAATCCGCAACGGCTTTGCACTGGTGACCGAGGAGCGGCGCTCCACCGGCATCTATTCGCGTCTCGATATCGCCTTCAACTCCTTGATCGCCAACATGGACAACTACAAGGGTTCCATGGGGCTGCTCAGCGACAACAAGATGAAGAGCGATACCCAGTGGGTCATCGACTCCATGCGGGTCAAGACACCGACCCAGCAGACCCAGATCGGTTCCCTCTCTGGGGGCAACCAGCAGAAGGTGATCATCGGCCGCTGGCTGCTGACCCAGCCGGAGATCCTGATGCTGGATGAACCGACTCGCGGCATCGACGTGGGGGCCAAGTTCGAGATTTACCAGCTCATCTTGGAGCTGGCGAAGAAGGACAAGGGCATCATCATCATCTCGTCGGAAATGCCCGAACTGCTCGGCATCACGGATCGCATCATGGTCATGAGCAATGGCCGGGTCGCCGGGATCGTCAATACCAAAGAAACTGACCAGAGCGAGATACTGCGCCTGGCATCTCTGTACCTCTAGAGACAGGAAGACATTTATGGAGTCGGCTAAAAATTTCAATCTGATGCGGGCGCTCAAGGAGAACGGCATCTACGTGGTGCTGCTGGTGCTGCTCATGATCATCGTGATCAAGGAACCCTCCTTCCTGAGTCTCACCAACTTCAGCAACATCCTGACCCAGTCTTCGGTACGGGTCATCATTGCGCTGGGGGTGGCTGGCATCATCATCACCCAGGGTACGGATCTGTCGGCCGGTCGTCAGGTCGGCCTGGCAGCGCTCATCGCGGCGACCATGCTGCAGGCGCTGACCAACGTCAACAAGGTGTTTCCCAGCCTGGGCGAAGTGCCTATTCCGGCGGTGATCCTGCTGGTGTGCGTGGTGGGGGCCCTGATCGGTCTGGTCAACGGCCTTATCGTGGCTTATCTGAACGTCACCCCGTTCATTACCACCCTGGGGACCATGATCATCGTCTACGGTATCAACTCCCTCTACTTTGACTCGGTGGGCGCCTCGCCGGTAGCCGGTTTCGATCCTCGTTTCTCCAGCTTCGCGCAGGGGTTCATCAAGCTGGGCGGCTTCAAGCTATCCTATCTGACCTTCTACGCCGCTATCGCCAGCGTGTTCGTCTGGGTGCTGTGGAACAAGACCCGCTTTGGCAAGAACATCTTCGCCATCGGCGGCAACCCGGAAGCCGCCAAGGTTTCGGGCGTCAACGTGGCAGTCAACCTGGTGATGATCTATGCGCTGGCAGGGGTGTTCTACGCCTTCGGCGGCATGCTGGAAGCGGGCCGCATCGGCAGTGCTACCAACAACCTTGGCTTCATGTATGAACTCGATGCCATCGCCGCCTGCGTGGTGGGCGGGGTGTCGTTTGCCGGCGGGGTGGGCACGGTCGCCGGGGTGATCACCGGGGTACTCATCTTTACATTGATCAACTATGGTTTGACCTATATCGGGGTCAGCCCTTACTGGCAGTTCATCATCAAGGGCGGCATCATCATTCTGGCGGTGGCGCTGGACTCCATGAAGTACGCCAAGAAGAAATAACGATTGGCAGAGAGGGTTGGCAGTGCCAGCCCTCTCTTCTGGAGGGATCCCATGCCATTCAAGGTCAAGATTTACGTCCTGTTGCTGCTGGCCATTCTGGTCACCATCGGCACTGCCTGGTTCAGCGTCAATCACTTCATCAGCGCCTACATCCGCACCCAGGCCACTCAGAACATCAACGAGCAGATCACCTTGGTCAAAGAGAAGCTGGCCAGCGACATCAATCAGAAAATCCTGCTGGCGGCCAACCTCAACTTCGGGGTGACCAACGTCAAGAAGACGCTGGAAGAGACCGGCTTTCACAATATCGTCAAGGTTATTGGCGACATGGCGTTCGACGTGAGCGGGGTCATCAACGATACGGCCAAGGTTGATGCGCTGCGCAAGCTGATCCCCGCCGCCAACAACCAGATCACCGTCAGCCCGCTGCAGCAGGTGGATGGCAAACCCGTCATCTCCATTCTGGTGCCGCGAGGGGCTGACTCAGCCTACCTTTATTACCTCGACATGAGCGAGTTCAAGAACCTGCTGGAGAAGGTGAGCGGCGAGGGGCGTTACTTCTCGCTGGCCGATGGCCAGGGCAATGTGCTCTACAGCAGCAAGCCGCAGGGGGAGAACGAGGCTCGTCCCAATCCGCTGGATATCCGTGGCAGCAGCTGGACGCTGACCGGCTACATCGATCTCGACTACATCCGCACCATGACCCAGGCGCTCAACGGCCAGATCATCATGGCGTTGCTCGGGGTGGCGGTGGTGGTGATGGTGCTCGCCGTACTGGCGCTCAATCTCGCTTATCGTCCCATCCTTTCGCTGCGGGACCTGGTGCTGGAGCTCTCCCGTGGCAGCGGCGATCTGACTCGCCGGCTGGCGGTAACCAGTACCGATGATCTGGGCCAGATTTCGGCCGGCATCAACCGCTTTATCGAGCGGCTGCAGGAGATGATGAACGAGGTACGACAGGCCAGCGGCCAGCTCAACAGCGGTATCGAGGGGCTGGCCAGCCAGACCGGCGCCGCCCAGTCCCTGCTGGCGGATCATGTGCGGGAAACCGAACAGGTGGTGACCGCCATCAATGAGATGAGCCGCACCGCCGTCTCCGTCTCGGAGAGTGCGGCCAGCACGGCCCAGTTGACCGGCCAGAGCCAGCAGCTGGCGAGCCAGTCCCGCCAGGTGGTGGATCAGGCCATGGCCAGCGTGATGGCGCTGGTGGACGAGGTGGAGGCCACTGCCCGCTCCATCGAGGCGATGCAGCAAGATGTGCAGCAGATTGGTTCAGTACTGGGCGTGATTGGCAGCATAGCCGAGCAGACCAACCTGCTGGCCCTCAACGCCGCCATCGAGGCGGCCCGTGCTGGCGAGCAGGGGCGCGGTTTTGCGGTGGTGGCCGACGAGGTGCGTTCCCTCGCCGCTCGCACCCAGCAGAGCACGGCGGAGATTCAGGCCATGCTGGCCAGTCTGCAGCGGGGTACCCAGACGGTGGTGGATGCCATGAGCAACACCAAACAGAGTTGCCAGGGGGCGGCCGAGAACACTACCAGGGTCAATGAGTCGCTGGATCTGATGGCGGGAGAGGTGGTGGAGATCAACGATCTTATCAGCCACATCGCCACGGCGGCGGAACAGCAGAGTGCGGTAGCTGAAGAGATCAATCGCAACATGAGTGCGATTGCCGAGGTGATCCGCCAGCTGACTCACAACGGGGAGGAGACGGTAGCCAGCTCCGCTGCGATGCAGCAGACCTACGACAGGCTGCGGGAGATCGTGGGCCACTTCCGGCTCGAGTAGATGCCGGAGGCTGGGCGCCGAAGAAAAATGGCCAAAAAAGATGGGGGCGACTTGCGTCGCCCCCGATAGTCTTATCGCTCATGTCCTTGAACGAAGTTGCTCCCTGCAATCCCTGACTATACCTCTTCCTTTAGGTTTCCCCTTCCCAATCCTTTGTGGTGTCCTTTAGCCATCATGGCCTGACGAGTCATCCGTTCCCGTCGCACTTTCTCCGTCCTGGGAGGTGTCCTTTACCACATCCTGTGGTGAGTCCATTTGCCCAACCCTGGCAGCCAGTCTTCCTGACCGACTTCATTGCGTCCGTGCAGGAGTAACTATAAGGATTTCACGGGGCACGACAACGGCAGATTGAAAAACGTTTTTACGCATCTCGTTACGAAGGAAACCTGTTTCGATATATTTCATTTTAAATCAATGCTTTATTTTGTTTGTGTTCAGGTTTTTTGATCCTATCTTCCGACTATCGCGAGAGCTTTTTCGGCGCTTTGCTCACGAGGTGAATGGCGAATGTCTCACACGCCGTTTAACCAGGGTTCAGAAAGGGATAAGGGGAGCAGAGCGCGGGGAGCTGGGGGTGATAATCAGTGACACGACTGTCGTGTCAGTTGTGTTCCTGTAGCCGTTCATAGATGGTTTGGCGTTCTTCCGGGCTCAAGGAGGAGAAGTAATGGGTAAACAGACGCAGCAACAGGGATTTGTTCATGCCATCCTGCTGGGTCAGGCTGCCAAGCTCATCGATGGCGGTGGTACTCAGGGAAAAGGTCGCTTTTTTGTAGCTGGGTTTCAGGTGTTCACCATTCTCGATGAAGGCGAGTGCAGTGAGGGCTTCCTCCCGATGAAGATTCAGCTCCAGGCTGACAACCTTGGGTTTGCCCTTGGCGTAGAAGTCAGCATCTTCGATGAACTCGTCAATGGTGAACTTCTTCTGATGATGCAGGTTGTGTTTCTTCTTCAGGTCGGCAAGGCCCATCTCACACCCCCAGCTCCAGAAACTCCTTGGCGATGGCCCGGATCTCTTCGGCAGATTTGCCATCCGGTTCTATTTCCATCACCGACAACCCCTTCTCCTCGCTGTCATCGTAGACATTGCGGCCATAGGTAATGGAGTTGAGTACGTCGACACCGAAGGAAGAGCACACCTCCTTGGCCTCCAGGATCCGCTTCACCTGGTTGGGGAGGGCAGGGCACTGAGTCAGCACCACGGCCGCCCGCAGGCTGGGGTTGACCATCTTGCAGGTGGTGATGAGGTCTTCCATGTGCGGCAAGGTCTTGAGATCGCGGCGTTTGGGGCGCAGCGGGATCAGGGCGTGGGTGGCAACTGCCATGGTGGAACGCAGAGCCCGGTTGTCCTGGCCGCCGCAATCGACGATGAGATAGTCATAGCGGTTCTTCAGGCTGAGCAGGTCGTTGCGGATGTTGCCGTAGAGCTGAACACAATTTATCTGGGGCAGGTCCGGATTGTCATTGCGCTCCTGGATCCAGTCCGAGGTGGTGCGCTGTGGATCGCAATCGACCAGCAACACCTCGCCATGAAATTGGGTCCTGAGGTAAACCGCCAGATTCTGGGCCAGGCAACTCTTGCCGCTCCCCCCTTTTTCGCCACCGACCAGCAGGATCATGACCGTCCCCTATCCCTATGAAAAACAGCTGCATTGAGTATAGGAGGGGGTTGGGCCATGACAAGCCAAGAGGAGGTGGCCTCCTCTTGGGCTCTCACTCTCAATAGTGCTGGCTGCCGCCATACCACTGACAGACATAGGCCGGCACCAGCATCTGGGGAGCCTTATCGACCTGGCATACCACCAGCGGCATGGCCGGCGCTCCTTCTGCACTGACCAGTGCAGGGGTCATGGGCAGCAGCAGGGTGGCAAACAACAGCAGTGACTTGATCTTCATGGTTATCTCCTTGGTGATAAAACGAGTGTGATCCTGATCACTTTCTGAGTTAAGCCGAGGTGGTTGGTGACGCAAGGTGCTGAAATAAATTCAACTAATGAAAAAAGTTTGAAAAGAGCTGATGGCAGGCGTCCTGAAAAATGAGCGGCCAAGATGCGGACTGGGTGCATATCCATATAAATGATGAGCCGGCAGGTGCGCCGCAGCGGGCCTGCGCGAGCGGGTTGGACGAGATGCCATGATCTGGGACAACAAACAGATTATTCAGTGAGCAGGCAGGCAATGACTATTTATTTCCCCGCATCACCGCTTTGAAATCTCATAAAATTCAATTTTTTGCATATTAAATTCAATGAATGTTGATTTTGTTTTTATCTCTATGAAATTGAAGGTTTTTTATTTTTATATATATCCCTTAGTAGATATAGTGGATGAATGAAACAAGAAGAAATATGAAAAATTCACGATGAAAAGTGCGTATTTAAACGAGGGTGATGAATGGGAGATTGTCAGTTCTGTTATCCCTATCAAAGAATAAACCGTGATTTTATTCAGTTATAAGTGAATGTGATCAATGTCTAAGTTTGGTGTGATTCGCAGGTCTAACCTCGGTCTCGAAAGGCAAGGGCAGGATAGAACACAAGCCGATTACCCTACATAAAGAATATCCCGCCTTAGCCACGAGCATGAATAGAAGGAATCTATTCAATCACTCGCAGGGACCACTGCTAGACGGAATATAATCATGAGCAAATTTTATGTAGGTTCTGAAGTTGGCCAATTGCGCCGTGTCATGTTGCACCGCCCCAACCTCAGTCTGAAGCGTCTGACTCCTTCCAACTGCCAGGATCTGCTGTTTGATGACGTCCTGTCAGTTGAACGTGCCGGTCAGGAGCACGACAAATTCGCTCAGGTACTGCGCGATCAGAATGTCGAAGTTTTCCTGCTGACCAATCTGCTGGCCGAAACCCTGGACGTGCCGGAAGCCAAAACCTGGCTGCTGCAACATCAGGTCTCCGACTATCGCCTCGGCACCTCCTTTGCCAACGACGTGCGCTGCTTCCTGGCAGACATGCCGCACCGTGAACTGGCCCGCATTCTTTCCGGCGGCCTGACCTACTCCGAGATGCCCTACAGCGGCGTCAACATGGTAGTCGGCATGCACGCCCCGACCGACTTCATCATCGAGCCGCTGCCCAACCACCTTTTTACCCGTGACACCTCCTGCTGGGTCTATGGTGGCGTTTCCATCAACCCCATGGCCAAGGCCGCCCGTCGTCGCGAGACCAACCATGTGAAGGCCATCTACCGCTGGCACCCGCAGTTCGCCGGTCAGGACTTCATCAAATACTTCGGTGATGAAGATCGCGACTACGACAACTCCACCATCGAGGGGGGTGACGTGCTGGTCATCGGCCGCGGTTCCGTGCTCATCGGCATGTCCGAGCGCACCACACCGCAAGGGGTCGAACACCTGGCGCGCGGCCTGTTCAAACACGGCCAGGCCAAGCAGGTCATCGCCATGCAACTGCCGAAACACCGCAGCTGCATGCACCTCGATACCGTCATGACCCACATGGACATAGACACCTTCTCCGTTTATCCGGAAGTCATCCGCAAGGATGTGAACTGCTGGAGCCTGACTCCGGGCGGCGCCACCGGCATGAACATCAAGGAAGAGGGTTACTTCGTCACCGCCATCGAGAAGGCACTGGGTGTCGATCAGCTCAAGCTCATCACCACAGGTGGTGACACCTTCGAGGCCGAGCGCGAGCAGTGGAACGATGCCAACAACGTGCTGACCGTGCGTCCCGGCGTGGTGGTGGGTTACGAGCGCAATACCTACACCAACGAGAAGTACGACAAGGCAGGCATCACAGTGCTGCCCATCCCGGGTGAAGAGCTGGGACGTGGTCGCGGCGGCGCCCGCTGCATGAGCTGCCCGATGGAACGCGACGGCATCTAACAAGACGGCGTGGCGCCGGCAAGAGGCCGGCGCCACAGATACCAAGACTCGAGAGTAACACTCATGAAAAAACCAACTGTCGTCGTCGCCCTGGGTGGCAATGCTCTGCTCCGTCGTGGCGAGCCGCTCGAAGCTGACATCCAGCGCAAAAACATCGCCACCGCGGCCAAGACCATCGCCCTGATCGCTCAGGAGTACAACGTGGTGCTGGTGCATGGCAACGGCCCACAAGTCGGTCTGCTGGCCCTGCAAAACAGTGCCTACACCAAGGTATCCCCCTATCCGCTGGATGTGCTGGGTGCCGAGTCCCAGGGCATGATCGGCTACATGCTGATCCAGGAACTGAAGAACCTGATGCCGAGCCGCAACGTTACCGCGCTGCTGACCCAGGTGCAGGTCGATCCCAAGGATCCGGCGTTTGCCAATCCGACCAAATTTATCGGCCCCGTCTACGAAGAGGCTGAGGCACGCACCTTGGCGACCGAGAAGCACTGGGTGGTCAAGGCTGACGGCAAGTTCTTCCGCCGCGTAGTACCGTCCCCGCTGCCCCAGCGCATCGTCGAAGGCGACGCCATCGAAACCCTGATCGCCCAGGGTCACCTCATCATCTGTACCGGTGGTGGTGGCATCCCGGTGACCTGGGATGGCCAGAGCCTGACCGGCATCGAAGCCGTCATCGACAAGGACATGTCTGCCGCCTACCTGGCCAAGCAGATCAAGGCCGACGCCCTGCTGATCCTGACCGATGCCGATGCCGTCTATCTGGACTGGGGCAAACCGACTCAGCGTCCGCTGCGGATCACCAGCCCGGACGAGCTGGCCGGGGTCAAGTTCGATGCCGGCTCCATGGGGCCGAAAGTCGAAGCCTCCTGTGAATTTGTCAAAGCGACCGGCGGCATGGTCGGCATCGGTTCGCTGGAAGATGGCCTCGCCATCCTCAAGGGCGAAGCCGGTACCAATATCGTCGCCACCCGTACCGTGAATGCGTAATTGAAACTCGGCCCTCTGGGGTCTGCACAAATCTGTACTGAAGAATGCGTAGTCAACACTACTGCCTAAATTGGTCTGAACAAATATAGAGAGAACTCATCATGGCTTTTAATCTGCGTAACCGTAACTTCCTGAAACTGCTGGACTTCACCCCGCGCGAAATCCAATACATGATCGATCTGGCCATCGACCTGAAGAAAGCCAAATACGGTGGCTATGAGCGTAAACACCTGACCGGCAAAAACATTGCCCTGATTTTCGAGAAGACCTCCACCCGTACCCGTTGTGCGTTTGAAGTGGCGGCCTTCGACCAGGGCGCGCAAGTCTCCTACCTCGGTCCAAGCGGTTCCCAGATTGGTCACAAGGAGTCCATGAAGGATACCGCCCGGGTATTGGGTCGCATGTATGACGGTATCGAATACCGTGGCTACGGTCAGGAGATCGTGGAAGAGCTGGGTGCCTACGCCGGTGTACCGGTCTGGAACGGCCTGACCAACGAATTCCACCCGACCCAGATCCTGGCCGACTTCATGACCATGCTGGAGCACGGCAAGGGCAAGCGTCTGGATCAAATCAAGTTCGCCTACCTGGGCGATGCCCGCAACAACATGGGCAACTCCCTGATGGTCGGTGCCGCCAAGATGGGCATGGACATCCGCCTGGTTGCGCCGAAAGCCTTCTGGCCGGAAGAAGAGCTGGTTGCCAAGTGCCGCCTGATCGCCGAAGAGACCGGCGCACGCATCACCCTGACCGAAGACGTCAAAGAGGGTGTGCTGGGTACCGACTTCCTCTACACCGACGTCTGGGTTTCCATGGGTGAAGCGAAAGAAGCCTGGGATCAACGCGTCAAACTGATGACCCCGTATCAGGTCAACATGGATGTCATCAACGCCACCAAGAACCCGGATGTGAAGTTCATGCACTGCCTGCCGGCGTTCCACAACGATGAGACCACCATGGGCAAGGAAGTGGCTGACAAATATGGCATGAAAGGCCTGGAAGTGACCGAGGACGTGTTCGAATCCGAGCACAGCATCGTGTTCGACGAGGCCGAAAACCGGATGCACACCATCAAGGCAGTGATGGTTGCTACGCTGGGCGACTAAGGTCGCAGTAGTGGTGCCGGGGGGTGACCCCCGGCTTTTCGACCATGTGACAGCGGCATAATACCTCTAACCCTACGACCCGCAGCCTGCATGGATACCACACCCACAGAAGGAAGCTGGACCATGACCAAATTCAAGTTCCCGTCAGCCTACACGATACTGTTCGTGCTGATCGCCCTGGTGGCCGCCCTGAGCTGGATAGTGCCGGCCGGCAAATATGAAATGACCATGAACGAAGCCCTCGGCAAGGAAGTGCCGGTGGCTGGTACCTACAAACTGGTGGAGGGTAATCCCCAGGGGATCGTCGACGTGCTGCTGGCACCTATCGACGGTCTTTATAACCATGACACCTATCAGGCAGGCGCCATCGACGTCTCCCTGTTCATCCTGATCATCGGTGGTTTTCTTGGCATTGTGACCAAGACAGGTGCCATCGATGCCGGTATCGAGCGTGTAACCGACCGTTTGCGCGGCCGGGAAGAGTGGATGATCCCGATCCTGATGGCGCTGTTCGCTGCGGGCGGCACCATCTACGGCATGGCCGAAGAGTCGCTGCCGTTCTACACCCTGCTGGTACCGGTGATGATGGCCGCCCGTTTCGACCCGGTCGTGGCTGCCGCAACCGTATTGCTGGGGGCTGGTATCGGTACCCTGGGTTCCACCATCAACCCGTTCGCCACCGTGATTGCCGCCAATGCGGCCGGTATCTCCTTCACCGATGGCATCTGGTTGCGCGTCGCCATGCTGGTCGCCGGCTGGCTGCTGTGCGTGGCCTATGTGATGCGTTACGCCAAGATGGTGCGCAACGATCCGAGCAAATCCCTGGTGGCTGACAAGTGGGAAGAGAACCGTGCCCACTTCCTCGGCAACAAGAGCGACCAGATGCTGGAGTTCACCCTGACCCGTAAAATCGTGCTGGGTATCTTCGTCGCCGCCTTCGCCGTGATGATCTACGGGGTGGCCGTGCTGGGCTGGTGGATGGCGCAGATCTCCGGCGTGTTCCTGGCCGCCGCCATCATCGTCGGTGTCATCTCTCGCATGAGTGAAGAGGAGCTGACCTCCAACTTCATCGACGGTGCCCGTGACCTGCTCGGCGTTGCCCTCATCATAGGTATCGCCCGCGGTATCGTGGTGGTGATGGACAACGGCATGATCACCCACACCATACTGCACAGCGCAGAAGGGATCGTGACCGGCCTCTCCACCGTGGTGTTCATCAACGTGATGTTCGTGCTGGAAGTGGTGCTCTCCTTCCTGGTGCCGTCCTCCTCCGGTCTGGCCGTGCTGACCATGCCGATCATGGCGCCGCTGGCCGACTTCGCCAACGTGGGTCGCGAGCTGGTGGTCACCGCCTATCAGTCCGCCTCCGGCCTGGTGAACCTGGTGACCCCGACCTCCGCCGTGGTCATGGGTGGCCTGGCGATTGCCAAGGTGCCCTACGTACGTTGGCTGAAATGGGTGGCGCCGCTGCTCGGCCTGCTGACCGTGCTGATCGTGGTCTGCCTGAGCCTGGGTGCAGTGCTCTGATCCACCACGAAGAGAAAGCTGAAAACGGGAGCCACTGGCTCCCGTTTTTTATGGCTGACTCATGACGACTCAAGTCGTGGGGAGGGGAGAACGGATGAGGATGAACCGTTTTGGCGAAGATCAGCGGCAACAAAAAGGCGACCTTCTGGTCGCCTCGAGCTATTTGTGGGAGGGGTTAGCGGGCTTGGGCCAGGGTGCGCACCACGGCAGCGTGGGCCTGACGGGTGCGGCTGATGTGGCGCGGGGCGACCAGCACCACGTCGTTGCCGGCGACGGCGCCCATGATCTCGGGATTGGCGTTGCGATCCAGCAGGCGGGCCACCACGGTGGCGGCGCCAGGGGTGGTGTGGATCAACACCATCTGCTGGTTGTGCACCACTTCGCGCACCATGTCGTGGATGGAGCGGGTACTGCCGGCGGGCTCCAGCTGCTCGTCCACCAGGGTGTAGACCTTCTTGCCGTTGGCATTCTGGGCCTTGGCCACGCCGAGGCGGCGCAGCAGACGGGAGATGGTGGACTGGCTGATGTCGGCGAAACCGCGCTCCGACAGCTCGCGCCGGATCTCCTCCTGGGTGCTGTAGCAGTGCTGGCCGATGATCTGGCGACAGGCATCCAGCTGGGCCAGATCGGGCTCTTGTTCCACGGGACGACTGAGGGTTTTGACCACGGCGAGTTCCTTTGATGATGACCGACGGTAAACGCTCGATATCTGCCACATTCGCTGAATATCAGCAAAAAATACTGGCAATCAATGCACTGGCAGGAAATGAGCGGGAATAGCTCTGTTTGGATGGCAAATTATAACCAACTGGTTATTTGGTGATGTGACAGGGGTCAAAAATGGGCCCCTTGGGGCCCACCTGGATATCTTTTGAGTCTAGCTATCAGTAGCGTTCGCTGACGATGTCCTGGGTGAAGGACTTCTCGCAGTATTTGCACTTCATCCGCACCACGCCTTTCACCTCGCGCACCCGGAAGTAACTGTCCGCCGGCTCGTTGTGGGAGATGCAGTTGGAGTTGGGGCAGTGGAACACCCCGGCGATGAACTCCGGCAGCTCCAGCTGGTGTTTCTTCACCACGGCGAAGTCTTCGATGATGTTGACGGTCGCCTTGGGGGCGAACAGTGCCAGCTGGTTGGCCTGCTGCTCGGTCAGGCGAGTGTTCTCGATCTTGATGAGATCCTTCTTGCCCAGCGCGCCGGATTTCAGGTTGAAACCGACGGTGATGCGCTCCTGGGTCTCGATCAGCTGGAACAGCTTGAGGATCTTGATGCCCTGGCCGGCGGGGACGTGGTCGATGACGGAGCCGTGACGGATGGCTTCGACTTGCAGTTGGTTCTTCTCGGACATGATATACCCCTTTCCCTTAGACGGTTTCGTTCAGTACCAGAGCCAGCAGCGCCTGGCGTGCATAAACCCCGTTCTCCGCCTGCTGGAAGTAGTAGGCGTGGGGAGTCTTGTCGACCGCGACGTCGATCTCGTCGACGCGGGGCAGGGGGTGCAGGATCTTCATGGTAGGCTTGGCGCCTTCCAGGGTGGCCACTTCCAGCACGAACTTGGCGGCCATGTGCTTGTATTCGGTCTCGTCGAAGCGCTCTTTCTGGACCCGGGTCATGTAGAGGATGTCCAGCTCCGGCATTACCTCTTCCATGGTCTCGTGCACGCTGAACTGGATGCCTTTCTCTTCCAGCTCCTCGCAGATGTAGTCCGGCATCGCCAGCGCTTCCGGCGAGATGAAGAAGAAGCGGCAGTTGAACAGGCTGAGGGCCTGGGCCAGCGAGTGCACGGTGCGGCCGTACTTGAGGTCACCGACAAAGGCGACGTTGAGGCCGTCCAGCTTGCCTTGCGTCTCGTGGATGGAGAAGAGGTCGAGCAGGGTCTGGGTCGGATGCTGGTTGGAGCCGTCGCCGCCGTTGATGACCGGCACGCGGGAGAACTCGGAGGCGAGGCGGGCAGCCCCCTCTTTCGGGTGACGCATCACCACCGCATCGGTGTAGGAGCCGATGATCTTGATGGAGTCGGCCAGGGTCTCGCCCTTCTTGGCGCTGGTGTTGCCACCGTCGGCGAAGCCGATGATGTTGCCACCCAGGCGCTGGACCGCGGTCTCGAACGACAGGCGGGTACGGGTGGAGGCTTCGAAGAAGCAGCTGGCAACCAGCTTGTCTTTCAGCAAGCGGGTGTCGGGCTCGGCCTTCAACCGCTGTGCGGTTGCGACCACCAGTTCCATGTCGGGCCGGGTCAGGTCCGAAATGGAGATGACATGTTTCTTATAGAGTGGATTGGTCATCGTCTGCATTCCCTTTGACATCAATGAAGGTTTTTCGGGCACAAAAAAAAGCCCCTGAAACAGGGGCTTTTTTTAAAAACAATTGGGGATCTGTGGGTCGGGAACCGGAAACAACGGGGCCGCTCTGGTGCGCTCCACCCGTGTGCAAGGCTGTCTTTTTCAGCAAAAACTGCATCGTCCTGTCCTGACCTTTTTTCAAACCGGACAGATTATAGAGTCGCATTTTGAATTGTCAAAAATTTATTTCAAAGGCAAGATTTGCTCGGAAAAACGTTTAACTTTCGTGAACTGGCCGGCAAACCCACACCTGGTGTTCGGCCTGCAAGGGCTGCGCATCTGCGGCCATGCTGCGCAGATAGGCGAGTCTGTGGTGCCCCTCCAGCAGGCAATAGGGTTGTGGCAGCGGGTGACCGTCCGGGTAGCTGCTGCCCGCCGCCGATGCCAGCACTATGATGGGTTCGGACCAGGTACCCTGGCTCAGCATGTACTCCCCGAGCCAGGATCGACGGACGTAACGGTTGTGCCTCAGCATCTCGCCCCAGCGTTCGACCACCTCCATATGGCGGGAGCCGGTCTGCTCGATGATCCTGGCGGTGGGCCAGCTTTCACACTCGAACTGGTGGCGGGCGAGATCGATAAAGCTCCAGTTGGATTCAAAACCGCGCCAATGGCGGTAAATCCACTGGGAGAGCACATTGTCGGGAATGAAGGGCACCAGCGGGGCGACCCGTGCCAGATAGTCCGGCAGGGCCTCGGTTTTGCTCTCATCCCGGAAGTTGAGCGGTGCAAGTTGTTGAAGTAACCGATAATTGAGCATGAGCAGCCTCCTCATTGCCTGGCCACCTCTTCACCCTACCCCCATTGCCGCTGCTTTCCTACCCAAACAAGGCTGTAAATACAGCGAGTTACCCCCTTTGGCTGTAAAAAGTGACCAGATCTGCTCGTCCTTTGTGCAATCGCACCGAAAGTGAGAAAAAAGCCTTTACCTTTGATCCCGGCTTTGTATAATTCGCCTCGTTTGTTGCAGGGGCGTAGTTCCAATTGGTAGAACAGCGGTCTCCAAAACCGATGGTTGCGGGTTCGAGTCCTGCCGCCCCTGCCATTCTTCAGAGAAGCCAGCTCATTGAGCTGGCTTTTCGCTTTTCCGGGCCTTCCGTTTTTTCCCGCCGTCCCTTGTCCCGCCTGTCGTTGCAGGGCGCTTTCTCCCGTTGTACTCGTTCATCCCGACCGCTAGTCGTTGTTGCGCCGGTTTGCCCTGTCGTTTCTGGCAATCGTCCCGCCGCGCTCCCTGTGCTACATAACAGGGTCGGTGCCTTGGCATGCCGTTGGCAGGCCGGCACTCAATGCTCAAGCCGTGGATTGTGGGCGTGAACATCAGCTGAGGAGAGCGAACCATGAACAAGGCAGTTGAAACCCGATTGAACAAGTCCCGTCCCGGTGGCTGGATCCCCCGCGATGGCGCCCATATCGAGCGCTGGATCCGGCGGATCAAGCACTACGTGACCCAGCAGCCGCGGGCGCTGGTGCCCCCCATCGCCGAGCTGCGGGGTCTGGTCCATGCCGACCCTGCGCTGCATGCCCAGGCCGACGCCATGTTCAAGGAAGCCTGGCGCCACAAGCACCTGACCCCGCTCGGTCAGCCAGAGGTACGCTCGTTCGAGGAGTTCCTGGGGCTGCTCAACGGCATCATGACCACGGCGCCCGAGGCGTATCAGGACATCCCCAGCCACGAGCCATCCGGTCTCATCGGCTTTCCCATCAATGCCCTGCTCGACTGGCCCATGGCCACCCAGTCCGGCTATCACTTCTTTGCCAACGCCCTGATCAACCAGCAGTTCAAGAAGATCCTCGACTACTGGGCCCAGTTCCTGCAAAGCCCGGCTTCCCGCTATGTGTTGAATGAACCGGTCAGCCGGCTGGATCAGGAGACCCTGGTGGTGCCCTGGCTCGGCAAGGTGGCCAAGGCCGAGATGGTCAAGGTGGCGAACGAGGCGGTCGGGGAGGGGCCCAACCCCACACCGGGCAGCTTCGAGCAGATCTTCGAGTGCGAGCCGGCGGCCGAATACCACGGGTTCAGCTGCTGGGACGACTTCTTCACCCGACGTTTTCGGGCCGGGGTGCGGCCGGTATCTGCGCCGACGGATGACAGTGTCATCGTCAACGCCTGCGAGTCGGCGCCGCTGCAGGTGCGCAAGGAGGTGAGCCGCAGCGATCAGTTCTGGCTCAAGGGGCAGCCCTATTCGCTGGACAACATGCTCGATTTTGACGATCTGGCGCCCCGTTTCGAAGGCGGCACCGTCTACCAGGCCTTCCTCAGCGCGCTCAGCTACCATCGCTGGCACAGCCCGGTGAGCGGCACCATCCGCAAGGTGCGCATCGTCAACGGCACCTACTATCTGGAAAACCAGTTCGAAGGCTTTGCCGACCCGCAGGGGGCGGATCCCAGCGCCCCCAACAATTCCCAGCCGTTCCTCACCTCGGTGGCGACCCGGGCACTCATCTTCATCGAGGCCGACAACCCCAAAATCGGCCTGATGTGCGTGGTGCCGGTGGGGATGGCCGAGGTGTCGAGCTGCGAGATCACGGTGCAGGCGGGGGATCGGGTGCAGAAGGGGGATCCGCTCGGCATGTTCCACTTCGGCGGCTCCACCCACTGCCTGTTGTTCCGCCCCGGTGTCAGGCTGGAGTTCGACTTCCATGGCCAGACCCCGGGGCTGGATGCGACCAATATGCGGCTCAATACCGCCATCGCCCGGGTCAAGTAGCCCTGCCGGGCAGAGTATGGGAGGCCGCCTGCGGGCGGCCTTGTTGTTGTCATGGGGAGCTGCTTTTTGGCCCCTTCATGCAGATTGTCAGCAGCATGGAATAGCGATCCAGCAATGACGAGTAGCGGGTTCTGTTGTTGATAGATGTAAAAATACTGGGATTCACTAAAGTCTGTTCAGCATGTGGCCGATAGCCTTGATTAAATAAGGGTCTCTCCCTGGCCCGTCACAACAACAAGGATCCGTAGTCATGACACTTTCGTTGCGCGGCAAGCTGCTGGCCACCAGTCTGGGGGTGGTGCTGCTGATGGCCTCACTGCTCGGCATCGTTGCCTTTCACACCCTCAAATCCCGCACCATGAGTGCCATCCAGAGCGAGGCGGTCAACTATGGCCACGCCTACTCGGTCGCCATCGGCGACTGGATGGCGGATCGAAAGAACACGGTGCACGCGCTGGTGAACCTGATCGCCGACAACCCGCAGGCCGAGTTGGTGCCCCACCTGAAGCAGGCCTATACCTCGGGCGGCTTCGGGCTCACCTACTTTGGCTCGACCCAGGGGGTGATGACCCGCCAGGACCCCTCCCTCAACACCGGCAACTATGACCCGCGCGAGCGGCCCTGGTATCAGGATGCGGTGAAGGCGGGACAGCTTATCGTCACCGCGCCCTATGTCAGCGTCACCATGCAGAAGCTGGTGGTCACTCTCTCCGAGCCGGTGCTGCATCAGGGTGAGCTGGTCGGCGCCGTGGGGGCCAACCTGGCGCTCGACAAGCTGATCGACGAGGTGCTGGCGATGCAGGTGCAGGGCGAGGGGTATGCCATGCTGCTCGACAGCAGCGGTCTCATCGTCGGCCACCCCAACAAGGAGCTGGCGCTCAAGCAGATAGCGGAGCTCTCCCCCGACCTGTCGGCGGCCACCTTCCAGCAGTGGGGCCGCGAGAACAACGAGCTGCACGCCGCCACCCTGGACGGGCGCGACGTGCTGCTGGCGGTGCAGCCGGTGGCGGGCACCGACTGGCTGCTGGCCATGGTGATGTATCGCGACGTGCTGGAGGCGCCGCTTGCTACCCTGCTGTGGCAGCTGGTGGGGCTGACCCTGGTGCTGATGCTGGTATTCAGCGCCCTGCTCACCGCCATGTTCAAGTATCTGTTTGCCGATCTGGGCCGGGTCGCTGGTGCGCTGCACGACATCGCTCACGGCGAGGGGGACCTCACGGTGCATATCAACACTCGCAGCAAGGATGAGGTGGGTCAGCTGGCGGAGAGCTTCAATCAGTTCGTGGCGCGGCTGCATGGCATCGTCAGCCGGCTGCGCGACGTCACCGTCGAGCTGGCGGCCCAGTCCCGCGCCCAGGCAGCCGGGGCCCAGTCCCGCAGCCAGCGGGTGCGCCAGCAGCAGGACGAGATCGTGATGGTGGCGACTGCGGTGACCGAGATGGCCTCCGCCACTCAGGAGATCGCCGGCAATGCCGAGTTTGCCGCCACCACCTCGGGCGATGCGGTCAAGCTGGCGGTCGCCGGTCAGTCGCAGGTCGGCCAGAGCCAGCGCAGCATCACGGGGCTGGCGGACGAAGTGGCCGACGCCAGCCAGATCATTGTGGAGCTGGATGCCCACGCCCAGAAGATCAGCGGCATTCTGGCCACCATCAGCGGTATTGCCGAGCAGACCAACCTGCTGGCGCTCAACGCCGCCATCGAGGCGGCCCGGGCCGGTGAGCAGGGGCGCGGCTTTGCGGTGGTGGCGGACGAGGTGCGGGTGCTGTCGCGCCGCACCCACGACTCCACCGACGAGATCCAGCAGATGATCGAGACCCTGCAGCAGACCACCCGCCGGGCGGTGAGCGGCATGGAGACCAGCCGCCAGCTGGCGGGCACCAGCGTGGAGGATGCGGAGTCCGCCAACCTGAGCCTGGGGCAGATCAACGAAGCGATCGGTGCCATCAGCGACATGGCGACCCAGATTGCGGCGGCGGCCGAAGAGCAGACCTCGGTCACCAGCGAGATCAGCCGCAACACCGAGAACATCCGCCACGTCTCCCAGGAGCTGGCCGAGCAGGCCAATCAGGAGGCGGCGCAGGCGGCCGAGCTGAAGGGGCTGACCGAGCGGCTGGAGCAGGAGATCGGCCGCTTCCGGCTCTGAACATCAGGCGAACGTCCATGAAAAAGGGCAGCCCGCGGGCTGCCCTTTCTTGTTTTGCGACAGGCTCAATGGGTCTGCTTGACCCAGATCAGCTGATCGGTGGCAAAACCCAGCGACTTCGCCTTGGCGATCAGCGCGTCCACCTTCTCCTTGGGCGGATTGGGTGAGCGGGCGAGGATCCAGAGGTAGTCGTGGTTGTAGCTGGTCACCAGCGAGAGCTGATAATCGGGATCCAGCTCGATGACGTTGTAGCCGCCGTAGAAGGGGCCGAAGAAGCTCACCTTGAGCCGTGCTTCGTCCGGTTTGTCGACGAAGTAGGCCTTGCCCTCGGCTTCGCGCCAGCTGCCGTCACTCTGCTTGCCGCGGTTGAGCACCTTGACCCCGCCGTCGTCGCGCAGGCTGTAGGTGGCGCTCACCTGCTCCAGTCCGCGCTCGAAACCGTGGTCGAGGCGGGCAATCTCGTACCAGGTGCCGAGGTAGCGGTCGAGCTGGAAGCCGGTAACGGGGCGGATGCCGTCGGCGAGGCCGGTACAGGCCGTCAGCAGACAGGCGGTGAGCAGGCAAAGCAGTGCACGCATGAACAATTCCTCTCTGGTTATCCCTCTATGATGCGCAGCTGGCCTTCCCGAAAGCGGGAGGCCTGATCCGTCGGCGTGCTGCCGAAGAAGCGCTTGTACTCCCGGCTGAACTGAGAGTTGCTCTCGTAGCCGACCCTGGTCGCCGCGGTGCCCGCCTTGATGCCGTCGTGCAGCATCATCATCCGCGCCTTGTGGAGGCGAAACGACTTGATGTACTGCAGCGGCGAGGTGGCAGTGACCGCCTTGAAGTGGTGGTGGAAGGCGGAGACGCTCATGTTCACCTCCCGCGCCAGCTCCTCCATGGTCAGGTTGTCGGCGTAACGTGACTCTATCATACGCAGCACACGGGCAATCTGGCCCACATGGTTGTGGCGATTGGCGAGTGCCTGCAGCGCCGGGCCGCCCCCCTCGTGCAGGGCGTAGAACAGCATCTCCCGCACCGTCTGCGGCCCCAGCACCCGGGCGTGATGGGGTTTGTCCATCAGATCGATCAGCCGCTCGGCAGCGCAGAACATGGCCTCCGACAGCGGCACCGAGTGCACGCCGCTCTTTTGCGGGGCAGGGGCGGGCAGGGCATCCCCCAGCTCCAGCAGCAACTCCTGCAGGGTCACCAGGTTGATCTCGAGGGAGAAGCCGATGAGAGGCTGCTCGGGGGAGGCGAAGCACTCGCACTCGCAGGGTAGCGGCAGGGTCATCAGCAGGTAGTGGTTGGGGTCGTAGCGAAACACCTGGTCCGCCAGATAGCCCACCTTGTGCCCCTGCAGGATCACTATCATCCGTGGCTGATAGAGCACAGGGGTGCGGCCGTGGTATTCGGTGGTGTAGATGAGGCTCACCTGATCCACCGGCGAGGGGGTGATGCCGGGGGCGGTGACGTGGCGGGCCAGCTTGGCGGCGAGATCGGTGTAGCGGGTCTGCATGGGATGCTCTTGGGTTCTGTTTTGGCTGCTTTGTAGGAATAGGCAAAAATAAAGCAGGATGTTGCCTTGATGGTATTGGTTGTCTGGAGAAAAATGCAATCACATTTTTGCGGCCTGGCCGCCAGATACTCACAAAGGCAATGTCGATGAACAACTTTACCCTGCATACCCCGACCAAGATCCTGTTCGGCAAGGGCCAGGTCGCCCAGCTGCGTGAACAGCTGCCGCGCGATGCCCGCATCCTCATCACCTACGGTGGCGGCAGCGTGGTGCGCAGCGGCCTGCTGGCCCAGATCCGCAGCGAGCTGGCTGGCATGACCCTGTTTGAATTCGGTGGCATCGAGCCCAACCCCACCTATGAAACCCTGATGGGGGCGGTCGAGCTGGCCCGCGCCGAGCGGGTCGACTTCCTGCTGGCAGTCGGCGGCGGCTCCGTGCTCGACGGCACCAAGTTCATCGCCGCGGCCGCCCACTATGATCCGGCCCGGGATCCCTGGCACATCCTCGAGACCGTGGGCAACGAAGTGCGCTCCGCCATCCCGCTCGGCGCCGTGCTGACCCTGCCTGCCACCGGTTCCGAGATGAACATGGGCGCCGTGGTGACCCGTCGCAGCAGCGGCGACAAGGTGCACTTCTTCTCGCCGTTCGTGATGCCACGCTTCGCCGTGCTCGATCCTGTGCTGACCTACACCCTGCCGGCCCGTCAGGTGGCCAACGGGGTGGTGGATGCCTTCATCCACATCCTGGAGCAGTACCTCACCTATCCGGTCAACGCCAAGGTGCAGGATCGCTTCGCCGAAGGTCTGCTGTTGACCCTGCTGGAAGAGGGCCCCAAGGCGCTGGTGGAACCGGAAAACTACGAGGTGCGCGCCAACATCATGTGGAGCGCCACCCTGGCGCTGAACGGCCTGATCGGGGCTGGCGTACCGCAGGACTGGGCGACCCACATGCTGGGCCACGAGATCACCGCCCTGCACGGCCTCGACCACGCCCAGACCCTGGCAGTGGTGCTGCCGGCCCTGCTGCAGGCCAAGCGCCAGCAGAAACACGCCAAGCTGCTGCAATACGCCGAGCGGGTGTGGGATCTGCGCAGCGGCAGTGAAGCGGAGCGCATCGATGGCGCCATCGCCGCTACCCGCGACTTCTTCGAGCGGATGGGGATCAAGACCCGGCTGCGGGATTACGGCGTGGCGGACGCAGGAATTGATACCCTGCTCGGCAAGCTGGCGGAACATGGCATGACCGCCATCGGCGAGCACGGCGATATCGACCTGGTGCAGAGCCGGCATATTTATGAGGCGGCCTGGTAAGCGGGGCGCACTGGTCCGTCACCATCGAAACGATTAAATAGCAGGGGCCGGATCCGCTCATTTGGCGGGTAGCCGGCCCCTTGTCTGTTACAAAACAGTTACTTTTTTCGTTTTCGGCCCGATATCTGTGATCCGTGCGGATTTCGTAAGAACAAAAAGCGCTAAGATAGAGGGCCGGTAAAACATTTTTTTTGACTGGTTGGATCACTTTTTCCAGCGCTTTTTACTGGTATAAGTCGCTAATTTGGTTTGTTTTTTTAAATCATAGTCCGGGATGGGCTGAATTCTGTACGCGCCCCGCCGGGACTGCGGTTGTAATAAAACTCCAAAATTTGATACTAATCACCTTCGCGCCTGAAAAGCGGGGGCCTGGCCATGACAGGAGGTTGAGGTAAAGCCTACTGATTTTCATAACAAAGGGCCCGTGACCTGCACTTTGGTCATGTCTTGTTTCGCCAGAAATGCGACACTGGGCAGCGATTGTTTATTAACCATCAGGGAATAGTCATGCAGATTGGAATACCGAGAGAGAGTCTCGCCGGTGAGACCCGGGTCGCAGCGACCCCGGCCACCGTTGAGCAGCTGAAAAAGCTCGGCTTCGAGGTCGCCATCGAGGCCGGTGCCGGCCTGCTGGCCAGCTTCGATGATGCCGCCTTCGAGGCTGCCGGTGCCAGCGTGGTGCCGAGCGTCTGGCAAGCCGACCTCATCTTCAAGGTCAATGCGCCGACCGATGCCGAGATCGCACAAATTAAAGATGGTGCCACCCTGGTGAGCTTCATCTGGCCTGCCCAGAACCCTGAGCTGGTCAAGAAGCTGTCCGCGCGCAACATCAATGTGATGGCGATGGACATGGTGCCGCGGATTTCCCGTGCCCAGTCCCTCGATGCCCTCTCCTCCATGGCCAACATCGGTGGCTATCGCGCCGTGGTCGAAGCCGCGCACCAGTTCGGTCGCTTCTTCACCGGCCAAATCACCGCAGCAGGCAAGGTGCCGCCCGCCAAGGTACTGGTGATCGGTGCCGGCGTAGCCGGTCTGGCCGCCATCGGTACTGCCGGTTCCCTTGGTGCCATCGTGCGTGCGTTCGATACCCGTCTGGAAGTGGCCGAGCAGATCGAGTCCATGGGTGGCGAGTTCCTCAAGCTGGACTTCGGTGGCGAGGATGGCTCCTCCTCCGACGGTTACGCCAAGGTGATGAGCGAAGAGTTCATCGCGGCCGAGATGGCGCTGTTTGCCCAGCAAGCCAAGGAAGTGGACATCATCATCACTACCGCCCTGATCCCGGGCAAGCCGGCACCCAAGCTGATCACCAAAGAGATGGTGGACAGCATGAAGCCAGGCTCGGTGATCGTGGACATGGCTGCCCAGGCTGGCGGCAACTGTGAATACACTGTGCCGGGTGAACTGCATGTCACCGGCAACGGCGTCAAGGTGATCGGTTACACCGATCTGCCGGGCCGCCTGCCTGCCCAATCCTCCCAGCTTTACGGTACCAACCTGGTCAACCTGATGAAGCTGATGTGCAAGGAGAAGGACGGCAACGTCGCCATCAACTTCGAAGACGTGGTGCAGCGCAACATGACGGTGATCCAGGCCGGTGAAGTGACCTTCCCGCCGCCCGCCATCTCGGTCTCTGCCGCCCCGCAAAAACCGGCTGCCGCCAAACCGGCCGCCAAGAAGGAAGCGGCCAAGCCCTCCAACAAGAAGTTCGTGTTCGGTGCCCTCGGCATCGCCGCCTTCGGTTGGGTTGCTGCCGTGGCGCCTGCGGCGTTCCTCTCCCACTTCACCGTATTCATCCTGGCCTGCGTGGTCGGTTACTACGTGGTGTGGAACGTCTCTCACGCCCTGCACACGCCGCTGATGTCGGTCACCAATGCCATCTCCGGCATTATCGTGGTCGGTGCCCTGCTGCAGATTGGGCAAGGGTCGACCCTGGTCACCGCATTGGCCTTCGTCGCCGTGCTGATTGCCAGTATCAACATCTTCGGTGGCTTCACCGTCACTCAGCGCATGCTGAAGATGTTCCGTAAGGATTAAGGGGGTTTAACGTGTCTCAAGGACTGGTAACAGCATCCTATATCGTTGCCGCCGTGCTCTTCATCCTCAGTCTCGCGGGACTGTCGAAGCAAGAGACGGCCAAGCATGGCAACCTGTTCGGTATCGCGGGGATGGCCATCGCCCTGCTCGCGACCGTGTTCAACCCGGAAACCAGTGGCGTGCACTGGATCATTCTGGCCATGGTGATCGGCGGTGCCATCGGCGTGCGTCTGGCGCTGAAGGTCGAGATGACCGAGATGCCCGAGCTGGTGGCCGTGCTGCACAGCTTTGTGGGTATGGCGGCCGTGCTGGTGGGCTTCAACAGCTTCATCGATCTGCACCCCTCCGCACCCGCTGAAGTGGTGGTCTCCGTCGGTTCCAACCTGGATGCCACCCTGGCAGCCGCCCGCGCGGCGTTCGAGCAGGCGGCCAGCGTCGCCCAGGTCGAGCACCTCTCCGGCGCCATGCTGAACATCCACCTGGTCGAGATCTTCCTCGGCGTCTTCATCGGTGCGGTGACCTTCACCGGTTCCGTGGTGGCGTTTGGCAAGCTGCGTGGCCTCATCTCCTCCAAGCCGCTGATGCTGCCGCACCGCCACAAGCTGAACCTGCTGGCCGTGGTCGCCTCGCTGGCGCTGATGGTCTACTTCGTCAACGCGGGCGGTTCTACCTTCGCCCTGCTGGTGATGACCCTGATCGCCTTCGCCTTCGGCTGGCACCTGGTGGCCTCCATCGGTGGCGCCGACATGCCGGTGGTGGTCTCCATGCTGAACTCCTACTCCGGTTGGGCGGCAGCGGCGGCGGGCTTCATGCTCTCCAATGACCTGCTGATCGTGGTGGGTGCGCTGGTGGGTTCCTCCGGTGCGATCCTCTCTTACATCATGTGCAAGGCGATGAACCGCTCCTTCATCTCCGTGATCGCCGGTGGCTTCGGCTCCGACGGCGTGGCCTCCACGGCCGACCAGGAGATGGGCGAATACCGCGAAACCAGCGCTGAAGACGTGGCTGACCTGCTGAAGAACTCCAGCTCCGTCATCATCACCCCGGGCTACGGCATGGCGGTGGCACAGGCCCAGTATCCGGTGGCTGAAATCACCCAGAAGCTGCGTGATCGCGGTGTCAAGGTGCGCTTCGGTATCCACCCGGTTGCCGGTCGTCTGCCAGGCCACATGAACGTGCTGCTGGCGGAAGCGAAAGTCCCGTATGACATCGTGCTGGAAATGGACGAGATCAACGAAGACTTCAGCGATACCGACACCGTGCTGGTGATCGGTGCCAACGACACCGTCAACCCTGCCGCCATGGAAGATCCGGGCAGCCCCATCGCCGGCATGCCGGTGCTGGAAGTGTGGAAGGCGCAGAACGTCATCGGCTTCAAGCGCTCCATGAACACTGGCTATGCCGGTGTGCAGAACCCGCTGTTCTTCAAGGAGAACACCCAGATGCTGTTTGGCGATGCTAAGGCCAGCGTCGAGGCTATCCTGAAAGCGCTGTAAGCGCCGGAGAGGAAAGCAAAAAAGGAGGCTTCGGCCTCCTTTTTTATTACTCACTTTTTGGTATATCCTCAGCCAATACACAGAGGAGATCACTGCATGGTGTGGCGTAAAGGATGGATCCTGCTTTGCCTCTGGTGGGGGTGGGCGGTACAGGCGAGCGAGCCACCGACCCTGACCCTGCTGACCGAGCTGTGGCCGCCCTATGTGATGCGGCTCGATGATGGCAGCCTGGGCGGTGCCGATCTGGAGCTGGCCCGCACAGTGCTCAAGCGAATGGGTTACCGGACCACGGTCAAGGTACTGCCCTGGAAGCGGGTGCTGCAGGAGGCCAGGTTTCAGCGTGGCGACGCCATCGTCGATGCCTTCTTCGAAGAGCGCCGGCTGGAGTGGTTGCACTATCCGGATGAACCTCTCTCCCAGAGTGGGGAGGTGCTCTTCTTCCCGTTCGCCCGGCCCGTCGACTTCCAGGGGCTGGCCAGCCTCAAGGGGCTGCGTATCGGTACTCAGGCCGATTACGCCTACGGCGAGGAGTTCCTCACCTCGCCCCTGTTTACCCGGGTGGCCATGACCGGGGAGAGCAACATGATCAAGCAGTTGCACCTGATGATGGCGGGGCGGCTCGATGGGGTCGTGATGAACCAGATGGTGGGCCGTTACCTGCTCAAGGGGCAGGGGCTGCAGGATCAGGTCGGTCACAGCGAAAAACGGGTGAGCGAGAGCAACCGTAATTTTCTCGCCTTTACCCACAGGCCTGGCAACGAACGGCTGGCCTATCAGTTCTCCCTCGCCCTCAAGGCCTTCAAGCAGACCCCCGAATATCAATCCCTGTTGACCCGTTACGGGCTCTGACTCCTTCCGCTGCCGGCTGAACCAGGTCGGCAGCGACCTGCCGTGCGCTTGTTCACATTTTGTGGCACTTCACCGCCAGTTGGGCATAATGCCTGCGCAAAAAGCGAATCAGCTCAAATTTATTTGAGTCCTATTGCTTTAGAGTTACCAAAAGTTGATCGGATTGCCAAACGACTCAGGCGGCCCCGATCATCGGCTCGGCCCTCGACCGGCTGCAGCCGACCCGGCATCTCCCGCCATACTGGTTATATGTCGCTCCGCCATTGTGGAGCGGACAGCACAATGACAAGCCCGCATCGGGCACCGTGAACATGAGACACATCGCAATGAAAGCACAATGGACCGACTTTATTACCCTGCTCAAGCGTGAAGTGGTGCCGGCCCTTGGCTGCACCGAACCCATGTCGGTGGCGCTGGCGGCGGCCAACTGCCGCAAGCTGCTGGGGCAGGTGCCGACCCGTGTCAGCGTCTGGGTCAGCGGCAATCTGTTCAAGAACGGCATGGGGGTCGGCGTGCCGGGGACCGGCATGATAGGGCTGCCGGTGGCGGCTGCCGTCGGCATCACCGGCGGCAACCCGGATGCCGGGCTGGAGGTGCTCAAGACTCTCACGCCAGATCAGGTCGACGCCGCCAAGGCGCTACTGCCCGCCATCAAGGTGGATGTGAAGGACGTGCCGGACGTGCTCTACGCCGAGGTGCTGGCACAGGTGGAGGGGCACAGTGCCCGGGTGGTGATCTGCACCGATCATACCCGCATCATCCTGATGGAGCGCGACGGCGAGGTGCTGATGGCGCAGGACAGCGCCCCCGGCGTGCAGATCCAGGCCGCCCCTTCCAGCAAACCAGCCATGACCCTGCGCGAGATTGTCGAGTTCGCCCTGCAGGTGCCGCTGGCCGAGATCGACTTCATCCGCGAGGCGGCCACCATGAACCAGGCGCTGGCAGATGAAGGGCTGCAGGGGTATGGCCTGCGTATCGGCAAGATCCTCACCGAGCAGGTGGAGCGCAAGCTGCTCTCCGATGATCTGATGACCCTGGCCATGCGTTTGTCGTCCGCCGCCTCCGATGCGCGGATGGACGGCGCCATGCTGCCCGCCATGTCCAACTCGGGCTCCGGCAACCAGGGCATTGCCGCCACCATGCCGGTGGTGGCGGCCGCCCGTTTCCTTCAGGCGAGCGACGAGCAGCTGACCCGGGCGCTGGTGATGAGCCACCTGGTGGCCATCTACATCAAGACTTACCAGAACAAGCTGTCGGCCCTCTGTGCCGCCAGCACCGCCGCCATGGGGGCGGGGGCTGCCATCACCTGGCTGCTGGGCGGCCAGTTCGAGCAAATTAGTCACTGTATCAACAACATGATCGGCGACGTTTCCGGTATCATCTGCGACGGCGCGGGCAGCGCCTGTTCCATGAAGGTCTCTACCTCCACCTCGGCGGCGGTCAAATCGTCGCTGATGGCCATCAACAACCTGCACGTGCCCCAGAGCGAAGGCATCGTCTCCGACGATGTGGATCAGACCATCGCCAACCTGGGTCGCCTCTCCAAACAGGGGATGCTGGATACCGATATCGAGATCATCAACATCATGCGGGCCAAGCAACAAGGCAAGGCCGAGTGATGCAAGAGGGTGGCGCAGGCCACCCTCCGTTTTTCTGCCTGTTGACGCCACCCCGGCCACACCGGGGGGCGGGCCGCCACGATGCGGCACGTTTCAGGGGAGAGTGCGCACTGGGCACTCGCCCGTACACCTCGGGCCCGGCCCGATCATTTGGGGAATATCGTCATGACTCTTAGCGTTATAGGTAATCTGGCCATCCTGGTCATGTTGCTGCTGTTTCTCTATCGGTTGCAGCAAACCCACGTCAGCTTCACCCGCCGGGTTTTCTCGGGGCTGGGGCTGGGCATCCTGTTCGGTGCCGCCCTGCAGCTGCTCTATGGCGCCGGTTCCGACGTGCTGGTACAGACCGGCGACTACCTGGACATCGTCGGCAGCGGCTACGTGAAGCTGCTGCAGATGATCATCACGCCGCTCATCATGGTCTCCATCATCGGGGCCATCCTGAAGCTCAACGGCGGTACCGCGCTCGGCAAGATCAGCGCCATGACCATAGGCGTGCTGATCTTCACCACCATGATTGCCGCCGGGGCGGGCATCCTGATGTCCAACCTGTTCGGTCTGACCGCCGAGGGGCTCACCGCTGGCGCCGCCGAGACCGCTCGTGGTGCTGTCCTGCAGACCACCCTCGGCAGCGTCGAGAGCATGTCCTTTGCCAAGATGGTGCTGGAGTTCATCCCGGCCAACCCCTTCCTCGACATGACGGGCGCGCGCAAGACCTCCACCATCGCCGTGGTGATCTTCTCCATCTTCATCGGTCTGTCAGCCACCGGCATCGCCCGCAAGAAGCCGGAGATCTTCGCGAGCTTTGGTCACTTCATGCAGGTCGCCCACGTCATCGTGATGCGGATGGTGACCCTGGTGCTGCGCCTCACCCCCTACGGCGTGCTGGCGTTGATGACCAAGGTGGTGTCCGGCTCCAACTATGCTGACATCCTCAATCTGCTCAGCTTCGTCATGGCTTCCTACGGCGCCATCGTCATCATGTTCGCCGTGCACCTGCTGCTGGTGAGCTTGGTGGGTATCAACCCGGCCCGCTATCTGAAGAAGATCATGCCGGTGCTGGCCTTTGCCTTCACCTCCCGCACCAGTGCGGGCTCCATCCCGATGAACGTGCAGACCCAGACCAAGGCGCTCGGTATTCCTGAAGGGATCGCCAACTTCGCCGCCTCGTTCGGTTCGACCATCGGCCAGAACGGCTGCGCCGGCATCTATCCGGCCATGTTGGCGGTGATGATTGCGCCGACCGTGGGGGTCAACCCCATGGATCCGGGCTTCATCATGACCCTGATCGCCATCATCACCGTCAGCTCGTTCGGGGTGGCCGGCATTGGCGGCGGCGCCACCTTCGCCGCCTTGATCGTGCTCTCCGCGCTGGACTTCCCGGTGGCGCTGGCCGGTCTGCTCATCTCCATCGAGCCGCTGATCGACATGGGCCGTACCGCCCTGAACGTCTCCGGCTCCATCACCGCCGGTACCGTCACCAGCCGTTTGCTGGGGGAGACCGACATGGCGGTGTTCAACAGCGAGCATGAGGTGTGTCTGGACGGCGAAGAGTCCACCATCTGATCCGCTAATCCGGGGGGAGTCGACTCTTGCCCCGGCGAGCAACCAATGAAGAGAGCGGGGAGGGCATGCCCTCCCCGTTGCATGGAAAGGAGCGAGTATGAGAATCGTGATCATCGGTGGCGAAGCCGCCGGCATGAGTGCGGCGGCCAAGGCGCGCCGGCTGGCCAAAGAGGCCGAGATAGTGGTGTATGAGGCATCCGAGGTGATCTCCTTCGGCGCCTGTGGTCTGCCCTACTTCGTTGGCGACGAGTTTCAGGAGCCCGGCTACATGGCCGAGTTCACCCCGGAGCAGTTCGCCGCCAAGGGGATCGAGGTCAAGACCGGCCATCGGGTGCTGGGCCTGGATGCTGCCGCGCAGACGCTGAAGGTCGAACATAACGGCGACACCTTCACCGATCGCTACGATCGGCTGATGATCGCCACCGGCGCCCGCGAAGTGATGCCCCCCATCCCCGGCCTTCAGCAGGAGGGGGTATTCGGCCTGCGCCGGATGGCCGACGGGTTGGCCCTCAAGGCCGCCGTGCAGGACAAGGCCAACAGCCGTGCCCTGGTGATCGGCTCCGGCTTTATCGGGCTGGAGGTGGTGGAGGCACTGGTGCATCAGGGCAAAGAGGTGCGTCTGATCGAGCTGGCAGAGCGGGTCATCCCTGACGCGTTTGATGGCGAGATCACCCAGCATATCGAGACCGAACTGCGCGAGCAGGGGGTCTCTCTCCATCTTGGCGAGCGAGTTGAAGCGCTACTGGGGGAGGGCCGGGTGACCGGCGTGCGAACCAGCCAGGGCGAGTACGAGGCCGACATCGTGGTGGTCTGCACCGGGGTCAAGCCCAACACCGAGTTTCTGGCCGATACCGGTATCGAGCGGCTCGGCAACGGCGCCATCAAAGTGGACCGGCAGGGGCGCAGCTCGCTGGCCAATGTCTGGTCGGCCGGTGACTGTGCCAGCGTCTGGCACGCCGTGAAGCAGCAGCAGGTCTATGTGCCGCTCGCCACCATCGCCAACAAGCTGGGCCGAATGGTGGGAGAGAACCTGGCCGGTGCCGAGCAGGAATTCCCGGGTACTCTGGGTTCTGCCGCACTCAAGGTGCTGGGGCTGGAGGCGGGCCGTACCGGTCTTTCCGAGCAGGAAGCCAAGGCGATGGGCATCGACTATCGCACCGTGGTGATCAAGGACAAGTGCCACACCAACTACTGCCCAGGTCAGTCCGACATTCACGTCAAGCTGGTATACGAGGCGGGCAGCAAGCGGCTGCTGGGCGGCCAGATCCTCGGTCGCAAGGGGGCGGTCCACCGCATCGATGCGCTGGCGGTTGCCATCACCATGGGGGTGACCACCGAGCAGCTCGGCATGCTGGACTTTGCCTATGCGCCGCCCTTCTCCCGCACCTGGGATGTGCTCAACGTGGCGGGCAACGTCGCCAAGTAACGCACGGCATGAAGGCGTGACTGATGTGCGCCGTCTCTCCCCATGCCGCCGGCACGGGGGGAAGGGGCATGTCGTTCATGAACAGCGCCCATAAAAAAACCGGAGCGAGTGGCTCCGGTTTTTCATTGCGTTGCTGCGCGTCAGCCGCGGCCGAGACGATTGTCCGGGTAGTTCTTGGCCAGCACTTCGCGGGCATGCTGGGCCAGGGTCGGCATCTTCAGGCTGTCGTAGGATTCAACCATGATCTCCAGCGCCTTCTCGGTTTCGGCCGTGTCGGGATAGGTCTCGACGATCAGTTTGGCGCGGTTGGCGGCGGCGATCAGCGCATCGCGCTTCACGTAGTACTCGGCCACGCTCAGGTCGTAACGGGCAAGCCGGTTCTTCAGACCGATCATGCGGGCACGGGCATCGGCGGCATAGACGCTGTTGGGGTAGTTCTGCAACAGGGTCTTGAAGTCCTGGAAGGCCTGACGGGCATAGGAGGGGTCTTTGTCGTCCCGATTGATGCCCAGGAAGTCCTGGAAGAAGTTGTAATCGCCGGCCATGTTGGTCAGACCGCGCATGTAGAATACGTAGTCGATATTTTTATGCGCCGGATTGAGGCGGATAAAACGGTCGATATTGGCGATCGCCTGGGCAGTATCATCCTGCTTGTAGTAGGCGTAAATGAGGTCGAGCTGAACCTGGTTGGAGTAGGCGCCGAAAGGATAGCGCGAGTCCAAAGCTTCCAGTAACTCGATAGCATTCAGGTAGTTACCGGCATCCAGCTTGAGGCGTGCTTTCTGGTACAGGGTCTCCGGCGGTTCGTCCGGTACCTTGGGTTTGGTGCTGGAACAGCCTGTGATCAAGGTAGCGACCAAGGCGAGCGACATCAGCAGGTGAGACTTCTTTCCCATCAACAACATCCGGTCCATTTCCACGAAATTGGCAAAGTATCCGTTATGCTTGGCTAAAAGAAAAGCTAGAATACCCGGATTATTTCGAATTGATACCCCCCGCTCAAGAGACCATACATGAGCCAGCATATTGAACTGACAGGCGAATTCCAGGATCACCAATTCGGGCAGCGACTCGACCAGGCCCTGGCCGAATTGTTTCCAGACTACTCCCGCACCCGCATCAAGGAGTGGATTTTACAGGACAGAGTGACCCTGGATGGTCAGGTTGCCAATACCCCGCGCGAGAAAGTGCTGGCCGGGCAGAAGGTACATGTGGATGTCGAGCTGGCGGATGATACCCGTTGGGATGCCCAGAACATCGAGCTCAACATCGTCTATGAAGATGAACACATTCTGGTGATCGACAAGCCAGCCGGTCTGGTGGTTCACCCGGGTGCCGGCACGCCGGATGGCACCATTCTCAACGCCCTGCTGCACCGCTACCCCGCCATCGCCGAGGTGCCCCGCGCCGGTATCGTGCACCGTCTGGATAAAGACACCACGGGTCTGATGGTGGTCGCCAAGACCATTCCGGCCCAGACCCACCTGGTGGAAGCGCTGCAGGCGCGCCAGATCACCCGTGAGTACGAAGCCATTGCCATCGGTCACATGACCGCAGGCGGTACCGTCGATGCCCCCATCGGCCGTCACCCGACCCAGCGTACCCACATGGCCGTGGTGCCCAATGGGCGCGAGTCCGTCACCCATTACCGGGTGCACGAGAAGTTCCGTGGCCACACCCGTCTGCGGCTGCGACTGGAAACCGGTCGTACTCACCAGATCCGTGTCCACATGGCCCACATCAAGCACCCGCTGGTGGGGGATCCTGCTTACGGTGGCCGTCTGCGTCTGCTGCGCAACGCCACCCCCGAGCTGACCGAGGCCCTGCGTGGCTTCCATCGTCAGGCACTGCATGCCACCATGCTGAAGCTGGCGCACCCCATCACGGGTGAAGTGATGGAATGGCACTCCCCCACACCGCAAGACATGCTGGACCTGATGGAAGTGCTGCGGGCTGATACCCTGGCCAATCCGGACGATTTAGTCTGGAATTGATGCGCTGATGGAAGTGCTGCGCACCAAGATCACCCTGGCCAATCCGGACGATTTAGTCTGGACTTGATGCGCTGATGGAAGTGCTGCACACCAAGATCGCCCTGGCCAATCCAGACGATCTGGTCTGGAACTGATGAAGAGGGCGGCTCTGCGACGATTCCTGCCGTAACCCGCCCTGCATGACCTGATATGGGGCCCCTTGACTGGTTGCAGCCAAGGGGCCCCGTTTTATATGAAGGAGAGGAGCCACAGATGAAATGGATCGAACCCGACTGGCCGGCACCGGCCAAGGTCCGCGCCCTGTCGACCACCCGTGACGGCGGGATCAGCGAGGGGGTCTTTGCCGGCCTCAACCTGGGGGCCCACGTGGGGGACGAGCCGGCACGGGTCGAGGCCAACCGGACCCGGCTGCAGCAGGCGGCGGGGATCCCCGGCACTCTCAACTGGCTCAATCAGGTGCACGGCACCGCGGTGCATCCCGTCAGCCGCGACTATGGCTGTGCGCCGGATGCGGATGCCGCCTGTGCCCGTGAGGCGGGTCAGGCCTGCATCGTGATGACCGCCGACTGCCTGCCGGTGCTGTTCTGCGATCGGGCCGGCACCGTGGTGGCCGCCGCCCACGCCGGCTGGCGCGGGCTGCAGGGGGGCGTACTGGAGGCGAGCATCGCCGCCATGGGCTGCGAGCCGGGCGAGATCCTGGCCTGGCTGGGTCCGGCCATCGGCCCCACTGCATTTGAAGTGGGTGGCGAGGTGCGCGAGGCCTTTATGGCCGAGCAGGCCGAGGCGGCGGCTGCGTTCGTCCCTTCGCCCAACGAAGGGAAATGGCTGGCGGATATCTACCAGCTGGCGCGGTTGCGCCTTACCCGCGCCGGTGTCACCGCCGTCTATGGCGGCGAACATTGCACCTTCAGCGATAGCGAGCAGTTCTACTCTTATCGTCGCGACGGCCAGACCGGTCGCATGGCCTCCCTCATCTGGTTGGTCCGCTAAGCAATCACCCGCCAAGTAATAGCCCGCCTCTCTCAAGAACAGATCCGTATGAGAGAGGCGGGGATCCTGCCCTCTCCCCGCTTTGCAGAAAAAATAACCAGCCTCGCCCCTTGAAATAGTCCGTACGGGCCTCATCTTTCATCTCAGAAAGTTATGTTGTTTGCCGCGCAAGCGGCGTCTGTCTTGAAAGGGGGAGTGCAATGCGCCTCGATCGCCTGACCAGCAAATTCCAGATTGCTATTTCCGATGCCCAGTCTCTTGCGCTGGGTCGTGACCACCAATTCATCGAACCCGTTCACCTGATGACCGCACTGGTCAATCAGGATGGCGGCTCCATCCGTCCGTTGCTCACCCTGACCGGGATGGATATCAACGCCCTGCGCTCCCGTCTCGGTGAGGAGCTGGATCGCCTGCCGCGCGTCAGCGGCGTGGAAGGGGACGTGCAGCTCTCCAACGGCCTCGGCCGCCTGCTCAACGTCTGCGACAAACTGGCCCAGCAGCGCAAGGATCAGTTCATCTCCTCCGAGCTGTTCGTGCTGGCTGCCCTCGACGAGAAGGGGACGCTGGGTGAGCTGCTGCGCGCCCAGGGGCTGACCAAAGAGAAACTGGAAGCGGCCATCGACAAGGTGCGTGGCGGCAAGAAGGTGGAGGATGCCAACGCCGAGGAGAACCGTCAGGCGCTGGAGAAGTACACCATCGATCTGACCGAGCGGGCCGAAATCGGCAAGCTCGACCCGGTGATCGGCCGTGATGACGAGATCCGCCGTACCATTCAGGTGCTGCAACGCCGTACCAAGAACAACCCTGTGCTGATCGGTGCTCCTGGTGTCGGCAAGACCGCCATCGTCGAGGGGCTGGCTCAGCGCATCATCAACGGCGAAGTGCCGGAGGGGCTCAAGAACAAGCGGGTGCTGTCGCTGGACATGGGGGCGCTGGTGGCCGGTGCCAAGTATCGCGGCGAGTTTGAAGAGCGGCTCAAGGCCGTGCTGACCGATCTCGCCAAGGAGGAGGGCAACGTCATCCTCTTCATCGACGAGCTGCACACCATGGTCGGCGCCGGCAAGGGTGAGGGGGCCATGGACGCGGGCAACATGCTCAAACCGGCGCTGGCCCGTGGCGACCTGCACTGTGTCGGCGCCACCACCCTGGACGAGTACCGCCAGTACATCGAAAAAGATGCCGCCCTTGAGCGCCGCTTCCAGAAGGTGCTGGTGGAGGAGCCGAGCGTGGAGGACACCATCGCCATCCTGCGCGGCCTGAAGGAGCGTTATGAACTGCACCACCATGTGCAGATCACCGACCCCGCCATCGTGGCGGCGGCCCAGCTGTCGCACCGTTACATCGCGGATCGCCAGCTGCCGGACAAGGCTATCGACCTCATCGACGAGGCGGCGGCCAGCATCCGGCTGCAGATCGACTCCAAGCCCGAGTCCCTCGACCGGCTCGAGCGGCGCATCATCCAGCTCAAGCTGGAGCAGCAGGCGCTGATGAAGGAGGACGATGACGCCAGCCGCAAGCGGCTCGAGCTGATCAATCAGGAAATCAGCGAAAAAGATCGCGAATACAACGAGCTGGATGAGGTATGGAAGGCCGAGAAGGCCGCCCTCGCCGGCACCCAGCACATCAAGACGGCCCTCGAGCAGGCCCGCCAGGATCTCGACGTGGCGCGCCGCGCAGGCGACCTGGGTCGCATGTCCGAGCTGCAGTACGGCCGCATTCCGGAGCTGGAGAAACAGCTGGATCTCGCCACCCAGGCCGAGATGCAGGAGACCAGCCTGCTGCGCAACCGGGTCACCGATGTGGAGATTGCCGACGTCTTGGCCCGCTGGACCGGCATTCCGGTGGCCCGCATGCTGGAAGGGGAGCGCGACAAGCTGCTGCGGATGGAAGATCAGCTGCACAGCCGGGTGATCGGCCAGGAAGAGGCGGTCGAGGCGGTTTCCAACGCCATTCGCCGCTCCCGTGCCGGGCTGTCCGATCCGAACCGCCCCATCGGCTCCTTCCTGTTCCTGGGGCCCACCGGGGTGGGCAAGACCGAGCTGTGCAAGGCGCTGGCCGAGTTCCTGTTCGATACCCAGGACGCCATGGTGCGGATCGATATGTCGGAGTTCATGGAGAAACACAGCGTGGCCCGTCTGGTGGGGGCGCCTCCGGGATACGTGGGTTACGAGGAGGGCGGTTATCTGACCGAGGCGGTACGCCGTCGCCCCTACTCGGTGATCCTGCTGGATGAAGTGGAGAAGGCACACCCGGACGTGTTCAACATCCTGCTGCAGGTGCTGGACGATGGCCGCCTGACCGATGGTCAGGGTCGTACCGTCGATTTTCGCAACTCGGTGGTGATCATGACCTCCAACCTAGGGTCGGATCTCATCCAGGAGCACCACTCCGAGAAGGATTACGACGAGATGAAAGGCATGCTGATGGAGGTGCTGACTCGCAGCTTCCGGCCGGAGTTCATCAACCGGATCGACGAGACGGTGGTGTTCCACCCGCTCGGTGAGGAGCACATCAAGTCCATCGCCCGCATCCAGCTCAAGAGTCTGATGGGTCGTCTCGAGGCCCAGGGTTACGAGGTGGAGGTGAGCGAGGCGCTGCTCGAGAAGCTGGTGCACGCCGGGTTCGATCCCGTCTACGGGGCGCGTCCCCTCAAGCGGGCGATCCAGCACAAGGTGGAGAACCCGCTGGCGCAGGCGCTGCTCTCCGGCCGTATCGTGCCGGGCAAAAAGCTGGTGCTGGGGGCCGACAGCAATGGCCTCACCATGACCCAGTAATGGGATTGTCGATGAAAAACGCAGGCCTCGTGCCTGCGTTTTGTTTTCAGGGGAAGCGAGATGCTGAAATTTTCCGTGCTGGTGGATGACGACGTTCATCTGCCTGGCTGTCTGCCCGAGCGAGGGTTGGCGCTGCTGCTGGAGTGTGACGGCCTCAGGGTGCTGTTCGACAGCGGCCGTGGCCGGGCGCTGCGCCACAACGCCGCCGTGATGGGGATCGATCTCGCCTCGCTCACCCATGTGGTGCTCTCCCACGGTCATTACGACCATGTGGGCGGGGTCGGCTCGCTGCCCGTCTACCCAAGACCCATCCCGCTCATCGCCTGTCCGGACGTGTTCTGCGAGCGGGGCTACTTCCTGTCGCTCCCCTTCTGGCGGCGCAACCTCTATCGCCTGTCGGGGTCGCTGGCTCGGGAGTCGCTGCCGGCCAAGGGATTGCTCCCCCACTGCTCGGCCGAGCCGGTGTGGCTCTCGGATCGTCTGGTGTTCCTCGGCAGCATTGTGCGGCGCGACCGGGCTGCGCCTTCGCTGCTCGGCTACATAGTGCGGGGTGGGCGGGTGGAGAAAGACCTTATCAGCGACGATTCGGCGCTGGCCTACAAGAGCGAGCAGGGGCTCATCGTCTTTATCGGTTGTGGCCACGCCGGGGTCGAGAACATCGTCGAGTGGGCCAAGGAGGTGTGTGGTGACGAGCGGATCCACGCCGTCATCGGCGGCCTGCACCTGAAGTTTTCCGGCCCAGAGCGGGCGGTGGCGCTCGGTGCCTATCTGCAGGAAGAGGCGGTGGATCAGTTGTTTGCCTGCCACTGCACCGGCAGCAGAAAGGCGGGGTTGCCGCGTCAGCGCCAGATCGGGGCCGGGTTCGAACACAGTTTTTCGGCGTAAAAAAAACGGCAATCCGAAGATTGCCGGGAGGAATGTAGTGAAGCGACCTGACGTGGGTTGAGCGGGTCGCAGGGGCAAGCCCCCGATTGCGAAGCGCGGCCACTGCTGGCCTCGCTTCTTACAGCCTGCCGGGGATGCGCTCGCTCAACCCCGACGGCCACCTGCCTGTTGCCATGCCGGCGGCGATGACGCCGGCATGGCCTTCATTCGTTACAGCATGCCTTGCACGGCGGCTTTCATCTCGGCCGGCCAGACGCCGACCTGGACCTGGCCGATATGCTCTTTTTGCAGCAGCAGCATGGCCAGACGGGATTGGCCGATGCCGCCGCCGATGGTTTGCGGCATCCGTGCGGCCAGCAGATCCTGGTGCCAGTCGTACTGCAGGCGATCCTCGTCGCCTGTGATAGCCAGCTGACGGCGCAGCGCCTCGGCGTCGACCCGGATCCCCATGGAGGAGATCTCGAAACTGTCCTGCAGTACCGGGTTCCACACCAGGATGTCACCGTTCAGACCGGCCAGACCCAGCTCGCTGTGGCTGCTCCAGTCGTCGTAGTCCGGGGCACGCACGTCGTGGCGCTCGCCGTGGGAGAGGGCACCGCCGATACCGATCAGGAACACGGCCCCCAGCTCCTTGGCGATGGCACGCTCGCGCCCCTTGGCATCGAGATCCGGGTAGCGGGTCAGCAGCTCTTCGCTGTGCAGAAACTGGATCTCGGCCGGCAGGAAGGGGGTCAGCTCGTGCTCGGCGCAGACCGCGCGCTCGGTGGCCTTGATGGCGGCCCAGATGCCGCGCACGGTTTCCTGCAGGTAGGCCAGATCGCGGCGCTCGCTCGGCATCACCTTCTCCCAGTCCCACTGATCCACGTAGACGGAGTGGATGGGGGTGAGGCGATCCTCGTCCGGACGCAGCGCCTTCATGTGGGTGTAGATGCCTTCGCCCGGGCCGAAACCGAAGCGACCCAGGGTCTGGCGCTTCCATTTGGCCAGTGAATGCACCACTTCATAGCTGTGCTCAGGCAGGGTCTTCACCTTGACCTGCACCGCATTCTCGTGGCCAGAGAGGTTGTCTTGAGTGCCATCACCGACCCGGCTCAGAATGGGGGCTTGCACCTCCATCAGACCCAGCTGCTGGGCGAGTTGGCGGGAGAACATCTCTTTGACGAAGCTGATCTGTTGCTGGCTGCGAATGTAGTGCTGTTTCATGCTGAATACCTGTCTTGAACCCGTTGGATGTGAGGATTCTTCAACAGATTGCCAACTAAATTCAATATTCGATAATAGAAATAGGCTTTGTGTATTTTTTTCTTCAAAATACACCGGTAATTAATGATGAATCATCAACGGGAGTGCAAAAAAGTGCCGGAAAATTATCGGATCGATAATCTCGATCAGGCCATCCTCACCGCCCTGATGGAGAATGCGCGCATTCCCTATGCCGAGCTTGCCAAACAACTGCTGGTCAGCCCGGGCACCATCCATGTGCGGGTGGAGAAGATGAAGCAGGCGGGCATCATCGAGGGAACGCGGGTGCAGGTGAACCCCAAGAAGCTGGGCTACGACGTCTGCTGCTTCATCGGCATCAATCTGAAGAGCGCCAAGGATTACCCCTCGGCGCTGGCCAAGCTGCAGGCGCTGGACGAAGTGGTGGAGGCCTACTACACCACCGGCCACTACAGCATCTTCATGAAGGTGATGACCCGCTCCATCGACGAGCTGCAGACGGTGCTGATCCACAAGATCCAGACCATCGACGAGATCCAGTCCACCGAGACGTTAATCTCGCTGCAAAACCCGATCTTGCGGGATGTGAAGCCTTAAGGACTGAGGGACGCGGGAGCTCCATTTCACATGCGAAACCCGGATTTCACTGCAGAGCCCGATATTGCGAGGTGTGCAGCCCTGACGGTCGGGATCAGGGCTCGATATAGGGGATGCCGTAGTGGTCGTAGATGGCCTTGAGCCGGCCGTCGCGCTTCATGCGCAGTAGCTCGGCGTCGTAGGCCGCCATCAGGGCCGGGGTGGTGGCATCGGCCCTGGCCTTGGTCCAGACGGTGTAGTAAGGGCTGGCCTTGAGCGGCTTGGGCAGGTAATCGAGCTTGCCCTCCAGCCCCTCCTCCTTGATCTGGGCGAAGGCGGTGACCAGCGGCATGGGCACCACGTCGATGCGCCCGGCGATCAGCTTGCGCAGTTGCAGCTGGTTGATGGGGATCTCCTGGAAGTGATAGGCCGGGTCGGCGAGGGCGGCGGTCAGCTCCGGGGTATAGGAGAAATCCTTGGTGATGCCGATGCGCCAGGGTTTCAGATCGCTCAGCGTGTCGTAGCGGATCTTCAGCAGGTCGGCCTTGCGCACGAAGAAGTGCCAGCTGTGGCGCAGGTGGGCCTGCTGTGGGTAGAGCAGATAGCGCTCCCGCTCCGGCTTGTAGGAGTGGGTCATCACCAGGTCGTACACCCCGGTTTCGGCGTTGCGGGTCAGCCGGGCGCCGGAGTCGGTCAGCTCGATGCGGATGGGAATGCGCAGCTTGCCGAAGATGGTGCTGACCACGTCCACGTCCAGACCATGGGGAACGCCCTGTGCATCCAGATACTTCAGCGGCGGCTCCAGGGTGCCACCGATGATCAACTCTTTGGCCTGCAGCCAGAGGGGGAACAACAGGCAGAGCAGAATGAATCTTCGCAAACCACATCTCCTGCACGGAATAGGGAATCGCTCGCGGGCATAATTCAAGTATATTGGCCCCTACCTGCAACAGAGGCGACCGCCGATGGCAAACCCTGAAATAGAAAGCGAGCTGGACGGCATCGACAGAGTGTCGGTCTGCCTCTATCGCCTTGGCTTGAGTCTGGCAGCCTTGCTGCTGCTGTGTCGAGGGGCAAGCCTGCTGCTCGGGCAGGATTTTTTGGCGCCGGCGAGCTGGCTGGTGGCGCTGGCCGTGGCCAGCGGGGTATGCGGGTTATGCCTGCATGTCTATGACAAGCGCATTCGCTTTGTGCTGCAGGGGCTGGGCTGGGGCGCCCTGCTGCTCAGTGCGAGCGGGGCGCCGGATGTGCTGGTGCTGGGGGCGGCGTTGGCCACCTTGGCGGGGCTGGCCTTCAAGGAGCAGTTCTGCTTCGCCATTCCGGGGATCAGGGCGGTCCCTCTGTTGCTGCCCCTGTTGTGGCTGCTGGAGCTGGCCGGCATCGGCTGGGCCGCCGCCCTGGTGGCGCTGGTGTGCGGGTTGCTGCTCTGCCTGCTCTCCTTGGCCAAGTGGCGCATGCCGCTGCACTTCGATATCGGCGACAAGGGGCGCTACCAGATCTAGGTGGGCAGGCAGCCCTTCATCTGGGTGTTGAGGGCCTGCATGACCTGCCGGCGGCTGATGATGCCGACGACCCGGTTCCCCTCCAGCACCGGATAGACCTTGGGTCTGGCCTCGGTCATCTGGCGGGCCAGATCCAGTATGCTGTCATCCGGGCTGACCGAGAGCGGTGTCCGGCTCATCAGATCCTCGACCCGGGTGCGGGTATCGCAGTGATAGCTGCCGGTGAGCAGGCTCGGGATGCAATCCTGCTCGGAGAGAAAACCGATCAACCGCTGCTGCGGGTCCAGCACCGGCAGGCCGCTGAGGCCTGAGTCATGCAGCCGATCCAGCGCCTCGGCCAGGCCGAGCTGCGGGGTGAGGGAGTGGGTCGAACGGCTCATGTGATCGCGGATCTGTAACATGGAAGTGGCTCCGTTAAGGTGGTAATGGCGCCACTATGCCCGCCGGGTGGCGGCCACGGCCAATGGCTTGTGCCGTGGGGATCGATAGGTATCCCCCGGCCGGACAATCAAGGAGAGGGTATGCGTGCATTGGTGACGGGGTGTGGCCGCCGGCTTGGTTTCTATCTGTGCGAACAGCTGGTGGCGGCGGGTTGGCAGGTGACGGGCAGCTATCGCAGCGAACGACCCGAGCTGGCGCGGCTGCGGGCGCTGGGGGTCGAGCTGGTGCAGGCGGATTTCGCGCGCGAGGAGGAGGTCGGCAAGCTGATCGAGGCGCTGGCGGTCCATCAGGATCTGGCGCTGGTGATCCACAACGCCTCGGCGTTTGAGCCGCAGGCGGCGGATCCGGCGGCGCAGCTGGCCCAGTTTGATCAGTTCTACCGGGTGCACATGGCGGCCCCCTTCCAGCTGAACCGGGCGCTGGCGCCCCAGCTGGCGCGCAACGCCAATGCCGGCATCATTCACATCACCGACATCTACATCCACGCGCCGGCACCCCAGTTCGCCAGCTATGTGGCCACCAAGGCGGGGGCCCACTCGCTGGCCATGAGCTTTGCCCGCGAGCTGGCACCCGCCGTCCGGGTCAATACCATAGAGCCGGGCCCCATTCTGTTTCTCGACGAGCATGGCGATGCGTGGCGCCAGCAGGTGCTGGCGAAGACGCCGCTGGCGCGGGAAGGGGGGCTGGCGCCCATCTGGCAGGCGGTTCAGCTGTTGATGCAGAACGACTACATGACCGGGGCCAGCATCCGGGTGGATGGCGGCCGCGGTCTGGCCGTCATCTAGGGTCAGCGCAGGAGTGCGGCGGGGGTCGCCATCTCCTGTTGCAGGGCGATGGGGGCGAGACCGACCTGGCGCTCCTCGATCACCTTGCCTGCCATCAAGCGGGTATGCAGCGGCAGGGTCACCTTGCGATCATGCACCTGGCCACGGCCATAGAGCTCCGCCAGCAGCTCGTCGAGATAGGCATCGACCCGGGCGGTGGAGAAGTCATCGCTCTGGCTGCTGGCCAGGATGTCGATGTCCAGCGGCCGGTCCAGCACCTTGCAGCGCGGATCGCTGCGATCCCGGCCGTGGGCCAGCTCCATGGCGACGAAGTGTGCCTTGAGCTGGTGCGGAGCCAGCTCGCTCTCGGCGACGAACAGGCAGTTGAGGAAATCATGGCTGGAGTGCATCCCGACCGGCTTGGTCTGGATCACCGAGCTCAGCTGCAGGCGGCCAAAGTGCACGAGCAGCTCGCCGACCGCCTGACTGACGTGCTGATGGGGGTCAAGATTCGATCCAATGCTACACAGATAGAACATGTCACCGGTCCTTGGATGGGGCTCATCTGAAATTCATACACAGCTCACGGTTATCGGGTTAACTATGCATTAACATCGGTTTGTCTGTTGTGATCAGGCTCTATCATCTTGGCAAGAAAGGAGGTTTGCATGAGCGTGGAACTGAAATGGGCACTGCTGACCGCATCTGGCGCATTGGCCATGATCCTGACTATCTGTGTGGCATCCGTCGGTCTGGCGTAATGCCCAAGCTGCAGCATGAACCGGCCCTCTGGCCGGTTTTGCTTTTTGGGGGAGTGCAGATATGCTGACCCACCCCTGCTGAATTGAGATAGTCCAAGATGACCAAGGTACGCCCACGCTCCCTGCTGCAAGTGGTATTGATGGGGTTTGTTCTGGTGTTGATGCCTTTGGGCGGCATGATCTGGCACGACAGCCAGTCCCTCGAACACCTCAGCCAGTTGACCAGCGACGAGCTGGAACGGGCAGTGCGCGACACCCGTCGAGCGACGCTGCTGACCACCCAAGCCATTGATCTTGAACGTACTCTTCGTCGCTATGCGGTGCTGGGAGATGAGCGCATCCTGGCCAGTTATCAGCAGCAGCTGGCGAGTTATCGCAGCCTGCTGGCCGCTCACCAGAGTTCCATCCCGGATGCCGAGGCTTACACGGGTCTCGAGCAGGCGCTCGCCTGGCTCGACAGCCTGCAGGATCTCGCCCGCGCCAAGGCCGAGTCAAACAGCCCCAAATTTGATGAATTTAATCAGGTTAATCAGCAGCTTGAGATTATCACCCGCAGCCAGGTAGACGAGCATGTCAGCCGGGTGCGGGCGACCATCGCCGCCCTGATGACGGAGATCTGGTGGGTCAGCGGTTTCGTGGCGGTGCTCAGCCTGCTGCTGGTGCTGCTGTTTACCTATCTGATCATCCACCCGGTGCGTCAGATTGAGTCGCGGATCTTGAGTCTGGGGGCCGGCGTGGAACCGGACAAACGCCCGGTGGACGGGCCGGCCGAACTGGTATTGCTGGGGGAGCGGATCGTCTGGTTGCACGATAAATTGAAGGAGCTGGAGCAGCAGAAATACCAGTTCCTGCGCCACGTTTCCCACGAGCTGAAGACCCCGCTGGCGGTGCTGCGGGAAGGGGCGGATCTGCTCTCCGAGCAGCTTGTAGGGCCGCTCACCCCGGATCAGCAGGAGATTTGCCAGATGCTGGAGGAGAACAGCCGCCGGCTGCAGACCCTGATCGAACGGCTGCTCGACTTCAACCGGCTCAGCCAGCAGGAGGTGTTCACCCTGACCCCGGTGGCGCTGGCGCCCCTGCTGTCAGAATTGTCTGCAGAGTACCGGCTGGCGCTGGAATCCAAACAAATCAGTGTACACTTGCCGACCGATCCGATCACCCTGCAGGCCGAGCCATATCGCTTGCGGCTGATCCTCGATAATCTGTTCTCCAATGCGGTCAGCTACGGCGCCAGCGGCGGGCAGATCTGGATCCGCGCTGGGCAGGATGGCAACGGCAGCTGGCTGGAGGTGGCCAACGAAGGGCCCGCGATTCCGCTGGCTGAGCGGGAGCGGATCTTCGAGCCCTTCGAGCAGGGCAGTATTGTGCGCCAGGGGCTGCTGAAAGGCTCAGGCATGGGGCTCTCCATCGCCCGGGAATCGGCGATGAGCCTTGGCGGCGAGTTGGTATTGGTTGAAGATGAACAGGCGGATGTCTGTTTCCGGTTGACGTTGAAGTGAAGCCCAAGATGAAACAATGTGTTGTTCCGGTATTGATGATGAGCCTGCTCACAGGCTGTTCCCTGCTGCCAGCGCGTGACCCGGCGGCGTCGCCGGATCTCGCCCTCGCCAAACGGATGGAGTTTGCCAACAAGGAGATGCAGGTGCGCCTGCAATACTCGGACTGGCTGCTGGCCAGCCATGCCCAGCAGCGGGCCCAGGAGCGCCAGCGTCTCAAGGGGGCGACCGATATCGAGAGCCGGGTCAGTCTGGCCATGGTCAACACCCACCCCTCCGAGTCGGTGGCCAGCCGGCGGGCCGGTCTGGACAAGCTCAAGAGCCTGCTGCCGGAGCTCGGGCTGGATGCCCAGGCCTTCTTGCGCAGCTGGATCGCCCTCGGCGAGGAGCTGCTGGCCCGCGACAGCCGGCGCGACGATCAGAGTCAGGAGGTGCAGCGTCTGCGCCGCCAGATCGAGCAACTCTCCGCCATCGATGATCAACTCAATCAGCGCAAGCTGAACGGCAATGGCGAGGCGCTGAAATGAGTCGCATCCTGCTGGTCGATGACGATGCCAGCCTGCTCAAGCTGATGAGCATGCGCCTGCGCAGCCAGGGCTATGAGGTGGATACCGCCGACAGCGCCGAAGGGGCGCTGGACCGGCTGCGCCAGCAACGGGCCGATCTGGTGCTGAGCGATCTGCGCATGGCCGGCATGGACGGGCTGGCGCTGTTCGAGCGGATCCAGTCCCAGTGGCTGGGGCTGCCGGTCATCATCATGACCGCCCATGGCACCATTCCCGATGCCATTCAGGCCACCCGCTCCGGGGTGTTCAGTTTTCTCACCAAGCCCATCGACAAGGATGAGCTGTTCGCCACCATAGAACACGCGTTGAGCCTGACGCGCCCAAAGCAGCGACAGGATTGGCAGTCGCTGATCCTGACCCGCAACCCGCAGATGGAGCAGTTGCTGATCCAGGCTGGCAGCATCGCCGCCATGGAAGTGCCCGTGCTGATCATGGGCCCTTCCGGTTCCGGCAAGGGCGTCATGACCCAGGCGCTGCACCAGGCCAGCAGCCGGCGTGACAAGCCGCTGCATGTCATCAACTGTGCCGCCCTGCCGTGGGCGGCGCTGGATCTGCAGCTGTTCGGTGAGGATGGCCAGTCCGGCCTGTTTGAACAGGCCAAGGGAGCGACCCTGTTTCTCGACGAGATAGGGGACCTGTCGGAATCGCTGCAGGCCAAGCTGCTGCAGGTGTTGCAGGAGTACGGCCAGGGCACGCCCGAGGTGCGGGTCATCAGCTCCAGCCATCAGGACCTGGTGGCGGCGATGGAGGAGGGGCGCTTTCGGGAAGATCTCTTCTATCGGCTCAACGTGGCCAACATCACCTTGCCCCCCTTGAGCGCCCGCAGTGAAGACATTCCGCTGCTGGCCAGGCAGGCGCTGGATGATTATCGCAGCCGCCACGGCGACTGCGCTGCCCTCGGCTTCTCGCCGGAGGCGCTGGCCCTGCTGGCGGCGGCGGGTTGGCCCGGCAACGTGCGCCAGCTCTGCAGCGTGGTGGAGCAGCTGGCCAGCCTCTGCTGCAGTCCGGTGATCGGTGCCGCCATGGTGGAGTCTGCCCTGAGTGGCGGCAGTGGTGGCATCCCCTCCTTCAACGAGGCGCGGGCCGAGTTCGAAAAGGAGTATCTGATCCGGCTGCTGCGCACCACCGAGGGCAATGTGACCCTGGCGGCCAACATGGCGGGCAGAAACCGCACCGATTTCTACAAGCTGTTGAATCGGCACGGCATCGAAGCCGCGAACTTCAAGTCGAAGGGATAAATGACAGAGGGGCGGCCCGTCGATGACGGACCGCCCCTCTGGTTTCAGACCGGATCGGTCACATCGCCAGGATCAGGCCGGGTCGGTGACGCCCGCGGTGGCCTGGGTTTTCTGGGTTTTATGGGAGAGCCAGAGGCCGCTCGCCTTCATCAGGTAGCCAAACAGCGCACCAATTACCAGCGACGGCAGGATCAGCCGCCACTCCCCCGCCGCACCGAAGGTGGCGCAGCAACCGGCGAAGGTGCCGGGAATGTAGCCGAGCCACTGCTGCTTGGCCTGCACGCACATCAGGGTGGCCACCACCCCGGTCATCAGGTAGCCCGCCACGCCGGCGCCCCACCAGGCGTCGCCATGGATCAGCAGCAGGGCCCACAGCATGCCGCTGGCATTGCACAGCAGGGTCTGCAGCAGCGCCTTGTAGCCGCCGCTGGAGGCAAAATAGCTGGTGCAGCCGAGGAAGCCGACCCAGGAGATGAGGCCGAGGGTAACGGCGACCCAGCCCCAGACGGCGGAGAGGATCCCGGTCGTGATGGCGATGGCGATCAATGGGCTCATGGCGTGACTCTTCAGTAGTGAAATTCGGAAAAAAGGGAGCCTACCCCGCACAAGAGGGGCGGCAAGCAGGGGCGGGATTGTGTGTGATCTCCATCACTCATTTCAACTCAGGAATACGCTTGCGCTCGCGAAAATATTTCATGGTGAGGCGCTGGCCCCTGCTCCATAGTTAGAGGCCCTGTCCTGCTCATGGAGTGAGTCTGATGGTGCCAAATGTGATCGTTCCCCTGCTGGTGTTCGTAGTGCTGTTTCTGGTCGGAACCATGGCCAAGGCACTGCCCCTCTATCAATTCATGTAATTTTCCGTGAAATAAAACTCGGCCGGGGCGGGTCTTATGATTGTTACCCTCATCGCCCCGGGAGTTTTTCCATGTTGCTCAAGCGCCGCTCTGCCCACCACCTCACCGAACAGGATGTCACGCCGGAAGCCGTCTATCAGGATCGCCGTCTGATCCTGAAAGGGCTGGGGCTCGGCGCCGCCACCCTGGCGTTTCCGACCCAGGCCGGAGTGCTCGATCTCTTCTCTGGCGACAAGCCGGCGCCGGTCGCTACCCGGGCGCTCAACATCCACGCCGCTACCCGGCCGGAGGGGGTGATCCTCACGCCGGAGGAGAAGGCCACCACCCACAACAACTTCTACGAGCTCGGCACCGACAAGGGGGATCCGGCCCGCAACGGCCACTACCTCAAGCCCGAGCCCTGGACCCTGAAGGTGGAAGGGGAGGTGGCCAAGCCGTTTACCCTGGACGTGTGGGATCTCATCAACAAGAGCACGCTGGAGGAGCGCATCTACCGGCTGCGCTGCGTGGAGGCCTGGTCCATGGTGCTGCCCTGGAGCGGCATCGCGCTGGCGGATCTGATCCACCGGGCCGAGCCTACCAGCCGCGCCAAGTTCGTGGCGTTCGAGACTCTCTATGATCCGGAGCAACTGCCGGGACAGGCGTCGCGCTCCCTCGGTGGCGGCATCGACTACCCCTATGTCGAGGGGCTGCGCATCGACGAGGCGATGCACCCGCTCTCCTTCCTGGCGATGGGGCTCTACGGCAAGGCGCTGCCGGCCCAGAACGGTGCGCCGATCCGGCTGGTGGTGCCTTGGAAGTACGGCTTCAAGAGCATCAAGAGCATCGTCGCCATCCGGCTGGTGGAGGAGATGCCGCCCACCACCTGGAACCTGCTGGCCCCCAACGAATACGGCTTCTACGCCAACGTCAATCCGGCGGTGGATCACCCGCGCTGGAGTCAGGCCAGCGAGCGCTTCATCGGTGAGGGGGGCATCTTCGGGGCCAAGCGTCAGCCGACCCTGCCATTCAATGGCTATGCCGATGAGGTGGCGTCCCTCTATCAGGGCATGGATCTGCGCAAGTGGTATTGAGACGAGAGGAGCTGACACCATGACTCTGCGACTGACGGCGCGTCACATCACCCTGCTGCGGGCGCTGGTACACCTCGCCTCGCTGGGGTTTCTGCTCTGGCTGCTGGTGGCCGTGCCCGGCGGCCTGCTGGGAGGGGATCCGGTGCAGGGGCTGACCCACTATCTGGGCAAGGGGGCGCTCAACCTGCTGCTGCTCACCCTGCTGGTGTCGCCGCTGGCCAAACGCTGGCGGCAGGGGCAGCTCATCAAGCTGCGCCGCCCGCTCGGGCTCTGGTGCGCCGCGTGGGCCGGTCTGCATTTCATGGTCTGGCTGGGGCTGGATCTGCAGTTCGACTGGGGGCTGATTGGCGGCGAGCTGGTCAAACGCAGCTATATAGTGGTGGGGATGGTGGCGCTGCTGTTGCTGCTGGCGCTCAGCCTCACCTCGATCCCGGCCCTGCTGCGGCGCATGGGGCCGGCCTGGCAGAAGCTGCACAACTGGATCTACGCGGTGGCCCTGCTGGTGCCGGTGCACTACTGGTGGTCGCTCAAGAGCGGCTGGCAGGAGCCGCTAATCTATCTGCTGCTGGCCTGCGCCCTGCTGGTGCCGCGCCGCGACAAGCTGCTGCGTCCCTGGCGCCGGCTTCGGCCGCAGAAACTGAGGGAGGCATGAGGCCGGCTGTGCGCCGTCCCGACAACCCGCAATAAAAAAGAGGCCTAGTCGGCCTCTTTTTTGATGTCACCCGTATGGGCGTCCACCTGGAGTCGTACCCGTTGTCCCTGGGCATCCAGGGTTTCCACCTCGAATTTGTCCCCTTCCAGCTCCACTTCCCGAATGTCGTGATACCCTTGGGCCACCAGCAGTTTGACCAGCCCGGCCATGTCGAGACGGCTCTCGGCCGCCCAGCCGAGGGTGGAGAAGAGGCAAAGGATCAGCAGGAAACTGCGTCGGATCATATTCATTCCGGATTCATGGCTGGCAGACTATAAACGGCATTATGTTAGGTTTTGGGAGATGAATCATCCATGAATAGAGCCCTGTCTCTGCTTGGGTTGCTGCTGCCGGCACTGGCACAGGCGGCCACGCCGAACGAGGCCTTGCTGCAGCAGGCGGTCAGCGAGGGACGGGTGCGCCCCTTTCATGAGGTGATGGAGGTGGCTTCCCGCCTGCCGGTACGGGTGCTGCGGGTCGATCTGGGGGAGGAGGACGGCATCTGGCTGTACGAACTCAAGCTGATCGACAGCGAGAACAGCGTCATCAAGGTGGGCTATCGGGCCGACAACCTGGAGATGGTGTGGCTCAAGGGTCATCATCTGGAGCGGCTGTTCGAACCGCGTCCGCCCCCGGAAGAGGAGTGATGGAGTGAGTCCGCGAACGCACCGCCATCCGGTTCGTTCCCCAACCGCCGCCGGTACCGGCACAACCCTGCTTTGGATACCCATTTATGCGAATTCTGATAGTTGAAGATGAGAAGACCCTGGCGGGCCAGCTGGCGGAGCAGCTGCGCCTGTCCGGTTTCGTGACCGACCTCTGCCACGACGGCAACGAGGCCGGTTTTCTCGGCGAGACCGAGCCCTACGATGCCATCATTCTGGATCTCGGTCTGCCGGGCCGCGACGGCCTGAGCGTGCTGAAGGAGTGGCGCAGCAAGGGGATCGACACCCCGGTACTGGTGCTGACCGCCCGTGGCCAGCTGCACGAGAAGATCGAGGGGCTCAACGCCGGGGCCGACGACTACCTCACCAAGCCGTTCCAGGTGGCCGAGCTGGTGGCCCGGGTCCATGCCCTGGTGCGGCGGGCGGCGGGCAACGCCAGCTCGATCCTGGAGATCGGCGGGGTGCGGCTCGACATGGCGGCGTCCCAGGTGTGGTACGAAGGCACCCCCATCAAGCTGACCGCCCACGAGTTCCGGGTGCTCGGTTATCTGATGCAGCACAGGGGCAAGGTGGTGTCGCGCAGCGAGCTGATCGACCACATCTACGCCCAGGATTTCGACCGCGACTCCAACACGGTGGAAGTGTTCATCGGCCGGATCCGCAAGAAGACCCACTCCGATCTCATCGAGACGGTGCGCGGTCTCGGCTACCGGATCAACGAATGAGCCGGCTCTTGATGCCCTCTTGTACCGGAGCGGCTGAATGAGGCTGGTGCGTACCCTGCGGGGGCGGTTGGTGGTCATCGCCATGGTCTGGTGCGGCCTGTTCCTGTTCGCCACCGGCTTCAGCCTGCAGACCATGATGCGCAACTACTGGCAGGAGGCTGAGGCCGACGGCTTGCGCCTGCAGCTCTACGATCTGCTCTCCCGCCTCGAGATCCAGCCGGATGGTCTGCCGGTGGTCACCGAACCCATGGCCGACCCCCGCTTTCGCCAGCCCTACTCCGGTTACTACTGGCAGCTGGAGTTGGGGGAGAGCGTGGTCAGCCGCTCCCGCTCCCTGTGGGATGTGCACCTCGACGTGCACGGCCTGAAGTCGGCCTTCGGCGATCCGGATCTCTTCGTCGGCAAGGGGCCCAACAAGGAGCCGCTGTTGATCATGACCCGCACCGTGCTGCTGCCCGGTTCGGATCGGGTGTTCACCCTGGTGATGGCCAAGGACAGCAGCGCCCTGACTCAGACCCTGAAGAAGACCCGCATCAGCCTGTTCCTCGGCCTCGGCTTTGCCGCGACCGGGCTGGTGCTCGGCTTCATGTTCCAGATCGTCTACGGCCTGCGGCCGCTGCACCTGTTGCGCCGCGAATTGAGCCGGGTCCATCAGGGACATCAGGAGGGGTTCAGGCTGCGCTATCCGCTGGAGATCCAGCCGCTGGTGGAGGACATCAACCAGCTGCTGCACCACTATGGCGAGCTGCTGCAGCGGGCCCGCTCCCACACCGGCAACCTGGCCCACGCCCTCAAGACGCCGCTCAGCATCATGCGCAACCAGGTGGCCCAGCTGCCGCCGGAGGATCAGGCCGCCCTCGGCGAGCAGCTCGATCAGATCCAGCGCCACATCGACTACCACCTCGGCAAGGCGCGAGTGACCGGTGCCGCCAAGATCCTTGGGGTGTCGACCCCGGTGCGGGCGCGGGTGGAGTACATCTGCCGCGCCTTCTCCCGCCTCTATCCGGGCCGGGAAGTGGACCTGCAGGTGCCGGCCACCCTGGCGGTCGGGGTGGAGGAGCAGGACTTCGACGAGATGGTGGGCAACCTGCTGGAAAATGCCTTCAAGTGGTCGGCCGGCCGGCTGCGCATCTCCAGCGCCGAGCTGGGGGGCTGGATCACCCTGCGCATCGAGGATGACGGCCCCGGCATGAGCGAGGATCAGATCGCCAAGGCGGTGCTGCGCGGGGTGCGCCTCGACGAGAAGGTGCCGGGTTCTGGGCTGGGTCTCAACATCGTCTCCGATCTGGCGGAAGCCTACCGCGGCAGCCTCATCATGGGGCGCGCCGAGCTCGGCGGGCTGGCAGCTTCTCTCTCGCTGCCCAAGGTGGCAAGAGTGGAGAGCTAGGCATAAGATATGGCACCTGTTTTAGCCTGAGGAAGAGAACCATGACCGATGATCCATGGGCACTGTGTCACCTCGACGATTCGTTCGATGCCTCCGTGCTGGGCACCAAGGGGGCCCAGATCCAGTGGTTTGAGGATCGCGACAGCCTGATTGCCTTCCTGCTGGAAGATTTCGTCGACCTGCTGGCCGACGTGGGCGAGCTGGATGAGGATCAGACCGAGCGGGCGCGTGAGCGCTTCACCCTGCTGGTGGAGCAGAGCTTCGACGATCGCGGCCTGATGGACGCCATCAACGATCTCGCCTCCGGCCTGCGCCGCATCGCCTGGCTGGGGCCGCTCTCCGAGCTGGCCGAGCTGAGCGATGACTTCGCCTCCGGCCTGCGCCGCTACTTCTGGAGCCAGTACGACGGGGATGAAGATGACCCGGATGCCTGGGTGCCGGAAGAACTCTGGCCTCAGCTGGTGGAGTGTGCGGAAGAGTACATGGTGGAAGGTGACTTCTGATTCAGAGTCCTTGTCCGCGCTCTGGCTGCAAAGCGGGTGGAGTATCCGGAAGAGTAGATGGTTGAGGGTGACTTCTGAGTCACACCACAAACCGAGATAAGAAAACGGCGCCTTGATGGCGCCGTTTTTGTTGCTCAGTCCTCTGCTCAGGCGTTGGCCGGCACCGCGTGGGCGGTGTTGACCGGGGCCGGGCCCTGGTACTTCTCGATCTGCAGCTGGGCCATGTGGCCGCAGTTGCCCTGCGCCAGGCTGGAGGTGCCCTCGTCGAAGGTGAGGCAGTTGACGTTGCCGTTCTTGCACAGGCTCCCCGCCTCGCCCGGTTTGGCCGGATCGAACCAGGCCCCTTCGCACACCCGCACCACCCCGGGGCGGATGTCGGTCGAGAGCAGGGCTCCCACCAGGATCTGGCCGCGGTCGTTGAAGGCCCGCACCAGATCGCCATCCTGGATGCCGCGTACCTTGGCGTCGTCCGGGTGGATCAGGATCGCCTCGCGATCGGCGACGGCGAACTTGTCCCGCAGCGGGGTGTTGTCGAGCTGGGAGTGCAGCCGCTGGGTCGGGTGGGAGGTGTTGAGCGACAGCGGATAGCGGGTCGCCTCCTTGCTCTTGATCCACTCCTTGGGCTCATACCACTTGGGATGGCCGGCGCAGTCGGCATAACCCATGCCGGCCACCGTGCTGGAGAAGATCTCGATCTTGCCGGACGGGGTCCCGAGCGGGTTGAGCAGCGGGTTCTCGCGAAAATCGGCGTGACGGATCCACTGGCGGTTCGCCTCGGGCACCGGGAAGCGGATGTAGTTGTTGGACTCCCAGAACATGTTGAACGGCGGCAGCGCCACCCGGGCGCCGCGGGCCTGGGCGGCCATGCCGTCGTACATCTGCTTGAGCCACAGCATCTCGTCCTTGCCTTCGGTGTACTGCTCCTGCAGGCCCAGCTTGGCGGCCACGTCGCGGAAGATGTCGAAGTCGTTGCGCGCCTCGAACTGGGGCGGCACGCACTGGTGCATCGGGAACACGTAGCGCTGGGAGTAGTCGCCGCCCATCTCCAGATCGTTGCGCTCGTAGCTGGTGGTGGCCGGCAGCACGATGTCGGCGTGCTTGGCGGTGGCGGTCCAGTAGGGCTCGTGCACGATCACGGTCTGCGGCTTGCGCCAGGCCTTGACCAGGTTGTTGGTGTCCTGGTGGTGGTGGAAGGGGTTGCCGCCCGCCACGTAGACCAGCTTGATGTCCGGGTAGGTCACCTTGCGGCCGTTGAAGTCGATGGTCTTGCCGGGGTTGGCCAGACAGTCTGCGATGCGGGCCACCGGGATCGGCGCCGGCCCGTTCTTTGGCGCATTGCCGGCGGAGATGCCCGCCAGGATGCCGCCCTTGGCGGTGGGGCTGCCACCGGAAGAGTAGTGGTAGCTGAAGCCGTAACCGCCGCCCGGCAGGCCGATCTGGCCCAGCATGGCGGCCAGGGTGACCAGCATCCAGTTGGGCTGTTCGCCGTGTTGCTGCCGCTGCATGCCCCAGCCCGCCATGATCATGGTGCGCTTGGACGCCATGTCGAGGGCCAGCTGGCGGATCACCTTGGCATCGACGCCGCAGATGGTGCTCGCCCACTCGGCGCTCTTCGGCTGGCCGTCTTCCTGGCCGAGCAGATAAGCGAGGAACTTGTCGAAGCCGGTGGTGTAGCGGTCGAGGAAGGCCTGATCGTGCTTCTGCTCGCTGTAGAGGGTGTGGGCTACCCCCAGCATCATGGCCACGTCGGTGTAGGCGTTCGGCGCAATCCACTCGGCCCCCGCTAGCTTGGCGGTTTCGTTGTAGACCGGGTCGATGCTGATGATGCGGGTGCCCTTCTCCTTGAGCGCCTTGAAACCGGCCTGACCCTCGTGATCCGGCATGTTCCAGCTGTTCTTCAGGGTGACCTGGGCGTTGACCCCCCACAGCACCACCAGTTCGGCGTGCTCGATGACGTTGGGCCAGGCAGTCTGCTGCTCATACACCTCGATGGAGCCCATCACGTGGGACATGATCACCTGGGCGGCACCGGCGGAGTAGTCGCCGGCATAACCGGTGAAGCCGCCCGCCAGGTTCATCAGGCGGTGCAGCAGGGTGCGGCTGTTGTGGAACATGCCGACGCTCTTCCAGCCGTAGGAACCGGCGTGGATCGCCTGCGGGCCGAAGTCGCTCTGTACCCGGCCTATCTCGCCAGCCACCAGGGCGATGGCCTTCTCCCAGCTCACTCGCACCCACTCGTCGGCACCGCGCAGTTCGGGCTTGGCCCCCGGGCCCTGTTCCAGCCAGCTCTTGCGCACCATGGGGTACTTGATGCGGTTCTTGGCGTGGACCTGGAACGGCGCCATGTCGATGAGATCGTTGGGGGCCGGATCATCGGCCACCGGCTGGACCCGTACCATGCGGCCCTCTTCGACGATGGCCTCGAAAGCCCCCCAGTGGGCGCCGGTCAGGATGCCTTTCTGGGCGGGCACCAGGGTCGGGAACTGTTCAAGCGCCGTGCTGATGGCCTGGGCCAGCGCGCTTTTCGGGAAGACGCCGGCCAGCAGCGGCAGGGCGGCGCAGGCGCCCAGCCCCTTGAGCAGGCTGCGGCGGGAGAGATTGGTTTGCTTATCGGTAAAAAAAGTCATGACGATTTCCTCTGTGCCAGCCTTAGTGCGCCGCGTTCATGTCACTGGCATGTTTCTGGACGTATTGGGTCAACATGCGTGCCTGTTCCGGGGTCAGGGAGGTGCGTGATTCCATCCCCTTGATGACGCCGATCCACTGGTTGGCGTTGAAGTGATCCAGTGCGGTGAGGCCGTGGCAGCCGGTACAGTTGTTGGACATCAGGGTGGAGGCGTACTGCCACAGCTTGCCCTGATCGCCGATGAGCTGGCTCTGATCCACCCAGGCGGTCAGGCTGACCTGATGCCAGGTGAGGTTGGTGGCGCTGTCGGTTTCGCTCTTGCCGGTGGTGAGCTGCGCCTTGGCCTTGTCGCCGAGCAGGGTGCTCAGGATGCGCTTGCCGGGGGCGGCGTAGAACACCTCGCTCACCCCGTCCTGCTGCCAGCCGTCGATGCGCACCTGGGCGCGGCCGTTGTCGTTGGCCAGCACTTCCACCTGGGTGGAGGGCATCAGGGTGCCTTCGTCGGTCTTGGCGCCGGCATCCAGATAGAGCGGGGTGGTGGCGATGGCGTAACGGGTGGTGACGCTGGCCGGGGTCTGGGCGGCGGCTTGCGCCAGCTCGCTGGCACCGGCGGCGGCCAGGCCGCTCATGTCGGGCATGATGTGGGCGACGCCGCGGTGGCAGTCGATGCAGGTCTGGCCCTCCTTGATGGCGACCGGGTGCTCGGCACGGGCGTTGGGGCGCTGGGCCAGGATGTCCATGGCTGCGTAGCTGTGGCAGCTGCGGCAGGTGGCGGAGTCGTTGGCCTTCAGCTCGTCCCACACCGACTGTGCCATGCGCAGCTTGTGAGCCTCGTATTTCTCAGGCGTGTCGAGGGTGCCGATCGCCTCGTGATAGATATCTTTCACGGCGCGGATCTTGGTCCACAGATAGGAGGTGGGATCACCCGGAATGTGGCAGTCGGCGCACTCGGCACGGATGCCCTTCACGTTCTGGAAGTGGACGCTGCCCTGATACTCGGCCAGCGGGGTCTGCATGGAGTGACAGGAGACGCAGAACTCGGTGGAGCTGGTCTTGTGCATGACGGTCACCGTGACCCCCAGCGCTGCAACGCCTAGGAGGGCTCCGAGCAGCAGTAGCCAGAACCAGGTTTTTCTCAACAATTTTCCAAGCATGACGGCGTTTTCCTACGATCAAATATTACCAATATAGTAGTATCCACGGAGAGGTAGTTGATTGACCTCTATCATGATTTATATTTTGTATTGTTATTTTAAATGCATTTATTATTTTGTAATTTATCATTTAATTGAATTTAATTTAACTTCCTGCGATTTTACCGTCTTTTTTGTCCTCGTTTGAATCATGGTCAGCTTGGGCCTGCCATCCACCACCCGGCGGTGCTGTGCACCCGCCCGCCACTCCCTCTCATCGCTCCTGCCTCGGCAAGGGCCTGTCGCCTCGCGCCTGCGGAGGGCTTGGGCTTTGCCCGGGGCCCGTTATATACTGTTCACATATACAGTATTCAGGTGTTTGCCATGCGACTCTTCATCGCCGAGAAGCCCAGTTTGGGACGTGCCATTGCCGACGTGCTGCCCAAGCCCCACAAGAAGGGGGACGGTTTTATCGAAACCGCACAGGGGGATGTGGTGACCTGGTGCATCGGCCATCTGCTGGAGCAGGCCGAGCCCGATGCCTATGACGCCGCCTACAAGCAGTGGCGCATGGAGTCGCTGCCCATCGTCCCGGCCCAGTGGCAGCTGGTGGCCAAGCCGAAGACCAAGACCCAGCTCACCGTCATCAAGCGGCTGATCAAACAGGCCGACTGCGTGGTCAACGCCGGTGACCCGGACCGGGAGGGGCAGCTGCTGGTGGACGAGGTGATCGATTTCCTCGGCTACGGCAAAACCAGGCCGGTGCTGCGTTGTCTCATCAGCGATCTCAACCCGCCGGCGGTGCGCCGTGCCCTCGACAAGCTCAGAGACAACAAGGAGTTCGTGCCGCTGGCGGTGTCGGCGCTGGCCCGCAGCCGGGCCGACTGGCTCTACGGCATCAACATGACCCGGGCCTATACCCTGCTTGGCCGCAAGGGGGGTTGCAGCGAGCTGCTGTCGGTCGGCCGGGTGCAGACGCCGCTGCTGGGGCTGGTGGTACGGCGGGATCTCGAGATAGAAGCCTTCGTGCCCAAGCCCTTCTTTGAGGTGCTGGCCCATCTACAGACCGAAGGTAACGAGCGTTTCAGCGCCAAGTGGTTGCCCTCCGAGGCCTGTCTGCCCTGGCAGGACGAGGAGGGGCGAGTGCTCAACCGGGCGCTGGCCGCCAAGGTGGTGGAGCGGATCCAGGGCCAGCCCGCACTGGTGGAAGAGGTGGAGGAGCAGGCCCGCAAGCAGGCGGCGCCGCTGCCCTACAACCTCTCCAGTCTGCAGATCGATGCCGCCAAGCGGTTCGGCATGGACGCCAAGCGGGTGCTGGACATCTGCCAGGGGCTCTACGAGCGCCACAAGCTGATTACCTACCCGCGATCCGACAGCCGTCATCTGCCGAGCGATCACTTCAACCGGGCCGGCCAGGTGCGGGAGGCCATCGCCAGCACGGCGCCGGCGCTGGCCAAGGCGGTGAGCGAGGCGGACGGCAAGATCCGCAGCAAGGCGTGGAACGACAGCAAGGTGGATGCCCACCACGCCATCATCCCCACCGAGAAGCAGGGCAACCCGGCCACGCTGGGGGCTGACGAGGCGAGGCTTTACGGCCTGATTGCCCGTCAGTACCTGCTGCAGTTCTACCCGCCGTTCGAGTACAACGACAGCAAGGTGCTGCTGCGCATCGCCGGCGGCCTGTTCCAGGCCAAGGCGCGGCGGATCCTCAAGGCGGGCTGGAAGGCGCTGCTCGGGGTGGAGGAAGATGATGAAGAGGAGGCGGGGACCCTGCCGGCCCTGCGCAAGGGCGAGCAACTGCTGTGCGAGCGGGGGGAGCTGCAGGAGAAGATGACCCAGCCGCCCAAGTCATTCACCGATGCCACCCTGCTGGCGGCCATGACCGGCATCGCCCGCTACGTGCAGGATCCCGAGATCCGCAAGACCCTGCGCGAGACTGACGGCCTCGGCACCGAGGCGACCCGGGCGGGCATCATCGATCTGCTGTTCAAGCGCCGCTTTCTGGTGCGCCAGGGCAAGAGCATCAAGGCGACTCCGACCGGGCGGGCTCTCATTCAGGCGCTGCCTGCCACGGCGACCACCCCTGACATGACGGCGCTGTGGGAGCAGCATCTCGGCCGGATTGCCGAGCGGCAGACGAGCTATCAGCAATTCATGGGGCCGCTGACCGAGCAGTTGAACGGCCTGATCGACGGCGCCAGACAGGATTCGGGGGCCGGCTTCAGCGCCCTGCCCAAGGCGGCGCCCGGAGCCGACAAGCGCCGCTTCACCAAGCGCAAGAGTCCGGCTGCTGGTGGCGCTGCGCCTCGCAAGAGTTCAGGCAGAAGTGCAGGCAGGAGCACGGGCAAGCGAACGACCAAAGGCCAGGCGGCCTGACCATTGGGTGTCGGCAAGAAAAAAAGAGAGGGGCATGATGGCCCCTCTCTTTTTGTCGGCTTGTCGGCGTAACGACCAACGGTCATCAGCCGGTGTAGACGGCTTCTTCCGGATACTTGATGCGGGTCTCGCTCGGGCGGGCCAGCATGAAGGCCAGGGTCAGAGGACCGAGACGGCCGCAGATCATCACCAGCACCAGGATCAGCTTGCCCGGTTCACTCAGACCGGCGGTGATGCCGGTGGAGAGCCCCACGGTGGCAAACGCCGAAATGGTCTCGAACATGATCTTGTCGAAGGATTGCTGCTCGGTGAGCATCAGCAGGAACATGGCCAGCATCAGCACCATGGTGCTGACGATGATGATGGCCAGCGATCGGGTCACTATCTGGGGTGACAGGGTGCGGCCGAAGGCGGTGACATGGGGGCGCTTGGTCAGAAACGCCTTGGTCGCCAGCAGCACTACCGCGAAGGTGGTCACCTTGATACCACCACCGGTGGAGGTGGCGCCGGCCCCGACAAACATCAGCATCATCATGAACAGCAGGGAGGCGGGCACCATCTGGCCGATGTCGATGGAGTTGAAGCCGGCGGTACGGGCGCTGGTGGACTGGAAAAAGGCCGCCAGCCACTGACCGCCGAAGGAGGCCTTGCCGAGGGTGCCCGGGTTGTTGTGCTCCAGCAGCCAGAACATCAGGGTACCCAGCAGCAGCAGGGCCGGTGTCATGATCAGCATCAGCTTGCTGTGCAGCTTGAGCTTGCGCCAGCGGCGGTTGCGTACCAGGTCGACGATGACGGTGAAGCCGATCCCCCCCAGAATGATCAGCGCGGCTATGGTCAGGCTGATGATGGGGTCGTCTCTATAGTCGATGAGATTGTTGGCGAACAGCGAGAAGCCGGCGTTGTTGAAGGCCGAGACCGCGTGGAAGAAGCTGACGTAGAGGCCGCGCTCCCAGCCGAGCTCGGGTACCCAGCGGATGGCCATCAGGCCGGTGCCGATGAGCTGGGCGATGAAGGCGAACAGCACGATCCGCTTCACCAGCTGGATGATGTTGACCGACCCCTCCTGACCCAGTGCCTCCTTGGCCAGCACCTGCTGGCGCAGACCGACCCGCTTGCTGAACATGGCGATCAGCAGCAGGGTCATGGTCATCTGGCCGAGGCCGCCAATCTCCATCAGCATCAACAGAAAGATCTGCCCCTGCAGGGTGAAGGCGGTGCCGGTATCCACCACTCCGAGCCCGGTCACGCTGATGGCCGAGGTTGCGGTGAACAGGGCGTTGATGAAGCTCACTTCGCCGTTGTGGCTGGAGGGCTGCACCAGAAACAGGGTGCCGACCAGCAGGATGATCAGGAAGCTGCCGAGGATCAGCTTGGCTTCGCTCCAGCGCGACTCGTCGTCCCGGTGCAGGGCGAAGGCGTAGTTGCTACGCCAGCGGGTCATAGGGTTTCCAGCCAGTGGTCGATGGCGTGCTTGTTGCCCGCCAGGATCAGGATGTCACCCAGTTGCAGCTCCATCTTGCCGGTCAGCACGTTGTGCAGCACCTGGCCGCGCTTGATGGCCAGCAGTTGCAGTTCGGTCTGTTGCAGCAGATGCAGATCGGCGAGGGTGCGGCCATTTTGCGGCAAACCGATGACGAACTCGGTCAGCACCATGTCGTGGCCCAGCTCCAGATAGTCGAACAGCCGGTTGTCCAGCATGCTCTGGGCGACCCGGCGGCCCATGTCCCACTCCGGGTTGATCACCTTGTCGGCCCCCACCTTCTGCAGGATCTTGGCGTGGAACTTGTCGCGCGCCTTGACCCACACCTTCTTCACGCCGGCTTCCTTGAGGACGAGGGTGGTGAGGATGCTGGTCTCGAGGTTGTCACCGATGGCAACGAAGACGATGTCGAAGTCGGCCAGCCCCAGCTCGGCCACCGTGGCCTCGTCGGTGGCATCGGCGACGATCACGTGGTTGCAGAGGGTGGCTATCTGACGGGTCTTGCTCTCGTCGATGTCTATCGCCAGCACCTCGGCATCCTGCCGTTGCAGCTCTTCACACAGGGCGCTGCCAAACAGTCCCAGGCCGATCACGGCAAATTGGTTGTTCATGAGTACTTCCTCAAGCGTCGGAGCCGGATACTCTACTCCTGCGGCATGAGTCCGAAAAGGGGGGCGGATTTTTCGTCCGGCGGCAATATAAGGTAGACTGCCCGCTTGCCATTGTCGGGACACGCAGATGAAACTCACCCCTTACGCCTCCTTGTTGACGCTCAACACCCTCGCCCTCGATGCCCGCTGCCGCTGGCTGGCCGAAGTGGAACGGATCGACGATCTGCTGCAACTGGTAGCCAACCCCGAGCTGGCCGGCCAGCCGCGGCTGGTGCTGGGCGGTGGCAGCAACGTGCTGTTTTGCGATGACTTCGCCGGTGTCGTAGTGCTCAACCGGCTCAAGGGGATAACGCTGCACGACGAGGGGGATCACTGGTTGCTGCACGTGGCGGCCGGCGAGAACTGGCATGAGCTGGTGTGCCATAGCCTGCAGCAGGGCTGGTTCGGGCTCGAGAACCTGGCGCTGATCCCGGGCACGGTCGGGGCCGCCCCGGTGCAGAATATCGGCGCCTACGGGGTCGAGCTGGCCAGCGTCTGCGCCTATGTGGAGGCGTTCAACTGGCAGAGCGGCCAGCTGGAGCGCATCGAGGCGGCCGCCTGCGGATTTGGCTATCGCGACAGCATCTTCAAGCACGCCTGTCAGGACAGCCACTTCATCACCGCCGTCGGGCTGCGCCTCGCCAAGGCCTGGCAGCCGGTGGCGGGTTATGGCCCACTGGCCGCGCTCGGTGAGCAGCCCACGGCGCAGGCCATCTTCGATACCGTCTGCGCCACCCGCATGGCCAAGCTGCCGGATCCGGCCGTGCTCGGCAATGCCGGCAGCTTCTTCAAGAACCCCGTGGTGACGGCGGCGCAGGCCGACCGGCTCAAGCAGCAATATCCTCACATGCCCTGTTACCCGACCGCTGACGGGCAGGCCAAGCTGGCCGCGGGCTGGCTCATCGATCAGTGCGGCCTCAAGGGGTTTGCCATCGGCCGCGCTGCCGTGCATCAGGAGCAGGCCCTGGTGCTGGTCAACCTGGGCGGTGCCAGCGCCATGGAGCTGATCGCCCTGGCGGCTCACGTACGCGACAGCGTGGAGCAGAAGTTCGGCGTGCTGCTGGAACACGAGGTGCGTTTCATGGGGCGCAGCGGTGAAACTTGGCTCGACGAGGTGCTCTCATGACCCTGACCCCCATCAGACAGACCCTGATCACCCTGCTCAGCGACGGCCAGTTTCACTCCGGTGAACAGCTGGGTGAGCAGCTCGGCATCAGCCGGGCGGCGGTCAGCAAGCACATGGCCGCGCTCAAGGAGCTGGGGCTGGACTTGTTCAGCCTGACCGGCAAGGGTTATCGGCTGGCGGTGCCGATGGCGCTCTATGACGAGGCGCAGTTGCAGGCGTTGGCACCCATGGCGCCGGTACACTGCTTTCCGGTCATCGACTCCACCAACCAGTACCTGCTGGAGCGGGTCAACCAGCTGAGCTCCGGCGAGAGCTGTCTGGCCGAGTGCCAGACCGCCGGTCGTGGCCGGCGCGGCAAGCCCTGGGTCTCCCCCTTCGGGTGCCAGCTGATCCTCAGCATGTACTGGCGGCTCGAGCAGGGTATGGCCGCTGCCATGGGACTGAGTCTGGCGGTCGGCGTGGCCGTGGTGCAGGCGCTGGAATCCCTCGGTTATCCGGGGGTGGAGCTGAAATGGCCGAATGACCTCTACTATCAGGGCCGCAAACTGGCGGGCATTCTGGTGGAGATGAGCGGCAGTGCCGGAGCCAGCTGCCATCTGGTGATCGGGGTCGGCCTCAATCTGGCGATGCCGAGCCGGGAGGGAGAGCGGATCGATCAGGCCTGGTCCGAACTGCGCCACATCCAGCCGGAACTGGTAGACCGCAATCTGCTGGCCGGCCGGGTGCTCGATCACCTGCAGCAGGCCATGCTCACCTTCGAACAGAGTGGTCTCGCCAGTTTCGTGGCGGACTGGAACCGGCTCGATCACTTCGCCGGCCGGCCGGTGCGGCTGCTGATGGGCGAGCAGGAGATCCGCGGCGTGGCGCGCGGCATCGATGATCGCGGCGCCCTGCGGCTGGAGACCGCAGAGGGGATCAAGTTCTACCTGGGCGGCGAGATCTCCCTGCGCCGGGGCGACTGAAGGCAGTGGCGATCGTCATGAATAGAAGAGGGGGCCTGCGGGCCCCCTCTTCATTGTGATTCGTGTTGGTAGCCGCTACTTGCGCAGTTTGATCTGCTCGATGGCGTGCTCGTTGCCCTTGGTCAGGATCAGGTTGGCCCGTTCCCGGGTCGGCAGTATGTTCTCTTTCAAATTCAGATAGTTGATATCTTGCCAGATGTTGTTGGCGATCTTGGTCGCTTCGCTCTCCGCCAGTTTGGCGTAGTGGTGGAAATAGGAGTCCGGATCCGAGAAGGCACCGCTGCGAAACTTGAGGAAGCGCTCGATATACCAGGTGCGTAGCAGTTCGGCCTCGGCATCCACATAGATGGAGAAGTCGACGAAATCGGAGACGAAGACCCGGTGAGGCTCCTGCGGGTAATCCATGCCGCTCTGCAGTACATTGAGCCCTTCGAGGATCAGGATGTCCGGCTGCTCCACCACCTTCTTCTCGTCAGGGATGATGTCGTAGATAAGGTGGGAGTAGACAGGCGCTTCGACCTTTTCGTGGCCGGCGCGGATGTTGGCGACAAATTCCACCAGATGACGGATGTCGTAGGATTCCGGGAAGCCCTTGCGGCGCATCAAGCCGCGCTCTTCCAGCACCTTGTTGGGATAGAGAAAGCCGTCGGTGGTGACCAGCTCCACCCGCGGGTGTTCCGGCCAGCGCTCCAGCAATGCCTGCATGATGCGCGCCGTGGTGCTCTTGCCCCCCGCCACGCTGCCGGCGATGCTGATGATGTAGGTACCCTTGCCGCGGGACTGACCGAGAAACTGTTCCAGTACCCGGCTGCGGCGCTGCTTGGCCTTGACGTAGAGGTTGAGCAGGCGGGAGAGGGGCAGGTAGATCTCTTCCACCTCCTGCAATGACACCTTTTCATTGATCCCGCGCAGGGTCTGCAGATCGTGCTCGGTCAGGGTCAAAGGGACCGAGTCGCGCAATAACGCCCATTGTTCGCGGGTGAATTGCAGATAGGGGTTATGCTCTGTCGTCATGGTGTCATCACTGTTTCTTGGGCAGGGCGACCATACACCAAGGGGTGGGGAGCGACAAGAGAAGCGACGGTTTCGAGCGGAGAGTGAGTCCTTTTTTGCCTGGTTCCCGGCAATAATGCACATTTTGCAAGGCGCAATGGTTGCATCCCCAAAATGCTTACCATAAAATGCGCGACGCTTAGATGTCTGTCGTCTATTTGCTCGGCAAAAGCGATAAAACAACGGGTGCAAGCAGAATTACCGTTGTGGCATTTATGCAACTGGAGGGGTTCCCGAGCGGCCAAAGGGATCAGACTGTAAATCTGACGGCTCTGCCTTCGAAGGTTCGAATCCTTCTCCCTCCACCATATTTCTCTGCGGTTTGAGTTCTTTGGGTTAGAGAAATGCGGGCATCGTATAATGGCTATTACCTCAGCCTTCCAAGCTGATGATGCGGGTTCGATTCCCGCTGCCCGCTCCAAGATGCTGATACGGCTCAGGCGATAGCAGAGCCACACCTTAGGGTGAGTTCGGCAATCGAACCTGCCTGTCAGCACCAGCCTCTCTTCCCCACCAGATTCAAATCCATCATATAAACTGTTCTGTGGTTAGCTTGCCACCGCGTACTCAGCGTTAGTTTAGAGGGACGATCATGTCTAAAGAAAAATTTGAGCGTAATAAACCGCACGTTAACGTGGGTACCATCGGCCACGTTGACCACGGTAAAACCACCCTGACTGCCGCTATCACCAACGTGCTGGCCAAGCACTTCGGTGGTAAGGCTTTCGCCTTCGACCAGATCGACAAGGCACCGGAAGAGCGTGAGCGTGGTATCACCATCAACACCTCCCACGTAGAATACGACACCGCTACCCGCCACTACGCACACGTAGACTGCCCGGGTCACGCCGACTACGTTAAAAACATGATCACCGGTGCTGCCCAGATGGACGGCGCGATCCTGGTAGTAGCAGCGACTGACGGCCCGATGCCGCAGACTCGTGAGCACATCCTGCTGGGTCGTCAGGTAGGCGTTCCGTACATCATCGTGTTCATGAACAAGTGTGACATGGTAGATGACGAAGAGCTGCTGGAACTGGTCGAGATGGAAGTTCGCGAACTGCTGTCCGAGTACGACTTCCCGGGTGATGACCTGCCGGTAGTCCGTGGTTCCGCACTGAAAGCGCTGGAAGGCGAAGCTCAGTGGGAAGAGAAGATCCTGGAACTGGCTGGCCACCTGGACACCTACATTCCGGAGCCGGAGCGTGCCATCGACCTGCCGTTCCTGATGCCTATCGAAGACGTATTCTCCATCGCTGGCCGTGGTACCGTAGTAACCGGTCGTGTAGAGCGCGGTATCGTCAAAGTTGGTGAAGAAGTGGAAATCGTGGGTATCAAAGATACCACCAAGACCACCTGTACCGGCGTTGAAATGTTCCGCAAACTGCTGGACGAAGGTCGTGCAGGCGAGAACATCGGTGCACTGCTGCGTGGCGTGAAGCGTGAAGACGTAGAGCGTGGTCAGGTACTGGCCAAGCCGGGCACCATCAAGCCGCACACCAAGTTTGAATCTGAAGTGTACGTACTGTCCAAAGAAGAAGGTGGTCGTCATACCCCGTTCTTCAAAGGCTACCGTCCGCAGTTCTACTTCCGTACAACCGACGTGACCGGTACCATCGAACTGCCGGAAGGCGTAGAGATGGTAATGCCGGGCGACAACATCAAGATGGTTGTTACCCTGATTGCGCCGATCGCGATGGACGACGGCCTGCGTTTCGCCATCCGTGAAGGTGGCCGTACCGTAGGTGCTGGTGTTGTAGCTAAAGTTATCGCTTAATCTTTGGCTTACATAAATAAAGCAAAGCCCCTATAATAGGGGCTTTCTTATGCAGGGGCGTAGTTCGAATTGGTAGAACAGCGGTCTCCAAAACCGATGGTTGCGGGTTCGAGTCCTGCCGCCCCTGCCATATACCTCGTCTCGTACGGGGCTTTTGTGTCTTTGGTTACGTCAGATACAGGTGGGTTGTATGAGTGTTAGTTCTGAGAGCCAGGGCGGAAGCAAGGATACCCTGCTTTGGGGCCTGGTTTTCATTATCCTGGCGGCCGCTGTAGTGGGTAATTACCTGCTCAACGATGTCGTCGCTGCCGTCCGCGCCCTGGGTGTGGTCGTTGTCATTGCTGCTGCCGGTGCAGTAGCCCTGCAAACCACCAAGGGAAAGGCGACACTGGCATTTGCCCGTGAGTCTCGCCTGGAAGTCCGCAAGGTCGTATGGCCGACCCGCCAGGAAGCCATTCAGACAACCCTGATTGTGCTGGCGGTGACTGCCGTGATGGGGCTGTTGCTGTTCATTCTGGACGGTGCCTTGGTCTGGTTGGTCAACCTGATTACCGGTGTGTAAGGATAAGCCATGACTGAACAACGTGAACAACGTATGAGATGGTATGTGGTGCAGGCGTTTTCCGGCTATGAAGGCCGTGTTGCCAAATCCCTGCGTGAACATATCAAGATGCATGGCATGGAAGACATGTTCGGTGAAGTGCTGGTCCCGACCGAAGAAGTGGTCGAGATGCGCGCTGGCCAGAAGCGCAAGAGTGAGCGCAAGTTTTTCCCGGGCTACGTCCTGGTTCAGATGATCATGGATGAGACCACATGGCACCTGGTACGCAACGTACCGCGCGTCATGGGCTTCATTGGTGGCACCTCTGATCGTCCTGCTCCTATCTCTGATAAAGAAGCGGATGCCATCCTCAATCGTCTGCAAGATGCCCACGACAAGCCGCGTCCGAAAACCCTGTTTGAACCGGGTGAAATGGTGCGGGTTGCCGATGGTCCGTTCGCCGACTTCAACGGTACCGTTGAAGAGGTGGACTACGAAAAGAGCCGCGTGAAGGTCTCCGTTTTGATCTTCGGTCGTTCTACGCCGGTAGAGCTGGATTTTGGTCAGGTCGAAAAGGGCTGATTAAACTCTGTTCGTTAACGGTTGTCAGGGGCTGCGAATGTCATTATAATTCGCTGCCCCTTTATTAGTTGGGGAGCCGTTTGCAGGAGCATGTCTCCGAGGCGTTAGAACCCATTTCTGAGGTATTTTTGTAATGGCTAAGAAAGTCACAGCTTATATCAAGCTGCAAGTTAAGGCTGGCAGTGCTAACCCCAGCCCTCCCGTTGGTCCTGCTCTGGGTCAGCACGGTGTGAACATCATGGAATTCTGTAAGGCGTTCAACGCCCGTACAGAAAAGCTGGAAAAAGGCTCACCGACTCCGGTCGTGATCACCGTTTACAGTGACCGTTCCTTCACCTTCGAAACCAAGACTCCGCCCGCTTCCTTCCTGCTGAAGAAAGCTGCTGGTATCCAGTCTGGTTCTGCCAAGCCGAACAAAGACAAGGTTGGTAAGGTGACTGTGGCTCAGCTGCAAGAAATCGCCAAGACCAAAGAGCCGGATATGACCGGTGCCGATCTGGATGCAAAAGTACGTTGCATCGCCGGCTCCGCTCGTTCCATGGGCCTGGTAGTGGAGGATTAAGACAATGGCAAAACTTTCCAAGCGTATGCGCGTTATTCGCGAAAAAGTTGACGGTACCAAAGAGTACTCCATCAACGAAGCCATTGCCCTGCTGAAAGAACTGGCTACTGCCAAGTTCGTTGAAAGCGTTGACGTTGCCGTTAACCTGGGTATCGATGCTCGTAAATCCGACCAAAACGTACGTGGTGCAACTGTACTGCCGCACGGTACCGGTCGTGAAGTACGCGTAGCCGTATTCACCCAAGGTGCCAACGCCGAAGCTGCCAAAGCTGCCGGTGCTGAACTGGTTGGTATGGACGAGCTGGCCGATCTGGTCAAGAAAGGCGAGATGAACTTCGACGTAGTTATCGCATCCCCGGATGCCATGCGCGTTGTTGGTCAGCTGGGTCAAATCCTGGGTCCGCGCGGTCTGATGCCGAACCCGAAAGTTGGTACTGTAACTCCTAACGTTGCCGAAGCCGTCAAGAACGCCAAGGCTGGTCAGGTTCGTTACCGTAATGACAAGAACGGTATCATTCACACCACTCTGGGCAAGGTTTCTTTCAACGAAGTTCAGCTGAAAGAAAACTTGGAAGCTCTGCTGGTTGCCCTGAAAAAGGCCAAGCCGTCTTCCGCCAAGGGTGTATTCATCAAGAAAGTCAGCATCTCCACCACCATGGGTGCCGGTGTTGCCGTAGACCAAGCTTCTCTGGAAGCTCAGGCCTAATTGATGGATTTTACAAGGCGCAAAATTTAATCTATAATTTTGCGCCTTGATTGGTTGGGGGTTTCGACCTCCGTCCAAGACCGCAGGTGGCTGCAAGGCCTTAATCCTTCCTGCGTAGACGGTGCCGGAAACCCAGCGAGAAAGATTTCTTTCTCTTCTGGAATCCTGCTACCGCATCGTTCCCCTCTGTTGTAAAGGTAGGGGGGATGTGTCAGTACTGGGTCAAACTAGACCCGGATTCAATCCAGGAGTTAAGCCAATGGCATTGGGACTCGAAGACAAAAAGGCAATTGTTGCTGAAGTCAACGAAGCTGCCAAAGGCGCTCTTTCTGCAGTTGTAGCCGATTCTCGCGGCGTGACTGTAGAGAAGATGACCAGCCTGCGTAAATCTGCTCGTGAAGCCGGTGTGTACATGCGCGTTGTGCGTAACACCCTGCTGCGTCGCGCAGTTGAAGGTACCGAATTCGGTTGCCTGAACGACGTATTGTCTGGTCCTACCTTGATTGCTTTCTCTAACGAACACCCGGGCGCTGCCGCTCGTCTGTTCAAAGAGTTTGCCAAAGCGAACCAAAAGTTCGAAATCAAGGCTGGCGCTTTTAACGGTGAGTTTATCGCCGCAGCACAAATTGATCGTCTGGCCACGCTGCCGACCTACGACGAAGCAATTGCGAAGTTGATGGCTACCATGAAGGAAGCCTCTGCTGGCAAGCTGGTTCGTACCATCGCTGCTGTGCGTGATCAGAAGCAAGCTGCTGCTTGATTCTCGCCTATTTAGGCTGTTTGAGTTTATTCAACATCAGGAATTTTTGTCATGTCTATCACTAAAGACCAAATTATCGAAGCCGTTGCTTCCATGTCCGTAATGGAAGTTGTTGAGCTGATCGAAGCTATGGAAGAGAAGTTCGGTGTTTCTGCCGCTGTTGCTGTTGCTGCCGGTCCGGCCGCTGAAGCAGTAGAAGAGAAGACCGAGTTCGACGTAGTTCTGACTGCTGCCGGTGCCAACAAAGTTGCTGTCATCAAAGCCGTTCGTGGCGCCACCGGTCTGGGCCTGAAAGAAGCCAAAGACCTGGTAGAAGCTGCTCCGGCTAACCTGAAAGAAGCCGTCTCCAAAGACGAAGCTGAAGCTCTGAAGAAAGAGCTGGAAGCTGCCGGTGCTTCTGTTGAGATCAAATAATCTGCATTTATGTAGATTGGCCTGATAAAACAGGCTAGGGCTGGTGAATTTTTGTTCACCAGCCTTTTTGCGCTGTAGACTGAGAGCATTTCACACCGTTTACGACTCTCGGTGCACCAGCAATCCGGACTGTTTTCATTCGTCCGGGCCAACACAAAACGGTGTTGAGACAGAGCTGTCCCGTGGGACAGAGTGGGTCACTTATCAGCGAGCTGAGGAACCCTATGGTTTACTCTTATACCGAAAAAAAACGCATTCGTAAGGACTTCGGTAAGCGAGACCAGGTACTGGACACGCCTTATCTGTTGTCCATTCAGCTGGACTCCTTCAAGCAGTTCATCGAGGCTGACCCGGAAGGTGAATATGGCCTAGAGGCCGCTTTCCGTAGCGTTTTCCCGATCACCAGTTACTCCGGTAGTGCTGAGCTTCAGTATGTCAGCTATCGCCTGGGTGAGCCGGTATTTGACGTAAAAGAATGCCAGATCCGTGGAGTGACCTACTCCGCGCCGCTGCGTGTCAAGCTTCGTATGGTTCTGTACGACCGTGAAGCAGCTGCCGGCACCGTCAAAGACATCAAGGAACAAGAAGTATACATGGGCGAAATTCCGCTCATGACCGAGAACGGCACCTTTGTTATCAACGGTACCGAGCGGGTAATCGTCTCCCAGCTGCATCGTAGCCCGGGCGTCTTCTTCGACCACGATAAAGGCAAAACACATTCATCCGGTAAGGTGCTGTATAACGCGCGCGTTATTCCCTACCGTGGCTCCTGGCTGGACTTCGAGTTCGATGCGAAAGACAACCTGTTTGTCCGTATCGACCGTCGTCGTAAACTGCCGGCATCCATTATTCTGCGTGCCCTGGATTTCAGTTCCGAACAGATTCTGGCCACCTTCTTCGAAACCATCGGTTTCGAAGTCAAAGATGGCAAGTTGATGATGGATCTGGTGCCGGAGCGCCTGCGTGGTGAAACTGCGACCTTTGACATCGTGGCCAATGGCGCCGTGGTGGTTGAGACCGGTCGTCGAGTGACTGCGCGTCACATCCGTCAGTTGGAAAAAGATTCCGTTACCCAGATTGAGGTACCGGTTGAGTATGTTGTTGGCAAGGTTGCTGCCAAGGACTACGCACATCCGCAAACTGGCGAGATGGTAGTGACTGCCAACCAGGCGCTGAGCCTGGAAGCGGTAGCCAACCTCTCCCAAGCCGGCTTCAAGCACTTCGAGGTTCTGTTCACCAATGAACTGGATCACGGTGCCTACATGTCCGAGACCCTGCGTATCGACTCCAGCTCCAGCCGCCTGGAAGCACTGGTCGAAATCTATCGCATGATGCGTCCGGGTGAGCCGCCGACTCGCGAAGCCGCAGAACAGCTGTTCGAGAACCTGTTCTTCTCTTCCGAGCGTTACGACCTGTCTACCGTAGGTCGGATGAAGTTCAACCGCCGTCTGGCCCGTGAAGACGAGACCGGCGTGGGTACTTTGACCAAAGACGACATCGTCGATGTGATGAAGCGCCTGATCGACATCCGTAACGGCAATGACGAGGTGGATGATATCGACCACCTGGGTAACCGTCGTATCCGTTCTGTCGGTGAAATGGCTGAAAACCAGTTCCGCGTCGGTCTGGTGCGTGTCGAGCGTGCGGTCAAGGAGCGTCTCTCCCTGGGCGACCTGGACACCCTGATGCCGCAGGATCTGATCAACGCCAAGCCGATCTCCGCCGCAGTCAAAGAGTTCTTTGGTTCCAGCCAACTGTCCCAGTTCATGGACCAGAACAACCCGCTGTCCGAAGTGACCCACAAGCGTCGTATTTCCGCGCTGGGCCCGGGCGGTTTGACTCGTGAGCGTGCCGGCTTTGAAGTTCGAGACGTACACCCGACCCACTACGGTCGTCTGTGCCCCATCGAAACGCCTGAAGGTCCGAACATCGGTCTGATCAACTCGCTGTCCGTGTACTCTCGTACCAACGAGTACGGTTTCCTTGAGACCCCGTACCGCAAGGTCATTGACGGTGTGATCACCGACGAAGTGGACTATCTGTCTGCTATTGAAGAAGGCAAGTACGTGATCGCACAGGCTAACGCCGCGACCACCGAAGATGGCCGTCTGAAAGATGAATTGATCCCGTGCCGTCACAAAGGTGAATCCACCTTTATGAACGCCGACCAGATCCAGTATATGGACGTGAGCCCGCAGCAGATCGTATCTGTGGCAGCGGCCCTGATCCCGTTCCTGGAACACGATGACGCGAACCGCGCATTGATGGGTTCAAACATGCAACGTCAGGCTGTACCGACTCTGCGCGCCGACAAGCCGCTGGTTGGTACCGGTATGGAACGCGCTGTGGCCGTTGACTCCGGTGTTACCGTAGTGGCCAAGCGTGGCGGCATGATCGACTACGTCGATGCCTCCCGTATCGTTATCAAGGTCAACGAAGATGAGCTGCTGCCTGGCGAAGCCGGCATCGACATCTACAGCCTGACCAAATACACCCGTTCCAACCAGAACACCTGTATCAACCAGCGTCCGTGCGTGATGTTGGGCGAGCCGGTGATGGCGGGCGACGTGCTGGCTGACGGCCCGTCCACCGACCTGGGTGAACTGGCGCTGGGTCAGAACCTGCGCGTCGCGTTCATGCCGTGGAACGGTTACAACTTCGAAGACTCGATCCTGGTGAACGAGCGTGTTGTTCAGGAAGATCGCCTGACCACCATTCACATCCAGGAACTGGCCTGTATCTCCCGTGACACCAAGCTGGGTCCGGAAGAGATCACTGCTGACATCCCGAACGTGGGTGAAGCCGCTCTGTCCAAGCTGGACGAGTCCGGTATCGTCTACGTGGGTGCCGAAGTGAAGGGCGGCGACATTCTGGTCGGTAAGGTAACGCCGAAAGGTGAAACCCAGCTGACGCCGGAAGAGAAGCTGCTGCGCGCCATCTTCGGTGAGAAGGCGTCCGACGTGAAGGACTCTTCCCTGCGTGTGCCGAACGGTGTTTACGGTACCGTGGTTGACGTGCAGGTCTTTACCCGCGATGGCGTGGAAAAAGACAAGCGCGCCAAAGAAATCGAAGAGATGCAGCTGAAGGAAGCGAAGAAGGACTTGACCGAAGAGTTCAAGATCCTGGAAGACGGCATTTTCGGCCGCTCCCGCAACCTGCTGCTGGCCGCCGGCTACAGCGAAGACCGTCTGAACAAGCTCGATCGCTCCAAGTGGTTTGAACTGGCCATCGAAGATGAAGCCAAGCAAATCGAGCTGGAACAGATCGCTGAACAGCACGTTGAGCTGAAGGCTGAGTTCGACAAGAAATTCGAGAACAAGCGTCGCAAGATCATCCAGGGCGATGACCTGGCGCCGGGCGTACTGAAGATCGTCAAGGTCTATCTGGCCGTCAAGCGTCGCATCCAGCCGGGTGACAAGATGGCGGGTCGTCACGGTAACAAGGGTGTTATCTCCAAGATCTGTCCGGTCGAGGATATGCCCCATGACGAGTACGGCCGTCCGGTCGACATCGTTCTGAACCCGTTGGGCGTACCGTCCCGTATGAACATCGGTCAGATCCTCGAAGTGCACTTGGGCCTCGCGGCCAAGGGTATCGGCGAGAAGATCGACCGCATGGTCAAGGAACAGCGCGAACTGCACGAGATGCGTGACTTCCTGCAACAGGTCTATGACCTGGGCGAGAAAGACACCCAGCAAGTGAACGTGGCCGAGCTGTCCGACGACGACGTACGTACCCTGGTCGGTAACCTGCGCAAGGGTCTGCCGGTCGCTACGCCGGTCTTTGATGGCGCCAAAGAGCGTGAAATCAAGGCCCTGCTGAAGCTGGCCGACCTGCCGGAATCCGGTCAGATCGCCCTGTTCGACGGTCGTACCGGTAACGCCTTCGAGCGTAAGGTCACCGTGGGTTACATGTACATGCTGAAGCTGAACCACCTGGTAGACGACAAGATGCACGCGCGTTCTACCGGTTCTTACAGCCTGGTTACCCAGCAGCCGCTGGGTGGTAAGGCACAGTTCGGTGGTCAGCGTTTCGGTGAGATGGAAGTGTGGGCCCTGGAGGCTTACGGTGCGGCATATACCCTGCAGGAGATGCTGACCGTCAAGTCTGACGATGTGAACGGCCGTACCAAGATGTACAAGAACATCGTGGATGGCGACCACCGTATGGAGCCGGGCATGCCCGAATCCTTCAACGTATTGCTGAAGGAAATCCGCTCTCTGGGTATCAACATCGAGCTGGACGAAGAGTAAGAGCTCGCTCTTATTGTTCGAGAATTGACGTGGGCGCCCCGCTGTTTCGGCAGTAGGGGCGCCGAGGTTAGACTCCTGACAGGGGAAACACGTGAAAGACTTACTCAAGTTTTTGAAGGCTCAGACCAAGACCGAAGAGTTTGACAGTATCAAGATCGGTCTGGCCTCTCCTGACATGATCCGCTCCTGGTCATTCGGTGAGGTCAAAAAGCCTGAGACCATCAACTACCGGACTTTCAAGCCGGAACGTGATGGTCTGTTCTGCGCCCGTATCTTCGGACCGGTGAAGGACTACGAGTGTCTGTGCGGCAAGTACAAGCGCCTGAAACACCGTGGTGTGATCTGTGAGAAGTGCGGCGTAGAAGTGACCCAGACCAAGGTCCGTCGTGAGCGTATGGGCCACATCGAGCTGGCCAGCCCGACTGCCCACATCTGGTTCCTGAAGTCCCTGCCGTCCCGTATCGGTCTGCTGCTGGACATGACCCTGCGTGACATCGAGCGCGTGCTGTATTTCGAATCCTATGTAGTGATCGAACCCGGCATGACCAACCTCGAGCGCAGCCAAATGCTGTCCGAAGAGCAGTACCTGGACGCACTGGAAGAGTGGGGCGACGAATTCGACGCCAAGATGGGTGCCGAAGCAATCCTGGCATTGCTGCGCGCCATCGATCTGGAAGGCGAAGTGCGCACCATGCGCGAAGAGCTGGATCAGACCAACTCCGAGACCAAGCGCAAGAAGACCACCAAGCGCCTGAAGCTGATGGAAGCCTTCCTGCAGTCCGGCAACAAGCCGGAGTGGATGATCATGACAGTGCTGCCCGTGCTGCCGCCGGACCTGCGTCCGCTGGTACCGCTGGACGGCGGCCGTTTCGCGACCTCCGATCTGAACGATCTGTACCGTCGCGTGATCAACCGTAACAACCGCTTGAAGCGCCTGCTGGACCTGGCTGCTCCGGACATCATCGTGCGCAACGAAAAGCGCATGCTGCAAGAGTCCGTCGATGCCCTGCTGGACAACGGCCGTCGTGGCCGTGCCATCACCGGCTCCAACAAGCGCCCGCTGAAATCCTTGGCCGACATGATCAAGGGTAAGCAAGGTCGTTTCCGTCAGAACCTGCTCGGTAAGCGTGTCGACTACTCCGGTCGTTCCGTTATCACCGTAGGTCCGACGCTGCGTCTGCATCAGTGCGGTCTGCCGAAGAAGATGGCGCTGGAGCTGTTCAAGCCGTTCATCTATGGCAAGCTGGAATCCCGCGGTCTGGCGACCACCATCAAGGCCGCCAAGAAGATGGTGGAGCGCGAAGAAGCTGTCGTTTGGGACATCCTGGACGAAGTGATCCGCGAACACCCGGTGCTGCTGAACCGTGCACCGACCCTGCACCGTCTGGGTATCCAGGCGTTTGAACCGACCCTGATCGAAGGCAAGGCCATCCAGCTGCACCCGCTCGTCTGTGCCGCCTATAACGCGGACTTCGATGGTGACCAGATGGCGGTCCACGTACCGCTGACCCTGGAAGCCCAGCTGGAAGCGCGCGCGCTGATGATGTCCACCAACAACATCCTGTCGCCTGCCTCCGGTGAGCCGATCATCGTTCCGTCTCAGGACGTGGTCTTGGGTCTGTACTACATGACCCGCGCCCGTATCAACGCCAAGGGCGAAGGTATGGTGCTGTCCGGCCCGAAAGAAGCCGAGAAGGTATACCGCGCCGGTCTGGCCGATCTGCATGCTCGCGTGAAAGTTCGCATCACCGAATACCTGCGTCAGGAAGACGGTTCGCTGCGTGCTCACACCGAGATGAAGAACACCACCGTTGGTCGTGCGATCCTGAGCCTGATCCTGCCGAAAGGCATGGAATACGCGCTGATCGACGAGCCGAAGGTGCTGACTGCTGCAGAGCAGGCTGACCTGGATGCCAACCCGCAGAACTGGATCAAATCCGTATCCAACAAGGCGCTGGGCAAAAAGCTCATCTCCCGTCTGCTGAACACCTGCTATCGCAAGCAGGGTCTGAAGGACACCGTCATCTTCGCTGACCAGCTGATGTATACCGGTTTCCACTATGCGGCCCTGTCCGGTGCTTCTGTTGGTATCGATGACATGGTCATCCCGGATGCCAAGAAAGACATCATCGCCGCAGCCGAAGCCGAAGTTGCCGAGATCCAGGACCAGTTCCTGTCCGGTCTGGTGACCGCGGGCGAACGCTACAACAAGGTTATCGATATCTGGGCCAGCGCCAACGAGCGCGTCTCCAAGGCCATGATGGAGAACTTGTCCAAAGAGCGTAACGTCAACTCGCTGGGTGAAGAAGAAGAGCAAGCCTCGTTCAACAGCATCTTCATGATGGCCGACTCTGGTGCGCGGGGTTCCGCAGCCCAGATCCGTCAGCTGGCCGGTATGCGTGGCCTGATGGCCAAGCCGGATGGCTCCATCATCGAGACCCCGATCGTCGCGAACTTCCGCGAAGGTCTGAACGTACTGCAGTACTTCATCTCCACTCACGGTGCTCGTAAGGGTCTGGCGGATACCGCACTGAAGACTGCGAACTCCGGTTACCTGACTCGTCGTCTGGTTGACGTGGCACAGGACATGGTGATCACCGAGGACGATTGCGGCACTACCGAAGGTCTGTGGATGACTCCGCTGATCGAAGGTGGCGACGTGGTCGAACCGCTGCGTGAGCGCGTGCTGGGCCGTGTGGTTGCCGATGACGTGATCAAGCCGGGTACTGAAGACGAAGTGCTGGTAGCACGCAACACCCTGCTCGACGAGCAGCTGTGTGACCTGCTGGAGCGCAACTCTGTTGACCGCGTGAAGGTACGTTCTGCCATCACCTGTGAGACCGACTTCGGTAACTGTGCTCACTGCTACGGCCGTGATCTGGCCCGTGGTCACCTGGTTAACAAGGGTGAGGCTGTCGGTGTTATCGCCGCCCAGTCCATCGGTGAGCCGGGTACCCAGCTGACGATGCGTACCTTCCACATCGGTGGTGCCGCATCCCGTGCCGCTGCCGAGAGCAGCATCCAGGTCAAGAACACCGGTAGCATCAAGCTGCAGAACGCCAAGTTCGTTCACAACAGCGATGACAAACTGGTTATCACCTCCCGTTCTACCGAACTGACCATCATGGACGAGATGGGCCGTACCAAGGAAAGCCACAAGCTGCCTTACGGTTCCGTGCTGGAAGTGAAAGATGGCCAGGCCGTGAACGCCGGTGAAACCGTCGCCAACTGGGATCCGCACACTCACCCGATCATCACCGAAGTAGCGGGTCGTCTGCACTTCGAACACATGATCGATGGCGTGACCATCACTCGTCAGACCGACGAGCTGACCGGTCTCTCCTCCATCGTCGTGCTGGATGTCAACGAGCGTCCGAGCGCCGGTAAAGAGATGCGTCCGACCGTGAAACTGGTCGACCTGAACGGCAAGGACGTGATGATCCCGGGTACCGATGTCGCCGCCCAGTATTTCCTGCCGGGCAAGGCAATCGTGAACCTGGAAGATGGTGCCAACGTGGGCGTGGGTGACGCGGTAGCGCGTATCCCGCAAGAGTCCGGCGGTACCAAGGACATCACCGGTGGTCTGCCGCGCGTTGCGGATCTGTTCGAAGCACGTCAACCGAAGGAACCGGCAATTCTGGCCGAGATCTCCGGTACCATCTCCTTCGGGAAAGAGACCAAGGGCAAACGCCGTCTGGTCATCACCCCGACCGATGGTGGCGATGTCTACGAGGAGATGATTCCGAAGTGGCGTAACCTGAACGTGTTCGAAGGTGAAAAAGTTGAGAAGGGTGAAGTGCTGGCGGACGGTCCTGAGTCTGCTCACGACATTCTGCGTCTGCGCGGTATCAGCCCGGTCGCCAACTACATCGCCAACGAAGTGCAGGACGTTTATCGTCTGCAAGGCGTTAAGATCAACGACAAGCACATCGAAGTCATCGTGCGTCAGATGCTGCGCAAGTGCGAGATCCTGAGCGCCGGCGACACCGACCTGATCGAAGGCGAACAGGTTGAAGTGGCTCGCGTGAAGATTGCCAACCGTAAGCTGGTTGCTGAGGGCAAGACCCCGGCCACCTTCCGTCACATCCTGATGGGTATTACCAAGGCATCTCTGAGCACCGAGTCCTTCATCTCCGCGGCTTCCTTCCAGGAAACCACCCGTGTTCTGACCGAAGCGGCCGTTGGCGGCAAGCGTGACGAACTGCGTGGCCTGAAAGAGAACGTGATCGTGGGTCGTCTGATCCCGGCTGGTACTGGCTTTGCCTACCACCACGGCCGGATCAACCAGCGTGCCGCCGCAGCCCGTGCTGTTGGTGTGCCGCAGGTGACTGCCGATGAAGCTCAGCAAAACCTGGCGGATCTGCTCAACGCAGCCGGCAGTTTTGACGAAGAGTAATCTTCCGCTGTAGCGAATGAAAAGGGCCCCTTCATGGGGCCCTTTTTTATTGTCGATTTTCTCGTCAAAGCCAGACGCCACGCGGATATTCGGATGATCCAGAGCAAGGTTGCAGAGTAAAAAATCAAAAAAAGTTGACATTGCCCCCTCGCAACTGAAAACTCGGGAAAGTTGAATGGGTATTACAGGGGTAGAACATGACTGTCGGTATCGAGGAAGTGATGCTTCCCGAAGAGCAACTGATCGGTCGCACTTTTACAGACGAAGACAGGGAATTGTTGCGCTCATACGATGGGCTGATCGATGGCTTGGCCGAGTTGTTCGGCAAGCACTGTGAAGTGGTGCTTCACTCCCTGGAAAATCTGCACGAGTCCGTGATCAAGATTGCCAACGGGTTCAATACGGGACGGAATGAGGGGGCCCCCATTACCGATCTCGCGCTGCGTATGCTCAAGGACATCGAGAATACCGGCCAGGATTACACCCAGAGCTATTTTGCTCGCAGCCGTACCGGTGCCCTGATGAAGTCGAGTACCATCGCCATCAGGAATAGCGACAAGCAGGTGATTGGCCTCATATGTATCAACCTGCACATCAACGCGCCTTTTCACGAGTTCGTCGCCGAATTTTTCCCGACGCCGCAACAAGTCGAGCGTCAGTCGCCGGAGACCTTTGCCAACAGTGTGGAAGAGCTGGTTGCCCAGACGGTGGACAACACCATCGACGAGATCAACCGCGATCCGACCGTTGCCAACAATGCTAAAAACAGGTTTATCGTGACCCAGCTGTTCGAGAAGGGCATATTTGATATCAAGGACTCGATCAACCTGGTCGCCGACAAGCTGAACATTTCCAAACATACCGTTTATCTGTACATCCGACAGCGCAAGCAGGGTGAAGACGAAAACGAGTAAGCGCCATAGAAGGGGATAGACAAGAATGGCTAAAGAAGTTATTGCAACCGACAAGGCTCCTGCCGCAATTGGCCCGTATGTTCAGGCCACCAAACTGGGCGAGCTGGTCTTCACTTCCGGGCAGATCCCGCTCGATCCGGCCACCATGGAGATAGTGGCTGGCGGTATCGAAGCGCAGGCCGAGCAAGTGATGAAGAACCTGGTTGCAGTATTGAAGGAAGCGGGAGCCGATACCGGCAAGGTATTGAAGACCACCTGCTTCCTCAGCGACATGAACAACTTTGTTGCCTTCAACCAGGTTTATGCCCGTTACTTCGGTGAAGCCGCTCCTGCCCGCTCCTGCGTGGAAGTGGCGCGCCTGCCGAAGGATGTGCTGGTTGAAGTCGAAGCCATCGCTTACGTCTGATCCAAGGCTGCACGAAGAGCCCCTCCCAGGAGGGGCTTTTTTGTGTTTGGCGTAGAATGGACGAACACATGCGCAGGAGTCCGGATATGAGTCTGAATTTTGCCCTGCTGGTAACGGGACCCGCCTATGGCACCCAGTCGGCCAGCACCGCCTATCGCTTTGCCTTGAGCCTCATCGAGCAGGGCCATCGCTTGTCTCACCTGTTCTTCTACCAGGATGGGGTCTGCAACGGCAACGGGTTGCATGCTCCCGCCTCCGATGAGAGCAACCTGGTCGCCCTGTGGCGTGAACTGGCCAACCAGCAAGGGATCCGTATCGATGTGTGCGTCGCCGCCGCCATGCGGCGCGGTGTGCTGGATGAGCAGGAGGCCAAGGGGCTGGGCAGGGCACACTTCAACCTGGAGCCGCCATTTTGCCTGAGCGGCCTGGGTCAGCTGGCGGAGGCCAGCCTGACCGCCGATCGATTCGTCCAGTTTTAAGAGGCAGCCATGCACAAGATAGCGTTTATTTGCCGGCGCGGGCCACACGGTACCGCCGCCGGGCGGGAAGGTCTGGATGCCCTGCTGGCCACTTCGGCCATGACCGAGTCGCTGGCCCTGTTCCTCATCGGAGATGGTGTGCTGCAACTGCTCAGAGAGCAGCAGCCGCAGGCCATCTTGCAGCGTCACTATGCGCCGACCTTCAAGCTGCTCGAGCTCTACGACATCGAGGAGGTCTATGTGTGCACCGACTCGCTGGCCGAGCGTGGCCTGACGGTGGCTGACCTGCTGATCCCCGTGACCGGCCTGTCCCGCACCGACATCCGGCACCAGTGGAATGCCTGTGCTACCCACATCTGCTTTTGAGGTGACCATGATACAGCTGATATTGACCTCTCCCTTCCAGAGCCAGGACCTGGAACAGGCGCTGACCTATCGCCAGCCGGAGGATGTGCTGGTGCTGATGCAGGATGCCGTCGTCGCTGCCACGGCCCCTCAGTGGTGTGCTCGGTTGGCCGGAGTGCCGCTCTATGTCATGCGGGAAGACCTGCAGGCGAGGGGATTGCAACAACGGATCGGGTTGGATCTGGACATGGCCGGCTTGGTGGCTCTGATCGCGGAAAAAGGCTCGCCGCAGACCTGGGCTGGCTGACCGCCGGTTTTATATAATTATTTCAGCCGGTTATCGATATTTTTCAAGGTCTCTTCACTGCCTTTCCTGGCTCGGATTGTATAAATCTTGACTCCCTTGACAACAGGGCATAAAATTTCGCGTCCCCGTATCTGCGGGGAGGATTTTTCACATGTTTATGAAGTCATTATCAGGAGCCTTTTGATGGCAACTATTAACCAGTTGGTTCGCAAGCCACGCATCAAGCTCGTTGTGAAAAGCAACGTGCCGGCGCTGGAAGCGTGCCCTCAGAAGCGTGGCGTGTGCACCCGTGTATACACCACCACCCCGAAGAAGCCTAACTCTGCACTGCGTAAAGTATGCCGTGTACGTCTGACCAACGGCTTCGAAGTCACCTCCTACATCGGCGGTGAAGGTCACAACCTGCAAGAGCACTCTGTTGTTCTGATCCGTGGCGGTCGTGTAAAAGACTTGCCAGGTGTTCGTTATCACACCGTTCGTGGTGCGTTGGACTGTGCCGGTGTTAAAGACCGTAAGCAGGCTCGCTCCAAGTATGGCGTGAAGCGTCCGAAAGCTTAATGGTTCTCCGTTAAGTAAGGCCAAACGTTAATTCGTTTCTAGTTAGATAACTTTCTAGTTTTGGGTAACCCCTGAAGTTACGGAGAATTTGAAATGCCAAGACGTCGTGTTGTTGGTCAGCGTAAAATCCTGCCGGATCCCAAGTTCGGATCAGAGCTGCTGGCTAAATTTGTCAACGTAGTAATGGTTGACGGTAAGAAATCTGTTTCCGAAGCCATCGTATATGGCGCGCTGGACATCATTGCCACCAAGACTGGCAAAGAGCACCTGGCCGTATTCGAAGAAGCCCTGGACAACATTCGTCCGGCCGTCGAGGTTAAATCTCGTCGTGTCGGTGGTGCAACCTATCAGGTACCGGTAGAAGTTCGTCCGGTTCGCCGCAATGCCCTGGCAATGCGCTGGTTGGTTGATGCCGCTCGTAAACGTGGTGAAAAATCAATGGCTCAGCGTTTGGCTGGCGAGCTGCTGGATGCCGCTGACAATAAGGGTTCGTCTGTCAAGAAACGTGAAGACGTACACCGTATGGCTGAAGCGAACAAGGCTTTCGCTCACTTCCGCTGGTAATCCGCTTGCGCAGGGTCTTTTGGCTCTGCGCACCTTTAATTATCTGGGGACAAGTGCCCTAGTAAGAGGATGACAATGGCTCGTACAACCCCCATTGAGCGTTATCGTAATATCGGTATCTCCGCTCACATCGACGCCGGTAAGACTACTACTACCGAGCGCGTTCTGTTTTACACCGGTGTAAGTCACAAGATCGGTGAAGTTCACGATGGCGCCGCCACCATGGACTGGATGGAACAGGAACAAGAGCGTGGTATCACCATCACCTCCGCCGCGACCACCGCTTTCTGGTCCGGTATGGGCAAACAGTTCCAACCGCACCGTATCAACATCATCGATACCCCGGGCCACGTTGACTTTACTATCGAAGTAGAGCGTTCCATGCGTGTTCTGGATGGCGCCGTGATGGTGTACTGTGCCGTAGGTGGCGTACAGCCACAGTCTGAAACCGTATGGCGTCAGGCTAACAAGTACAAGGTTCCCCGTATCGCGTTCGTCAACAAGATGGACCGTACCGGTGCCAACTTCCTGCGCTGCGTTGAGCACATCAAGACCCGTCTGAAAGGTAACCCGGTTCCGCTGCAACTGAACATCGGTTCAGAAGAGAACTTCAAGGGCGTTATCGACCTGGTCAAGATGAAAGCCATCAACTGGAGCGAAGCTGACCAGGGCGTATCCTTCGATTACGAAGACGTCCCGGCTGAGCTGCTGGAAAAAGCGCAAGAAATGCGCATGACCCTGGTTGAAGCCGCTGCTGAAGCGTCTGAAGACCTGATGGAAAAATACCTGGGTGGTGAAGAACTGACCGAGGAAGAGATCAAGAAAGCTCTTCGTCAGCGCGTTCTGAACAACGAAATCATCCTGGTTACCTGTGGCTCCGCGTTCAAGAACAAGGGCGTACAGGCCATGCTGGATGCCGTGGTTGACTATCTGCCGGCTCCGACCGACGTAGCAGCCATCGACGGTCTGAAGCTGGATGGCGAGACCAAAGACGAGCGTCATGCTTCTGATGACGAGCCGTTTGCTGCTCTGGCATTCAAGATTGCTACCGACCCGTTCGTAGGCAACCTGACCTTCTTCCGCGTTTACTCCGGTGTGGTTAACTCCGGTGACTCCGTGCTGAACTCCGTTAAAGAGAAGCGCGAGCGTTTTGGCCGTATCGTTCAGATGCACGCCAACAAGCGTGAAGAGATCAAAGAAGTTCGCGCAGGCGATATCGCTGCCGCCATCGGTCTGAAAGACGTGACCACCGGTGACACCCTGTGTGACGAAAAAGCGCCGATCATCCTCGAGCGTATGGAATTCCCGGAACCGGTAATCTCCATCGCAGTTGAGCCGAAAACCAAGGCTGACCAAGAGAAGATGGGCCTGGCTCTGGGCCGTCTGGCTCAGGAAGACCCGTCCTTCCGTGTATGGACTGACGAAGAGTCTGGCCAAACCATCATCGCCGGTATGGGTGAGCTGCACCTGGACATCATCGTTGACCGTATGCGTCGCGAGTTCAAGGTAGAAGCGAACGTAGGTAAGCCGCAGGTTGCCTACCGTGAAACCATTCGTAACACCGTCAAGGATATCGAAGGTAAGCACGCCAAGCAGTCCGGTGGTCGTGGTCAGTACGGTCACGTTGTGATCGACATGTACCCGCTGGAAGAAGGCAAAGCCTACGAATTCGTCAACGACATCAAGGGCGGCGTCATTCCTGGTGAGTTCATCCCGGGTGTTGACAAGGGTATCCGCGAGCAGCTGAAGTCCGGCCCGCTGGCAGGTTATCCGGTAATGGATCTGGGCGTGCGCCTGCACTTCGGTTCCTACCACGATGTCGACTCTTCCGAACTGGCGTTCAAGATCGCTGCTTCCATGGCCTTTAAGGCTGGCTTCATGAAGGCCAACCCGGTTCTGCTCGAACCGATCATGAAAGTAGAAGTCGAGACTCCGGAAGACTACATGGGCGACGTGATCGGTGACCTGAACCG
>NZ_CP187595.1:4865000-4947500 GCF_049860615.1 Aeromonas sp. FL131
TAGTGAACCAGTACCGTGAGGGAAAGGCGAAAAGAACCCCTGTGAGGGGAGTGAAATAGAACCTGAAACCGTGTACGTACAAGCAGTGGGAGCCCTTCGGGGTGACTGCGTACCTTTTGTATAATGGGTCAGCGACTTACATTTTGTAGCGAGGTTAACCGTATAGGGGAGCCGTAGGGAAACCGAGTCTTAACTGGGCGTCTAGTTGCAAGGTGTAGACCCGAAACCGGGTGATCTAGCCATGGGCAGGTTGAAGGTTGAGTAACATCAACTGGAGGACCGAACCCACTAACGTTGCAAAGTTAGGGGATGACCTGTGGCTGGGGGTGAAAGGCCAATCAAACTCGGAGATAGCTGGTTCTCCCCGAAAGCTATTTAGGTAGCGCCTCGGACGAATACTACTGGGGGTAGAGCACTGTTTGGGCTAGGGGGTCATCCCGACTTACCAACCCCATGCAAACTCCGAATACCAGTAAGTAATATCCGGGAGACACACGGCGGGTGCTAACGTCCGTCGTGAAGAGGGAAACAACCCAGACCGCCGGCTAAGGTCCCAAAGTTCTGGTTAAGTGGGAAACGATGTGGGAAGGCTCAGACAGCTAGGATGTTGGCTTAGAAGCAGCCATCATTTAAAGAAAGCGTAATAGCTCACTAGTCGAGTCGGCCTGCGCGGAAGATGTAACGGGGCTCAAACCAGGCACCGAAGCCGCGGATTCACGCTAAGCGTGAGTGGTAGGGGAGCGTTCTGTAAGTCTGCGAAGGTGTGTCGAGAGGCATGCTGGAGATATCAGAAGTGCGAATGCTGACGTAAGTAACGATAAAGGGGGTGAAAAGCCTCCTCGCCGGAAGACCAAGGGTTCCTGTCCAACGTTAATCGGGGCAGGGTGAGTCGACCCCTAAGGCGAGGCCGAAAGGCGTAGTCGATGGGAAGCAGGTTAATATTCCTGCACGACTTGTAATTGCGATGGGGGGACGGAGAAGGCTAGGTGGGCCAGGCGACGGTTGTCCTGGTGAAAGTGCGTAGGTGGTGTTTCTAGGCAAATCCGGAGACACAACACTGAGACACGAGACGAACGCACTACGGTGCGGAAGCCATTGATGCCCTGCTTCCAGGAAAAGCCTCTAAGCTTCAGATTACAAGTCATCGTACCCCAAACCGACACAGGTGGTCGGGTAGAGAATACCAAGGCGCTTGAGAGAACTCGGGTGAAGGAACTAGGCAAAATAGAACCGTAACTTCGGGAGAAGGTTCGCTCTTGACAGTGAAGTCCCTTGCGGATGGAGCAGTTGGGAGTCGCAGTGACCAGATGGCTGGGACTGTTTATCAAAAACACAGCACTCTGCAAACACGAAAGTGGACGTATAGGGTGTGACACCTGCCCGGTGCCGGAAGGTTAATTGATGGGGTTAGCGCAAGCGAAGCTCTTGATCGAAGCCCCGGTAAACGGCGGCCGTAACTATAACGGTCCTAAGGTAGCGAAATTCCTTGTCGGGTAAGTTCCGACCTGCACGAATGGTGTAACCATGGCCATGCTGTCTCCACCCGAGACTCAGTGAAATCGAATTCGCCGTGAAGATGCGGTGTACCCGCGGCTAGACGGAAAGACCCCGTGAACCTTTACTACAGCTTGGCACTGAACATTGAACCTACATGTGTAGGATAGGTGGGAGGCTTTGAAGGCGTGACGCCAGTTGCGCTGGAGCCGTCCTTGAAATACCACCCTTGTATGTTTGATGTTCTAACGCAGGCCCATGAATCTGGGTCGCGGACAGTGCCTGGTGGGTAGTTTGACTGGGGCGGTCTCCTCCCAAAGAGTAACGGAGGAGCACGAAGGTTGGCTAATCCTGGTCGGACATCAGGAGGTTAGTGCAATGGCATAAGCCAGCTTAACTGCGAGACGGACAGGTCGAGCAGGTACGAAAGTAGGTCATAGTGATCCGGTGGTTCTGAATGGAAGGGCCATCGCTCAACGGATAAAAGGTACTCCGGGGATAACAGGCTGATACCGCCCAAGAGTTCATATCGACGGCGGTGTTTGGCACCTCGATGTCGGCTCATCACATCCTGGGGCTGAAGTCGGTCCCAAGGGTATGGCTGTTCGCCATTTAAAGTGGTACGCGAGCTGGGTTCAGAACGTCGTGAGACAGTTCGGTCCCTATCTGCCGTGGGCGTTGGATGATTGAAGGGAGTTGCTCCTAGTACGAGAGGACCGGAGTGAACGAACCTCTGGTGTTCGGGTTGTCACGCCAGTGGCACTGCCCGGTAGCTAAGTTCGGAATCGATAACCGCTGAAAGCATCTAAGCGGGAAGCGAGCCCTGAGATGAGTCATCCCTGACCCCTTGAGGGTCCTAAAGGGCCGTTGGAGACCACAACGTTGATAGGTGGGGTGTGTAAGCGCGGCGACGTGTTGAGCTAACCCATACTAATTACCCGTGAGGCTTAACCATACAACACCCAAGAAGTGTTTCGAGCCTTGTGACAAATACGAAACTACTTACATCAGCTTTCACAGATTGAAGAATTTGCCTGGCGGCCATAGCGCCGTGGAACCACCTGAACCCATGCCGAACTCAGAAGTGAAACGCGGTAGCGCCGATGGTAGTGTGGCATTCGCCATGCGAGAGTAGGACACTGCCAGGCACCCAATTAAACGGTGATGTGAAGAATCACATTACTGGCTGCGAGGATGACACCTCAATGAAGCGGCAGACAATTTAGCAAAAAGCTAACCAGACAGCGGAGCGGTAGTTCAGTCGGTTAGAATACCGGCCTGTCACGCCGGGGGTCGCGGGTTCGAGTCCCGTCCGCTCCGCCACTACTTAAGAAGCCCAGTCTAACGACTGGGCTTTTTTTCGTTTCCGGCACCGCACTTATTTCCCCGAACTGCCTCTTTTTTCCTCACGCGACTCAGTAAAACACACAGAGCCAGACGGTGGTCATGTCGGGATGGGTCCATTCCACCCGGTGTTTCTGGCGGGCGGGAATATTGATGTGGTCGCCCGGGCCCAGTTGTACCAGCTGCTGTTGCTGGGTTTGCGGGTCGATGAACAGCAGGCTGGCTTCCCCCTGTACCACCAGGATCCACTCATGCTCGTCCTGATCGTACCATTCACCCGGGGCGGTTTGATGGCCGTGGGAGAGGATGCGTTCGATCCGCAGGTGGTTGGTGCTGACCAGATCCTGAAAGAGTTCGGTAGGTAGTGGCGAGGGAATATCGTTCAGCAGATTGCGCGTGTGCATGGGTATCTCCCGTCTGACAGTGCGAATGGTTCTCTGCAGTATAGGAGCGAGCCTGGTAGGCAAAGGTGAGATTCGTGACAGGCAGATAAGCAAATTCGTGTCCGAACGAGAACGATTACGGCCATTTTGATGAAAAAGTCAGGGAATTCGCTGCAATTCCGACAAATTCTTGCTATTTTGCGCGCCACGAAAGCAAACGATTTCCTTCACACTTTCAGGACAAGTTATGGCAAAGCAAGATATGGCCGCCCAATCAGGGAACGGCGGCTTTTTGGACTCTTATTTTTCCATTTCTGCGCGCGGCAGCAGCGTGCGCCAGGAGTTGCTGGCCGGGTTGACCACCTTCCTGGCCATGGTTTACAGCATCATAGTGGTGCCAAACATGCTGGGCGCCGCCGGTTTTGAACAGGGGCCGGTGTTTGTGGCCACCTGCTTGATCGCCGCCTTCGGCTCTTTGCTGATGGGTCTGTGGGCCAAGCTGCCGATGGCCATCGGTTGCGCCATCTCCCTCACCGCCTTTACCGCCTTCAGCCTGGTGCTGGGGCAGGGGCTGAGCATCCCGGTGGCGCTGGGCGCCATCTTCCTGATGGGTGTTCTGTTCACCCTGATCAGCGTCACCGGCGTGCGTCAGTGGATCTTGGACAACCTGCCCTCCGGCATCGCCCACGGTACCGGCATCGGTATCGGGCTGTTCCTGCTGCTGATCGCCACCAACGGCGTCGGCATGGTGATCAAGAACGAAGGCGCCGGTCTGCCGGTACAGCTGGGTGAGGTCACCGCCTTCCCGGTCATCATGACGGTGCTGGGTCTGGCCGCCATCTTCGGTCTGGAGCGTCGCAAGGTGCCGGGCGGCATCCTGATGGTGATCATCGCCATCTCCATTCTCGGCCTTGTGTTCGACCCGAAAGTGACCTGGCAGGGCTTCTTCGCCATGCCGAGCCTGACTGGCGAGAAGGGCTCTCTGGTTGGCAGCATGGATCTGCTGGGCGCCCTCAATCCGGTGGTGATCCCGACCGTACTGGCGCTGGTGATGACCGCGGTGTTTGATGCCACCGGCACCATCCGTGCGGTGGCCGGTCAGGCGGGCCTCATCAACGAACGTGGCCACATCATCAGCGGCGGCAAGGCACTGACTGCCGACTCCGTCAGCAGCATGGTGGCGGGCGCCGTCGGTGGTGCACCGGCTGCCGTCTACATCGAGTCTGCCGCCGGCACCGCCGCCGGTGGCAAGACCGGTCTGACCGCTGCTCTGGTCGGCGTGCTGTTCCTGCTGATGATCTTCCTCTCCCCGCTGAGCTATCTGGTACCGGCCTACGCCACCGCACCGGCGCTGATGTACGTCGGTCTGCTGATGCTGGGCAACGTCACCAAGCTGGACTTCAACGACTCGGTCGATGCGCTCTCCGGCATGCTGTGCGCCGTCTTTATCGTGCTCACCTGCAACATCGTGACCGGCATCATGCTGGGCTTTGTGGCGCTGGTCGTCGGTCGTCTGTTTGCCGCCGAGTGGAAGAAGCTCAACATCGGCACCGTGATCATCGCCGTGGCGCTGGTGATTTTCTATGCCGGTGGTTGGGCTATCTAAGGCTCCCGGTTTACGTGAAGGGCTCCTGCGGGGGCCCTTTTTGTTGGCTGTGAGACGGCTAACAGTTTTCCTCATATTGGCTCCGCGCTGTTTCAGATTGAAACGCCGACCACCCTTCTGTTGTTTCAGATCCGAACCAAACTCCCGGTTATTTTTATCCTGATTTCTGTCGTTAGACTGGCTCCATCAACCATCTGCCTACCCGTGCGGTGGCAAGCCAAGGAGTGAGCCATGAAGAAACTGATCAATGCCGTCGATGCCGTGGTCCGTGAACAACTGATGGGGATGGCGGCCGCCCACCCCGAGCTCAAGGTCCGTATCGAGCCACACTACATCACCCGTGCCGACTCCCCCGTGATGGGCAAGGTGGCGCTGGTCTCCGGCGGTGGCAGCGGCCACGAGCCGATGCACGGCGGTCTGGTGGGCAAGGGGATGCTGGATGGTGCCTGCCCCGGCGAGATCTTTACCTCGCCGACCCCGGATCAGATGTATGAGTGCGGCCAGGCGGTCGACGGCGGTGCCGGCGTGCTATTTCTGGTGAAGAACTACACCGGCGATGTGCTCAACTTCGAAACCGCGGTCGAGCTGCTGCACGGTGACGGGGTCAAGGTGGGTTTTGCCCTGATCGATGACGATGTGGCGGTCAAAGACAGCCTCTATACCGCTGGTCGTCGTGGTGTCGCCACGACCGTGCTGTGCGAGAAGCTGGTCGGTGCCGCCGCCGAGGCGGGTTACGATCTGGCGCGCTGCGAGGCGCTGGCCCGCCGCATCAACAACCAGAGTCGTACCATAGGCGTCGCTACCCACGCCTGTACCGTACCGGCCGCCGGCAAACCCTCCTTCACCCTGGCGGACAACGAGATGGAGTTCGGCGTCGGCATCCATGGCGAGCCGGGCATAGCGCGCCGTCCCTTCACCAATCTCGACACCCTGGTGGGTGACATGTTCAATGAACTGGCGGACAACACTCCCTATGGCCGTACCCTGCGCCACTGGGACAGAGCCTCCGGCAGCTGGCAGGAGGAGCACACCTTCATCGAGCCGTTCAACAAGGGCGATCGGGTCATCGCACTGGTCAACAGCCTGGGCGGCACCCCGATCTCCGAGCTCTACGGCGTCTATGGTCGACTCGCTACCCTGTGCGAAGAGGCGGGCATCCATCTGGTGCGCAACCTGATCGGCCCCTACTGCACCTCCCTCGACATGACCGGCATCTCCATTACCCTGCTCAAGGTGGATGACGAGCTGATGACCCTGTGGGATGCCCCCGTTCACACCCCGGCCCTGCGTCACGGCTGCTAAGGAGCCTTCATTCCCATGCTAAGCAAACATCAGATCGTCAACTGGCTGCTCGACTGCGAACACATCTTCACCGAGCAGCGTGACTACCTCACGGCGCTGGATACCGATATCGGCGACGGCGACCACGGCCTCAACATGCAGCGCGGCTTTACCAAGGTGGCCGAGAAGCTGCCGGCGGTGGCGGACAAAGACATCGGTCAGGTGCTGAAAACCACCGGCATGACCCTGCTCTCCTCGGTCGGCGGCGCCAGCGGCCCGCTCTACGGCACCTTCTTCATTCGGGCCGCGGCCAGCAGCGATGCCTGCCAGAGCCTGACCCTCGGCCAGCTCGGCAAGATGCTGAGCGACGGGGTGGAGGGGATCGTCTCGCGCGGTCGCGCCGAGCCGGGTGACAAGACCATGTGCGACGCCTGGTGGCCGGCCCTGGCCGCCCTGCAGCAGGCGGAGCAGCAAGGCTTGCCTCTGCCCGAGGCGCTGGACAAGGCGGTCGCGGCCGCTGCCGCCGGTACTGAGGCCACCATCCAGATGCAGGCCCGCAAGGGGCGCGCCAGCTATCTTGGCGAGCGCAGCATCGGCCATCAGGATGCCGGGGCCACCTCGACCCTGCTGCTGCTGACCGCCCTGCGTGACAGAGCGAGGTTGTGACATGATCGGAATCGTAGTGGTCTCTCACAGCGCCATGCTGGCGGCCGGTTTGAAAGCGCTGGCCGACCAGCTGGGTAGCTCGGCCCGCCTGCTGCTGGCGGCCGGGGTCGATGACCCCGACCACCCCATCGGCACCGATGCCATCGCCGTGATGAGTGCGATTGAAGAAGCGGACGACGGCAGCGGCGTGCTGGTGCTGATGGACTTGGGCAGCGCCCTCCTGAGTGCCGAAACTGCCCTCGAACTGCTGCCCCCGCAGCTGAGTGCTCGGGTGCGTCTCTGCCCCGCCCCGCTGGTCGAGGGCACTCTGGCCGCCGTGGTGGCGGCCGGTTCCGGCCTGACGCTGGATGAGGTGGCCGCCGAGGCGCTCGGCGCGCTGGGCCCGAAACAGGCGATGCTGCCGGGCAGGGTGGATCCGCAGGATGTCGAGGCCGCTCCTGCCCCCGACGACGGCTGGCTGCGCTGCGAGGTGGTGGTGGATAACCCCCATGGCCTGCACGTGCGCCCTGCCGCTCGTCTGGTGGCGGTACTCAAGCCTTTTGCCGCCGAACTCAGGCTGCAAAAGGAGGATAAAGAGGCCAACCCCCGCAGCCTGACCCGGCTCACCATGCTCAACGTGCGCCAGGGTGACCAGCTCACCCTGCTGGCGCGCGGCGAGGATGCCGAGGCCGCCTTGGCCTGCTTCCAGCAGCTGGCTGCGGAGCGCTTCGGCGACTGACGCCACTGTTTCAAGGTGCTGCACTCGCTCACTGAGCCGGTGCAGCCCCATTCAAGACGAAGGAGTCCCCGGCACTGCCGCCCCTTCGCCCCTGTTAGTTTCAAAAGATGTCTTATGAACTAGAGAGAGGGATAAAATATGGACCGCATCATCATCAGCCCCAGCAAATACGTGCAAGGCAACGGGGCCCTCGCCAACATCGGCAACTACGTCAAGGCGCTCGGCGCCAAGCCGCTGATCCTGGCCGACGCCTTCGTCACCAAGCTGGTTGGCGATACCGTGGCTACCAGCTTCCACGGGGCAGGCATCCAGCCCGAATTTGACTGCTTCAACGGCGAGTGCTCCCGCCCCGAGATCGACCGCCTGCTGGCTCGCTGCAAGCAGACCCCGTTTGACGTCATCATCGGCATCGGTGGCGGCAAGACGCTGGATACCGCCAAGTCGGTCGCCTTCTACCAGCAGGTGCCGGTGGTCATAGTGCCGACCATCGCCTCCACCGATGCTCCCACCAGTGCGCTGGCGGTCATCTACACCCCGGAAGGGCAGTTCAGCGAATACCTGATGATCCCGACCAACCCCAACATGGTCATCATGGACACCGGCGTGGTCGCCCGTGCCCCGGTGCGGCTGCTGGTCTCCGGCATGGGGGATGCGCTCTCCACCTACTTCGAGGCGCGCGCCAACAAGGTGTCCGGTTGCCAGACCATGGCCGGTGGCGCCTCAACCCTGGCGGCGCAGGCCATCGCCGAGCTCTGCTACAAGACCCTGCTGGCCGATGGTTACAAGGCCAAGCTGGCGGTGGAGCAGGGGCTCTGCACCAAGGCGGTGGAGAACATCATCGAGGCCAACACCTATCTGAGCGGTATCGGCTTCGAGAGCAGCGGTCTGGCCGCCGCCCACGCCGTTCACAACGGCCTGACCCAGCTGGCCGAGTGTCATCACCTCTATCACGGTGAGAAAGTGGCGTTCGGTACCCTGGTGCAGCTGGTGCTGGAGAATGCGCCGATGGCGGAGATCGAAACCGTGCTGGGTTTCTGCCGCTCGATCGGCCTGCCCACCAACCTGCATATGATGGGGGTCAAGGAGCTGGACATGGCGCGCCTGATGGACGTGGCCAAGGCCTCCACCGCGGAAGGGGAGACCATCCACAACATGCCGTTCAAGGTCACCGCCGAGGATGTGCTGGCGGCCATCGTCACCGCCCACCAGCTGGGGCTGTAACCGCGCCACGGCTGACCTTGCCATATAAAAACGGCCCCGCATCTGCGGGGCCTTTTTGTGTTCAGCGGGCCGGTTCGCAACGACCTAAATAACCGTCAGCCGTGATAGTTGGCGGGATCGATCTCGAGCAGTTTCAGCCGTCGCCAGAGGGTAGTGCGGCCGATCCCCAGTTGCTGGGCCATCTGACTGACCTGCCCCTTGCAGGCGTGGGCACAGCGCAGGATGGCTTGCCGCTCCAGCTCGGCCAGAGTGAGCAGCGGTTGTCCCACCACCTCGTCCGCCACCAGTTGATGGCCGTGACGAATGGCGGCCGGTAGCGCCTCGGGCGGGATCTGCGATTGGCTGGAGTGAAGCAGGGCATGCTCGATGGCACTGCGCAGCTCCCCCAGGTTGCCGGGCCAGGGGTAGGCGAGCAGGCAGTCGAGGGCCGCCGGACTGAACTGGCGCCCTGGCTCGCGCCCCTGCGCCCCGAGCTGCTGGCTGATGAGGCCGGGCAGATCGGCAGTGCGCTCACGCAGGCTCGGCAGCCACAGCTCGCACGCCTGCAGCGCATAGAGCAGCTGACGGCCGAAGTGCCCCTCCTGCACCTTCTGCTCCAGCGCGGCGCTGCTGGTAGCGATGATCCGTACCTTGAGCGGCAGAATACGGGCCGAGTCGAAGCGCTGGAGGCGGCCGGTCTTGAGCAGTTGCAGCAGGGCCGCCTGCATGGGGGCAGAGAGGCACTCCACCTGCTCCAGCACCAGGGTGCCGCCGTGGGCCAGTTCGAACTTGCCGGCCCGCTCCTGTCCCGCTTCGTCAGAGCCCATCAGCTCCAGCGCCATCCGCTCGCTCGGCAGCGCCTGGCAGTTGAGGGTGACGAGCGGGCCGGCGGCCTGCTCGCTGCCGAAGTGGATCGCCTCCGCCAACTGGGCCTTGCCCACCTCCTCCTCGCCGCGCAGCAGGATGGGGCCCGGGCTTTGGGCCGCCTGCCGGGCGTAGCGCAGCAGCTTGCGCATGGCGCTCGACTCCCCCACCAGCGCCGACAGCTCGGGTACCGTCTGCCGTAGCTGATGGATGGCCCGCAGCCGATCGACCGGGTGCAGCAGCACGATAAAGCTGACGCCGTCCGGCCCGGGCAGCGGCTTGAGGCTCACCAGCGCACTGATGAACTCCGCCTCTTGCCCGCCCACCCGCTCCAGCGTTACCTCCACATGGCTCAGGGTGGTCTGCCCCTTGATGGCGAGCTGCAGCCGCTGGGGCAGCAGCAGGTGCTGTTCCAGCGGTTGGCCGAGGCAGAGATCCGGGTCGAGCCGCAGTCGCCTGGCCGCCAGGGCGTTGAGGTAGCGCAGCCTACCCTGCGAGTCCCAGGCCAGCACGCCGTCATCCATGCCGTCGAGCAGGGCGTAGAGCTCGCTCAGGTGGTGCTGGGACTCCTGCATCAGGGTCTCCATCTGCAGCAGGTGGGCCAGCTCGCGCCCGGCGCTGACGGTGAGCGCCAGATCGCCGGCGCTCGCCTCCTCCACCTTGCAGGTCAGCGCCATGATGGCGACCTGACGGCCGTTGCTGTTGTAGACCGGGCTGGCGCAGCAGTGCCAGGGGTGCAGGGTCTGGTTGAAGTGCTGGGTACCGCTGATGCAGAGCGGCATCCCTTCCAGCGCCGCCAGGTTGATGGCATTGGTGCCGATCCGCCCCTCGCTGAAAAAGGCGCCGGGGCCAAACCCCAGCGCTGCCAGTTCGCGCAAGGTGTCGGGGTGGCCGGTCTGGGCCAGCAGGCAGCCGCTCTCGTCGGTGAGCAGCAGGGCGCAGGGGCGCCCCTCCATGAATTCGTAGAGATCCTCGAGCGCCATCTCGCCAGTGGTGAGCAGGTCGCGCTTGCGCTGGCGCAGGCTCTGCAAGGTCTGCCCCTTGGCGCTGTGGGGCGGATGCCAGAGGGTGGCGCTGGTCTGGTGGGCGCAGCGCAGCCAGGAGGCTTGCAGATAGTCAGGCCAGGCCCGGGCTGGCGGCATGGAGGCGGACAGGATGGTCACGACAAGATCCGGCAAAGAGACGAACGCCCATTTAACCACCCTTGCCGGCCCGATTCAGTGACCTGCCTCAGAGGGATGGCAAACCATCCGCGGCGAGAGCGGGGTCGGCAAACTGCAACTCAAGCCAGCGGCAGAAGGCGCGACACTCCGGCATGGTCTCGCTCTCCTGATGCACCAGCAGATGCCACTGCGGCCCCTTGACCCTGTGGGTGGAGAGCGGCAACAGCTGCCCCTGCTGACGAGCGGGACGGGAGAGCCGCTCGCTCACCAGGGCGATGCCGAGCCCCTGACAGGCGGCGTCCAGCAAGAGGCCGGGATCGGAGAAGTTGAGCCCCCGGGTCTGCAGCTGCAGATCCTCTCCACCCTTGAGGGTCCAGTGGTGCCAGTCCAGCTCCCGCTCTCCGTGCAGGGTGGTGCGCTCTGCCACAGGTAGCGCCAGCACGGCGGGGGCCGCCACCGGCAGCAGGTGGTCTGCCAGCAGCAGCTGGTGGCGGCACTCGGCCTGGGGAGCCAGCTCCCAGCGCAGGGCGAGATCGATGGTCTGTTCGGCCATGTCGGGCTCTTCGTCACTGGTGAACAGCCAGAGGTCGACCTCGGGATGGGCGCGATGAAACGCCCCCAGCCGCGGCAGCAGCCAGTGGCGGGCGAGGGCGGTGCTGGTGTTGAGCACCAGCTGGTTGGGCTTGCGATACTGCTCCAGCCGCTGGATCCCCATCGCCAGCTGCAGCAGCACGCTCTGGGTGGTCTCCAGCAGATCCTGCCCCGCATCGGTGAGGGTGACCGAGCGCCCCTGCCGGTGAAACAGCGGCTGGCCCAGCAGCTCCTCCAGCGAGCGGATCTGCTGGCTGATGGCGGACTGGGTCAGGTGCAGCTCCTGCGCCGCCTGATGAAAACTGCCGAGTCTGGCCGCCGCCTCAAAGCCCCGCAGCACGTTGAGCGGGGGCCACTGCTTGAACACCATTGATTAGCTCCACTTATCACTTTTACGGAAAATCGATCGTTTGTTCGTCATCCATGCAGCAGATAGTCTATTACTCAGCGTGATTCGATTAACAGCGCTTGTTTTTGATCCCCCTTTTGTTGGGCCCGGACGCTCAGGTTCGAGCCCGTTTTCACAGGAGTCATCTCATGTCATCCCGTCGCCATGTTCTGAAACAGCTGGCCGCCCTCGGCGCCTTGGTCGGGCTGGGTACGCTGCCAAAGGCAAAGGCCGCCGCAACCGTCGCCAGCCCGGCAGACGCCCGCTTCTACATGCCGGAAGAGTCGACGTTTCAGACCCGGGTCTGGGTGGCGTTTGCCGCCAGCGAGGCCATCTGGGGCAGCGACTATCCGGCGGTGCAGGCCACCATAGGCCGGCTGGTGCAGGCCATGGTGCCTTATACCCAGGTGAACGTGCTCTGCCGCGAAGCCGAACAGGCGCTGGCCCGCCAGCTCTGCGGCGAGCAGAACACCCGCTTTGTCGTCGCCGAGCTGGATGACATCTGGCTGCGGGATACCGGCGGCGTCTTCGTCCAGAACGAGGAGGGGGAGCTGGGGCTGGTGGACTTCAACTTCAACGGCTGGGGTGACAAGCAGGAGCACGAACAGGATGCAGGTGTCGCCGAGCTGGTCAGCCAGCAGGCCAAGGTCCGTTATCTGCGGAGCAAGCTGACCGGCGAGGGGGGCGGCATCGAGGTGGATGGCAACGGCACCGCCATCCTGACCGAGAGCTGCTGGCTCAACAACAACCGCAATCCGGGGGTGAGCAAAACGCAACTGGAGGTGGAGCTGAAGGCCAATCTGGGGCTGCGAAAAATCATCTGGCTGCCGGGGATCAAGGGCAAGGACATCACAGATGCCCACGTCGACTTTTACGCCCGCTTCGTACGCCCCGGGGTGGTGGTGGTCAATCTGGACAACGACCCCCAGTCCCACGACTACGAGGTGACCCGCCAGCACCTGACCATCCTCAAGCAGGCCACCGATGCGGACGGCAACAAGCTGGAGCTGCATGTGCTGCCGCCACCGCTGGATGGGCGGGACAACCGTTTCAGCCGTAGCCGGGATTTTGCCGCCGGCTACATCAACTATCTGCCGATCAATGGCGCGGTGATCGCCCCCGAGTTTGGCGACAAGGCGGCCGACAGCTACTGCCACGAACTGCTGGCCCGCCTCTATCCCGGCCGTGAAATCGTGCAGATCAACATTGACCCGGTGGCCGCAGGTGGCGGCGGCATTCACTGCATCACCCTGCACCAGCCCGCCTGACCTTCCCCTACCGACCGATAACCCGGGGCGTTGCGACGCCCCGGGTTATTTATCCACGCCAATTCTTGGTAACCGTGAGCCTCCTGACCCGCCGCAGTCCTATTTCTTGGCCAACGATGCCATATGGTGTGTCACCTTGATCACACTCCCGAGTTATTCAAGAAGCTGAGACTGGGTGGTGCTTTCCATTGCTGCGCTGTAAGTGTATTTTTACTCGATAGTAAAATATTTATTCAGAAGAGGATATTGAGTGAACATATTCCGAACCAGTCGCTTGCCTAAAATAATAGATAAAAGGAATTTTCGTAACGAGAATGCAGACAGCCTGTATTTTATGGAAGGAAGAAAATGTGCTTATTAATACCAACTGTTATCTAATCACTCTTAAGCTACAATAAATTAAGGAGTAGATGCTTTGGCAAAGAAAAAAATTGTATCCGTTGGTTTTAAATTGGCCAACAATGATGTAACCCCCCTAAGCTTTAGGTCGAAAGCATCGTTGTTAGACTGGGATGTAATTCTGTTTCGTGAAGACATTATTGAGTTCTTATATTCAGATAGAAGTTCGAATAACTATCAAGGTAAACCTTCACTTTCTGAGAGCACATCTTTTCAACTCAAAGAAGCAGTTCAACATTGGCGCCGAGAAATATTAGATGCAGTCAACTGCGGGAAAACAGTGTTTTATTTTCTTGAGCAATATCGAGACTTTTATATTGATACTGGACAAAGACAATACTCAGGAACAGGGCGCAACCAAAAAACCACACGAATAGTTTCTCCCTACGACAACTATAAGTGCTTACCTTTAGATATTTCCGTTACGCCAAGACAGGGACAAGAAATGATCTTGGCTCCTCAAGGAGCTGAGTTCCTCTCTACGTATTGGCAAGATTTCTCCTCTATTTCTGAATATAAAGTCACGCTGGATAGTAAGCAAACAAAGCCATTGTTGTACACCAAGCATGGTAATAATGAAGTTGCATCCTATATAACAACTAAATCAAGTGGATCTTTAATACTCTTGCCATACATAGATCTCGAAAATGAGGAGTTTACAGAAGAGGTTGAGCTTGATGATGGGTGGAGCTCTTGTTGGAGTGAAAAAGGCTATCAATTTGGCGCCAAGTTAGTTTCAAGTCTCATTAATGTTGATATGCAATTACGCAAGAGTACAGAAAACACGGTTGAGCCAGAATGGGCAAGATCAGATATTTACGCTTTTACAAAAGAAAAAGTTCTTAGAAAGAAAATTTTAGAATTAAATGAAAAAATAGCTCTGCTTGATATAGAAAAAGCTCATTGCCTAGCTGAACTTGAAGGTGCTGGTGCACTGCGTGGCTTGTTGTACCATACAGGAAAACCTTTAGAGGCTTCCATATTAGAAGGTTTGCAAACATTAGGCTTTGAAGCTTCAAATTACGAAGATGACACCAAAGAATTTGATGTCATATTTGAGTCTGCCGAAGGCCGATTAATTGGTGAGGCAGAAGGTAAAGATAACAAAGCGATTAACATCACAAAGCTACGACAGTTAGCGCTAAATATCCATGAAGACTTAGAACGTGATGAAGTATCTAGCCCCGCAAAGGGGGTGCTATTTGGTAATGCGTATAGATTAAAGCCAATTTCAGATAGAGACCAACCATTTACTGATAAATGTCTATTATCATCAAAAACAAGCTCTACTGCGTTAGTACATACTCCAGATTTATTTAGAGTGGTTCATTATGTGAAGGAATCAAACGATGCAGCCTTTGCGGCTCAATGCAGAAAATTACTAGTTGAAACTGTTGGTTTAGTAGAGTTCCCATCGACACCTCGCATCGAGGATGAATCAATTAATATAGAAACCGCAAATTAACAAGCACTTCAAGAGGGGCTGGCAACACGCGCAGTGTCCAGCCCGTAGGTCCGATTAGCCGTGAGGCGTAATCGGACGTTCACGTAAATCAATTCTCCAGCTATAACAGTCCCCCGCATTCCGCCTCTGCCAGATGCCGCCGATTCACGGAAACTAGGGGATAGCGGCATCTCGATCGTCCGGTCACGCTTCTCCAATCGAAGCTGCATGGGGCGGTGATAAATATAAGAGCCGCCCGATGGGCGGCTCTTTGTATCAGTGATGGATGGCTGAATCGCCTTGTTACTGAATCGTCTTTTTAGTGAATCGTTATTGGGCCTTGGGCGCTTCCACCGCCGCGGCCGCCGGTTGGTCGTCTTCCTTGATCCAGGCATCCAGCAGGGTGTAGCCCACCGCCAGCACCACAGGGCCGATAAAGAGGCCGATGATCCCCATCGCCAGCAAGCCGCCGATAACCCCCACCAGGATGAGAATGAGCGGCAGGTCGGCGCCGCGCTTGATCAGGAAGGGTCGCAGGAAGTTGTCCATGGTGCCCGCCAGCAGCGACCAGACCAGCAGGAAGGTGCCCCAGGTGGTGTCACCGCTCCAGTAGAGGTAGCCGACACAGGCCAGCAGCACCGGGAAGGGGCCGATCTGGGCGACGATCAGCAGGAACATCACCACCACCAGGATCATGGTGTAGGGGATGCCGGCAATCAGCAGACCCAATCCCGCCACCGAGGATTGCACCAGTGCGGTCACGACGACCCCCATGGCCACGGCGCGGATCGCCTGTGAAGCGAGCACGGTGGCGTTGTCGCCACGCTCGCCGGCCAGCCGGTGGGCGAAACGGCGAATGCCGGTCGCCACCACTTCACCCGAGTGGTAGAGCAGGCCGCAGATGCCGACGGTCAACAGGAAGTGGACGAACAGCAGCCCCAGGTTGCCCGCCTGGGAGGCGAGCCAGCGGGCGGTCTGGCCAAAATAAGGGGCCAGCTTGGCAAACAGGACCTGGCCACCGCTCGCCAGAATTTGCTGCCAGAAGTCATAGAGCTTGCCGCCCACCAGCGGAACCTGCTGTAGCCAGAGCAGCTCGGGCGGCGGGGAGTGGCTGATGGTGGTGCCGAGTTCAATCAGCATGGGGGCCTTCTCCGCCACGTTGGCCAGCGCCATGAACAGCGGAATGACGAACATCAGCAGCAGTACCAGGGTCATGCTGAGGGCCGCCAGGGCGCGCTTGCCCCACAGCAGGCGCTGCACCATCAGCATCAGTGGCCAGGTAGCGATGGTGATCATGGTGGCCCACACCAGGGCGGGCAGGAAGGGGCGCAGCACCATGAAGCAGGAGACGATGAGGAGGCTGAGGAACAGTACTCCCAGGGTTATCTTGGCCAAATCCACTTTTTTCATATTCATAGCAATCCCTTGTCAGGGCCTGGGCCCTTGGGTAGCGGGTCATTATTCACGAGTGAGAGTATCCACCAGAGGCCGGCGCTCAACCAGAGCCCCAGGCAACAATAAAGCAGCCACTGGCCGAGCAGGATAAGCCAGGAGCTGGTCAGCCAGAGCGGCAGCACCCACCAGAGCGCCCCCAGCGGCAGGCCGCCGAGCAGCGCCAGCAGCGGGGTGCGCCAGCCAGTCTGCACCGTGCGCGGCAGCGGCAACATCATGCCGAGGGTCAGCCCCAGACTGAAGGTGGCCAGGCCCGCCAGCGCCGAGGATTGGCTCCACCCGGCGGCCAGCGCGCAGGCGAAGGTGAGCCCGGCCCAGCTCCACGGCTTGGCCGCCAGGTTGGCGAGGCGGGGATGCAGGGCCAGCAGCAATGCGCCAAGCAGCAGGCCGGCCGCCACATCCGACAGGAAGTGAACCCCGAGCCAGACCCGGGCCAGCCCGGTCAGGGCCGCCAGCAGCAGAGCCAGGGTGGTGCTGCGCCAGGGGTTGGCGGGCCAGCACCCTCTGAGCAATGCGCCCCAGAACAGCAGTGCCGAGGCGGCGTGGCCGCTCGGCATGCCGAAGCCCTGGGCGCTGCCTTGTGCCAGCGCGGGATCGAGGTGGAAGGGTCTGGGCCAGCCAATCCCCTCCTTGGCCAGCTGCACCAGCACGGTGAGGGTCAGCATGGCCAGCAGCAACTGGCGCACCCGGGGCCAGCCCAGCCAGGGCAGCAGCAAGGGTAGCAGGGCAAGCTGAAAGGCGGCTGAACCGAACAGGTTGCTGACTTCGAGCCAGCGCACCTGAGCACCGAGCCAGGTCTGCAGCTGGTGGATAAGCGGCACTTCCATTTGGTGCAGTGCATTGCCCTCGCCACGAAAATCGGGCTGCCACAGCACTGGGCTGTCGGGAATGGCGGCCAGTTGGGGTGCCAGCCAGTCGAGCTGCGCCGGAAAGCGGCGCTGATCATCCGGCAACCGGGCCGGAGCGATCAGCCTGGCATTGAGGATCTCGCCGCCCAGATTGGGGGCCTGCAGCAGGGAGACAAAGCCAGAACCGGTCTGTGCGCGAATGGGTTCCAGAGTCTGGCAAGCAAACAGCAAGGCGCGCTGCCATGAGCCCAGCTCGGCGATGACCCGACCCCGCAGGCCGGTCTCTTCGTACAGCTCCCGCAGCGCCGCCTGTTGCGGCGTCTCGCCCGCGTCTATGTAGCCGCCGGTCAGGCTGTAGCGGGACGAGACCCTGTCCTGTACCAGCAACAGCTGTTGTTGATGTTTGACGACGCAGACGGCTGCGCTTGGCGCGGCCAGGGCGGGCAATCCCGCCAACAGAAGACAGAACAGCAAAAAACAGTAGCGCGACATGACCGCCTGACGAGTGAGGGAGAATGGGCACAAGCGTCACAGAAATCAGATAGTTGGGCAATGGTTTCCGGTCTGGCTTCGCGACTTGGGGCGGCCTGACGAGGGGCCGGCTGGCTGCGCAAGGATTGCCGTGGGGAGAGGCAGTCCCTAGTATTGGCAGCTATGTTATTTTCATGCAGCAAACCTTGGGACCTTCCATGAAACAGTTTGGCTTTTTTCTGGGTATCGCCATCGGCGTCATCCTGATCCTGTTCGGCAGCATCGTCATCTTCCAGGCCCTGCCTGCCGCGCTGGACGTGCTGGAGATGCCGAGCCGCATCCCCTTCGTGCGCGAGGTTTACACCTGGCTGATGACCAGCGCCAGCGGTCTGACCGGCCAGTTGGAGCAGAACTTCCTGGAGGCGTTCCAGACCGTGCTCAAGCTGATCCTGCTCATCACCTTCATGTGGGTCTGCGTCAAGCTGGTCAACATGGGGGTCTTGATCATCCGTGCCGGGGTGGACCTCATCCGTACCGCCATCGAGCACAGCGAAAGTGCCCAGACCAAGAAGCCCGATCACGACCACCACTTCCAGTGAGCTGATCGCACCATGAAACAGGCCACCTTCGGGTGGCCTGTTTGCATCTTGGGTTTATTCGATCGTGGGCAGGTGATCCGCCGGTGGTGACTGGACCACATCCTGATAGCGGGCGATGAGGCGCTTGAAGGCCTCCCCCTGTCTGACCTTGTCGAGCGCCTGCTGCAGGCGGGCGACCTGCTGTTTGTCCGCCGCCGGGTTGAAGGCGAAGCAGTTGTCCTGATCCGCCAGGGTGGCGACGGTGACGAAGGTATCGGATGAAAAGCCGAGCTGCCTTGCCTGGTGGAACAGCATGACCTCGTTGCCGGCCACCAGATCGGTGCGGGCCATGATGAGCTGGCGCACCACCTGATCCATGCGTTCCACCGACATCAGGTTGGTGGGGCTGATGCCCCGGTTGAGCAGCAGCTGCTCCCCCACGTCCGCCTGCATGACCCCGATCTGCAGCTTGGTCAGATCGGCCTTGCCGGTCACCTTGGGGGCATCCCGCTTGCGCCCTACCAGCGAGACCCGCGAGTGGCTGATGGGGCAGACCCAGAGAAAGTGCGGATCCCGTGCCTGGGTGTGGGCTGTGGTGAACAGCACCGCATCCGGCTGCTGGGTCAGCAGATACCAGGCCTTGGCCCAGGGCATGAAGTGGATGGGCTGCTCCGGCTCGCCCATCTCCTGCCACATCAGCCTCAGCAGCTCCACCGCCAGGCCGGTGCTGTTGCCCTGCTCATCCTGGCCGTTGAACGGCATGTTCTGCTCGGAGTAATAGGTGAACGCCGAGGCGGGCAGGGCTGTGCCAAGACAGCAGCAGATCATCAGGCTGAGCAGACGCGACATGGCAGCACTCCTTGCAACAAATCGTCTTTCCAGTTTAGGGGGCTATGTCGAGAAGTTCATGATTTCCCGCGCCCGGTAGCGTGGGCGGTGAGGGGTTGTGGTGGGGAGCGAGGGGGTGGAAAACAGCCAGGCCATCTTGCGATGGCCTGGTGAGGGGCTTACTTGAGCAGGGCTTCCATCTCGGCTTCGGCAGCGGCGCGCGCGGCCTCGGCCTTGGCAGCCGCATCCGCCGCCGTTGTTGCGGTAGCGGTGGCGCTGCTGACCGCCTGCTTGGCGGGCTCGACCACGGCCTTGGTGGCCTGCTGCTGTACGGTGGCAGTGGCGCTGCTGACAGCCTGCTTGGCCGGCTCGGCCACGGCCTTGGTGGCCTGCTGCTGCACGGTGGCAGTGGCGCTGCTGACTGCCTGCTTGGCCGGTTCGGTCACGGCCTTGGTGGCCTGCTGCTGCACGGTGGCAGTGGCGCTGCTGGCCGCCTGCTTGGCCGGCTCGGCCACGGCCTTGGCAGCTTGTTGCTGCACGGTGGCGTTGCTGACTGCTTGCTTGGCCGGTTCGGTCACGGCCTTGGTGGCCTGCTGCTGCACGGTGGCAGTGGCGCTGCTGGCCGCCTTGCCGGCCTGTTGCTGGGCCGAGGTAGCGGCGCCGTTCACGACCTGCTTGGTGGTGTCAGCCATGGTCTTGCTGGCGCCCTGCTGCAGGGAGCCCAACACGCTGCCAAATACCGAGCTGGTGGTGGCGGCGCCGGTCAGGCTCTTGGTCGCCGAGCCAGTCAGACTGTTGGTGGCGCCGGTGAGCGCGCTGGTTGCCGGATTGCCCTGCGTCTGCCAGTTCTGCATCTCGGTTGGCCAGCTCGGGGCGCTGGCCGCCAGGTTCTCGCCAAAGACCTGGGGCGTACCGTCCCCCTTGAGCAGCATGACGGACATCTGGTTGGTCTGTGAGTTCCACACCATGCCGGCCTGCTTGGCGACGTCCGGCACGGGGGCGTAGCGGGAGACCACGTAGAACAGCGGCCCCTCCTGCTGCAGCTCGTTGGCGGTCTTGAGCAACTGCATGGTGCTGTCGTAATTGGGGCCGAGGATGCTGGTCATCCGGTCCTTGATCAGCGGCTGTTCAAACAGATTGGCTTCATTGGGATCGAAGCCGACCAGGGGTTTGAGCAGGGCCCACATCAGCTGGCTGGTGGGGCTCATCATCAACAGGGGGGCGACGCAGGCGGACAACATCAGGCTCAGGCAGGCCGCCTGGAGCAACGGCATGATACGCATTGGGATAATATCCAAATAACGATTTGATTAATAAGGTTATATTCGTCGAGAACCGACAAATCCACCGGGGTTTTCCTGCACCTGTTTTGACGGGTATGAGCAGGCGCTGGCAGGCTATCATATTGGCTTGGGAATGCCAGCGAGGGCGCTGCTTATTAATCAAGTTTGTGTCGTTTCCGGTCGCCTGAACCTTCTATCGAGTGAGGAGAGACATCATGTATCTGGGCAAGAGGGTAGGTGGCTGGCTGTGGCTGGCGCTGCTGGGCGGTGCGACCGGCACCGGCGTGGCGGCAGAGCCAAAGCGGGCGGAAGTGGGAGCCGAACTGGTGTTGCCGCTGGGCTCGCTGCCGGAGCGAGTCTGCTGGTATCAGGATCAGAAATATTCGCTGGGGGCCAGGATCCAGCAGGGCGACAGCTGGCTGGAGTGCGCCCCGCAAAACGAGCTGGAGAGCAACGGGCCACTGGCCTGGCGCGAGCCGCAAAGGGCGTCGGATGCGGCCGGCAAGGCGACGAAGAGCGGTACCATCAGCGTCGGTCAGTGAGGCTTTTCTTGATCCAGCTAAAGACATGGACGTGACCTCTATCGCATAATGCGGCTCTTTTCCTCTCTTGGCTGGAACCTAAGAAATGGCTCGTCGCTCTTCCAATGCACAACGTCGTCGCAGTAGCTGGTGGTACAAACGCCTGTTGGCAAGGGAGCGGGAAGAGCGCGAAGCGCGTTCCGTCCGGGATTGATACAGCAGTGAAAACAGAGCCTTGGGCTCTGTTTTTTATTCATCACCGCAGACGATCACTGTGACACTCTTCCTATGCACAGCATGGTTGCCGTAACGGGTGGCACAAACGCCTGTTGGCAAGGGAGCGGGAAGAGCGCGAGGGCGCTGCGTCCGGGACTGATGAAGCAGTGAAAACGGAGCCCTGGGCTCCGTTTTTCTATTTATCAAATACCGTCATGACGAGAACGGGGGCCAGCAGGCCCCCGTTTTGCTTTTGCAGATGTTGGCTGCCTGCGACTTAGCGCTGCAGGGCGGCCAGCGCCAGCTCGACCCGCTTGGCGTACTCGGGGTCGGCCTGCTCGAAGTGCTTGAGCTGGGCCGCGACGATGGCGTCATCCTCCACGTTGACGAGGGAACGCGCCAGGTTGGCGGCGAGGCGCGAGCGCTGCCCTTCGTCCATGATCCGGAACAGGTTGCCCGGCTGGCTGTAGTAGTCGCTGTCGTAGTCGCGAAAATCGTAGTGCAGGGCGGCCCCTTCCAGGCTCAGCGCCGGCTCGTGCTGCTCGCTCGGCTGCTGGGTGCCGAAGCGGTTCGGTTGGTAGTTGGGGCTGGCGCCGCCGTTGCTGTCGGCCCGCATGGCTCCGTCGCGGTGGGCACCGTGGTGGAACGGGCAGCGCGGGGCGTTGACCGGCAGCAGGCCGTGGTTGACGCCGAGGCGATAGCGCTGGGTGTCACCGTAGGAGAACAGCCGGCCCTGCAGCATGCGATCCGGCGAGAAGCCGATGCCGGGCACCACGTTGGCCGGGGTGAAGGCGGCCTGCTCCACGTGGGCGAAGTAGTTGTCCGGGTTCTGGTTGAGCTCCAGCACGCCGACCGGGATCAGCGGGTAGTCGCTGTGCGGCCACACCTTGGTGAGGTCGAACGGATGGATCTGGTAGGTCTGGGCCTCGGCCTCCGGCATCACCTGCACATAGACCTTCCAGCGCGGGAAGTCGCCCCGTTCGATGGCGTTGAACAGGTCGGCCTGACTGGTCTCCCGATCCTGACCGACGGCGGTGGCGGCCTCTTCATCGGTGTAGAAGCTGTGGCCCTGCTCGGTCTTGAAGTGGAACTTGACCCAGAAGCGCTCGTTGGCGTCGTTGATGAAGCTGAAGGTGTGGCTGCCGTAGCCGTTCATCTCGCGCAGGCTCTTGGGGATGCCGCGATCGCTGAACAGTATGGTGACCTGATGCAGGGACTCGGGATGGCGGGACCAGAAGTCCCAGGCGGCGGTGGCGCTGCGCAGGTTGGTGCGCGGATCCCGCTTCTGGGTGTGGATGAAGTCGGGGAATTTCAGCGGATCGCGAATGAAGAACACCGGGGTGTTGTTGCCCACCAGGTCCCAGTTGCCCTGCTCGGTGTAAAACTTGAGGGCGAAGCCGCGCACGTCGCGTTCTGCGTCGGCGGCGCCCTTCTCACCGGCCACGGTGGAGAAGCGCAGGAACACCGGGGTCTGCTTGCCGACGGCATTGAACAGGTCGGCCTTGCTGAAGGCGCTGATGTCATGGGTCACGGTAAAGGTGCCGTAGGCGCCCGAGCCTTTAGCGTGAACCACCCGCTCCGGGATCCGTTCCCGATCGAAGTGAGCCAACTTTTCCATCAACCAGATGTCTTGCATCAGCACCGGGCCGCGGGGGCCAGCGGTGAGACTGTTGTTGTTGTCGACAACGGGGGCGCCATTGGCACTGTGCAGGGTCTTGTCGTTCATGGTGCTTCTCCTTGTTGGTGAGCCTTGAGTCTATAACAAGGAAAAACCAGGGCACCAATGGGCCCTCCCTCGCCCTTTGATAGGCATCACAAATGGGTGGGGCTGGGGGGATGACCGGACCCTTCTGATGCTGCATGATGAGGTTTTCGAGAAGGAGCCTCAGATGCAGATCACCATTCGTCACGCCGAACCGGCCGATGCCCCCGCCTTGCGGGATCTCTATGCCATGCCCAACGCCCAGGCGGGCACCCTGCAACTGCCCTATCCAACCCTGGGCGTCTGGCAGAAGCGGCTGGAGAGCGGCAGCGTGGTGGCGCTGGTGGCCGAAGTCGACGGCCTGCTGGTGGGCCAGCTCTCGCTGCATATGGAGCCCAACCCCAGGCGCAAGCACGTGGCCTGTATCGGCATGGGGGTGCGGGACGACTGGGCCGGCAAGGGAGTGGGCTCCGCCCTGCTGGGGGCCGCGCTGGAGATGGCCGACAACTGGCTCAACCTGCAACGCGTCGAGCTCACCGTCTACACCGACAATCAGGGGGCACTGGCGCTCTATCGCAAGTTCGGTTTCGTCGAGGAGGGGCTGGCCCGTGGCTACGCCTTTCGTCAGGGGGAGTACGTGGATGCCCTCTACATGGCGAGGATCCGGCCATGATCGACTACCGCCGCCGGCTCATCCCGGTGCTGCGGGCGCTGGAGCAGGATCCGGATCTCTCCATCGAGGCGCTGGCGGAGCGGGCCTGCCTCTCCCTCTACCATTTTCACCGGGTGTTCACCGCCGTGGCGGGCGAGGCGCCGGGGGAGATGTGCCGGCGCTTGCGGATGCAGCGGGCCGCCTGGCAATTGCGCTACACCGATGCCAGCATCACCGCCATCGCACTGGGGGCGGGGCTAGGCAGCTCCCAGGCGTTTGCCAAGGCCTTTCGTCGCTACTATGGCTGCACACCGGGCGCGTTTCGCAGTGACAAGAGCAAGAATGGACACCTGGAGAGCAAGGATGGACACGCATGGGATGGCCCGTCCCCTTATGCTGAAGGCCACTCATCAGCAAGGAGCAACACCATGAAAACTGTCGAGATGGACGCCCGCACCCTGGCCTATATCCGGGTCACCGGTCCCTATGGCGAGGGTTATGATGCCGTCTGTGGCCGCCTGCACCAGTGGGCCGCTGCGCGCGGGCTGGAGGGCGGGGAGTGGATCTTCATCTACCACGACAACCCGGAGGTGACGCCGCCGGCCCAGTGCCGCACCGACATCGGCATCACTGTGCCGCCCCAGACCCGGGGTGAGGGCGAGGTAGAGACCCAGCTCATTCCGGCTGGCCGTTATGCCCAGTCCCGTTACCTCATCACCGACCGCAACCAGTACGGACCGCGCTGGCAGGAGCATGTGGGTGACATAGTGGCAGCCGGGCTGGAGTTTGGCAGCGGCCCCTGCTTCGAGCTCTACCACAGCGTGAGCAACGATCCCCTGCGCGACGACGTGAGCTTCTGCTCCAGCGTGCGCTAGGCGTGCGGCCATAAAACGAGGCGCCCTGGGCGCCTCGTTTTATTTGGGATGGAGACCGGTCGCTTGCGCTGTCGGCTGCGACCGTATCAGGGCTGGCTGGGCACCTTGTCCCGCCGGGATTTCCACCACCAACGCAGCCTGATCTGGGAGATCAGGCATATGGGCCAGCATCAGACGACAGGCCGAAGCTGGCCCACTCGGCTAGGGCTGGCTGGGCACCTTGTCCCGCCGAGACTTCCACCACCAGCGCAGCCGGATCTGGGAGATCAGCATACCTGCCAGCATCAGGGCGCAGCCCACCATGGCCCGCTCGTCGAGGGTTTCCCCCAGCAACAGCACGCCACCGATGGCGGCGAACACCGTCTCCAGGCTAAGGATGATGGCGGCATGAGCCGGATGGGCGCCGCGCTGCCCCACCACCTGCAGGGTGTAGCCCACCCCAACCGACACCAGGCCGGCATAGAGCAGGGCCTGCCAGCCGGCCACCGCGCCGCTCAGACTGGGGGTCTCGATAACCAGCGCCGTGCCCAGACTGAGCAGGCCGCACACCACGAACTGAACGCCGGCGAGGCGAATGGGAGCGACCCGGCTCGAGTAGTGATCCAGCACCAGCAGGTGTACGGCCCAGAACAGGGCACCCACCACCTGCAGCAGGTCGCCGTAGCCGATGGTGAAATCCTCGGTGACGCTGAGGTAGTAGAGCCCCGCCATGGCGATGAGGGCGCCAACCCAGGTGTTGGCCCCTGTCTTGTGGCGCAGGGCGAGCCCGATCACCGGCACCAGTATGATGTAGAGACCGGTAATGAAACCCGCCTTGGCTGCCGTGGTGTAGAGCAGCCCCACCTGTTGCAGCGAGGCGGCGCTGAACAGCACGGTACCGGCGATGAGGCCGCCGGTCAGCAGCAGACGCCGATCACCGGGCTGTGCGGTAGGTTGCCGGGACTTGAGCCACCACAGTAGCGGCAGCAGAGAGGCGGCCCCCAGCAGAAAGCGCAGGCCGTTGAAGGTGTAAGGCCCCATGTGGTCCATCCCGAGTCGCTGGGCCACGAAGCCCAGCCCCCAGATGGCGGCGGCCATCAATAACATCATGTTCGAACGCATAGATTCATCCCTGAAAGACGGACGGGCAGGGCCGTGCCGCAAAACTCCAGCCTCCAAGATAACCGTGCGCGGGGGGATTTGTCTTTAGCTGTCGATGAGGTTGGCAGTGTGAACGGTTATCCCACGGCCTTGCCACAGAGCGTGCGGCTCAACCGTTGGCGATGCCGGCCAGCAGGGGGATGAGGGCAAGCAGCAACAGATTGCCGCGCAGGATCCAGATCACCCAGAACTGCTGCTGGATGGAAACCATGGGGGCGCGCCCCTGGCGCAGGGAGCGGCGCCAGCGGTAGAAGAGACGGCTGGGATAGCCAAAGCTGATGGCCATCACGCAGAACAGCAGCAGCTTGGTGCGGTAGCCCGGATTGGCGAGCAGCACGGAGGGCTCGTCGGGGTGGGCGAGGACCTGCAACACCCCGGTGATGAAGATGAGCAGCAGGGCCAGCGCCGCCAGGCCGTCGGCCAGCAGCAGCTTGCGCACCTGCTCGATGGACATGCCGCGACGGAACAGAAAATATTCGGAGGTGATCGCTCCGGTCAGGGTGATCACGGCGCAGTAGTGCAGCGCCATCAACAGATCCGGGTTCAGCATCCTTGTCGATTACCTCTCGTTGAGCAGATGGTCAGCTTCCCTTTGGACGCCATCTCGCGCTGCTGATATTCTGACACTACGCGTTGTCTGGCAATAGCAGGAGTCAGGATTGGATAAACGAGCGGTCTCCAAAAAAACCTGGTCCCTGGTTGCCCGGATGCGTCTGGGCCTGCTTCTGCTGTTCATCCCGGTATTGATGCTGGGGGGTATCTACTACCTGCACATGGAGCGCAGCCTGCAAAACGAGTTGCAGCAGCGCCTGCTCGCCACCAATCACCAGCTGCGCCACGTCTTCATCGAACCCTATCTGCACGAGATGGAACGCCAGTTCACCCTCATCTACGATCAGGTGCAGGTGGCGGACATCAGCGGCCCCCGTCTGCACAACACCGAGACCTATCTGAAGGAGTGGCAGCTCTACAAGGGGGTCATGGCCGACCTGGTCTACATCTACATCGGTACCGCCGAACGCCAGATGCTGATCTACCCCGCCTGGCAGGCAGATGCCAACTTCGATCCCAGGGTTCGCCCCTGGTATCAGCTGGCCAGCCAGCACGTGGGCAAGATGGTCTGGACCGAGCCCTATTACGACTACACCAACGGCAACCTGGTGATCGCCTTGGCGCGGGCCCTGACCGACCGGGATGGCAAGGTGCGCGGGGTGTTTGCGATGGATGCCATCCTGGCCCCCTTTTCCGCCCAGCTGAATCGCCAGCTGGGAGACGGCTACCAGATGGTCGTCAACCAGTCCGGCAAGGTGCTGGCACATCCTGACACTGCTCAACTGCTCAAACCCATGGCCCATCCCGAGTGGCTCTCCCGCTTCAGTCAGGAGGACGGCATCTTTCTGGACAAGGCATCCAGCCAATTCGTGGCCTACAGCAAGCTGCCCGAGCGCAACTGGGTGCTGATCAGCGTGCAGCCGGCGGCCAGCGTGATGGCGGTGGTGGAGCGGGTCTCCCTCAACGTGCAGCTGATGGTGGCGCTGGCCTGCGTGCTCTACATGATGCTGGCGCTGGTCTGGTCCCGCTATTTTCGCCGCATGCTCGACGAGATCTCCAGCATGATCCGGGCGAGTCGGATGCAGCCCGATGACGTGCCGCAGGGGGGGATGCGCGAGCTCAGACACGTCTATGCCGAGCTGGCGGAGGTGAGCAAGGATTATCACGAGGCGCGCCAGCAGGCCAACCTCGACAAGCTGACCGGCCTCTACAACCGCCGTTTCTTCGACGAACGCGTCAATCGTCTGCTGTTCGAGCATCAGCCGTTCTGCCTGGCCATGGTGGATCTGGACGATTTCAAGCGGGTCAACGACACCTTCGGCCATCAGACCGGGGACGTGGTGCTCAAGCGGGTGTCCAAGCTGGGCATGCGACTGCTGGGGGATCACGGCTGGGTCTGTCGCTACGGTGGCGAGGAGCTGGTGGTGCTGCTGGTCAACCCGGACATCCACTTCTGCCAGATGCTGCTGGAGCAGTTCCGCAAGGGGGTGGAGTCACTGGACTGGCGCGAGCCCGAGCTCAGGATCACCTTCAGCGGCGGGCTGGTGGCCAGTCAGGCGGGGATGGATGGCAAGACGCTGCTGGAGATCGCCGATGCCGAGGTGTACCGGGCCAAACGCGACGGCAAGAACCGCATCTATCTGGGCAAGCCGGAGGCGAAGAGACAGGAGGATGCCCCCCCTGCCGACGATGCACTGCTGAGCAAGGAAGAGGCCTGAGGGCCTCTTCTTCATTCAGGAGGCCAGCTGCCAGTCGAGGGTCGGCCAGGCCTGCTCGATGGCGATCTGACGCAGACCGGGCGCCGGGTTGACCGCGTGGGGGTGGGTCACCGCCTGCAGCAGCGGCAGGTCGTTGTGGGAGTCGCTGTAGCCGTGGCTCTCCCGCCAGGGGTTGGCGCTGGCGGCAAACAGCTGGTTGATACGGGCCACCTTGCCCTCGCGAAAGCTGAGGGTGCCGCGGGTCTGGCCGGTCAGCATGCCGGCCTCCTCGTCGAGCAGGATGGCCACGCAGTGATCCATCCCCAGCATCTGCGCCATGGGGGCCACCAGATGCTCGCCGGAGGCGGAGATGAGCACCAGCTCGTCACCGCGCTGGCGGTGCCACTCGATGCGTGCCAACCCCTCCGGATAGATACGATCGCGCAGTACCTGCTCGGCAAAGCGGGTGCAGAGCGAGTCGAGCCACTGGCGCGTCTTGCCTGCCAGCGGTTGCAGGGTGAAGGCCATGTACTGGTGCATGTCCATCTTGCCCTGATGGTAGAGGGACATCATCGCCTGCTCCTCGGCGATCATGCTGGCCGGAGCCAGCTCCTCGGCCACCATGTACGCCAGCCAGAGGCTGGCGGAATCCCCGGCAATCAGGGTCTCGTCCAGATCAAACAGTGCCAGTGCCATGGGCGCTCCTCGCAGTAAAAATGGAAATGAAATGCGGTGTCATGCTACCTCACAGAGCTGATCCCGGGCCACCACCAGGGTCACGGCGCTGCCCACGGCCAGCAGATCGCCGGCACAGCGGTTGAGGCAGTCCACCGTCAGCAGGCCCGCCGCACAGCTCACCTGATAGCGGATGACGTTGCCGAGCAGTTGCTGCCCGCTGATAACCCCCGGCAGGTGAGGTTCATCGCTACGGGCACCGGCCGGCAGCAGGGAGAGGGACTCCGGTCGCAGCGCCAGCTTGCCCTGAACACGGGGGCCGAACAGGGTGCTGGCCTGTTCGCCATCGAGCAGGTTGTAGTTGCCGATAAAGCTCGCCACGAACTCGCTGGCGGGACGGGTATAGATCTGCTCCGGCGTGCCGCTCTGGACGATGGATCCCTTGTTCATCAGGAAGATCCGGTCCGACATGGTCAGCGCCTCCTCCTGATCGTGGGTGACGAAGATGGTGGTGAGCTCAAGGCGCTGCTGGATCTCGCGGATCTGCTGGCGCAGGCTGCGGCGGATGCGGGCATCCAGCGCCGAGAGCGGCTCGTCCAGCAGCAGGATCCGCGGCTGCACCACCAGAGCCCGGGCCAGCGCCACCCGCTGGCGCTGGCCGCCGGAGAGCTCGGCCGGATAGCGACGCTCGAAGCCGGTCAGCTCCACCAGTTCCAGCGCCTCCTGCACGCTGGCGGCGAGATCCCGTCCCGGCTGGGGCTTCATCTTGAGGCCAAAGGCGACGTTGTCCCGCACCGTCATGTTGGGGAAGAGCGCATAGCTCTGGAACACCATGCCGATGCCCCGCTTCTGGGGCTCCTGCCAGGTGATGTCTTCACCGGCCACCCGCACCTGACCACCATCCACCGGGGTGAGCCCGGCCAGCGCCCGCAGCAGGGTGGACTTGCCACAGCCGGAGGGGCCGAGCAGGGTCACCAGCTCCCCCTTGCGGATGCCGAATTCAATCCCCTCGAACACCTTGGTGTCGCCATAGGATTTGTGCAGTTGATTCACTTCTAGATGGAACATGTTGATTCACCGATGAAATCTGTTCGCTGCCCAGGTGAGCAGCAGGGTCAGCAGGAAGTAGCTCATCACCAGTGCGCTGGTGAAGTGGCCCGAAGTCGCACGCATGTTGTAGAGGTAGACCTGTAGGGTTTCGTAACGGGTGCCCACCAGCATGTTGGCAAACACGAACTCGCCGAGCAGGAAGGAGAGCGATAGAAACAGCGCCGCCAGCAGCCCCTTGCGCAGACAGGGGATCACCACCAGCAGGAAGGCGCGCCGACTGCTTGCCCCCAGCAGATGGGCGGCATCCATCAGATCTTTCAGCGGCACCCCCTGCAAACTGTTGGCCAGCGCCCGGTACATGAAGGGGAGCACCACGGTGAACCAGGTGCCGATCAGGATCCACGGCGTGCCGATGATGGGCAGAACGCCGTCGGCGTAGATCTGCAGCAACCCGACCGAGGAGACCACCGGTGGCACCGCGAAGGGGAGCAGGATCAGCAGGTTCATCCAGGGATCCAGCCTGGGGAAGTAGTAGGCCACCACCAGCACGGTGGGCACCAGCACCAGGGTCCCCAGCAGCAGGGTAGCAAAGCAGACCAAGAGGCTGCGGCCAAACGCCGCTAGGAAGCGCGGGTCACCCCACAGTTTGAGGTACCAGTCGAGGGTAAAGCCGTCCGGCAGCAGGGTCGCCCCCCAGCGGGTGGAGATGGAGTAGAGAAAGGTAGCCAGCAGCGGTAACAGCAGGGTGGCGACCAGCCCACCCAGCACCCACTTGGGCCAGCGCGGCGTCAAATCATGCATGGGATTGCCCCTTGTTCACATAGCTTTTTTTCAGCAGCCACTGGTTGGCGGCCGTCACTACCCCCAGCAGCACCATCAGGATCACCGCCAGCGCCGCCGCCATATTGGGTTCGAGGAAGATGTCGCCGGAGACCAGACTGGCCACCCGGATGGTCACCAGATTGAAGTTGCCGGTGGTGAGGGCATAGGCGGAGGCATAGGCCCCCACCGCGTTGGCAAACAGGATGATCAGGGTGCCGAGCAGGGCAGGCGTCAGCACCGGCAGCGCCACGTGCCACACATACTGCCCCTTGCTCGCGCCGAGCAGTGCGGCGGCCTGCGGCCACTCATCCTGCAGCGCATCGAACGCCGGGTAGAGCAGCAGCAACGCGAGCGGGATCTGGAAGTAGGTGTAGATGAGGATGAGGCCGCTGCCCGAGTAGAGGTTGAAGCCGTCGATGAGGCCCCAGGATTTCAGCAGCAGAGTGACCGCACCGTTGATGCCGAGAATGATGATGAAGGCGAACGCCAGCGGCACGCCGCTGAAGTTGCCGGTCATGGTGACGAAGGCCAGCAGCACCCGTTTGACCCGCTCGCCGCTGTGGCGCAGTGCGGCCGCCCCGAGCGTGCCGATGGCAAGCCCCGCCAGACTGGCGATACCGGCGATGCGCAGCGAGTTGCCGAACGATTGCAGGTAGAAGGGGGAACTCAAAATCTCCCGGTAGTAGTCGAGGCCCCAGCCATCCGGGGTCTGAAAACTGCCCACCAGCACCCACACCATGGGGGCGAGCTGGAACAGGATCATCAAGAGGACAAACGGCAGCAGCACCAGGGCCGGCAGCCAGTGGCGGCGCGGCCGGCGCCGGGTGATGGCGGGTTGATCCGCCAGGATCTCGGTGGTGGCGGGCATCATCAGTGTACCTCCGGCAGGTTGCCGGCCTTGAGCAGCGGCGGGCCGCTCGGCTTGTCGTGGGGCACCCCCAGCAGGTCTGCCATCAGGGCGCAGAGCTGGGTCTGCTGCATGGCGGTGCCGGCGGGCCACTGGGCCACAAACGCATCGCCAAACAGCCAGAGCGGTACCCGGCGCTCCTCGGCCAGGGTGCCGCCGTGGCTCAAGTCGTTGTTCATGCCGTGATCCGAGGTGATCACCACCTGATACCCCTCCGCCAGCCACTGGGGCAGCAGGTCGGCCAGCAGGCTGTCCATCCGGCGCGCCTGATTGCGGTACTGGCGGGAGTCGAGACCAAACTGGTGGCCGGCATCATCCACCCCCATCGGGTGGATCAGCAGGAAATCGGGGTCGTACTGGCTGCGCAGCCACTCGCCGTCCATCAGCAGATGGCTGTCGGGGTAGCCGTCATCCCAGTAGAAGCAGCCGTGCTGGATGGGCAGCCGCTCGTCATGGGTGAAGCGATCGCGGGCCGCTTGCCAGGGGCTCTGGTTGTAGAGCTCGCTCACCCAGTGGTAGGCCGCCGCCGCGGTGCGTTTACCGCCTGCCCGGGCCAGATGGAAGATGGACTCCTGCCGGCTGAGACGGCTCACCCCGTTGTGGGTGATGCCGCTCTCCACTGGCGTCGCCCCGGTCAGGATGCACTCGTAGAGGGGCCGGGAGAGGGAGGGCAGAGCGCAGCTCAGGGTTGCCTGCAACCCCTGGCCCGCCTCCACCATGCCTGCGAGGTAGCCCATGCAATGGGCTACCTCGGCAGAGAGGCCATCCACAAGTACCACTATCACCTTGTGTTGCACTGGCCGCTCCTTATTGCATGTTGATCATGACGGTTTCCTGCCACTGGCGCGGCAGGGCCTTGGAGCTCTGCTCCCAGGCGGCGTGATCCTGTACCGGCTTGGCATTGGCGTACTGCTCGGCGGGCAGCAGCTTGGCCTTGACGTCGTCCGGCAGGGTCACGTTGCTGCGGATGGGGCGGGCATAGCCGCGGGCCAGGTTGATCTGGCCGGCGTCGGAGAGGATGTATTCCCGCGCCAGCTTGGCGGCGTTGGGGTTCTTGGCCCACTTGTTGATGATGGTGGTGTAGCCGGCGATGACGGAGCCGTCGCTCGGGATCACCACTTCAAACTTCTTGGGGTCGATCTGGTCGCGGTAGTTCAGCGCGTTGAAGTCCCACAGCACGCCCACTTCCACCTCGCCCTTCTCGATGTTGGCGATGGTCGGGTCATTGAGCGACAGACGGCCCTGCTTGGCCAGCTGACCGAACAATTCCAAGGCGGGCTTGAGATTCTTCTCGCTGCCACCGGTGGCATAGGCCGCCGCCAGTACGCCGTTGTTGGCCTGGGAGGCTACACCCACGTCACCCAGGGTCACCTTGTAGTCGCCACCCAGCAGGGACTGCCAGCTGGTGGGGGCAGCCTTGACCAGATCCTTGTTGATCAGGAAGGCGATGGTGCCGGTATAGGCCAGCATCCAGTGACCGTCGGCATCCTTGGCCCAGTTGGGAATGTCGGCCCAGGTGGAGGGTTTGTAGGGCTGGGTGACCCCCTGCTTGACCGCCACCGGGCCGAAGGCGCCACCCACGTCGCCGATGTCGGCGGTGGCATTGGCCTTCTCGGCGGCGAACTTGGCGATCTCCTGCGCCGAGCTCATGTCGGTATCCTGATGCTTGATGCCGTAGATGCTGCCGAGCTGCTGCCAGGTATCCTTCCAGTTGGCCCAGCTGTCGGGCATGCCGATGCTGCTGAGCTGGCCTTCACCGCGAGCAGCCTTCTCGAGATCCGCGATATTTTCGGCAGCAAACAGTGGCTGACTGATGGCCACCAGGGCCAGTGCACTTGCGATCACGCTTTTCATCATCCCATCCCTCTGGACTAGGTCAGTTAAGGTTCGAGAGGGATGCTAGAGGGGAAATATGACGGTGGCGGGGCGCTTTGATGGCAGTTTGATGACAATCGCCCTGTCATGGCACTGTCATCCACAGCGGTTACAACTCTGAACCCAAGTGAGGCTGGACTACTCCAGAAAGGGCCGAACCAACAAGGGCTAGGCCAGCCGCCGCAGTCAGGATGAGCGACAGGGACATGAGCGTGATTGAACCGAGATTGAGCGAGCGGGTCGCGGCCGATGGCCGCGCCTCCAAGTGTGAACAGATTTGCCAGACCCTGCGCCGCTATATCGGCAGCGGCCAGCTGGGGGCAGGGCAGCAGTTGCCCGCCGAACGGGCCCTGAGCGAGCGCTTCGCCACCACCCGCATCACCATCAAGGAGGCGCTCTCGAGCCTCGAAGCAGACGGCCTTATCTACCGGGCCGAGCGACGCGGCTGGTTCGTGGCGCCGCCAAGACTTACCTACGATCCCGCCATCCACACCCACTTTCACCAGTGGATCGGCGAGCAGCAGCGCACTGCCGAAACCCGGGTGCTGGCCCACGGTAGCGAGCTGGCCAGCAGTGAGCTGTGCCGCTGGATGGGACTGGATCCTTTTACCCCGCTTTATGAGATCCGACGCCTGCGTCTCATCGATGGTCGCCCTGTACTACACGTCAGCCACCATCTGCTGGCCAGCCGCTTTCCCGATATCGCCAGCGCGCCGCTGGCCAGCTCCCTCACCGAGCTCTATCAGCAGCGCTATGGCATAGGCCAAGGTGGGGCGAGTCTCGAGATCACCCCCTCGGCGGCGCGGGGGACCATCGCCCGCGCCCTCAATCTGGCGGAGGGGAGCTCCGTGCTGCGGCTGGTGCGGGTCAACTATGACGAGCGGGGGGCGCTGGTGGATTGCGATATCGAACACTGGCGACCGGATGCAATTCGAATCTGTCTCGATACGCGAGCATTGCAGCCGCCTGCATTCGACAGGCCGGCGCAGATCCAGCTCGCGGATCAGGGGTGATCCAGCGCGCTCTGGCGGGCCATGCCTGGGTGGAAAGGAGGGGAGGCGGATCCCGCAGGATCCGCCGGGATCAGTTGTCGATATTGGGGATCAGATCGTCGAAGCTCTGGTAGCCGCAGTCGGCCAGCTGCAGCGACATGGTGTAGGTCTTGCTGCCCTCGCGCTGGCCGATGGCGGGGCGGTTGAGCTTGAGCTCCTGGTGCCAGTACTCCTTCATCCGCTCGATCAGCGCCATCGCCTCGCTCTCGTCCAGATGGAGCTGGCACAGGGCCATGTAGTTGTTGGACTTGTGCATGTTCTCCACCAGATAGTCCCCCAGCACGGACATGGCCTGGCGCGCCTGCTGGCGGGCGAAACGGCTGTGCTGCTCGAAGCTGATCCGCTCGCTGATGAGGAAGTGGTAGCTGTTGTCGATGCCGAGCTGCAGGATGCCGAGCTTCTCCAGCTTGCGCAGATAGAGGTAGCAGGAGGCATCGGTCAGACCGTACTCCCGCTTGAGATCGATTAACGTCTTGTCGCGCCAGAAGATGTTGGCGAGAAAGGCGTAGAGACCGGGCTCCTTGTGGAATGCCTCGTCCTGCTCCTGGGTGAAGACGGCGCGGCGGCTCTGGGCGTCCTGGGTGCGGTCCAGCAGCTCCTCGAACGACAACCCCACCAGGTGGCAGATCTCCAGCAGGGTATCGAACGGCAGGGAGGGCTTGTTCATCATCCGCTTGACGGTGGCGATGGAGACGCCCATGGCTTCTGCCAGGGTCTGATAGCGGATCCCCTTGTCGGTCAGGGTCTTCTTCAGGGTGTCGAGAATATTGTTGGCCAGGGTCTGGCTGTAGGTCATGCAACTATTCCTTTATCTGCATCTTTATGTTGTGTCAGAAACTGAGTTCTTTTGTCGTTATGGGCTCAGATACTGACACTTAAAAAAACCAGAGGAAACAAACCCGGCGTAATCGATGGAAATGGCCAGACCAGTCTGAGTGGAAGGTTGCAGATAGTGATACTCTGCGGTGCATATCCTTCAACCATTCAACATTTTGCTGGTGGCGCATAAAACATCGCGCATAATTCAACACGAATCGGATTCAAGACCTTCCTGGTTGAGAAATCGATTGTTTGCTTCCAATTTAAGGGTTTTTTAAACCGCAAGGTTTTTATTCTTTCCTGGCATTGAGCGGAACTCGCAAGAGGGCCGCTTTTTTCTTTTCTCCGAATTTGCGCCCGCCGTCAAGCGGCGGGGCACCGGCAGTCCACTGTCGCTGCTTGCGCCCCCTTTCTGTTACCGCCCGTCTTACTCTCCCTTGCAGGGAAACAGCTTGGGGATCTCCCGAATAAGCCAGCTCTTGGCCTTGCCCATGGTGTCGCGCCGCCAGGCCAGCACGACCTGGATCTGGTGGCGATACTCGGGGCTGATCACCTTGAGCCGTCCGGCCCTGATGTCCTCTTCAATCCAGCTCAGCGGCATGGTGCCGACCCCGATCCCCGCCAGCAGGGCGTCGCGCTTCTCGCCCATGGTGCTGACGGTCAGCCGCGGCTGCTTGTCGAGCAGGCGATAGGTGAGCACCGGCTTGCGCAGCGCCGTGTCGGCCACCGCGATGGCCCGGTAGCGGCGCAGGGTATCGTCCGCCAGGGGCTCCGGCTCCTGGTGCAGGGGGTGATCCGGGTGGGCGACGTAGAGCATCACCTCCTCCTGCAGCGGCTGGTGCTTGATGCCGGTCATCATGATGTCGGGATTGAGGGAGGAGATGAGCAGGTCGGCCCGGCCATCCTCCAGACACTCCCAGCTGCCCGCCAGCACCTCGGCGCGAAACCTGAGCCGGGTATCGGTCAGCTCGGCCAGCCGCTCCACCAGCGGGTAGAGCGCCTGCAGCGGCACCAGGGCATCGATGGCGATGGTGATGTCGGTCTCCCAGCCGCGGGCCAGCGCCCGGGTCTCGCCCACCAGGTGCTCGGCCGCTTCCAGCAGAACCCGGCCCCGCTCCAGCAGCATGCGGCCCGCCGGGGTGAACTTGGTTCTGTGGCCGCTGCGGTCGAACAGCATGGCGTCCAGTTCGTCTTCCAGCTTCTGCACCGTGTAGCTCAGCGCCGAGGGCACCTTGCCCAGTTCGTCGGCTGCCGCCGCGAAGCTGCCGCGGCGGTCGATGGCATCCAGCACCCGGATGGCTTCCAGGGTCAGCGCCCGTTCCTTGTTCAGTTCCTTGGCCATAAATTGCCTTCAATTTTTTTGAACATGTTTGCCAGTTTATCTCGCTAACAAGTTAGGCCAAGTGTCTTTAATATTCAATCAACGCTTAGGCAGGAACGCCAAGCAGCCAAATAAACGGGTAGTTCCAGACTGTGACTCCATCAATCAGGGAGTCTGACTTCGGTGAAAGAACAACACACTATTTGAATGACCTCTTGCATGGATGCATTGATTCTGGCCACAGCGGCCTTGGCAATGACATAAAACCAAGAGAGTGAATGAACATGAAAAACGTAATCAAGATGCTGGCCGTTGCAGGCCTGATGACCGCAGGTTTTGCTCAGGCTTCCGTCCCGGCTGACCTCAACGCCGCCCCTGGCGTGCTGTTTGTGAACTGGCACGCCACCGCCGCGGTGGAAGGCAAGGGCAACCCCATGCTGGAAGTGCGTGACGAGTCTGGCGACCTGGTTGCCTCCGTCCATGCCAACCTGATGGGCAGCCAGCAGGTACAGATCCCGAGCCGCACCCAGGGCAACCTGACCGTGAGCCTGGGTGAGCAGAGCAGCGACTACCGCATTCCGTTCGGCATCGGTAGCGGCAAGCAGCGTTAATCAACCGTATCGGTACGTGAGGAGCACACCATGATGAAATTGAGAGCCGCAGAAGCGCGCGGCAAGGCCAACTTCGGCTGGCTGGATGCGCGCCACAGCTTTTCCTTCGGGCACTACTACGACCCGGACTGGATGGGGCATTCAGTGCTGCGGGTCATCAATCAGGATCTGGTGGCGCCGGGTGGCGGTTTCGCGACCCACCCTCACGCCAATATGGAAATCCTGACCTGCGTGCTGCAAGGCACCATAGAGCACAAGGACAGCCTCGGCCATGCCGAGCAGATCCCGGCGGGGGATTTCCAGTTGATGAGTGCGGGGTCCGGCATCCGGCACAGCGAGTACAACCCCTCGCAGACCGAGCCGCTCTCCCTGCTGCAAATCTGGATCGAGCCGAACGAACACGGTACGACACCCGGTTATCAGCAGAAGAAGATTGAAGCCAATCCGGGCATGACGCTGGTGGCGTCACCGGACGGCGAAGCAGGATCCTTCAGGATCCGCCAGCAGGCCCGCGTCTGGCGGCTGCAGCTTGAACCGGGTGAGAGCCTCACCTGGGAACTGGCCGGCCGACACGGCTACCTGCAGATGATTTCAGGGGAGCTTGCCGCCAACGGTCTGGCTGCCCGACCCGGCGACGGGGTTCTCAGTCGTGATGAGCCCAAATGGGATCTGGTGGCCGCGAGTGCCAGCCAAGCCCTGTTATTTGACCTACCCTGAAGCAGTCAGCGGTGATGTGACGCAAAACGAGGATATTGAAATGGACAAGATGAAAGATTTGGCACTGCTGGTGGGTCGCGTTCTGCTGGCTCTGATGTTTGTGATTGCAGGCTGGGGCAAGATCGGCGGTTACGCCGGTACCCAGGGGTATATGGAAGCCATGGGCGTGCCCGGTTTTATCCTGCCGCTGGTGATCCTGCTGGAGCTGGGCGGTGGCCTCGCCATCATGCTGGGCCTGTTTACCCGCAGCCTCTCCGTGCTGATGGCCGGTTTCACCCTGATGGCCGCCTTTATTTTCCACTATCAGCCTGCCGACCAGATGCAGATGCTGATGTTCATGAAGAACGTCTCCGTGGCCGGTGGTTTCCTGGCCTTGGCGGCAGCCGGTGCAGGGGCCTTCAGCCTGGATGCCCGCTTCGGCAAGAACTGGTAATACCCGGATAGCGAGAGTTTTCCAACGCCTTTTGGCCGGTGCAATCGCACCGGCTTTTTTATGCCTGTCACATTTGCCTGCGGCAGATGACGGCGACGTGATCGGCGACAACAAGCGCCTTTTGCATCTTCCCCCCCGATCCCCGACAATCCCGATACCTGTGAAGTGACGGGGATCCTTGAGGTTTTCCCGCGCTGACCCCTCTTTTGCTCTGGCGGGAATTGCCCATGTTTACCCTCTACCACTCCAATCAGCTGGATCTGCTCAAAGAGCTGCTGGTGAGCCGCATCCGGCAGGCCCCTCTCTCTCACCCCTTCGAGCGCGAGCAAATTCTGGTGCAGAGCCCGGGCATGGCCCAGTGGCTCAAGCTGGAGCTGGCCAAAGCCTTCGGCATTGCCGCCAATATCGACTTTCCGCTGCCCGCCAGCTTTATCTGGGAGATGTTCACCCAGGTGCTGGCGGATGTGCCGCGCCAGAGCCCCTACAACAAGGGCGCCATGAGCTGGCAGCTGATGACCATTCTGCCCGCCCTGCTCGATCGCCCGGCCTTTGCGCCGCTGGCCGCCTATCTGGGCGGGGATGACGCGGATCCTGCCAAGGATCCCGAGCAGGTGCGGCTGTGGCAGCTCTGCCAGAAGGTGGCGGATCTGTTCGACCAGTATCTGGTCTACCGGCCGGACTGGATCGCCCGCTGGGAACAGGGGGAAGGGTTGAGCCAGGAGCTGGCAGGAGTGAGCGGTCAGGATTGGCAGCCGGAGCTGTGGCGCGAGCTGGTGGCCCGCACCCTGGCGCTGAGCCCAAGCGGCTACCACCGCGCCAACCTCTACGAGGAGTTTATTCACGAGCTGCAGCGTACCGCCACGCTGCCGGGCAAGCTGCCGCAGCGGGTCTTCGTGTTCGGCATCTCGGCGCTGCCGCCGCGCTATGTGGAGGCGCTGCTGGCCCTCGGCAGCCGGCCGGAGGTGGAGGTGCACCTGTTCGTCACCAACCCCTGCCGCTACTACTGGGGCGACCTGCTGGACAGGAAAACCCTGGCGCGGTTGGAGAACAAGCTCAAGCCCGGCACCGATATCGAGACCCTGCAGGGCCCCGCCAACCCGCTGCTCGCCTCCATGGGCAAGCTGGGGCGCGACTACCTGCACCAGCTGATGGAATTGGAGGTGCCGCAAATCGAGGCCTTCGTCGATATCGACGAGCTGGATGGCAAGGGCAATATCAGGTTGCTGCACGCCATCCAGAAGGATGTGCTGGAGCTGGCCGAACGGGGCGCAGGCCAGTTCGATCTCGACGCCAGCCACCACAAGAGCCCGCTCGATCCGGCGGATGGATCCCTGCAGATCCACGCCTGCCATGGCCCGATGCGCGAACTCGAGGTGTTGCACGACCGGCTGCTGGCACTGTTCGAGCAGGACTCTTCCCTCACCCCGAAAGACGTGGTGGTGATGATGCCGGACGTGAACAGCTACGGCCCCTACATTCAGGCGGTGTTTGGCGCGCGCGGCCAGATCCCCTTCGCGGTATCGGATCGGGCGGCCAGTCAGGAGAGCCCGTTGCTGCAGAGCTTCCTCGCCCTGCTCAGGCTGCCCAACGCCCGCTTCGGGGCAGGGGAGCTGCTCGCCATTCTCGAGGTGCCCGCCGTGCTGCGCCGCTTCGAGCTGGATGACGAGGAATTCAACCAGCTGCGGGTCTGGGTGCAGGAGACCGGCATCCGCTGGGGGCTGGATGATGGCTACCCCGAGCGCTTCGATCTGCCGCGCCTCTCTGGCAACAGCTGGCTGTTCGGCCTGCGTCGCATGCTGCTCGGCTTTGCCATGGGCGACGGCGAGCCGGTGGCGGGCATCTTGCCCTACGCGGACATCGAGGGTCAGCAGGGACTGGCGCTTGGCAAGCTCGTCTGGTTCGTCGACTCGCTGGCCGAATTCTTGCCCCGCCTGCAACAGGCGCAGCCGCTGGGGGAGTGGGTTGCCTGCCTCAATGCGCTGCTGGAGCGCTTCTATCTGGCCGACGAGGATGAAGAGCGCCAGCTGCAACTGATCCGCAGCCAGCTGGCCGACTGGCTCGCCCAGCTTGGCGAAGCCCGCTTCGAGCAGCCCATCAGTGCCGACCTGTTGCAGGATTACCTCGGCAGCGTGCTGGGGGAGTCCCGCTCCAGCCAGCGCTTCCTCGCCGGTCAGGTCAACTTCTGCACCCTGATGCCGATGCGCTCCATCCCCTTCAAGCAGGTCTGCCTGCTCGGCATGAACGACGGCGTCTACCCGCGCACCCTGCCACCCATGGGGTTTGACCTGATGGCGGTGGCGGGTCGGCGGGGGGATCGCTCCCGTCGCGATGACGACCGCTACCTGTTCCTCGAGGCGCTGCTCAGCGCCCAGCAGGGGCTCTACATCAGCTATCAGGGTTTCAGCGCCCAGGACAACAGCGACAAGGTACCCTCTGTGCTGCTGGCCGAACTCATCGACTATGTGCGGCAGGGCTTCGTGCTGGCGGGGGATGAGAAGCTCGATGACGAGATCTCCGGCAAGCGACTGCTGGCGCACCTGATCACCCAGCATCCGCTCACTCCCTACAGCCACGCATACTTCTATCCGGCCGCAGGCTCCGGCCTGTTTACCTATGCAGCCGACTGGCTGCCGGCCCTCCATCCGCAGCGCGAGGCGGCCAACTTCCAGAGCGGTGAGCTGCCTTTACCACCGGAATGGGGCAAGGAGCAGGGGCTGGAGCTGGCGGAGCTGCTGCGTTTCTATCGCCAGCCAGCCCGCTACTTCCTCAACCGCCGTCTCAAGGTGTGGTTTGAGCTTAATGAGGCCAACATCGAGGAGAGCGAGCCGTTCGAGCTGGACGGCCTGCAACATTACCAGCTGAAAGACCTGCTGCTCGCTGCTCACCTGGCACAGGGGGACAGTGCCATGCGGCGCGAGCGGCTGCAGCTCACCGGCCTGCTGCCGCAAGGGTGGTTCGGCAGCCTGCTGCTGGAGGATCTGGACGAGCAGATGGGCAAGCTGGCGGATCGGCTGCGGCCCTGGGTGGCGGCCAATGAGGCAGAGAAACAGGCGGTGGAGGTCGATATCGCGCTGGCTCAGGGTCAGCTGCAAGGGTGGGTCGACACCCAGAAGGGACGCTTGCTGGTGGTCAAGCCCGGCAGCTTCAACGGCAAGGATCTGCTGCTGGGCTGGATCCAGCACCTCTGCCTCGCCCTGAGCGACGCCCCCGGCGATACCCTGCTGTTCGACGCCAAGCAGAGTCTGCGGCTGGCCAGGCTCCCGGCTGACGAGGCGCGGCCCAAGCTGGCGGCGCTGGTGGCGCTGTGGATGCAGGGGATGAAGCGGCCGCTGCCCTTCTTCCCGAGCACCGCCTGGGACTGGCTCAAGGCGATCGAGAAGGATCCGGAGAAACCGGAGGCGGCCGACAAGGCTGCCCTCACCCGCTTCAACGGTGGCTACATGGCCAAGGGGGAGGGGGAAGACGCCTATGTCGCCCGCTGCTTCCCGGAACTCGACGAGGCCGTGCTGGCCCAGCTGCAGGCGCTGGCCCGTGAACACCTGACCCCGCTGCTCAAGAGCCTGGAGGAGTTGCAATAATGGCCAACCCGCTCAATACCCTGCGTTTTCCCCTCTATGGCGAGCGGCTGATCGAGGCCTCTGCCGGCACCGGCAAGACCTACACCATTGCCGGTCTCTACCTGCGCCTGCTGCTGGGCCACGGCCCGCTCATCGAAGAAGGGGAAGGCGCCGGTCAGCCCAGCGCCCACGAGCGGCCGCTTTCGGTGACCGAGATCCTGGTGGTGACCTTTACCGAGGCGGCTACCGCCGAGCTGCGCGGGCGGATCCGCGGTCGCATCCATGAGGCGCGCCTCGCCTTCATGCGCGGTGAGAGCAAGGACGCCCTGCTGAGCCAGCTGCTGGCTGAGGTGGAGGATCACGAACTGGCAGCCCGCCGCCTGCTGGCCGCCGAACGGCAGATGGACGAGGCCGCGGTCTTCACCATCCACGGCTTCTGCCAGCGGATGCTGAAACAGAACGCCTTCGAGTCGGGCGCCCTCTTTGAAACCGAATTTCTCACCGACGACAGCCAGCTCAGGCTGCAGGCGGTGAGCGACTACTGGCGATCCGAGTTCTATCCGGTGGACAAGCCCCTCGCCAGCGCGGTACGCGCGCTCTGGCCGAGCCCCGCCGCCCTGCTGCGGGAGATGGGCAGCTGGCTCGACAACAGCGAGCTGGAGATACGCCCGCCGGCGGGGGGCGAGACCCTCGCCGCCCGCCATCAGGCGGCCATGGCCCGCATTGAGGCGGTGAAACGCGAATGGCTGGCGCAGACAGACGAGATCCGCCGCCAGACGGATGGGCAAGTAAGCCGCTACACCGGCAAGAACTACGAAGGGTGGCTCGCCAAGATAGCCGACTGGGCGCAAGACGAGCACAGCGGCTACGCCATTCCCAAGGAGCTGGAGCGCTTCGGCCAGACGGTGCTGGAGGAGAACCTCAAGAAGGGGGGGGCGGTGCCGACCCTGCCGCTGTTCAGCCAGATAGATGAACTGCTGGCGAGCCGCCCCGGCATTCGAGACCTTATCCTGCAACGGGCGGCGGTGGTGGTGCGCAGCCGGATGCAGGCCAGCAAGCGGCAGGCCCATCAGCTCTCGTTCGATGACCTGCTCAAAGACCTCGACGGTGCGCTCGGCTCCGGCCTTGGCGAACGGCTGTGCGAGCGTATTCGCACCACCTACCGGGTGGCGATGATCGATGAATTTCAGGATACCGACCCCCAGCAGTACCGCATCTTCCACCGGCTTTACGGCGGCCACACCGACACGGCGCTGTTGATGATCGGTGACCCCAAGCAGGCCATCTACGGCTTTCGCGGCGCCGACATCTTTACCTACATTCAGGCGCGGCGAAATGTGAGCGCCCACTACACCCTCGGGCGCAACTGGCGCTCCAGCCGCGCGCTGGTGGCGGCGGTCAACGGCCTGTTCGAGCGGGCGAAAGATCCCTTTATCTACGAGGCGGATATCCCCTTCCTGCCGGTGGAGGCGCAGGGCAAGAGCAAGGCGCTGCAGCTGGATGGCGAAGCCGCCCCCGTGCTCCACTGCTGGCAGCTGAGCGGCCAGCCCACCTTCAACAAGGGGGATTACCAGAGCCGGATGGCCCGCGCCACGGCGGTGGAGATCCACCGCCTGCTGACCCTGGCCCGCGAAGGCAAGGCACAGATCGGCGACCAGCCGGTGAAAGCGGGGGATATCGCCGTGCTGGTGCGCACCGGCGCCGAGGGCAAGCTGGTGCAGCAGGAGCTGGCACGGCTCGCCATCGCCTCCGTCTACCTGTCGAATCGCGAGAGCGTGCTGGCGCAGGTGGAGGCGCGGGAGATTTTGCTCATTCTGCACGCCTGCCAGAACCCGGGGGAGGAGCGCAGCCTTAGGGCGGCGCTCGCCACCGGGCTGTTCGATCTGGATGCCAAGGCGCTCGACGAGCTCGCTAGTGACGAGCGGGCGTGGGAGAGCGCGGTGCAGGAGTTTATGGAGTACCGCAAGATCTGGCACAAGCGCGGCGTGCTGGCCATGCTGCGCGCCCTGCTGCACCGGCGCAATCTCGCCTCGTCCCTGCTGGCGAGCCCGAACGGCGAGCGGCGGCTGACCAACTTCCTCCACCTCGGCGAGCTGCTGCAACAGGTGAGCTGTGAGCTGGACGGCGAATATGCCCTGCTGCGCTGGCTGGGGGAGGCGGCGAGCCGCCCCGACGGCCAGGATGCAGAGCAGGTACTGCGCCTCGAATCCGAGCGCAAGCTGGTGCAGATCGTCACCATCCACAAATCCAAGGGGCTGGAGTATCCGCTGGTGTTCCTGCCCTTCATCTGCAGCCACCGCGCTGCCGATACCCCGCTGTTCCACGAAGCGGACGGCGCAGGCAATCGCACCGTGCTCGATCTCACCGGTGCCGAGGCGTCCCTGGCGGAGGCCGACCGCGAGCGGCTTGCCGAAGATTTGCGGCTGCTCTACGTGGCGCTGACCCGGGGCGTCTACGCCACCTGGCTGGGGCTGGCGCCGGTGCGCTCCGGCAATGGCAAGTCGGAGCAGACCGACCTGCACCAGACCGCCATCGGTTACCTGCTGCAAAAGGGCGAGGAGGGGGATGCCGCCACCCTGGCCACCGCTCTGACCGAGCTGGCGCAGGCGCTGCCCGGGGTGGCCGTCGGTGAGCCCTCGCTCACCCGCCCGGCCCCCATGGCGGCGGAGGAGGAGCAACTGGGCGAGCCACAGGTGCGCCACTTTACCGGCACCCTTGAGCGGGACTGGTGGATCAGCTCCTACTCCGGGCTGGCGGCGCAGGGCCACGGCCACAGCAAGGGGGTGCTGGCCAATCCCGGCTTCGATGACGAGGTCGTCACCGAGGCGGCTGCATTGGCTGCCGACCTGTCTACAGCACAACAGGAAGAGGCGCACCAGCCTTCCATCTTTACCTTCCCGAAGGGGGCGCGCCCCGGCACCCTGCTGCACAGCCTGTTCGAAACCATCGACTTTCAAAGCGCCGGCGGCGAGCCGCTGGCGGAGCACATCGCCACCTTGCTGACGCAGGATGGCTTCGACGAGAGCTGGGCGCCCGTGCTGCAACAGCAGGTGGAGGCGGTGCTCGATACTCCGCTGGAAACGGGCTTTGGCGAGCCGGTGCGGCTGCGGGATCTGGCCCCCGAGCGCAAGCAGGTGGAGCTGGAGTTCTTCCTGCCCATGGGGCGGGTGACGGCGCCGGCGCTGACCGCGCTCTGCCAGCAGCACGACCCGCTGTCACGGGGCAACAAGCCGCTCAGCTTTGCCACCGTGCAGGGGATGCTCAAGGGCTTTATCGACCTGGTGTTCGAGTGGCAGGGACGCTGGTATCTGCTCGACTACAAATCCAACCACCTCGGCATGAGCCCGGCCGATTACAGCCGTCCGGCGCTGGAGCAGGCGATGGCCGAGCACCGCTACGACCTGCAATACCAGCTCTACTCGCTGGCGCTGCACCGGCTGCTGGCCCTGCGCCTGCCGGGCTACGACTTCGAGCAGCACTTTGGCGGGGTCTTCTATCTGTTCCTGCGCGGCATGCCGCAGGGGGGAATTTTCCATACCCGCCCCAGCCGTGAGCTGGTGCTGGGTCTGGATCGGCTGTTTGGCGAGGGGGCGGCGCCCGCCCTCGCCGGGGTATCGGATAACGGGGTAGAAGCATGAACGGCACCATGATGATTGAACGGCTCAAGGCCCTGGCGCTGGCGGGGCGCATTCGCCAGCTGGATCTGCAATTTGCCAAACTGGTGGCCGATCTGGGCGGCAGCCCCGAGCTGGTGCTGGGGGCGACGCTCGCCTGCTTCGAGCTGGGGCGCGGCCACGTTTGTCTGCCGCTTGAGATGCTGACAGCCGGATCTTTGCGCCCGTTCGGGCTGGATCCGGATCAGAGCCGGGATCTGCTGGCCGATCTGGCGGATCCTGCCCGCTGGCCCGCCCTGTTTGCAGAGAGTCCGCTGGTTGGCACCGAGCAGGATGAGGGGCTCGCCCCACGCTGGCCGCTGCGGCTGTGGCGCGGACGGCTCTATCTCACCCGCTACCACGATCATGAGCAAGGGGTGGCCCGCCATCTGCGTGCCCTGAGCGAGCGCGCCGAATGGCCGGAGATAGCCCCGGCCCTGTCGCGGCTGTTTGCCCGCGACTATGGGTTGGTGTTCGCGGCGCTGCTCAAGGCCCGCCTCGCCCCCGACTTCTCGGCCCGCCACTTTACCCTGAAGTATCTGGATCTGGTGTTCCCGAACGAGGTGGACTGGCCCGCTATCGAAGGGCTGCTGGCCAGCGCCCAGGCGGCGAGCGACTTGAGCAAGCTGGATGCGCTGGTGCCCGAGGCGCTCTGCTGCAATGGCCAGAAGCTGGCGGCGGCCACCGCGGCGGCGCGCCCCTTTGCGGTGATCTCCGGCGGTCCCGGCACCGGCAAGACCACGACTGTGGCCAAACTGCTCGCCATTCTGGTGGAGACCGGGCTGCAGGCGGGCAAGGCACCGGCGATCCGGCTGGTGGCCCCCACCGGCAAGGCGGCGGCGCGCCTGACCGAGAGTATCGGCTCTGCCCTGCAGGCCCTGGATCTGCCCCCTGAGTGGGTCGAGGCGATCCCCACCGAAGCGGGCACCTTGCACCGGTTGCTCGGGGTGATCCCGGGGCGCAGCCAGTTCCGCCACCACGCTGGCAACCCGCTGCACCTCGACTTGCTGGTGGTGGATGAGGCCTCCATGGTCGACCTGCCGATGATGGCGCGGCTGCTCGATGCACTGCCGAGCCACGCCCGCCTGATCCTGCTCGGCGACAAGGATCAGCTCGCCTCGGTGGAGGCGGGGGCCGTGCTCGGCGATATCTGCAGCTTTATCGAACAGGGCATCAGCCCCGCGCAGGCGGACTGGCTCTCCCGCCAGACCGGCTACCGCCTGCAAGGCACGCCCGCAGGGGCGACCGTGCGTGACAGCCTCTGTTTGCTGGCCAAGAGCTGGCGCTTTGATCAGCATTCGGGCATCGGCCAGCTGGCGCGCGCCTGCAACAGCGGCGATGCCACGGCGGTGGAAGCTGTCTGGGGCATGGGCTTTGTCGATATCAGCCTGCATCCCTGGGCCGGGGAGGCCTACGAGGCCCTGATTGCCCAGGGGGTGGCCGGTTACGGCAGCTATCTGAAGGCGGCCCGCGCGGGGGAAGCGCCCGCCGCCGTATTCAAGGCATTCAACAGCTTCCAGATCCTCTGCGCCCTGCGCGATGGCCCATTCGGGGTGCTGGGGCTTAATGAACGGCTCGAATTGGCCCTGTCACGGGCTGGCCTGATTGCCCGTGATGGCGACTGGTATGCCGGTCGCCCTGTGATGGTGGTGCGCAACGACCACGGGGTCGGCCTCTACAACGGCGATATGGGGCTCTGCCTGCCCGACGAAACTGGCCGGTTGAAGGTCTGGTTTGAGCAGCCGGACGGCACCCTGCGGGCTCTGTTGCCCAGCCGCTTGCCGCCCCACGAGACCGTCTATGCCATGACCATCCACAAATCCCAGGGCTCGGAGTTTGCCCATACCGTGCTGGTGCTGCCCGACAGCCCCAGCCCGCTGCTGACCCGCGAGCTGGTCTATACCGGCATCACCCGCGCCAAGGCCCGCCTCGATCTCTACGGCGATCGCGCCCTGCTGGCCCAGGCAGTACGGAAAAAGACCGAGCGTTATTCCGGATTGGCGGAGAGGTTGGGGGAGTGATTGGATGGCGGTGAAGGAATTTACCGCCGTCAAAGCATGATTTTTTTAGGAATGATAAATCATTTCTCATTTATCTCTTTAATAAGCCGTCCCCAAAGAGGTTTTAATTGCTTTCTGATCGCATGAGACCCCATTATATTTGCCGCCCTATGGCCATAAGTGATGAAATTTCTCTTGCTCAAATGGGAGTAACGCTCATAAATTTTCTTTTTAAATAGTGGTGTTTTAGCCAGACCTTCTTTTTCTTCTATAAGGTTGGCTTTTTGATGCGTTTTTTTCGCTAACCTTACCCCAGCTTTCATTCTGCCCGAAAACCTTGCTAGGGCGGCTGATCTAATTAACTTTCTTTCGCCATCAAAAATAAATCCTAAATACTGTAGTGGCTTGTCGCATTTTTGAACTCCACGGTGTGTATGGAAAGTTCTAATTTCTGTCTTCTTATCATTTATTTCTATTTTTAGTTCGGTAATATTGTGTGTTACCTGAGAGATTAAGTCGCTAGTTTTATTGCTATCGACGATAAAAAGCATATCGTCACAGTAGCGATAGTATTCCCCTGAAATGGAAGTGACTATTTCTTTTATTTTCTTGTCAAAATCTAGCATATATATGTTAGAGAGAAGGGCACTTATAGATGTTCCTTGTGGTATGCCTTTTCCAGTCAAGTTGGTTTTTATTAACTCAAGGCCTCGTACTTTCTCTCTAAAAGTTTTTATATCGCAGAGTCTTAATCCTGCAGTGTTGGGATTGTTTTTAGATACTTTAAGTGCCGTATACAACATGTCTCTATTGACTACGGAGGATTTTGTTAGAGACCTATATATATTAAAGTGGTCATTTGGTAATGAGTTTTCTTGGAGTAGTTTATACCACATTGTTTTGAGTATTTCATGATCTAAATTATCAAAAAAACCAGAAATATCCATCGCGATTGCAGTGCAATTACCATAAGACTTTATTTTTTCAAAAGCTATGTTGGCAAAATCAATATTACTTTTACCAAGAGACCTGAAAGCAAGGACGGAGTCTTTTAATTGCGATTCAGAGAGGGTTTTTTCATATAAATCAGATAATAGCTCTGCATAGTAAGAATAAATGTGAGAGTCGACATGTGATGCGTATGAAATTGGTCTTGTTTTGATTTTCTTTAGAACATTACCATCTTTGTCTATTGATATTTTAAGGCTTTGTATATCGTACTTTATTAGCGGGAAGAATGCATGTTGGGCGACATTGAGGGGAGATTTTACTATCTTACATGCTTTCCGCAATTTTACTGGAGAATCAAAATGTAAGTAACCAAGACTCCGAAACCATTTATTTTCTGAGTTCATTATATAAAGCCTTAAATTGCAAAACCCGGAAAGGTAAAGGACTGTGGCCATCCGATTCCCAATCCGGGCTTAACAAACGTACTTAAATACGCATTCACAACATCGATATGATGCCGGCCACGAATGTCAGATATGATATATGATACCATCATCGCAGGAGTGTTCGACGTGAGTCTACTAGTCAGCTGCGGCCATGCAAGTCGTCTGCTAGCCAGTGTACTGGTGAGCGTTCTACTTGACAGCTTGTGATACACCTTACTTCCTAAATAAGTAAGCGAAAACATGATAAATAATGGTGAGGACAAACTCAATAAAATATTTGTATATTGCTAGAGATTTTCAATCTATCTAGCAAAACTTATTTTTATTTTTTAAAAAATCGTAAGTTTGGCTTCGTAGGTTCAGTCCTAATCTACAAGTTGCGTTGGCTGTGGCTTCTAATAATGAAGCCCCATGTTTGTTGAGCATCTCTTTTTCCAACCCCTCATCCCCAGCCCTTCTCCCGCAAGGGGAGAAGGGAGCAAATATGCTGTCCGATTACGCTTCGCTAACCGAACCTACGTAGCTGATGGATTGCGGTTAGCCAAACCGGTGTGGTGGGCGATCATATCCCCGATGCGGTTTTATCCCCTCTCCCTTTGGGAGAGGGTTAGGGTGAGGGGAGCATTCAGGTATTAGATGGTGAGCTCCAGTCGGTTGCCTTCCGGGTCGAGGAAGGTGCTCTCGTAATAGCCATCGCCGGTCCAGCGGGGGCCGTCCAGGTGCTTCACCTCGGCGCCTTTCAGCAGCTTGAGGCGGGCGGTCATCTTGTCCACCTCCTCCACGCTGCCGAGGGAGAAGGCGATATGGGCCAGCCCCTGCAACGGGTGTGGCAGGTGCAGATCCGCCGGAAACAGGATGGGGGTGTGCATCAGCTCCAGGCTGGCGCCCCCCTCGAAGCGCACGAAGTAAGAGCTGAACTGTTTGCTCGGGTTGTGATAGCGCTCATTGGCCTGCCCGCCAAACAGGGTGCAGTAGAATGCCTTGAGTGCCTCCAGATCCTGCGCCCAGATGGCGACGTGATGGATATGCATGGCTGGTCTCCTGTGACTTGATGCCCTTGATGTTATGCTGGGGCCTGTCCCTTCGACATGGCTGAGCCCGTCCTGATGATGTCTGAAACTGCCAACACCGATCTTGTCGATGTCTCCCCCGACTGCCGCGAGCAGATCTGTTGTGACAGCCTGCTGCCGGCCCTCGCACAGGAGCAGGTCTGGCTGGCGGGCTATTCCCGTCTCAAGACCCGCTACCGTATCGCGCGCCGCTTTGCCGATGTGCACTGCTTTCTGCTGACCCTGGGCGGCGAGGGGGAGGTGCAGGTAGGGGATCGCCGCGAGCGGTTGCAGGTCGGGGAGTGGGCGTTGATCCCGGCCGGGGAGCCGCTCTGCTACCAGCTTGGTGAGCAGCTTAGTGAGCAGGTGAACGAGCCGTTGGATCAGCCATTGAGTGAGACGGGCGAGTGGGAGCTGGTGTGGCTGCTACTGCACAAGGATTCCCCCTGGGATGCCTTCGCCAGCCATCCCCGGCTCGGCTGTACCTCCCAGCAGGCCACCGTGCTGCGCACGCTCGAGAACCTCTATGCGGAGCAGGAACGTCATCAGGACCCGCTGCTCAGCGCCCTGCTGGTTGAGCAGCTCGGCTTTTACCTGCGCCGGCTGCTGCAGAAGGGGGAGGGGCAACGGCGTGGCGAGCGGCTGGCGCTGCGCCTCGAATTGCTGCTCAAAGAGGCGCTGACCGAGCCGTGGGACATAGCGCGCATGGCCGGCGCCCTGCACCTCTCCGAACGTCAGCTCTACCGGCTCTGTCAGCAGCACTTTGCGCTGGCCCCCATGGCGCTGCTGCAACGGCTGCGGCTGCAGCGGGCGGCGCTCTTGCTGGCCAGCCGGGCCGACTCGGTGAAGCTGCTGGCCGAGCAGTGCGGCTTCAAGAACGAGTACCACTTCTCCACCGCCTTCAAACGCCAGCATGGCCTGGCGCCCAGCTACTATCGCAGCCTGCATCATCCCGCCTTTAAAACCGGACAAGGGTGAAATATTGAGCCACACTGGTTGCTACTGTTATTCAGACGAACCCGATGGCGGCCGATAACCGGAACAAGCGGTGGCGGTTTTCATCGATCAACGGATAGCGGGCTGTGCAGCTGTCTGCCGCTGTCATTTCTCAACATCAGGCTGGAATGCCCTGCACTTTGCGGGGCGGCAAGACAAGGATGGTCTCCATGCTGCAGGACAGCGACACGATCAGGATCTCGGACGTCAGCGAGGCCGTAATACACGGCATTCTGGCGGTGGTGAGCGACGGGATCTGGGACTGGAATGCCAATACCGGCTTCGTCTATCGCAATCCGGGCTGGTATCAGATGCTGGGCTATGAAGCTCACTCCCTGGGCAACAACGTCTTCACCTGGGAGAGCGTGATCCACCCCGACGACATGGATCGGGTGATGGCCAGCTTCGATGCCTACCTGAGCGGCGCCGCCCCCGATTACCGGGTCGAGTATCGCTGCCGCAGCCGCGCCGGCGACTATATCTGGATCGAGGATTGCGGCCGTATCATCGCCCGCAACCCGGATGGGTCGGTGGCCCGGATGATCGGCGCCCATCGCAACATCCACGCCCAGAAGCTGCTGCTGGAGCAGCTGGAGCGGCGCAACCACACCCTGGAGCAACAGATTGCCGAGCGCACCGCCGAGCTGGTGCGGCTCAACGAGGCGTTGCAGCAGAAGGCGGAGGAGAACCGCCAGCTGGCGGAGACCGACGCCCTGACCGGCGCCGCCAGCCGCTACCGGCTGGAGCGGGCCATCCGCCAGGAGTGCGAGCGGGCCAAGCGCTTTCACCAGCCCTTCTCCGTCATCGCCATGGACGTGGATGACTTCAAGCAGATCAACGACAACCACGGCCACCACGCCGGGGATCAGACCCTGATCAACATAGTGGCGCTGGTGCGCAGCCACATCCGCGAAATAGATCTTATTGCCCGCTGGGGTGGCGACGAGTTCATGGTGGTGCTGCCCAATACCGGCCGGCTCGATGGCCGGCTGGTCGCCGACAAGCTGCGGGAGCTGCTGGTGCAGTCGCGAGTCTGCCAGCACTTCGATATCACCATGAGCTTCGGGCTGGCCGAGTACCAGCCGGACGAGCACATGAGCCAGCTGATGGTGCGGGTGGATCGGGCCCTCTACCAGGCCAAGCTGACGGGCAAGAACCAGATCTGCGAGTAGTCCGCCCATAGCCTGCGTCGATGGTCCGGCGAAGCCGCCGCCATGTCGGATTATTCTGGTTATCCCCCCCGAATGCGTCTTGACCGCACCCTCATCTTGACTCCGTACGAGTACGCTGGTCTGATGCGCGCTCTTTAATCCCCCGCGAGACATGAAACGATGAAAAAGAGCATCCTGGTTGCCCTGACTGCACTGCCCCTGATGGCCAACGCCGGCCTGATGGATTCCCTGACCGACACAGTGACCAGCAGCGTGACCAGCACTGCCAAAGAGATGGCCGGCTCCGCCATGGACAGCGCCTCCAATGAAGCGATCAAGAAGGCGCTGGACATCAAGGAAGGCGGCTCCAACAAGCAGGCCATCAAGGACAAGCTGGGCGCACCGGCCAGCACCAAGACCGAAGCCGGTCTGGATGTGTGGACCTATGACCTGGGTGCCCTGAACAAGGTTTCTCCCATGCTGGCAGAGACCTCCAAGACCCTGTTCAAGGATGCCGAAGCCGCTCAGAAGAACGTGCTCATCAAGTTCGAAGGCGAGACCGTCAAGACCCTGAACCTGGTCGACAAGACCAAGGCTTGAGTCTGAAAGACGTGCATGAAAAAAGGGGCCCACAGGCCCCTTTTTGCTGTCTGATGCTGGCCGTCAAACCTTGAAGCGGTGTACCAGCGCCAGCAACTGGCGATTGGAGCTGAGCAGCGCCGCTGCACTCTGTTCGGTGTGCTGGCCGTTTTCCAGCAGCAGGTTGAGCATGTCGCGAATGCTCACCATGTTGCGGTTGATCTCCTCGGTTACCCGGCTCTGCTCCTCGGCGGCGGTGGCGATCTGGCTGCTGAGGTCGTGGATCCGCACCACTGAGTCGGCCATGTTGTCGAGCCCCCCCGTCACCTGGCCCGTGGTATCCGCTGCCGTCTGACAGCTGCGCTTGGTATGTTCCATGGCGACCACGGCTTCGGCGACGCCCTGGGTGAGGCGCGACAGCATGCTGCCCACCTCGGCCGTGCTGTTCTGGGTGCGCGCGGCCAGGGCACGCACCTCGTCGGCGACCACTGCGAACCCGCGTCCCTGCTCACCGGCCCGCGCCGCTTCAATGGCGGCATTGAGCGCCAGCAGGTTGGTCTGGGCGGCGATGCCGCCGATCACCCCGAGCACGCTGCCGATCTGCTGGGCATCCTCCTGCATCTCCAGCACCTTGGCGGCCGCCAGATCCACTTCATCGATCAGGGCCACCACGCTGGCGGAAGCCGATCCCACCACGGTGCGTGAATTGGCGGCCTGGCCGTTGGCGGCGTCGGTGAAGCTGGCCGAATCGCTGGCGTGTTGCGCCACGCTGTCGGCGGTGGAGCTGAGTTCGGTGAGTGCGGTGACCACCTGCTCCGTTTCGGCGGCGTGTTCGTTCAGGATCCGTCTGGCCTGGCCGGTCTGCTGATCGAGGCGTGCCAGCTCGTGGGTGATGAGATCGGTGGCGTCCGTCACCTGTACCATCATCTGCTGCAGATAGGCGATGAAGCGGTTCACCGACAGGGCGATGTGATCCAGCTCATCGTGCCCCTTCACCTGAATGCGGGCGGTCAGGTCGGCATCACCGGCACTGAGGGCATCGATATTCTGCTTGAGGGTCTGCAGCCGGTTGCCGAGTTGACTGACGGCCAGCAACATCAACCCGAACAGCAGCCCTACCAGTGGCAGCTGGATAGAGGCCAGGGTGGTGAGCACATCCCTGCTGTCTTGCGTCAGCAGGCTGGTTGGCAAGGCGGTCGCCAGCAACCAGGGAGTCCCCTCGATGGCTTGCAGCAGCAGGGTCTGCTCCTCCCCCTGATCCTGGAAAGTGGTGCGCAACTGCGCCTGGCTGCGGGCTTGACCGAGCAGGCCGGCAATGGCGCTGGCGAAGGGATAATCGGCGTGAGCGGAGAGATTGCCCAGCACCACATCACCGTTCAGGCGGGCGTTTCGGCTCAGGATCTTGCCGTCAGCCTCGACGATCATCACCTGGCCACCGATCTCCTGCTCCTTGCTGGCCACCAGATCGTTGAAGAAGCCCAGGGTCACGTCTATGGTCGACACCCCGTAGAGGGCTCCATTGCGGTAGATCCCCATGGCGCAGTTGGTTCTCGGCTGCTGGCTGGCGCCGTCCTTGTAGGCGGCGGCCCAGGCACACATGCCTTGAGGGGCTTGCTGTCCCGCCTTATGCCAGGGTTGTTCGAAGTAGTTGGGGGCCTCAGCAGAGTTCCAGTAGGTGTTGGGGATCAGCTTGTTGGCCGCATCCCTGTGATAGAAGGTGCTGAACTTGGCGCGACCGGCTTCCCGCTGATCCGGCAGTGGCCAGATGCCGCCGCCAAACACCATGGCATTGCCGTATTGATCGATCAGCGCTGGCAGCAGGGCATCGATCTGTTCGCTCGGCAACTGGGCGACCAGCTGGGTGATGCTGCGGGACTGGCTCTGCACCCCGTTGAGCTGATCGCGGATGTCGGTGGCGATCTCGCTGACCCGCAGCGCCACATTCTGTTCACCGGCCTTCTGCAGCGCCGGCTTGATCCAGAGCTGGATGCCAAATACCGTCAGGGCACATACCAGCGCCATGAATCCCACAAAAACGGCGCTATAGCGCCCCTTGATTGTCCCCAGACTCCACCCCATAACGACTCCTGTCTTGTATTGGCTCGCCGATGGGCGACCTTGTTATGCGAGGCGTCATTATTAGCTATTTCGAACATAAAACGTTTGTTATCGCTCACAGAACCCGGAGCAGGGAGGAAGGGAAGTGAGGGATGTTGGAGTGGATCTCGGCGGGTAACCGGCCGAGCGGGAGGGCGGAACGAAAAAAGGGTGGCCGAGGCCACCCTGTTTCGGGTCGAGGCGCGTTTACTGATGCGCTTCGGCGAACTGCTTCATCGCTTCGGCGTGCTTGGTCATGCCGTCGGCACGCAGGCTCAGGTTTTTCACGAATTCAGCTTTCTTGGCCGGGTCTTCGATCTTGTCGTAACGCTGCTGCAGGTGAGTCTGGATCTGCTCCGGCGTCATGTTCTGCATGCGGGCCATCTTGTCGTGGCGGCCGCCATGGTGCTTGCCGCCCATCATGCCGCTGCCATCCATCGGGCAGTCGGTCATCATGCCGGGCTGGGCGGTGGTGACGGCTTCGCTGGCGGCATAGGCGCCGAGCGGCAGGCCAAGGATCAGGGTGGCGGTCAGCAGGGTCTTGGTCAGTTTTTTCATGGTCTATCTCCTTGCGGATTGAGTTCGGGGTCGGCTTGCTCGCCTTGACCCTAAGTAAACACCAGACTGGTGTCTGAACTTTGCCAGTTGAAGCCTATTTTGTAGCAGAGTGTGACACGGTGACGCTGTACAGGGCTTGACCGGGCGCATGCCGGGCGGGAAATAAAAATACCCCGTCAGCGTCGCCCGCTGGCGGGGTATTTTTAGGCTGGGGTCGGCTTAGCGCTGGCGACCGCTGCCGACGCTGTAGGGCATGCGATAGCTGCTGCTCTCGCCGTCCAGGCTGAGGGTCAGGTCACCCTGGGCCCGCATCGGCAGACGCACCTGCTGCATCCCCTGCAACTCGGCAGGCACCCGCTTGAGCACGTCGCCGGTGGCATTGCGGATCACCAGGGTGGGGTGTGCCTCATTGCTGCTGACGGCGTCGTGCCAGTTGACGAACAGCAGGCCGGGGGCGGCACTGACGTCGGCGGGCAGGGCGGCCTGGGCCAGGCCGGTGTGGGCCAGGCCGGCCAGCATTAACAGAGTCAGGCTCTTGTTGATCATGATATTGCTCTCCTTGGTATGACTCGCCGCAAGATGGCGGCAGAAAAGTCAGGGTGCGCAGCCGCCGCCTGGCGGCCGCACATCATGACGAAGGGGGTTCGGTCGCTCCCTTGGCGTCGCAGCGGCCGGGGGCCCTGTCGGCGGGGGATGTCTGCTTATGGTTCGGGGGGCTCGCCGGTTGGGGTGAGCTGCCGCTCGCCTTTCTGGCAAGGGCTTCGCTGGCGGCAAAGGCCAGCAGCAAGGGGGTGGTGAGGGCCAGCATGGCCTGTCTACTCCTGCAACCGATGGGATGGCCACAGTAAACAGCCGGCTTGTGTCTCAACTTTGCCGAACGGGCGCTTTTTTGTAGCAGAGTGTGGCATCTTGCTGATCTGGCACACTTTGACACAAACCGCCCGGCAGATTTTCGTATACTCGTGCCAGCTCTAACAGGAGAGGCCTCATGAACCAAAGCAGCACCCACATTCTGGTGGTCGACGATCACAGCGAGATCCGCGATCTGCTGAAGCGTTTTCTGGAACAGCACGGCCTGCGGGTCAGTTGTGCCCGGGATGGCAAGGAGATGAAGCGGCTGCTGGAGGAGCGGGAGTTCGATCTGCTGGTGCTGGATCTGATGATGCCGGGGGAAGATGGCCTGACCCTCTGCCGCGAGCTGCGGGCCAAGTCCAGCCTGCCCATTATCATGCTCACCGCCATGGGGGAGGAGACCGACCGCATCATAGGGCTGGAGATGGGGGCCGACGACTACCTCGCCAAGCCGTTCAATCCGCGCGAGCTGCTGGCCCGCATCAAGGCGGTGATGCGTCGCACCCAGGTCGAGCCGCAGCCGGCGGCCGAAACGCTGACCCGGGATCTGCGCTTCGATCGCTGGCTGCTCGACATCAACCGGCGCGAGCTGGTGGATGAGGAAGGGGTGGGCCTGAGCCTCTCCACCGCCGAATTCGACCTGCTGCGGGTCTTTCTGGAGCGGCCGCAGCGGGTGCTGAGCCGGGATCAACTGCTGGATCTGGCCCGTGGCCGCGAGGCGGTGGCGTTCGACCGGGCCATCGACACCCTGGTGAGCCGGCTGCGGCGCAAGCTGGAGCGGGATCCCAAGAACCCGGAGCTGATCAAGACCATCTGGGGCGGCGGTTACCTGTTCGCCGCCGATGTGACCCAGGTATAAGGCCGTGGGGATCCTCAAGCGTGGCTGGTCGAAACTGTGGCCCAAGGGGCTGACCGGCCAGATCATCCTGGTGGCGCTGGCCGGGCTGGTATTGATCCAGCTGCTCAGCATCCAGATCTACCGTACGGATCGGGAGGAGGCGCTCGGCTACATCAACAGCCGCAACGCCATGCAGCGCATCGTCTCCGTGGTGCGGCTGCTGGCCCTTTCGCCCCCCTCCCTCTATGACGAGATCATCAAGGCGAGCCGCAGCGAGACCCTGCTGCTGCGCATCGCCGACGAGCCGCTGCAACCGGACAACCGCAGCCCCCGCTTCGAGCAGCTGGTGCGCTCCCGGCTGGGCTACCCCTTGACCCTGATGGTGGAGATCAGCGCCGAGCTCAAGCAGGATGCCCAGCGCAGCCGCGCCTGGCAGCACCACAGCCGGATGATGAAGGATCGCAAGGGGATGCCGCCACCGCAGGACATGCGGCTGTACGGCTCCATCCAGCTGCCGCGCGGTGGCTGGCTGCAGTTCAGCTCGCTGGTGGACAAAGAATCGGCCAGCTGGTCCTGGCAGACCACCCTCAACCTGATGCTGGTGGCGAGCCTGGTGATCGGCCTGATGATCTGGCTGTTCCGCCGCGCCACCCTGCCGCTCAAGCAGCTGGCCGCCAACGCGGATCGGCTCGGCCGTGGCGAGGACATAGAGCCGCTGTGGGAAGAGGGTCCGACCGAGGTGCGCGAATCCATCCAGGCGTTCAACCGCATGCACACCCGGCTCGATCGTTTCGTGCAGGACCGCACCCGGATGCTGGCGGCCATCTCCCACGACCTGCGCACCCCCATCACCAGCCTGCGGCTGCGCACCGAGTTTCTGGACGAGGGGGAGGACAAGGAGCGGATCCAGCAGACCCTGCAGCAGATGGAGCAGATGCTGGCGGCGACCCTCAGCTTTGCCCGGGAGGAGGGGCAGCAGGAGGCGACCCGGGAGCTGGATCTGGTGAGCCTGCTGGAGAGCCTGTGCGACGACTATGCCGACACCGGCCAGCCGGTTACCTGCCTGGCGGAAGGCAAGCAGGTCTATGCCTGCCGCGCCAATACCCTGCGGCGGGTGCTGCAAAACCTCATCGGCAACGCCATCAAGTACGCCGGCAGCGCCGAGGTGTCGCTGGAGCGCACCGACAGCGAGCTGGTGATCCGGGTCTGTGATCAGGGGCCCGGCATCGATCCGGCCAGGCTGGAGGACGTGTTCAAGCCGTTCGTGCGGCTCGATGAGGCCCGCAACACCGAATCCGGCAGCGTGGGGCTGGGGCTCTCCATCGCCCGCACCCTGGTGCACCAGCACGGCGGCGAGCTGACCCTGCACAACCGGGAACAGGGCGGGCTGGAAGCGCGCATCAGCCTGCCGCTGTAAGAGCGGCAGGAGCAGGGCGGGGAGGATGGCGACGAGCCGCCTCCCCGTTTTTTATCTTGCACTTATCTGACTGAAATCACGCCTATTTCATACTCGCTCATGCTTGTTCTTCTATGCTGAAGGTGGCGATAATCGATGGCCGCACAGACGGCCAAACAGCAAGGTTGGTGCAGGGATGGCGGGCGATTCTGGTTTTCGGTGGCGAGTCTGGTGCGGGGTGTGGTTGTTGCTCTTGGCACAGGCGTGGCCCGTGTTGGCAAATACGCCGCCCAAGCCGCTCATCGTGACCAACTCCAAGGCCTGGCAGCCCTTCTCCTACCTCAATGAAGAGGGTCAGCCCGATGGCCTGCTGATCGATCTGTGGCGCGAATATGGCAGGGTTACCGGTCGTCCGATCCAGTTCAAGCTGGTGGATTGGCAGGCCTCGCTGGACCTGGTTCGCAACGGCCAGGCCGATGTCCATGGCGGCCTGCTCTGGTCGCCGGAGCGCAATCTGGTCTACGACTACGGTCAGGCCCTCTCCCATGTCGACTCCCAGCTCTTCTTCGCCAACTCCCTGCGCGGTTCGGACGTGAACTACTACCTGCTGCACGAGAGCGTGGGGGTGGTGACGGGGGGCTACGAGGAGTACTACGCCCGCAAGCACTTCCCCACCACGCGCCTGCGCACCTTCGATGACAACGACGCCATGCTGCGGGCGGCCTTCAGCGGCGAGCTGGATGCCTTCATCGCCGATCTGCAGGTGGCCAACTTCTACATCTACACCTCGGCGGATCCCACCCGCTTCATCCCGGTGCGCCACCTCTACAGCGACGAGATCCGCTTCGCCGTCGCCAAGGGCAACCAGGCGTTGCAGCAGGAGCTGGAGCAGGGCTTCTCCCGCATCGGCGAGGCGGATCGGGAACGGATCGTCCGCAAGTGGATGCACATCGAGACCGTCTACCCGGTCCATCTCTGGCCCTGGCTGCTGGCCATCGGCGGCCTGGTGCTGATGGCCTACATCATCCAGTTGCGGCGGGCGGTGGCGAGCCGCACCGCGGAGCTTATCCAGGCCAACGCCAGGCTGGAGCGCCTTGCCGGCACCGACTCCATGACCGGCATCCTCAACCGGCGCGCCTTTTTGCCACTGCTGGAGCAGCGGCTGGCCAGCGGTCAGGCCTCGGCCCTGCTGCTGTTCGATCTCGATCGCTTCAAGGGGATCAACGATCACTTCGGCCACGGGGTCGGGGACGAGGTGTTGTCGGCCATGGTGGCGCAGGTACAGCGGGTGCTGCCCGCCAGCGCCCTGTTTGCCCGCATCGGCGGGGAGGAGTTTTGCATCAGCCTGCTGGTGGCGGACATGGCGACGCTGCAGCAGTGGGCCGCCCGGATCGGGCGGGAGGTGAATAGCCACAAGTTGCCAACCAGCGCCGGGGCGCTCGGCATCTCCATCAGCACGGGGGCGGTGTGGGTGCCGGCAGGGGGCGGGGCGGAAGGTCGACGGGTGTTGTTGCAGGCGGATCAGCTGATGTATGGCGCCAAATCGCAGGGGCGCAACACCTGGCAGGCGGCAAGCTACGTGAAAGAGGGGGCTGGCGAGGCGGGGAAATAAAAAACCGCCGCCCAGAGCGGGCGGCGGCGTGTCATCAGAAGTTGTAGGTCATGCCCAGGGTGTAGCGGCGACCATCCAGCACGGTACCGAAGCTGGTGTAATCCACCGTCTTGTCGAACAGGTTGTAGACACCGGCGGTGACATCCAGGTGTTCGTTGGCCTTGTAGACCAGACCGGTGTCGAAGAAGGTGTAGGAGGGGGTGCCCTCGGCCATCTTGACCCGGCTCAGGTAATCGGAGGTCTTGCTGCGGAAGTTGACCCGTGACCAGAGGCTGACGGTTTCGGTGGTCTGCCAGTCGACCGTGGTGTTGAACATGTGGCGCGGCATCTGGTTCAGCGGCTTGCCTTCCATCGCCCCACTCTTCTGCTCGGACTGGGTGAAGGTGTAGCTGGAGGCCAGCGACCAGGCGTCATTGATGGTCCAGTTGGCCGTGCCTTCCACCCCGCGCATATTCGCCTTGTCGACGTTGATGCGGTCGCTGATGAAGTCATAGGTGTGACCGTTCAGGGTGCAGGAGGGGTTGCTCTTGCTTTCGCAGCGGCGGATTTCGGAGATCTTGTCTTCGAAGTCGGTATTGAACAGGGTCAGCCCTGTGTTCAAGCCTTGTTGACCATCCCACAGCAGGGCGATCTCCTGGCTCACGCTGGTTTCCGGTTTCAGTTCCGGGCTGCCGACCAGCATGCCGTCCTGAGTGCCGCCGCCGGTGGCCTGGCCCCAGTTGGCGGCCGACATGCGCAGATCCGGTGAACGATAACCGGTGGAGACGCCCCCTTTCAGCGTCCAGGAGTCGGCCAGGTGCCAGACCCCGTACAGACGCGGGCTCCAGTGGGTGCCGTAGTTCTGGTCCTGATCCATCCGCACGCCGCCGGTCAGGGCGAAGGTGTCGGTCAGCGACCACTCATCTTCCACGAACATGGCCCAGCTCCAGCGGGTCAGCTGATTGGCGCGGTTGGCCACGTTGAGCTGGTTGCCCTGATCCTGCAGATCCTCGTAGCGGTACTGGCCGCCCACGCTCAGATAGTGAGCCCCCAGTTCAAACTGGGTGTGGGTATCGGCGATGGTGTTGATGAGCTTCATCTGACGGCCGGGGTTGGTGTTCTCTTCCCGCTGCAGGTAGCTGGTGGAGGAGCCGAAGTCATAGCGGCCGTCGTGGGTGATGGCGAAGTTGGTGCGCTCGTAGGTGCTCAGGCTGGGTTTTGACTTGGCCGAGAGAGATTCACCCGGTGTGCGGTTGCGATCCTGCAGGCCGCGACTGGCCTCGAAATCGAAGCGGTTGTGCTCGTCCGGGGTCAGGCTGAAGACGGCCGTACCGCTGCGCATCTCCTGCTCGGCGAAACCGTTCTGGAACTGATCCTCACCGCGGTGGGAGAGCTGGCCGTTCACCCGCACCCCCAGCAGTCCATCCACCAGAGCGCCGGCCGTGTAAGCGTTGGTCTGGAAGATGTCGCCGGATTCCTTGTTCTCCTGGAAGGTCGAGTCGGCATGCAGCGAGCCCTGCCAGGCGGTCATGCTGGCGGTCTTGCGGGTGATGACGTTGATGACGCCGCCCATGGCGTCAGAGCCGTAGCGGGAGGACATGGGGCCACGCACCACTTCGATCCGCTCGATCGCCTGCAGCGGCGGCAGCCAGCCCTGCTCGATGCCGGGGCCGTCGCTGTTGGGACGGGTGCCACGGCTGTCGACCCGTTTGCCGTCGACCAGCATCAACGTGTACTTGGAGCCCATGCCACGAATGCTGATATCGCTGCTGCTGCCACCGCCGGTGATCACCACCCCGGGCACATCCTTCAGGGCGTCGGTCACGTCGCGATAGGCGCGTTTCTCCAATTGCTCGCGGGTCACCACCGAGATGGAGGCGGCGGTATCCTCGATCTTCTGCTGGAAGCCGGAGGCGGTCACGACCATGACCTCCTGCTCGGCGGCATAGGCGTGTGATGCGAGGGCGGCGAGAATGAGCGTGGTCAGCTTGTTGCGGTGCATTGTTATCATGTTGGCCTGAACTCTTTTAGTAAGAAGATGCATTCATCCTTTGGGTGAATCGATGGGGCGGTCTCATCGCATCCCGCGTGAAACCAGGACCAGAAAAGGTTCAATTGGATAATCACCAAGTCGGTCGGCAGGCATTGTAGTGATCGCTGGATGATGTGTAAATGATAATTAATCTCATTAATATTGTGCGGTTATCCTCTCACCAGCAGATATGGGATGAGGAGCATGTCTGGCGCGGTGACGGGAAGCGGGGCTGGGATAGTGAGAAGGTTGAGAGGGTCGGCAGAGGGGGAATGGTAAATGGCAGACAACAAAAAACCCGCCGAAGCGGGTTTTTTCAATTCTTGCAGCGGATCGTACCAGCCGGCATGAGCAGGCGGACCGGATCCCCGGCTTGAATTACAGAGCTACTACGTTAGCAGCAGCCGGGCCTTTCTGGCCTTGCTCGATGGTGAACTCAACGCGCTGACCTTCGTCCAGGGTCTTGAAGCCCGGGGTCTGGATGGCGGAGAAGTGAACGAACACGTCTTTGCTGCCGTCGGTTGGGGAGATGAAGCCAAAACCTTTCTCGGCGTTGAAGAACTTGACGGTACCAGTCATTTTGTTGGACATGATAATTTCCTTAAATAGTGTTTACAGTGCCAAATGGCAATCTATGATTTTTCGTCAGCAATACGTATGGGGAGCACTAAAGAAGGAGAATTATTTGATAAGAAGAATCATGGATAATTCTTATACTAATCGCTGCTTTACTAAAATGACTGCCTAACATAACCAGGTCTGAACTACCGAACCATCGCAAAAGATTAAAACATGCCCATTTTCTTAAAGCAAATTTTATCTCGCTGCGAGTGGTCGGATATCGACGCAGCCACTCTCGGTGTGGGTGTCTGCAGCGCAGGATCCTGCGGCGTTGCAGGTCGCTGGACGCATCATGGCAGAGATAGGTTCTCCGCCATGGTGTGAGTTGGCTGGTTGAGGTAGGGGGCGTTTGGGCGAGAGGATTGGCCGTCAGCGTTTGCTGCGAAACTTGTTGCTGACGGAGTCCACCCAGCTGAATGTCTCTGGCAACACCTGCTTGCTGGCTCGTTCCTTGGCCTTTTCCCGTGCCAGTTTGGCGGCCACTTTGGCGGCGGCAGCACGGTCTGCGACTATCTTGAGTCTGCCTTCCTCGCGGATGCGGTTACGCTCGGCATTGCTCAGTTGGTGATCTGCATTGGCCTGTGCTTTTTGGAGCAGCAGGGTGATCTCGGCCTTTTCGGCGTCGGTGAGGTCCTTCATTTCCAACTTTTTCACGGCGTGCTCCTGATGGCGGGAATAGTCCACCCTACCACACCTGCCGGCCGTTTATTGCACAATCGACGCCGTTTTCGAATACCGCTCCACCGGATGGCCGTTGTCGAAGTGAATGGCCTGCCGCATTCCCCCGCACGGCTCAGCGTCGTTAACCATGCCCGCTCGGTTCAACATGGATCAGCACGACGGCGTGGGGGAGGTGTCGCATGATGCCCTGCTCTATCCGATCGCAGATGGCGTGGGAGTGCTCGATGCTCATCTCTTTTGGCAAGGTCAGGTGGAAGTCGATGTGACGACGGCGTCCGGCCTGACGGCTGCGCAGATCGTGAAAGCCGCCATGCTCCGGGCAGCACTCTTCGATCACTCTGGTAGTGATGGCCAGCTCTTCCTCGTTCATGCTGTGGTCCAGCAGCGGTTGGAAGGCCTGCTTCAGCATGGCGATCGCCTCCTTGAGGATGAACAGGGCGACACAGATGGCAACAACGGGATCCAGCAGATAGAGGTTGTAGCCCAGTCTGTCGGCGATCCAGATACCGAGCAGGCCAACGGCGACCCCGAGCGAGGTCAGTACGTCCGCCTTCAGGTGCAGTGCATCGGCGGCCAGGGCCACGGACTCTTCCTCCTTGGCCACCCGGTAGAGGTAGGCGGAGACGCCGCTGTTGACCAGCGCCGAAAACAGCATTACCAGCACACCGAGACCCACCCCCTCGATCGGGGTTGGCGTGATCAATTTGCCGACGGCCTCGAATATTATCCAGCCGGCTGCCAGCAGGATCAGCAGCGCTTCGATCACGCCGGAGACGTTTTCAATTTTGTCATGACCGTAGGGGTGGCGTTGGTCGGGGGGAATATCCGATTTGCGTACGGCCACCAGCGCGATCAATGCCGCCACCAAGTCCATGGCCGAGTGAATGGCCTCGGAAATAATACTGACGGATCCGCTCAGTATGCCGGCAAATATCTTCATGATAATCAAGGTGATATTGGAGCAAACTGAGACCAAGGCCGCTCTGGTTTTTCTGGTCATGGGACGTCCTTATTCTCGCTGGAATATTTTCACAAATAGGGCTGGATAATATCAGCTTGTCCTGTGTGGCGCTGCTTTGGGTTGTAACTTTTTGTTTCTGGCGATAGTGAGAATGCTTATCTAAATTATCTCTCATTATTTAAAGAGAATTCATTTTGGCATTCAGTGCTTTATTTCATGCTGCCATGAAATAAACCTGTTTGGCGTTATTTTATAAGGAATAAACCGCTTATCCGGCCGTTCATTCCTCGCCCGGATCCTTAACCATCCCCTCATAAGCGCCAGGCGCCGCGCGGCTTTTGAGGTATGATCTCCGTTTTTGACCAGCCAATAGCTTGCGACGGACCTCATGCTTAATCACGAAATGATCCTCAACCACATCGATGACATCTTTGGTCAGGACATGCACGCCAAGCGTGTCCTTTCCCTTGCCAATGCCACCCTCGGGGTCATCGAATCGGGCTCACTGGCCATTCACGCCATTGGCAATGGCCTCTCCTTGGCCAACGGTCTGGAACGCAAGCACGCCGTGAAACAGGTAGATCGCCTGCTCACCAACACCAAGCTCAACGTCTGGAGTCTCTTCGACGATTGGGTGCCCTATGTGGTCGGTGAACGCACCGAAATCGTGGTCTCCATGGACTGGACCGAGTTCGATGCCGATGACCACAGCACCCTGGTCATCAGCCTGCAAACCAGCCACGGACGCAACACCCCGTTGCTGTGGAAGACGCACCGCAAATCCCTGCTCAAGGGGCAACGCAATGCCCACGAGAGGGAGCTGTTGACCAAGCTCAAGCAGTCGCTGCCAGAGGGGCTCTTTGTGACGGTCGTCGCCGACCGTGGCTTTGGTTATATGGAGCTGTTTGAACGACTTGAGCAAGAGCTTGGTTTTGCCTATGTCATTCGTTTCAAAGGAAATATCCTCGTTGGTTATCCCGGCGAGGAGCAGGTTCCCGCCAGCGACTGGCTGACCCCGACCGGACGCACCCGCACGCTCAAAGAGGTGGAGCTGACCGGGCAACGACAGCGTGTCGAGCGGGTCTATTGCTGCCAGAAGAGCGGCATGAAGGAGCCCTGGTTTCTGGCCAGCAACCGGGTCGACGTGAGCGCCGCCAAGGCGCTGCAACTGTACGGCCAACGCTGGGGCATCGAAACCAGTTTTCGCGACATCAAGGACTACAAATTCGGCATGGGCATGGGGGAAGTGCATATCAGCAATCCGGCCCGCCGAGACCGACTGTTTCTGTTCAGCGCGCTGGCCATCGTCTTGCTGACCCTGCTGGGTAAGGCCGGGGACAGCGCCGGGCTGGAAAGAACCATCAAGGTCAACACCAGCAAGACCCGAACCTATTCGTTCTTCCGGCAAGGGGTTATCTATTACCAACTGCTGCCAAAGATGAAAGAGGCCAATGCGGCCCTGCTGATGGAAAAGTTTGTCTACCTACTGAAGCAACACCGTTTATACACCCGCACGCTTGGAATTATTTGAGTCTCGAAAAATGAGGGGATCTCTAAGGCCCGGATCGGGTCAGCGGAAGCGGGTGAACACCTGCTGCCACTGGGTGATGGGATGAGGGTGGATTCTTGCGCAAGATTAGGGGTATGCTGGACTGAGTGCGATCGCAGGATCGTCACTGAAAGCGTACTGTAGTCTACGATTCGGATGGCATGCTGGAACCTGGGTTCCAACTGTCTGGGTAACATTTTTGGAGTTTGATGATGAGTAACAAAGAACATCACAACGGCAAAGATGCCAAGAAAAAACCGCAGATGTCACTGAAAGAGAAGCGCGAAGCCAAACGTCAGAAAGCAGATCTGAAAAATGGCGGCGCGATGAAGTAACGCTCCCCATGCTGTAGTTCCTTTGGAGCCAGTAACAAAAAGCCAGCCTTTTCGGGCTGGCTTTTATGTTTTCAGGAGGCTCAGGGAGTGGCCCCGTAGCGGGCAAATATGCGCTGATAACGGCCATCGGCCCGCATGGCATCGAGCCGGCGATCGAACCAGCGCTGCTGCGTCGCCTGGCGAAAGGCAAAATGGTAGTGAGTCGGCGCAAACAGATCGTATTGCCGGACCCGGCCGGGAGCATAGAGCTCGGCACCATATTTGCTGTTGGCCAGCTGTGCCAGATAGTAATAGAAAACCCGCTGCTCCAGGATCACCGCATCCACCCGCCCCAGCATCAACCTGTGCACCTGTCCCTGCTGCTTGGCGACCTCCTCGTAACGGGGATTCTGGTCAGCCATGCTGGCAAAGGCACCTCCCAACACCTGACGGGCCCGCTGGAAGGCGCTCACCCTCAGCGTCTTCATGTCGTCCAGAGTACTGATGTGGGTTTTGCCGAGGGTGAACACCCGATTGTGGAAGGCGATCACCGGCTGCGACAGGAAGACGTCGTGCAACATGCCGGGTTTGACGTTGATGATGGCATCGAGCTTGCCGGACTCCAGCATGCGGAAGGTGCGCTCCAGCGGCAGATATTCGAATTGAGGCTCATAGCCGCTGTCCCGAAAGGCCTCTCTCATCAGGTCGAGCTCGATCCCGCGACCCTCTTCTTCGATCACATAGGGCGGAATGGCGAAGCTGACCCCCACTCGCAATGGCTCGCCGGCCAGCAGCAAGGATGGCAGCAACAGGGTGGCGCAAGCCGCCACGCACAACAAGATTCGATACCAAGACCCCATGCGTTCTCTCTGGCAACTGGATTGCCCCGATCATAATCCCAAGGCGAATGATATGGGGACGTATGGCTGGCAAGACCGGCCAGGAGGCTGGATTGCGTGCCACGTCTGCGTCAATAACAGGCAAAAAAAGGCCCTGCATGAACAGGGCCTCCGGGATCTGACGTTGCTTAGAACGGAATGTCGTCGTCGAAGTCCATCGGCGGCTCATTGTACACAGGCGGTGCAGACTGTGGCTGCTGGGCCGGACGAGCATAGCTGCCCTGTTGCTGCATGTTCTGCTGCGGAGCCTGGGCAGGACGCGCCTGGTTCATCGGCTGCTGGGACTGCATACCCTGCTGCTGACCCCAGTTGCCCTGAGACTGGCCACCCATGCCCTGGCCGGCGCCGCCTTGCGGACGGCCACCCAGCATCTGCATCACGCCGCTGAAGCCATCGACCAGCACTTCGGTGGTGTAACGCTCCTGGCCGCTTTGATCCTGCCACTTGCGGGTCTGCAGCTTGCCTTCAACATAGACTTGGGAGCCTTTCTTCAGGTACTCGCCAGCCACTTCGGCCAGCTTGCCCATGAAGACAACGCGGTGCCACTCGGTACGCTCTTTCTGCTCACCGGTCTGCTTGTCGCGCCAGGTGTCGGAGGTGGCCAGGGTGATATTGGTCACGGCACCGCCGCTCGGCATGTAGCGCACTTCCGGGTCTTGCCCCAGGTTACCGATCAGAATGACTTTATTGATGCCTCGACTGGCCATAATCTCTCTTCCACCCTTTATATACCGGCCGGGCCATATGCCCGGGCCAACTCAACATATCGTTTGTTTTCTGTGAGATAGGCGACGCTGCAGGGCTGCCCCGCCACTCATGTGATGACTGTGTCCGGTTCAGCGCGCCAGTTGGCCACCTCCCCGTTTTCAGATTTTGCCCGCAATAGTAACAGTTGGGGAGAAAGAGCGCACATCTTCCTGACGCTCCATCCCGTGTCCGCCGAACGAAGGATTAACTTACACGAGGCCGACCTTGGCCAGCAAGTGAGCAGCAACGGGGAGTCATATCATCGAACGGTCGAGGCGAGAAGGGGGGCCAAAGACCGGTGTGACAGCCCCTGTCCGGCCAGGGGCCAGTATTTCACCCAAATGGGGGGGCTCGGCTAGTTATTTGTATTGCTTGGAAAATTGGTGAGTTTCAAAGGAGGCGCATCGGCGTCTAATACTTTTTTAATGCTGCAGCCTGCGGGGGGCTTGGTACTCTCTGCTGCCGAAAAACACCATGGCCGGAATGTTCAAGGACCAGCGCTTCATGATCACCCCATATCCCATCGTATTGGTAACCGAAGACAATGCGCAGGCGACCAGCTTTCAGAGCTACCTGGCCGAACAGCTGGCTCTGCCCATCCTGCTGGTGAGTGCACTGGAAGGCCTGCCTCAAGCGGATGAACTCGAGCCGCATCCGTTGTTTCTGGTGGATCTGGATTACCTCAAGTCGAGCCAGCAAACGGGGTGGCCACGGGAGATCTCCAGCCGCTTCGGGGAAGCCAATACCGTGCTGCTCAATGCCCCCACCAGTACGGATCGGGAGTTGCTGCTGATGTGGCCCCATACCAGCGGGCTCTTCTTCTGTCAGGATCCGCTGGATCGGCTGGTACTCGGCATTCGCAAGGTGCTGGAGGGGGAGTACTGGATCCCGCGTCATCTGCTGTGCGATCTGGTCAACTACTATCGCAAGGGCGGGGAACACCACCTGCGCAACCAGACGCTGCTGACCGTGCGCGAGCAGGAGATCATCCGCTACCTGATGACGGGGGCCTCAAATACCGAGATCGCCGACAGCCTGTTCGTGAGCGAGCACACCATCAAGTCTCACCTCTACAATGTCTTCAAGAAATTGAACGTGAAGAACCGCCTGCAGGCGGTGAGCTGGGCCAAGGAGTATCTCTGAAATCGATGGGGATGATGGATAAAACCTGTCTATTCATCCAGTAGTCTCTATGCCATACTGACTCGCTCAGGTTTCCGTATCGAGCGTGCAACAAGATGGAAAAGATCGTGGTCCGGGGTGCTCGCACCCACAACCTCAAGAACATCAATCTGACCCTGCCCCGCGACAAGCTGATCGTGGTCACCGGCCTCTCCGGTTCGGGCAAATCCTCTCTGGCGTTCGATACCCTCTATGCCGAGGGGCAGCGCCGCTATGTGGAGTCCCTCTCCGCCTATGCCCGCCAGTTCCTCTCCCTGATGGAGAAGCCGGACGTCGACCATATCGAGGGGCTCTCGCCCGCTATTTCCATCGAGCAGAAGTCCACTTCCCACAACCCGCGTTCGACCGTCGGCACCATCACCGAGATCTACGACTACCTGCGTCTGCTGTTCGCCCGGGTCGGTGAGCCGCGCTGCCCGACCCACGCCATTCCGCTCGCCGCCCAGACCATCAGCCAGATGGTGGATCAGGTGCTGGCCCAGCCGGAGGGGAGCAAGCTGATGCTGCTGGCCCCGGTGGTGCGCGATCGCAAGGGGGAGCACACCAAGCTGCTGGAGAATCTGGCGGCCCAGGGCTACATCCGTGCCCGCATCGACGGCGAGGTGTGCGATCTCTCCGACCCGCCCGCGCTGGAGTTGCACAAGAAGCACACCATCGAAGTGGTGGTGGATCGCTTCAAGGTGCGCGATGACCTGGCGCTGCGTCTTGCCGAGTCGTTCGAGACGGCGCTGACCCTCTCCGGCGGCATCGTACTGGTGGTGCCGATGGACGGTGAAGAGGGGGTTGCCCCCATGACCTTCTCCGCCAACTTCGCCTGCCCGGAGTGTGGCTACTCCATGTCGGAGCTGGAGCCGCGCATCTTCTCCTTCAACAACCCGGCCGGTGCCTGTCCTACCTGTGATGGTCTGGGCGTGCAGCAATATTTCGATCCGGCCAAGGTGATCGGCGATCCGGCCATCAGTCTGGCCAACGGCGCCATCCGCGGCTGGGACAAGCGCAGCTTCTACTACTTCCAGATGCTGAAATCCCTCTCCGAGCACTACAAGTTCGATCTGGAGACGCCGTGGGAGGATCTGCCACTGAAGACCCAGGAGGTGATCCTGCGGGGCTCCGGTCGCACCGAGATCGAGTTCCGCTACATGAACGATCGCGGCGACGTGGTGGTGCGCAAGCACCCGTTCGAGGGGATCCTGCACAACATGGAGCGTCGCTACCGGGAAACCGAGTCCAACTCGGTGCGCGAAGAGCTCTCCAAATACATCGCCAACAAATCCTGTACCAGCTGCGGTGGCAGCCGACTGCGGGAGGAGGCGCGCCACGTCTTCGTCGACAACCGCAACCTGCCGGCCATCGCCGAGCAATCCATCGGCGATGCACTGGCCTTCTTCGAAGGGCTGAACCTCACCGGCCAGCGCGCCCAGATTGCCGAGAAGATCTTGAAAGAGATCGTCGAGCGGCTCGGTTTCCTGGTGAACGTGGGTCTCAACTACCTGAGTCTGTCGCGCAGCGCCGAGACCCTCTCCGGCGGTGAAGCGCAGCGGATCCGGCTGGCCAGCCAGATCGGTGCCGGTCTGGTGGGGGTGATGTACGTGCTGGACGAGCCCTCCATCGGCCTGCACCAGCGCGACAACGAGCGGCTGCTCAAGACCCTCACTCATCTGCGCGATCTCGGCAACACCGTGATCGTGGTGGAGCACGACGAGGACGCCATCCGCCTCGCCGACCATGTGCTCGACATCGGCCCGGGGGCCGGGGTGCACGGCGGTGCCATCGTCGCCCAGGGCACGCCGGAGGAGATCATCAATAATCCGGAGTCGCTGACCGGTGACTACCTCTCCGGCCGCAAGCAGATCGCCATTCCCGCCGAGCGCACGCCGCTCACCGGCAAGTGGCTGAAACTCAAAGGGGCGAGCGGCAACAACCTGCGCAACGTCAACCTGGATCTGCCCATCGGGGTGATGACCTGCGTCACCGGCGTCTCCGGCTCCGGCAAGTCGACCCTGATCAATGACACCCTGTTCCGCATCGCTCACCGCGAGCTCAACAAGGCCACCGAGTCCACTCCTGCGCCCTATCGGAGCGTCGAGGGGCTGGAGCATCTGGACAAGGTGGTGGATATCGACCAGAGCCCCATCGGCCGTACTCCGCGCTCCAACCCGGCCACCTACACCGGCCTGTTTACCCCGATCCGCGAGTTGCTCTCCGGCACCCAGGAGGCGCGCTCGCGCGGCTACCAGCCGGGTCGCTTCTCCTTCAACGTGAAAGGGGGGCGCTGCGAGGCCTGTCAGGGGGATGGGGTCATCAAGGTGGAGATGCACTTCCTGCCGGATGTCTACGTGCCGTGCGACGTCTGCAAGGGCAAGCGCTACAACCGCGAGACTCTGGAGGTGAAGTACAAGGGCAAGAACATCCACGAAATCCTCGAGATGACGGTGGAAGATGCCCGCGAGTTCTTCGATCCGGTGCCGGCGGTAGCGCGCAAGCTGCAGACCCTGATGGACGTGGGCCTCTCCTATATCCGGCTCGGCCAGTCGGCCACCACACTCTCTGGCGGTGAGGCGCAACGGGTCAAGCTGGCACGGGAGCTCTCCAAGCGGGATACCGGTCAGACCCTCTATATCCTGGACGAGCCGACCACAGGGCTGCACTTCCACGACATCCAGCAGTTGCTCAAGGTGCTGCACCAGTTGCGGGATCGCGGCAACACCATCGTCATCATCGAGCACAACCTGGACGTCATCAAAACCGCCGACTGGATCGTCGATCTGGGGCCGGAGGGGGGCGCCGGCGGCGGTCGCATCCTGGTGACGGGGACGCCGGAGCAGATGAGCCGTTGCGAGGATTCCCATACGGCCCGCTTCCTGGCGCCGCTGCTGGCACGATAATCCGTTCAATAATGTGACAAGGGGCCCTGGGCCCCTTGTTTTTATTGTGGTAATTCAGTGACCTCCAGACGGTCCGATACTCCATACTTGGGGCAAGACCCTTCCCGTTTCGCATTGCCATTCAAAGGATATTGGCGTCCATGGCTCAACCGTCCCGCTCCATCGATCATTTGCTGGCCTACTCCATGTTCCCCGTCTGGGCTGGCGCTATCCTGATGCTGCTCATCGTGATCGCGCTGGCCCAGGTGCCGGCGGCGCAGCGGGTCGAGGAGCGGCGGATGCAGGATCATCTACAACGGGTGGTCAGGGCCGTGCAGGGCGACATCAATGCCATCAATGCTTTCACCCGGGATTGGGGGATCTGGGACGAGAGCTACCACTTCCTGGCCAGGCCCAATCAGGGCTATATCCACTCCAATCTGCTGGTCGACACCCCGATGCGGGACTTTGAGCTCAACGTGCTGAGTTATATGGATTTGCAGGGCTCTGAAATCTGGACTCGCACCCTGCTGCCGGAGGCGCCTGATACGGACACCACCCTGCTCCCCTTCTTTCTGGATGACCTCAAGCTGCAACTGCTGCGTGAATCGCGGCAGGGGGGGATCCACAGTCTGAGCGGGGTGAGAGGCTCGTTATGGGGGCCGCTCATCTTCTCGCTGCAGCCGGTGACCAATACCCTAGACGATGCCAAACCCAATGGCTATCTGCTGGCAACCCGTTGGCTGGATGAACGCTATCTGGACGATCTGGCGGTGCGGACCGCGCTCGCCTTGACCATTGCCCAGCCCAGAACTGGCGAGCACCAGGGCTCTTTCAAGCCGTTCAAGCCATACATGAGCTACCGGCTGGTGGATCTGGGGTTGCAGCGTGTCAGGGGAGAGGGGTTGCTGCTGGACAACGACGGCACCCCCGTCTTGACCCTGATTGTGGAAGAGGAGCGTGACGTGTTACGGGGGGCGATGGAGGGGGCGATCTGGACCTTCATTGGCATGCTGCTGATAAGCTTGGCCTGCATTCTGATGGCGCTGGCCCGCTTGCGCGCCATCGTGCTCGGGCCGATCGGCGAGCTGGTGGGGGCGCTGCACAAATTTGCCGAAAAGCAGGATGTGAGCGTGTTGCCGATCATCGACAGCAGTCAGGAGATGGCGCTGCTCAGTCGCAAGTTCCGGGAGATGGCGGCCAGGATCAGCTTGCACCACAGCGCCTTGCAGGCTTATTCATCCAGGATGGAGACGGCCGCCTATACGGATCCGCTGACCCACGCCTTCAACCGGCGCTACCTCGATGAATGGTTGCTCAATCGCGATGCGCTGGCGGCAGGCAGGGTGTTGCTGATCCTGGATCTGGATCACTTCAAGCAGGTCAACGATCGTTTCGGCCACGACATCGGCGATCTGCTGTTATGCCAGCTGGCGGAGTTGCTGCGGGGGGCCCTCGCTGAGGAGGAGCCGCTGATCCGGCTGGGTGGCGAGGAGTTTCTGCTGCTGCTGACCGGAGATGAGCCGACACGGGTTGCCCAGCGGGTCGAGCGTCTGCGCCGCAAGATTGCCGACTGCCGCTTCGGGCGCGAAGAGTTGCCGCTCTGGATGACGGCTTCACTGGGATTCTGCGATTACCCCCTGCATCGGGAGCTGGAGGATTCGTTCTGGAACCTGAGCTTCAAACTGGCGGACATGGCGCTGTACCGGGCCAAGCAGGAGGGAAGGAATCGCTGGCGCGGATATAGCGGGGAACTGGGGCCGGCGCAGTGGGATTTGAACCCGGAGCAGATTGTGGCGGGGGAGTGGCTGCGGTGTCAGGCGTCTCACACCAGCCAGTCGGCTTAGTGGGTCAGAATTAATAGCGCCATGCCGAGAACGAATCCCAATAAAATAAACAGGAAGGAGCCAATACCCCAGATGGCAGCCAGTATGGCTACTATTTTGTCCCTTCTGGTTTGTGGTTTCATAAAGAATTTCTTACAGCCCGGCTACATGGCTCGCAAAAATACTCTGGTTGGGCGAGTGAAACAACCGTTTTTAGCCGTTTAAAGCTCCGATAAGATGCATTTAAATTATTCTTTAATGTGGCTGGTTTGATTTTGAATTGACGTATCAATATGTTTTTATTGTTTATTTCGCCAATTGTCAGCCACATCTCGGGAGTCTTAAGCTGCCGTACACATCTATCTATTTCTTGGTAACGTTTGAGCTAAATCAATAACTCTGCATTCACATCCCTTTATAGTTTTCAGGCTTGCAACATATAAAACGAAAACTAAAAGGAAAACGTGATGAAAAAGATCCTTCCTCTGATGATCGCGGCCGCGCTCGCTTCTCCCGTCGCCATGGCCCACCAGGCTGGTGATATTCTGGTGCGCGGCGGCCTGGCCTTTGTTTCTCCGCAAACGAGCAGTGACAACGTGCTGGGTACCGGCGAGCTGGAAATCGACAGCAATATGCAGCTGGGTCTGACGCTCTCTTATCTGATCACTGACAACTGGGGTGTCGAGCTGCTGGCAGCCACACCCTTCTCCCACTCGGTATCCACCGCCGGTCTGGGTGAAGTGGCCAAGGTCAAGCACCTGCCGCCTACCCTGATGGCGCAGTACTACTTCGGTGATGCCAACAGCAAGGTACGCCCCTATATCGGTGCCGGTATCAACTACACCACCTTCTTCGATGAGCAGGGCCGCGGCGCGCTGGATGGCACCGACGTGAGCGTGGACTCCTCCTGGGGCATGGCCGGTCAGGTCGGTCTGGACATGGCGATCAATGATCGCTGGTTCGTCAACGCCTCCGCCTGGATCATGGATATCGATACCGACGTACACACCGCCGTGGGTACCATCAACACCTCCATCGATCCCATGGCCTTCATGTTTGGTGTCGGCTATCGCTTCTGATAGGACACAGGGTTGGCCCCCCCACGGGCCGTTACAGCTAGCATGTCTCTTTGGCCCGGCACAGTCCGGGCCCTTTTACGCGCAAAGCGTCCCCCGTCAACTGTGATCCAACCCCATATAGATCAATAAAATACCCTCGGTCTCCCCTCTATAATTCGCCCCTTGTGCCGATAGTGTCTATGTTCACGTTACCTTTCCCCCACGAGTGAGGATGTCTCCATGGGTTTATCTATTGTGCAGCGGATCATCGCCGGATTTGTGTTGATGCTGCTGCTGTTGATCCTGCTGGGTGTGATCAGCACCCTGAAGATCAGGGGCATCAACGACGGCTTGTCACAGGTCTCCGACCGGGCAACCCCGTTGGTGATTGCGGTGGCCGGCCTGAAAGGCGCCCTGCAGGACAGCAACCGCTGGGTGCTGGTCTACCGGACCAACGAGGATGCAAGCCAGCTGCCGCAGCTGGCCAGCCAGTTCAAGGAGCAGCAGGCGCGTTTCAGTCAGCTGAGCCAGGAGATGGACAAGTTTAGCGGGGTGGCCGAGGCCGGCTCTCGTTTTCAGCAGGTCGATACCGCTACCAAGCAGTTCTACGGCCTGGCTGAACAGGTACTCTCCCAGCACAGCCAGTGGGTCAATGCCCAGGATCAGCGCCACAAGCTGGAGATTGCCTTTATCCGGCTGGAAGACACCTACCAGTGGGCTGCCGATCTGCTGCTGCAGCAGACCGCCAGCAAACGCTCCATGCGCAACAAGGCTGAACTGATCACTTCGGGCATCGCGCGGGATCTGAAGAACATTCGCCGGGCCGATGCCAAGACCGATCTCAACGAGCTGGAGAAGGTGCTGAGCAAGGACATCGAGATGGCCCGCAAACGGCTCGATCGGGTGCTGGTGCCGGATGACGTGAAGCAGCGCTTCGTCTCCAACCTCGACCGGATGCAGGAGCTGGCACTTGGCCAGCAGGGGCTGCTGGCGACCATGCGCAATGCCCAGCAGCTGGCTGCCTCGCTGCAGACCCTCAATCAGCAACTCGACGCCAGCCTGATCAACTGCCTGGGCCTGCTCGACGAGATGGGACAGTCGGCCGGCTCGATTGCCAGCCAGAGCCGCACCACGGCGGATGATGCGGTCAGCAGCGCCAGCTTCTGGATCCTGGTGGTAGCCGCCATCTCGGCCGCCGCCGCCCTCATCATCGGCTATACCACTGCGCGAAGCATTCAGCGTCCGCTGCAGATGATCAACAAGGAGCTGGACTACATGGCGGCCGGGGACATGACCCGCCGCATCAACTATCGCAGCAGCTGCGAATTCGGCGCGCTCTCCCGCTCCATCGATACCCTGGCCGGCAAAACCGGCGAGCTGCTCTCCCAGATCAATGCCGGTTCCCGCCATCTGGTGGAGGAGGCGAGCCGCGCCGCCGAGATAAGCGAAAGGGCCGTGTCCCGGGTACAGGATCAGAAGAGCCAGACCGATCAGGTGGCTGCCGCGATCACCGAGCTGGAGGTGAGTGCCACCGAGGTCGCCCGCTCCACCGATGGCACCAAACGGGAAGTGGATCTGGCCGATGATGAAGCCCGCAGCGGTCGCCAGAAAGTGGCGACCACCCGTCGCATCACGGAGCAGCTGGCAGGCGCCATGGAAGAAGCCGTTGGCATCACCTACAAGCTAGGTGAGTTCAGCAACAACATCGGCAGCATCCTCGACGTGATCCGCAGCATCGCCGAGCAGACCAACCTGCTGGCGCTGAACGCCGCTATCGAGGCGGCGCGGGCCGGCGATGCCGGCCGTGGCTTCGCCGTGGTGGCAGACGAGGTGCGGGCACTGGCCAACCGGACCCAGACCTCGACCGAAGAGATCCAGGCGATGATCGAGAATCTGCAGAGCTCGAGCAAGCTGGTGGTGGAGGTGATGGGGCGCAGTCAGGAGCAGACCCACAACTGTGTCGAGCAGACCCGGGAGATGGATGCGGCCCTGCAATCCATCGCCGACCGGATGAGCGCCATCAAGGCGATGGCGGATCAGGTGGCGCACGCCGCCCAGGAGCAGATCTCGGTCAGCCAGGGGGTGGCCCGCCATATCTCCGGCATCGCCGAGGTGGCCTACGAGACCGAACGGGAAGCGCGGGAGTCGGCCGGCAGCAGTGAAGTGCTGGCGGATCTGGTCGCCAAGCAGCAGCAATTGATCGCACATTTCAAGGTTTAGGAGGGCTTATGTCTAACAAGTGGATCGGGGCCCTGAGTCTCCTGTTGTGTGGTCAGCTGATGGCCAGCGAGCTGGTGATCGAGAGCTGGCGGATTGATGACAAGGCCTTGTGGGAGCAGAAGATCATTCCTGCCTTCGAGGCCTCCCACCCGGGCATCCAGGTGAAGTTCAACGGGGTGCAGAACGTCGACTACATGCCGACCCTGTGGGCCAGCCTGAAGGGGGGCAAGGCGGGGGATCTCATCACCTGCCGGCCGTTCGACGATTCTCTGGCCCTGTTCAAGGCGGGCCACCTGGCAGAGCTGACAGAGATGTCGGGGATGGAGAACTTCCCAAGTTTTGCCCAGTCCCCCTGGCAGACTGACTCCGGCGCCCAGACCTTCTGCGTTCCCATGGCCTCGGTGATTCACGGCTTCTTCTACAACAAGAAGATTTTCAGTGAGCTGGGGCTGAGCGTGCCGCAAACCCGGGACGCCTTCTTCGCGGCGCTCGACAAGGTGAAGGCCGATGGCCGCTATGTGCCGCTCGCCATGAGCGGCTCGGAAAGCTGGGTATCCTCCGAGCTCGGCTTCCAGAACATAGGCCCCAACTACTGGAAGGGGGAGGATGGTCGACTGGCGTTGATCGGGGGGCAGGAGCGCTTTGACAACCCGCCCTACGTCAAGGTGTTCGAGGAGCTGGCCCGCTGGCGTCCCTACCTCGGCGAAGGCGGCGAGAGTCGCGACTATGCTGCGACCAACGAGCTGTTTACCTCGGGCAAGGCCGCCTTCTACGTGGCGGGTTCCTGGGAGATCGCTCCTTTCACCGGCAAGGTGGACTTTGGCGTGATGCGCCCGCCCGTGGCAAAACAGGGCGATGGCTGCTTCTTTACCGATCACACCGACATCGGTATGGGCATGAACCCGGCCAGCAAGAACAAGGAGGCGGCCATGGCCTTCCTGCAGTGGCTGACCACGCCCCAGTTCGCCGAGCTCTATACCAACTCGCTGCCCGGCTTCTTCTCCCTCTCCAACCACTTCTTCGAGGTCACCAACCCGGCGGCGAAGGAGATGATGGAGTGGCGGGATCAGTGCGACTCCACCATCCGGGTGGCCACCCAGATCCTCTCTCGCGGTACGCCCAAGCTGGGGGACGAGCTGGCGGAGGTGAGTCAGGCCGTGCTGCTTGGCAAGATGGAGCCCAAGGCGGCAGCCGATCGGCTGGAGCAGGGCCTGAAGGGCTGGTATCCGCCTCATCAGGGCAACAAGGTGAAGGGAGCCGATTGCCAGTGTGACGTCCCGGCCGCCGCGCCCGCAGTCTCGGCCGCCGCTGCGACCACCGAGCCTCCTGCCGCTGCATCCGCCGCGACGCCGGCGGTGACAGAGGCACCTGCCACCCCGGCGCCGTCAGCAACGCCTGCCGCAGCGGCATCTGCCGCGGCCGCGCCGTTGCCGGCTCCGTCGGCCGAGGTGGAGCAGGCGCTCTCCAACGAGCTGGAAACACCGCAGCAATAGCTGCCGGCAGATAAACAACGGGAGGCATCAGCCTCCCGTTTTCTTTGCTGTCAGTCAGCGACGTCACTGCATCGGGTGGGGCCAGCGGCAGAGGCTGCCGATGCGGGCCACCGGAGCGAACCCGAGCGAGCGATAGACGCGCTGGGCGTGATAGTGCTCGTCGGCCACTATGATGAGCCGGTCGACCCGCGTCAGCCCGTGCCTGGCAACCTGGCTCAGCAGCTGACGGCACAACCCCTGATTGCGCCATGCCTGCCTTGTGCGCACCAGCTGGAAGCGGCCCAGAGTATCGGTGAAGAAGAGGCCGCAACTGGCGACCAGTTGCTCCTGCTGCCAGATCCCCCACCACTGACCCAGCCCGTCCCCGATCATCGCCTCGTACAACTGGCGGCGTGACTGCAGATAGGGCAGGTAGCTCTGCTCCGAGTGACCGGGATCCCGCTCCTCCAGTTCAAAGGCCAGCCACTCGTCCCAGTCGGCCGGGGTAAAGGGGCGCGCAGCCACCGTCGCGACTGGCGGTTGCCAGTCGATGGCCTCCAGTGCCAGCACCACGCACTCCATGTACTGGTATCCCGCCGCCACGAAGCCGGCGACCCGGCTGTTCTGGCCTGCCGCGAGAGGCCACTGGAAGGTGCGGTGTCTGACCCGGGGATCCTGCCCGATCAGCTTGTCGAAACTGGCCTCGAGCCAGCCCTTGTCGTGATCGCTGGGGGGAAAGGGGAGCAGCAGATAGTTGCCGAAGTAGTAATCGGGAGCATCGGGAGTGCGCACGGCCCAGAACTGCTCATGGTCGACCACGTTGCCTTGATAGCGATCGAACAGCAAGTCGGTGGCAAAGCCGGGGTGGGTGTCCATGATGATGCTCCTGCGAATGGTTCAATTGGTTATCGGCAGGAAGGGGAAGAGGTTGAAAAGGGGCCGGAGAAACCTCCGGCCAAACAATCACACGCAGATTCAGAACGTCCAGGACGATCTGCGTTCATCATAACGCGAGTCGCCGGATTTTGGGATGGGGTGCCAATCGTTACTTTGGCTTTATTGCCAAATAAAAATCGGCGGCCTTCCTCTCGCTGTAAAACAGTGTTGACTTTGTGCCATTTTCTCATAAAGATAGAAAGACGTTTAGACGTCCAAACATCCGTTTTGACGTAGAGAAATGGATTGCAGGGCAGGGAGAGAGCAGATGGGATTTCACAGCGCACGTCAGGTTGAGGCACTCAACCAGAGTCTGGCAGATTTGAGTGGCGACATATCGGTCAGTTTCGAGTTTTTTCCGCCCAACAGCGAAGGGATGGAAAATACCCTGTGGCAATCCATCGAGCGCCTGAAAGTACTGGAGCCCAAGTTTGTATCAGTGACCTATGGCGCCAACTCCGGTACCCGGGATCGCACACACAAGGTGATCAAGGACATCAAGGAGCGGACCGGTCTGATCGCCGCCCCGCACCTGACCTGTATCGACGCCAGCCGCGACGAGCTGCGCACCATTGCCCGCGATTACTGGAACAGCGGCATCCGCCATATCGTGGCGCTGCGCGGTGACCTGCCCCAGGGGCTGGAGAGGCCGGAGATGTATGCCACCGATCTGGTGGCCCTGCTCAAGGCCGAAGCGGACTTCGATATTTCGGTGGCCGCCTACCCGGAAGGGCACCCGGAAGCGCGCAGCGCACAGTCGGATCTGCTCAACCTCAAACGCAAGATTGATGCCGGTGCCAACCGCGCCATCACCCAGTTCTTCTTTGACGTCGAGACCTACCTGCGCTTTCGGGATCGCTGCGCCGCCATCGGCATCGATGCCGAAATCGTGCCGGGGATCCTGCCGGTTTCCAACTACCAGACCCTGGCCAAGTTTGCCGGCTTCACCAACGTGAAGATCCCGCGCTGGATGCATCAGCGTTTCGAGGGGCTGGATGACGATCAGATGACCCGCAACATGGTGGGTGCCAGCATCGCCATCGATCAGGTGCGGGTGCTGAGTCAGGAAGGGGTGAAGGATTTCCACTTCTATACCCTGAACCGTTCCGAGCTGACCTACGCCATCTGCCACACCCTGGGGGTGAGGCCGAAAGGCCAGCCGTAACGGATCGCGGGCACAAAAAAAGCCAATGAGTCGCTCATTGGCTTTTTTGTCATGGCGACCAATCAGGGCCTGGTGGGGGCGATCTCTTTGGGTTCGAGATCGATCACCGCATTGCCGGCGGCGCCAGGATACTGGTGATAGCTCTGGTCCTGCTCCAGGGTGTAGAAGGTATCCAGATAGTCATCGTTGTTGGTCATCCAGGAGTCGGGCAGCGCCTTGACGATGCGACCGCCGAGATCGAGGAAGGGCAGTGCCTCGGGCACGCCGCCAGCCGTGAAGGCCAGCTTGAGGGCATCGATGAACAGGCCGCTCAACTCCTTGTAGTTGACGTTGTCGTCCTGCTCCATCATGACGATGTCGACGGCACCCCAGCGATAGCGATCCCAGTAGACCAGGATCTGGTTGGGGGTGTAGTCGGTGTTGTCATAGTCGAGATAGGGCATGTCGACGATGTCGACCACGGGCTCATCCCGGCTGGGATTGACCCCTGCGACCACCGCATACACCTCGGCCGCACCCAACAGCCAGGGCTCCTGATCATCCTTCAACCGAATTTTCTTCAGGATGCTGGTCTTGAGCGGTGCCGTGCTGGCAGCCGCACGGGGAGCCACCTGCATGTCGGCGGCAGCCAGCGCCTTGCGGATCACCTTGAGGCCGGCGTTCTTGGCCTTGACGGGATCGGCCTCCACGACCAGGACCGGACGGGCCGGTGCCTTGTCCACATCCAGATAGACGGGGTTGCCGGCGCTGTCGAAGGCTTCGATGGTGCTCCAGCTCTTCTCATCTCCGCTTGGCACATAGGCGACCAGCGGCTCGACACCCTGCTGCAGTGCGGCGGCCTGTTCCGGGTTGGCCAGTCGCAGCTGCATCAGCTCCTTGACCTCGCCGTCCAGCCCTTGCCGGCTGATGGCTGCCTGGTTGGCATCCCGCGCCTGGCGTTTCAGGCGCGGACTAGCTTTTTGCAACAAGTTGGGCAGCGGGCTCTGGTACTCCTGATTGCTGAGCAGCGGCAGCAGGTTCTTCTGCTGCAGTGCGAGCTGGCGAGCCAGCTCCCGATCGGTGTCGGCAGCGTGGGCGGTGGTGGCGCCCAGCAGTGCCAGTAACAAAATGACAGCCTGATTCCTCATTATTATTCTCCAGTTTATGAGTCTGACATGAGGCACGCATCGGGGAAGAAGAAGTGCCTCGACACCACTTAATGGCAATTAGTTTCAGCTGTGAACCAATTTTTCTGAATTATGTGCGGTGTCTCACGGGGGGCTCCCCAGATGGTCAGGTCAGTTTCTCCGCTGGTTGACTTGATACAGGATGATGCCGACGAGCAGTCCCCAGCAGGCGGCACCGATACCGAGCAGGCTGATGCCGGAGGCGGTGATGATGAAGGTCAGCAGGGCGGCCTCACGGGCATCGTCGTGCTGCAATGCTGTATGCAGGCTGCTGCCGATGGTGCCGAGCAGCGCCAGCCCGGCGACACAGGTCACCAGTGTCGCCGGGAAGGCCGTGAACAGCGCCGCCACCGTGGCTCCGAAACCGCCGGTCAGCAGGTAGAAGCCGCCGGCCCACACTGCCGCGGGCCAGCGCCGGTTGGCGTCCGGATCCACCTCTTTCCCCATGCAGATAGCCGCAGTGATGGCCGCCAGGTTGAAGGCATAGCCGCCGAAGGGCGCCAGCAGCAGACCGGTGAGGCCGGTCCAGGTGATGAGGGATGAGGTGGCGGGCTGATAGCCGTGGGCCCGCAAAATGGTAATGCCCGGCATGTTCTGGGAGGTCATGGTGACGATGAACAGTGGCAAGGCAATGCCGAACAGGGCACCAAGGGAAAACTCTGGCCAGGTCATGACCGGGCCGGCCAGTTGCCAGTGGATAGTGTCAAGCTGCAGCTGGCCTCTCAGCAGACAGATGAAAATGCCGGTCGCCAGTACCAGCACCATGGTATAGCGTGGCCAGAGATGGCGGCCGAGCAGGAATGCCAGCAGCAGGCTGCCGAGCAGCATAGGATCTGCCGGGGCGACCTTGAACAGATCCAGCCCGAACTTGAGCAATACCCCGGCCAGCATGGCCGCCGCCAGTTGGGCTGGGATATGACGCATCAGCCGATCGAACCAGCCGCTGATGCCGCACAGGGTGATCAGCAGAGAAGAGATAACGAAGGCGCCGATGGCCTCGGCCAGGGTGAAGTTACCCAGGCTGGTGATGAGCAGGGCGGCACCCGGAGTCGACCAGGCGGTCAAGACGGGGATGCGGTAATAGAGGGAGAGGCCGATGCAGCTGATACCCATACCGATACCCAGCGTCCATAGCCAGGACGCGAGCTGGGCTGCATCGGCCCCCGCTGCCGTGGCTGCCTGAATGA
>NZ_CP187595.1:4952500-5212928 GCF_049860615.1 Aeromonas sp. FL131
CCCTGTGAGGGGAGTGAAATAGAACCTGAAACCGTGTACGTACAAGCAGTGGGAGCCCTTCGGGGTGACTGCGTACCTTTTGTATAATGGGTCAGCGACTTACATTTTGTAGCGAGGTTAACCGTATAGGGGAGCCGTAGGGAAACCGAGTCTTAACTGGGCGTCTAGTTGCAAGGTGTAGACCCGAAACCGGGTGATCTAGCCATGGGCAGGTTGAAGGTTGAGTAACATCAACTGGAGGACCGAACCCACTAACGTTGCAAAGTTAGGGGATGACCTGTGGCTGGGGGTGAAAGGCCAATCAAACTCGGAGATAGCTGGTTCTCCCCGAAAGCTATTTAGGTAGCGCCTCGGACGAATACTACTGGGGGTAGAGCACTGTTTGGGCTAGGGGGTCATCCCGACTTACCAACCCCATGCAAACTCCGAATACCAGTAAGTAATATCCGGGAGACACACGGCGGGTGCTAACGTCCGTCGTGAAGAGGGAAACAACCCAGACCGCCGGCTAAGGTCCCAAAGTTCTGGTTAAGTGGGAAACGATGTGGGAAGGCTCAGACAGCTAGGATGTTGGCTTAGAAGCAGCCATCATTTAAAGAAAGCGTAATAGCTCACTAGTCGAGTCGGCCTGCGCGGAAGATGTAACGGGGCTCAAACCAGGCACCGAAGCCGCGGATTCACGCTAAGCGTGAGTGGTAGGGGAGCGTTCTGTAAGTCTGCGAAGGTGTGTCGAGAGGCATGCTGGAGATATCAGAAGTGCGAATGCTGACGTAAGTAACGATAAAGGGGGTGAAAAGCCTCCTCGCCGGAAGACCAAGGGTTCCTGTCCAACGTTAATCGGGGCAGGGTGAGTCGACCCCTAAGGCGAGGCCGAAAGGCGTAGTCGATGGGAAGCAGGTTAATATTCCTGCACGACTTGTAATTGCGATGGGGGGACGGAGAAGGCTAGGTGGGCCAGGCGACGGTTGTCCTGGTGAAAGTGCGTAGGTGGTGTTTCTAGGCAAATCCGGAGACACAACACTGAGACACGAGACGAACGCACTACGGTGCGGAAGCCATTGATGCCCTGCTTCCAGGAAAAGCCTCTAAGCTTCAGATTACAAGTCATCGTACCCCAAACCGACACAGGTGGTCGGGTAGAGAATACCAAGGCGCTTGAGAGAACTCGGGTGAAGGAACTAGGCAAAATAGAACCGTAACTTCGGGAGAAGGTTCGCTCTTGACAGTGAAGTCCCTTGCGGATGGAGCAGTTGGGAGTCGCAGTGACCAGATGGCTGGGACTGTTTATCAAAAACACAGCACTCTGCAAACACGAAAGTGGACGTATAGGGTGTGACACCTGCCCGGTGCCGGAAGGTTAATTGATGGGGTTAGCGCAAGCGAAGCTCTTGATCGAAGCCCCGGTAAACGGCGGCCGTAACTATAACGGTCCTAAGGTAGCGAAATTCCTTGTCGGGTAAGTTCCGACCTGCACGAATGGTGTAACCATGGCCATGCTGTCTCCACCCGAGACTCAGTGAAATCGAATTCGCCGTGAAGATGCGGTGTACCCGCGGCTAGACGGAAAGACCCCGTGAACCTTTACTACAGCTTGGCACTGAACATTGAACCTACATGTGTAGGATAGGTGGGAGGCTTTGAAGGCGTGACGCCAGTTGCGCTGGAGCCGTCCTTGAAATACCACCCTTGTATGTTTGATGTTCTAACGCAGGCCCATGAATCTGGGTCGCGGACAGTGCCTGGTGGGTAGTTTGACTGGGGCGGTCTCCTCCCAAAGAGTAACGGAGGAGCACGAAGGTTGGCTAATCCTGGTCGGACATCAGGAGGTTAGTGCAATGGCATAAGCCAGCTTAACTGCGAGACGGACAGGTCGAGCAGGTACGAAAGTAGGTCATAGTGATCCGGTGGTTCTGAATGGAAGGGCCATCGCTCAACGGATAAAAGGTACTCCGGGGATAACAGGCTGATACCGCCCAAGAGTTCATATCGACGGCGGTGTTTGGCACCTCGATGTCGGCTCATCACATCCTGGGGCTGAAGTCGGTCCCAAGGGTATGGCTGTTCGCCATTTAAAGTGGTACGCGAGCTGGGTTCAGAACGTCGTGAGACAGTTCGGTCCCTATCTGCCGTGGGCGTTGGATGATTGAAGGGAGTTGCTCCTAGTACGAGAGGACCGGAGTGAACGAACCTCTGGTGTTCGGGTTGTCACGCCAGTGGCACTGCCCGGTAGCTAAGTTCGGAATCGATAACCGCTGAAAGCATCTAAGCGGGAAGCGAGCCCTGAGATGAGTCATCCCTGACCCCTTGAGGGTCCTAAAGGGCCGTTGGAGACCACAACGTTGATAGGTGGGGTGTGTAAGCGCGGCGACGTGTTGAGCTAACCCATACTAATTACCCGTGAGGCTTAACCATACAACACCCAAGAAGTGTTTCGAGCCTTGTGACAAATACGAAACTACTTACATCAGCTTTCACAGATTGAAGAATTTGCCTGGCGGCCATAGCGCCGTGGAACCACCTGAACCCATGCCGAACTCAGAAGTGAAACGCGGTAGCGCCGATGGTAGTGTGGCATTCGCCATGCGAGAGTAGGACACTGCCAGGCACCCAACACGAGAAACCCCGCTCATCTGAGCGGGGTTTTTTATTGCCTGAAATTCGTCTTATCTCACCCCTGGAATGTCCCTTCAGATGGGGAGCCTGTGCTGCTTTCCACCCTGTTGTTCACTCGACTCTCTCGTGCCGAAACCCGGTGTCAGGCCTGCAATTAGGGTTGTATCTGCCTCATAACTCGGTAGAGTAAAGGCATCTTGGGTTGGCCCGTACTCTCTCATGCTGGTTTCTTTAGTACGGATGCAACTTGGCCTGCTTTTATCAACCTTACGTCAGTGGTATCGATATGGAACAAGTAAACAAGTCCACCTTCAGCGATGTACTGGAATATGTGCGTATGTCCCGTCGTCAGAACAAACTCAAGCGTGAAATTGCGGACAACGAGAAGAAGGTCCGTGACAACCAGAAGCGGGTGTTGCTGCTCGACAACCTGAGCGATTACATCAAACCGGGTATGAGCATCGATGAGGTGCAAGCCATCATCGCCAACATGCGGGCTGATTATGAAGAGCGTGTGGACGACCACATCATCAAGAATGCTGAGCTGTCCAAAGAGCGTAAAGAGCTGAGCACCAAGCTCAAGGCGATGAGTTCCAGTAAATAAGCCTGTTCACTGTCTTCTCAAAACACCGGCCATAGGCCCAATGCTGATCAGTTAAGGATCCATTGACCGATCCTTCTGCTGTAGGACAATCCGGAACCAATCACTGGTTCCGGATTTTTTTATGTCTATTGCAAACGATCTGAACGATGTTGTTGAGGCATCTGGCGACATGCTGGCTCGGCTGGCCATTTTTGCCGACCATATTCCCGACGAATGGATTACTGCCGCTGCCGCCTTGTCTGAAAAGGCCACTATCCGCCGACGCCGCTTACCTTCTGATATGGTCTTGTGGCTCGTCGTGGGGATGGCCTTTTTCCGCAATGAGCCTATCTCCGAGGTCGCTCGGCGCCTCAACATCTGTGCAGAAGGGTTGGCCAATGATGCCTTGCTCGCGGACAGTGCCCTGTCTCAGGCCCGTCAGCGACTCGGCAAACAGCCGCTCGAGTGGCTGTTCAAACAGTGCGCCGATGTGTGGGGGCGGGAACGTTATCCTGAAGACCATTGGCACGGTTTACAGGTCTTTGCCATCGATGGGGCCCTGTTCCGAACCCAGGATATGCCTGAACTCAGAGCACATTTCGGCTCGGGTAACACCTCAACCAACCGGCAGACACCCTACCCGATGCTGCGGTTGGTCACGCTCATGAATGTCCGCTCGCATGTCATTGCCAACGCGGCCATCAGCCCGTACCGCAAAGGGGAAATCCCCCTGGCCAGCGAGTTCATTCACTCATTGCCGGACAAGTCAGTGACCCTGCTGGATAAAGGCTTCTTCGGTGCCGACCTGTTGCTGCGTATTCAGGCCGAAGACACCGACCGTCACTGGCTCATCCCGGAACGCAAGGGGCTGGTATACACGGAACTTGAGCGCTATGGCGACGGTGACCGTCTGTTGCAAATGACGGTCTCGCCTCAGGCTCGCAAGAAAAACCCGGCGTTGCCGACACACTGGCAAGTTCGCGCAGTGACCTATGAGGTGGCAGGCAAGGAGAAAACGGTCTTTACCTCCCTGCCCGTGGCGCGATTCAGCGCAGCTCAGGTGGCGACCCTGTACCACGAGCGCTGGGAAATCGAGCTGGGATACCGGGATATCAAAAGCGCGATGCAGCACAACGCCATCACGCTGAGAAGCAAGAAAGTGGACTTGGTCTATCAGGAGCTGTGGGGATTGCTGCTTGGATACAATCTGGTCAGGCGGGAGGCCAGCCAGGCCGCCGTAGCCCATCAGCGAGCGCCCAATGAGGTGAGCTTTAAGTTTGCCTGTCATTTCATCGCGAACCAGATGGCAGTGATGGCGGGCGCGTTATCGCCAGCCCATACGCCACGGAGGTTGGCGGAGTTGCGGGGCTGCATAGGCGTCATGTTCATAGAAAAACGCCCCAGGCCATCGAGACCCAGGGCGGTGAAGATATCAAAGACCCGTTTTCCGGTAAATCGCAATGCGGCTCCGCTTAAGTGAACAGCATTGCGGCCATAGGCCGGTGTTTTGCTTTCTGTCATCAGCTCGGATCTCTCACCGCGCTGCAACAATCGGCTCCCCTTTTTATGATCGCCCTGTTACCATCACTACAAAGCGGTCAATAGTTTTCAAGCCATTGACTTGAAACGACTAAGCTTGAGTGAAACACAATAAATTGCGCAACCATGGTGGGGCTGATATGGGCGCATCAGAACAGACGGATTTGAACAAAGTGGCATCTCAGGATTCATCTGTCCCAAGCGCGGACGGCAAGTACAAGCGCAAGCGTCGTTCCTGGTGGCGCTGGTTGTTCTGCTTTTTCTTTTTGCTGTGCCTGGCTGCGGTAATTGCTCTGGTCGGTTATGAGATGCAGACTTCCCGCCTGCAATCGCAGGAGATCTCCCGCTATGCGGCCAAGCTGACCTATCAGGTCGAACCGGGCCCCAGCAAGCAGATTGCCTTCCCCGAAGACGGTCCCTTCGACAAGCGGCTCGGTTATGTGCTGTTGCCCATGATGCAGGAGCGCTTGCTGCAACGGGGTTATCAGGTCAGCGAGCAGGTACATTTCTCCGACGCCTTGTATGACTACGCCAGTCGCGGCTTTTTCGTGCCTTATACCGAGAAGGTGCAAGCCGGCCTGACCCTGCATGACTGTCGGGCGGAACCCTTCTATCAATTCAAGTATCCGACCCACTATTACCCGGATTTCGCCTCCATCCCGCCGCTGGTGATCCAGTCGCTCTTGTTCATCGAGAACCGCGACTTGCTCAGCAATGAGCAGCCACTGGCCAATCCGGCCGTGGATTGGCCCCGTTTTGCCAAGGCGGCCATGTCGCAGGTCGGCAAGGCGCTCGATATGCAGGATCAATCGGCCGGCGGCAGCACGCTGGCGACTCAGGTCGAGAAGTATCGCCACTCGCCGGATGGCCTGACGCTGTCACCCACCGAGAAGATCCGTCAGATGGCGTCCGCCAGTGTGCGGGCCTACCGGTTGGGCCCCAAGACGCTGGAGGCGCGCAAGCTGGTCGCCTGGGCCTACCTCAACTCGGTACCGCTCTCTGCGGCTCCCGGCTATGGGGAGGTGCACGGCCTGGGGGATGGTCTCTGGGTATGGTTTGGCGCCAATGTGGACGAGGTAAACCGGCTGCTGGATCCTGCGCGCAACCAGGATGCCTCGCTGGCGGAGCAGGGCCTGGCGCTGCGCCAGGTGGTCTCGCTGATGATCGCTCACCGTCGTCCCTCCTACTATCTGGCGCAGGGGCGTGATGCACTGGCGACCCTGACCGACAGCTATCTGCGGCTGTTCGTACAGGAGGGGATGATCACGCCGCCGCTGATGGAAGCCGCGCTGAAGGCCAAGATCTCGTTCCGTGATTTCTTGCAGTCCCCGGCGGTGACCAAGGTCAACAACAACAAGGGCCTGCAAGTTGCCCGCACCCGTCTGAGCCGTCAGCTCGGGGTGCAGCTCTATGATCTGGACCGACTCGATCTGACGGCCGATACCAGCCTCAACATGCCGCTGCAAAATGAGGTCTCTCGCTACCTGCAGCAGCTGGCCGATCCGACGTTTGCAGCTCAGGTAGGGCTGTTTGGTGAGCGCCTGCTCTCGCCGGAGAAGACGGGAGACGTGAAGTACAGCTTCACGCTGTTCGAGAAATCCCCGCAGGGCTTCAAGGTGCGGGTGCAGACCGACAACACGGATCAGCCGTTCGACATCAACGAGGGCAGCAAGCTGGAGCTGGGGTCAACTGCCAAGCTGCGGGTGTTGACTACCTACCTGGAGATCGTCTCCGAGCTGCACGACAACTACGCGGACATGTCGGCCGAGAGCCTGCGTAAGATAGAGGTATCGGAGCAGGACAACATCAGCCGCTGGGCCGTATCCTACCTGATGACCGCCAAGGACAAGAGCCTGCCACCCATGCTGGAGGCGGCGCTCGATCGCAAATACTCCGCCAGCCCGAACGAGGGATTCTTCACCGGCGGCGGCATGCACACCTTCAACAACTTCCGGCGTGAGGACAATGGCCGCATCCCGGCCATTCGCGACGCGCTGCGTGAATCCATCAACCTGCCGTTCGTGCGTCTGATGCGTGACATAGTCCGCTACAGCCTCTACCGGGAGGGCAACCGTGCCCAGCTGCTCAAGGATGACAAGGATCCGCGCCGTACCGAGTATCTGGCCAAGTTTGCGGATAAAGAGGGGCAGACCTATCTGCTGCGCTTCTGGCGCAAATACCGTGGCAAGACTGCGGATGAACAGCTCGATACCTTCCTGGATGGTCTCAAGCCCAGCGCCGTGCGCCTGGCCGCAGTACACCGTTACCTGATGCCGGATGCGTCGCAGGAGACGTTCGCTGCCTTCCTGGCGAAGCGTCTGCCGCGGGAGAAGCTGAGCGATCGTCGTATCGAGCAGCTCTATACCAGCTATGGTCCCGGCAAGTATTCGCTGCCGGATCAAGGCTATATCGCCCGGGTGCACCCGCTGGAGCTGTGGCTGCTCTCCTATCTCAAGGAGTTCGACAAGGCGACTTTCGCCGATGCCGTCGAGGCGAGCCGGGACGAGCGGCAGGAGGTCTACAGCTGGCTGTTCAAGACCCGCCACCGCAGCGCCCGCGACAGCCGGATCCGCACCATGCTGGAGGTCGAGGCCTTCCTCGACATCCATCAACGCTGGGCCAGACTGGGCTACCCGTTCGATCACCTGGTGCCGTCGCTGGCAACGGCCCTGGGCAGCTCGGGCGACCGCCCTGCTGCGTTGGCCGAGCTGATGGGGATCATCCAGAACGGCGGTATTCGTGCGCCGACCCTGCGCATCGAGCATCTGTCGTTTGCCAAGGGCACGCCGTTCGAAACCGAGTTCCAACCGGCGCAGACCGAGGGGACCCGGGTGCTGCCGGTCGAGGTGGCCACCGCGCTGCGCAACGCGCTGTCGAAGGTGGTGGAAGGGGGCACGGCCAGACGGATTGCCGGTGCCTTCGCCCTGCCGGACGGTACCGTGCTGCAGATGGGAGGCAAGACGGGGACGGGCGACAACCGGATTGAAACGGTCGGCCGCTACGGCAACGTGACCAGCTCGCTGGCTCGCAACCGGACCGCCACCTTCGTCTTCTATCTGGGAGAGGATCACTTCGGCACCCTGACGGCCTATGTGCCGGGCAGCCAGTCCGACAAGTTCCGCTTCACCTCGGCCCTGCCGGTGCAGGTGCTCAAGGGGATGGCTCCGCTGCTGATGCCGTATCTGCAGCCAGGCACTCATACCCAGTGCATGGCGGGCAGCTGACAGTTGCAGCGACACGAAAACGGGGCCATATTGGCCCCGTTTTATTTCGTACTGTTCATCGCCGGTCGGCGACGGTGAGTCATCACTTACAGCAGATCTTCGATCTCGCCGCGCAGATACTGGTACATCTCGCGATAGGCCACCGGCGGCTTGTTCAGCTCCCGCTCCTTGTTGGCGGTGCGGATCAGCTGGCGCAGCTTCTGACGGTCCAGTTCGTGGAATTGGGACATCAGCTCGTTGAGGGCGCTGTCGCCTTCATTGATCAGCCGCTCACGCCACTGCTCCAGCCGGTGCAGGCGGGCGTTCACGGTGGAGTGGCGATTCTTGATGATGGAGAGCGCCTCGACGATGGGCTCCACATCGCGGCTGCGCATCAACCGGCCGATGAACTGCAGGTGGCGACGGAAAGACTCGTCCTTCTTCGGCTTGAGCTTGCGGCCCAGCTCGACCGCTTCGGCCAGCTCTTCATCCAGCGGGATCTTCTCCAGCTCGCTGTGGCTGAGGGAGACGATCTCTTCCCCCATCTTCTGCAAGGCTTCGGCATCGCGCTTGAGCTGGCTTTTGCTGGGGCCCCAGTCTTCCCACTCGTTGTCGTCTTGATATTGACTCATCGGTCTCTTGATTCCTGTCATTCACGTTTGGTGGATATGTTACCAGCTTCTCCCGCTGGGCGCAGGGGTCTGATATGCTTAGCCCCTTTCCTTCCTTCATACAGATGTGAGTTATGGATCAGCAAGACCAAATCCGCCAGGATCAAGCCCATCTTGAAGCCGTAGTTGCCGAGGCCCTGGAGATTGCCAAGGGACTGGGCGCCGGGCTTGCCGAAGTCTCCATCAGCAAGCAGACCGGGTTGTCGGTGAACACCCGGGGTTGTGAACTGGAAAGCATCGAATTCAACAAGGACGGGGCGCTCGGCATCGCCGTCTATCGCGATGGCTGCAAGGGTTCCTCCTCCACCACGGATCTGAGCCCGTCAGCCATTCGTGCCGCCGTCGAAGCGGCCATGGAGATTGCCCGGCACACCTCGCCAGATGCTTGCGCCGGTCTGGCTGATGCCGAGCTGCTGGCCTGGGACGCCCCGGATCTGCAACTGTGTCATCCGATCGAGCTGGATCCGCAGCGCGGCATCGAACTGGCCATCGAATGTGAACGACTGGCGCTGGGCCGCGATACCCGCATCAAGCACTCCGACGGCGCCGGTTTCTCCAGTCACCTCGGCATCAAGGTGTATGGTAACAGCCATGGCTTCGTCAAAGGCTACGCGGCATCGCGCAACTCCCTGAGCTGCGTGCTGATCGGCGAGCAGGACGGCGACATGCAGCGCGATTACGGCTACTCCTCCAGCCGTACCTTGGACGGGCTCTGGAGCCCGCAGCGCATCGCCGACGAGGCGGTGGAGCGCACCCTCTCTCGTCTGGGGGCCCGCAAGATCAGCACTCGCCACGCTCCCGTGCTGTTCCATCCCGATACGGCGGCCGGTCTGTGGGGTCATCTGGTGATGGCCATCAGCGGTGGCAATCTCTACCGCAAGTCGAGCTTCCTGCTCGACAAATTGGGCAAGCAGATCCTGCCCGAGTGGCTCACCATCCAGGAGTTCCCCCACCTGTTGGGGGGGCTCGCCAGTACTCCGTTCGATGGCGAAGGCGTGCTGACCCGCGACATGGACATAGTGCGCAATGGCGAGCTGATGAGCTGGCTACTTACCTCCTACTCGGCCCGCAAGCTGGGGCTCACCACCACGGGCCACGCCGGCGGCATCCACAACTGGCAGGTTTCCAGCACCGGTCAGGATTTCAATGGCATGCTCAAGGAGATGGGCACCGGCCTGCTGGTGACCGAACTGATGGGGCAGGGGGTCAATATCGTCAATGGGGACTACTCCCGCGGTGCTGCCGGTTTCTGGGTGGAGAACGGCGAGATAGCCTATCCGGTCGAAGAGATCACCATCGCCGGCAATCTGGCCGAGATGTTCAGCCATATCGTGGCGGTGGGCAGCGACGAAGATGAGCGCTCCAGCCTCAAGACCGGCTCGGTGCTGGTCGAGAGTATGAAGCTGGCCGGCCACTGATCCCGGCATCAGCGGATTGCAGCCATGAAAAAGGCCCCTCGCAGTGCGAGGGGCCTTTTTGTATCGGCGTGCGCAGGGGCGGCAATCAGCCCTTGATGCGCTCGATGCGGCCGCCGAGGCCTTGCAGCTTGTGCTCGATGTCTTCGTAGCCACGGTCGATGTGGTAGATGCGATCGACGATGGTGGAGCCTTCGGCGACGAAGCCGGCCAGCACCAGACTGGCGGAGGCGCGCAGGTCGGTCGCCATCACCTGGGCACCCTTGAGCTGCTGGGTGTCGCGGCAGATGGCCACATTGCCCTGCAGTTCGATGTCGGCGCCCATCCGCACCAGCTCGGGTACGTGCATGAAACGGTTCTCGAAGATGGTCTCGGTGACCATGCCGGTGCCCTTGGCCACCGCGTTCAGCACGGTGAACTGGGCCTGCATGTCAGTCGGGAAGGCCGGGTAGGGGGCGGTTTTGATGGTGACCGGCTTGAGGGTACGGCCAGTCATGTCGAGGGTGATCCAGTCTTCACCCTTCTCAATCAGGGCGCCAGCCTCTTCCAGCTTGACCAGTACCGCTTCCAGCAGGGTCGGGTCTGTCTTGCGGCAGGTGATCTTGCCGCCGGTGACCGCTGCACCCACCAGGAAGGTACCGGTTTCGATACGGTCGGGCTGGACGCTGTAGCTGCCGCCATGCAGACGCTCGACACCGTCGATGGTCAGGGTGTCGGTGCCCGCGCCCTGGATCTTGGCGCCCAGCGCATTGAGGAAGTTGGCCAGGTCGACCACTTCCGGCTCGCGCGCGGCGTTTTCGATCACGGTGCGGCCGTCAGCCAGGGTGGCGGCCATCATCAGGTTCTCGGTACCGGTGACGGAGACCATGTCCATCAGGATGTGGGCACCCTTCAGGCGGCCGTCGACACGGGCCTTGATGTAACCATCCTCGATGGCAATCTTGGCGCCCATCAGCTCCAGACCGTGCACGTGCAGGTTGACCGGACGGGCACCGATGGCGCAGCCACCGGGCAGGGAGACGTCAGCCGCGCCGAAACGGGCGGCCAGCGGGCCCAGCGCCAGGATGGAGGCGCGCATGGTCTTTACCAGCTCATAGGGGGCGACATGGTTGTTCACCGCACCGGTCAGCACGGTGACGTTGCCGTTCACCTTGGTGGTGGCACCCAGCATCTCCAGCAGCTTGATGGTGGTACCCACGTCTTTCAGGCGCGGCACGTTGGAGAGGTGGATCTCCTCATCACACAGCAGGGTGGCGAACAGGATCGGCAGAGCGGCGTTCTTGGCGCCAGAGATGGTCACTTCGCCGTTGAGAGTACAACGACCATCGATCTTGAATTTGTCCATTTACGTTTGATACCAAATCAGGAGGGCAGTAGGAATTTACGTTCGCGTTTCCACTCGGCATCGGTAAAAGCCTTGATGGAGAGTGCGTGAATGGCGTTGCTGGCGATCTTGTCCATCAGCGGGGCATAGATGGCCTGTTGCTTCTTGACCCGGCTCATGCCGTCAAACATGTCGCCGACGGCGATCACTTGGTAGTGACTGCCGTCCCCTTTGACATGGACTTCGGACAATGGCAGAGCCTCGAGGAGTATCGCTTCAATTTCAGAGACTTGCATTATGCGTCCTCAGTTGTGAGCGGGGTTGACTGAAACAATCCGGCCACCCCGTAGAGGTTGGCCAGGGTATAAAAATCAGTGGAGGCGCCCACCAGTTGCGGTGTGGCGCCTCGTGCCAATGCGGCTTTGGCCCATTTGACCAGCAGGGCAAGCCCTGCCGAATCCAGGGTGCTAACATCGCTAAGCTCGATCTGGTCTTCCTGCCACCAGTCGGCCCGCCGTTGCCACAACTCAACGACCTGGGTCGCCTGCAGCTCGCCGCTCAGTCTCATTTCTTGAGCACCAGCGGCTTGGCATTGTGGGCGCGCAGCTGGGCGATCACCGCATCGATGCCGTTCTGGCGGATGAGGCCGCCCAGCTCGTTCTGCTTGGCAGAGAGCAGGCTGATCCCTTCGGCGACCATGTCGAAGGCTTTCCATTCGCCGGTCTTGTTGTTCTTGCGCAGTTTGAACTCGAGGAAGATGTCCGGCTTGCCGGCCTCTTTCACGCTGACGTTGACCGCGGTGATGTTGCTGTCACCGGCGGCCTTGCCCGGCTCGACCTTGACGGTCTGCTTGTCGAAATGGGCCAGGGCGTCGGCGTAGGAGCTCACCATGTACTCGGTGAACACCTCGACGAAGGCGTCACGCTGGGCCGGGGTGGTCTGCTTGATCTGGTTGCCGAGCACCTTGTAGGCGGCGAAGCGGTTGTCCACGTAGGGCAGCAGCTCTTCGCGGATGATCACCCGCAGGTGATCCGGATTGCTCTTCACCTGAGCCTGATCGGCCTTCAGGCGGGCGAAGGTCTGCTTGGCCGCCTGATCCACCAGGGCATAGGGATCGGTGGCATCGGTGGCTTGCGCGGTCAGGGAAAACAGTATGCTGGTCATCAGGCCCAGCAGCAGGGCGATCTTCTTGAACATGGTTACTCCTTACTTGCTGTCTGATTTGGTGTCGGAAGACTGGCTGTAGAGGAACTTTCCAATCAGGTCTTCCAGCACAATGGCGGATTTGGTGTCTTCAATCATGTCGCCATCCTTGAGCATGCTGGTGCCCATCTCCTCATCGGTAAAGCCGGGCATCAGGCCTATGTACTGCTCGCCGAGCAGCCCCGAAGTCAGGATGGAGAGGGTACTGGTCTCGGAGAACTCGCCGGCGCTCTTTTGCATCTGCAAAGAGACGATCGGCACCTGGCTCTTGGCGTCCAGAGTGATGTCGCTGACCCGACCGACCACCACGCCGCCCACCTTGACCGGTGAGCGTACTTTCAGGCCGCCGATATTATCGAAATGGGCGCGCAGGGTATAGGTTTCTCCTTCCGGTTTGAAACTCAAACCTGCCACTTGCAGTGCCAACGCCAGAATGGCACCGATGCCGGCCAGCATGAAAGCGCCAACCAGGAATTCTACTTTGCTGAACTTCATCTTTACCTTATCCAAACATGACTGCGGTGAGTATAAAATCCAGGCCGAGCACGGCCAGGGAGGAGTGGACCACGGTACGGGTCGTGGCCTGACTGATCCCGGCCGAGGTCGGCTTGGCATCATAACCGTTAAAGAGCGCAATCCAGGTGACCACCAGAGCAAAGATCAGACTCTTGATGGCCCCTTGCATGATGTCATCCTGCCAGTCGACGGAGGCCTGCATGGCGGACCAGAAGCTGCCTTCGTCCACCCCCAGCCAGTCCACACCGACCAGCTTGCCGCCAAAGATGCCGATCAGGCTGAACATGAAGGCCAGCAGCGGCATGCTGATGACCCCGGCCCAGAAGCGCGGCGCGACGACCCGGCGCAGCGGATCCACCGCCATCATCTCCAGGCTGGAGAGCTGTTCGGTGGCCTTCATCAGGCCAATTTCGGCGGTGAGGGCCGAGCCGGCGCGGCCGGCAAACAGCAGCGCGGTCACCACGGGGCCCAGCTCCCGCAGCAGAGAGAGGGAGACCAGCGGCCCCAGACTCTGCTCGGCACCGAAGTCCTTCAGTACGTTGTAGCCCTGCAACGAGAGCACCATGCCGATGAACAGGCCCGACACCAGAATGATGGCGACCGACTGCACCCCGACCACATACAACTGCTGCACCAGCAGCGGGAAGTGCTTGCGCGGCGCAGGTTTGCCCGCCAACGCGTGAAACAACATGATGGTGGCGCGGCCGATGGCGCTGATGAATCGCACCCCGCTTCGCCCCAGTTTGCTTACCTGGCTTGTCAACATCAGAGATCCTGTAGCAGGTCGCCTGCCGGAAAATGAAACGGAACAGGACCGTCGGGCAATCCTTTCAGGAACTGCTCGACCTCGGGATTGTGCTCCTCGCGCAGCTGTGCCGGCGTGCCGTGCGCCACCACCTTGCGGTTGGCGATGATATAGGCGTAGTCGGCAATGCTGAGCACCTCTTTCACGTCATGGGTGACGATGACGGAGGTGATGCCGAGGGCATCGTTCATATCCTTGATGAGCTTCACCAGCACCGCCATGGTGATGGGATCCTGGCCGACGAACGGCTCGTCATACATGATGAGGTCCGGATCCAGCGCGATGGAACGGGCCAGCGCCGCGCGCCGGGCCATGCCGCCGGAGAGCTCGGACGGCATCAGTCTTGCCGCGCCGCGCAGGCCCACCGCCTGCAGCTTCATCATGACGATGGTGTGGATCAGCTCCTCGGGCAGGCCGGAGTGCTCACGCAGCGGGAAGGCCACGTTGTCGTACACAGTCATGCCGGTAAACAGGGCGCCGCTCTGGAACAGCATGCTCATCCGCTTGCGCACCTCGTACAGGCGCGAGCGAGAGAGGGTGGGGATATCTTCCCCGTCAAACAGGATATGACCGGATTCGGGCTTGAGCTGGCCGCCGATCAACCGCAGCAAGGTGGTCTTGCCGATGCCGCTGGGGCCCATGACCGCAGTGACCTTGCCACGGGGAATGGTCAGGTTTATCCCGTCGTATAACAGCCGATCTCCGTGACTGAAGGTCAGGTCGGAGATGGTGATCAGGTCATCGTTCAAACAATTGTCCATCCGGTGTAAATGAAGAGCGAATTTTATGGGCTAGTCTAGGTCTAAGCAACAGCAAGGAACAACTATTGAACAGCCTGCCTGTCCAGACGCGCGACAGTTTTTTGTAACCAATTGTCTCTCTTTTCGGGTCGGGAAGTATCCGATTCGCTTATCTCGACAGACTTTTTTATAATCCCGCAGCAAATTTCAGCCCGGAGCTGTGCCTTTATGTCTGTAAAGTCTGAAAAAGTGTCTGAACTGTTCGATTTTCGTCGCAGCGCCCGTACCGTGCTGGACATCGAGAAACAAGCGATTGATGGACTCTACCAGTACCTGAACGATGCCTTCGATCAGGCGTGCGAGATGATACTGCGTTGCAGTGGCAAGATAGTGGTCACCGGCATGGGCAAGTCAGGTCATGTCGGAAGCAAGATTGCGGCTACCTTGGCCAGCACCGGCACTCCCGCCTTCTTCCTCCATCCGGGTGAAGCCAGCCACGGCGATCTGGGGATGATCTCCGGCGGCGATCTCATCATCGCCATCTCCAACTCCGGTGAGAGCGACGAGATCCTGGCCTTGCTGCCGGTGCTCAAGCGCCGCGGCATCCCGCTCATCTGCATGACCGGCAACCCGGCCTCCACCATGGCGAAAGAAGCGAACGTGCACCTGTGCATTAAGGTAGAGAAAGAAGCCTGCCCGCTGGGGCTGGCACCCACCTCCAGTACCACCGCGACCCTGGTGATGGGCGATGCGCTGGCAGTGGCCTTGCTGGAAGCCCGTGGCTTTACCGCCGATGATTTCGCCCTCTCTCATCCGGGCGGTTCCCTTGGCAAGCGACTGCTGCTGCGGGTTGGTGATCTGATGCACAGCGGTGAGCTGTTGCCCCAGGTGGGGATAGATGCCACCATCAGCCAGGCACTGCTGGAAGTGAGCCGCAAGGGGCTTGGCATGACGGCCGTGGCCGATGCCGATGGCCGTCTGGCCGGTCTGTTCACCGACGGCGACCTGCGCCGCATTCTGGACCTGCAGGTGGATATCCACCACACCCCGATCAGCCGCGTGATGACGGTCAACTGTGTTACCGTGGGACCAGAGATGATGGCAGCCGAGGCCGTCAAACTGATGGAAACCAGAAAGATCAACGGATTACTGGTTGTGGATGGCGACAAGCGCCCGCTGGGTGCCTTCAACATGCATGACCTGCTGAAAGCCGGAGTAATTTGATGCAAAACGTACCGACCCTCTATGGTCCGGTGACGCGCAGCCAGTTTGAGAAGGCGGCGCAGATCCGCCTGCTGGTGTGCGATGTGGACGGGGTGCTCTCCAATGGCCTCATCTACATGGGAAATGACGGCGAAGAGCTGAAGACCTTCTGTACCCGCGACGGTGCCGGCATGCGAGCGCTGCTCAACGCCGGGGTCGAGATTGCCATCATCACCGGGCGCAACTCCCGCATCGTCAGCGATCGGATGAAGAGCCTGGGGGTGCAGCACCTGGTACAGGGGGCAGATCAGAAGCTGCCCCACTTCGAAGCGCTGCTGGCCAAGCTGGCACTGACCCCCGAGCAGGCGGCCTATATCGGCGATGACACCATCGATCTGCCGGTGATGCAGGCCTGTGGCCTCGGCATCGCCGTGGCCGATGCCCATCCGCTGGTGCTGGCGCGGGCTGACATGGTGACCCGGCTGGCCGGCGGTGTTGGCGCGGTGCGCGAGGTGTGCGATCTCATTTTGCAGGCCCAGGGGCTGGGTGACTATCAGCCAGAGGCCTCGGTATGAGCAGACAGACCCTGTTGTTCGCCCTGCTGTTCCTGGTTGCGCTGGCCGCTTGGCAGCTCGGCGACATCGAACTGGCGCCGGAGCCGACCACCAAGGTGGAGAATTATCAGCCGGACTTCACCGCCAAGAATCTGGTGACGACCCGCTTCGATGTCGAGGGGCGTCGCACCGAGCGGCTGGAGTCCCGCTATGCGGAGTACTACCAGATCCTCGAGCAGGCCACCTTTGACAAGCCGGTGGTCTACATGTTCGACAAGCAGGGGGAGCCCGAGTGGAAGGTCACTGCCGACACCGGCGTGCTCAACACCGATGACAACGTGATCCTGCGGGACAAGGTGCATCTGGACGGCTTGCTGCCCACCTCTTTCATCTCCACGCTGGATACCCCCTATCTGGAGCTGGATCTGGTGACCCAGAACGTGAGAAGCAATCAGCAGGTCAGCATAGTGGGTAAGGATTTCCAGACCGAGGGCGTCGGCCTGAAGGGTCATCTGGAACGCAAATATTTTGAATTACTGGATCAGGGCCATGCCATCTATTTCAATGAAAAACGCTAATCTGGCCCTCGCGGCCCTGCTGCTGTGCGGCACCGTGAGCGCCAAAGAGTCCGACTTTGCCGAGAAGGTCTATGTGGATGCGGTCAAGCAGGTGGCCGAGATGCAGGACAACCGCATCACCTTCGAGCAGGATGTGACCATCACTCAGGGCACCATCAAGATCAAGGCGGACAAGGTGGTGGTGATCCGCTCCGGCGAGAAGGGTGCCGAGGTGATGACGGCTTATGGCAAGCCTGCCACCTTCTTCCAGATCCTGGACAACGGCAAGCCGGTCAATGCCCATGGCAACAGCATCCGCTATGAGCTGAAGAACCGCTTGGTGACCATCACCGGCAACGGTCAGCTCAAGCAGGAAGACAGCCAGGTCAATGGCGACCTGATCCGTTACGACATCGTCAAACAGAAGATGATTGCCGAGAGCAAGACCCCGAACCAGCGGGTCAAGACGGTGTTCCTGCCGGATCAGGTAGAGAATTTCGACAAGCCGGCCGATCAGAAGAAGCAGGGAAAATAAACCATGGCAGTGTTGAAAGCAGCCGGCCTGCAAAAAAGTTACAAGCGCCGCATGGTAGTGAGCGATGTGAGCCTGGAAGTGGGGACCGGCCAGATTGTCGGGCTATTAGGTCCGAACGGCGCCGGCAAGACCACCTCCTTCTACATGATTGTGGGGCTGGTGCAGAGCGATGCCGGCCTCATCACCATCGATGATCAGGACATCAGCCTGCAACCCATGCATATCCGTGCCCGCAACGGTATCGGCTATCTGCCGCAGGAGGCCTCCATCTTCCGTCGCCTGTCGGTGTTCGACAACCTGATGGGGGTCATGCAGACCCGCAAGGGGTTGAGCCGCGAAGAGCGGGAGGACAAGGTCCAGCAACTGCTGGAAGAGTTCAACATCACCCATATCCGTGACAGCCTGGGGCAGAGCCTGTCGGGCGGGGAGCGGCGCCGGGTCGAGATCGCTAGGGCACTGGCTGCCGAGCCGCGTTTTATCCTGCTGGATGAACCCTTTGCCGGGGTCGACCCCATTTCTGTGATAGACATCAAGAAGATCATCCAGCATCTCAAAGATAGAGGCCTGGGCGTCTTGATCACCGACCACAACGTCAGAGAGACTCTGGACGTATGTGAGAAGGCCTATATCGTCAGCCACGGCAAGATGATTGCCGAAGGTGCACCGGCCGACATACTGGCCGACGAACAGGTCAAGCGCGTCTATTTGGGCGATCAATTCAGTCTATAGTAAGGGGGCATCTCTTCATTTCCTGTGACGACTGCCTCGCTGAACATAAGGATATCCCGACGTAGATGAAGCCGACATTACAGTTGCGTCTCGGCCAGTCCCTGACCATGACGCCGCAATTACAACAAGCGATTCGTCTGCTCCAGCTCTCCACTCTGGAACTCCAGCAGGAAATTCAGCAAGCGCTCGACAACAACCCCTTGCTGGAGCAAGAAGAAAATGATGTGCAGGAGACCAGCCCGGAAGAGCCGGTCGATGCCAGCCAACTCGACTCCAGCGATGCCATGTCCCAGGACAACATGCCGGACGAACTGCCGGTAGATACCACCTGGGAAGAGGTCTACTCGGCTGGCACGGCCCAGAGCGCGGGCCCGATCCACGACGGCGAAGACAGCATCTATCAGGGCGAAACCACCGAAAACCTGCAGGATTATCTGCTGTGGCAGATGCGCCTGACCCCATTCAGCGACGTGGATGCCGCCATCGCCCTCGCCATTATCGACGCCATCGACGAATCCGGTTACCTGACGGTGTCGCTGGAAGATATCCAGACTGCGGTAAGCAGCGAGGATGTCGAGGTGGAGCTCGATGAAGTGGAGGCGGTGCTCAAGCGGGTGCAACATTTCGATCCGGTCGGCATCGCCGCCCGCTCGGTGCAGGAGTGCCTGCTGATCCAGCTGGGCCAATACTCCCCGGACCTGCCTTGGCTCAACGAGGCCAAGGAGGTGATTCTCGAGCACATGGACTTGCTCGGCAATCGCGACTACCGCACCCTGGCGCGCAAGACCCGGCTCAAGGAGAGCGACCTCAAGGAGGTGCTGGATTTGATCCAGCAGCTGGAGCCGAGACCCGGCAACGGCGTCATTCAGAGCGAATCCCAGTACGTGATCCCGGATGTTTCCGTGGTCAAGAAGGGCAACAAGTGGGTGGTCGAGCTCAATCCGGACTCGGCCCCGCGCATCCGGGTCAACGAGACCTATGCCGCCATGGCCCGTCAGGCTCGCACCAGCCAGGATACCCAGTTCATCCGCTCCCACCTGCAGGAAGCCAAGTGGTTCATCAAGAGCCTGGAGAGCCGCAACGACACCTTGCTCAAGGTGGCCAGCTGTATCGTCGAGCAGCAGCAGGGCTTTTTTGAATACGGTGAAGAGGCCATGAAACCCATGGTGCTCAACGACATCGCCGAAGCGGTGGAGATGCACGAGTCGACCATCTCGCGGGTCACGACCCAGAAGTACATGCACACGCCGCGCGGCATCTTCGAACTGAAGTTTTTTTTCTCCAGTCATGTCAACACGGAGGGAGGAGGAGAGTGCTCATCGACCGCAATTCGCGCGCTCATCAAGAAGCTGGTCACGGCGGAGAATCCCGCTAAGCCGCTAAGTGATAGCAAGATCGCGGATTTGCTGGCCGAACAGGGTATTATGGTGGCGAGACGCACGATCGCAAAGTACCGTGAATCCTTGTTGATCCCGCCATCCAATCAGCGCAAACGCCTGGTTTAGGCAAAACAAAAGGAAGACGTTATGCAAATTAACCTGACCGGACACCATGTCGAGATCACCGAAGCTCTGCGTGATTATGTGAACAACAAATTTGCCAAACTCGAGCGTCACTTTGACCACATCAACAATGTTCATGTGGTGTTGAGCGTAGAAAAACTGAACCAGATCGCCGAAGCCAAGCTGCATGTCAGCGGGGGTGAGGTGTTCGCCAATTCGCAGCATGCCGACATGTACGCTGCGATTGATACCCTGCTGGACAAGCTGGATCGGCAGATCATCAAGCACAAAGATAAGTTAAATCAAAAATAACCATGCAACTTGAACACATACTGAGTCGGGACTGCACCAAAAGTGCGGTCCCTTGTACCAGCAAGAAACGCGCCCTGGAGATCATCAGCGAGTTAGCCGCTGAGCGTCTGGGGACCTCTCGTCAGGTGCTCTTCGAGTGCCTGCTGGCGCGAGAAAAAATGGGCAGTACCGGGATCGGTGCCGGTATCGCCATTCCCCACGGCCGGATCGGCGACGAGTTTCCGCCGACCGCCATCCTGATGACCTTCGCAGAGCCGATCCCCTTCGATTCCATCGACAATCAACCGGTTGACCTGCTGTTCGCCCTGCTGGTGCCGGAAAGCGAGTGCAAGCAGCACCTCAAGACCCTTTCCCTGATGGCATCCAAACTGGGCGACAAGGCGGTATGCCGCCAGTTGCGCCAGGCAACCAGCGACGAAGAACTCTATCAGATCATGACATCGGCCTGAGATGCAGGCCCTTGCAATGACGCCAAGCGGTGAGGGAACAAGATGCAATTAATAGTGGTGAGTGGGCGCTCCGGCTCGGGCAAGACAGTTGCCCTGCGTGTGCTGGAGGATCTCGGTTATTACTGCGTGGATAACCTGCCGGTCAACCTGCTGCCCCAGCTGATCGTCTCGGTCGAGAGCCAGTATGACAAGCTGGCGGTCAGCATCGACGTGCGCAACCTGCCGGCGAGCCCAGACAAGCTGGAAACCCTGTTGGCCCAGGTTCGCAACGAGGGGCGGGTGGAGTTCTCGAGCTTCTTCTTCGATGCGGAAAACTCCACCCTGCTCAAGCGCTACGGCGAGAGCCGCCGGCTGCACCCCTTGTCACGCAATCAGTTGTCGCTGGACGAGGCGATTCGGGAAGAGACCCACCTGCTGGCGCCGCTCTCCTCGACGGCCGACCTGCGCATCGATACCACCAACCTCAGCATTCACGACCTGAGCGAGCTCATCAAGACCCGGGTGCTCGGCAAGAAGGAGAACGAGCTGGTGCTGGTGTTCGAGTCGTTCGGCTTCAAGTACGGTATTCCCAAGGATGCCGACTTCGTGTTCGACGCCCGCTTCCTGCCCAATCCGCACTGGATCCCCGAACTCAAGCCCTTCACCGGCAAGGATGAGCCGGTGGCACGCTACCTCTCCAGCCAGCCCGACGTGATGCAGTTCATCCTGCAGATCGAGAACATGCTGGCGACCTGGTTGCCTCACCTGGAGCGCAACAATCGCAGCTATGTGACAGTCGGCATCGGTTGCACCGGTGGCCAGCACAGATCGGTGTTCATTGCCGAGCAGCTGGCCGGCGCTTTCCGCCTGCTGGGCAAGAACGTCCAGATCCGCCACCGCACCCTCGACAAGAGTGCGCCGCAATTTTGATGGACCAATAGGAAGATCAGATGACCGTCTCAGCCTCGGTGGAAGTGAAAAACAAACTGGGCATGCATGCCAGACCGGCCATGATGCTGTTCGAGCTGGTGCAGGGGTTCGATGCCCACGTGTTGCTGCGCAACGAAGAGGGGGTCGAGGCCGACGCGGACAGCGTGATCGGCTTGCTGATGCTGGACTCCGCCCAGGGCAAGCAGGTGGAAGTCCAGGTGGAGGGGCCCGAGGAAGTGGAGGCCCTGGCCGCCGTGGTGGCGCTGTTCACCTCGGGCTTCAACGAGGAGTAACGCACCTCGGCATGCTCAAGGTGCGCTGCGTGCCAGCGCCTTGAAGGCGGCAAAATCCCGACAAGCCAGCAGATTCCTGCTGGCTTTTTCGTTCATCAGCGCCAGGAACAGGTCGTAGAGCCCCATGGCCTCTTCGTAGTCGGCCTTGGCGATGGCCAGCACGAAGACGAGGGTGGCGCTCTCGCCGTTGCCCCAGTCGATCCCCTGCGGGGCCAGCACGGTATAGACCAGGGTGCGGCGCGCCAGCAGGCCGAGGGAGTGGGGCAGAGCGATGCCGTCCCCCAGCATGGTGGAGACGATCCGCTCCCGCTCCTGCAACGATCCCCGAAAGCCGCTCTCCACCAGATCCTCCGCCTCCAGCTGACTGCAGATGCGATCAAACAGCGCCGCCTGGCTGAGCGGTTCGGTAGCCACCATGAAGTGGTCGGCATCGAAGTACTTGTCGAGCAGGTAGGGGCGGGTGCGATCGACCAGCACCAGCTTGCCGAGCTGCTCCAGCTGGTACTGGGTCGGGAAGGGGGCGACCTGCACCACGGGCACGTTCTTCTCGCCGGCCTTGACGGTGCTGATGACGAAGTCCTGCTCGATCCGCGCCAGCCCTTCGTAATCCCGCACCGACTCCAGCATGGTCAGCTGCAACTGGGGATACTCCCGCTTGATGCGGGCCTCCAGCACCCGAAAGGTGGCGTTGCCTGCATCGCACAGCAGCAGCGCCTGGGGGCGGCGGGTGTAACCGATGTCGTAGTGGCGCTCCAGCCCGACCCCGATGTGGATCACCAGATAGCCTATCTCGTGGTGGGTCAGCCGATAGGGAGTCTGCCTGATCCACTCCGAGATAGCCGCCAGCGTGATGTCGTAGGCGAGGGGGTAGTACTGCTTGATGTGGTCCGCCAGCGGATTGTGGCTGCCGATCTGGTATTTGACCCGCAGCAGCATGGCGCTGATGTGGGTCTGCAGGTCGGCCCGTAGTTGCAGATCGCCGCGCAGGTCATAGGGGTAGTGCTGGTGAATGTAGGCCAGCAGATGCTCCACCAGCTGTTCGCTCTCGGCCGCCATGGCCGGGCTGAGCTGGGGGGCATCGGCGGTGAGGCGGGCCTGGATCTGGATGGCGAGGCAGGCTATCTCCTCCTCCCCCGGCGGGGTCAGGGTCGGCAGCTCGCCATAGATGTCGCGCGCGACCGCCAGCAGAGGTGCCGTGAGATCCTCGCAGGTGAATTGGTGCAGCTCGTGGCCGGCCGCCTGGCGCAGCAGGGCGACGGCGCAGTAGATGGCGAGCTGCTGCAGGCTCTCATCGGCCAGGCGCAGCTGATGACGGCCGAGCTGCTCGTGGATGTGATTGCCCACTACCTCCAGCGTCTTGCTGGGACAGAGGTTGGGCAGCAGGCTCTGCAGCGGGTTGCTGTGCAGCAGCTCCTGATAGAGCAGCTGGGTGAGGCAGGCGCGGATGGCCGTCTCGCCCCCCTGGATCCGCATCCCCTGTCTGGGTTTGCTGTCGATGGTGAGTCCGAAGTGGGCGAGCCGCTCCCGTACTTCCGCCATGTCCCCCTGCAGTGCCGCCCGGCTCAGATACCAGGTGTCCGCCAGCTCGTCGAGCTTGATGCCCTGCTCTACCGTCAACAGCAGGATCTGCAGGTGCAGCACCCGCTCGCGGCTGGTGCGGGGCAGCCCGCTCTCCTGCTCCTGGGCCGCCAGTAGTACCTCGAACAGCTCCTGATTGTAGATCTTGAGCTGATAGCCGCTGCCGCGCTGGTGGATCAGGTGGGCGCCCCGGGTGGCGATGATCTCGTTCAGGGTCGCCACGTCGGTGCGCACGGTGCGGGTGGAGACATTGAGGCGGCGGGCCAGCTCCTCCTGCGGCAGCGGTTCGGCGTGGAGCAGGGTGAGCAGTTGATGGAGTCTGGGGTGGGGCAGCTTGATCATGAGGGGGGAACGGACTCCTGTCGCGGAATGAAAAATCGATGTTAACAAGCGAGTCATTAACAAGCCAGGCACCAGTCAGTGATCGGACCGGTGCCTGAGGGCTGTCAGGCCAGCAGCCGCTTCACCGTGGTCAGCAGGGTACGCACGTCCTCGGGACGGGTCTGACCGCTCGCACTGTCGATGATGGAGCTGTAGATGTGGGGAATCACCTTCTCGACCCCGGCATCCAGCGCAATCCGCACTATCTCCTCAAAGTTGTCGAGATCGATGCCGCCGGTGGGCTCCAGCCAGAAGCCGTGGCGAGCACAGGCCTCGGCCACCGCCTGATATTCGGCGCGGCAGGCCAGTCCGCCCATGGGGAAGAACTTGACCGAGCTGCCGCCCATGTCCTTGAGCAGGGCGATGGCGGTGTCGATGGGGACGATGCCGTCGGGCTGCTGGCTACTCAGTGGGCCGGTGGAGATCTTCACCATCCCCGGCGTGCCGGTGGGGGAGACAAGGCCATTGACGAGGGTGTCAGACTGGCCGAGCAGCGCCCGGCTGGCGCCGACGCCGGTGAACACCTGATTGACGTGCTGGGGCTGCAGCTGGCGAGCCAGCTCGGCCACCATGGCGGACTGGCGCGGATCGCCGGCCCCCAGCCCGATGGAGAGGGCATTGTCGATAAGCTTGGCGTAAGCCTGCATGTCGGCCACCGCGGAGGGCACATCCGGGTAGTTTTTGGAGAGCACGCCGACCAGCACATGGCCCTGGGCGGCCTCATAAATGTCGACGGCATTCTGTCGGGAGCCGGCCAGCACGTTGAGGCAGACCCGATCGCGGTAGTAATTGGGAGTCAAAGACATCAGTTGTTCTCCTGAACGAGGTGGGCAATGGCGGAGTGGATCTGGTCGAGCTGGGGCAGGGTGACGCTGCGCACGTCTATCTCGAGGTGCCCCTCGTTGGCCTTGTAGCCGCGGCAGTAGATGGCAGGCGTGCCTTGTTGCAGACGGGCGACGACCTGCACTGTAGTCATGCCGATCTGCTGGTGGTCGAAGGCGATATCGGTGCGGGCGATGTCGCGCCCCGCGCTGTCCCACACCACCTTGGCGCTGACGCCGGGTAGCTGGTTGAGGCGCTCGATGAAGGGGGTCATCTTGGCGACCATGGCGGCGCCGCTCTCCTTCTCCTTGGCCAGATAGCGCTCGATGGCGTGGGTGAGGCCGAGGAGCCCCTCCTTACCCACCTTCATGGCGCGACCGATGCCGTTGGCCTGCTGCTTGACCCACTCCACGTACTGGCGCTTGCCAAGTACCAGCCCGCTGGTGGGCCCTTCGATGGCCTTGGCGCCGCTGTAGATGACCAGATCGGCCCCCAGGTTGTAGTAGAGACGCAGATCTTCCTCGGCCGCCGCATCGACGATGAGCGGGAGCCCGTGGGCCTTGGCCACCTCGGCTGCCTCGGCCACCGACAGAATGCTCTTCTGCACGCAGTGGTGGGACTTGATGTAGAGGATGGCAGCTGTGCTGGCATTGATGGCGGCGGCCAGCTGGGCGGCAGAGCACTCGTTGGCGTAGCCGGCCTCCACCACCTTGCCGCCACCCAGGTTGACCATGGTGCCGACCGGGGCGCCGAAGTTGACGTTGTGTCCCTTGGGCAACACGATTTCGCTCGGCACATCGTGGGCATGGGCGTGCAACTGCTCGAGGCGGTAGGGGTCGCCGCGCACTATCACTGCGGCCACCGACTGGGCGATGCCGGCGCTGGCGCAGGAGACCACCACCGCATCTTCCACGTCCAGCAAGCCGGCCAGGTAGGCGCCGGTCTTGTTGACCAGATCCTTCACCTCGAAGTAGTGGCCGAGGCCGAAGTTGACCGCGTCGACCACCTCCTGCTCGGGGGTGGAGACGCCGAGAATGGTCATGCGCCCGGAGGCGTTGATCACCGGTTTGAGCTGATATTTCTCATACACAGAAGGCATGGTGTGATTTCCCATAGTGAGTCAGAACCAGTTCGCCACCGACCAGGGCGGCGAGGGGCAGCAACTGCCGATCGCCATTGCGGGCGCCGGCTTCGGTATCTGTAAAGAGGGTGGGGCCGCTGCTCACCTCGAACAGGGTCAGGTCGGCATCGGCGCCCACCTCGAGTCGCCCCTTGCCGGACAGGCGCAGGGCATCGGCGGCATGTTGGGTGACGCAGGCCAGCACCTGCTCCAGGGTCATGCCGATGGCGAGAAACTTCGACATCACGTGGGCCAGGCTGTAGACCGGCCCCTTGATGCGGTTCTTGCAGTAGATATCCGAGCTGATGGTACGGGGCAGGATCCCCTGGGCAATGGCCAGCTCCGCCACCTCGAAGCTGAAGCTGGCGCCGCCGTGACCGATGTCGAGCAAGAGTCCCCGTTGCATCGCCTCACGCACCGCCTGGCGCAGTTCACCGGCCGGGGTCAGGATGCGGTTGGGCTTGCCGTTGAAGCAGTGGGTCAGCAGATCGCCATCGCCCAGCAGGGCGACAATCTCGTCCAGATCCGGCGGCGTGTTGCCCACGTGTACCATCAGCGGCAGCCGGCCGTGGGCCTGTTGCAGTGCCTTGGCCATGCGCAGCGGCTGCAGGCCGTTCTCACCCACCACGCTGCCGCTCATCCGCGCCTTGATGCCGACGATGAAGCCGGGGTGGCGGGCAATGGCCGCCGAGGCGAGATCCATATCGAGGTCCCGGCTGTCGGCCAGCTCGTTCTGGCGCAGCAGGCCGATGCGGGAGATGTTGAGCAGGGCATGCACCCGGGTCTTGCAGCCGGCGGCGAGACGCTGGAAGTCATCCACGTCGTCGGCCCCGGTACTGCCGGCGTCGATGACGGTGGTGACGCCGGATTCCACGCCCACCTTGTCCGGCTCATCGTGATAGATGGGGGAGGCGGGGTAGCAGTGGGTGTGGCCGTCGATCCAGCCGGCGCTCACATGCACCCGGCCGCCGAGATCCAGGATCTGCTGCGCTGCTGCCATCTCCGGCAGGGTACCGATGGCGGCTATCTTGCCCTCCCAGATGGCGATATCGACGAGCAGGCCATCTCCCTGGCGCCCCGCTTTGATGATGATGTCGTACATGCTAGATGGCCTCTCGAGCGCCGCCCCGCAGGGCGGCGGATGGTTATGCAAGCGCAACCGGGAAGAAGGTGCCGAGTAGCATGGCCCCCAGGATGGCACCGCCGGTGATGGGCTTGCCCCACACGTAGAACAGCAGCGCACCCAGCAGAGAGCCGATGCCGATCGGAATCGAGGCGCCCATGGCGGAGAGGATGATTAAGGGGCCGAGGAAGCGGCCCGAGCTGTTGCCAGCCCCCATCATGACGTCGGCGCCGTAGGTGGAGTTGCTCTGATTGATGGTGAACTTGCGTGCCAGGATGATCACGTAGCCGATGGCCAGACCAATCCCCATGCCGGTTGCCAGGGAGGCACCGAAGTTCTCCACCGGATAGACGATGCCGGCCCCCAGCAGCAGGGCGGGCACGCCGAGGCCGACCCCGGTCTGGATGGCGCCGCCGATATCCAGGATCCCCACCAGGGAGCCCTCGATGATGCGGGCAAACAGGAAGCTGGCGCCGAAAGCCGCCACCGCACCATAGGCACCGGTGTCCATGCCGGCCTTGAGCATGGCGACGAAGGCCACCTCGTTGAAGGCGCCGACCCCGTACAGATAGAACATGTGGGTACCGGCAAAGACCCCGGCCGAGAGCAGGCCGACAAAGATGGGGAAGGACCAGTCGGCGTACCAGAAGTTGTTTTTCAGTTTCTCATCCACGGTGTGACCCCTTATTTGCCGCTCAGCAGGTTATGGACGTTTTCCAGCCACAGGGGAACCCCCAGATGGAAGGACTCGATGAGTTTCATGTCGAAGCCGCGGAAGAAGCCGCTCAGCACGAACAGCAGGACGATGGCCGCCATCATCACCTTGGTGACATGGTTCCAACCACTCTCTTCCACGCCCTTGCCGATCAGGATGCCGAGCACCAGGCCCGGTACCGCGTTGCCCATGATGAGCTGGGCCAGACCGCCGAAGATGGTGGCCCAGAAACCGGACTTCTTGCCCGCCTCGATGGCGGCCAGCCAGAAGATCACCGGCATGACGGTGTTGACCAGCAGGTTGGCGGCCGGTACCAGCACCTTGACCGCGGTGACCTGCAATGCGGCCGGTACGGCGGCGGCCGTGCTGTTGAGGAAGGCGACCACGATGGCACCTATGATGCCGCCGGCGATGGCCATCTTCTTCGGGTCGTGCAGGGTGGTGGCGAGATCCCGGTTCTTGAACAGCAGTGCCGCCGTTGCCCAGTGCGGAATGATGCGATGATCCACATCCTGGGTGAAGGCGCCGGCCGCCACGGTGGAGGCCCAGGCGTTGAAGAAGAAGCCCAGACCAAACGAGAAGTGGGAGGCGGGGTCCCCTTCACAGGAGTTGAGCTCTCCCAGGGTACGGAAGGCTCCCATGCCCTGTACGGTCGGCGCGTGGAACATCCGTGCCGCGCCGGCCCCCACCCCGACGCCGACCAGGCCGCCGATGATGAGTGACTTGATAAATATGATTAGAAACATCCAACGTATCCTTCTTGTGGGGTGGTACCCGCGGGCGGCGTCACACCAGGGTGAACGCCACTTGCTCGGCATCCAGGCTGGTGACCTTGACCGTGATCGCCAGCTGGACCCGGAATTCGCGGCGCTGGCGCGGCAGGAAGAAGAATAGGAACTTCTCCACCCGGACCGATTCTTCGGCCTTGAGCACCTGCACCTCGAGCGGCTCGATGCGCAGCATCACCCGCGGGTTGTCCTTGAGCAGCGTTGGCTGCACCTGGCTGAGGGCGGCGGCGAACGCCTGCTGGCGAGTCGGCCCCTTGCCGCTGACCATGACCTGGGTGGTGAAGTCCTCTTTCATCAGGCGCGTCCGTGTTTCTTGGCGAAGGCTTCGATCAGCTTCTGACCCAGCTCTTCCTTGTCCATGAAGCCGAAGCCCAGCACCACGCAGCCTTCGTTGATGGCGGTCACGCCCTCTTCGATGGAGCGCATGCCGTAGCGGCACTTGTAGCCGTACTTGGTCTGCGCCGTGATGGCACCGGCACCGCCGCTGCCGCAGAAGGAGATGCCGAGATCCGCCTGCTCCTTGTTCATCACGTCACCGAGCTTCATGTCGGCGGCCATGCCGGGGATGATGGTCACGCTGGCGCCGGCGGTTTCCGCACCTGCCCCCACTTTCTGCCCCTTGCCGAGTCGATCACCGATCACGAGTTTGATGGCTGTCATTTAGCTTTCTCCTTTCACTGAGCTGAGTTCGTTTTCTTTGGCAACTTCGAAATGGACGGACAGCAGATGGGCCTCTTCATAGGCCAGCTTGTCCAGCCAGGCGACGACCTGTTCGGCCAGACGCAGGGAGAGGGGGGAGATCTCCTCGAACAGGCTGAGATCCACCTCCGGCAGCGATTCACCGCTGTAGGAGCGCCATACCATGGCTTTGACGTGGGAGGCCAGCATCTGCCGCTGTACCTCGTTGGGGCGGATGCCCTGCTCGCCGAGCAGGGTGTGGATGCGCGCCAGCGTGTGGTCGGTCTGGCGCAGCAACGCCGGGCTGTCCGGGGTCAGGTTCTGGTCATGGGTCTCTGTGTGCAAGGTCTGCTCTCCAAGGCTGGCAGAAGGGATAGCGCTACCCTAAGCCGGCAGTAGAGGAGAGAGGAGGCACGGTTTTTCCGATTCGAAGCGGAAATTCCCGCACGCCTGGGCTGAAAACGGTGATTTTTGTGGGGTGGAGGGGCAAAGGGCTGCTATCGGGGCCGACTTTGTGTGATCGAGGGCGCACTTGGTCCGTCGAGCCGGGACGAGCAGGCTTGCTGGAAACTGTGAGTCGCCTCACGGATGGAGGAGTGTGGGAGAAGCAAACAGGGGCGGTTGACCGCCCCTGTCAAAGAGAGTTGGCGGGATCAGCTGGCGGTGGCGGCGCTCGCGCTGGCCCGGTTCTGGTAGCGCAGATCCTCTTCGATGGTGACCTCCACCTCCAGCGGCTTGCCGTCACGGATCACCGAGATGGTGAGCTTGGTGCCCGGCCGGCTCTCGACGATCTTGTCCATGGCGGTACGTACGCCGCTGATGGCCTCGCCGTTGATCTTGAGCAGCACGTCGCCCCGCTTCAACCCGCCTCTGGTGGCCGGACCGTTGGGATCCAGGCTCTCCACCACCAGGCCGCGCAGATCGCCCAGGTTCATCATGCGGGCGACGATGGGGTTGATCTCGACGCTGGAGATGCCGAGGTAGCCGCGGATCACCCGGCCGTTGGCGATCAGCTCATCCATGATGCGCTTGGCCAGCTTGTAGGGGATGGCGAAGCTGATGCCGTAGCTCTCCTGGTTGCCGTTGAGGTGGTAGGCTGCGGTGTTGATGCCCACCAGATCGCCGCGGGCATTGACCAGGGCGCCCCCCGAGTTGCCCTCGTTGATGGCGGCGTCGGTCTGCAGCAGATCCTGCCGGCCGTTGCTGTCCGGGCCCATGCTGGAGAGGCCGATGCGGCCGGTAGCGCTGATGATGCCCTGGGTGATGGTCTGGCCGACGTTGTAGGGGTTGCCGATGGCGAGCACCACGTCACCCACGTCGGGCAGGCGCTCCGGATCCTGCGGGATCACCGGCAGATTGTCCGACTCGATGTAGAGCACCGCCAGATCGGTTAGCTGATCGGAGCCGACCAGCTCGGCGCTGAATACCCGCCCATCCTGCAGCGCAACGATGATCTGGTCCGCGTCGGCGATGACATGATAGTTGGTCAGCACGTGGCCACGCTGGCTCATGATGACGCCGGAGCCGAGCCCCTGCGGTCTGAGTTCGGCCTGATTGCCCTGGTTGCGGGCGAAGCTGCGGGTATAGATGTTGACGACCGCCGGCCCGGCGCGGTGGGCGGCGTAGGAGAAACTCAGTTCACGGGCATTGGTGATGAGGCCGGGTAGCTGGGCCCCGCCACGGAAATTGGGAAACAGCAGCAACAGAAGAGCCGCCACGGTGAGACCGAAGCCGACAGACTTGCCCAAGTAACTGACTAGAGGGGGGATTTTCATGTCATTCTCATCCGTACATACAGCGCGCAGAGAATAACACTATCGGTGGATAAAAATCACCCGCGGCGAGGGCCGCGGGTGAGAGGGAGTTAACGGATCACCAGATAGAGGGAGGATTCCCCGCGCTGGATGTTCAGCGCCAGCACATCCGGCTTGTTCTTCAATGCCTTGCTCAGCTCTTCCAACGAGTTGATGCGCAGGCGGTTGACCCCGATGATGATGTCACCCTTCTGCAGGCCGGAAGCGGCGGCAGGCGAGCGCGGATCGATGTCGGCCACGGCCACGCCGGTCACCGGCTCGGCGGTGGTGCTCAGCTTGGCCCCTTCCAGGGCCGGGTGCAGGGCGCTGGCCAGGATCTCGCTGTCATCCGCCTTCTTCAGCGTGACCTTGACGGTCTGCTCCTTGCCATCGCGGATGAGGCCAAGGGCAACCTGCTTGTCAGCCCCCATGGTGGCGATCTTGGCGCGCAGTTCACCAAACGAGCGGATAGCTTTACCATCGATGCTGATGATGATGTCGCCGGCCTTGATGCCCGCCTTGGCGGCGGCGGAGTCAGGCATGACCTGGTTGACGAAGGCACCATCCTTCTTGTTGTAGCCGAAGGTCTTGGCGATTTCGGAGGTGAGCTCGGTGCCGGTGATGCCCAGCTGGCCGCGGCGCACTTCACCGTATTTCACGATCTGCTCGGACAGGTCGCGTACCATGTTGGACGGAATGGCGAAGCCGATGCCGATGTTGCCGCCGTTCGGGCCCAGGATGGCGGTGTTGATGCCGATCAGCTCGCCGCGCAGGTTGAGCAGGGCGCCACCTGAGTTGCCGGAGTTGATGGCCGCATCGGTCTGGATGAAGTTTTCCAGATTTTCGATGTTGAGGCCGCTGCGGCCGAGCGCGCTGACGATGCCGGAGGTGACGGTCTGGCCGAGGCCGAACGGGTTGCCGATGGCCAGCGCATAGTCACCGACCCGCAGCTCGTCGGAGTCGGCAAACTTGATCTGCACCAGATCCTCGGCCTTGATTTGCAGCAGCGCGATGTCGGACTGCTTGTCCTCGCCTATCTTCTTGGCGGCGTATTCACGACCATCCTTCAGGTTGACCTTGATCTCGTCCGCCTCGTGCACCACGTGGGCGTTGGTGATCACGTAGCCCTTCTTGGCATCGATGATGACGCCGGAGCCGAGTGCCTGGAAGGGCTGCTCGCTCACCTGCTCGTCGGGCATGTTGGGGCCGAAGAAGAAACGGAACTGTTCCGGCAGACGCTGGCGGGTGATCTTCTTGCCGGAGACTGAAATGTTGACCACGGCAGGAGTGACCTGCTCGAGTACCGGCGCCAGGCTCGGCATCTCCTGATTGTTCGCCAGCAGAGAGGGCAGTGCAGCCTGTACAGGGGCCGCAGACATGGCGATACCGACACTGAGGGCTAACACACTGAGCACAGAAAGAGGTTTACGCATATGAAAAACAGCTCCCAGAAAAAGTTGCAATGCAATCGTCAAGGTCTGACCACGCTACCGCGCAATTAGTTCCGCAGGGAACTAACTGGACTGCTTGAGCAGACCGGAGGCCCCTGCATAGTCACGGGGTGGTACGCCCGGTTCTTCATTGGCCGGGACATCGCTGCTCTCGTCGAGCAGGGTTTCACGGAACAGCGGCTCCTGAGCCTTGGCCAGGAATTTGCTCTGCTCCGCCATATGGCGATAAAGGGTCTGGTACTGCTCGGCCAGCTGTTCCATCAGGGCTGCGCTGTCGGCGAAGTGGGTATTGATCTGGCCCTGGTAGCTTTCCAGTTCCTTGTGAGCCTTCTTCAGTTCTTGTTCCAGACGGCCGGCATCCCGGCTGCGCACTGTGAAGCGGCCGATGATGACACCGATAATCAAGGCGGCGACAGCCAGCAGGATCCCGTTTAACAGACTCATAGATGCTCCTTGTTACAGCTAAATCAATGTGGGTTGATGCGGCCAAAGCGGCCGCTACGCCTTGATGGCACTATACCGTGCACCCCGAGAGCGTGATACCATTTTGTCCTTCATTCAGGGACTTGAAGGCAATCGACAGGATGACCCCGCAGCAAAAGTATCAGCAGGATTTGCAGCGCCCCGGCTTCGTGGCCGACCCCGCCCAGGCGATCGCAGTGGCCCGTCTGGAGCGACTCTATCAGGATTTGTGCCAAACCCCGACTCCGACCAGATCCCGCGGCCTGCTGGGCTGGCTGCAAAAGCCGAAACCCCGCACGCCCATCCTGGGTCTATATATGTGGGGCGGAGTGGGCAGAGGCAAGACCTGGCTGATGGATACTTTTTTCGACAGCCTGCCGGGAGAGCGCAAGCTGCGCATTCACTTCCACCGTTTCATGCACCGGGTGCACGATGAGCTCAAGGGGCTGACCGGTCAGGCCGATCCGCTCAAGCTGATCGCCAGCAAGCTGGCCGGCGAAACCGACGTCATCTGCTTCGACGAGTTTTTCGTCTCCGACATCACCGACGCCATGCTGCTGGGGACTCTGTTCCAGGAGTTGTTCGGCCATGGAGTGGTGCTGGTGGCGACCTCGAACATACCGCCGCAGGATTTGTATCGAAATGGTCTGCAGCGCGCCCGTTTTCTACCGGCGATCGCGCTCATCGAGCGCCATTGCGAGATACTTAACGTGGACGGCGGCACCGACTATCGCCTGCGTACGTTGGAGCAGGCGGAGATTTATCATTTCCCGCTGGATCAGCAGGCAAAATCCAATCTGGATCGCTATTTTCGGCAGTTAACCGGGCTGGAAGAGGCCCGGGCGGGCAGTGTCGAGATCAATCACCGTCAACTGGCGTCGCTGGGGATGGGGGAAGGTGTGCTCTATATGGAGTTTGAGCAACTTTGCTGTACTCCCCGCTCACAGGGCGATTACATCGAGCTGGCCCGGCTGTTTCACACCGTCCTGCTGGCCAATGTGCAGCCAATGGGGGCGGGCACGGATGACGCGGCGCGCCGCTTCATCGCCATGGTGGACGAGTTCTATGAGCGGCACGTCAAGCTGATCATATCGGCGGCGGTGCCCATGCAGGAACTCTATGGCAACGGGCTGCTGAATTTCGAGTTCAAACGTTGTCTTTCACGGCTTCAGGAAATGCAATCGCACGAATACCTTGCCAGAGTGCACCTTCCTTAGTCACAATACCGCGCCTGCCAGTCGGATGGGCATCTGCGGCAGGTAGGGCCGGGCGACATTTGCTAGCTTCATGGCAGTGAAATTAGCAGGTGATATTTAAGGCAACTTCACTTATAATCGCCCGGCCCACGTTACAGCTGTCGATAAGACAGCAACACTTTAAGCTTTACTTGTATTCGAAGGGGTACAGGTAGGCCATCGTTTGTTGTTTGTGGGAGAGCCCCCATAAGCAATTGGGTCTGTAACAGGTAATTGGGTTTAACTTAATGAAAACTTTCGTTGCCAAGCCAGAAACCGTAAAACGTGACTGGTACATTGTGGACGCAGAAGGTAAAACTCTGGGTCGTATCGCAACCGAGATCGCTGCTCGTCTGCGTGGTAAGCACAAAGCTGAGTACACTCCGCACGTTGACACCGGTGATTACATCATCGTTGTAAACGCTGAGAAGGTACACGTAACCGGTAAGAAATTTACCGACAAAATGTACCATGCTCACTCCGGTTTCCCGGGTGGTATCAAGTCCATCAGCTTCGACAAGCTGATTCAGCGTAAACCGGAAATGGTAATCGAAGCTGCCGTCAAAGGCATGCTGCCGAAGGGTCCGCTGGGCCGTGCCATGTTCCGTAAGCTGAAAGTTTACGCAGGCGCCGAGCACGCTCATGCTGCTCAGCAACCTCAAGTACTGGATATCTAACGGGAACTGGCAACAATGGCAGAAAATCAATACTACGGTACCGGCCGTCGCAAAAGCTCCACTGCTCGCGTATTTATCAAAGCGGGTAGCGGTAAAATCGTAATCAACCAGCGCTCCCTGGAGCAGTACTTCGGCCGTCCGACTGCCCGCATGGTAGTTCGTCAGCCGCTGGAACTGGTTGAGATGACCGAGAAACTGGACCTGTACATCACCGTTAACGGTGGTGGCATCTCCGGTCAAGCTGGTGCGATCCGCCACGGTATCACTCGTGCTCTGATGCAGTACGATGAAACCCTGCGTTCCGAACTGCGTAAAGCAGGCTTTGTTACTCGCGATGCCCGTAAGGTTGAGCGTAAGAAAGTCGGTCTGCACAAAGCTCGTAAGCGTCCGCAGTACTCCAAGCGTTAATTCGCTTTTGGTACGCACTCTCACGAGTGTCAAAAAAGCCTGGCCATGTGCCAGGCTTTTTTTATTGGTAATATTACCAACGGTATTGCTAACACCACGTCACAAAAGACAAAAAATTGTGTATTTATTGTTTTTGACCTTCGCTTCTCTTTCTTGTCAAGTTGTTATCTTTTCTTTAAAATTCCCTCGGTTTTTCTGTGACAATTGTAACTCCGCTTCCGCCGCTGTTGTCATGGAAGAAAGGGGAACAGGGACACAATAAGAATGTGCGGAGTCCACATGGGAGAGTTTTTGGATGAGCAATGCGCCAGTTGATACCGGTCGCCGCAGATTTCTTACCTGGTCAACGGTCGCCGTTGGTGGGGTAGGAGCTGCTTTTACCGCAGTGCCGTTTATTAAGTCATGGAACCCGAGTGCCAAAGCCAAAGCGGCGGGTGCTCCGGTCGAAGTGGATATCAGTAAGTTGGAACCAGGCCAGCTCATCCGTGTTGAGTGGCGAGGCAAGCCGGTCTGGGTGGTGAAACGCACCAAACAGACGCTGGATGCCCTGGCCGCGCACGACGACAAGTTGCGCGATCCGGCTTCCGACGAGCCCCAGCAACCCGACTATGCCCACAACGGTTACAGATCCATCAAGCCGGAGATCTTCGTGGCCGTCGGTATCTGCACTCATCTGGGCTGCTCCCCCTCCTATCTGCCGGACAGCTTTGGCGAGCAGGTACAGGGCGTGACCTCAGGCTTCTTCTGCCCCTGTCATGGCTCCAAGTTTGACATGGCTGGTCGAGTGTTCCAGGGGGTGCCAGCACCCTTGAACCTGGTCATTCCGCCGTACAAATATCTTAGCGACACCACCATCCTGGTCGGTGCCGATGGCAAGGAGGCCTGACCATGTTTGCCAAACTGATGGGCTGGATTGACTACCGCTTTCCGCTCACTGCCATGTACAACGACCACATGGCCAAGTACCCGGCGCCCAAGAACCTGAACTTCTGGTACTTCTTTGGCTCGCTCGCCATGCTGGTGCTGGTCAACCAGATCATCACGGGTATCTGGCTGACCATGAACTACAACCCCTCCGCCGAAGGTGCCTTCGCCTCCGTGGAGTACATCATGCGGGATGTGGACTACGGCTGGTTGCTGCGCTACATGCACTCCACCGGTGCATCCGCCTTCTTCATCGTGGTCTATCTGCACATGTTCCGCGGCATGATCTACGGCTCCTACCAGAAGCCGCGCGAGCTGTTGTGGATCTTCGGCATGCTGATCTTCCTCTGCCTGATGGCGGAAGCCTTCATGGGCTATCTGCTGCCGTGGGGCCAGATGTCGTTCTGGGGGGCCCAGGTCATCATCTCACTGTTTGGCGCCATTCCGGTCATCGGTGACGATCTGACCCTATGGATCCGCGGTGACTACGTCATCTCCGGCGCTACCTTGAACCGCTTCTTCGCACTGCACGTCATCGCCCTGCCGCTGGTACTGGTGATGCTGGTTGCCATGCACATCCTGGCGTTGCACGAAGTGGGTTCCAACAACCCGGACGGTATCGACATCAAGAAGCACAAGGACGAGAACGGCTGGCCGCTGGATGCGGTGGCATTCCACCCCTACTTCACCGTCAAGGACATGATCGGGGTTGCAGGCTTCCTGTTCCTGTTCTGCGCCATCATCTTCTTCAAGCCGGACATGTGGGGTTATTTCCTCGAGAAACCGAACTTTGAAGTAGCCAATGGTCTGAAGACCCCGGCACACATTGCGCCTGTGTGGTACTTCACCCCCTTCTACGCCATTTTGCGGGCGGTGCCTGACAAGCTGCTGGGCGTCATCATGATGGGGCTTTCCATCGTAGTGCTGTTCCTGCTGCCCTGGCTGGATCGCTGCAAGGTACGTTCGGTGCGCTATCGCAGTACCCTGCACAAGCTGAACATCGCCCAGTTCGTGGTCTGCTTCATCATTCTCGGGGTGCTCGGCGTCTTGCCATCGACTCCGACCCTGACGCTGATCGCCCAGATCTGTACCCTGGGTTATTTCGGGTTCTTCATCCTGTTGTTCTTCTACAGCAAGAATGAAAGCACCAAGCCGCTGCCGGAGAGGGTGACATTTAAATGAAAAGAATAATTTTTGCAGTGCTGACCCTGCTGCCGTCGCTGGTGTTTGCCAACACCGGGGCAGTGCACCTGGACAAGGCCAACTATGACCTGAACGACAAGGCGTCGTTGCAGCGTGGTGCGGCCACCTTCATGAACTACTGCTTTGGCTGTCACAGCACCCAGTACCAGCGTTACAACCGGGTGGCGGCAGACATTGGTATTCCGGAAGATCTGATGGCGGCCAACCTGATCGTCAATGGTGCCAAGATCGGCGATCTGATGGAAAACTCGGTGCCGGACAAGGATGCGGCCAAATGGTTTGGCGCTCCGCCCCCCGATCTGACGCTGGTTGCCCGGGTACGTGGTGCCGACTGGATTTACACCTACCTGCGCTCCTTCTACGTGGATGAGACCCGTCCGTTTGGCGTGAACAACGTGGTATTCCCGTCCGTGGGCATGCCCCATGTGCTGGAGCCGCTGCAAGGCACGCCCCGCGCCGAGTTCGCGACCCACACCGTCGACGGAGTGGAAGTGCAGCAGGTTGTCAGTGTCAAATCTGACGGCAACGGTGAAATGAATAACGAAGAGTATGATCAGACGGTACTGGATCTGGTAAACTTCTTGGTCTACTCGGCTGAACCGGTACAACAGGAGCGCGAACGCATGGGCTTCTGGGTACTTGGCTTCATCGTGATCTTCTTCATCTTCACTGTGCTGTTGAAGAAGGAATTCTGGCGCGACGTTCACTAAGCGACCAGATCCGGGTAATATAATGCACGGCAATGAAGACCAAGAGGCTTCATTGCCGTTTCTGCTTTTTAATGACGGGAGGGTTCAATGGCTGTAGCTGCCAATAAGCGTTCGGTAATGACGCTGTTTTCCGGTGCCAACGATATGTTCAGCCATCAGGTGCGCATTGTCCTGGCGGAGAAGGGTGTTAGCGTAGATATCTGCCAGGTTGACCCAAGCAACCTGCCGGATGAGCTGGCCGAGCTGAACCCCTACAACACCGTACCGACCCTGGTCGATCGCGAGCTGGCGTTGTACACCTCACGCATCATCATGGAGTATCTGGACGAGCGCTTCCCGCACCCGCCCCTGATGCCGGTCTACCCTGTGGCCCGCGGCAACAGCCGTCTGATGATGCATCGTATCGAGCTGGACTGGTATTCTCTGGCCGACAAGATCATGGCGGGTACCGACGTGGATGCGGCGCGTGCCGAACTGCGGGACAACCTGCTGGCCATCGCGCCGATCTTCGGTGAAATGCCCTATTTCATGAGCGAAGAGTTTGGTCTGGTCGATTGCTACATGGCCCCGCTGCTGTGGCGTCTGCCGAGCCTCGGCATCGACTTCACCGGTCGTGGCGCCAAAGAGCTGAAGGCCTACATGGTTCGTCTGTTCGAGCGCGAGTCTTTCCAGGCTTCTCTGACTGAAGCCGAGCGCGAGATCCGTGCCGGCGTATGAGCATGGAACCGACAATGACACCCAGTCGCCCGTACCTGCTGCGGGCGTTCTTCGACTGGTTGCTGGACAATGACCTGACCCCGCATCTGGTGGTCAACGTCAACATCCCTCATGTGATGGTGCCGATGCAGTTTGTCCAGGATGGACAGATAGTGTTGAACATCGCCCCCCGTGCGGTAGGGCAGTTCCACATGGACAATGAAGCCATCAGCTTCAGCGCCCGTTTTGGTGGTGTCTCCCAGCAGGTTTACATCCCCATGGCGGCCGTATTGGCCATCCATGCCCGGGAAAACGGCGTGGGGACCCTGTTCCCGCCCGAGCCGGGTTATGACCTCTGGCTGGAGCAAGCCGAAGCGCCGGTGGAACCCGAGCCGGAACCGCCGCGTCCGAGCGGTCGTCCGACCCTGAAGGTCATCAAATAAAAAAACGCAGCCAACTGGCTGCGTTTTTTATGCCGAGCGTCGGTAGTCAGTGCTAGTTCTGGGCAAACTCGAAGGCCTTGATCACGCGCTTCACGCCGCTGACGTGGCGGGCGATCTCGACGGCGTGATCCCCTTCCTGGCGGGTCACAAGGCCAATCAGGAATACCTCGCCATTTTCGGTGACCACCTTGACCTTGGCACTGTCAAAATTCTTGGCGCCCAGCATGTCTGCCCGCACCTTGGAGGTGATCCAGGAGTCGTTGCTGCGAACCCCTATGCTGACCGGCTGGCCGAGGCGCAATTCGTTGTAGACATGGCGTACTCCCTCGATGCGGGCCACTATCTTGCCAGCTTCGAGCTTGTAAGCGTCAGAAGGTGTCTGGCCGACCAGCAGCACGCGGCCGTTGTTGCTGTAGACGCTGATCTTGCTGGCCGTGCTGAGCGGCTTGTTGTCAGCCAGCAGGTTGGCCGCTTTCAGCTCGATAGCCTGATCATCCCACTGGGCGCCCAGGGTGCGGCGATCGCCGGAGGCTTTGGCGGTGCCGGCTGCACCGCCTACCACTACGGCCGCGCAACCTTGCAGCAGCAGGGTGCCGGCCAGCAGGCCGAGCAGGAGCATTTGCTTGTTCATGGTTTCAATCTTCCTGTTGCGGGAAAAGAGTCTGGTCGATGAGATCACACAGGCAGTGCAGGGTCAACAGGTTCACTTCCAGAATGCGGGGTCGACGAGCCGACGGCACCCGGATCTCCACGTCGTTGGGGCCGAGCAGACCGGCGATCTCGCCGCCGTCACCGCCACCCAGCACCACTATGGTCATGTCACGGGAGAGGGCTGCCTCGGCGGCCTTGATCAGGCTGCGGCTGTTGCCGGTGGTGGTGATGACCACCAGGATATCGCCGGGCTGACCGAGCGCCCGGATCTGCTTGGCATACACCTCTTCAAAACCATGGTCGGTGGCGATGGCGCTGATGGTGGCCATGTCAGGGGTCAGCGCCATGCCGGGCAGGGAAGGGCGCTCGGTTTCGTAGCAGTTGACCAATTCCGAGATGAACAGCTGGGCCAGCGCTGCGGAAGGACCGTTGCCGCATGCCATCACCTTGTGGCCATTGAGCAGGCAGATGGTCAGCATCTGGGCTGCGGTATGGATGGCATCCGGCAGCGCCTCGGCGGCGGCTATCTTGGTCTGGATGCTCTCGGTGTAGTTCTCTTTGATGCGGTCAGTCATGGGGTCCTCTTAAAATGCGTTCTGGATCCAGTCTGGCTGGTCGCCCTCGAACGCGATCACATCGAATCGGCAGGCCTGGCTGGCCTCGTTGATGGCATGTTGCTTGAAATAGTGGCGCGCTGCCAGCACGATCTTGTGCTGCTTGCGCCGAGTGACCGAAGCGGCGGCGCCGCCATGGCTGTTCTGGGCGCGGTAGCGGACCTCGACAAACACCAGGGTCTCCCCCTGGCGCATGATTAGATCGATCTCGCCGCCCCGGCAGCGGTAGTTGCGGGTCACGGGTTGCAGGCCGCGGGCCTGCAACCAATGTTCCGCTAGCTGCTCAAAGTGCTGTCCCTTGCTCGGTGCTGACGGGAACAGGTTCTGCCACTGCTGGTGCATCCGTGCCAATAGACCCTTCATGGGGAGCGCCCTCGAGCTGAGGCATGGCACTGTCACTGACCAGCTTGCCATTCTGGTAGGTGGCCCAGTCCAGTACCCGCACTATGTTGCCGCTGGCATCCACGCTCAGCTGGCCGCTCATGCCCGGCTGCTGCATGGCATTGACCTTGCGCATCTGCTGCAGGTTTTCCGCCAGCGCCACGGCATCGTAGCCCAGGGCGAACAGGCGCAGCAGGTCACCCTGGGTTTGCGGCCAGAGCAGGGCGATCTGTTCGCGCTGCTTCTCGTAACCACCCAGCAGCAGCGGCATGTCGGAGATATGCATGCCGTTGAGCTCAGAAGCCACTTCGGTGGTGGCGCTGTCATAGCTGCGAGAGCTGCTGTAGATCGGCAAGCTGCCCATCGGATTGACCGAGATGTCCACATACGGCTTGATCATCCGGGTCTCCAGGCTGTTGGCGACCACATAGACCACGTCGATACTGCGCGGCGCCGTGTCAGCAAGCTGCACCACTTCGCCGGCCCGGGCGGTGGAGCGACCGCTCAGAGCGTTCTTGACCATGCCCTGCACTTCGTTGCGAGCGCCGAAGGTGGCGACGACCGGCTTGTCCTGGCTCACGGTGGCCCAGGCCTGTTCGAACGCCTTGATGCTGCCATAACCGATCCGCCCCTGGGCGGCGATCAGCAGCGGCTTGCGATAGCCCTGACCGTAGAGGTACTGGGCGGCCTGCGCCGCATCGGCGGCGGCGGAAAGGGAGAAGTAGAAGGTGTTGTCATTGACGATCGGCTTGTCCAGCTCGTTGAGTGCCAGCACCGGCACGGTCGGATTGGACTTGAGCAGCTCCTCGACCCGGTCTTTGAGCAGCGGGCCGATGATCATGTTGGCCCCTTCCTGAATCGCCTGTTTGTAGAGCTCGCCCATCGCCTTGGTCTGGGTGTCGTAGAAGTTCAGGGTGAACTGGCCCTGATTCTCCTTGTAAGACATCAGCATGCCATTGCGGATGGCGGCGCCCTGCGGTTCCAGATTGCCGGAGAGCGGCAGGAACACGGCGATCTGCTGCAGGGTGTTGACGTTGCTGGTCGCCAGATCACCCAGACCCGCCGGCATGTCTTTCTGGGCCGGGTGGTTCGGGAAGGCCTGCTTCCAGCCAGCGAGCTGGCGTGCCAGCTGATTGGGCTGGGCGCCGAACTCGTTCACCAGCGCCGCCAGTCGCAGCCAGCCGGTAGTCACGTCGGGAGCCGGCGCCTCTTCCAGAGCCTGCAGGGTGGAGGGGGTCATGCTTTTGAGCAGTGACCAGATTTGCTGGTGATTGGTGGCCAGCTCGTTCTGTGCCAGATAGGGCTCCAGCAGGATCAGCGACTTGGCGGCACCGAACTTGTTGTTGATGTCCAGTTGCAGCACCACCCGCTGGCGATACCAGTCCTTCTGGGTATCGGCATCCAGCGCCACCTCGGGTTTGCCCTCCAGCAGGATCAGCGCCTGGTTGGCGTTGCCCTGGGCGAGCAGCAGGTGAGCCTGCAACAGTTGCAGCTGGGCCTTTTGCTCGGTGCTCTGGCCCTGCTTCTGCAGTTGCTGGAACAGGGCCGCGGCCGGCTTGGCCTGGCCGAGCGCCAGATAGCTGCGCGCCGCCATCACCTGCCAGGTGAAGGCTTCGGCCGGTTTGGCCGGGTCCACCTGTGCCAGATACCACTGGGCATTCTTGGTCAGATCCGAGAAGGCCGACGGCATGCCGGATTGTCCGGCTGATTGATTGGGCTCCGACGCACAGGCGGCAAGCAGTACTGCCGCGAGTAGGATGCCGAAGAGTCGTGATACACTTAGCTGCTTTGTAACCCGGTTCAAGTTCATTCCCCGACCAGTGTTGAAATTCTCCATAGTGTAAACGGGCCAATATGGCGACACAATTGTCGGGACACTCGGAGCTCCCATGAGTGACATCCCAACCCTGTACATAGTCCCCACCCCGATCGGCAATCTGGCTGACATTACCCAGCGTGCATTGGACATTTTACGCAGTGTCGATCTGGTGGCAGCCGAGGATACCCGCCATACCGGCATCCTGCTCAGCCACTATCAAATCTCGGTGCCCACCTTCGCGCTGCACGATCATAACGAGCAGCAGAAGGCGGACGTGCTGATCGGCCGGATAAAAGAGGGCAAGAGCGTGGCCCTGGTCTCCGATGCCGGTACGCCACTCATCAGCGACCCCGGTTATCACCTGGTCACCCGTTGTCGCGAAGCCGGGGTCAAGGTAGTGCCGCTGCCCGGCCCCTGTGCCGCGATCACGGCGCTTTCCGCGGCCGGGCTGCCCACCGACCGGTTTGCCTTCGAAGGTTTTTTGCCTGCCAAGAGCAAGGGCCGTGACGACCGTTTGCAGGCGGTGATCGAAGACGCCCGCTCACTGGTATTCTACGAATCCCCGCGTCGGGTGCAGGACACGGTGGAAGCAATCGCCCGCATTCTCGGCGAACGTCAGGTCGTGGTGTGCCGCGAGCTGACCAAGACCTTCGAGTCGATCCACGGTCTGCCCGCCTCCGAGATGCTGGTCTGGCTGGGTGAGGACGAAAATCGCTGCCGCGGCGAGATCGTGCTGGTGGTCGCGGGTGCCAATAAAACGGAAGAGGAGCTGCCGGCCGAGGCGATCCGTACCCTGGGACTGCTGGTGACCGAACTGCCGCTCAAAAAAGCGGCAGCCCTCACCGCCGAGATCCACGGGGTCAAGAAGAACGCGCTCTACAAGTACGGCCTCGAACATTACTGAGGCGGATAAATGCAGGCCAGAGGCCAGCTTGGGCGTTCTCTCGAGTGTGATTAACTCGGTCAAAACTCAATTGCAGGTTTACCCGAGGTGCCGGACAAGGCTATAATCCGCGACCGGAGTTGGCTGGGCAATCGCTGCTTCGTCGTTGTGTCCCTCGGGACAGACGGGCGGAGGGGAGGAAAGTCCGGGCTTCATAGGGCAGGGTGCCAGGTAACGCCTGGGGGGCGTGAGCCTACGACCAGTGCAACAGAGAGCAAACCGCCGATGGCCCGCAAGGGATCAGGTAAGGGTGAAAGGGTGCGGTAAGAGCGCACCGCGCGACTGGTAACAGTTCGTGGCACGGTAAACTCCACCCGAAGCAAGACCAAATAGGCCCCTATTGGCGCGGCCCGCGTTGGGGGCGGGTAGGTTGCTTGAGCCAGTGAGCGATTGCTGGCCTAGAGGAATGATTGCTACCCGGGGCAACCCGGTACAGAACCCGGCTTACAGGCCGACTCCGACCTATTCCTGAAGAGCCTTGCGATTTATCGCGAGGCTCTTTTTTATTGGCGAGAAAATAGCAGCTTGTGCCGAGAGATATATGTGTTGGCGGATAGTGAGATAGCTGGCTCTATGCATATAGATCAGTTGGTTATGGTTTTTTTCATACTCAATGCCTGAGTTATGTGGGTACCTGTGAATCTGAGCGGATCATACCGCTGCTTATTCGCTCACCCTGCTGAGCTTTTAATTCTTCGCAATTAATCGTATTGCCGTAAACACAAATAACTTGTGGAAAATCAACTCATTTAATCCTCGCTGCTGAAATGCTGCGTCAATATGTTCCCCATGCCCGAGATCCTTGCTTGAAAAGCCCTCAGCACGTCCTTAAACTTCAAGGTGGGGAAAAGTGGATCAAAGTGGTTTTTATCGGGCGATTTGCCCCCTTTAACTCATTTTCAGGGACTGCAATTTGTTGCGTGGTGCGCATGCCATCAGCCTCGACAGCAAGGGGCGAGTGGCGATTCCGACCAAGTACCGTGATTGGCTGCGCGACGAAAGCGAGGGCCAGCTGGTCTGCACCATCGATATTGCCCATCCCTGCCTGCTGCTTTACCCCCTGAACGAATGGGAAGAGATAGAGCGCAAGCTCAAGACGCTCTCCAGCATGAATCCCCTTGAGCGCCGCCTGCAGCGGCTGTTGCTCGGGCATGCGACCGAATGCGAGCTGGACGGCAATGGCCGTTTGCTGCTCAGCCAGCCACTGCGCAGCCATGCAGGGCTGGACAAGAAGATCATGCTGGTGGGCCAGCTCAACAAGTTTGAGCTGTGGGATGAAGCCCGCTGGCAACAACAGGTCAATGACGACATTCAGGGCCTGCCCGAGGACGATTGGGCAAGCTCGCCACGACTACAGGATTTCTCTTTATAAATGACCCAAGCCGCTGAACACATCACAGTGCTGCTGCACGAAGCCGTTGAAGGGCTGGCCATCAAGCCGGACGGCATCTACGTCGACGGTACGTTTGGCCGGGGTGGTCACTCTCGTCTCATTCTCCAGCAGCTTGGCCCCAACGGCCGGCTGATCGCCATCGACCGGGATCCCCAGGCCATTGCAGAAGCGGCCAAGATCCACGATCCCCGCTTCGAAATCGTGCACGGCCCCTTCTCCGGCATTGCCTCCTATCTGGATGAACGCGGCCTGCTGGGCAAGGTAGACGGTTTCCTGCTGGATCTGGGGGTCTCTTCTCCCCAGCTGGACGATGCCGAGCGTGGTTTCAGCTTCATGAAGGACGGTCCGCTCGACATGCGGATGGACCCCACCTCCGGTCAGAGCGCCGCCGAATGGCTGGCTCGCGCCGATGTGGACGACATTGCCTGGGTGCTGAAGACCTTTGGCGAGGAGCGTTTCGCCAAGAAGATCGCTCGTGCCATCGTGCACGATCGGGTGACCGAGCCCTATGTCCGCACCCGTCAACTGGCGGAGATGATTGCCCGCGTCAATCCGAGCAAGGAGAAGGGCAAGCACGCCGCCACCCGCAGCTTCCAGGCCATCCGCATCTACATCAACAGCGAGCTGGACGAGATCGAGACAGCGCTCAACGGTGCCCTGCAGGTGCTGGCACCGGAAGGTCGTCTCTCCGTCATCAGCTTCCACTCGCTGGAAGATCGGCTGGTGAAGCATTTCATTCGCAAGCATGAGAAAGGGCCGGAAGTGCCGCACGGCATTCCGTTGACCGAGGCCCAGCTGGCCGGCGGTCGCAAATTGAAGTCGGTCGGCAAGGCGCTCAAGCCTTCCGAGCACGAGGTCAATGAAAACAGTCGGTCCCGCAGCTCGGTGCTGCGGGTCGCCCAGCGGTTGGCGGAGTAAGCCATGAGCGAGGTGCGCGTTCATCTGGCCAGGGAGATCCTCGGAGATCTCTGGCGGCACAAGCTGCAGGTGGTGCTGGCCATCGCCGTGCTGATCACCGCCTTTGCGGTGATCCTGGTGACCAACATGACCCGTGGTCTGACGGCCAAGCAGAACGACCTGATGGCGGAGGAGGATCGGCTCAACATCGAATGGCGGCACCTGTTGCTGGAGCAGGGCACGCTGGCCGAGCACTCCCGGGTGGCGAGTCTGGCCATGGACAAGTTGCAGATGGCTCGCCCGCTGGTGACCACCGAGAAGGTAATTACACAACCATGAAACGCAAGGCTTCCGCCAAGGCTCAACCCAAGGTCAAAGCTCCGTCACTCTATCCGTGGCGCTTTCGCACGCTGGTGTTCTTCATCGGCATTGCGTTTGCCGGCTTGATCCTGCGACTGGCCTGGATCCAGGTGATCGACCCGGATCGGCTGCGTCAGGAAGGGGACATGCGTTCGCTGCGTACCACCGCCACTCAGGCGGTGCGCGGCATGATCACCGATCGCAACGGCGAGCAGCTGGCGGTGTCGGTGCCTGTGGAAGCCGTCTGGGCCGATCCCAAGACGGTGCACGAATCTGGCGCCATCCATAACGAGCGGGCCTGGCTGGCCCTGTCCGCCGTACTCAAGCTCGACATCAATACTCTCAAGCACCGCATCTCCAACCCGAGCAAGCGCTTCGTCTACCTGCAGCGTCAGGTGACGCCGGCGGTGGCGGAATACATCAAGGGCCTCAAGCTGGGTGGCATCTATCTGCGCCCCGAGGCGCGCCGTTTCTACCCGACCGGCGAGATCAGCGCCCACCTGGTGGGGGTGACCAACATCGACGGTAGCGGCATCGAGGGGATTGAGCGCAGCTACAACGAGTGGCTGACGGCAACCCCTGGCGAGATGCGGGTGCGCAAGGACAGGCAGGGCCGGGTCATCGAGCGGCTTGGTCTGGTCAAAGAGGGCAAGAACGCCAACGACCTGCAACTGAGCATCGACCAACGGGTGCAGGCGCTGGCCTACCGGGCGCTCAAGCGCGCCACCGACGAGAACAAGGCAACCTCCGGCTCCATGGTGATGCTGGACGTCAAGACCGGCGAAGTGCTCGCCATGGTCAACACCCCCTCCTACAACCCCAACAACCGCGGTCAGTACCAGAGTTTCCGGGTGCGCAACCGGGTGGTGACCGATACCTACGAGCCGGGCTCCACCGTCAAGCCGTTGATCCTGCTCAGCGCGCTGCAGGCCGGTGTTACCAGCTGGAAGGACACCATTCCGGGTGGCCCTCTGTTTATCGGGGCCAAGCAGATCCGCGACGTGAGTATCCACAAGGCGACCAACCTGTACGACATCCTGCGCTACTCCTCCAACATCGGCATGTCGCGCATCGCGCTGCGGATGCCGGCGCAGGAGATGATCAACACCCTCAGCATGGTGGGCTTCGGGATGGACACCGGCAGCGGCCTGATGGGTGAGAGCAGCGGCATGCTGCCCCAGCGCCGGCGCTGGTCCGACATCGAACGGGCCACCCTGTCGTTCGGTTATGGCCTGCGGGTCACCCCGCTGCAGTTGGCCTCCGCTTATGCCACTTTGGCCAACAAGGGCAAGCGGGTACCGCTCTCCATCGTCAAGGTGACCGAGCCGCCCAAGGGGGAGCAGGTCATCGACCACAACAATGCTACCGCCATGTTGCAGGCGCTGGAGTACGTGGTCAGCAATGCCATTCCGAAAGCGCAGATCCCCGGTTACCGGGTCGGCGGCAAGAGTGGTACCGCCAAGGTCGCGGTCGCAGGTGGCTACGGCAAGGATTACATGGCCTGGTTCGCCGGTTTCGCCCCGGCCAGCAATCCCCGTTTCGTCATGGTAGTGGTGATCAACGAGCCCAAGGGCGACGCCTACTACGGTGGTGCCGTTGCGACGCCGCCGTTTGCCGAAGCCATGGGCGGGGTACTGCAGCTCTTCAATATTCGTCCCGACGCGGTACCGCCTGCGGTGCCCACCAAACTTGCCCGTACGGAGGCTTCCAATGTTGTCCCGCGCACTTGATCAACTGATGCGCCCCTTTGGCATTACTGCCCCGGCGCTCGCGCTTACCGACATCCAGCTGGACAGTCGGCGGGTCGTGCCCGGTTGTCTCTTCGTGGCGATTCGCGGGCATCAGGTGGATGGCAGACGGTTTATCGAACAGGCGGTGGCTCAGGGAGCGACCGCCGTACTGTTTGAAGAGGATGGTGAATTCGTGGCACCGGCGCTGAGCGTGCCTTGTCTCGGGATCCCGGATCTGCCAGCCAGGCTCTCCGAGCTGGCCGGCTATTTCTACGACCAGCCAGCCAGCAAGCTCGATCTGGTGGGCATCACCGGCACCAACGGCAAGAGCACCACGGCGCTGCTGGTGGCTAACTGGCGCACCCTGCTGGGGGGCAAGGCCGGGGTGATGGGCACCATCGGCAACGGTCTGTTCGGCGATCTGGTGGAAGCGGAAAACACCACCGGCAGCGCGGTGCAGGTACAGGCCAATCTGGCCGCTCTGCAAGCGCAGGGGGCGGATCTGGTAGCGATGGAGGTGTCCAGCCACGGCTTGGTACAGCATCGCGTCGCGGCCCTGCCGTTTGCCGCCGCCGTATTCACCAACCTGAGCCGGGATCATCTGGACTATCACGGCACCATGGAGGCCTACGGCGCCGCCAAGGAAGAGCTGTTGAAACTGGTGGACGAACCCTGCGCCGTGCTCAATGCCGATGACCGGTTGGGCCGCCAATGGCTGGCTGCCTATCCGGCCGCCGTGGCGTTCAGCGTGCACGGCCCGGTGGCCGGTCACCCGGGGCGACAGCTGACGGCGCAGGATCCCCATTTCCACCAGCAAGGTTTTCGCACGCAGATTAACTCCAGCTGGGGGAATGGTGTATTATCCGCCCCCTTGCTCGGGCGCTTCAACGTCAGCAACGTGCTGGCCGCGATGGGCGCCATGCTGGTGCTCGGTTATGACTTCGACGAGTTGCTGGCCAGCGCGCCGCAACTGCAGCCGGTAACCGGCCGCATGGAGTGCTTTGGTGGCGGCAAGGCGCCGCTCGCCGTAGTCGATTACGCCCACACGCCGGATGCGCTGGAGAAGGCCTTGCAGGCCCTGCGGGTGCACTGTGAAGGGCGGCTCTGGTGCCTGGTGGGTTGTGGCGGCGACAGGGATCGCGGCAAGCGTCCCATGATGGCCGCCATGGCCGAGCTGCATGCGGATCGCGTGATCCTGACCGATGACAATCCCCGTACCGAGGAGCCGGCCCGGATCATGGCCGACATGGTGGCGGGTCTTCGCGATCCCGGCGCCGTGCAGATCGAGCACGACAGGACCAAGGCAATCCAGCTGGCACTGAGCCAGGCGAGCAAACAGGACATCATCCTGGTGGCCGGTAAGGGTCACGAGGATTATCAGATCATTGGAACCGACAAGCGGCACTACAGCGACCGGGAAACCGTCGCGGCCGCCTTGCACACATTATTGGAGTCATTCGCATGATGACCCTCAGGCTTGCCGAGCTGGCGCAGGTACTCGATGCCCGTCTGATTGGTGAAGACGGAGCGATCACGGCTGTCAGCACCGACACCCGTACCCTGGGCGCAGGCGCGCTGTTTGTTGCGCTGCGCGGCGAGCGTTTCGATGCCCACGATTTCTGCGAGCAGGCCGTGGCCGCCGGGGCATCGGCCCTGCTGGTCGAGCGTGAACTGCCGTTGGCGATTCCCCAGCTGGTGGTGACCGACAGTCTCAAGGGACTGGGTCGCCTCGGCCGGTTGGTGCGCGAGCGGATCAACCCGAAAGTGCTGGCCATCACCGGCAGCTGCGGCAAGACCACGGTGAAGGAGATGGCGACCGCCATCCTGCGCCAGGAAGGGGAAGTGCTGGCCACCGCCGGCAACTTCAACAACGAAGTGGGGGTACCGCTCACCCTGCTGCGCCTCGAGCCGCAACACCGGTTTGCGGTGATGGAGCTGGGGGCCAACCACCCGGGCGAGATTGCCTGGACGACCTCGCTGGCCAAACCCGATGCTGCCATCATCAACAACGTGGCGGCCGCGCACCTGGAGGGCTTCGGCTCGCTGGAAGGGGTATTCCACGCCAAGAGCGAAATCTTCGAGGGGCTGGGCGAGGGCGGCACCGCCATCGTCAATGCCGACAACGAATTCTGGCCGAAGTGGCAGGCGCGCGGGATCCAGTGCGCCTTCTCCATCGAGGATCAGCGTCAGCCGTTCCATGCCAGCAACGTGGTGATCAACCAGCAGGGCTGTGCCGAGTTCGTCATGGTGACCCCGCAGGGTGAAGTGAGCCTGACCCTGGCCATTCCGGGCCGCCATAACGTGGCGAACGCCCTGGCCGCCGCCGCCGGCACGCTGGCGCTCGGCGCCTCGCTCGCCTCGGTCAAGGCCGGGCTCGAGCAGATGGCACCGGTCAAGGGCCGTTTCTGCGTCCAGCGCTGGGGTGGTCTCACCCTGGTGGACGACACCTACAACGCCAGCGTGGAGTCCGTGCTGGCGGGCATCGATGCCCTGACCGCCATGAGCGGCTACAAGGTGCTGGTGTTCGGTGACATGAAGGAGTTGGGTGAGGAGTCCGCCGAGCAACACGCCCGGGTCGGACGCCACGCCAGCGAGCGCGGCCTCGATGCCGTGCTGACCGTAGGGGAACAGAGTCGCCACACCGCAGATGCCGCGGCTGGCCGACATTTCGATAACAAGGCGTCGTTGTTTGAAGTGCTTGCGCAAATGATAAATACACATCAAGAAATCGCGATCCTGGTCAAGGGTGCCCGCGGCTCCCGCATGGAAGATATCGTCGAGATGGTCAAAGACCGTCAGGAGTCAGCCACATGCTAGTCTGGCTGGCGGAACTGCTCACCCCGCACTTCACCTTCTTCAACGTCTTCTCCTACCTGACGTTTCGCGCCATCCTGTCGATCATCACCGGCCTGGTGGTGGCGCTCTGGATGGGGCCGCGCCTCATCCGTCGCCTGCAGATCCTCAAATTCGGCCAGGTGATCCGCAATGACGGTCCGGAGTCGCACCTGAGCAAGAAAGGCACCCCGACCATGGGCGGCCTGATGATCATCGCTGCCATCTTCATCTCGGTGCTGCTCTGGTGCCGCCTCGACAACCCCTATGTCTGGCTGGTGCTGTTCGTGCTGGGTGCCTATGGCGCCATCGGCTTTGCCGATGACTACCTCAAGGTGGTACGCAAGAACACCGACGGCCTGATCGCCCGCTGGAAGTACTTCTGGCAATCCGCCGTTGCGCTGGGGGTGGCCGTGTTCCTTTACGCCACCGCCACGCACGACGGTCAGACCCAGCTGGTGGTGCCCTTCCTCAAGGATGTGATGCCGCAACTCGGGCTGATGTTCATCGTACTGACCTACTTCGTCATCGTCGGCACCTCCAACGCGGTCAATCTCACGGATGGCCTGGATGGTCTGGCCATCATGCCGACCGTGATGGTGGCGGGGGGCTTCGCCTTCATCGCCTGGGCCACCGGCAACGTCAATTTCGCCAACTACCTGCATATTCCCTATGTACCCTATACCTCCGAGCTGGTGATCGTCTGTACCGCCATCGTCGGGGCGGGTCTGGGTTTCCTCTGGTTCAACACCTATCCGGCCCAGGTGTTCATGGGGGACGTGGGCTCCCTGGCGCTGGGCGGCGCACTCGGCACCATCGCCGTGCTGGTGCGTCAGGAGTTCCTGCTGGTGATCATGGGCGGCGTCTTCGTGATGGAGACCGTCTCGGTGATCCTGCAGGTGGGGTCCTACAAGCTGCGCGGCGTGCGCATCTTCCGCATGGCACCGATCCATCACCACTATGAGAAGAAGGGCTGGCCGGAGCCGCGCGTCATCGTGCGCTTCTGGATCATCACGCTCATGCTGGTGCTGCTCGGCCTCGCCACCCTGAAGGTGAGGTAAGCCATGGTCATCATCATCGGACTCGGCAAAACCGGACTCTCCTGCGTCGACTATTTCCTCGGCCGTGGCGTGACGCCGCTGGTGATGGACACCCGCGCCAACCCGCCCGGCAAGGATCAACTGCCTGCCGAGGTGGAACTCATCCACGGGCTGGATGGCGAGCTGCTCAAGCAGGCACACATGATAGTGGCGAGCCCGGGCATTGCCCTGGCGACGCCCGAACTGCAAGCCGCCGCCGAGTTCGGGGTGCGCATCGTCGGCGACATCGAGCTGTTCGTGCGCGAGACCCAGGTGCCGGTGATCGCCATCACCGGCTCCAACGGCAAGAGCACGGTCACCACCCTGGTGGGCGAAATGATCGCCGAAGCCGGCCTCAAGGTCGGGGTAGGTGGCAACATCGGCACGCCGGCGCTCGAGCTGCTCAAGCAGCCGATGGATCTCTGCGTGCTGGAGCTCTCCAGCTTCCAGCTGGAGACCACCCACAGCCTGCGCGCCGCCGCCTCCGTGGTATTGAACCTCTCCGAAGATCATATGGATCGCTATCAGGGCATGGCCGACTATCGCGCCGCCAAGATGGAGATCCATCAGCACTCCCAGCACATCCTGATCAATCGCGACGATGCCCAGACCCTGCCCGACGTGGGCCAGGTGTGGCAGAGCTTCGGCCTCGACTGCAACGGTTACGGTCGCTGCGAGCTGGATGGCCGTCACTGGCTGACCCTGCACGGCGAGCCGTTGCTGGCGGTGGACGAGATGAAGATCGTCGGCGCCCACAACCAGGCCAACGCGCTGGCGGCCATGGCCCTGTGCGATGCGGTCGGCATCCCGCGCGAGCCGCAGTTGCGAGTACTGCGCCGTTTCGAGGGGCTGCCTCACCGTGCCCGCTTCGTGCGGGAGGTGAACGGGGTGCGCTGGATCAACGACTCCAAGGCCACCAACGTGGGGGCGACCCTGGCTGCCGTGGCCGGGGTGCGCGAGTCGGTGAAGGGCCGTCTGCTGCTGCTGGCCGGTGGCCAGGGCAAGGGCCAGGATTTCGGCCCGGTGCAGGCCCTGCTCGGCAGCCAGATCGATCACATGTACTGCTTCGGCCAGGATGCCGAGGTGCTGCTGGCGCTGGGTGAGCAGACCGAACGGGTCGCGGATCTGGATGCCGCGGTCGCCAAGGCGGCCGCCGATGCCAGACCCGGCGACTGGGTGCTGTTGGCGCCGGCCTGCGCCAGCCTGGACCAATTCAAGTCTTTCGAAGCGCGCGGTGATCGTTTCACCGAGCTGGTACAAAAGTTATGAACGCCCTTCGCGCAGTCGCAGGCTTCTTGCAGCGCTGGCTGTTGCCGGCGCGCCCTGCCGGGCTTTATGACCGGCAGCTGGTCGTGCTGGCGCTGGCGCTGATGGCGGTAGGTCTGGTGATCGTGGCCTCCGCCTCGATCCCGGAGGGGATCGCCATCAACAACGATCCCTTCATGTTCGTGAAGCGTCACGGCCTGTTTCTGCTGATGGCGCTCGGCATCTCCTGGTTCGTGCTGCAGGTGCCGATGGCGCGCTGGCAGCACTACAACGGCCCCATGCTGCTGCTGGCCATCGTCATGCTGGTGCTGGTGCTGCTGGTGGGGCGCAGCGTCAACGGCTCGGTGCGCTGGTTGCCGCTCGGCCCCTTCAACCTGCAGCCGGCCGAGTTCGGCAAGCTGGCACTGTTCGTCTATCTGGCGGGCTACCTGGTGCGCCGCCAGAGCGAGGTGCGCGAGCGTTTCATCGGTTTCATGAAGCCGATGGCGGTGCTGTTCGTGGTGGCCATCCTGCTGCTGGCCCAGCCCGATCTGGGCTCGGTGGTGGTGATGTTCGTCACCTCGCTCGGCATGCTGTTCCTGGCCGGTGCCCGCCTGGTGCAGTTCATCGGTCTCATCCTGGTGGGGGTGAGCGCCGTGGTGACCCTGATCATCGCCGAACCGTACCGGATGCGGCGGGTGACCTCGTTCCTCGATCCCTGGGCCGATCCGTTCGGCAGCGGCTACCAGCTGACCCAGTCGCTGATGGCCTTCGGCCGTGGCAGCTGGTTTGGCGAGGGGCTTGGCAACTCCATCCAGAAGATGGAGTACCTGCCGGAGGCGCACACCGACTTCGTGTTCGCCATCCTGGGGGAAGAGCTGGGCTATGTGGGCGTGCTGGGCGCGCTGTTTCTCATCTTTGCGCTGGCAATCAAGGCGCTCAAGCTGGGGCACCAGGCGCTGGTGGCCGAGCGACTGTATGAAGGCTATCTGGCCATCGGCATCGGCATCTGGTTTAGCTTCCAGACCTTCGTCAACGTGGGGGCAGCCAGCGGCATGATGCCGACCAAGGGGCTGACCCTGCCGCTGGTCAGTTATGGTGGTTCGAGCCTCATCATCATGATGGTGGCGGTGAGCATGTTGATTCGTATCGATTTCGAGTTGCGCCAGGCCAGTGCCCAGGCGCGCGTGCGGGAGGTTTAGTGAGCAAGACGCTGTTGGTGATGGCAGGCGGTACCGGGGGCCATGTGTTCCCCGGCTTGGCCGTGGCTGATCGCCTCAAGGCCCAGGGCTGGACCATTCACTGGCTCGGCACCGCCGACCGGATGGAGGCCGAGCTGGTGCCTGCCCATGGTTACCCCATCTCCTTCATCGATATTCAGGGGGTGCGTGGCAACGGCATCAAGCGTCTGCTGGTGGCGCCCTATCGCATCGTCAAATCCGTGCTGCAGGCCCGCCGGGTGCTCAAGACCATTCGCCCCGACGTGGTGCTTGGCATGGGCGGCTTTGCCTCCGGCCCGGGTGGCGTGGCGGCCTGGCTGTCCGGTATCCCGCTGCTGCTGCACGAGCAGAATGCTGCCGCAGGCCTGACCAACAAGTTGCTGGCTCGCCTCGCCAAGCGGGTGCTGATGGCATTTCCGGGCGCCTTTGCGCCGAGCCGTCGCACCGCCGTGGTGGGCAACCCGGTACGCCCCGAAGTGGTGGCGCTGCCGGATCCCCAGTTGCGCAGCGGGGCCGAGCCACTGCGGCTGCTGATCGTCGGTGGCAGCCTGGGGGCCCGGGTGCTCAACGAGCAGGTGCCGCCAGCGGTGGCGGCGGCCGGCGTGCCCATCGAGGTGCGTCACCAGTGTGGCAAGGGCAATCGCGATGCGGTGGCCGAAGCCTACGCCAAAGAGGGCGTTGCGGCTGAAGTGAGCGAATTTATCAAAGACATGGCCGGTGCCTACGCCTGGGCCGATCTGGTGGTGTGCCGGGCGGGGGCGCTGACCGTCTCCGAAGTGGCTGCCGCCGGGGTCGCCGCCATTTTTGTACCGCTGCCCCACGCGGTGGATGATCACCAGACCCGCAACGCCCTGACCCTGGTCGACGGCGGTGCGGCTGAATTCCTGCCCCAATCCGAGCTGACGACGGCCTCCCTGGCCGCCCGTCTCTCCTGGCTTGCCGGGCGCAGGGAAACCCTATTGAACATGGCCCAGGCCGCCCGTCGTGTGGCCATTACCGATGCCGCCGAGCGAGTTGCCGATGAGTGCAAACGCCTGGCGACCGGGCAGATTGAGAGAGAACTATGACCAAGGTTGAACTGGCAAAACTGCGTACCGTTATCCCTGAAATGCGCCGCGTGCGTCGCATCCACTTCATCGGCATCGGTGGTGCCGGGATGGGCGGTATCGCCGAAGTGCTTGCCAACGAAGGGTATCAGGTAACCGGCTCGGATCTGGCCCGCAATGCGGTGACCGAGCGACTCGAGTCCCTTGGCGCCCACATCTTCGTCGGCCACAGTGCCGAGCACGTGAACGAGGCGAGCGTGGTGGTGGTCTCCACCGCCATCAAGCAGGACAACCCCGAGCTGCTGGCCGCCCGCGAGCTGCGCATTCCCGTGGTGCGCCGCGCCGAGATGCTGGCCGAGCTGATGCGCTTCCGTCACGGCATCGCCATCGCCGGCACCCATGGCAAGACCACCACCACCAGTCTGGTGGCGAGCATCTATGCCGAAGCGGACCGGGATCCGACCTTCGTCATCGGCGGTTTGCTCAACAGCGCCGGCACCAATGCCCGCCTGGGCAGCAGCCGCTATCTGATTGCCGAGGCGGACGAGAGCGACGCCTCCTTCCTGCATCTGCAGCCGATGGTCTCCATCGTGACCAACATCGAAGCGGATCACATGGACACCTATGGTGGCGACTTCTCTAGGCTGAAGGCCACCTTCATCGACTTCCTGCACAACCTGCCGTTCTACGGGCTGGCCGTGGTGTGCGTGGATGATCCTGTGATCCGCGGCATGCTGCCGGAGATCGCCCGTCCCACCATCACCTACGGCCTGAGTGATGATGCCGACGTGCAGGTGCTGGACTTCGTGCAGACCAGCAACCGCAGTCGCTTCCGGGTGCGCCGCAAAGATGCCGGCGAGCTGGAGGTGACCCTCAACCTGCCCGGCATCCACAACGCGCTCAATGCCGCCGCGGCGATTGCGGTCGCCACCGAGGACGGGATCGGCGATGATGCCATCATCCGGGCGCTGGCCAAGTTTGAAGGGGTGGGTCGCCGCTTCCAGCAGTATGGCGAGTTCGAGACCGGTCGCGGCAAGGCCATGCTGGTGGACGACTACGGTCATCACCCGAGCGAGGTCAAGGTCACCATCAACGCAGCTCGCGCCGGCTGGCCCGAGAAGCGGTTGGTGATGGTGTTCCAGCCGCACCGCTACACCCGTACCCGCGATCTCTACGAAGACTTCGCGGATGTGCTCTCCAAGGTGGACGTGCTGGTGATGCTGGAGGTTTATGCCGCCGGTGAAGAGCCGATTCCGGGCGCCGATGGCCGCGCCCTGTGTCGCTCCATCCGTTCCCGCGGCAGCCTGGAGCCCATCTTTGTCGCGACGCCGGACGATGTGCCGGCGGTGCTGGCCGGGCTGGTCGGCGAAGGCGATCTGGTGCTGACCCAGGGGGCAGGGAACGTCGGCGCACTGGCTCGCCGTCTCGGCGAGATGAAATTGAGCATCGAGAGCATGAAATCCGGCGCCTGAGGGCCCAATGAGTATTTTGACCGCCAAGCCGGGGCCTATATAATGGCGAACCAGTCTGCAAAGGGCCGGCATGGCGCGTTAAACGGGGATCGATCGGGTGGAGGCAAGGGCACAAGGGCGCACCAAGGGGGGCTTCATCGCCGGGGTGGGATTTTTCATCCTGGTCATGTGGGGCCTCTACCAGACCGCGCTGGATGTTAAAGATTGGCTGACGGATGCCAATCGGTTGCCCATGAGCGAGCTGTTGCTGCAGGGGCAACACCAGTATTTGCAAACCGATGAACTGCGCAGCGCCGTGCTGGATGGCGCCGAGTTGCGCAACTTCTTCGAGTTGGATGTGAACGAATTGCAGGCGCGGTTGAACGCCTTGCCTTGGGTGGCCCAGGTCTCGGTACGCAAGAAGTGGCCCAACAAGATCAAGGTCTACCTCACCGAACAGGCGGTCGCGGCCCGCTGGAATGGCAACCGCTTCGTCAACACCAAGGGTGAGGTGTTTAGTGCGCCGGACAGGGTGAAGACCCCTCTGATGCAGCTGTCCGGGCCAGAAGATCAGGCCGTCAAGGTGCTGGAGGCCAGCCGCCAATACGAGGCGCAGCTGGCGGCCAGAGGGTACAAGCTGCTGGGGGTGAATCTGACCCCCCGCCATGCCTGGGAACTGACCCTGGATGGCAACATTCAGCTGTTTTTGGGGCGCTCGGATATCGCGCTTCGACTGCAGCGGTTTATCGATGCCTTTCCGGTCATCGAACCTCGTGAGCGGGTTGCTTACGTGGATCTTCGATACGACACCGGAATGGCAGTTGGCTGGAAGAAGAACGAAGAGAAAGTGAATGACCAAAACCGCAGATAGAAATCTGATTGTCGGGCTGGATATCGGCACAACCAAGGTGGCGGTTCTGGTTGGCGAAGTGCTGCCAGACGGTGAGCTCAATGTCATCGGCATGGGCAGTCACGCCTCTCGCGGCATGGACAAGGGCGGGGTCAACGATCTCGACTCCGTGGTCAAGTCCCTGCGTCGCGCGGTGGAAGAGGCTGAAATGATGGCCGACTGCCAGATCAGCTCCGTCTATCTGGGGTTGTCCGGCAAGCATATCGACTGTCGCAATGAAACCGGCATGGTGCCCATCTCCGATGAAGAGGTGACCCAGGAAGACGTGGACAACGTCATCCACACCGCCAAGTCGGTACGGTTGTCCGATGAGCTCCGGGTACTGCACGTGCTGCCCCAGGAGTTCGCCATCGACTACCAGGAAGGGATCAAAAACCCGGTCGGCCTCTCCGGCGTGCGGATGGCGGCCAAGGTGCACCTGATCACCTGCCACAACGACATGGCTCGCAACATCGAGAAATGCGTGGAGAAGGTGGGTCTGCGGGTGGATCAGCTGATCTTCTCCGCACTGGCGTCCAGCTACGCCGTACTGACCGAAGACGAGAAGGAGCTGGGTGTCTGCGTGGTGGACATCGGTGGTGGCACCATGGACATGTCGCTGTTTACCGGCGGTGCCCTGCGTCACACCAAGGTGATCCCGTACGCCGGCAGCACGGTGACCAGCGACATCGCCTATGCCTTCGGCACCCCGCCACTGGATGCGGAGGCGATCAAGGTGCGCTATGGCTGCGCCCTCGGCCGGCTGGTCAGCAAGGAAGACAATATTGAAGTACCCAGTGTCGGCGGTCGTCCGGCGCGCAGCCTGCAGCGGCAGACACTGGCTGAAGTGATTGAGCCCCGTTACACCGAGTTGCTCTCCATGGTGAATGATGAGCTGGTGCGGGTACAAAGCGAATTGAAAGCGCAGGGGGTCAAGCATCAGCTTGCAGCCGGTGTGGTCTTGACCGGCGGCGCTGCCCAGATCGAAGGCATTGTGGAGTGCGCAGAGCAGATCTTCCAGAGCCAGGTCAGGGTAGGGGAGCCCATGAATATCCGGGGATTGAGTGATTATGTGCAGGCGCCTGTGTACTCGACCGCGGTCGGGTTGCTGCAGTATGGCCGCACCCATCAATCCACCGGCAGTAGCAAGGAATATGCCGCCAAGGCAAGCGTAGGTGGGCTGGTCAAACGGGTCAGCAACTGGTTGCGTGGCGAGTTCTAAAAGATTTTGCTGAGTCAGGCAAATAAAGCGGAGAGACAACATGTTTGAATTTATGGATAGCCACACTGACGAAGCCGTCATTAAAGTGATTGGTGTGGGTGGCGGCGGCGGCAACGCGGTCGAGCACATGGTTCGTCAAAACATCGAAGGCGTTGAATTCATTACCGTCAACACCGACGCTCAGGCTCTGCGTAACTCCAGTGCCAACACAACCCTGCAGATCGGCGGTGGCATCACCAAGGGTCTGGGTGCCGGAGCCAATCCGGAAGTGGGTCGTGATGCGGCCATGGAAGATCGGGAAGCGCTGCGCGAGCTGCTGACCGGCTCCGACATGGTGTTCATCGCCGCCGGCATGGGTGGTGGTACCGGTACCGGTGCTGCACCGATCGTGGCCGAAGTGGCCCGCGAGATGGGTATCCTGACAGTTGCTGTCGTAACCAAGCCGTTCTCCTTCGAAGGGAAGAAGCGGATGGGCTTCGCCGCCCACGGCATCGAAGAGCTGTCCAAGAACGTCGACTCCTTGATCACCATCCCCAACGACAAGTTGCTGAAGGTGCTGGGTCGCGGCATCTCCCTGCTGGACGCCTTCAAGGCTGCCAACGATGTACTGCTTGGCGCGGTACAGGGCATTGCCGAGCTGATCACCCGTCCGGGCTTGATCAACGTCGACTTCGCGGACGTGCGTACCGTGATGCGTGAAATGGGTACCGCCATGATGGGTACCGGTTCCGCCTCCGGTGATGACCGTGCCGAAGAAGCGGCCGAGAAAGCCATCTCCAGCCCGCTGCTGGAAGACGTGGATCTGGCCGGTGCCCGTGGCATCCTGGTCAACATCACCGCCGGTATGGACATGACCATCGAAGAGTTCGAAACCGTGGGTAACGCGGTCAAGGCCTTCGCCTCCGAGAACGCCACCGTGGTGGTGGGTACCGTAATCGACCCGGAAATGCACGACGAACTGCGCGTGACCGTGGTTGCCACCGGTATCGGTGCCGAGCGCAAGCCGGACATCACGCTGGTGAAAAACAACATGGTACAAGAGCGTCCGGCCCGTCAGCCCCTGATCAGCGAAGCCCTGCAGTCTCGCGTGATGGAAGAGGCCCCGGCCAAGGTGGTCAACGCCGAGCCGCAAGCTCGTCGCGAACCGGATTATCTCGATATTCCTGCGTTCCTGCGCAAGCAAGCTGACTAAGCCTCTAATGACGCTGGTTTGTTTGTTGCTTAAGGAATGTGCTAAGATGGCCCGGCAACGACCATCTGGTCAGGAATTTGAGCTGTTAAGCGGATACGCCCATGATTAGACAAAGAACCTTGAAAACGAGTGTCCAGGCCACCGGTGTCGGCCTGCATTCGGGCCGGAAAGTCACAATGACGTTCCGTCCGGCGCCTGTTAACACAGGGATCGTTTACTTGCGTACCGATCTGAATCCTGTGGTAGAGCTGCCAGCCAATGCCGATCAGGTGCGTGATACCGTGCTTTGTACCGCTCTGGTCAATGAAGCCGGTGTCCGAGTCTCTACCATTGAGCACCTCTCTGCCGCGCTGGCCGGGATGGGCATCGACAACCTCTATGTCGAGGTTGATGCGCCCGAGATCCCGGTGATGGACGGCAGTGCGCACCCCTTTATCTACCTGCTGCAGGAAGTCGGTATCCGTGAACAGAATGCGCCCAAGCAGTTTGTGCGGATCAAGCAGAGCATCCGGGTTGAAGACGGCGACAAGTGGGCGGAATTCCACCCCTATCGCAACGGCTTCAAGATGGATCTCGAGATCGACTTCCAGCATCCGGTATTTGAAGGACGCAATCAGCGTTGCGTGCTGGACTTCTCCGGTGCCTCTTTCGTGAAAGAGATCAGCCGTGCTCGTACGTTCGGTTTCATGCGTGACATCGAGTACCTGCGTTCCCAGAACCTGGCGCTGGGCGGTAGCCTGGAAAACGCCGTGGTGCTGGATGACTACCGGGTACTGAACGAAGATGGCCTGCGCTATGAAGATGAATTCGTCAAACACAAAATGTTGGATGCAATCGGTGACCTTTACATGTGTAACCGCAGCATCATCGGCGAATTCCGTGCCTACAAGACCGGCCATGCCCTGAACAATAAGCTGCTGCGTGCCTTGCTGGCCAAGCAGGAGGCCTGGGAACTGGTGACCTTCGAGGGTGAGGGCGACAAAGCGCCCATCGCTTACTACGATAACGGTCTGGTTCTGGCCTGATAGCTGTGCAACGGAACGTCGGTCCTCTCTCCGCACCGACGTTCCGTCATTTGTTTACTCCATTCTGTAATACCGATTATCTCCCGGTTTTATTTCCCGTGCGGGCCAATGGCCACACCTGACCGAGCAGACTGATTTCTATGAGCATTACCCTGATCCTCAATGGCAAGCAGCGACGCAAGTTGCACTTACCGAAACAACGTCTGGCCTGGGTCGGCGGTATCTTCTTCACTGTATTGGCCCTGAGTGGTGGCTGGCTCTGGCAGAGCTGGCATCAAAAAATGGAGGCGCTGGAAGTCGCGCTGGCCATGGCCGAACAGCAAAAATCCACGCAAGGGGCTGACGAAGCCCGCGAACAGCTTGCCATGCTGGCCGCCCAGGTGGGCACCATGCAGGGGCAGCTGGGTCGTCTCAACGCGCTCGGTGAGCGGCTGACCGAAAAGGCCGACCTCGATCCCGAAGAGTTCAATTTCAAGGAGCTGCCCCCCATGGGTGGCCCCTCCTATGATGCGGATCTGGAAGTCAGCCTCAACGAGCTGCAGGACTCCATGAAGCATCTCAGCCAGCAGCTCAGCAGTCGTGAAGAGCAACTGTCGGTACTTGAATCTTTCATCATGAATCACCATATAACCGATGCCGGCTTTATTTCCGGAACACCGGTCAAGCAGGAGCGAGTTTGGGTCTCCTCTGGCTTCGGTGGCCGGGTCGATCCGTTCAACGGTCGCGCCAAAATGCACAAAGGGGTGGATTTCCGTGGCAAGCCCGGTACCCCTATTCTGGCGACGGGCCCAGGGGTTGTGAGCTGGGCGGGCCGTCATCCGGAATTTGGCAACATGGTGGAGATCAACCACGGCAATGGTTTGGTGACCCGCTATGCCCACAACTCCAAGTTGCTGGTCGAAGTGGGCACCCTGGTCGATGAGGGCCAGAAAATTGCCTTGATGGGACGCACCGGTCGCGCGACCGGGGTCCATTTGCATTACGAAGTGTTGAAAGATGGTCGTCAGGTGGACCCCGCGCGTTTTCTCAATGCCAGACGGGGTTAGGTTTTTTTCTCCAGGTTCCAGTGACGGAACACTTATATAACCAGAAATAGTTGGTACCCATGATTAGCACACTGCTTACCAAGATTATCGGCAGCCGGAACGACAGAACGCTCAAGGCTCTGCGCAAAATTGTAAAACAGATCAATGCGATGGAGCCTCAGTTCGAAGCTCTGTCCGATGCACAGCTGCAGGCCAAGACGGCCGAGTATCGTCAGCGTCTGGAGCAGGGTGAGACACTGGAGCAGTTGCTGCCGGAGGCCTTTGCCACCGTGCGTGAAGCCTCTCGCCGGGTGTTCGGCATGCGTCACTTCGACGTCCAGCTGATCGGTGGCATGGTGCTGAACTCCAACCGCATCGCCGAGATGAAGACAGGTGAAGGTAAGACCCTCACCGCGACCCTGCCGGCCTACCTGAACGCCCTGAGCGGCCGCGGTGTGCACGTGGTGACCGTGAACGACTATCTGGCCAAGCGTGACGCCGAGGCGAACCGCCCGCTGTTTGCCTTCCTCGGCATGACCGTCGACTGCAACGTGCCTGGCATGGACGCGTCCCAGAAGCGTGACGCCTACGCCGCCGACATCACCTACGGTACCAACAACGAATTCGGTTTCGACTACCTGCGCGACAACATGGCGTTCTCGCCCGAGCAGCGTGTACAGCGTCCGCTCAACTATGCGCTGGTGGATGAGGTGGACTCGGTACTCATCGATGAAGCCCGTACTCCGCTTATCATCTCCGGCCCGGCCGAAGACAGCTCCGAGCTCTATATACGCGTCAACAAGCTGATCCCGCTGCTGGTCAAGCAGGACAAGGAAGACTCTGAAGAGTACACCGGCGACGGCCACTACACGGTGGACGAGAAGAACCGCCAGGCGTTGCTGACCGAGAACGGCCAGATCTTCGTGGAAGAGCTGCTCAAGAAAGAGGGGCTGCTGGCCGAGGACGACTCCCTGTTCTCTGCCACCAACATCAGCCTGTTGCACCACGTCAACGCCGGCCTGCGCGCCCATACCCTGTTTGAACGCAACGTCGACTACATCGTCCAGAAGGACGAAATCGTCATCGTCGATGAGCACACCGGCCGTACCATGCCGGGCCGTCGCTGGTCCGATGGTCTGCATCAGGCGGTTGAAGCGAAGGAAGGGGTCAAGATCCAGAACGAGAACCAGACCCTGGCCTCCATCACCTTCCAGAACTACTTCCGTCTGTACGACAAGCTGGCGGGCATGACGGGTACTGCTGATACCGAAGCCTTTGAATTCCAGCAGATTTATGGCCTGGATACCGTGGTTATCCCGACCAATAAGCCGATGGTGCGCAAAGACATGGGCGATCTGGTCTACCTGACCGCCAACGAGAAATATGCCGCCATCATCGAAGACATTCGCGGTTGTGTCGAGCGTGGGCAGCCGGTGCTGGTCGGTACCGTCTCCATCGAGAACTCCGAGCTGCTCTCCGGCATCCTGACCAAGGAAAACATCCCGCACAAGGTGCTGAACGCCAAGTTCCACGCCATGGAAGCGGAGATCGTCGCCCAGGCCGGCCAGACCGGCGCCGTCACCATCGCCACCAACATGGCCGGTCGTGGTACCGACATCGTGCTCGGCGGCAACTGGCAAGCGGAAATCGCCCAGCTGGAGAACCCGACCGAGGCACAAATCGCCGAGCTGAAAGCGGCCTGGCAGGTGCGTCACGATGCGGTACTGGCCGCCGGTGGTCTGCACATCATAGGTACCGAGCGCCACGAATCCCGTCGTATCGACAACCAGCTGCGCGGCCGTTCCGGTCGTCAGGGCGACCCGGGCTCCTCCCGTTTCTACCTCTCCATGGAAGATACCCTGATGCGGATCTTCGCCTCCGATCGCGTCACCGGCATGATGAAGAAGCTGGGGATGGAAGAGGGAGAGGCCATCGAGCACCCGTGGGTGACCAAGGCGATCGAAAATGCCCAGCGCAAGGTGGAAGGTCGCAACTTCGACATCCGCAAGAGCCTGCTGGAGTTTGATGACGTGGCCAACGACCAGCGCAAGGTGGTCTACGAGCAGCGCAACGAGCTGCTGGACACCAGCGACATCTCCGAGACCATCCACGTCATCCGTGACGATGTCTATGGCGCCATCATCGACGAGTACATCCCGCCGCAGTCTCTGGAAGAGATGTGGGATGTGCCGGGTCTGGAAGCCCGCCTGAAGTCTGACTTCGCGCTGGATCTGCCGTTGCAGCAGTGGCTGGCGGAAGACGACAAGCTCTATGAAGAGAAGCTGCGCGAGCGCATCCTGGATGAAGCCACCAAACTCTATGCCCACAAGGAAGAGCTGGTCGGCAAGGAGGTGCTGCGCAACTTCGAGAAGGCGGTGATGCTGCAAACCCTGGACGGCCTGTGGAAAGAGCACCTGGCGGCCATGGATCACCTGCGTCAGGGTATCCATCTGCGCGGCTACGCCCAGAAGAACCCCAAGCAGGAGTACAAGCGCGAGTCCTTCGATCTGTTCACCCAGATGCTGGAAACCCTCAAGCGCGACGTGGTCAGCATCCTGAGCCGGGTACAGGTTCAGGAGCGCGATGTGGAGGCGATGGAAGAGCAGCAGCGCCAGCAGGCCGAAGCCGCTCCCCGCACCTACACCCATGCCGCGGCCGACAACCAGCTGGCTGACGACGAGGCCCAGGCCGAAGCTGCCCCGGTTACCTTCGTGCGGGACGAGCAGAAGGTGGGACGCAATGACCCCTGCCCGTGCGGCTCAGGCAAAAAATACAAGCACTGCCACGGTCAGTTGACCTGATAGCGCAATGATGATGATGCACCGCCTCCGGGCGGTGCATTCATTTCCGGCAGGCAAAGAAGGAGAGCCGTGCGATGAGCAAGATGCCGACAGGATGGGATACTACTGCCCACAACAGCTGGCTGGCCGGCCAGCGCCAGGTTGCCATCCAGCAACTGTTGGCCCGGCTCAACGGCAGCACGGCCAAGCCGATTGCCTTGCAGCTGCAGTTTGCCTATTACCTCTTTCTGTGCGACGACCCGGCTTCCGCGGCGCAGGTGCTGGAGATGGCCCACAAGGCCGAACCCGGCAATGACGAGGTGCTGCGCAACCTCTGCTCTTGTTTGTCGCGGGCCGGTCAGTACGAGCTGGCAGTGACACGCTTGCAAACCCTGTTGCAGCGCGTCCCCGACGACTTCCATGCGCTGGACGCCCTCTGCGCCTCGCTGGCCAAGCTGGATCGCTATGATGAGGCTGCCCAGGCGGGAACCCGCTCACTGACCCTGAAGGCCCGGTCGGCGGGCAAGGTGCCACCATCCTGGTCATTGCCTGCGGCAGAACCGGCCGTCTGGTTGGCCGATGGCAGTCGCAAGCCGGATGTCATCGCTTTTTCCCTGTGGGGTAGTGGTCCCCGTTATCTGCGGGGGGCCATCGACAACGTGCTGGCGGCGGCCTATCTCTACCCGGGTTGGCGGGTGCGTTTTTACGTGGATGAGAGCGTGCCGGCCGAGTTGCTGGCTTGCCTGCGGGAACACGGCGCCGAGGTGATAATGCAGTCCGCCGGTCAGCCTTTGCGTCAGCGTCTGTGCTGGCGCTTCCAGGTGGCCAATGATCCATTGGTGGGGCGCTTCCTGGTGCGGGATGTGGACTCGGTGCCAGGCGTGCGCGAGCGGCTGGCGGTACAGGAGTGGCTTGCATCGACGCGCTGGTTTCATATCATGCGCGACTGGTGGAGTCATACCGATCTGGTGCTGGCGGGGATGTGGGGCGGGGTGGCCGGTGTATTGCCGCCGTTGGCGCCCCTGCTCGAAGGCTATCAGCCCGACGTGATGGAGACGCCAAACATCGACCAATGGTTTTTGCGCGACCGGCTCTGGGGTTATCTCTCGCAGAGCTGTCTGGTGCACGATCGCTGCTTCATGCCGCCAGGCGCCATGCCCTGGCCGCAGCCCGCCCCTGGCGGGAGCGAACATGTGGGGCAGGATATCTTTACGGCACAAAGGGAGCCGCAGGCCCGTCGGCTGGCGCCCTGGATTGCCCGTTTGCCGTGTTTATGTTGAGGACAATGATGGAACAGAAGAAACGGATCTGGGTGGCGGTCGGCGTCATCGAGAACGAACGGGGCGATATCTTCATCGCCAAGCGCTCCGCCGATCGCCATCAGGGGGATCGCTGGGAGTTTCCCGGCGGCAAGGTGGAAGCCGGGGAGGATCTGCTTACCGCGCTGGATCGCGAACTGTGGGAAGAGATCGGGATCCGGGTGCAGGATTGCGCCCCCTTCATGGAACTGCATCACGACTACCCGGACAAGCAGGTGCTGCTGGATATCTGGAAGGTGACCCGCTTCAGCGGCGAGCCGTTCGGCAAGGAGGGGCAGGAGTGTCGCTGGGCGCCGCTGGCCTCGCTGCACGAGTATCACTTCCCCGACGCCAATGGCCCGATCGTGACGCGCCTGCAGGCATCACTGGCCGCACAGGGCTGATGTGAGCCGCAGTGCATACCAAAGCAAAAAGGGCCGTATCGGCCCTTTTTGCTTGCTGGCTTACTGCCACTGCTCCCCTTCTTCGGGGTAGGGCAGCAGCTCCGGGTCTATTTCCCCCGGGATCCGCTTCTCCTCGTCGGCCCACTCGCCGAGATCGATCAGCTGGCAGCGCTTGCTGCAGAACGGGCGAAACGGGCTTTGCGGGCCCCATTCCAGCTCGGTTTGGCAGGTCGGGCACTTTACTTTGGTCACCATGAATACTCCTCAGCAGCAGGCAAGCTGGAAGGGAACATCACCGATCTGCTGCTCCGTGGTGGGCAGGAAACGCAGGGCGAACCGGTTCTTGTGGCCGCTCAGGGTGGGGTAACACTGCTGGGTGCCGGTCAAACGAATGCGGATCAGCTCTGCGCTCTCGGCGGTATCCTGGAAGAAGCCGTTGACGGCAACCTGCTCGCTGAAGTTGCCGGACTCACGCCACAGCCGCAGCAGCAGGGAGATGGCGTTCATCAACAGGTTGATGTCGCTCAGCCACAGCTGCATCTGCTGATGACGGGCGATGGCCGGGGTAGCGAGCCAGTGGTGCAGTTGCGGCACGTCGAAGGCGCACAACCCGCCCGGAATGGAGAAGCGCTGGCGAATGGAGCCGAGCAGCCGATCCTCTTTGAGGCGGGCACCGGGACGCGGGGCACTCAGCAGGTTGCGGGAGAGCTGGGCGCTCTCCTGCTGCATCTGGCTGATCTGCTCCAGGTCGACATCGGGCAGGCTGGCCCAGTGGCTCAGGCGCTGGCCGAGGCGCTCCAGATCCTTGATCAGATCGGCGCGCAGGTCGCCGCGTTCCAGCAACTCCTGCAGGTCGAACAGACCCTTGAAAAAGGCGATATGTGCCCAGGACTGGTCGCTCTCCAAATTGTCGCGGATCTGGGAAAACAGGGACTCCAGACGAAGATAGGTCCGGCTTTTTTCATTGAGGGGAAAATCGTAAATCATGCCTAATCCTGGCCAGCCATAAACCGGCCTAGTGTACTCACAGTTGGCGGGCTTGTTGAGAGGCAAATGCCAGATATGTCTCGTGCAGCGCTAAAATTCGGCTCTTTATCGCCTCGGGGGTGGCATTCTGGTTGTCTAGTACATCGTCGGCTGCCGCCAGCCGTTCGGCCCGGCTCGCTTGGGCGGCCAGGATGGCTTGGGCCTGCTCGTGGCTCACGCCGTCCCGGCGGCAGGTACGCTCAATCTGGGTCGCCTCGTCCACGTCGATCACCAGTACCCGATTGGCGAGGGCAGTGAGCCGGTTTTCCACCAGCAAGGGCACTACCAGCAAGCAATAGGGGGAGCGAACGGCCGCACACTGGCGCTGCATCTCGGTGCGAATGAGGGGGTGGAGCAGAGCGTTGAGCCAGCCCTTGCCCTGCGGGTCAGTGAAAACCCGCTCACGCAGCCGGCGGCGATCGAGCTGGCCATCGGGGGTGATGACATCTGAGCCAAAATGGGCGGCGATGGCGGCCAAAGCCGGGGTACCGGGCTCGACTACCTCGCGGGCGATGACGTCCGCATCCACTACTTCGATGCCGAGCTCTGCAAACTGATTGGCAACCGTGGTCTTGCCGCTGCCAATTCCGCCGGTGATTGCGACTACATACATGGGTCAGTGCTGCCTTGGTCAGAGAAACGTCGTGAGGTACCAGCGGGTGATGGTATCGCCCCACAGCAGCGCAATCCAGCCGGCGATGGCCAGATAGGGGCCAAAGGGGATGGGTTTGTTCTGATGATGATTGCGCAGCAGGATGAGACCAATACCGATGAAAGCGCCAACCAGCGACGAGAGCAGCAACACTATGGGCAGTGCCTGCCAGCCGAGCCAGGCGCCCAGCGCCGCCAGCAGCTTGAAGTCGCCATACCCCATCCCTTCCTTGCCGGTCAGCAGCTTGAAGGCCCAATAGAGGCTCCAGAGCACCAGATAGCCGGCCATGGCGCCGATCACCGCATCGGCCAGCGGTGCAAATCCCCCTGTCAGATTGAACAGCAGGCCGCCCCACAGCAGTGGCAGGGTCAGCTGATCCGGCAGCAGCATCTTGTCCAGATCGATGAAAGTGAGTGCCACCAGCACCCAGGTGAGCAGCAGGGCGGCCAGCAAGCCCCAGCCCGGTGCAAATGTCGCGGCGACGACCAGCGAGAGCAGGGATGTCAGCAGTTCCACCAGAGGATAACGGGCCGAGATGGGGGCCTGGCATTCACGGCAGCGCCCCTTGAGCCAGAGCCAGCTGAGCAGGGGGATGTTCTCCATGGCCGTGATGGCGTGGCCGCAATGGGGGCAGGCAGAACGCGGCACCATCAGGTTGTAGCGCTCTTCCTGCTGCGGCTGTGCCTCCGGATTGAAATAGCCGAGATATTCGGCCTGCCACTCCCGCTCCAGCATGATGGGCAGGCGATGGATGACCACGTTGAGAAAACTGCCGATCACCAGGGAAAAGAGGAATACCAGCGAGAAATAGAGCCAGGGCAGGCTGTGGAAAACGTCAGTGATCAGCAACATTGAGTCTCGGATTGATGGGGGATCAGTGGATCACCGATCCCAGTTTGAAGATGGGCAGATACATGGCGACCACCATGCCGCCAACCAGTACCCCCAGCACCACCATGATGAGAGGTTCCAGCAGGCTGGTGAGGCCATCGACCAGATCGTCCACCTCCTGCTCGAAGATGGTGGCGACCTTGGAGAGCATATCATCGATGGCGCCAGACTCCTCGCCGATCATCACCATCTGGATCACCATGTCCGGGAACAGATCGACGGTGCGCATGGCCACGTTGATTTGCATGCCGGCCACCACCTCGTTGCGAATGGCCATGACGGCAGTACGGTAGACATAGTTGCCGGAGGCGCCAGCTGCAGAAACCAAGGCATCCACCAGCGGGATACCGGCAGAGAAGGTGGTGGAGAGGGTACGGGCGAAACGGGCCATGGCGGCCTTGTGCAATATCATGCCGACCACGGGGATGGTCAGTATGAACTTGTCGGTGTTGTCCTTGACCTTCTGGGAGGCGCGCCAGGCGCGAACGTAGAGAAAGATGGAAAGCGCTATGCCGCCAAAGATCACATACCACCAGTTCTGCATGAAACGGGAGATGCCGATGACAAACTGGGTAAAGATGGGCAGCTCGGCACCGAAGCTCTTGAAGATGTCCTCGAACTGGGGAATGACAAACAGCAGCAGGATGGAGGTAACAACAATGGCCACCAGGATGACCATGGTGGGGTAGAACATGGCTTTCTTGATCTTGGACTTGAGTGCTTCCGATTTCTCGCGATAGGTGGCGATGCGATCGTAGATGGTCTCCAGAGCGCCGGACTGCTCGCCAGCCTCCACCAGATCGCAATAAAGATCGTCAAAGTGGCGGGGATGGCGGCGCAGTGCCTCGGACATGGGCGTGCCGGTCTCCACATCGGCGGCAATCTGGCCCATGAGCTCGCGCATGGCCGCCTTCTCGTGGCTGCGAGCGATGATCTGCAGGCTTTGGACCAGAGGTACGCCGGCTGACAGCATGGTGGTGATCTGGCGGGAGACGACGGCGATGTCCATCGGCTTGATCTTGGCGCCGCCCTTGGAGAAGAGCCCCTGGCTCTTCTTGCTTACTTTGGTGACGTTGACACCCTGTTTGCGCAGCTCTGCCTTGACCGTGTTGATGCTGTCGGCCTGCAATTCGCCGGAGACCTTCTGGCCCTTGCGATTTACCCCGCTCCAGCGAAAGGCGAAGACTTTCTTGGGGGCATTCTGTTTCTGGGTTAGCGTTGCCATCACTGCGTCCTGCAATGGGGCTCGGGTTGCTCGTCATGAGGAGAAGCAGCCTCGGCCTGATGGAAATCGCCAGGGCCGGCGGCACCTGGATGAATCGGCTGAGCGATAGACTCTGTCAGTTGGTTGTTACCCGGTTTATCTCCGCCAGACTGGTCACCCCCAGGCGGGCCTTCTCAAGGCCGGAGGTACGCAAGGTACGCATGCCTTCCTTCTGGGCGATGGCGGCAATCTGCAGAGAGTTGGCCCCTTGCATGATCAATTTTGCGATGTTTTCAGACATTAGCATGATTTCGTAGATGCCGACCCGGCCCTTGTAGCCACCCGAGCACTCTTTGCAGCCAACCGGTTTGAACAGCCGCAAGCCAGCGGCCAGCTGCTGCTGGGTAAAACCCAGCTCAAGCAGCTCAGCCTCGGGTACCACTTCGGGGGCTTTGCAGTGATCGCACAATTTACGCGCCAGCCGCTGAGCCATGATCAGGGTGACCGAGGAGGCGATATTGAAGGCGGGGACCCCCATGTTCATCATCCGGGTCAGCGTTTCCGCCGCCGAGTTGGTGTGCAGGGTGGATAGCACCAGGTGACCTGTCTGGGCGGCCTTGATGGCAATTTCGGCTGTTTCCAGATCCCGGATTTCACCCACCATGACCACATCGGGGTCTTGGCGCAAGAAAGAGCGCAGGGCGCTCGCGAAGGTCAGCCCTGCCTTGGGATTGACCTGCACCTGATTGACGCCGGGCAGGTTGATCTCCACCGGATCTTCGGCGGTGGAGATATTGACCTCGGTGGTATTGAGAATATTGAGACCGGTATAGAGGGAAACCGTCTTGCCCGAACCGGTAGGGCCGGTCACCAGGATCATGCCCTGGGGCTTCGACAGAGCACGCAGATATTGCGCCTTCTGCCGATCGTCGAAACCGAGCTGCTCGATATTGAGACGTGCCGCGGAGGAGTCGAGCAGACGGATAACGATCTTTTCGCCCCACATGGTGGGCAGGGTATTGACCCGCATATCCATCGACTTGTTGCGCGACAGCTTCAGTTTGATGCGACCATCCTGGGGCAGTCGCCGCTCGGCGATATCGAGCCGTGCCATCACCTTGAGGCGAGCCGAGAAGCGGTTGGCCAGATTGACTGGTGGAGTCGCTATTTCATGCAAGATCCCGTCTATCCGAAAGCGGATGCGGTATTTGGTCTCATAGGGCTCGAAGTGAAGGTCGGAGGCTCCGCGCTTGATGGCATCCATCATGATTTTGTTGATGTATTTGACGATGGGGGCGTCGTCGTCGGCCGTATTGACGCTCTCGTCGAGCCGCGATCCCTCGTCAGACACTTCCAGTTCGGAGATCTCGGATTCGTCGATGTCCTCCATGCCGAGGGCATCCTGATCGCTCTCCATCAGCTTGCCGATGGCTGTGGTGAGTTTGTTCTCCTCTACCAGCAGCGCTTCGGTATGCAACCCGAAGCTGAAACCAAAATCCTCCAGTGCAGAGACATTGGTGGGATCCGACATGGCGATATAGAGGGTGTGCCCCTGGGTGTAAATGGGCAGGACATGATGTTTTTCAATCAGCTTCTGATTGAGGTATTTCTGCGGGATCTCGGCCAGGTCGAAGGCGGCAAGATCCAGCAGAGGTACCCCATACTCCAGCTCGCAGAAGTCCGCCAATGCTTTGCTGTCGAGGATTTCGTTTTCGATCAGAAAGGTCACAAAAGGTTTGCGCTGTGCCTTGGCTTGGCTCAGATAGCGTTGTGAGTCGGACTCACTGAGCAGGGAAGAGGCGGCCAGGCTTAACGCCAAGCCGCTATTGGGACTAGAAGTCATGTATTAGCAGATACCTGCAGCCGAACAAGTGCTACCACTCGCAGCATTTGTCCATATGACCCTTCCCCCATCATAGTTACCTTCGAGGATATAGGTTTCTTCACCTGAGGCAAAAGGAGGGACTTTGCCCATAGCAGTTATCTGCACAGCAGTTCCAGAGAGAGCGATATCAACTGACTGTACGTAGCTATTGGCAGATGCAGAGGCACTTACAGCAGCAGGAATTCCATTTGTACCTGCTGTCGCGCAATTGGTTAGTGCCCCATCTTTCTGTGCGCACACTTCAACTGCAGTTTTAAACGCTCCTGTTGCTGTAACTACTTCAGAGAACTTTGCTTTTTTTGTGTAGGTCTGATACGCCGGCAGCGCGATGGCGGCCAAGATGGCGACGATCGCGACCACGATCATCAATTCGATAAGGGTAAAGCCTGATTGTTTCTTCATTTCAAATATCCTTTTTGTCCTTGGTTCCTGGGAAGTGCCGGTGGAAAACTATCCACACGTCAGTATCTTATCCGAGCTGTTTGACTTGGCAACAGAGGCCGGGGTCTTTGTTAACAATCTTTCTGTCATTTGCGAAAATTTTGATATAAATCATGGATGAAGAGTCCCTATCGACTCTTTTTTACTGGCGGGGATGGGTCCATCTCACACTCCTTTGCCGAGGGATCCTGCCTTAAAGAAAAGGCGCCCGTGGCGCCTTTTGCAAGTCCTTCATCTTGTTATATGTCAGCGACAAGACGGGGGAATGATGATGCCTCTGCGGCTAGATGAATCGCATGGAGAGATCCAAGGCGCGGACATGCTTGGTCAGGGCGCCGACCGAGATAAAATCGACGCCGGTGGCGGCATAGTCAGCCAGGGTATCCAGCGTGACATTGCCAGATACCTCCAGCTTGGCCCGGCCCTGATTGAGGGCAACCGCCTCGCGCATCATGGGAATGTCGAAGTTATCCAGCATCACTATGTCGGCGCCGGCAGCCAAGGCCTGCTCCAGCTCGACCAGGGATTCGACTTCTACCTCTACCGGTTTACCCGGGTTGAGACGGCGCGCTTCACTGATTGCTTCAGCGATACCGCCACAGGCAATAATGTGGTTCTCCTTGATGAGGTAAGCGTCGAACAGGCCGATCCTGTGGTTCTTGCCACCGCCACAAGTGACAGCGTACTTCTGGGCGCTGCGCAGTCCCGGCAGGGTCTTGCGGGTATCGAGCAGCCGACAATCGGTATCTGCCAACTCGGCCACGTAGCGAGCGGTAAGAGAGGCCACTCCGGAGAGGGTCTGCACGAAGTTGAGGGCATTGCGCTCACCGGTCAGCAACACGCGGGCCGGGCCGTGCAGGCGAAACAGTTCCTGATTGGGGGAGAGCACTTCGCCATCTTGTACCAGCCATTCAACTCTGACTTCGCCACCAAGCTGGACAAACACCTCATCGACCCAGGGCTGGCCGCAAAATACACCAGCCTCGCGGGTGATGACCCTGGCGCTGGCGAGGCGATCCGCCGGGATCAACTGGGCCGTGATGTCGGCACCGGCATCCGGTTGATCCAAAGGGGTGAGGGCATCGCCCAAGTCTTCGAGTAGTGCGGCGCGCACGGCGCGGCGGATGTCCTGTTGTAGCATGCCTTTTATTCCTGCAAAGGTCTGAGCAGCAACTGCCGCTCCTTTTGAACCAGCTCCAGCCGGCCGAGGGCGTTCATGCCTACCAGCACCTCGTCGCCAGCCGCTGCCGGATTGATGAAGATAGCCAGATCGTACAAGGTCAGTGGTCCCATCGCCAGCGTTTCGATGGTGCCGTTGCCGACCCGGATAAAGCCGGCTGCCGTATTGACCTGGCTGCTGCCGCGGGCGGTCAGGCCAAGCCGCTCGGCGACCTGTTGTGGCACGGTAATGCGGGTTGCTCCTGTATCGAGCAGCAGTTGCACCGGCTGACCGTTGATGGCACCCTCCAGACGATAGTGGCCGCTGGCATCGGCCTTGAGCAGCAGGTCGCCGCTGGCGGTGACTGATGGTTGTTCGCGGGCATGAAAATAGAGGGTCAGCAATCCCATCAGGGAGAGCCAGGCCAGCAACCAGAAGCGGCGTGCCATCGGGTGCATATCCTTTCCTGAGTCGAGCGGAAGATGGCCCAGCCTACCACAGTTGCCCGTTGTCATGAGGCGACTGCGATGAGCCTGAGAGGTGGATCGCCTTGTTGCCCGTCCAGTGTTGCCAGATGCGCCATTCCATTGCAGAGCGAGTAGACAATGACTCAGCCAAAAATAGTATTTTCCATTGATTCAGACGGTTGGTGTGAGCAAGCCCGCAAGGTGCCATCACCGCACCACAACGAGCGGGCCACCCCGAGCGATATCTCCCTGCTGGTGGTGCATGGCATCAGCCTGCCGCCTGGCGAGTTTGGCGGTCCCTTCATCGATGATCTTTTCCTTGGGCGACTCGATCCCGACGCTCATCCCTATTTTGCCGGTATCCATCAGCTGCGGGTCTCGGCACACTGCCTGATCCGGCGCGACGGTGAGCTGGTGCAATATGTGCCGTTTGGTGCCAGAGCCTGGCATGCGGGGGTATCGAGCTGGCAGGGACGCGAGGCGTGCAACGACTTTTCCATCGGGATCGAGCTGGAAGGGACCGATGAGCAGCCCTACACGGATGCACAATACGAGGCATTGATCGGGCTCAGCCGAACCTTGTCTAGCCATTACCCCGCCATTACGGCGGATCGCATCGTCGGCCATTGCGACATAGCGCCGGGGCGCAAGACGGATCCGGGTGACAGTTTCGAATGGCCGCGTTACCGTCAGGCACTCAACTTTAAGTAATTATTCTAAAAATAAGTTTGTGTTTTTAAAACAATGGCTTGCCTTTATGGCAGGCCATTTTTACTGGCTGTTGATCAAATGTTGCCTGTGAGCGATGTCAAAAATATTGGTCTGACCAATTTCTATGAGCTAAATCATAAATCCCTCTCTTTACCCCTTAAGTGGCAAGGTTGATTCTTGATTCAGATCATCTTTTGGGTGGACTTTTCCCATGCCCTCTGCTAATTTTCGCCCCATTCATGAAATTGGTAATACCAATTTAACAAAGCAGCCTCATGCCCTATCTCAAGATTACTCAACCCAAGTTGGCCGACGCCATTGTCGCCGAGCTGGAACAGATGATTCTGGAAGGCAGTTTGCAGCCGGGCCAGAAGTTGCCGCCCGAGCGGGAACTGGCCATCCAGTTTCAGGTATCGCGCCCCTCGCTGCGCGAAGCCATCCAGCGCCTCGAGGCAAGAGGACTCTTGTATCGTCGTCAGGGCGGCGGCACTTACGTACAAAACGCCTTGAGCAAAGGGATCGCCGATCCCCTGTTCGAGCTGCTCAGCACTCACCCGGAAGCCCAGTATGACCTGCTGGAGTTTCGCCACGCACTGGAAGGCATCTGCGCCTACTATGCTGCGTTACGGGGTACTGACGCCGATTTCGAGCGCATCCGTCAGGTGCAGTCCGCCATCGAGGAGGCTGGCCAGCAAGGCTCGCTGGTCAGCGAATCCGCTGCCGTCACCCAGTTCTATCTGGCGGTGGCCGAGGCGTCCCACAACGTGGTGCTGCTGCATCTGCTGCGGGCCATGGGCCCCATGCTTGAGCAGAACATTTTACGCAATAACGAAATTCTGAATCGCCGTCCGGGAGTGGTCGCCAAGATCCGTCGCCATCGCGCGCATCTGATCGAGGCTATCCTGTCGGGGGCTCCGGAGCGGGCCAGGGCAGCTTGTCATGAGCACCTGGCCTTTATCGAGGACACCTTGTTGGATATGCAGAGGGAAGACAGCCGGATCCAGCGATCCATGCGTCGGATCCGTCAGCAGGAAAACTAATCCCACAAGGCTTTATTGTCGAATGCTTGCGCCCTTCGCCGTGCAATGCCGTGCAATCACAACAAAATAGGAACCAGCCATGTCTGATATCCTGAAGAACGATGTGGACCCGATAGAAACGCTGGAGTGGCTTGCCTCTCTGGAATCCCTGCTGCGTGAAGAGGGTCCCCAACGCGCTCAGTTCATCCTTGAACAGTTGGCCGAGAAAGCCCGCGCAAGCGGTGTGGACGTGGCTGCCAAGGCAAACCGCGATTACATCAACACCATCCCGTCCAGCGAAGAGCCGGACTACCCGGGCGACCTGGAGATGGAGCGCCGCATTCGCGCCATCATCCGCTGGAACGCCATGATGATCGTGCTGCGCGCCTCCAAGAAAGACCTGGACCTGGGTGGTCACATGTCTTCCTTCGCTTCTTCCGCGACCATCTACGAAGTCTGCTACAACCACTTCTTCCGCGCTCGCAGCGAGAAGGACGGTGGCGACCTGGTCTACTTCCAGGGTCACATCTCCCCGGGCATCTATGCTCGTGCCTTCGCCGAAGGTCGTCTGACCGAAGAGCAGCTGGACAACTTCCGTCAGGAAGTGGATGGCAAGGGTATCCCTTCCTACCCGCACCCGAAACTGATGCCGGACTTCTGGCAGTTCCCGACCGTCTCCATGGGTCTGGGCCCCATCGCCGCCATCTATCAGGCTCGCTTCCTGAAGTACCTGACCGACCGTGGCATCAAGGATTGCTCCGAGCAGACCGTTTACGCCTTCCTGGGTGACGGCGAGATGGACGAGCCGGAAGCCAAGGGCGCCCTGACCGTTGCCGTGCGTGAAAAGCTCGACAACCTGGTGTTCGTGGTCAACTGCAACCTGCAACGTCTGGATGGTCCGGTTGTCGGCAACGGCAAGGTCATCAACGAGCTGGAAGGCCTGTTCTCCGGCGCTGGCTGGGATGTCACCAAGGTTATCTGGGGTCGCAAATGGGATGAGCTGCTGAAGAAAGACACTTCCGGCAAGCTGATCCAGCTGATGAACGAGACCGTGGACGGTGACTACCAGACCATGAAGTCCCGCGATGGCGGCTACGTGCGTGAGCACTTCTTCAACCGTTACCCGGAAACCGCCGCGCTGGTCAAAGACATGACCGACGAGGAGATCTTCGCCCTGAACCGCGGTGGTCACGATCCTCGCAAACTGTTCGCCGCCTTCTCCAAGGCTGCAGCGACCAAGGGCAAGCCGACCGTGATCCTGGCCAAGACCATCAAGGGTTACGGCATGGGTGAAGCGGCCGAAGGCAAGAACATCGCTCACCAGGTCAAGAAGATGGATCTGGGCTCCGTGCGTCACCTGCGTGACCGTTTCAACCTGCCGGTCACCGACGAGCAGCTGGAAACCCTGCCGTATCTGAAGATCGAAGAGGGTACCGAAGAGCACAAATACCTGCACGCCCGCCGTGCCGCGCTGAAGGGCTATGTACCGACCCGTCTGCGCGAGAGCACCACCAAGCTGGAAATCCCGGCGCTGGATGCTTTCGGTCCGCTGCTGGGTGAACAGGCGCGCGAAATCTCCACCACCATGGCGTTCGTGCGTTCCCTGAACGTGATGCTGAAAGACAAGTCCATCGGCAAGCGCATCGTCCCGATCCTGGCTGACGAAGCTCGTACCTTCGGTATGGAAGGTCTGTTCCGCCAGATCGGTATCTACAGCCCGCACGGTCAGCAGTACACCCCGCAAGACCGCGATATCGTCTCCTACTACAAGGAAGACAAGCAGGGTCAGGTTCTGCAAGACGGCATCAACGAGCTGGGCGCCATGTCCTCCTGGCTGGCTGCTGCGACCTCTTACAGCACCAACGATTGCCCGATGATCCCGTTCTACATCTACTACTCCATGTTCGGCTTCCAGCGGATCGGCGACATGGCGTGGGCTGCCGGTGACCAGCAAGCCCGTGGCTTCCTGCTGGGTGCGACCTCCGGTCGTACTACCCTGAACGGCGAAGGTCTGCAGCACGAAGATGGTCACAGCCACATCCTGGCCAACACCATCCCGAACTGCGTCTCCTACGACCCGTCCTACGCCTATGAAGTAGCGGTGATCGTACAGGATGGTCTGCGTCGCATGTACGGTGAGAAGCCGGAGAACGTTTTCTACTACATCACCACCCTGAACGAGAACTACGCCATGCCGGCCATGCCGGAAGGCGCCGAGGAAGGCATCCGCAAGGGTATCTACAAGCTGGAAACCGTGGCCGGCACCAAGGCCAAGGTACAGCTGCTGGGTTGTGGCTCCATCCTGGGTCACGTGCGCACTGCCGCCCAGATCCTGGCCAGCGAGTACGGCATCGGCTCCGATGTGTTCAGCGTCACCTCCTTCAACGAGCTGGCTCGTGACGGTCAGGACGCGGATCGCTGGAACATGCTGCACCCGAACGCCGATGCTCGCGTACCGTACATCGCTCAGGTACTGGGTTCTGAAGCCATCATCGCCGCGACCGACTACATGAAGTCCTTCGCCGATCAGGTGCGTGCCTTCGTACCGACCGAGAACTACCGCGTGCTGGGTACCGACGGTTACGGCCGTTCCGACAGCCGTGCCAACCTGCGTCGTCACTTCGAAGTGAACGAATTCTACGTTGTGGTTGCTGCCCTGACCGAACTGGCCAAGCGCGGCGAGGTAGACAAGCAGGTTGTGGCCGACGCCATCGCCAAGTACGGCATCGATGCCGACAAGGTCAACCCGCTGTACGCGTAAGAGGATCAAGTGTCGTGCCGGGACTCGCTGCCCGGCACGACCTTGCAAAGGTTAACGCGAGAGACGCGTGACAGCAGTCGGTCACGCGGATGCACGCAAGAGGATAAAGCACAATGTCCAAACAGATTATGGTGCCGGATATCGGCGCCGATGAAGTTGAAGTCACCGAGATCATGGTGGCCGTGGGTGACAAGGTCGAGCTCGATCAGTCCATCATCGCGGTAGAAGGCGACAAGGCCTCCATGGAAGTACCGGCCCCGTCCGCCGGTATCGTCAAAGAGATCCTGATCAAGGTGGGTGACAAGGTTGCCACCGGTTCCCAGATCATGGTCTTCGAAGCCGAAGGTGCTGCCGCACCTGCGCCGGCTCAGGCCGCTGCACCGGTTGCAGCCGCCCCGGCCGCCGCTCCTGCTGCTGCCGCTCGCAAAGACGTGCACGTGCCGGACATCGGTGACGACGAAGTGGACGTGACCGAGATCATGGTTGCCGTGGGCGACATGGTTGAAGCCGACCAGTCCATCATCGCCGTGGAAGGTGACAAGGCCTCCATGGAAGTGCCGGCACCGTTCGCGGGCCGTGTGGTCGAGATCAAGGTCGCTGCTGGCGCCAAGGTCTCTACCGGTTCCCTGGTGATGGTCTTTGAAGTGGCTGGCGCCGCTCCTGCCGTTGCTGCCGCACCGGCCCAGGCTGCCGCTCCCGTGGCTGCTGCCCCGGTTGCCGCCGCTGCCAAAGAAGTCAATGTACCGGATATCGGTGGCGACGAAGTCGAAGTCACCGAGATCATGGTTGCCGTGGGTGACAAGGTTGAAGCCGACCAGTCCCTGATCGCCGTGGAAGGTGACAAGGCCTCCATGGAAGTGCCTGCGCCGTTCGCCGGTGTGGTCAAAGAGATCAAGGTGAAGGCGGGTGACAAGGTCTCCACCGGTTCCCTGATCATGGTATTCGAAGTGGCTGGTGCTGCTCCGGCCGCCGCAGTTGCCCCGGTTGCTCAGGCTGCCGCCCCGGTCGCTGCTGCCCCTGTTGCCGCAGCTCCGGCTCCGGTTGCCCAGGCTGCTGCTGCCTCTGACTTCGTTGCCAACGATGCCTACGTACACGCCTCGCCGGCCGTGCGCCGTCTGGCTCGTGAGTTCGGTGTCAACCTGGCCAAGGTTAAAGCCTCCGGTCGCAAGGGCCGCATCGTCAAAGAAGACGTGCAAGCCTACGTGAAGGATGCGGTCAAGCGCGCCGAGTCCGCTCCGGCTGCAGGTCAAGGCACTGGCAATGGCAACGGCAACGGCATGAGTGTGCTGGCGTGGCCGAAGGTCGATTTCAGCAAGTTCGGTGATGTGGAAGAGGTCGATCTGACCCGCATCCAGAAGATCTCCGGTCCGAACTTGCACCGCAACTGGGTCATGATCCCCCATGTCACCCAGTTCGACGAAGCCGATACCACCGAGCTGGAAGCGTTCCGCAAAGAGCAGAACGCGATGCTCGAGAAGCAGAAGGCTGACGTGAAGATCACCCCGCTGGTGTTCATCCTGAAAGCCGCCGCCAAGGCGCTGGAAGCTCACCCGCGCTTCTGCAGCTCCCTGTCCGAAGATGGCAGCAAGCTGATCATGAAGAAGTACATCCATATCGGTGTGGCGGTGGATACCCCCAACGGTCTGGTTGTGCCCGTGGTGCGTGACGTCAACAAGAAGGGCATCATGGAGCTGTCTCGTGATCTGGCCGAGATCTCCAAGAAGGCCCGTGCCGGCAAGCTGACCGCTGCCGACATGCAGGGCGGTTGCTTCACCATCTCCAGCCTGGGTGGCATCGGCGGTACCAGCTTTACCCCGATCGTCAACGCGCCGGAAGTGGCCATCCTGGGCGTCTCCAAGTCCGAGATGAAGCCGAAGTGGAACGGCAAAGAATTCGCGCCGCGCCTGATGCTGCCGCTGGCCCTGAGCTACGACCACCGCGTCATCGATGGTGCCGATGGAGCTCGCTTCATCACCACCATGAACGGCGTGCTGTCCGACGTTCGTCGACTGGTCCTGTAAGTGAGAGGGCGGGCCCAGAGCCTGCCCTTTTTACTTCTCATTTCGTTAACAGGATTGTAAACTTGCCCCGTTTTTTTCACGGCTGCAGCCGCCTCGTTCTGGTTTAAGACTGCGCTGTCCGGGGATATAAGAACGACAAAGAGGTCATGATGAGTAAAGAAATCAAAACCCAGGTCGTAGTACTGGGTGCTGGCCCTGCCGGTTATTCCGCTGCCTTCCGTGCAGCCGATCTGGGTCTGGATACTATTATCGTCGAGCGTTACTCCACCCTGGGTGGCGTCTGCCTGAACGTGGGTTGCATCCCGTCCAAGGCGCTGCTGCACGTCGCCAAAGTCATTGAAGAAGCCAAGGCGCTGGCCGAGCATGGCATCGTCTTCGGTGCCCCGCAGACCGACATCGACAAGATCCGTCTGTGGAAAGAGAAAGTCATCAACCAGCTGACCGGCGGACTGGCTGGCATGGCCAAGATGCGTAAAGTACAGGTTGTTAACGGCTTCGGTAAATTTACCGGCCCGAACACCTTGGAAGTGGAAGGTGCCGACGGCAAAACCACCGTGACCTTCGACAACGCCATCATCGCTGCCGGTTCCCGTCCGGTGAAGCTGCCGTTCATTCCGCATGACGATCCGCGCGTATGGGACTCTACCGATGCGCTGGAGCTGACTACCGTTCCTGGCAAGCTGCTGGTTATCGGTGGCGGCATCATCGGCCTGGAGATGGGTACCGTGTACTCCTCCCTGGGTTCCGAGATCGACGTGGTGGAATTTGCCGACCAGCTGGTACCGGCTGCCGACAAAGACATCGTCAAGATCTACACCAAGCGCGTGGCCAAGAAGTTCAACATCATGCTGGAGACCAAGGTCACCGCAGTTGAAGCCCGTGAAGACGGCCTGTACGTCTCCTACGAAGGCAAGCACGCCCCGGCCGAGCCGGTGCGTTACGACAACGTGCTGGTTGCCGTAGGTCGTGTGCCGAACGGCAAGATGCTGGATGCCGAGAAGGCCGGCGTTGCCGTGACCGAGCGCGGTTTCATCGAGGTGGACAAGCAGCTGCGTACCAACGTGGCGCACATCCACGCCATCGGTGACATCGTTGGTCAGCCGATGCTGGCTCACAAGGGTGTGCACGAAGGCCACGTGGCTGCCGAAGTCATCGCCGGCAAGAAGCACTACTTCGACCCGAAAGTGATCCCGTCCATCGCCTACACCGAGCCAGAGATGGCCTGGGTTGGTCTGACCGAGAAGGAAGCCAAGCAACAAGGGCTGAACTTCGAAGTGGCCACCTTCCCGTGGGCGGCTTCCGGTCGCGCCATCGCGTCCGACTGCTCCGACGGCATGACCAAGCTGATCTTCGACAAGGAGAGCGGCCGCGTCATCGGTGGTGCCATCGTCGGTACCAACGGTGGTGAACTGCTGGGTGAAATCGGTCTGGCCATCGAGATGGGTGCCGACGCCGAAGACATCGCGCTGACCATCCACGCTCACCCGACTCTGCACGAGTCCGTGGGCCTGGCAGCCGAAGTGTTCGAAGGCTCCATCACCGACCTGCCGAACGCCAAGGCCAAGAAGAAGAAGTGATTCGCTTCTGCCTGTAAAAAAGCCGCTCAATCGAGCGGCTTTTTTGTTTTTGTATATAGATGAGATTTGTTCGGGGCTGGTTGCTATGCTAGTGACTTCCATATCACTTGCTGGAGTCAGCCATGCAAACACCGGCTATCCCTGACAATGAAAGATTGCGCCTCGATGCATTGCGCCGGATCTCCATTCTCGACAGCTCCGCCGAAGAGCGTTTCGATCGGATTACCAGGATGGCGCGCAGCATGTTTGATGTGCCCATCTCGTTGGTGTCGCTGGTGGATGAAAACCGGCAGTGGTTCAAGTCCTGTTGTGGTTTGCCGGTGCAGGAGACACCGCGCGACGTCTCTTTCTGCGGGCATGCCATTCTCGGTGATGGTCTGTTCGTGGTGGAGGATACCAGGCAGGATCTGCGCTTTGCCGATAATCCGCTGGTATCCGGTGAACCCCATATCCGCTTCTATGCCGGCTGCCCGTTACAGATTGGCGAAGGTTACAAGCTGGGCACTCTGTGCATCATTGACCGCAAGCCGCGACTGCTGGATTCGCGCCAACAGGGCTTGCTGACGGATCTGGCCGGCATGGTGGAGCGCGAGCTGGCCGCGATCCAGCTGGCTACGCTTGATGACCTTACCGGTATCACCAATCGGCGCGGCTTCATGCTGCTGGCGCAAAAATGTCTGCAACTGGCTCACCGGCAGGAGCGGGAGGCTACCCTGCTGTTCATCGATCTCAACCGTTTCAAGGAGATCAACGACCAGCTTGGGCACGATGTGGGTGACGATGCCTTGCAACAGATGGCCGGTCTGATGTGCCGGGTTTTTCGGGAGGCGGATATTTTTGCCCGGCTGGGGGGCGATGAATTTGCGGTGCTGCTGCTGGGTTCAGGGCCTCTTGAGATAACAAGGGTATTGGCCCGTTTTGCCGAGGCTCTGGCTGTCTTTAATCAGGAGAGCGGCAAACCCTATCAGCTGGCCTGCTCGATCGGTGTCGGACACTATGACGGACGCTCGCCACCAGCGCTGGAACAACTGCTGCAGCAGGCGGACCAGAAGATGTATGACTGTAAAAAAGGGCGCTAGCAGCGCCCTTTCTTGGCTTGTCCCGGCGGACAGAAGGTACCGTAACCCCCTCGATCCCCGTCGCTGACCCGGATCCGGGTATCGTCCACGCTCACGTCGGCGCTGTGTACCCGTACCGGCCCGCTGCTGCAGGCGCTGAGCAGACCGCTCAGCAAGATCATCACTACCAGCTTGCCCATAACTCCTCCTCTTATTTTCCTGATTATGGGGCATTTTCAGAGGTGGGTGGAGGCGGCGCAAAGCCCCTGCGTCACGGCCTGCCGTGGTGGCGACAGAGGGCGCCGCAGCGCCCTCTGGCAAGTCGTGCCGAGGCAGCCAAAAGCTACAGACGGAAGTGGCCGACCAGCTTGTCCAGCTCGCCGGAGAGCTGCTGCAGGCCGCGACTGGCATCGGTCAGCTGGTGCGCAATGTCGGCGGTCTCCATGGTGAGCTGGTTGATGTCCTCCACGTTGCGGTTGAGTTCGCCGACCACGCTCGACTGCTCTTCGGTGGCGGTGGCGACCTGGATGTTCATGTCGTTGATCTGGGTGATGTGGGCGGTGATCTGGCCGAGTGCGCCGTTGGCCTCGTCAGCCTGGGTGACGACGGCCAGGCTCTGGCTGCGGCCCTGGGTCATGGCACTGACGGCGCGGGCACTCTGTTCCTGCAGCCGGTTGATCATGCCCTGGATCTCGGCGGTGGAGGCGGCGGAGCGGTTGGCGAGGTTGCGCACCTCGTCGGCCACCACGGCGAAGCCGCGACCCTGCTCACCGGCGCGGGCCGCCTCGATGGCGGCGTTGAGCGCCAGCAGGTTGGTCTGCTCCGAAATGCTGCGGATGGAGTCGGTCTGGGTCGCCAGCGACTCGATCACCCCGGCGACCTGCGCAATCTCGTCGGAGAGACCGACGATGCCGTGGCGCGCCTGGGCGACCACGCCGGCACCCGCATCCGCCTGCTCGTTGGCCTGTCTCGCCACTTCTGCGGCGAGGGAGGCGTTGCCGGCGATCTCGGTGACGGTGGCACCCATCTGGTGGATGGCGGTGGCCACCTGCACGGTGCGGTCGCGCTGGGCGGTACAGTTCTGCTGGGTCAGCTGGGCCTTGGCGGCCACCTCGTCAGCCGTGGCGGCCAGCTGATGGGAGTTGCGGGCCACCTGCTCGATGGCGCTGTGGATCTTGCTGACGAAGTGATTGAAGCTCACCGTGATCTCCGCCAGCTCGTCATTGCCGTTCAGCTGGGCACGGGAATCCAGCGCCAGGTGTTCGGCGGCATAGCCGATGTACTGCTGCAGGAAGCCGACCCGGCGCTTGAGGTTCATCAGGATGAGTACCGAGACTAGCAGCGAGATGAGGATGGCGCCGGTGATGATGCTGATCATCTGCAGCCGCCCGCTGGCATAGCTCTGTTCACCGAGCTGATGGCGCTGCTGGGCCTGCTGGATCAGGCCGTCGAGCAGGGCGTTGGCATCCTTGCGCATGGTGCCGTAGGTGACGGTATAGCGATCCCGATAGATGCCCCTTGCCGCTTCCATGTCGCCCTGTTCCAGCGCCTGCAGCATGGGCGCCAGCTCGTTGCTCGCCATCCCTTCGAACTGGCTGAGCAGCTGCTGGGCATTGGCTTTGGCGGCGGGGTCGGTCTGGGCGGTGACGGCCTGTTGCATGGCCTGACGCATCTCGGGAATGTCCTCCTCCCGGCTCTCCTTGACCCGGGTGATCACCCCCTTCACATCCTTGAGGGAGGTATCCTGCAGCAGCATCATGTCGATGCCGACCCGCATGCGGGGAATGCGCGACACCACCTCCGCCATGGCGCGCATGGGGGTGGCGGTGTTCTGGTAAAGCTCGGTGGATTGTTGCTGGATGGTGCCCATGCTCTTGAGGCTGGCACCGCCCACCAGCAGCAGGGCGAGACAGGGCACGGTGACAGCCAGGATCAGCTGCAATTTGAGCGTCAGTTTACCTTCTAGCATGGGTTTTCCTCGCTGATCATGACGATGTGAATTATCAGAGTATAAATCGACGGATTTGGCACCAACTTGAGTTTTTGTTAACAAATAGCCAACAAAAAGGGGCGCCATAGCGCCCCCTTATGATGTCAGAAGTCTTAAAGTCGGAAGTTGCCGACCAGCTTGTCCAGCTCGCCGGAGAGGTGCTGCAGGCTGCGGCTCGACTCGGTCAGCTGGTGGGCGATGTCGGCGGTCTCCATGGTGAGCTGGTTGATGTCTTCCACGTTGCGGTTGATCTCGCCCACCACGCTGGATTGTTCCTCGGTGGCGGTGGCGACCTGGATGTTCATGTCGCTGATCTGGGTGATGTGGGCGGTGATCTGGCCGAGGGCGCCGTTGGCCTCGTCAGCCTGGGTCACCACTTCCAGACTCTGGTTGCGGCCCTGAGCCATGGCGCTGACGGCGCGGGCGCTCTGCTCCTGCAGCCGGTTGATCATGCCCTGGATCTCGGCGGTGGAGGCGGCAGAGCGGCTGGCGAGGTTGCGCACTTCGTCGGCCACCACCGCGAAGCCGCGGCCCTGTTCCCCGGCGCGGGCGGCCTCGATGGCGGCGTTGAGCGCCAGCAGATTGGTCTGCTCCGAGATGCTGCGGATGGTGTCGAGGATGCTGCCGATGGAGTCGGTCTGGCTGGCCAGCGACTCGATCACCCCAGCCACCTGTTCAATCTCGCCGGAGAGGCCGACGATGCCGTGACGGGCCTGGGCTACCACCAAGGCGCCGGCGTCGGCCTGTTCGTTGGCCTGCTTGGCCACATCGGCCGCCAGAGACGCGTTACCGGCGATTTCACTCACGGTGGCGCCCATTTCGTGGATGGCGGTGGCCACCTGCACGGTGCGATCGCGCTGGGCGGTGCAGTTGTGTTGGGTCAGCTGAGCCTTGGCGGCCACCTCGTTGGCAGTGGCGGCGAGCTGGCGGGAGTTGCTCGCCACCTGCTCGATGGAGCCGTGGATCTTGGCGACGAAGTTGTTGAAGCCGGTCGCAACCTGGGCCAGTTCATCCCGCCCCTCCACCTTGAGGCGCTGGGTCAGATCGCCGTCACCGCTGCCGAGTTCGCGGAACAGGCGGGCCAGCTGGTTGAGCGGGCGGCTCACCGAGCCGGCCAGCAGCATGCCGAGCAGCCCCATGCCGACGGCGATGGCCAGGCTCACCAGCAGGATGTGCAGGCGGGCCCGGTCCAGCTCGGCATAGATCTCCGCTTCCGGCACCTGGGCCACCAGATACCAGTCGAGCAGCGGAATGTAGCTGCTGGCCAGCACCACCGGCTGACCGTCGATCTCGGCGTGGGTGGCGGCAAAGGACTGCTTGTTCAGCAGGTTGCCGCTGCCGCTTGCCAGCTGGGCCAGGTTGTCACGGTCGATGCGGCTGGCGTCGGGGTGCAGTTTCACCTTGCCGCTGCCGTCGGTCATGAACACGAAGCCGCTGTCGCCGATGCGGAAGTTGGCGAGCATGCTGACCATGCTGTCGAGGGACTTGGCGAGGCCGGCGAGGCCGCGGCCATTGAGCTGCTGGAAGTTGACGAACAGCTTCACCTCGCCGTTGCTCTCGCGAAAGATGCTGAGCATCAGGTCTTGCTGGCTCTTGGTGTAGCCGTAGAACCAGGCGTCCTGCTCCGGGGTGAGGTTGCGCAGGAAGCCATCCTGGTTGTAGTAGGCGGCGCTCTGGCGATCGGCGAAAGAGGCGGTGACCAGCCCGTATTGGGCTGCCATGTCTTTGAGCTGGTCGATCAGGATCGACTCCTGCTCCTTGGGCATGCCGCGGGCCACCCAGTCCAGCACGAAACGATCGTTGGCCAGCTGTCTGGCGGCGCCGGCGACCGAGGTGAGATCCTTCTCGATCTCCTTGCCGATGCGCTGGGTCAGGTTGGGCAGCTCCTGCTCGAACATGCGGCTTTCGATCAGCTGCTGCGCCGAGCGCTGGCTGAAGTAGCCTACCAGCAGGCAGGAGAGCACCACGGCCAGGGTGACCGTGGCCAGGATTTTCTGTTTGAGTGTCAGGCTTGCAAGCATAGGAGTGACTCGGGTGTGTGAACACGGGATTGAGGACATATTAGCGGCAGCCCGGCGCCACCCTTGATAGGCCGACCCACTTTATTGACGGATTACGTTTGCGCTCACATCGCCGCATGGGCGGCCAGCGTCGCAATGCGTGCCGATATCCCCTGCGAACTGTTGCGGTTCGCCGGCCGCCCCTTATAGTAGGCTTCACTGCCTAGCTGGCTCGCCCTGGATTCAATGGAAAATCATATGCGCATCTTTCGTCGAGGATGGAACCCCCTGTTCCTGATATTGCTGGCCTGTCTGCCGCTGATGGCGGCGGCCCAGTCCGAGCGGCCCAAAATTGCCCTGGTGCTCAGCGGCGGTGGTGCCAAGGGGGCGGCCCACATCGGCATCCTCAAGGTGCTGGAAGAGAAGCGCATCCCGGTCGACATCATAGTGGGCACCAGCATGGGCTCCTACGTGGCGGGCATGTACGCCATGGGACTCAGCGCCGAAGAGGTGGAGCGCACCACCCTGGCCATCGACTGGAACAAGGGCTATCAGGACAAGGTGGGGCGTGACGAGCTCTCCCTGCGCAAGAAGCAGCAGAGCGAGCAGTATCAGCTGCGCACCGACATCGGCATCAATGGCGACTCGGTCCAGTTCCCCGACGGCTTCTTCCAGGGCCAGTCCATGGCCAGCCTGCTGCGCCACGCCACCTCCAATCTGCCGGTGCAGAAGAGCTTCGACGATCTGCCCATTCCCTATCGCGCCATGGCCACCGACATGGAGACGGTGACCCCCTTCGTGCTGGACCACGGCAGCCTCGCCAAGGCGATGCAGGCGTCCATGTCCATTCCCGGCGCTCTCAAGCCGGTGGAGTGGGAGGGCCACATCCTGGCCGATGGCGGCACCGTCAACAACATGCCGGTGGACGTGGCCAAGGCGATGGGGGCCGACGTGGTGATCGCGGTGGACATCAGCGCCAAGCTGCGCACCCGCGAGTCCTTGAAGTCGGGGCTGGCCATGATCGATCAGCTCACCACTTACATGACCCAGGTCGGCACCGAGAAACAGAAGGCGCTGATGGGGCCCAGAGACGTATTGCTGACGCCTGAGTTCGGCAACATGGGTATCGCCGACTTCGCCCTGATGCCGGAGGGGATCAAGCTCGGGGAGCAGGTGGCCAACCGTGCCTCGGCCCAGCTGGATGCGCTCTCTCTGTCGCCCGCCGCCTATGCCGCCTATCGCAACCAGAAGCTGAGCCGGCGCGCCGAGCGCAGCGGCCAGCCCGCCTACTACATCGACAAGGTGGAGATCATCAACAAGTCCCGTCTCTCCGACGAGACGGTGCATGCCATGCTGAAGGTGCGGCCTGACAAGATCCAGACCAACGAGAGCCTGGAGGCGGGCATTCGCCGGCTCTATGCGCTGGAGTCGTTCGATCGCATCACCTACGAGGTGGAGGAGCGGGGCGGCGAGAACGTGCTGGTGGTGGACGCCAGCGAGAAGAACTGGGGGCCGGGCTACCTCAACTTCCAGTTCGGCTTCTCCGATGACTTCGAGAGCAGCTCCAACTACAACGTGGGCATGTCCTACACCCTCACCAACGTCAACGACTGGGGGGCCGAGTGGCTGACCGAGGCATCGCTCGGCACCGCCAAGCACTTCAAGACTGACTTCTACACCCCGCTGGAGCCCTCCCAGACCTTTTTTGGCGAGGCGAGCCTGGCCTATGACAAGACCCAGCGTCGTATCTTCATCCCCGAGGAGACGCGGGCGGCGAATGAGGTGAGCTATGTCGACGCCGAGTACAACTTCACCAACGTCGATCTGGCGGTGGGCTGGAATCGCCAGCCCTGGAGCCGCCTCTCGCTCGGGTTGGAGGGGAAGGTGGGCGACATCGATGTGCGCAACGTGGCGGATGCCAAGGTGGATGCCTCCTCCTGGGGCCCCTATGTCCGCTTCGAGCACGATACCCTAGACAGCCGCTACTTCCCCTATCAGGGCGCCTACTGGGACATCAAGGGGGGGTACTCCGCCGTCCGGCTGGATAATAACAGTGACATAGATGATCGCTATGAGGGGGTCAACTATCACCTGGCGATGGTCAAGCCCTGGTCCTGGGACAGACACAGCCTGAACCTGTTGCTGGAGGGTGGGGGCTCTACCTCCCAGGAAGAGCTGCCGCTGTTCGTGCAGGATCTGGGCGGGTTGTTCCGCATGTCCGGCTTCCAGCGCTATCAGCTGAGCGGCCGTTACAGCCTGTTTGGCGGGCTGCGCTACATCTACCGGGTGGCGGACAACGACTTCGGCGCGCTGCGGGCGCCGCTCTATCTGGGCGGCTCCCTCGAGCAGGGCGGGGTGTGGGACAAGGGTGAAGACATCAGCATGGAGAGCTCCTTCACCGCCGGCTCCGTCTACGTGGGGGTGGAGAGCTTCCTCGGCCCCATCTTCCTCGGCTACGGCATGGCGGAGGGGGGCAACGACATGTTCTATCTGCAATTGGGCAGCACATTCGAATAACGGCAAAATGATGCCTTTTTGTTAACTTATTTCTGGTGTGCCATTTATCTGTTTGTAAAACACCAGCAACTTTAGATGGTTATGTTGTTTTGATGAATATCTGTACAGGCTTTGGATTTTAATTAGTCGTTAAAACTTATATAGTGGGGGGCACCCTACGGGTGTCCCGCAAGGACGATCGCCGCGAGCGTGGGCGAACCCCAAAAAAAGACCAAAGAGGAATTAGTCGTGCTTGAAACATACCGTAAACACGTCGCAGAACGTGCCGCCGAAGGCGTGGTTGCCAAACCTCTGGACGCAGAGCAGGTCGCCGCCCTGGTTGAGCTGCTCAAGAACCCGCCCGCCGGCGAACAAGACTTTCTGAAAGAGCTGTTGTCCTCCCGTATTCCCCCTGGTGTTGATGAAGCGGCCTATGTCAAAGCCGGCTTCCTCACCGCCGTCGCCAAGGGCGAAGCCCACTCTCCCATCCTGAGCGCTGCCGAAGCCGTCGAGCTGCTGGGCACCATGCAGGGTGGTTACAACATTCAGCCGCTGATCGACCTGCTGGACCACGCGACCCTGGCTCCTCTTGCCGCCAAGGGCCTCTCCCACACCCTGCTGATGTTCGACTCCTTCCACGACGTGGAAGAGAAGGCCAAGGCGGGCAATGCCCACGCCAAGCAGGTGATGCAATCCTGGGCCGATGCCGAGTGGTTCCTCTCCCGCCCTGAACTGGCTGAGAAGATCACCGTCACCGTGTTCAAGGTGACCGGCGAAACCAACACCGACGACCTGTCGCCGGCGCCGGACGCCTGGTCCCGCCCGGACATTCCGCTGCACGCGCTGGCCATGCTGAAGAACGCCCGTCCCGGCATCACCCCGGACAAGGATGGCGTCATCGGCCCTATCAAGACCATCGATGCGCTGAAAGAGAAAGGTTTCCCGCTGGCTTACGTGGGTGACGTGGTGGGTACCGGTTCTTCCCGCAAATCCGCCACCAACTCGGTGCTCTGGTTCATGGGCGACGACATTCCGCACGTGCCGAACAAGCGCGCCGGCGGTGTCTGCCTCGGTGGCAAGATTGCCCCGATCTTCTTCAATACCATGGAAGATGCCGGCGCCCTGCCCATCGAAGTGGACGTCTCCAAGCTGGAAATGGGCGATGTGATCGACATCTACCCGTTTGCCGGCAAGATCTGCAAGCACGGCACCGACCAGGTGCTGGCGCAGTTTGAACTGAAAACCGACGTGCTGATCGACGAAGTGCGCGCCGGTGGCCGCATCCCGCTGATCATCGGCCGCGGCCTGACCGACAAGGCCCGCGAAGCGCTGGGTCTGCCGTTCTCCACCGTGTTCCGCCGTCCGCAGCCGGTGGCCGATACCGGCAAAGGCTTCACCCTGGCCCAGAAGATGGTGGGTAAGGCGTGCGGCGTGAAGGGCATTCGCCCCGGCACCTACTGCGAGCCCAAGATGACCACGGTCGGCTCCCAGGACACCACGGGCCCGATGACCCGCGACGAGCTGAAAGACCTGGCCTGCCTCGGCTTCTCCGCCGATCTGACCATGCAGTCCTTCTGCCACACCGCGGCCTATCCCAAGCCCATCGACGTACAGACCCACCACACCCTGCCGGACTTCATCATGAACCGCGGCGGTGTCTCCCTGCGTCCGGGTGACGGCGTCATCCACTCCTGGCTGAACCGCATGCTGCTGCCGGATACCGTGGGTACCGGTGGTGACTCCCACACCCGTTTCCCCATCGGCATCTCCTTCCCGGCGGGCTCCGGTCTGGTGGCCTTCGCCGCCGCCACCGGCGTGATGCCTCTGGACATGCCGGAATCCGTGCTGGTGCGCTTCAAGGGCGAGTTGCAGCCGGGCATCACCCTGCGTGACCTGGTCCATGCCATCCCCTACGCCGCCATCCAGAAAGGGCTGCTGACCGTCGAGAAAGCGGGCAAGAAGAACATCTTCTCCGGCCGCATCCTCGAGATCGAAGGTCTGCCGACCCTGAAGGTGGAGCAGGCGTTCGAACTGGCCGACGCCAGCGCCGAGCGTTCCGCCGCCGGTTGCACCATCAAGCTGGATAAAGAGCCGATCATCGAGTATCTGAAGTCCAACATCGTGATGCTCAAATGGATGCTGTCCGAAGGCTACGGCGACGTACGCACCATCACTCGCCGCATCAAGGGGATGGAAGAGTGGCTGGCCAACCCGGTGCTGATGGAAGCGGACAAGGATGCCGAGTACGCCGAAATCATCGAGATCGATCTGGCCACCATCAAGGAGCCGATCCTGTGCGCGCCGAACGATCCGGACGATGCCCGTCTGCTGAGCAGCGTGGCTGGTGACCAGATTGACGAGGTATTCATCGGTTCCTGCATGACCAACATCGGCCACTTCCGCGCCGCCGGCAAACTGCTCGAGAAGTATCAGGGCGAGCTGCCGACCCGCATGTGGATCGCGCCGCCCACCAAGATGGACAAGGATCAGCTGACCGAAGAGGGCTACTACGGCATCTTCGGCCGGGTCGGTGCCCGCATCGAGATCCCCGGTTGTTCCCTCTGCATGGGCAACCAGGCGCGGGTAGCGGAAGGGGCCTCCGTGGTTTCCACCTCCACCCGCAACTTCCCGAACCGTCTGGGCAAGGGTGCCAACGTCTATCTGGCCTCTGCCGAGCTGGCTGCGGTTGCCGCCATCATCGGCAAGATCCCGACCGTGGCCGAGTACCTGCAGTACGCCAAGACCCTGGACGCCACTGCGGCCGACACCTATCGCTACCTCAACTTCAACGAGATCGCCTCCTACACCAAGAAGGCCGATGCGGTGATCCTGCAGCAAGCGGTATAAGGGTCGGCGCCGCCATGGCGCTCCCGTGCTGATGCAAAGCCCCGGCCCGTGCCGGGGCTTTTGTTTTTGTTCTGGGCATGCCTGGTTGTTTTTTGCACACATTAGGGCTGGGTTCAGCATCGGCTGTTAAGGTGGGCTGCCATGTTTGCTGTCTGGTCCCGCTATGTCGATGTCGCTGCCCAATCTGGATTTCTCCCGTCCCTGGCTCCGTCTTGGCTGCACCCTGTTGCTGTTCAGCCTGCCCTTCACGTTCGGCGGCTGGGCCATCTACAACAGTCATATGCACGCTCTGGATCGTCAGTCCGAGCACTCCGCCAGACAGGCGGTGACCCTGATGGAAACCATGCTGGCCCACGCCGAGAGTGCCAACCGCTCGCTCTTTCCCTTCATCGATCAGCCGTGCGAGCAGGCCCTGTTCACCCTGCGCCAGCAGGTGGCGCTGGTGCCCTTCGTGCGCACCGTCAACCTGGTGGGGGAGAACGGGATCTACTGCAACTCGCTGTTCGGTGCCATCCAGTGGCCGGATCGGCTCGAGCGTTACAGCGGCGGACGGCTGCTGCTGTTGGCGGGCAACCAGGTGCGGGCCCACCACCCCCTGTTGGCCCTGCGCGACAGCCATGGCAAGGGGGCCGCTTTCAGCACCATAGACGGCGAGTACCTGCGCTTCATGCTGGTGCTGAGCGGACGGCCCTGCACCCTGCTGCTGCACGTGGGGCAGCAGTGGCTGGACGAGCGGGGCGTGCTGAGTGAAGGGGGGCAGCCGCAGGCGATGCTGGCCAGCCATGAGATCCACTCCAGCCGCTATCCGCTCTCCATCTATGCCGGGCACGAGGTGCCCTCGTTCTGGAACTCCCTGTGGCAGGCCAGGCGCTGGGCCATCCTGCTGCTGCTGGGGATCTCCCTCGGCTTCGCCCTGCTCATCTGGTGGCTGCTGGGACGGCCCCGTTCACCGGAGGTCGAGCTGGCGCGAGCCCTGCGCAATCGGGAGTTTGTGCCCTATTTGCAACCGCTGGTGGCGGCGGGGAGCGAGCGGGTGATCGGGGCCGAGGTGTTGATGCGCTGGCAACATCCGACGGCCGGGCTGATCCGCCCGGATTTCTTCATCCCCCAGGCGGAGGCGAGCGGTCTGATCGTGCCGATGACCAGCCTGCTGATGGAGGAGGTGGCCCGCGAGCTGAGCATGGAGCGCGACCTGGTGCCCGACGGGTTTCACCTCAGCTTCAACATCAGTGCCGCCCACTGTCGCGACATGGCGCTGCTTGCCGAGTGCCGGCGCTTCCTCGATCACTTCGCGCCGGGCCAGGTAGTACTGGTGCTGGAGCTGACCGAGCGGGAGCTGCTGGTGGCGGATCCCCAGACCCTGGCGCTGTTTCGCCAGCTCGACCAGATGGGGGTCAGGCTGGCCATGGACGATTTTGGCACCGGCCACTCCAGCCTGCACTACCTGCAGCAGTTCCATGTGGACTATCTCAAGATAGATCAGTCGTTTATCGGCAGGATCGGCACCGAATCCCTGTCCGAGCACATAGTCGACAACGTGATCGATCTGGGGACCCGGCTCGGCCTCGCGCTGGTTGCCGAGGGGGTGGAGACGCGCCAGCAGGCCGACTACCTGAAACGCAAAGGCGTCGACTACCTGCAGGGCTACCTGTTTGGCCGTCCGCTGCCGCTGCGCGACTTTCAGGCTGCATTGGCCCAGCCTCAGGTCGACCGCTCGGTGCAGCTGGCTTCTGTCTGAGCCATCAGGTGAGGGATTGCAGCCACTCCGACAGTCTGGCGTGGGCGCTGCCGGGAGCGGGCGGGGCGGGGGCGAGCAGGTGGTAGCCGGTGCCGTCGGGACAAAAGCCGAGCGGCGCCACCAGCAGGCCGGCCTCGATGTCGTCGCACACCTGCCGGTAGGGGCCGATGGCGACCCCCAGCCCGGCGACTGCCGCCTGCAGGCTGAAGTAGAAGTGCTCGAAGGTCTGCCCCGGCGCCTCCTCGCCGGCAAACTGGCCGGCGTGCTGCAACCACTCCTGCCAGGCTCCCGGCCGGGTCTTGGTGTGCAGGCGGGGGGCGCCAGGGCGCAGGGCCGGGCCGTTTGCCCCCGCTTCGAAGAACTGTGCTACCTTGCCCGGCTGGCAGACCGGCCCGGTCAGCTCCTCGAACAGCGGCTGGCTGTAGAGCTCGGCAGGCCACTGGAAGTCGTTGCGCCGGATGGCGAGATCGATGCCGCTGCCGAAGCTGAGGGCACCGCCACCGGCCATCAGGTGCACGTCCAGCTCGGGATGCAGGGCCTGGAAGGCGGGCCAGCGCGGGATCAGCCAGCGCATCAGCAGGGTTGGCTCGCAGGAGATGACCAGCGACGTCGGCCGTCCCTGCCGGCGCAGCGCCTGCGCCGTCTGGCGGATGCCGCCCAGCCCCTCCCTGACCGCCTGATAGAGCCGCTCGCCCGCCTCGGTCAGAAAGACCCGGCGCTGGCGCCGTTCGAACAGCATGACCCCGAGATCCTCTTCCAGCAGGCGTACCGCCCGGCTGACCGCGCCGTGAGTGAGGTGCAGCTCGTCGGCGGCGCGGCTGAAGTGTTCGGTACGGGCCGCCACCTCGAAACAGCGCAGGGCGGTCAGGGCCGGCAGCGACAGGCTTTTCTGTGAATCATTCTCACCGTTCATGTCAGAAGTTATCGTTCGTTATTGGTGCTATGGCCAAATAAAATAGCCGATATTCCATGTGATCAGGACTATTTTCATGACCGAACTGTTAGCCGTAGTAGCCATTACCTTCTTTGCCGTCATCAGCCCGGGGCCCGACTTCGCCATGGTGTCGCGCAACAGCCTGCTGCTCTCGCGTCGCAGCGGGGTGCTGACGGCGCTCGGCATCGGCGCCGGGGTCTGCGTGCACGTCACCTACACCCTGCTCGGGGTGGGGCTGCTGATCCAGCAGTCGCTCTGGCTGTTCAATCTCATCAAGCTGGCGGGGGCTGCCTACCTCATCTTCCTCGGCATCAAGATGCTGCGGGCCAAGCCGGCGACCGCCGAGGTGCTGGCCGAGCAGCCCGCCCTCTCCAGCCTGGGGGCGCTGCGCACCGGTTTTCTGACCAATGTGCTCAACCCCAAGACCACCATCTTCATCGTCAGTCTGTTCATGCAGGTGGTGCAGCCGCAGACGCCGCTGGCGGTCCAGCTCGGTTACGGCGCCTTCATCGTGCTGGCCCACGCCGTCTGGTTCAGCGCGGTGGCGATCTTCTTCTCCACCGATTCGGTAAGGGGTCGGCTGCTGGCGGTGCGCCACTGGATCGATCGGGTGTTTGGCGCTCTGCTGGTGGGATTCGGCATGCTGCTGGCACTGACCCAGCAGACGCGCTGAGGCGAGGGGAGAGGCGCTCTCCCCTATCCACCCCCGACTGTAGGGGCTTGTTTTTCATGCCTTGCGCCCCGCTTTTCGGTAGAATTGGCGCTCATTTTGACGTCAATAAAGATGAGGGGCGGTATGACGGTCAGGTTCCAGGCATTTCACAGCATCAAGGCGATAGGTCAGCGGGAGGTGCTGTTCAACTGGTCCAGGACCAATCCGCTCGGCGCACTGGAGCAGGTGTGGCGTCCGAAGAATCGCGACGAACTGCAGCAACTGCTGCGGGAAAACCCCGAGCGCAAGCTGCGCCTCATCGGCTCCGGCCTCTCCTTCGAACCCATCCACAGCGTCTATGCCGAGGGCAGCCAGGCGCTGCTGGTGGACTTGCACCACCTGCGTGGCCAGTTGGCGCAGACCGCCGACACCGTCACCTACCAGGCGGGCACCCCGCTCGACACCGTCTACGCCGATCTCATCGCCATGGAGCGGATGTTGCCGGTTTCCCCCGGCGTCATCGGCATCCAGACCCTGGGCGGTGCGCTCAGCACCGGCACTCACGGCCAGGGGCTGCACCAGTCCGCCCTGTGCGATGCGGTGGCGGCCATGACAGTCATGCTGGCCAGCGGCGACACCATCCGGGTGGACCGCAGCGATCCACGCTTCGGCGCCTTCGTGATGGGCATGGGGATGCTCGGCATTCTGCTCGACGTCACCCTGCAGACCGTGCCCAACCGCATCATGCGCTGCACCAAGTTCACCACCGACTATCCCTTCCTGCTGGCGCACAACGAGCGGCTCAACCGCGAGCACGCCTTCGTGAAGAGCTGGTGGTTCGCCTGGACCGGCGAGAGCCACATCTGGCTGGTGGATCCCGCCTCCGAGGAGGAGGTGGCCCGCTACCGCGCCGGTGGCAGCGAGCCGCTGCTGCTGGAGGGCGACATCGACGCCCGCATGAATGCCACCATAGATGCGACTCTGCAGAAGATGGCCAAGGACACCAAGGATGAGGCGCTGGCCGGCGAGCACTTCGAGACGGTGCGCCGCTTCAAGGATGCCTCCGATCTGGTGGGCAACGTCTACCAGATCCTCTGCAAGGGGATCCCGGCGCCCCAGATCAACTGCGAGGTGGCGGTGCCGCTGCATCGGATGAACGAGGCGCTGGAGACCCTGCAGGCGTGGCAGCAGGCCAACCCGGGCGTGCTGCACTACCCCTTTATCCTGCGCTGCACCGGCCCCTCCAAGGCCTGGCTCAGTGCCGCCTATGATCAGCCGGTCTGCTGGATCGGTTTTCTGGTCTATCTGGCGGCGGACGGCACCTTCGTCAACGGCTCCATGGAGCAGATGCGCGAGCTGCAGCAACTGCTGGTGCCGCTCGGCGGCATCCCGCACTTCGGCAAGCACCTGGCGATGGATCTCTACGACTTTCCGGCGCTGCTGCCGCGCTGGCACGACTTCCTGACCCTCAAGGGCGAGCTCGACCCCCACGGCCGTTTCGAAAACCGCTGGCTCGCCGACCTGTTTGCCAACCGGTAAGGATCTGACATGACCGATATGCAAGACACTCGCTTACTCATCACCCTGCCGACCAGAGGGGAGTCATCCCTATGACGGACATGCAAGATACGCGTATCCCTGTGACCCTGCTGACCGGCTTTCTCGGCAGCGGCAAGACCACCTTGCTCAACCACTGGGTCAAGCAGCCCGAGCTTGGCGAATGCGCGGTGCTGATCAACGAGTTCGGCTCGGTAGGGCTGGATCACCACCTGGTGCAGCAGGTGGACGAGCAGGTGGTGCTGCTCGATTCCGGCTGCATCTGCTGCTCGGTGCAGGGCTCCCTGGTGGAGGCGCTGCAGGGACTGTTTATGAAGGCTATCCAGCGGAAAATTAAGCCTTTTAAACGACTCATTATCGAGACCACTGGCCTCGCCGATCCGGCCCCGGTGCTGTTCACGTTGAGGGAAGAGGGCTTTATCGCCCAGCGTTACCGCTTCGACGGCACCGTCACCGTGGTGGATGCCGGCCATATCGAGCAGCAGCTGGCGGCTCAGTATGAAGCGGTGAAACAGGTGGCGCTGGCGGATCTGCTGGTAGTGAGCAAGGGGGATCTGGTGGATGGCGAGCAGCTGGAGCGGGTCGAAGCCCAGCTGGCGGCCCTGAACCCAGCAGCCCCCATCGAGCGGGTCAGCAACGGCGAGCTGTCGCCCGCCGTGCTGGAGAAGCTGGGTGCCTACAACGAGGCGGCCGGGCGCGACGTGCGCCAGCTGCTGGCCTGGCTGCGCACCGAAGCTCCGAAACAGGGGCTGGCCTCACCGATGCAGCCCAAGATGAAGCCGTTCGCCGTCAAGGTGGGCACGGCCGCGCCGACCCACTTCGAGCATGGCAATATCGAGAGTTTCGCCCTGCGCATCGGCGAGCCGCTCAAGCCTTCTCGCCTGCTGGCCGCCATCGATGCGGTGCAGGCGCAATACGGCGATGCGCTGCTGCGGCTCAAGGGCATATTGCAGCTGGAGGGGGAGAGCCAGCCGGTGGTGATCCACGGCGTCCATGGCCAGCTCTATCCGCTGCAGGCGCTGGGGGAGTGGCCGGAAGGCAAGGCCCAGTCCCGGCTGGTGTTCATCGTGAAAAGTCAGGACAAGGCGGGCATAGAGCGGTTGTTCCTGGATACGCTGAAGGCGCCCGAGCCCAGCCTGGAAGAGCAGCTCAGAGCCATGCTCGGCCAGCCTGATGCCTGATGTAATGAGATGACCCGCGCTTGTGCGGGTCTTTTTTTGTCTGAAGAGGAGGTGGCTGCAGATGCCCGATAGCACACACATGGTGACCCCTGCCCAGCGTAAATGGCTGCCGCCGCTCACTGCGGTTGGTTTCTTCATGCAGACGCTGGATGGCACCATCCTCAACACCGCCCTGCCCAGCATGGCCGAGACCCTGGGCGAGAGCCCGCTGCAGATGCAGTCGGTGATCATCGCCTACATGCTGACGGTGGCGCTGCTCATTCCCGCCTCCGGCTGGCTGGCGGACCGATTCGGCACTCGTCGCATCTATCTGGCCGCCATCCTGCTGTTTACTCTGGGCTCCCTGGCCTGCGCGGCCGCCAACTCCCTGCCGTTGCTGGTGGCGGCGCGGGTGCTGCAGGGGATCGGTGGCGCCCTGCTGATGCCGGTGGGCAGGCTGGCGGTACTGCGGGTCTACAGCAAGCACGAGCTGCTGCGGGTGATGTCGTTCGTCACCATCCCCGGCCTGGTGGGGCCGCTGATCGGCCCGGCACTGGGGGGCTGGCTGGTGGAGGTAGCGAGCTGGCACTGGGTGTTTCTCATCAACCTGCCGGTGGGGTTGCTCGGCTTCATCGCCAGCTGGTACTTCATGCCGGACTTGCGCCAGAGCACGGCCAAGTTCGACTGGCAGGGGTTCGTGATGTTCAGCGCCGGCATGGTGCTGGTGTCGGTGGGCCTGCAGGGGCTGGGGGAGCACAGCATCTCCACCGGCTGGGCGCTGTTTGCCCTGCTGTTCGGGCTGGCCGCCATGGCGAGCTACTGGCTCTACGCCGCCAATGCCGAGGAGCCGCTGTTCGGGCTGGGGTTGTTCAAGACCAGCACCTTCGCCATCGGCATCTGGGGCAACCTGTTTGCCCGGCTCGGCAGCGGCGCCATGCCGTTTCTCACCCCGCTGTTTCTGCAACTGGGGCTCGGCTTCTCGCCGAGCAAGGCGGGGATGACCATGATCCCCACCGTGCTGGGGGCCATGCTGACCAAGACGCTGGTGAACAAGCTCATTCCGCGCATCGGTTATCGCCGCATCCTGATCGGCAACACCCTGGCGCTCGGGGTGATGATCGCCAGCTTCTCCCTCATCGACAACAAGCTCCCCTACGGGGTGCTGCTGGGCTGGCTGATGGTGTTCGGCGCCATCAACTCGCTGCAGTTCTCCGCCATGAACACCCTGACCCTGCAGGATCTCAGCCCGGAGTTTGCCAGCAGCGGCAACGGCCTGCTGTCGGTGGTGATGCAGCTCTCCATGAGTTTGGGGGTGGCCATCGCCGCCAGTCTGCTGGGGCTCTTCTCTGCCGGCTCGTCGGCGGCGGATGGTCAGTGGCTGGGAGGCTTTCACCTCACCTACCTCTGCATCGGCCTGATGTCGATGCTGGCGGCGCTGATCTTCGCCCAGCTGGCGCGGGACAAGCGCTGAGCCGCGGGCTCAGGGGGCCGGCAGGTAGCTCACCTGGCAGGGTAGCTGGGTCAGCAGCCCGGCCAGGTGGGCGGTTTCCAGCAGGAAGGTCTGCTCGGGGTGGCCCGGGGTCCAGGTAAAGGCGTGGTGGGTCATGAGCACGGGATCCACCAGCAGCGGGATGTCGGCGCGAGGCAGGAAGGGGCAGACCGCGCCCGGCAGGCAACCAATCTCCGCCTGCATCTCGTCGGCGGTGCAGATGGAGGGCTTGGCGCCGAGCGCCGCCTTGACCGCCTTGTTGTCGAGCCGGCCGTCCCTGTGGGTCAGCAGCAGGGCGAAGCGGCCATCCTTGAACTTGAGAAACAGGGTCTTGCTGAATTCGGCCTGCCAACCGAGGCGTGCTCTCACCTTTTCATCGGTGGCGTAGTCGAGAATGGGTTCGTGCTCGAAGCGCTGGTGGGGCAGCCCGGCCAGCAGCCGGCAGTTGAAGTCGTGAATGGTATCGAGTGGCATGGGGTTCTCCTGTGATGGCGGCCATCCTGCCACTTGCACCGGCGCAGGCCCAATCACGGTTTCTTATCCGTTATCAGCTCCGTCCATCAACAACAAGGGCACCGCGAGGTGCCCTTGTCGTTCAGTGGTGCTGCAATTCGCCCGCTGCCCAGTGAAAGGGGATGGGGCAGAGCCGTTGGGAGGCCTTGTCGTAACGCTCCCACAGCTCACCGAGCGTGCGCCCATCCAGCGGATGGCGCAGGGTGGGGGCCAGTTCGGCCAGCGGCCAGAGCACGAAGGCGTTGCTGAGGATCTCGCCGCGCGGCAGTACCAGCGGCGTCTCGCAGACCAGCTCGCCGTAGAGCAGCAGATCGAGATCCAGGGTGCGCGGGGCGAACTTCTTGGCATCCGGCTCGCGGCCGTGGGCAAACTCCATGGCGCGCAGTCGTTGGCACAGGGTCGCCAGCGGCAGCTCGGTATCGGCGCCCACTACCAGGTTGTAGAAGGGGCGGCCGTTGAAGCCCACCGCCTCGCTCTCGAACACCCGGGAGACCTGCAGTTCACCAAACTCGGCCTGCAGCGCATCGAGGCCGGCGCGGATATGACGTTCCCGCTCGATGTTGGATCCCAGGCTGATATAGATGCGGGTCATCAGTTGGCGCTCGCGGCCGGGGTGCGGTGACGCAGGATCTCGACGCCGACACCGGCGGCATTGGGGACGGCACCCGGTTTGGTCAGGGTGACCTTGACCCACTGCACCCGTTCGTCGGCCAGCACCAGCATGGCGACCTGTTCGGCCATGGTTTCGACCAGCTCCACCACCTTGCTGGAGGCGTGATCACAGATCTTGCGAGAGAGGGTGGCGTAATCCAGTGCCAGCTTGATATCGTCGGTTGCGGCGGCGGGGCGGTTGTCGAACCCCATCTCGAGGTCGAAACAGAGCTTCTGGCGAATGCCTTTCTCCCACTCGTATACACCGATAGTGGTCAAAACCTCGAGTCCGCGAATAAACACCTTGTCCATGACAGTACTTCTTCTTTACTCTTGATGGGCTGTGATGACAGCGCAGGGATGCAGGCCTGGCCAGCGGATGAGTGCCGGCGGCCGGTTTGGGCGACACGCGTTGGGCAACCCCACGTCGGCGCCAGAGAATGTGGCCCGCATCATACCCCATTCATATCGTGGTAAAAACGACCAAGATGACGGCCCTGACGATTTTGATGATTATTCTGGCCTACCTGGGCGGCTCGCTGTCCAGTGCGGTGCTGGTTTCCCGCATCACGGGTCTGCCGGATCCCCGTGATCACGGCTCCCACAACCCGGGGGCCACCAATGTGCTGCGCCTCGGTGGCCGGCTGGCGGCCGTGGTGGTGTTGCTGCTCGATGTGCTCAAGGGCACGGCTCCCGTCTACCTCGCCTGGTATCTGCAGATCAAACCCGTCTACCTAGGCTTTATCGGGGTGGCTGCCTGTCTCGGCCACATGTACCCCATCTTCTTCCACTTTCGTGGCGGCAAGGGAGTGGCCACGGCGCTCGGCACCATGATGCCCATCGGCTTCACCATGGGGGGGGCGGTGATCGGCACCTGGTTGCTGGTGCTGCTGGTGAGCGGCTATTCGTCGCTGGCCTCCATCATTACCGTATTGCTGACCCCGCTCTTTACCTACCTGCTCAAACCGGAATACACGTTGCCGGTGTCGCTGCTCTCCTGCCTCATTCTGATCCGCCATCACGAGAACATTGCTCGCCTGCTGAAAGGGGAGGAACCCAGAGTCTGGGGCCGCCAGAACCGCGCCGAGCAGGAAGAAGTGCTGGAAATGGATGATCCTGAGCAAAAAAGAGACGAACGAGACAAAAAGTGAAATTTCCCGTTGACCACCTGCCTTAAAATCCGTTTAATAGCGCCCACGCCCAGATAGCTCAGTCGGTAGAGCAGGGGATTGAAAATCCCCGTGTCGGCGGTTCGATTCCGTCTCTGGGCACCAATTTTTGGTGCCATGAAATAAAAAATTGTTCATGCACAATGGTTTAAAGTGTGCCGGCTTAGCTCAGTAGGTAGAGCAACTGACTTGTAATCAGTAGGTCACCAGTTCGATTCCGGTAGCCGGCACCATTTGCCCAGATAGCTCAGTCGGTAGAGCAGGGGATTGAAAATCCCCGTGTCGGCGGTTCGATTCCGTCTCTGGGCACCACAATAAGGCGATGAGATAGGGATATCTGGTCTCCAAAGTACAATTCCTCCTTAGTTCAGTCGGTAGAACGGCGGACTGTTAATCCGTATGTCACTGGTTCAAGTCCAGTAGGAGGAGCCAATTCAAAAGCCCAGCAGCAATGCTGGGCTTTTTCTTTGCCCGTTCGTCGCTATCCGGCACTCACTGCGGCCCAATAAATGGGCCAACCGGCGCCAAGTTGTCGCATGGCTCACCCTGTCCCCTCCCCATCAGTGACTTCGTCGGCTCGGCTAGTATGATGGCTTGCTGAGTCCGTCTCCTGCCCGGTTCGGGTCATGCAGACTTATCGGGTATCAGGCCCGGTGCAGGCAAACGGAACCGTTTCTTGAGCGAGGTCATCCATGAATGCAACAGAGCTTTGGCAGCTTTCCCCCGAACAGTTCAACGAGTGGCGCCGGGCCAACGACTATCCCCTGATCTGGGATCTGCTGGTGGCGTCGCTGCCCCATTTCGACGACTGGATGACGGAGCAGAAGATCGACAAGCAGGTGATCTTCCAGATCGGCATCGCCCGCTTCATCAGCTCCCGCTGCGTGCTGAGCCTGTGCCTCTACATGAGCGACGACAAGATCAGGCTCTATGAGACCGCCTCGAGCGCGCTGGAGTCCCTGCGCAAAAGCGGGCTGATCCGTGCCGAGACGCGCTTTGAACCCTACTGCATGTGGCTGGCCGGCAAGCACGGCAAGGACGAGGTGAAGCGGGTGCAGAGCCTGCTCTCGGTCTCCGAGAACAACAAGGGGGAGGCCCAGGTACTGGGCAAGCACCGGCTGCTCAACATCGGCGGCGTCGAGCTCAAAAGCCCCATCATCTCCGGCCGGCTGCTCGACTTCACCTGCCTGGACGAACTCTCGCTGGATGGCGCCGTCAACAACTCCAAGGTCTATCTGTGGCACTGCTCGGCCAAGGGGGTGAGGGTCAACGGCGGGGTGATCGGGCTCGATCTGTTCGACTCCCTGCTGTGGGACCACAGGGCCTGGGCCAAGAAGCGGGAGCTGGCGCTGGAGGACGGAGTATTTCAGGACTTCACCATCGAGTGCGAGGAGATCCGCTTTCACTCCTCCCGGGCTGTGCTGAAAAACTTCAACGTGCGGGCCAAGAACTTCGACGCCACCATGGAGCACACCAACCTGGACAAGGTGCAGGTGGCCTACAACGAGAATGGCCGGGTCGATCACAGCGAGGCCAGCAAGCTCTACCGCAATGCCAAGCGGCTCTTCTCCAGCGTGGGTGATACCGTCGATGCCGGCGAGTGTTACTACAAGGAGAAGCTGCACGAGATGAAGTCGCTGGCGAGCCCGAGGGAGCTGTTCAAGGAGTGCTGGCTGCGCAGCGGCTGGCTAAAGAAAGGCTGGCTCACCCTGCTGTGCTACCTGAAGTGCGCCGCCAAGTTCATCAGTTTCATCACCTGGGGCTTTGGCGAGCGGCCGATCCGCAGCCTGCTGCTGTCGATGGGGGTGATCCTGCTGGCGACCCTGACCTATTTTCTGGCGCCGGCCTCGGTCACCTACCACCACCTGGGCCGCTCGCTCTACTTCAGCATCGTCACCTTCGTGACCCTGGGCTATGGCGACATCTCCCAGACCTCCTCCCCGCTCCAGCTGCTGTCTGCCATCGAGGCCTTCTGCGGCATGTTTCTGACCGGGCTGTTCCTGGCGGGGTTTGCCTCCAAGACCAAGCAGTATTGATGGGGGGGCCGGCGGCCGGCCGAGCGGGTCAGCCAGCTGGCGTGATCTGCTGCATCTTGAGCCAGAAGGCCTCCTGGCAGGGGTTGTGGAACAGCTTGCGCGCAGGTGTGATGGGAATGGGGCTGGCGACCACCCGGTAGCTGATCCAGCACTCCGGGCAGAGCTGCGGAGAGGACTCTTCGTCCAGCTCCAGCTGGTGGCAGATGACCACGCCGTTGGCAAACCAGTAATGGGTCTGCCGGTGATGAGTCAGAGTGCCGCTCTCGTCCTGCTCGCTGTGTTGTTCACTCTGCTGGCGGACGATGATCGCCGGCCCCGCCTGGCGATGGATGGCTCTGATGTAGGTCACGAGGTCGTTCATGGTGCTGCTGGATGAGTAGATGGATGGCCGATGGGGCGAGCTTACCCGCGCCGGCCGTGGACGGCAATCTCGCCCGCCGCTTGTCGGGTGGCGGGCATTCAGGAGAAAAGTGATGGGGATCCCTGCTGACAAGGCCGAGCTGCTGCTCGCCATCGAGACGAACTTCGGCAAGTTGCTCAAGGCCTTGCAGGCCGTCCCCGAGAGCCTGACACAAGAGCCGGTGATGGAGGGACACAGCAAGGGTTCCCGCATGAGCGTGGCCAATCTGGTGGCCTACCTTATCGGTTGGAATGAGCTGGTGATCAAGTGGATCGAGCGGGATGCGGCGGGTCTGCCGGTGGATTTTCCCGAGACCGGTTTTAAATGGAACGAGCTGGGCGGGCTGGCGCACAAATTCTATCGGGATTATGAGGGGCTGACCTACCCGCAGCTGCTGACCCGGCTGGTGGCGGCCAGGGCCCGCATCGTCGAGCTGATCGGGCAGCGCAGCGACGATGAGCTGTACGGCCACCCTTGGTATGAACGCTGGCCGCTGGGGCGGATGATCCAGTTCAATACCGCCTCGCCCTATCACAATGCCAACGGCCGGCTGCGCAAGTGGTTGAAGAGCGAAGGCGTGAAGCCGTAGAGCTCGTCGGCGGCCAGCACAGGCGAGGGGGTGGCAAGGCGCAGGCCTCCTACCCTTGTTTCGCTGACTGGCCCCAGTTGTTATACTGCCGCCCCGTTTCGTCGCCGGGCTGGCCGTGGGCCGGCGCGCTGACGCGAGACGGGCAGACTGGACAGGATCGTCCGGCCACCCGTGTTTCCTCCCTGGTTCAGCCGCTAGCGCGGCGAAGCGTCAATCCGTATGGCACGGGTTCGCGGCCGGCAGGAAGAGTCATTCAAGGAGCCCTTGTCGCAAGACAAGGGCTCCTGCTTTATGGGTGCCATAACAACAATACTCACCACACAGCGACAGATTTCAGGATTGGTATGGAAAATCAAGCAGTTAAAGATTCTCACCAGGGGGCGGCCTCCCTTCGCCGCTGGCTGGAGCCGGTATTGGTGCTGGTTATCCTCGGCAGCCTGTTTGGCTACCTCGGCAGCCAGATGGGCCTCTCCGCCCTGGTCAACACCCTGTTCAACACCGCTCATCAGCTGTTGCTCAACACCGTGCTCTTCATCATGGGCATTACCGTGCTGTCTGGTGCGCTCAGCCAGCTGCTCAGCGAGTTCGGGGTGATCCGCCTGCTGGAGGTGCTGCTGGCGCCGCTGATGAAGCCGGTGTTCCGGCTGCCGGGGCGCACCGCATTGGCGGCCCTGATGACCTTCTTCTCCGACAACCCGGCGGTGATCAGCCTCGCCAAGGACAGCCGCTTTCGCAAGGGCTTCACTCCCTGGCAGCTGGTGTCGCTCACCAACTTCGGCACCGCCTTCGGCATGGGGCTGATCGTGGTGACCTTCATGGCCACCCTGCAACTGCCGGGCGGCGAGTCCACCGCCAGCGCGGCGCTGATCGGCCTGCTCGGCGCTCTCATCGGTTCCGTGGTGTCGACCCGGCTGATGCAGCGGATGATCCGCCCTCTGGTGGGGGAGACCCCGATCACCGACGAGGTGGCGAGCGTGGGGGCCAAACCGGGTCTGAGCCAGGAAGCCGCCCCGACCTGGCTGCGGGTGCTCAACGCCCTGCTGGACGGTGGCAAGTCCGGGGTGGAGCTGGGGATGGCGGTGATCCCCGGGGTGCTCATCATCAGCACCTTCGTGATGCTGCTGACCTTCGGTCCGGGCGAGCAGGGCTACAGCGGTGAGGCTTTCCAGGGGGTAGCGCTGCTGCCGGTGCTGGCGGCCAAGGTGGGCTGGCTGTTCGAGCTGCTGTTCGGCTTCACCCACGCCGAGCTGGTGGCCTTCCCGGTCACCTCGCTGGGGGCGGTCGGGGCCGCCATGTCGCTGGTACCTCCCTTCATCGGCAAGGGCTGGATCACCGGCAACGAGGTAGCGGTGTTCACCGCCATGGGCATGTGCTGGAGTGGCTTCTTGAGCACCCACACCGCCATGCTGGATGCGCTCGGCTATCGCCATCTCACCTCTCGCGCTATCGTGGCCCACACCATCGGCGGCCTGTGCGCCGGGGTGGCGGCTCATCAGCTCTATCTCTGGCTGGGCTGAGTCATCAAGCAGCAAAAGGGCGCCTCGGCGCCCTTTTGCTTGCGTGGCCGTCCGGCGGCTTCACAGGTTGCCCGGTTTGGGAATGGGGATGCCGAGCAGGAAGTTGTCCATCATGCCGACCATGCGGCCCAGCTCCGGTTTGGTGATGGTGTCGTTGGCGCCCAGCTGCAGCGCCTTGTGGCGGTTGTCATCGCTCATCAGCGACGAGAACATGACGATGGGGGTGGCCTTGAAGGCGGGGGTATCGCGCAGCCGCTTGAGCAGGTGCATGCCGTCCATGCGGGGCATCTCCACGTCGGTGATGATGCCGCTGACAAACTCGGCCACCGGGATCTTCTCCTCCTGCGACAGGCGATCGAACTCCATCAGCATTTCCAGCCCGTCGCCCCCGTCCTTGGCGGTCACCACGTTGTAGCCCGCGGTGCGCAGAGTGGTCTCGATCATCTTGCGGATGAAGGCGGAGTCGTCCACCACCAAAATGGTTTTGGCCTGGCGCATGGCCATCATGCGATCGTCGATGATGACCTTGCGATCCTGGGTCACATCGTACTTCTCCATGCTGAGCTCTGGGTTGATGTCGGCGATGATCTTCTCGAAGTCGAGGATCATGATGAGGTTGCCATCGCGCCTGACCACTGCCACCACGCAGTCATTCTCGCCCGCCTCCAGGAACTGGCTGGGGGACTCCACATCCTCCCAGGAGACCCGGTGGATCCTGCTGACGCTGTCGATGAGGAAGCCGTTTGCCATCTTGTTGAAGTCGGTGACGATGACCACCTTGTTGCTGTTGTCCGGGTTGGTGCGGATGCCGAGCCAGCCGGCCAGATCCACCAGCGGGATCAGCCGCTCGCGCAGGGAGAAGACCCCCACCATGTGGCGCTGGGCATTGGGGTAGTCGGTGGTTTCCGGCACCCGGATCACCTCGCGCACCTTGGCGACGTTGATGCCGTAATAGGCTATTTTCTCGCGGCCATCGGGCAGCTGCTTCTTGAGGTGGAATTCGATGATCTCGAGCTCGTTGGTGCCGCTCTCGGTCAGGATGGATTTACGCTCTTCCCCGTCTTTGGACATCATGGTCACTCTCGTGCTTCTGGTTGCGCTGGCAGCACCCGCTGCGGTTTTCCCTCAGTATAGGAATGGATCCGCCGCTGACGGCGGGATCCACACAAGATCGCCTCCATAACCGCTTGATCCCGCAGGCTGGAAGGCGCGTATCAGCCTATCAGGAAAAGCGCGGGGCTATGGAGAAGGCCATCACACTCGCCACAAGGGGGCTCGTCATGGAAGAGAGTGTCGTGGTGATCGGCGCCGGTGGGGGGCTGGGAAGCGCCCTGGTCGAGCACTGGCTGGCGGCGGGCGCCGCGCCCGTCATCGCCGTCAGTCGCCAGCCGCAACCGGTGGGGCTCAACAGCAGCAGGCTGCACTGGCTACGCTGCGATTACAGTGATGAACAGCTGGCAGAGGTGGTGGCCCGCATCGGCGAGCTGGCGCCGAGGCCGCGCTGGCTGGTGATCTGCAACGGCCTGCTGCAGCAGGGAAGCATCCGGCCGGAGAAGCGGCTCGAAGCGCTCAACCTCGAGGCCATGACCCAGCTCTACCAGACCAACGCCCTGCTGCCGCTGCGCTGGATCAGCCGGCTGCTGCCCCTGCTGGGGTCGAGCCCCTGTACCCTGGCGGTGCTCAGCGCCCGGGTCGGCAGCATCGGCGACAACCGCACCGGGGGCTGGTATGGCTATCGCGCCGCCAAGGCGGCCCTCAACATGCTGCTAAAGTGTGCTGCCATCGAGCTCGCCAGACGGGCGCCCGGCGTCAAGTTGCTGGCGTTCCACCCGGGCACGGTGGATACCCAGCTCTCGCGCCCGTTTCACGGCAACCTGGCCGCCGGCAGCCTGTACAGCCCGCAACAGGCTGCCGCGCATCTGGTGACGCTGATGGCGCGGCTGACGCCGGATGGCGAGCTGAGCTATCTCGACTGGCGAGGCGAGCCTATCGAGTGGTAGCGGGCGGCAGCAGCCGGGCCAGCAGGCTGCGCAGCGCCTTGATGACCGCCGGCTTGCCTGCCAGTTGCAGCCTGGCCGCCAGCACTCCCCAGTCGGCATATTGCCAGATGGTGGCGATCAGCAGTTGCCGTTCGGCGGGGTCAAGCTGCGCCAGTGTTGTCAGGTTGCCCGCCAGCCAGCGCTGCAGGCTGGGCTGGCACAGCTCGAACGGTTTGTGGTGGTGGGTAAAGCAGGCCAGCTCATCCTGATCAAACTCATCGAGCCCGCTCGAGCTGGCCTCACCATCCTGCAGGCACTGCCACACCAGCTCGGATTCAAGGGTTTTCAGCTCGCCCGCCAGCAGGGTGGGCAGCTGGCGCACGAAGCGCCGGTGCCAGTGGGCCAGCTCGGCGGTGCAGCTTGGTTGCAGCGCCTTGAGCAGCAGGGCGGCGTGACTGCCGCTGGCGGCATCTCGCTGCAGGCCGATGCGCAGCACCCTGAGCCCGGCCTTGCGCCAGAAGGGCAACAAGTCGGCGCTGGCCGAGAAGGCGGAGCCCAGATAGTCGAGCCCTGCCGCCTGATAATGCTGTTCGAGGTGGGCCAGCAGGAGCGACCCCAGCCCGTGGCGATGGAGAGTCGGGTGGATGGCGATGCGCATCACCCGGGCGTAGCTGCGCGCACCTGCGGTTTTGAAGCCGGCGTGCGCCAGCAGCGACTGGGGCAGCAGATGGCCGCGCGGGCGCCGCCGCCCGGCCCAGATCGCCTCGGCCAGCTCGTCTGCTATCTCTCCTTCCCGGGCCACCAGCGCCACCCCGAGCAGATGTGGGCCCTGCTCCAGCAGGTGTATGTCGAGGGCCGGGCTTTCCAGCAGGTAGCGCAGATCGCTCGGTGTGGTCTGGTAGTGGGCCAGCACCAGCAGGCCGAACACCCGATGCAGCAGCCCCTCGTCGGCCGCCAGTGCATCCTGCTCGAGCCGGCGCCAGCCAGGCTGGGTGGGCGCTGGCGGTGTCTCGACCTCGGCATTGAGGCCGAGCAGCCGGAACACCAGCGGCTCCAGCGGATCCCGGCTGCTCCAGCGGATCGGCTCGGCCAGGTGGATCTCCTGCCAGCCGGGCGTTTCGCGATCGAGCACCCGCTTGAAGCGCAGGTGAAAACCGCGCCCGGTGCCCTCGTAGCCGTGCTCTGTGGTGGCGAAGACGATGCGGCCGTGCCGGGCCAGCATGGCTTCCAGCAGCGGGGTCGGAATGGCGGCCGCTTCGTCCACCAACAACAAGTCGGGTTGCAGCGGTTCGTGCACCAGCCGATCGGGCGAGCAGTAGCTGAGCCCTGCCAGCAGCTGTGGCGCGTCTTCAAGGGTATTGGTAGCGTGGGTAAACAGGGTGGCGACCGTGGCCTGGGAGGGCGCCGTCACCACGATCTGCAGATCGGGTTGCTGGCGCAGCAGCTCGGCGGCGGCCAGCCCCAGCAGGCTGCTCTTGCCGCGGCCCCGATCCGCGCTCAACACCAGCGGGCGGCGGCGGTGACCGTGCAACACCTTGTGGATGGCGGGCAGGGCGCGCGCCTGATCACAGCTCAGCGGCCGCGCTGGACCAACCGGCTGCCACGGGGTTGTCGCGGCAGGGGGCGTCAGATCGAGGGCAGGGTCACCCGCCAGCAGCCGCACCAGCCTAGCGAGAAAGCCGTGACCCGCCAGCACCATGTCTTCCGGTTGGGCCACCAGCCGCACCCGGTCTGGATCCGGCCAGGCTGGCCATTCGGCCCGCGGCGGAGTCAGCAACAGCAGCAGACCGCCTGCCCGCAAGGTGCCCGCCAGCGCCCCGAATGCGTCGGGGTGAAAACCGCTGAAAGTATTAAACACAAGCGTGTCGCACTCCTGACCGAGCCGCTGCAACGCCTTGGCCGCCGGTTGCGGGTGGTGTTCGCTCGGGCCGTCCCCCAGCCAGTAGCTGGCACCGCTCAGCAGCGCCTCGGCTCGGGCGATGCAATCGGCCTCATCACCTTCCAGCCAGATCAGCCGCCGTTCACCGGTGCGGGCCAGCGCCTGGCGCAACTCGTCGAGCGCAGCCGACATCATGAGGCGGTGCTGTCGGCCGGTTTGCGGGGCTCGAACATGCGATCCCCCATCTGGTCGATGAAGATGTGTGCCTTCTGCACCATGAAGCGCTCCGCGTCGGCGGGATTGGCAAACAGATCGGAGCGGATGAAGCGATGGGTCTGCAGCACGCCGTCCAGCTCCTTGGTGATGCGGCCTGCCAGCCGATACTGGCCCCCTTCGGCCATGGGCTCGGGATAGATGAGGTAGCCGGCGTATTCGGTGGGGGTGACTTCGGTGGCTGCAGCGGGCTGGCCGCCAAACAGGGCAGTGAACAGTTTCTTGAGCATGATGTTTCCCTCAGTGACAGGGCATTGTCACCAAGGGGTTGATGGCTGGCAAGCGGGGGATCTTATTACCAATCGTTATTTGCACTACGAACCATTCTCATTTAGATTTCATGGCAATCCAGCATGAGGTAAACACTATGTACGTCTGTTTGTGCCGCGGCATCACAGATTCCCAGATCCGCAAGGCGGTACAGGCAGGCAAGACCGAGTTTCGCCAGCTCAAGCAGTCGCTCGAAGTGGGTGCCCAGTGCGGCAAATGCGTGCGCATGACCATGGAGATCATTGCCGCCGAACTCGACAAGGCAGAGCTGGAACAGGCGCCGCTCTACTACGAGGTGGCCTGAGCAGGGCCTGTCGCCGGCAAAACCGGCCCGTCTTTTCAATCCCTTCCCGCAGGCGAGCTGGCTCGCCGGACCTCTTGTTGTCACTTTTCTGGACTAAGCTCTAAGGATCTCAGCCTCAGGCACGAACCAAGGAGCACTGTCGATGAAAGGAGATCCCAAGATCATTGCCCACCTCAACAAGGTGCTGGCCAATGAGCTGATAGCCATCAACCAATATTTTCTGCATGCCCGCATCTATGATGACTGGGGCCTCAAGGCGCTCGGTCACAAGGAGTATCACGAGTCCATCGATGAGATGAAACACGCCGACGAGCTGGTCAAGCGGGTGCTGTTTCTGGAAGGGCTGCCCAACTTGCAGGATCTGGGCAAGCTGCGCATCGGCGAGACGGTGGAGGAGATGCTGCGCTGCGACCTGTCGCTGGAGATGGATGCCATCCCGGATCTGAAGGTCGCCATCGCTTACGCCGAGTCGGTGCAGGATTACATCAGCCGCGACCTGTTCCAGGAGATCCTGGAAGACGAGGAGGAGCACGTGGACTGGCTGGAGACCCAGCTCGATCTCATCGATCGCATCGGACTGGAGAACTATCAGCAGTCCCAGCTGCATCACGGCGGATCCTGAATAGTTATGGCATGAAAAAACGATTAAAAAACCCGCTGCGGCGGGTTTTTTAATGTCTGGCTGCATAGCTTTTCATGAGGCTTATCATCATGAAAAGTAAGCTTATTTTTGTTAATCAGGTCGCAAAAAAGTACGCGGGAGAGATGCACTATTGGAACCCCTTATTGGGGACAAACAATAACAACGGTTAAAGGACTACACCATGCACTTCTTGCCCAACAAGCTGGCGCTGGCTTGCGCCATCGCACTCTCGCTCGCTGCCTGCAATGACAACCGCTCCAACGCCCCGGCGGATCCCGCCGCCACCAAGGCCTCTCTGATGCAGACCATGGACGAGGCCCTGCGCGAAGGCCAGGCGCTCGACCCCTACGGTTTTGCCATCGATGCCGCCAGTATCGCCAAGCGCAAGGCCCTCGATAGTTCCCTGCTCAAACGGCTGGATGCCCTGGACTCGAGCGTGCTGAGCGAACGGGACCGGTTGTTCTATGACATGATCCGCTGGGATCTGCAGATCAACCTGGCGGGTTACGATCTGCCCCAGTCCCAGATCCCGATCCATCACTTCCGCAACCGGGTGGTGGATCTGGCCGATGAGGTGGGCGCCGCTCCGGCCAGTGGCAGGGCCGCCCGCACCGTCGAGGGTGGCTTCGACTACTTCGAGCAGAGCTCGGCCGAGCGGGTCGCACCGGGGGATGCAGCCTGGCGGCGCGACATCGATCGCCCGGCCGCGGCACCGGTGCCAGCGAGCAAGGCGAGGGCCGCCACCGCGCCACTGGCCTGGTATCAGGAGCACCTCACCTGGCTCAAGGCCTATGACGGCTACCTTGCCGAGGTGAAGCACCAGTTCGAACTGGGCAGCGCCCAGGGCAACACCCTGCCGGACGAGCTGGTGGACCGGCTGCTGGCCCAGCTCAACAGCAAGCTGGATGGGGAGGCGATCGCCGGCGCCTATCTCGGCTGGCAGCAACTGCCGGGAGAGGCGGACGAGGCGCTGCGCAGCGAGTACAAGGGGGTGCTGGACAGCATCAACGGCCGCTATCTGGCGCTGCGCGACTACCTGGATTACCAGCACGGTGGCGCCTATGCGGTGCGCCTTGGCAGCGGCGAGTGCGACGACGGTTTCTGCGGCATGACCAACGGGCGCGACTGGTATCGCTGGCTGCTGAAGAAGCACACCACCACCGACATGACGCCGGAGCAGGTGCATGCGCTGGGGCTGAGCGAGGTGGAGCGGATCTTCGGCGCCATGGTCAAGGTGTGCCATACCGTCGGCAAGTGTGACAGCGACGATGTGGCCCAGAGCAAGCAGAGCGGCCAGATCTACGTCTTCTTCCGCTATCTGAACGAGCCGGCCTTCTTCTATCAGAACCCGCTGGCGGTCTGGTCCGCCGGCCTCAACCCGGACAATGCAGCCGGGGCGACCCTGAGCGGGCCGCAGCAGCAGGCGCTGGCCGAACACGAGCGGGCACTGCAGGAGTACAACGCCTTCAAGAGCAAGGCGGCACTGGTGCTGCCGGACTTCTTCGATGTCGAGCGCACCATTCCCAAGCTGGATTACGAGGTGGTGCCCGTCTCCTATGCGGATGCGCCATACGGCGGGGTCGCCTGGTATCAGGACGGCAACCCGCAGACCGGTCGCAAGGGGCAGTTCTTCCTCAACACCTACTACCCCTATGGTCTGCAGAGCTGGAACATCAGCACCCTGCTGGCCCACGAGGCGGCGCCGGGCCACCACTTCCAGATCACCATCGCCCAGGAGCTGGCCGCCAAGGATCCCGACTTCCCGCAGTACGTGGCGAACGCCTCCTACACCGCCTATGCGGAGGGCTGGGCGCTCTACACCGAATACCTGGCGGATCACGACATGGGGCTCTATCAGGGGCGCGGTCTCTATGATCCAGCGGTGGGGGACGTGAAGGTCGAGGGATCGTCCGCCTTCAACAACCAGCTGCAGTACTTCGGCCGCCTCAACGAGGAGATGCTGAGGGCCATGCGGCTGGTGGTGGATACCGGCATCCACTGGTATGGCTGGAGCCACGACCAGGCCGTCAACTACATGAAGGAGAACTCGGCGCTGGGGGCGGGGGACATCAGCTCCGAAGTGCCGCGCTACATGGCCTACACCGGCCAGGCGACCTCCTACAAGGCGGGCCAGCTGGCGCTGATCCGGATGCGGGAGTCGGCCGAGCAGGCGCTGGGCGGAGGCTTTGACCTCAAGGCGTTCCACCACCATGTGCTGGAATACGGCATGCTGCCCATCTCGGTGCTGGAGCAGAAGAACAAGCAGTGGATTGAACAGTCGAAGTGATCACAGTTACGGCGCCCGGCAAGGCAACGGGCGCCGCTTTCGATTAGGATACGGCTCTATTCAAACAACACTGCTACGGATGATGTCCATGGAACAGATCGCCCGTGAGATGGCGGCCCACAAGCGAGTGGCGCTGGTGGCTCACGACAACATGAAGACCCCTCTGCTGAACTGGGTGATGCGGCGCAAGGAGGAGCTCAAGCTCCACCACCTCTATGCCACCGGCACCACCGGCACCATGCTCGGCAAGCAGGCACAACTGCCCATCACCTGTCTCTTCTCCGGCCCCATGGGGGGCGACCAGCAGCTCGGCGCCCTGATCGCCGAGGGCAAGATCGACGTGCTGATCTTCTTCTGGGATCCCCTCAATGCGGTGCCCCACGATCCGGACGTGAAGGCCTTGCTGCGCCTCGCGGCAGTCTGGAACATCCCGGTCGCCACCAACGAGGCGACCGCCGATTTCATCATGGACAGCCCCCACATGCGCCAGGCGTTCAGCGTGCAGATCCCGGACTACGCCGGTTATCTCAAGGCCAGAACCCAGTAACGGGGCAGAAACGACAGAGCCGGCCAAGGGGCCGGCTCTTTTTATTGGCGGGAACGAAGATCAGCGCTGGAAGCTTTTTTGCGCGAACTTGGGTCTGGCATTCATGATCTGCTCTACCTGCTCGTCGCTCATCTTGCCGCGCGACAGCCCCAATACCTTGTAGGTGAGCAGCGGCCGGGCCGGCAGGGCGATCATCAGGGCGCGGATCTGGTTCTCGTCCTCTTTCTCGCGCACCGGTTTGCCATAGGCATAGGTCAGTACGCCGGCATCCATCAGGTTTTTGACGGCGGGCTCGGTGATCGGCAAGTTTATGACGCTTTTGCGCTGCAGCACGAACTCGCGCAGCACTGCCTTCTCGTTGAAGTCGAGAAAGGAGATCATCTGGGCCAGCTGATCCTGTTGGCGGCGGGATTGCCACTCGTCGCAGGCCCACTCCCAGGCGATCAGGAAGCCCTGACTGCAGAAGTAGGAGATGGCGATCAGCATGCCGACGCCGAGCCAGGCGGCATGTGTGGCGGCCCACTGGCTGACGGCCCCCTTCATCAAACCGGCCGGAAACAGCAGGATGATGCTGCAGCAGAGCAGCAGCCAGACCATCAGCCAGTTGAGGCGGTTCAGTTGATAGAAATGTTGGATCCACCGTTTCATCGTTCACCCTTCCCAAATCAGTGTGGACAGTAGTCATCTCATAGCAAACGGTGTGCCAAGGCGAAGCGTTCAGCGACAGGGGAGTGGATCCGGACGGCAAAGCCGGTGGTGGGACGGTTACATTCCCTTACAACTTGTTGAGCGAATGATCATTAGTTTGCCTTGTGAGGCGGCGCTCAACTTGGTAAAAAGCCCGCACTGTCATAGGGGAGTAGCAACCCGCCCGTGATCCGGGCAGGGCTCATGTCAACATTCTTGGATCCTCAGATCCATGGCATGGGCGGCGATGATATCCATCGCTCTGCAAGACCTTTGGCCTCGATATGCAAGCCAGCCGGGCGAGCCGTATCGGGTCCATTGGTTGTTCTGCTCGCCTGGCGGTTACTCATCATGCTGATCACCCTGCTGTTATTTCTGCTCTCTGCCGTCACCATCTATCTGGCCTGCGAATATTTCGTCAACGGCATCGAATGGACCGGCCACCACTTCAAGTTCTCCCAGAGCGCCACTGGCTCCCTGCTGGCGGCCCTCGGCACTGCTTTGCCGGAATGCATCGTCACCCTGACCGCATTGCTGATGGGGAATGCCCCCGCTCAGCAGCAGATCGGGATAGGTGCCGCCCTCGGCGGCCCGCTGGTACTCTCCACCATTGGTTATGCCGCCGTCGGCGTGACCCTGCTGCTGTGCATGAGCCGCGAGCACAGGGCCATCGATGGCGAGGTGCAGCGCGAGATAGGCCGCGATCAGGCCTGGTTCGTCGGCATCTTCCTGGTGGCGGTGGCCCTCGGCATGGTGGCCTTCACCGGTAAAACCTGGCTGGCCCCGCTGTTCGTGCTGGTGTATCTGGTCTATGTGCGGCGCGAGCTGAAACAGACCGACAGCCACGAGGTCGAGTTGCCAGAGCCCCTCAAGCTGGATCCGGGCGCCGAGATCCCGGCGCTCGGCAAGGTGCTGCTGCAAACCCTGGTGGCGCTGGTGGTGGTGGCGCTGGCGGCCCAGCTGTTCGTTCACCAGCTGGAGAGCATGGGCGAGCTGTTCGGCCTTTCGCCGGTGCTGGCGGCCCTGTTGCTGAGCCCGGTGGCGACCGAGATGCCCGAGCTGATGAACGTGCTGATCTGGGTGCGGCAGGGCAAGCACCGGCTGGCGCTGGCCAATATCTCGGGGGCCATGATGATCCAGGGCACTATTCCCAAGGCGTTCTGCCTGTTGTTCACCCCCTGGCTGCTGGACAGCACCATGATGGTCTCCTCGCTGGTGACGCTGCTGGCGGTCGTGCTGTTGTGGTGGGGGTTCAGTCGGGAGCGGATGACGGCGGGCAGGCTCGCCTGGGTGGGGCTGATCTATCTTGGCTTCTGCGGCTGGCTGATGGCGAACTGAGGCACCAGCCACACCAGATGCAAAAGGGCGGGACCTTGTCCCGCCCTTGTTGTTGTCATCATCCCATGCCGGCCGATGCCGGCAATGAGCTCAGAACTGCTGGAACCAGCGCTGGATCTGGGCCGGATCCTTGCTCTGGGTGAGCGAGAGCATCAACAGGATCCGCGCCTTCTGCGGGTTGAGGGTCTCGGCGGCGACGAAGCCGTACTTGGCGTCATCGATCTCGGCATCCAGGGTGGTGGAACCGGTCGGTACACGGGCGGAGCGCACTACCCGGATACCGTCCTTGCTCGCCTTGGCCAGGGTGTCGAACAGGGTGTGGTAGAGGTTGCCGTTGCCCACCCCGGCGCTGACGATGCCGTCGAACTTGGCATCCACCATCGCCTTGGCCGGCAGATCGGTGGCGTTGGCGTAGCTGTAGACGATGCCGACCTGCGGCAGCTTGTCGAGCTTGCTCACGTCAAACGGGGTCTTGCTGGTGTGCAGACGAGCCGGGCTGCGCTGATAGTCGATCTTGCCGTTGTGGATGTAGCCGAGCGGGCCGAAGTTGGGGGAGGCGAAGGTCTGCACCCCGGTGGTGTTGGTCTTGGTGACGTCGCGGGCATCGAGCACGGTGTCGTTCATCGCCACCATGACGCCACGCCCCTTGGAGGCCGGGTCAGAGGCGGTCACCACGGCGTTGTAGAGGTTCATCGGACCGTCGGCGCTCATGGCGGTGGAGGGGCGCATGGCGCCGACCAGCACCACCGGCTTGTCGCTCTTGACGGTCAGATTGAGGAAGTAGGCGGTCTCTTCCATGGTGTCGGTGCCGTGGGTGATGACGATGCCGTCCACGTCATCCTTGGCCAGCAGCTCGTTGACCCGCTTGGCCAGCTTGAGCCACACCTCGTCGTTCATGTCCTGGGAGCCTATTTTGACCACCTGCTCACCCTGCACGTCGGCCACGTTCTTCATCTCGGGCACGGCGGCGATCAGCGTCTCGATGGCCACCTTGCCGGCCTCGTAGTTGGACTGGGTGGCGGACTGTCCCGCCCCGGCAATGGTACCGCCGGTGGCCAGGATATGGACGTTGGGCAGGGCCATGGCCATCGGGGAGAGGGTCAGGCCGAGGACGGCGGCGAGCAGGGTCTTGCGGATCGGGAGAGTCATGCAGCAAATCCTTCTGAGGTGAGAAAAATTGCAGCAAGTTTGCGCTTTCTGTTGCCGGGGTTTGTGATGACTCTCACCAAAAAACAGCTGGGTACAGAATTTTAACCTGTTTTATACCTATATGGAGATAATTTAACTCGCCGAGAAGCCCTTGGCTTCGATCAGGGCGATCAGCTCGGCCTTGCTCAGTTCGCTCTCGATGACGGCCTTGCTGCTGGCAAAGTCGACGCTGGCGCTGCTGACGGCAGGCTGGGCCAGCAGGGCTTTTTGCAGGCTGGCGGCGCAGCCACCGCAGGACATGCCGGAGACGGTGAGTTCGATGGTCATGGGATAGCTCCTCTGTTGATAAGCAGTCAGCGTAAAGCTGCCGCCCGCGGCAAGGTCAAGCTGCTGGCTAGCCCATCAGTCCCAGGTAGTTCATCAGGGCGGCGCCCAGACTGGTGCTGACCAGAGAACCCAGCGTGGTGGTGGCGATGATGTTGGCTGCCAGCACGCTGTCGCCCCCCATGGCGCGGGTCATCACATAGCTGGCGGCGGCGGTGGGGGTGGAGCTGATGAGAAACAGGATGCCGAGCGCCTGCGGGCTGAAGCCCAGTGCCCAGGCCCCCATCACCAGCAGCACCGGGATACAGAACAGCCGGTTGGCGGTGGCCCAGCCGGTCAGCAGGGCGCCCCCGCGCAGGGCCTTGAGGTTGAGGCTGGCGCCGGTGCAGAGCAGGGCCAGCGGCAGGGTCATGTTGGCGAAGTAGTTGCCGGTGGTGATCACCAGCTGGGGCAGCTCGATGCCGAGCAGGCCGAAGGGCAGGGCGGACAGAATGGCGATGATCAGCGGATTTTTGGCGATCCCCTTGAGGATCGGCTTGATCCCCTTGCTGCCCCCCAGGCTGCGGGTCAGGGTGATCACCGCGAGCACGTTGTAGAGCACGGTGACCGAGCCCACCAGCAGGGCGGCGGCGCCGATCCCCTCGGCGCCATAGGCGTTCTGTACATAGGCCAGCCCCATGATCCCCATGTTGCCGCGAAAGCTGCCCTGCACGAAGATGCCGCGCTGGCGTCGCTCGGGGATGAAGCGGGCCGCCAACAGCTCCAGCACCAGAAAGCCGGTGAGGGTACCGAGCAGGCCGTAGAGGATGAGCCAGGGGCTCGGCATGGTGGAAAAGTCGGTGCGCACCATGCTGAGGAACAAGAGGGCGGGCAGGGTGACCTGGAACACCAGGCGGGAGGCGGACTCGACAAAGCTGTCGGGCAACAGACCCAGCTGCTTGAGCCAGATGCCGAGCAGCAGCACCACGCAGATGGGGCCCGTGATGGAGAGGGAGAAGTGCAGACTTGCCAACAGATCCATAATACGCGTCCTGTGCGATGGCGAATGGCACGGCGTTCGCCGGGGCCAAAGGGGCATTCTAACGCCATGGGCTTGTATTCACAGGGGTTAATCACAACAATGTGGGCAATTCCACCGCCGAGCCCCTGTGAGCCACTTCATGGACAAAAAACTGACCATCCTCGATATCGCCCGACTCAGTGGTGTCGGCAAGTCGACCGTCTCCCGGGTGCTCAATCAGGATCCCAAGGTGAAGCAGGCGACCCGTGACCGGGTGGAGCAGATCATCGCCGAACACGGCTTCGTGCCGAGCAAGTCGGCGCGAGCCATGCGCAGCCAGAGCCAGCAGGTGGTGGGGATCATCGTCTCGCGGCTCGACTCCAGCTCGGAAAACCAGGCGGTGCGCGGCATGCTGGAGACCCTCTACCAGCGCGGTTACGACGCCGTGCTGATGGAGAGCAAGTTCTCGCCCGCCAAGGTGCAGGAGCATCTGGCGGTGCTGGAGCGGCGGGGGGTGGATGGCATCATTTTGTTCGCCTTCAACGACCTGGACTATGCCGCCATGGCGCCGCTCAGGGATAAGCTGGTGCTGGTCGCCCGCGATCATCCCGGCTTCTCCTCGGTCTGTTTTGACGACGCCGGTGCGGTGCACACCATGCTGGAGCAACTCGCCGCCCGCGGCATTCACGACATCGCCTACCTGGGGGTGGATACCAGCGACCTCACCACCGGCCAGCGCCGGCTCGACGCCTACCTCGGCTACTGTGCCGAACAGGGGCTGGCGGCGCGCAGCGCCCTCGGCGATCTCAGCCTGCAGAGCGGCTACCGGCTGGCGGGGGAGCTGCTCACCCCGACTACCGGCGCCCTGGTCTGCGCCAGCGACACCCTCGCCATCGGCGCGGCGAAATACCTGCAGGAGCAGGGGCGCAGCGAGGTGCTGGTGACCGGTCTTGGCAACAACCCCATGCTCAGCTTTCTCTTCCCCAACGCCCTCAGCCTGGATCTGGGCTACAAGGGGGCGGGCGAGCAGGCGGCCCGTCAGCTGCTCGGCCAGATCGAGCAGGATCTGCCTCCGCTGGCGACCATAGCCCCCAGCCACCCTCTGTGATTGCCATCACCTAGTCCTGCACAAAAACTGTGCTTTTTGTGAGCTCGGCCACGAAATGGGAACGTTCCCATTTTGATCTGGCCAGATTGTCGGCATGCTAAATGGGAACGATACCAAAAACGCTCGGGCCCACTGACTGGCCCAAAAGGGCGACGCAGACCAATATCAATGGAGTCACAGAGGGAAGACTCATGTCCAAGATCAACGCACAACACCTGGCCACGCTCATCGACAAGATCGGTGGCAAGGAGAACATCGCCACCGTCAGTCACTGCCTGACCCGGCTGCGCTTCGTCCTGAACGATCCTGCCAAGGCCGACAGCAAGGCCATCGAAACCATCCCGGCGGTGAAGGGAAGCTTCACCCAGGGTGGCCAGTTCCAGGTAGTCATCGGCAACGAGGTAGAGCATTGGTACAAGGCGCTGACCGAAGAGATCGGCGTCAGCGGTGGCAGCAAGGAGGCCGCCAAGCAGGCGGCGCGCCAGAACATGAATCCGCTGGAGCGGGGCATCTCCCATCTGGCTGAGATCTTCGTGCCGCTGCTGCCCGCCATCATCACTGGCGGTCTGATCCTGGGCTTTCGCAACGTCATCGGCGACATCAAGATGTTCGACGATGGCACTCATTCCCTCACCGAGATCAGCCAGTTCTGGGCTCAGGTGCACGCCTTCCTCTGGTTGCTGGGCGAGGCGATCTTCCACTTCCTGCCGGTGGGCGTCTGCTGGTCTGCGGTGAAGAAGATGGGCGGCTCCGAGATTCTGGGCATCGTGCTCGGTATCACCCTGGTCTCCCCGCAACTGATGAACGCCTACGGCATCGGTCAGCAGACCCCCGAGGTGTGGGATTTCGGCCTGTTCGTGATCCAGAAGGTGGGTTATCAGGCCCAGGTCATTCCGGCCCTGCTGGCGGGGGTATTCCTAGCCTGGGTGGAGACCAACCTCAAGCGCATCATTCCGGCCTATCTCTATCTGGTGATCGTACCCTTCATCTCCCTGCTGCTGGCGGTGATCGTGGCTCACGCCTTTATCGGCCCGTTCGGTCGCTGGTTGGGTGACGGCGTCGGTTTCGCTGCCAAAGCGGCCATGACAGGTTCGTTTGCCCCCATCGGTGCCGCCCTGTTCGGCTTCCTCTACGCGCCGCTGGTCATCACCGGCATCCATCACACCACCAACGCGGTGGATCTGCAGCTGATGCAGAGCATGGGTGGCACCCCGATCTGGCCGCTGATCGCCCTCTCCAACATTGCCCAGGCGTCTGCGGTCGTCGGCATCATTCTGATCAGCCGCAAGGAGAACGAACGGGAGATCTCGGTGCCTGCCGCCATCTCCGCCTACCTGGGGGTGACCGAGCCGGCCATGTACGGCATCAACCTCAAGTACAAGTTCCCCATGCTGTGCGCCATGGTGGGCTCCAGCCTTGCCGCCCTCATCTGCGGTTTCGCCGGGGTGATGGCCAACGGCATCGGGGTAGGGGGCCTGCCGGGCATCCTCTCCATCCAGCCGCAATACTGGGCCATTTATTCCCTCGCCATGCTGGTGGCCATCGTAGTGCCTGTGGTGCTGACTCTGCTGGTCTACAAGCGCCAGCAGGCGGCCGGCAAGCTGGCCCAGGCCAGCGCCTGATTCCACGCATCAGGGCGACCCGCAGGGGTCGCCCTCTCCCTTTTTCATTCGAGACAAGAGCAAGACCCATGAGCCAAACACCCTGGTGGCAGAGCGCCGTGATTTACCAGATTTACCCCAAGAGCTTTCAGGATTCCGCTGCCCGTGGCACCGGCGATCTCAAGGGGATCATGGCCCGCCTCGACTATCTCAAGACCCTCGGCGTCGATGCCCTCTGGCTGACTCCGGTGTACGTCTCCCCGCAGGTGGACAACGGCTACGACATCGCCGACTACCTTGCCATCGACTCCGCCTACGGCACCATGGCCGACTTCGAGGCGCTGCTGGCTGCCGCCCACGCGCGTGACATCCGCATCGTGATGGATATCGTAGTGAACCACACCTCCACCGAGCACGCCTGGTTCAAGTCGGCGCTGGGGGATAAAAACAGTCCCTACCGCGACTACTACATCTGGCGCGATCCGGTGGACGGCGGCGTGCCCAACAACTGGCAATCCAAGTTTGGCGGCAGCGCCTGGGAGCTGGACTCAGCCACCGGTCAGTACTACCTGCACCTGTTTGCCCGCGAGCAGGCGGATCTCAACTGGGAGAACCCGGCGGTGCGCGCCGAGGTCAAAAACATCATCCACTTCTGGGCGAACAAGGGGGTGGACGGGTTCCGGCTCGACGTCATCAACCTCATCTCCAAGGATCAGGCGTTCCCGAACGACGAGATTGGCGATGGCCGCCGCTTCTACACCGACGGGCCGCGTATCCACGAATTTTTGCAGGACGTGAGCCGCGACGTCTTTGCTCCGGTCGGTGCCATGACGGTGGGGGAGATGTCCTCTACTTCGCTGGAGCACTGCCAGCGCTACGGCGCGCTGGATGGCTCCGAGCTCTCCATGGTGTTCAACTTCCACCACCTCAAGGTGGATTACCCCAATGGCGACAAGTGGACCAAGGCGCCGTTCGATTTCCTCGAGCTCAAGCGCATCTTCAACCACTGGCAGAGCGGCATGCACGGCAAGGGGTGGTCGGCGCTGTTCTGGTGCAACCACGATCAGCCGCGCATCGTCTCCCGCTTCGGTGACGAGGGCGAGCATAGGGTCGTGGCCGCCAAGATGCTGGCCAGCACGCTGCACGGTTTGCAGGGCACCCCCTACATCTATCAGGGGGAGGAGATCGGCATGACCAACCCCGGCTATCAGCGCATCGATGACTACCAAGATGTGGAGAGCCGCAACATCTTCGCCATCAAGCAGGCCGAAGGGATGAGCGAGGCCGAGATCCTGGCCATTCTCGGCGCCAAGTCCCGCGACAACTCGCGCACCCCGATGCAGTGGAGCGCCGCGGCCAACGCCGGTTTCACCAGCGGAACGCCCTGGCTCAAGCCCGCCGCCAACTACCCGCTTATCAACGCCGAGGCGGCGCTGGCAGACCAGCACTCGGTGTTCTGGCACTACCGAGATCTGATCCGCCTGCGCAAGGCACACCCCATCTTTACCCAGGGGGATTATCAGGAGCTGCTGGCAGGGCACCCGCAGATCTGGGCCTATGCCCGCCGCGCCAACGGCCAGACATTGCTGGTGGTGAGCAACTTCTACGGCGAGCCGGCCACCTTCGCCCTGCCGGACGAACTGGCCACCGGCAAGGGGCGCCTGCTGCTGGGCAACTACCCCGATAGCCCGGCCCGGCCGCAGTCCTGTATGCTGCGCCCTTATGAATCCCTGATCTGGCTGGTGGAGTAGGCGATGAGCGAGGTGATGACGAAGGCGGTAGTGCGCGGCGCCGAGTGGCAGAAGATGGTGGCGGGGGCGCCTTATGATGCGGGCGACCCTGAGCTGAAAGCGGCGCGCGAGCGCTGCCGCAAGCTCTATCACACCTTCAACACCAGCTGGCAGGAGAAACCGGTGCGGGATGCCCTGCTCCATGAACTGCTGGGCGGCCGTGGCCAAGCGTGCGCCATCAACCCGCCGTTCTTTTGCGACTATGGTGCCAACATCTTCGTGGGGGAGAACTTCTACGCCAATGTGGGCTGCACCATCCTCGACGTGTGCGAGGTGCACATCGGCGACAACGTGCTGCTGGCGCCCGGAGTGCAGATCTACACCGCCGCTCATCCGGTGGCGGTGGCGCCGCGCATCAAGGGGGTGGAGTTCGGCAAGCCGGTGCGCATCGGCCACAACGTCTGGATTGGCGGCAGCGCAGTCATCTGCCCCGGCGTCACCATAGGGGACAACAGCGTCATCGGCGCGGGCTCGGTGGTGACCAAGGATGTGCCGGCAGGTGTGGTGGCGGCCGGCAACCCCTGCAAGGTGTTGCGGCCGATGACGGCGGAGGAGCTGGCAGCGGTCTGACCCAGCCGGGGCGGGCAATCCCGCCCCGGTTGATATCTGGCACCGCGCTCAAAGGCGCCATCCTTCATCTGATTTCTTCCCAGGGGCGTACCGGCTCGACCGGGCAGTGCGTTCTCACCTCAGGCAGGCAGCAAGGCTCCGCAGCGTTTGTGCTGCTTCATGACCACCAGGGTCTTGAAGCTGCGCACCTGCTCCCTGGCATGCAGCACCCGCCGGGTAAACAGGTCGTAGCTCTGCATGTCCCGTGCGGCGACCTGCAGCACGAAGTCCTGCTCCCCCGTGACGTACCAGAGGTCCATGACCTCCGGTTCCCCTTGCAGGCTGGCGATCATCTCATCGACGATGCGGCCGTGATCCCGCTCCAGCGTCACGAGCACCAGCATGGTGATGGGCCAGCCCATGGTGGCCGGTGCCACCAGCGCCACCTCCCGTTCGATGAGTTCCGCCTCCCGCAGCGCCCGCACGCGGCGGTAACAGGCCGGCGCCGAGAGGCCGACCCGGTGGGCGAGCTCGGGGATCGGCAGGCGGGCATCCTGCTGCAGTTCGGCGAGGATGAGCAGATCGAATTTGTCGGTCATGGGGATAGAGATAAAAATTATCGAATAGGGCCAGTTTTAGACCGAAATTACGGCCGTCGCCAGATATATTTTACTTCTCATTGTCTGCTCAGGTTTGAACAAGATGCCGCCGAACACCACTGCTTTCTCCTCCCTGCTGGCGGTCATCCTCGCCATGCTGTCGATTACCCTCGGCGCCTCGCTGGCCAAGTCCCTGTTTCCCCTGATCGGGGCTGCCGGTACCACCTTGTTCCGACTGGGATGCGCCGCCCTGCTCCTCTCGCTGGTGTTTCGCATCTGGCGAATGCCCTTCGATCGACGCACTCTGCTGGGGGCCATCCCCTATGGGCTGTCGCTGGGAGCAATGAACCTGCTCTTCTATCTGGCGATCGAGCGGATCCCCCTCGGCGTGGCGTTGGCCATCGAGTTCATTGGCCCCTTGACGGTGGCGCTGCTCGGCTCGCGCCATCGGGCAGACTTCCTCTGGCTGGCGCTGGCCATCGTCGGCCTGCTGTTGTTGCTGCCGCTGCGGACGGCCGAACAGACCCTCGATCCGCTGGGGGCGGCGTTGGCGCTCGGCGCCGGGGTGTTCTGGGGGCTCTACATGCTGACCGGCAAGCGGGCCGGTGCCCTGCTGGGGGCGCAGGCGCCGGCGCTGGGCATGTGGGTGGGGGCTTTGCTGGTGCTGCCCTTCGGCCTCGGTGGTGCGAGCGAGGCGACCTTCACCCTGCCCGTGGTGCTGACCATCGTGGGGGTAGGGCTGCTCTCCAGCGCGATCCCTTACTCCCTCGAGATGTTTGCCCTGCGCCGGCTGCCGCTCAAGAGCTACGGCATTCTGACCAGCGGTGAACCCGCCATGGGGGCCCTGATGGGGTTGCTGTTGCTGGGGGAACAGTTGCCCCCGGCCCAGTGGCTGGGGATCGCGGCGATCATCGTCGCCTCGATGGGCACCACCTGGCAAGGCGGGCGCCGGCGCACCGAGCCGGCGTGATCTGCCGGGCCCGTACGACAGCCGGATTATGCGCATGACCTCGCCGGTGGGGGTCTGCCGTTCGCTGAACCCGGGATGTACAGCCACTTCAGATTTTTTGAACATCTAGGCCAGTTTATCTCGCTAACAATGGCGGGCCTGGATGTTTAATATTCACTCAACGCTTAGGCAGGAACGCCAAGCGGCCAAATAACTGGTCGTTCAAGGCTGTGGCACTCTCAAACAGGGTGCCGGATGTCGGTGAAAGAACAACACACTATTTGAATAACCTCTTGCAAGGATGCATTGATTCGGGCCCGTCGGCCCAGGCAATGACATAAAAACCAAGAGAGTTAATGAACATGAAAAACGTAATCAAGATGCTGGCCGTTGCAGGCCTGATGACCGCAGGTCTCGCCCAGGCTTCCGTTCCGGCTGACTTCAACGCCGCCCCGGGCGTGCTGTTTGTGAACTGGCACGCGACCGCCGCCGTCGAAGGCAAGGCCAACCCCATGCTGGAAGTGCGTGACGAGTCTGGTGATGTGGTTGCCTCCGTCCATGCCAACCTGATGGGCACCCAGCAAGTGCAGATCCCGAGCCGCACCCAGGGCAACCTGACCGTGAGCCTGGGTGATCAGAGCAGTGACTACCGCATTCCGTTCGGTATCGGCAGCGGCAAGCAGCGCTAAGCTGACGACGCCCTGGCGCGATGGCCGCAGACTGCACCGGTACGACCGGTACCGTCCCCGGCCATGATCGCCACAGTGACGTAAAGATGCAGAGTGCTCAGAGAGAAGGCCCCGCCATGCGGGACCTTCTGCTTTTCGTCTTCGGCTGTCCGGGTTTCACAGCTTGAGCATGATGTGGCGCGGCACCGTGTAATCCTCCAGCGCGTAGAGGGAGAGATCCTTGCCGTAGCCGGACATCTTCATGCCGCCGTGGGGCATCTCGGAGGTGAGCATGAAGTGGGTGTTGATCCAGGTGCAGCCGTACTGCAGGTGGCTGGCTACCTTGCTGGCAAGGCCGAGATCCCGGGTCCAGACCGAGGAGGCGAGGCCGTAGTCCGAGTCGTTGGCCCACTGCACCACCTGCTCGGCGTCGTTGAAGCGAGTTACCGACACCACTGGGCCGAACACTTCGCGCCGCACTATTTCATCCTCCTGGCGGGCATGGGCGATCAGGGTCGGCTCGAAGAAGAAGCCGTTGCCCGGGCGGATCTTGCCCCCCGCCGTCACCTCCACGTGACCGCTGCTCTGGGCCCGCTCCACGAAGCTGGCCACCCGGTTGCGCTGCCGGTCCGAAATGAGCGGCCCCATCTCCACCCCCTCCTCGCGCGGACCTCCCACCTTGATGGAGGCGACCGCTTCGGTCATGGCGGCGACGAACTTGTCGTAGATTTTGCCTTGGGCATAGATGCGGCAGGCGGCGGTGCAATCCTGGCCGGCGTTGTAGAAGCCGAAGGTGCGAATGCCGGCCACCACGGCCTCCAGATCCGCATCGTCGAAGATGATGACCGGTGCCTTGCCCCCCAGCTCCAGGTGGGTGCGCTTCATGGTGCGGGCGGCACTCTGCAGGATCTTCTGGCCGGTGGCGATGTCACCGGTGAGCGACACCATGCGCACCAGCGGGTGCTCCACCAGCGGCGCCCCCACGCTCTCGCCCCGGCCGCAGACGATATTGATGACGCCGCGCGGGAAGAGCTCGCTGGCGAGCTCCGCCAGGCGCAGGGCGGTGAGCGGGGTCTGCTCGGAGGGCTTGAGCACCACCGTATTGCCGGCGGCGAGCACGGGGGCCATCTTCCAGGCCGCCATCATCAGCGGATAGTTCCAGGGGGCGATACTGCCCACCACCCCGATGGGGTCGCGGCGGATCATGCTGGTGTGCCCCTCGATGTACTCCCCCGCCAGCGGCCCCTGCAGGCAGCGAGCCGCGCCGGCGAAGAAGCGGAAGCAGTCCACCACCGCCGGCAGCTCGTCATTGAGCACCGCCAGATAGGGTTTGCCGCAGTTGAGGGATTCGAGCGCCGCAAACTCCTCGGCGTGGCGCTCGATGGCGTCGGCCAGGCGCAGCAGCAGGGTACTGCGGCTCGCCGGGGTGGTGCGGCTCCACTGGGCGAAGGCGCGCTGGGCACCGTTCACCGCCCGGTTCACCTGCTCGAACGAGGCTTCGGGCACCGAGGCAAGAAGTTCCCCGGTGGCCGGGTTGAGGATGGGCTCGGCCTGGCCGTCACCGGTGACGAACTGACCGTCGATCAAGAGTTGGGTAGAGAGTTTCATGGTTGCATCCTTGCGCACGCGTTGAGTCGTTATTTGCCACTGCCAGCGACGTCCTGGCCGTCGCGGGTGAGGTAGTAGGCAAGCAGAATGGGAATGGTGGTGAAGGCCACTATGATGAGCGCCACCACGTTGGTGACCGGCCTGTCCCGTGGCCGGATCAGCTCCTGATACATCCAGATCGGCAGCGTGGTCTGCTGGCCGGCGGTGAAGGTGGTGACGATCACCTCGTCAAAGCTGAGGGCGAACGCCAGCATGCCCCCCGCCAGCAGGGCGGTGGCGAGGTTGGGCAGGATCACGTAGCGCAGGGTCTGGAAGCCGTCGGCCCCGAGATCCATCGACGCCTCTATGAGGCTCTGGTTGGTGCGGCGAAAGCGCGCCAGGGCATTGTTGTAGACCACCACCACGCAGAAGGTGGCGTGACCGATGACGATGGTCCAGAAGCTGAAGGGGATCTCCATCACCCCGTAAGCGGAGCGCAGCGCGATGCCGGTGACGATGCCGGGCAGGGCGATGGGCAGCACCAGCAACAGCGACACCACCTCCTGGCCGAAGAAGCGGCTGCGGGCGATGGCCCCCGCCGCCAGAGTGCCGAGTACCATGGCGGCCAGCGTCGCCAGCCCCGCTACCTCCAGCGACAGCTGGATGGCGCGCCACACGTCGGGGCGGTTGAGGGTCACCTCGAACCACTTGAGGGTCAGGCCGGGGGGCGGGAACTGATAGCTCTTGCTCTCGCTGGTGAAGGCGTAGAGGAAGATGAACAGGATCGGAAAGTGCAGGAACAAGAGGCCGCCGATGGCAGCGTACTTGAGCAGGCCGGAAGGCTGGTTGCCATGGTCCCGTTTCATGGAGGTATTAGAGCGCATCGAAAGCCCCCAAGCGTTTCGCTGTCGTCAGGTGAATAGCCATGATCAGGATGGGCACCCGCGAACTTGTGTGGATGAGTGACACATGGGTATCAAAGCGCATCGAAAGCCCCCAAGCGTTTCGCGATGGTGAGGTAGATGGCGATGATGAGGATCGGCACCAGCGAGAAGGCGGCGGCGAAGGGCAGGTTGCCCGCCGTACCCTGCTGCATGTAGACCACCTGGCCTATGTACATGGTGGAGTTGCCTATGATGCCGGGGATGATGTAGTCCCCCAGCGTCAGAGAGAAGGTGAAGATGGAGCCCGCCACCACGCCGGGCAGGGCGAGCGGCAGGATCAGGGTGCGAAAGGTCTGGGCCGGGGTGGCGCCGAGATCGCCGCTCGCTTCCAGCAAGGATCGCGGGATCCGCTCCACCGCCGCCTGGATAGGCAGGATCATGAAGGGCAGCCAGACGTAGACGAACACGATGAAGGTGCCAATGCGGGAGAACGACAGCGACGGCCCGCCGATCACCGGCAACGAGAGGATGGCGTCCAGCAGCCAGTCCAGTCCCAGAGTATCTGCCAGCCAGCTGATGACCCCCTCCTTGGCCAGGATCAGCTTCCAGGCGTAGACCCGCACCAGATAGCTGGACCAGAGCGGCAGCATGATGCCGACGTAGAACAGGGCCCGGGTCTTGCCGCTGGTGTAGCGCGCCATGTAGTAGGCCACCGGAAAGCCGAGCAGGGCGCAGGCCAAGGTCACCAGCAGCGACATGCCGACGGTGCGCAGGATCACGTCCAGGTTCTCCGCCCGCAGCAGGGCGACGAAGTTCTGCAGCCCCAGCTCGTGGCGGATCTGGCCGCTGAACTCGTCCAGCCCGAAGAAGGCGTTGGAGAGCAGCATCAGCAGGGAGCCGACATAGATGATGCCGAGCCACAGCAACGGCGGCCCGAGCAGGATGGCCAGCAACAGACCCGGCCGCCCGTAGAGCAGGGTGGAAAGGCGCCGCAGCGGCCGATAGGAGAGGGGGGCAGTGGGTTGGCTCATGGCAAGGCTCGCACTGTGGGGGGCGCTCATGGTTGAGCTCCCAGAGGGGCGGTGTGCAGGCGATGGATCGCCTGCTCCGGCCAGCTGAGGCTGACCCGGGCGCCACGGGGCAGGCGGGCCTGGCCTTCGTTGGGGTGGTTGACGATGAGCTCGAGCTGCTCGCCGAGATCGACCCGGTAGCGCACGAAGGGGCCGAGGTACTCCACTTCGCGCACCTCCCCGGACCAGCCTGGTGTGCCGGCCTTGGCGAGCCGGATCCGCTCCGGGCGTACCATCATCTGGCTAGCATCGCCGCACAGACGGCGGGCCTGCTCCCCCTCGAACAGGTTGACGGTGCCGACGAAGCGGGCGACGAAGGGGGTGGCGGGGGCGTCGTAGATAGTATCCGGCGCGGCAATCTGCTCGATCTTGCCCTGATTGAAGATGCAGATGCGGTCGCTCATGGAGAGCGCCTCCTGCTGATCGTGGGTGACGAAGATGAAGGTGATGCCGAGCTGGCGCTGCAAGGCTTTCAGTTCGAGCTGCATCTGCTCGCGCAGCTTGAGGTCGAGTGCCCCGAGCGGTTCGTCCAGCAGCAGGATGCGCGGCTGGTTGATCAGTGCCCGGGCGATGGCGATGCGCTGGCGCTGGCCGCCGGAGAGCTGGCCCGGCTTGCGGTTGCCGACGCCGGGCAGGCGCACCAGCTCCAGCATCTCGTCCACCTTGCGGTAACGCTCCGCCTTGGCGACGCCCTTGAGCATCAGGCCGTAGCCGATGTTGTCGCGCACATCCATGTTGGGAAACAGGGCGTAGTCCTGAAACACGGTATTGAGGTTACGATCGTAGGGGGGCACGGTGGAGCAAGGCTCGCCGAACAGCCGGATCTCCCCCTCGCTCGGGTATTCGAAACCCGCAATCATCCGCAGGCAGGTGGTCTTGCCGGAACCGCTCGGCCCCAGCAGGGTGAAAAACTCGCCGGCCGGGATCTGGAAGGAGATGTCGTCGACCGCCTTCACCTCGCCATAGTGGCGGCTGACCCGGTCAAATTGTACGGCATTCATGGGACGTCCTTGTCTGTGTGGGAAGCGGGCCGGACTCCTGTCCGGCCCCATATCGGCATTTACTGAGGTACCTCAGCGACCACCCAGGATGGCGATATAGTCTGAGACCCAGCGGTAGTAAGGAACGCAGGTCCCCTGGCTCTTGCACTGGGTGACGGGGGTACGCCAGAAGCGCACCCGATCGAAGTTGTCGATGCCGTTGGTTTTGCACCCCTCTTTCCCGAGCAGGGCATTGCCCTCGCAGGCGGCTGGCACTACGGGGACGGAGCCGAACCAGGAGGCGAGATCCCCCTGCAGCTTGTTGTTGAGGGAGTGCTCCAGCCACTTATAGGCACAGGTGAGGTTCTTCGCCTCGCTGTGCACCATGCTGGTGTCGGCCCAACCGGTGACGCCCTCCTTGGGCACCGTCGTGGCGATGGGCTGCTTGTCGGCGATCAGGGTGTTGGCCTGGAACGGCCAGGAGCCGGAGGCGACCACCCCCTCGTTTTTGAAGTCGTCGATCTGGACGAAGGCGTCGTGCCAGTAGCGTCCCACCAGCTGACGCTGCTGGCGCAAGAGGTCGAGGGCGGCCTTGTACTGATCCTCGTTCAGCTCGTAAGGATCCTTGATGCCGAGCGCCGGCTGGTGGCTCATCAGATAGAGGGCGGCATCGGCGATGTGGATGGGGCCGTCGAACGCCTGCACCCGTCCCTTGTTGGACTTGCCGTCCGGCAGGGTCTGCTCCTCGAACACCACGCTCCAGGAGTCAGGCGCCTTGGGGAACACCTTGGTGTTGTACATCAAGATGTTGCCGCCCCACTGGTAGGGCACGCCGTAGTGCTTGCCGTCCACCGTGTGCCAGGGGGCACTCTGCAGGCGGGGGTCTATCTTGCCGTAGCTCGGGATGAGCGCCAGGTTGAGTGCCTGCACCTTGCCACCGGCGATGAGGCGCAGGCTGGCGTCGCCGGAGGCGGTCACCAGATCGAAGCCTCCCTCGTTCATCAGCGCCACCATCTCGTCCGAGGTGGCGGCCGTCTTGACGTTGACCTTGCAGCCGGTCTCTTGCTCGAAACCGGTGACCCAGTCGTAGTTCTTGTCGGTCTCGCCGCGCTCCACGTAGCCGGCCCAGGCCACGATGTTGAGCTGGCCTTCACCCTTGCCGAGGGTGGTGGGGGCAGCCTGAGTCTGGCCTGCCAGCAGGGCGGGGATCAGGGCCAGGGTGAGGGGGGTCAGTTTCATCTTGCTCTCCTTGCTGGGGCGGGCACGGTTGTGATGCCACGCTGACAATTAACATCCTGTTAACCAGTCATGAGCGTAGGAGAAGCCGTGAGCAATGAGAATTTCAATTTTTAACGCCAGAGGTATCTGCTAAATCGATATCGAGTGCAGATGAATCTGAATTTCTATGGCAATACGGTCTCCGGAAACGGTTAGCGAGAAACCTGCTGACGGGCCCGCAGCCGGCTCTGATCCCGCACTATGTCGATGAACTCGCGGGCGGTCCACTCCAGCCGCGAGCCGCGCCGCCACACCAGGCCGATGTCGATGGCGGGGATGGGCTCCTTGATGGCGCGGGCCTCGACCCGTTCCTGCTCCAGCGACCAGGGGCGGTAGGCAAAGTCCGGCAGCAGGGCGAGCCCGAGCTGGCTCGCCACCAGGCTGCGCACCGCTTCTACCGAGGCGGTACGCAGCACGATGCGCGGCGCTATGCCGTAGCGGCGCAGGCCGCCGCCGATGATCTGATCCAGCTGGTCGGCGGTCAGCGAGATCATGGGCTCCTCGCCGAGCGCTTTGAGAGAGAGGGTCGACTCGGCGCAGAGCGGGTGGTTGGCGGCGAGCCAGACCCGCAGCGGCGAGCGGGTCAGCAGCTCGGTATCGAACGCCTCCTGACGGATGGTGCGGTTGGTCATCAGGATCCCCACGTCCACCTCGCCATTGACGATCTGGTGCTCGAGGTAGGGCTGCTCATCCTCCTTTACCTCGATCTGCACCGCCGGGAAGGCGCGGCGAAAGCGGCCGAGCGCCTCCGACAGGTAGTAGCCTGCCACCAGCGTGGTCACGCCTATGGTGAGCCGCCCCTGATCCTGCTGGGCCACCGCCTTGAGGGACTGGCCGGCTTCGGTCATGGCGCCGAGGATGCGCCGGGCGTGCAGCAGAAACTGGTGACCCTGGGTGGTGAGGCTGACGCCGCGCGGATTGCGCTCGAACAGGGCGGCGCCGAGCTCGGTCTCCAGCTCGCGGATGGCGCTGGTGACCGCCGACTGGGAGATGTGCAGCTCGGCGGCGGCGCGGCTCACCGAGAAGCTGTCGGCCACCGCCACGAAATAGCGGATCTGGCGAAAGGTGAAGTTCATCTGGGCGTCCTGCCGCGTGCGATCAAGGTGACTGCCAGCTTAACCTCGAATCGCGGCCAGATAAAAGGCGCCGTGCTGGCGCCTTTTATCATGGTTTTTCCGGTGGTTAGCGGGAGCTGGCAGCCTCGATCACCGGGATCCGGTTCACCGCCTTGCCGAGATAGGCGAGGGTGATGGTCACAATGATGCAGGTGAAGCTGAGCCACATGTAGGGCAGGTAGTCGAGGGTAGCCACCCCCAGTACCCCGGCCATGAAGATGCCGTTGTCGCTCCAGGGCACCATGCCGCAGGTGAGGGTGCCGCCGAACTCGGCGTTGCGGGAGAGGTTCTTGCGTGCCAGTCCCAGCCGGTCGTAGTTCTTGGCCATGATCTTGGGGGTCAGGATCAGCGACACATACATGGCCGAGCCGAACACGTTGGCCAGGAAGGCGGTGCCTATGGTGTGGGTAGTCAGGCTGCCGGCACCCTTGATGCGCTTCTCGAAGGCGCTGGCGATCACTTCCAGGATGCCGACCTTCTCCAGCAGGCCGCCGAAGCCCAAGCCGAAGATGATGACGGCCACCGAGCCCAGCATGGACTCCATGCCACCGCGGCCCAGGATGTTGTCGATGAAGTCGACGCCGGAGGTGATGGCAAACGGGCTGTAGGCGGAGTGCATCGCCTTGACCGGATCCATGTCCTGGAACAGGATGGCCCAGACAAGGCCCAGCAGGGCGCCGAAGCTGATCACCGGGAAGGCGGGCTTGCGGTTGGCCAAGAGGCCCAGCACCAGCACCACCGGGACTATGGCCAGCGGGGTGATGTTGAACTGCTTGTCGAGCGCTTCCATCACCAGGTTGACCTGCTCCAGGCTGACGTTGCCGGAGTACTGCATGCCGACCACGGTGAACAGGGCGGCGGTGATGACATAGGAGAACAGGCTAATGGGCAGCATCCCCTTGATGTGTTCCATCACGTCGACGTTGGACATGGTCGAGGCCAGCACCACGGAGTCGGAGAGCGGGGAGAGCTTGTCACCGAAGTAGACGCCGGAGAGCACGGCACCCGCCACCAGCGGCGCGGGCACGCCGAGGCTGTGGCCGATCCCCATCATGGCGATGCCGGCGGTGGCAGCCGAGCCCCAGGAGGTGCCGGTGGCCAGCGAGGTCAGCGAACAGATGATCAGGGTTGCCAGCAGGAAGATGGACGGGTGAATCACCTTGAGGCCGAAGTAGATGATGCTGGGGACGATGCCGCCGGCAATCCAGGTGCCCACCAGCGCCCCGACGGAGACCAGGATCAGGATGGCCCCCATCCCCTTGGCGACGCCGTCGACGGCCGCCTGCTCCAGGGATTTGTAATCATGGCCGAGCTTGATGCCGAGCCCCATGATGACGAACCAGGCGATGAACAGTGCCAACTGGATTGGCAGGTCGAGCACGCTGGTGAAGGAGAAGGCCAGGGCCAGGAAAATAGCCAGGCAGGCAAACACCTGCGACATGCCCGGCAATCGGATGTGGTTTTGTTGGTTTTGCATAGATACTTCCTAAACTCTTGCTCGCCAAGGTCAGTCCCTCTCGTCCTGTGGATACACGTATCCCGAGGGGCCCACCCAAAAAGAGGCCGCAATCTACCACAAACCTGGGGGGGCAAATCCCAACTGATTTAGCAAAAATGCAGTTTTGATTGAAAAACTTACAAATTAGTTGATCTCATAACCCGTTTTTGAGTGCTCTGTTTGCCCCGATGGGACATTCGACTCCGATAGAAAAGTCCGATTGCATACTCCTAAAATACAAATGATAATTGTTATCAGTTGGTGAGGGGGAATGTGTCATGAGATGGATAGTGAGAGCCATGCTGCTGATCGGGCTGCTGGCGATCCTGATCTGGGGTCAGGACAAGGCGTACGGTATGTGGAGTCTGGGCTTCTTGCTGGCCGCCTGGGTCATGCTGGAACCCAGGCTGAGGCCTGCGCTGATCCTGCTGCCGGTGGCCGGTATGACGGGAGTCGCGGCCCTGATCTGGCAACAGCCCTGGTTATGACGAAGTGGCCGGGGCGCTTTGCACCTTCTCTTGCGCCAGCTTGAGCGACTCGATGACGTTTTTCTCCATCTCGGTACGCTTGGCATCGGTCAGGAAGTAGATCATGTCGACGTCGTGACGAATGTAGTGGGAGGGCAGCTGGTTCAGGGTCAGGCAGCAGAGATCGGCCATCTGGTTGGCGCTCAGCTTCTGGTTGAGCCCCTGTCTCTCAATCTCCTTGAGCACCAGATGCTCGTAGAAGTTGTGAATGTCGGTATCCAGTATCATATGCGTTCCTTGGCATGACGATGGGCGGTGAGTCGTCAAAAGCATAGTCATAACAAGGGGTAAAAACAAAAGGCCCGTCACTTTCGTGATGGGCCTTTTGCATAATGAATGGTGCGAAGAGAGGGACTCGAACCCTCACATCCGTGGGACACTAACACCTGAAGCTAGCGCGTCTACCAATTCCGCCACCTTCGCACACTGATTTTCTCCAGCTGGTTTTTAAATGCGGTTGGAGCGCATTTTCTGCGTTTTACATGCCAGAAGCATGGTGCGAAGAGAGGGACTCGAACCCTCACACCCGGGGGGCACTAACACCTGAAGCTAGCGCGTCTACCAATTCCGCCACCTTCGCACATTCGGGTTATCAGTCTGGATTGACATGCTGTCTGATAAAGCATGTTGCAGTATGGTGCGAAGAGAGGGACTCGAACCCTCACATCCGTGGGACACTAACACCTGAAGCTAGCGCGTCTACCAATTCCGCCACCTTCGCATCACTGCGGTGGGGGATTCTATAGAGTTTTGAAGGAGCGTCAACAGCCAAAGGGGACTTTTTTCGCTGTTGACGTTCAAAGCAGCATCAAGGGGACAAAACTTCAGCAATCTGCCTCAGTGGCGGGCCAGTGCGTCCTGATACATCTGCTCATATTGAGTGACCGAATCCAGCCAGTTGAAGCGGGTGTTCATGGCGTTGCGCTGTACCCGGGCAAACTGCTCGGGATCCTGCAGGTAGTAGAGCAGGCTGCGGCGCATGGCATCGAGCAAGATGTTGGCGGTCGGATCGTTGAAGCAGAAGCCGGTGGCGTGCTCCGGGTCGGAATCCCAGTCCACCACAGTATCTTTCAGGCCGCCGACGGCCCGCACCAGCGGCAGGGTGCCATAGGCCAGGCTGTACATCTGGTTGAGTCCACACGGTTCGAACAGGGAGGGCATCAGGAAGAAGTCGGCACCCGCTTCCACCAGATGAGCGAGCCGGTCGTCATAGGTGTTGATGAAGGCGAGCCGGTCCGGGAATTGTTGCGCCAGGGTCTGCAGCTGGGCTGCGAGGGAGGGATCCCCCGAGCCGACGATCACCACCTGCACCTTGTGATGCAGAAACTTGTCCAGCACCGGCAGCAGCAGGTGAACTCCCTTCTGCTCGGTCAGCCGGCACACCATGCCATAGATGGGCAGATCCGCCACCGGCAGGCCGGTCTCCTGTTGCAGGCTCTGCTTGCAGATGCGCTTGCCGGCCAGGTTGTCGACGTCATAGGTGGCCGGCAGGAAGTCGTCGAACGCCGGATCCCAGTCCTGATAGTCACAGCCGTTGAGGATGCCGCGCAGATCCGCCGCCCGCTGCTGGAAGATGCTGGCCATGCCGTGGGCGCCAAGGTGGGTCAGCAATTCGCTGGCATAGTTGGGGCTGACGGCGTTGATCTTGTCGGCATAGAGCACGCCGCACTTGAGCAGGTTGACGTGGCCGTAGTCGTAGCTGATGCGCTGTTCGTAGTCGGCAATCTCGGGCACGGCCCAGAACTGCTGGCGCTCGAATACCCCCTGAAAGGCCGCGTTGTGAATGCTGATCACGCTGCGGGTGTGCTGGAAGAAGGGGTTGTGGGCGTGACGGGTTTTCAGCAGCAGCGGCAGCAGGCCGGTGTGCCAGTCGTTGCAGTGCACTATGTCGGGAGCAAAGGCGAGCTGTTCGCTGGCGTGCAGCGCAGCCGCGGCCAGAAAGGCGAAGCGCTCGCCGTTGTCCGGATAGGCCTGGTTGTTCTCGGCGTAGAGCTGGGGGCGATCGAAGTACTGCGGGCAGTCGAGCAGATAGACGCAGACTCCCTCCAGATCCATCTGATAGATGCGATAGCCGATATCCGGCAGGCCCGGGTGGGTTGGCAGCCAGCGCGAGACCAGCTGTTTGGCCTCATCCCGTCGCTTTATCGTCTTGTAGAAGGGCAGCATGATCCTGACATCATGCCCCTTCTGGGCCAGGTACAGCGGCAGGGCTCTGGCCACGTCAGCCAGACCCCCGGTCTTCACAAGCCCCTCAACTTCCGAGGCAACGAACAGGATTTTCAGTGGGTTAATAGCCAACTCTTGCTCCCTTAGGTACCACGACGATACCGCCTTCGGACACGGTAAATCGTTCTCTGTCATGGTCCAGATTTTCACCGATCACGGTGCCGGGCGCAATTTCAACGTTCTTGTCGATGATGGCGCGGCGAATGGAGCAGCCCTCGCCGATCTTCACGTCCCCGAGCAGGACCGACTCGCTGATGTGGCTGCAAGGCCCCACGTTGCAGCGAAAACCCAGGATGGATCGCTGGATCTGGCTGCCCTGAATGAAGCAGCCGCCGGAGATCAGCGAGTTGGCGATCTTCACCTTGCAGTCGTCAGTGTCGACGAAGGTGGCGGGCGGCAGCGGCGGATAGTGGGTATGCAGCGGCCACTTGCGGTTGTAGAGAGAGAAGGGGGCATCGTCGGCCACCAGGTCCATGTGCGCCTGCCAGTAGGAGTCCAGCGTCCCCACATCGCGCCAGTAGACGTTGGGTTTCTCGCCCGGAATGACGTTGGTGCTGTAGTCATAGACATAGACGGGGGCGCGCGGGAACAGGCTGGGGATGATGTCCTTGCCGAAATCGTGACTGGAGTTCTCCTCGGCGGCATCGCGCTTGAGTTCGCGATAGAGCGCCTCGGTCTCGAAGATGTAGTTGCCCATGGAGACCAGCGCCTGGGTGGGATCGCCGGGGATGTGCTTGGGTCGCTTGGGCTTCTCTTCGAAGCCGATCATCCGGCCCTCCTGATCCACCTCGATCACCCCGAAGGCGCTCGCCTCCTCGATGGGCATGCGCAGGGCGGCGACGGTCAGGGCGGCGGCCTTCTGCTTGTGGAAGGTCACCATCTGGCTCACGTCCATCTTGTAGATGTGGTCGGAACCGAAGATGCAGACGTGCTCGGGGTCGGAGATCTCGATGAAGCGCAGGTTCTGGTAGATGGCGTCGGCGGTGCCGTCATACCAGCGTTTGCCCATCCGCATCTGGGCCGGGATCGGGTCGATGAAGCGATCCGTGATGCCGACGATGTTCCACCCCTTCTTCATATGCAAATAGAGGGACTGGGACTTGAACTGGGTCAATACGTAGATGCGCAGGAAGTCGGCGTTGACGAAGTTGTTGAGGACGAAGTCGATCAGTCGGTAGCTGCCGCCGAAGGGAACCGAGGGCTTGCTGCGGGTGGTGGTGAGTGGCTGGAGGCGAGTACCTTCGCCGCCGGCCAGGATCATGGTGAGTATGCCTGCCATCGTATTTCTCTCCCTGAATTCATACTATGAAAAGGTTTTCAGCTTGATGCAAAAAAACACCCCTAAAGGGGTGGTTTGAGGTGTGACAATTACCTTATCAGATCCCGTATGGGGCTCTCTACCTGTTTCCGGTGACTGGTTACACTTATTTACACTTTGCTCAGATAGACCTTGAATTTGGCATCGCTGCTGATCACTTCAGTCCGTTTGAAGTGCGTCTCCAGTATAGGCTGATATCGTAGGAAGGCGTTGGCAACTATCGTCAGCGAGCCCTGGGACTGCAGATGATCCGGCGCCTTGGCCAGGAAGGTCTCGGTGGCCGCGTAGAAGGTCTTGAGACCGGCGTGGAACGGCGGGTTGGAGACGATGCGGTCAAATTTCCCCTGAATGTCGGAATAGACGTCGGATGCCCGCACCTCGCCTTGCAGGCCGTTGATGGCCAGGGTGCGGCGGCTGGACTCCAGCGCCAGCGCGTTGATATCCACCATGGTGACCTTGAGTTCGGGATTGCGCTTGGCCAGTACCGAGCCAATCACCCCGGCGCCGCAACCAAAATCGAGCAGCGATCCCTGCATGGCCGGCAGGCTGGCCAGCAGCATCTGGCTACCCAGATCCAGTTCGGATGCACTGAACACGCCGGGCAGGGCCAGCACGGTCAGTTCGGTCTCGCCGACCTGGCACTGGTAGCGGCCGAACCAGCTATCCAGCTCGAACGGGGCGACCGGTTTGCTCAGCTCGCCATGATAGAGCGAGCAGCGGCGGGCCGAGTCGCGTTTGACTGGCTTGTCGCCATAGGGGGCCAGCAGCTTGTCGGCCCCATTGATGCCACCGCGGTTTTCACCGGCGAGGAACAGCTCGGCACCGGCCTCCAGCAGTGGGGTCATCATGGCCAGCAGATACTGGGCCTCGGCCTTGGCCTTGGGCATCAGCAGCAGCAGGGCATCGAAACGGGGGGCGCCGCCGAGCTGATGGTCGAATAGGATGGTATCCCCCAGCGCGGCCTGCTGGCTGCGGTAGTAGCAGTAATCCGTGGTAAAGACGGTGAGGGAGTGGGTCAGGGTCGCCAGCTGGCGCGGATAGTCATCCTCCAGCGCGCCGCACACCAGCAGCCGCTTGCCGACAAAGAGGGCTTGGTTTCGTTCCAGCATCTGGCTGACGGCACTGATCGGGCTGCTCATCGGGTCTCTCCACGCAATTTTGGGCGGCCATTATACATAGCCGCTTTCGCCTTGACATTTATGCCGTGTTCCCGAAATATGCCCAGACACCATTTTTTGAGCAGAGATGACGCAATGCGGTTCAACGGGTTGAAACGAAAGCATAAAAAAAGCCTGACATTCGGGCCTGCCGACGTTCGCGCGTAACCTCTCATCCCTGAGCAGATTCAAACCCCGGTTGCGCACATCGTACCGGGGTTTTTTATTGCCACATTCATGAGTCAACGGAGAAGGAAATTCCATGTTCAAAGGTTCAATCGTCGCCCTGATCACCCCCTTTCGACAGGGCAAGCTGGATGAAGAGGCGCTGGCGCGTCTGGTGGAGTGGCATATCGAGCAGGGTACCCACGGCATAGTGCCGGTGGGCACCACGGGCGAGAGCCCGACCCTGACCCATGACGAACACTGCCGGGTGGTGGAGCTGGTGGTCAAGCTGGTGGCGGGGCGCATTCCGGTGATCGCCGGGGCCGGCTCCAACAACCCGGTCGAGGCGATCGAGTACACCCGTCATGCCGAGCAGGCGGGAGCCGATGCCACCCTGCACGTGGCCGGTTACTACAACCGCCCCAATCAGGAGGGGCTCTACCACCACTTCAAGGCGGTGCACGACGCCACCAGCAAGCCGATCATCGTCTACAATATCCCGCCGCGCGCCATTGTCGACGTGCAGCCGGCCACCCTGGCCCGACTGGCCGAGCTGCCGCGCATTGCCGGGGTGAAAGACGCCACCGGCGATCTGGCCCGCCCCTGGACCGAACGCCAGCTGATCAAGAAGCCGTTTGCCTGGCTGTCCGGTGAAGATGCCACCGCCGTGGCCTACAACATTGGCGGCGGTCAGGGCTGCATCTCGGTGACCGCCAACGTGGCGCCCAAGCTGGTGGCCGAAGTGCAGAACCTCACGCTGGCCGGCAAGTGGCAAGCCGCGCGTGAGCTGCAAGATAAGCTGATTCCGCTCCATCAGGCGATGTTTGCCGAGCCGAGCCCCGCCGGCGCCAAGTATGCGGTCTCCCTGCTGGGCTTTTGCAGCGAGGAGTGCCGCCTGCCGGTGATGCCGCTGTCCGAGGCGACGCGCACCCGCATTCGTGACGCGATGCAGGCATTGAATCTGTTATAAAAAGTGGGCTCTGGATCGCGCTTTTGACTGGCTAGTCAATTAAAGTGCAAAGTTTGCCGATATACTCGCTTGGATACAACCAAGGATGGCAGGCATGCAGGAATGGGATCCAGAGCACTTCACCAGTTTTGAACATCTCTGTGAAGTGACGCTGGCGGCAGTCAGGGAAAAAACCGAAGCCGAACAGATCTACTTGTGGCTGCGGGCGCCCGAGTCCCAGCTATACAGCTTTCAGCTCGAACAGGGGCTGGTCTGCCTGACTGCCGACGCCCTTGCTACGCTCCAGCTGCCAATCGTTTTCATCGAACATGCCCTCGACAAGGGACAGCTGGTGGTGGAGCAGCTAGCCCACCCTCACGACATCTGGGAGACGGTTGAGCCACAGACGACACGCCTGCGCGCCTGTTTCCCGCTCAAGCGCCACAAGGGGCTGGAGGCGGTGGTCTATCTGGAGACCCGCCGCCGCCTCGATCGCCTCTCCCGTCGCCAGCAACAGAGCATTCAGCTGCTGATGCACTATCTTGCCGCCGAGCTGGAGAGCCGGTTGCTCGCCAGCCAGATCGATCTGGAGCGGGATCAACGACGCCATACCCAGGCCGACCTCATCCGAAGCCAGGCGCTGCAAGGCTCCTTCCTCAGCATGTTGCAGGCGCTGCATCAGGTGGGGGTTCAACTCTCCCGCTGCGACAGCGAGCATCAACTGCTGCGCGAGGCCGTGGTGCTGGCCCGCCAGGAGCTTCAGTTCGATCGCATCGCCATTTTCCTGGTCGACGCCGAGTTCAAGACCATGCACGGCACCTGGGGTACCAACGAGGCGGGCGAGCTGATCGACGAACATCACTTCATCAGCCCCATTCCCGATCACCCCACGGTGCAGGAGGCGCTGCGCCGCAAGGATTATGTGCTGGTGCTGGAGGATGCGCCGCTCTACTACGAAAAGCAGGAGGTGGGGCGCGGCTGGAACGCCATGGTGTCGTTGTGGGACGGCGCCACCCCGATCGGCTGGATTGCGGCCGACAACCTGCTGTGGCGCCGACCGCTCAAGGCCTATCAGAGCGAGATCTTCAAGCAGTATGCGGCCATGCTCTCCCAGTTGCTGATCCGCCAGCGTACCCAGGAGGCGCTTGAGCGTTTCAATCGTGAACTGGAGCAGCGGGTCAGCGAGCGCACCATGCAGCTGGCGGAGACCAACCGGGCGCTGGAGGAGGCCAACAAGCGCCTGTCGCTGCTGTCGCTGGAGGACCCGCTGACCGGCATCGCCAACCGCCGCCACTGGGATCTCACCATGCAGCGGGAGTGGGAGTGGGCGCGCCGCCATCAGAATCTGCTGGCGGTGCTGATGATCGATGTGGATGAGTTCAAGTCCTACAACGATCACTTCGGTCATGCCAAGGGAGACCAATGTCTGCAACAGGTGGCCGGTCTGCTGCAGGAAGCGGAGCGGCGGCGCACCAACCTGGTGGCCCGTTACGGCGGCGAGGAGTTCGTGATCCTGTTGTGCGGTCCGCAACCCGGCGAGGCGGAACGATTGGCGGAGCAGATTCACCAGGGGCTCAGCGAATTAAAGATCCCGCATCCGGCCTCCCGAGTTGCTGATTTCATTACGGTTAGCATAGGCTTTAGCTATCTGGTTCCCTCGCTGGATGGAACATGGCAGAGCTTGACCGAACAGGCTGATCAGGCGCTCTATCATGCCAAATCGCAGGGGAGGGCGTGTACGCTAGCCTATCGGTGAGCCCATGTTGTTACGTCGCTATCCCATCTTCAACCGCCGCCTCGCCCTCGTCGCCTATGGCATCGACTACCAGCTTGCCGACCCGTCCGAATGGACGCTGCTGGCGGCCCAGTGCCGGTTGCTGGCACAGGGGCGGCAATACCTGCTGCCCTTCACCCACGAGCAGCTCGATGAACTGCGCCCCCTGCTGTTTGATCAGGACACCATACCGCTGGTCGAGGCTTCCGCCGATCGGCTGCCCGCCTCCTTCCCCGTGCTGGAGCAGTGGCGCGACTACCGGCGCCGGTTGGCGGTGCACGGTGCCCAGCGCGAGCCGCGCTGGTTCAACGCCTCCCGGCTGCTGGTGTTCTGGATGGGCGAAGAGGGGATCCGCCAGCCGACCGAGCACAAGCGGATGGCGCTCGACATCGAGACCTGGGGAGACTTCCTGCCGCTCAAGGAGGCGGGGGTCGACTTCTTCGCCGGCGGTTTTCTCGCCCGCCCCGAGCTGGTCAACCAGCGCGCCGCCCAGCCAGACATGAAGCTGGTGCAGGAGATATTGCAGCTGATCTGCCGCGAGGAGTTCTCCTTCGCCCGGGTGGCTACCCTGCTGGAGCAGGATGCCTGGTTGCCGGGGCAGCTGCTGAGCTATGTCAACGCTCCCGGTTTCGATCACGCCAGCCCTATCGTCTCGGTCACCCGGGCGCTTTCCTATCTGGGGGAGCAGGAGATCCGCAAGTTTGTGCTCATCTACGGGCTGGCCAGGGTCAGCCAGCACATGCCGGAGGCCTGCACCCGCATGGCCATCGCTCGCGGCCGCTTCTGCGAGCTGATAGCACTGAATGCGCTCGGCAAGGCGGCTGCCAGCTGGGCCTTTCTGGTGGGGTTGGTACTGGATGGCTCGCTGCTCTCCGAGCAGCTCAAGGCCCACCTGCCCAAGGACGTGAGGCGGGCGCTGGAGTCTCGCGAGGGGCCGCTCTTTCACCTGTTCCAGCTGGTGAAGAGCTATGAACAGGGGGATTGGCCCTTGCTGGCCCAGCTGGCGCCCACTTATCAGCTGGAGCCTGCCAGACTGACGCCCATCTATTTTCAGGCACAAATGTGGGGGCAAGCGTTTCTCGCCACCTAGGCCGTGGCGAGCGGGGATGGCTCTGGCTAGAATGGGGGCCCTTTGTTCAGAGACAGACTCCGCACATGACCCTATCCGGATTTCAAGGCCTGGTATTTGACCTCGACGGCACCCTGGTGGACTCCATGCCGCTGCACCTCGCCGCTTGGGCGCACACGGCCCGCGAATTTGGCTTTCACTTCGATGCCGACTGGTTCTATGAGCTGGGCGGCATGCCGAGCCGCAAAATCGCCCTGCTGGTGGCCGAGCAGCAACAGATCGCCCTGGATCCGCTTATCGTGACCCGCTGCAAGACCGAACACTACGTGGCCAACCTGCACAAGGCGACCGTCTTCCCGGCCATGCTGGAACTGGTTGAGCGCTACCATGGCCGCATCCCGATGGGGATCGGCACCGGTTCGCCCCGCATCAATGCCGAGGCCGTGCTGCGCAACACCGGGCTGGATCGCTACTTCCCCGTGGTGGTGACTGCCGACGATGTGGAGCTGCACAAACCCCATCCCGATACGTTTCTGCTGGTCGCTCGTCGGCTGGGGGTCGAGCCGGCAGGCTGTCTGGTATTCGAGGATACGGGGATCGGCGTGCAGGCCGGTCAGGCTGCGGGGATGCAGACCTGCATGGTCAGGGATGGCAGACCGGTCGACTTGCAGTATTGAAGGGAAGAGAGAGAAAACGGATGGATCCACTCGGAGGAAGAGTGGAGTCCATTCTCATACGGGACAGACATGATACATGAGAATGGACTCGGTCACCCTTTGACGCAGCAATGGCGTCTGGGTGACTCAGGCAAGTGCATTACTGCTCGCTGCTACCGCCGCCCTGGTTGTCGTCATAACGACCGGGCGCACCGTGGGGGCGCGGCGCCATGGAGACGCGGGGCTTGCGGGCACGCTGGATGCTGACCTGCGGCCGGCCGGAGTGCATGGCGATGGTGGAAATCTTGGCCTTGTAGACCAGCTGCTGGTTGCCGTGGGCATCGGTCAACAGCACGCTGTACTGGTCGAAACCGCTGATGGTCCCCTCCAGCTTGATGCCGCTCACCAGGAAGATGGCGACCTGACTGCGATTCTTGCGCAACCAGTTGAGGGCAGAATCTTGCCCGTTCCCGAGGGAGAAGGCTTGCTCAATCGTGGAGTAGCTTGGGGATTCAGTTGTCATAAATTATTGTCCCGCGGAAAAAAAGTGGCGTTTGATTGTGCTAAATGGTCACTAGCTTGTCAAAGTCATTCTCACACCTGACCCGGATGGTGCAACGACAGGGCTGGTCGACGCGGGCCGCTGCTGTAATAATTGGCGGCTCTGGCCCCGTGGCGGGCCTCATGCTGGGGTTTCATCTTGCATCCGGTTTCACACCAACACCAACCCACCTATACCCATGACGCCACCGCGTGCGAAGAGTGCGACCTGCTGGTGCCGGCCACCACGCTGGCCGTGGGGGAGGCGAGCAGTTGCCCGCGTTGCGGTCACACCCTGAGCCGCCATCTGCCGGAGCAGGAGCGCAGGCCCATCGCCTACGGCTTTGCGGCCATCATCATGTTCGTGCTCTCCAACTCCTTTACCTTCATGTCCTTCTCCGCCAAGGGGGTGGGGCAGGAGATGACCTTTTTGCAGTGCATCACCACCCTGGTGGATCAGGGCTACCTGTTTCTCGGGGCCGTGCTGAGCCTGACCCTGATCGGCCTGCCGCTGGTCTATATCGGTTCCATCATGCTGGTGCTGTGGCGGGTCGACAAGGATCTGCACAGCAACGCCCTGCGCTCCCTCGGCCGGCTGCTGTGCCGGATCAAGCCCTGGCTGATGGTGGACGTCTTCCTCATCGGGGTGCTCATCTCGCTGGTCAAGCTGATGGGAATGGCCGACATCAAGATGGGCCTGTCGTTCTGGGCCTTCGTCGGCTACACGGTACTGCTGATCAAGATGATCTCGTCGCTGGACCGGATGTGGCTGTGGCAACGATTGTTCGGGCCGAGCGAGCTGCACGGGCTGACGGTGGAGGATGACGAGGCCAGCGCCATGGCCTCCGGGCTGGTGGGCTGCCACATCTGCGGCGCCCTGAGCGAGGTCGGTGCCGACAGTTGCAAACGGTGCGGCGATCATCTGCACAGCCGTAAACCGGGTGGGCTGAACCGGACCTGGGCGCTGCTCTTCACCTCGGTGATCCTCTACATCCCGGCCAACCTCTATCCCATCATGGATACCGTCTTCCTCGGGGATGACAGTCCCTCCACCATTCTGGGCGGGGTGGTGCTGCTGTGGGCCATGGGCTCCTATCCGATTGCCGCGGTGATTTTTTTCGCCAGCGTGGTGGTGCCGCTGGTGAAGATCCTGGCGCTGCTGTGGCTCTGCTACATGGTGCAGCGCGGCCATGGGACATCGCCCCTTGGCAAGCTCAAGCTTTATCGCATGACTGAATTCGTGGGACGCTGGTCGATGATCGACGTCTTCGTGGTGGCCATCCTGGCGGGCCTGATCCGGCTCGACAACCTGATGACCATCTATCCGGGCCCTGCGGCCGTCGCTTTTGCGGGTGTGGTGCTGATCACCATGGTGGCAGCCATGAGCTTCGATTCCCGCCTGATCTGGGATTTACAACAAGGAGAACGCGAACGTGAGTGAGCGTAAGAAAAGGTGGAAACCCGGCTCTGATTTTCTGAGCTCGGCCGCCGCTATCTGGATGGTGCCGCTGCTGGCGCTGTTCATCGGGATCTGGATGCTGTTCCAGCACTGGTATTCACAAGGTCCCAGCTTCACCCTGACGGTGGCGACGGCCGAAGGCATAGTGGCGGGCAAGACGGTGATCCGCTCCCGCGAGGTGGAAGTGGGCCGCATCGAGGCGGTGGAGCTCAGCGAGGACTACAGCCATGCGGTGCTCAAGGCCCGTTTGACCAATGCCGCCGCCGGCATGCTCAAGAAGGACAGCCAGTTCTGGGTGATCAAGCCCAGGGTCGGTCGGGAGGGGGTCTCTGGCCTCGGCACCCTGCTCTCCGGTGCCTATATCGAACTGGCGCCCGGCAAGAAGGGCAAGGCGCGCGATGAGTACGCCATGCTGGACAAGCCGCCACTGGCCTCGCAGGACGCCAAGGGGCTGCGATTATCGCTGAGCAGCCGCGACACCCGGGCGCTCGGGGTCGGCTCGCCCATCAACTATCAGGGCTTCACCATAGGCCAGGTGGAAGAGGCGAAGTTCCTGCCCGAGAAGAGCGAGATGCAGTACCAGATCTTCATCAACGCCCCCTATGACGTGCTGGTGAGCAGCAACTCCCGCTTCTGGATGACCCCGGGTTTCGAAGTCTCCATGAGCAGCGAGGGGATGAAGGTGAAGATGGATTCGCTGGAGAGCCTGCTGGACGGCGGCATCACCATGGGGCTGCCGCCCGGCTGGGCCCCCGGCGAGCCGGTCAAGCAGATGGACGACTTCACCCTGTTCCAGGATCAGGCCAGCGTACTGGCCGGTAGCCTGGATCAGTTCATCGACTACGTGTTCCTGTTCGAGGACAGCGTCGGCGGCCTGCACCCGGGCGCGGCGGTGGAGTATCGCGGCATCCGGGTCGGCACCGTCATCTCGGCCCCCTATCTCATCGACGAGAAAGGGGTGCAGATGTTCCAGAGCCGGCAGATCCCGGTACTGGCGCGGATCGAGGTACAACGTCTCTCCCACCGCTATGCCAATGCGGAGAAGGAGCAGTGGCGGGCACTGTTCGGCCGGCAGTTCAAGGAGGGGTTGCGGGCGACGCTCAAGACCTCCAGCCTGCTGACCGGGGGCAAGGTGGTGGATCTGAACTTCTATCCGGATGCGCCCAAGTTCCAGCCCACCAAGCTGGCGGGCTATCAGGTGTTCCCGACCGTGCAGGCCGGGCTGGATCAGATTGAGCGCAAGGTGAACCAGATCCTAGACAAGTTCGTCGACATGGACACCGCCAAGACGCTGAACCAGGTCAACCACACCCTGGTGACCCTGGAGCAGACCCTGAAGAACGTCAGCGCGGTGAGCGCCAACCTGGACAAGTTCACCGGTCAGAGTGCGACCCAGCAGTTGCCGGCGTCCCTCAACGACAGCCTGAAGCAGTTGCAGAGCACGCTGCAGGAGTATGACGCCAACTCCCAGACCAACCAGGATCTGCGGCAGTCGGTGCAGTCGCTCAACCAGCTGATGCGCGAGTTGCAGCCGCTGGTGCATTCGCTCAACGAGCAGCCGAGCTCGTTGATTTTCGATCGGGCTCGTCCCCGTGATCCCGAGCCCAAGCGAGGTCAATGATGAAAAAACAGATGATGGCGCTGGCCTTGCTGGGCCTGCTGGCGGGTTGCAGTTCTGCGCCGACGCAACTGCACTACTACTCCCTCGACGCCGAGGCGCAGCAAGCGGCCGCGGTGGTGGCTCAGCCGCAGCACCAGCTGGTGCTCAAGCCGGTGTCCCTTTCCGGCCAGCTGGATCGGATGAGCCTGGTCTATCAGCTGGAGGGCAAGGAGCTGCACTTCGCCGAGTATCATCGCTGGGCGGGGTCGTTGGATGCCCAGCTCGATCAGCTGACCCTGAATGGCCTCTCCAGCCGCTTGCCGGGTTGGGTGGTGCGGCAGGACGGTGCCCGCAAGGGGCCGGTGTTGACCATTTCGGTGGAGCGCTTCCAGGGGCGCCACGACGGTCGCGCCGTATTGAGCGGCCGCTGGCGCCTGCTGACCGAAGAGGGCACGGTACTGCGTGACGTCCCCTTCCAGCAGGTGCGGGTGTTGCCGGCCGATGGCTACGGCACTCTGGTGAGCGAGCTGGGAGCTGGCTGGCAGCAACTGCTCGATCAGATTGCGGCAGAGGTGCGCAAGAGCGCCTGACGCTGTGCCTATGCACGACCCAAAATGGAACGGGAGGCCTTGGCCTCCCGTTTTTTATTTGTGGCCGTCAGCCACGCTTGAGGATCACTGCTGAACTTCCGAGATCCCTTCGACCTTGACCTCAACCCGGCGATCCGGGGCCAGGCAGACGATCAGCTCTTTCTTGGACTTGCTGGTGCAGCTGTCGCCGGTGACCGGATTGCCCTTGCCGCGACCTTCCACGTTGACCTTGCCTGCCGGCAGGCCCTTGCCGACCAGATAGTCTGCGACGGTCCGGGCGCGCTGCTCGGAGAGCTTCTGGTTGTAGGCATCGGAGCCGATGCGGTCGGTATAGCCGATCACGGTGGCGACGCCATCCTTGGGTCTGGCCTGCTCAATCTGGCTGTAGAGGTTATCCAGCGCCTGGCCGGCGGCCGGCTTGAGGGTGGCCTTGTTGAAGTCGAACAGCACGTCCGAGCTCAGGGTGAACTGCTTGTCGACCACTACCGGCTCGGGCGCCGGGGCCGGCACCGGCGCGGCCACCACGGGGGCTACTTGGCCGAAGCGATAGACCACGCCGACCGCCAGCAGGCCGTTGTCGAGTTCGGCCCCGGTCTTGTCGAGCGCCTTGTCACCGAGCGGGGTGGTGTACTGGTATTCGAGACGGGCAGCCCAGTCGCGGTTGAAGGCGTATTCGGCGCCCAGCGCACCGACGAAGGCGGCGCCGTTGTCATTGTCCAGCTGCTTGCTGTCGGTCCAGGCGTAGGCGCCACCGAGGCGGGTATAGAGATCCAGGCTTTCGCTGACCGGCAGGCCGATCTTCATGGTGAGCTGAGCCAGCTGGGCTTTGATCTCGTCCCGGCTGATGTCGGTGGGGATCAGCTTGTCGGTCGCCGTGTACTTGTATTTGCCGAGCCAGTCATAACCGAGCTCGACGCCGAGGTTCTGGTTGATTTGATAGCCGAGGAAGGCGCCGGCGCCGACGTCATTCTTGTCCTCTTCGCTGATGGCGTAGTTGTCCTTGATGTCCTGGTTGTGATCGACGCCATAGAAGTTGGACCAACCCAGCTTGGCACCGCCATACCAGGTATTGTCTTGTCCGGCTGCCTGGGCGTTGGCCGCAAGCAAGCCTGAAACCAGCAAGGTAATCAGTGTTTTATTCATGTTGAGCCTCTGCAATTTCATATTGTCGGGGGGAGGTTGATAGGGTCGCCTCTCCTTATGGGTCGGGGCTTATAGCACAGCCACAACAGATTAAGGGTAGTCGCTTTAAGCAGGTTCTCAACCAACTGATATAAAACATAATGTGATTACCATTGCCGCAATTTGCCGCGGGAGTTTGCGCTCTGGCGAGGGAGCGCAATAGTTAACCGAGGCGGATTTGCTGCGAGGTGGACATGAACATCAGATGGATAGGGCTGTGCTGGGCATTGTGGCTGGCGCCGGGCTGGGCGGCCGAGACCCTGCAGGTGGTGACCGAGGACTATGCACCCTACAACTATCTGGAGGAGGCCGACGTCAAAGGGCTCGGCACCGAGGTGGTGGAGGCCATGCTGGAGCAGGCTGGCTTCGAATATACGCTGGACATCTACCCCTGGGCGCGGGCCATCTCGCTGGCGCGCAGCCGCCCCAACGTGCTCATCTACAGCATCAGTCGCTTCCCCGAGCGCGAGGCACAGTTCCAGTGGATCGGGGCGATAGCGCAGATCAATTTTCACGTCTTCGCCCTGGCCAAGCGGGACGACATCAAGCCGTTCAGCCAGCTGTCGCAGGCACGGGCCTGGTCCATCGGTACGGTGCGCAACGACGCGCTGGAGCAGTACCTGATCGGTCGCAAGTTCTCCAACCTGCAACGCAACAACAACCACGAGGCCAACATGCTCAAACTGCTGATGGGGCGCATCGATCTCTGGCCGGTATCGCAGGAGACGGCCAACTACTACGTACGCCAGGCGGGCTATGGGCCTGAGACCCTCAAGATAGTGCACGACATCGAGGATTTTACCGGGGGCGATCTGTACGTGGCGGCGAGTCTGAAGACGCCGCCCGAGGTGATCAAGCGACTGCAGGAGGCGCTGGCCACCATCAAGCAGAACGGCATCTACGACGGCATCGTCAAGCGCTACCGCTGAGGGGGGGCCCGCCGGGGCCGCACAACAAAAAGGGCCGACTGTCGTCGGCCCTTTTTCATCAGTGGGCGAGGAACTCGTATTGAGCCTCGATGAAGGCACCAGCCCGCTCGCTCAGGGCGGCGTGCACGACGGTGGTGGGGTGCACCTGATCCCAGAACATCTTGCCTTCGCAGTCGAGGGTGCTGGCGCTGCGCCGCACCATGGGGCTGGCAACGGCCTGGGCCAGCAGCGGGTTGCCGGCGATGGCGAGCCGCTCCTGCGGGTTGAAGGCGGAGAGGCTGCTGTCGCTGGCGACGCTGGCTGCACTGCGGGAGGCAAACGGCTTCCATACATAGCCGCCGCCGTAGCAGGCGTTCTCGGTGTCGCTCAGACCGAAGTTCTGCGGTTCGCGCAGCATCTCGGCGAACTGCTTGTCGATCTCGAACAGCTTGACGATGCCGGTGGGGGCCAGCTGGCGTGCCAGGTTCAGCAGCAGCTGGTTGTGGTAGGCGGAGACATGGCTGGCCGCCTCGACCACCTTCTGGCTGCGGGCGGAGGGGTTTTGGCCCAGATCCGGCAGGTTGAACAACAGAATCTGCTTGGCGCCGTTCAAGACCATGCGGTTGGCTGCATCGCTGATGGCGTCGCGCACCCGCTTGGCATCCTGTTCGGTGTTCCAGCCATAGGCCAGGTAATCGTTGGCGCCGACCCAGAGGATCACCAGATCATCGGGCTTGAAGCTGTCCTTTTGCAGGAACTGGGTCACCTCGTAATCCAGGTTGTTGATGACCTGATACTTGGGATTCCAGGAGATCTTGTTGTAGGCCACCGCGGTGGCGCCCCCTTCCGCCTCGTTGGCGATGGTCAGCCCCGGGAACTGCCGGGTCAGCTGCTCCAGCCAGACCGGCCCGTTGGAGAAGCGGCCCTGATAGTAGGGGGGGCTGGAGGGGAGGTAACCGCGCATCTTGCTGTACATCTTGCCGGTATCGGAGAGGCTGTCGCCAAACATCACGATCCGGGAGAAGGCGGGGCGACTGTCGGCTGCCTGAACTGTCAGCGCGAAGAGTCCCAATAAACACACAAACCATTTCTTCATCTTGTTGTTCTCATTGGTTGGAAGCAGGTGGTGCCTGCAGACTGTTCCTCGATAGGCAAAGGTGCTGGGAAGCTGTTTTGCCATCTTGCAGGGTATCTAGCCGAATTTAATTTCGCAGTATGCGATATGGATTAAATCGATTACGGTCACACCGCTGTCCCCCAGATGGGGAGGCTTCACGTTTGTTTCACGCACCGGCCGGCACACTGCTCCCGTACCCAATGACAGGAGCATGAAATGAACAAGGCAAGCGTAATCGGTCTGTTGACCCTGATGTCCATCTCTTCTTTCGCCATGGCGGCCTATACCGGCCCGCAGGAGCAGAACAAGGTGTCCGTCGCGCAGTTGAAGGATCTGGCCGATGACAGCTGGGCCACCCTGGAAGGGAAGCTGGTCAAGCACCTGGGCGGCGAGAACTACATGTTCCGCGACGCCAGTGGCGAGGTGGAAGTGGAAGTGGATCAGGATGTGTGGCGCGGCACCGAGGTGGGCCCGGACGATCTGATCCGCATCCGTGGCGAGGTGGACCACAGCTGGAACAAGACCGAAGTGGAGGTGGAGAGCCTGGAGAAGGTGGGCGCCGCCCCGCAGAGCAAGGGCGGTTTCATCGCCAAGTAAGGCCTGAACCCCTACGCCAGACGTAACAAGGGCGCCTCCATGAGGCGCCCTTTTGCTGTTGGTCTGCTTAGCCGGTGCGGGCCAGCGTGCGCTTGAAGCCCTTCTCGGCCTGATTGACCTTGTAGAGATAGCGTCTGGCTTCCGCCTTGGGGTGCTGCTCGGTCAGGATCTGGTACACCGCCTCGGGCGAGAGCTGGTTGATCATGCCGGGCGCCGCCTTGCGGTCGCTGGAGAAGGTATTGAGCACCCCGCCGGCGCCGCCGTTGTAGGCGGAGATGACGGCGTAGCGGCGCGAGCGCGGATCCTGGATATCCACCAGATAGACAGTCTGCAGCAGGTGCAGGTAGGCGGTCCCGACGTCGATGTTGTAGGCCGGGTTGAACAGGTCCTCCCGGGTCGGCTGGCCGCTCTTGCCTTTGACCCGCACGTAGACGTCCCGTCCGGCGGTGGCCGGGATCACCTGCATCAGGCCGTAGGCGTTGGCATGGCTGACCGCATAGGGGTTGAAGCTGCTCTCGGTCTTGATCACCGCGTAGATCAGGCTCTCCGCCACCCCGTACTTGCGGGAGGCTTCCCGGATCAGGCTGGCGTACTTGTAGCCCCGTCGATCCTCGTGGTTGGCCACCATGGGGATGTCGACGAAGAAGATGGTGCGAATGCCCAGGGTGCGCTTCTTCATCGCCGTGTTGAGCAGGTAGTCGGCATAGCGCTCGGCGCGCCAGTCGAAGCGGATCGGCTGGCCCTGGTTGTCCAGCACCTGGCCGTAAAGGAAAGGCTCGCCGCCGGGCAGGATCTCGGCGTCGGAGTAAAGATCCACTTCCGCCGGATCGTCCGGGGTAAGCAGGGTCTCGATGATGGCGCGGCGCAGGTGGGAGCGCGGGTCGATGCCGGAGACGGTCTCGACCATGATGTGGCCGCTGGAGAAGTCGATGTGGGCCCGGCTCTTGTACTGATCCGTGTATTTGACGTAGTCAAACTTGCCCGCAAACAGCGCCTCACGCCCCCATATCTCGTTCACGTTGTGGGAGAGCGCGCTGATCATGTGTTCGAAACCGCGGATGTCCTTGCCGTTGACGAGATCGTCATCCTCGTTGCCATTGGGCTTGGGGGAGGATGAGCAGGCAGAGAGAAACAGCAGGGTGCACAGCAGCCAGAAAATTCGGCCCATAGAGTCCTCAAACTGGGCGGCGGGCCGCCCGTCACTTCCGTCGTTGCCGTGAGTCGACGGGGCCGGCCTGCGCAGGCCAGCCCCGTTCACGGATTATTTGCTGGGCGGGGTATAACCGTCGATGGCCACTTCACCCGCTTCGAACAGGTAGTTCACCATCTCTTTCTCCAGCAGCTGGCGATGCTCGAGGTTCATCATGTTCAACTTCTTCTCGTTGATCAGCATCACCTGCTTCTTCTGCCACTCGGTCCAGGCTTCCTTGCTGATGTTGTCAAAAATGCGCTTGCCGAGTTCACCGGGGTAGAGCTGGAAATCGAGACCCGGGCCCTCTTTTTTCAGGCGCTGGCAAAATACGGTACGGCTCATGTTGACCTCTATGGTTGTAAGTCCGGATAGGCGAGCAGACGGGCCGTGGCGGCTGCCAGACCCACCTCTGCAGGATGGCGTAAGTTATACCAGAGTCGGTTATCCGCTTCCATGAGCAGGGGGGCCGGCGGTGCGTCGGTTTCGAGCAGCATGGGCCGGATATCGAGGTGAAAGTGGCTGAAAGTATGGCGAAAACCGGCCAGTTCACGGGGTTCGCTGCCGGTCAGGCCGAGCTGCTGCAACAGCCCTGCCACTTCGGCGTCCGACTCCACCTGGGGGAAGCAGTAGAGCCCGCCCCAGATCCCTTGCGGTGGCCGCTTCTCCAGTAGCAGCTGATCGCCGTGGCGGATGAGCAGCATGATGCCGGTACGGGCCGGGATGCTCTTCTTGGGCTTGCTGTTGGGGTAGGCGGTGGGGTTGCCCTGCGACAGCCCCTGGCAATCCTCCCGCACCGGGCAGCGCTCGCAAGCGGGCTTGCTGCGGGTGCAGACGGTGGCCCCCATGTCCATCATGGCCTGGTTGTAGTGGGCCACCCCGAGCTTGGGGGTGAGGCGGGTGGCCAGCTCCCACAGATCGTTCTCTACCTGCTTCTGGCCGGGCCAGCCGGGCAGGGCCAGCCAGCGGGTGAGTACCCGCTTCACATTGCCATCCAGAATGGCGTGGGGCTGGCCAAGGGAGAGGGAGAGCACGGCGCCCGCGGTGGAGCGGCCGATCCCCGGCAGCGCCATCACCTCCTCCAGCCGCTCCGGGAAGAGGCCGTCATGGAGGTCGCGGATCTGCTGGGCCGCCTTGTGCAGGTTGCGGGCGCGGGCGTAATAGCCGAGCCCGGTCCAGTGGTGCAGCACCTCGTCGATGGGGGCGTCGGCCAGCGCCAGCACGTCGGGAAAGCGGGCCATGAAGCGCTGATAGTAGGGAATAACCGTAGCGACCTGGGTCTGCTGCAGCATGATTTCCGAGACCCAGACTCGGTAGGGGGTCTTCTCCTGTTGCCAGGGCAGGGTCTTGCGGCCGTGGAGCTGATACCAGTCCAGGATCCTGGTGGCGAAGGTCGCGTTATCTGAGTTGTTCACATTATGCTCATGTTATTGATTTAAAACTAAATTGACTAACGTGTAGCGGTCTTGGCGCTGATACCAGTGCAACGCCCGGTTGGCGAAGGTGGTGTTGTTCGGATTGCTCACGTTGTTCTCATGTTATTGATTAAAAAGGGGAGCTCTCAGGCTCCCTCTTGAAATGGTGGCCAGTCTCGGGCTGGCAGGGGCGCGCTTCAGCCGCGCCAGTCCTGCAGCGCCTTGAGGCTGACGTTCTGGCCGCCCACCTGCAGGATGATGTAATCCTGGGCGATGGCGAGCAGGGTGACGCCGGGGGCGACCTCGCTGCCTTCCCGGTAGGTGCGCCCGTTCAGGGTCACGGCCCGGTTGGCCGGGTTGGAGGAGAAGACGTGGGCGCCGTAGGCCAGCGGTGGCACCTGCTGGCGGAGCGCCTGCGGCAGGGCGCTGAGCGGCGTGGCCTGCAGCTCTTCCGGCACCTGTGGTGGCGCGCTCTGCTGCAACGGGGTGCTGTTGAGGGCATTGAGAATGCGCTCGGCCAGCCCCTGGCTGCTGTCGGCGGGTGCCGGTGCGGGCTGGGCATCGGTTTTGGGGATGACCACGGGTTCGGGCGGCGGCGGTGGCAGCGGACGGGTGATCATCGGCTTGGGCTCGACTCGCACGAAGGGCGGCGTCACCACCTCCTTCACCTCCACCGTCTTCTCGATGGGGCGGTTGTTGAGCAGGTGCCAGCCGTAGTTGGCGGCGGCCCCCATCACCAGCGCCAGCGGGGCCAGCAGCCACCAGATCCAGCGCCTGGGTTGTTCCTCTTCCTGGCTGACCGGCAGCCCCATCGCCGGGATGTGCGGGGTGAACTGGGGCTGGTCGGCCCGCCGCAGCGCCTTGAGCAGGGTGGACATCAGGAAGCCTCCTCCGACAGTGTGTTGATGGCATCGTCATCCTCGGCCGGGTCCAGCCTGGCTGGCTTGCTGGCCCGCTGGGCAGGGTCTTCCAGCTTCGGCATGGGTTCGCCAGCCATCACGTTGAGACGCAGCAGGGTGTTGCTGCCGGCGATGCCGTCCGGGTTCAGCCCCTGGGCACGCTGGAACTGCTGCAGCTTGGTCTTGAGCTCGGCATCGAAGCGGCGGACCTTGCGATCCGGCTGCTGCAGGGCCCGGCTGAGGGCGTTGTCGAGCCACTGCACCTGGCTGGGGCCGGCGTTGTTGCCGATCAGGGTGACACCCCCCTTGGGCATGCGCCACAGCAGGGTGTAGCTGCCACCCCAGTAATCGCTCAGCCACTGTCTGTCCACCTGCCAGCTCTGGTTGCCGATGAGCAGGTTGGCCTTGTCGGGGCCGAGGTTGACCAGGGTGGCGTAATAGGTACCGCCGGTCTCGTCGGTCAGGCTGACAAGGGCGGGATACTGCAGGGCCTGCAGATCGGCCAGAGAAGCCTCGCCCTCCTGGCAGCGTAGGCCGGCGCGCGGCGCGTTGTCGCAGGTCGCCTCTTCCAGCTCGGTCTGGTAGCCCCACACCTTGTAGAGATTCTGCATGGCGCTGTCCGGTTCCAGCGCCTGATTGATGGCGCGGGTCAGCTGCTCCTGCTGCTCCGGGGTGTCGTCCACCTTGACCGGCACCTCCACCGTGACCACCGGGCGGGTCGGGAAGAAACCGAAGAACTGCCAGCCCCACCAGCCGGTGGCCACCAGCAAGGCGCCGACCAGTGCCACCATCAAGCCGGACTGCCAGGTGCCCTCGTCACGGATGCCGCTCACCTCGAAGGCCGCCAGGCTGATGTCACCGTGGACTATCTTGTGGCTGCCGCGGGCGAAGGCGGCGATCAGGGCGCGGTCGCAGATGAGGTTGATGAGGCGCGGGATGCCGCCGGAGAGGCGGTGCAGGGTCTGGATAGCTTTGGGGGTGAAGATGGGTTGCACGCAACCGGCCACCTGCAGGCGAAAGCGGACATAGGCGTCCACGTCCTGGCAAGAGAGCGGCAGCAGGTGGTAGCGGGCGGTGATGCGCTGGGCCAGCTGGCGCAGCAGGGGCTGGCGCAGCATCTGCTGCAGCTCGGGCTGGCCGATGAGCACTACCTGCAGCAGCTTCTTCTCGTCGGTCTCCAGGTTGGTGAGCAGGCGCAGCTGTTCCAGCACGCCGGGCAGCAGGTGCTGGGCTTCGTCCACCAGCACCACGCTGCGCTTGCCCGCAGCCAGATTGGCCAACAGGTGATCGCGAATGAGGTCGAACAGCTGCTTGAGGCCGGCCTCCTGGCCATAGGCCAGCTGGAACTCGTCGCAGATGGCCGCCAGCAGATCTCGTTCGGTCAGGGATGGATTGAGGATGTAGGCGATCTCGGTCTCGGCCGGCAACTGCTGCAACAGGCAGCGGGAGACGGTGGTCTTGCCGGTGCCCACTTCCCCGGTCAGCAGCACGAAGCCGCCCCCATCCTGCAACCCGTAGTTGAGGTGGGCGAGGGCTTCCCCGTGGCGTTCACTCATGTAGAGGTATTTGGGATTGGGCGAGATGGAGAACGGGTGCTCCGACAGACCGAAGAACTGTGTGTACATAAGGATCCATTCCGTTGTTATGGGCGGCAGGTTAAAGCCTCCCCAAAGGGATGTCAAAGACCCGGATGCCATAAGGGGGGCCAGCGCGCACCCTGATTTGCCGGCGGGAGAAAGGGCGCTGCCGGGTTGGCTGGCGAGGCTGCTGGCGAGGGGCGTTTTGCCTCTCATGGGGCCGTCGTCGGCTCGTTCCCGCCGACGGGGGATGGGGGCAGCCATAGTCTCCACCGGCCAAACCGGTATAATCGGGACAGGTTTATCAAGGGAGACACAGCTTGCAGACTTATCTGGTTGGGGGCGCGGTACGGGATCGCCTGCTGGGATTGCCGCAGGGCGACAGGGATCACCTGGTGGTCGGGGCGACCGTGGAACAGATGCTGGCGCTGGGCTTTACCCAGGTGGGCCGCGATTTTCCCGTGTTTCTGCACCCCAAGACCCAGCAGGAGTATGCGCTGGCCCGCACCGAGCGCAAGCAGGGCCGGGGATATACCGGCTTCGTCTGCCACGCCTCGCCGGAGGTGACGCTGGAGCAGGATCTGCTGCGCCGGGATCTCACCGTCAACGCCATCGCCGAGGATGAGGCGGGGCAACTGCACGATCCCTATGGTGGCATCGAGGATCTGAAACAACGGCTGCTGCGCCACGTCTCCCCCGCCTTTGCCGAAGATCCGCTGCGCATTTTGCGGGTGGCCCGCTTCGCCGCCCGTTTCCACGCCCAGGGTTTCGTGGTGGCCCCCGAGACGCTGGCGCTGATGCGCGAGATGACCGAGGCCGGCGAACTGGCTCACCTGACCCCGGAGCGGGTCTGGAAGGAGCTGGAGAAGGTGCTGCTGGGACCGACCCCGCAGGTGTTCTTCGAGGTGCTGCGCGAGTGCGGCGCCCTAGCGGCGCTGTTCCCCGAGCTGGATGCCCTGTTCGGGGTGCCTGCCCCCGCCAAATGGCACCCGGAGATCGATACCGGCATCCACACCATGATGGTGCTGGCACAGGCCTGCCGGCTTTCGCCCGAACTGGCGGTGCGCTTCGCGGCGCTGTGTCACGACTTTGGCAAGGGGCTGACCCCGCCGGAGTTCTGGCCGAGCCACCACGGCCACGGCCAGAAGGGCTTGCCGCTGATCCGCGATTTCTGCGAGCGGTTCCGGGTACCGAACGAGTGCCGCGATCTGGCGCTGCTGGTGAGCGACCTGCACACCCATATCCACATCGCCTTCGAGCTCAAGCCGGCGACCCTGCTCAAGGTGTTCGACAAGGCCGATGCCTGGCGCAGGCCGGAGCGCTTCGCCCAGTTGCTGGACGCCTGCCGGGCCGATTTCCACGGCCGTACCGGCTTCGAGGAGCGGGTCTATGCCGAGCCCGACTATGTGGCGCAGGCACTGGCGGCGGCCCAGGCCGTGCCGGTGAAGGAGATAGTGGCGGCCGGGTTCAAGGGGGAGGCTATTCGCGAGCAGCTGGCCAAGCGGCGGCTCGACGCCATCAGCCGGGTGCGCGACGAGTGGACCTTCCTCGAGGATTGACGAGGTGTGGAGACGAGGCATGGATAAAAAAGCCCGGGTCACTGACCCGGGCTTTTTTATTGCGGCGTCTGCACGGCAGGCGGCTATTCACCTGGGCCGAAGCGCCCCTGTACGGGGTCGTAGTAGTAAGCCTCATAGTTGAAATCGATCCCCTCGATGTAGGGATTCTCCAGCCGGAACAGCCGGCGGGTATGGAGGTGAGCGAAGCTCAGCGAGGGTTTGAAGGTCTTGAGCCAGAGCGCCTGCAGGGAGCCGTCGCGCCAGGCGGCCTTGAGCCCCTGCTGCACCCGGGTGATGGCCTGTTGGTTGCTGTTGTGGGTGAAGAAGACCCTGGGCAGCGGATAGTAGAGCGCCACGTTCTCATCCATCACCAGCCCGGGGACATCCCTATGGTTCAGTTTCTCCTGGGGCAACTCGTTGATCCCGCGGCAGAAGAGTGCGAAACGGCCGCGCGCCACCATCTTGAACAACTGCTCGTAGCCTTCCACCTCCTGCACCTTGAAACCGGCCCGCTGCAGGATCTGCACGTCGAGCCAGCCCTTGCCCTGACCGATGTCGAAGCGCTTGAGTCCCTCCAGGCTGGTCACTCCGGCGACGGCGCTCTGCTGCTCGGGGCTGACGAAGCAGATGCGGTAGCTGACGATGCCGAGGTGGATGGGAAAGCGCACGTAGTCGATGCCGTTCATGTCCCGATCGGAGCGGTAGCTGTCCATGGCGAACAGGTTGGGGTAGTCATTGAAGCGCAGGCTGACCCACATCCGGGCCAGGGTCATGGGGGGCGCGGCCTGCATCCGGTAGTCGCCGTGGCTGGCGCGGGTCTTCTCCAGTGCCAGGCGCAGCAGCTCTCGATCATAGGTGCTTCTGGGATCGTGCTCGCTCTCCGGACTCATGTAGGTGAACAGGGTCGGGCTGGCCAGCACGGGCAGGGACAGCAGCAGGGCGAGCAGCGGGGTCCAGTGCATCATGAGCTCCTGTGAAAAGCTGAGACTCCTCTGAGTGTAGTGGCTCTCCCCAGCTGCGGGCGGGGAGCAGCCGGAGTCACTGCTTGCCGCTGGCCGGCTCGCCGGGCCCGAAGCGCTGGGTGAGGGGATCGTAAAGGTAGGGCTGGTAATCGAAGTCGAGCCCTTGCAGCAAGGGGTTGTCCAGCCTGAACAGCAGCCGCTGGTCCAGCCTGGCGAAATCCAGCGCCGGCTTGAAGGTCTTGAGCCAGAGCGCCTGCAGGGAGCCGTCCTGCCAGGCCAGTTGCAGGCCGGCCCGGACCCGGCGCAGGGCGTGTTGGTTATCCTTGTGGCTGTAGAAGAGGTGGATGAAGGGGTAGTAGAGCGCCAGATGCTGGTCGACCGTCAATTTTTCCAGATCCCGGTGCGTATCCAGCTCTGTCAGCAGCTCATTGGCTCCCCGGCAGAACAGATCCACCCGGCCGCGCACCACCAGCTTGAACAGCCGCTCGTACCCCTCCACCTCCTGTACCTTGAAACCGGCCCTGCGCAGTATCTCGGCATCCTGCCAGCCGCGGCCCTGGCCATGGCTGAACTGCTGCAGCTCGTGCAGGGTTCGGACTTGGGCCACGGCTTGCTGCTGTTTGGGGCTGACGAAGCAGATGCGATAGCCGAGGATGCCGAGATCCACCGGAAAGCGGACATAGTCGAGGTCGTGGCTGCCCTCCGGGCGCGGGAAGCTGTCGATGGCCAGCAGGTTGGGGTAGAGGTTGTACTGCAGCACCTGACGCAGCCGGGTTCGGCTCATGGGGGGGGCCGGTCGCAGCTCGTAGTCGCCGAAGCTGTCGCGGGTCTTTTCCAGCGCCAGTTGCAGCAGCTGCTGGCCGTAGAGGGTGCGCAGGTCCCGCTCACTCTCGGGGCTGACGTGGGTCACTATGTCCAGGGCCGGCAGAAGGGGGGAGAAGAACAGGCTGCCGGCCAGCAGCCCGAGGATCATCACTCTGTGGTTCATCATACCGCTCACTGCTGTCACATTGAGTTGAGTGTAGCGGCTGTGGTGCCAAGGCTGGGGTCCTGGGCCCGGGAAACCCGGCTTTTACCGACGAGTTGGTTACCAGAACAGCTGGCCGAGCAGGGGGGCCAGCAGCACGGTCACCATGCCGGCGATCATCATCACCATGCTGGAGACCACCCCCTCCTCGTTGCCCATCTGATAGGCCTTGGCGGTGCCAGCGCCGTGGGCCGAGGCACCAAACCCTGCCCCCTTGCCGAGTCGGCTGCGAATGGCCAGCAGGGTGAGCACACTCTCGCCGACTGCCATGCCGATGACGCCAGTCAGCACCACGAACAGCGCGGTGAGATCGGTCTGGCCGCCAATGGCGCGGGTCGCCTCCACCGCAAACGGGGTGGTGATGGAGCGCATCGCCAGACTGCGCTGCAGCATGTCGGAGAGATTGAGCCAGCGGGCCAGCAGCACGGTACTGCCCACCGCCATCACCACCGAGGCGACCACCCCCACCGACAGCGACAGCCAGTGGCGGCGAATGAGCTGGCGGTTCTCGTAGACCGGCACCGCGAAGGCGACGGTGGCCGGCCCCAGCAGCCACAGCAGCCAGTGGGATTCGGCCATGTAGTCCTGATAGGGGATGTGGAACAGCATCACTACCGCCACCAGCAGGGTGGGGGCCAGCAGCAGCGGCATCAGGGGCAGGATGCGCTTCTTGCCGTAGAGCCACTTGCTGGCGTAGTAGAACAGCAGGGTGAGGGCGAAGCAGAGCAGGCCGAGCAGGGTATCAGACATGACGACGACTCCGGCGGGCCAGTTTCAACTCGAGGCGATAGACCCGGTCCACCACCAGCGCCGTGGTGCCGAGCACCAGTATGGTGCTGAGCAGCAGCACCACCATGATGCGCCACCCCTCCTGCAGCAGCAGATCCTGATAGTTGACCACCGCCACCACCGCCGGCACGAAGAACAGCAGCATCTCGGCCAGCAGCCAGCGGGCGCCGGCGCTGAACCAGCGGGTCTTGACCACGCCGAGCAGGATCAAGGCCAGCAGGGCCAGCATGCCGGTGAGGTTGGCAGGCAGCGGCAGATGGAAGGTACGTACCGCCAGATCGGCCAGCAGCCAGATGGCGGCCAGCAGGGCGATTTGGAAGGGGGTCTGGAACCAGCGAATGCAGAGGGCTTTCATGATCTAGGTCTTTCTGTGAACTTGCTCACAGTATAGAGAGAGGCCAAACCTGCAAAAAATGAATTTAAATTATCAAAATCATGCCAAAGAGGCATGATCAGGTTTTGCCGTCCGCCAGGAGAGAGCCATGGACATCCGCGCCCTGCGTTACTTTGTCGAACTGGTGCGGGAACAGAGCTTCACCCGCGCTTCCGAGAAACTGTTCGTCACCCAGCCCACCATCAGCAAGATGATCCGCAACATGGAGGAGGAGCTGGGTCAGCCCCTGCTGAGCCGCGCGGGGCGCCGCTTCACCCTGACCGACAGCGGCCGGGTGCTGTTCAACCGGGCCCAGACCATCCTGGCCGAGATGCAGCAGCTGGAGGCGGAGCTCGCCGATCTGCAGAGTCTGCAATTCGGCCGGCTGGCGCTCGGCATTCCGCCCATGGTGGGCCACGTCTATGCCGATCTGATCCGCGCCTACCGCAGTCGCTACCCCAAGGTCGAGCTCTCCATCGTCGAGTACGGCGGCCGGCGCATCGAGCAGGCGGTGCTGGAAGGGGAGCTGGATCTCGCCATCACCATGCTGCCGACCAAAGAGGGGGGCGCCCTCAGTGCGCTGGAGCTGGACCAGTACCCGATCCAGGTGGTGCTGCCCGACCTGCCGCGCTGGCGCGATAGCTCTGAAATCCGGCTGGAGGCGCTCTGCGACGAGCCCTTCCTGCTCTACACCCAGGCCTTCACCCTGAGCGAGCGGCTGGAGCAGGCGTGCCGAGCGGCCGGCTTCGAGCCCCAGGTGGCGGCACGCAGCAGCCAGTGGGACTTTCTCACCGCCATGGTGCGCAGCGGCATGGGGGTCGCCTTTCTGCCCGACCCCATCTGCCGGCGGCTGGCGCCGGACGGCCTGGTGTTGCGACCGCTGGTGCCCGAGCTGAGCTGGCGGCTCGGGGTGATCTGGCCGAGCGAACGCTACCTCTCCCGCACCGCCGAGGCCTGGCTGGCGCTCTGCCGCGAGCAGGGGCAAACCGGCTCCCAAGGCTGAGTGGACGGGCCGCCTTCAGCGGGCGGCCAGCAGGCTGCCCAGCTGGCGGCAGAGACGGCGCAGGGCCTGGTTGTCGAGGGAGGCAAAGCCGAGCAGCCACCCCTCCTGCGTCGGCGGGGCCAGGTAGAACTGGCCGAGGGGGCGCAGCCCCAGCCCCTGTGCGTTGGCGGCCTCTGTCCAGCGCGCCTCGCCGCCGGGGGGCAGCCGCACGGCGCACTGCAGGCCGGCCCCGCTGTGGATGGGGGTAAGGGCGGGGCAGTGGTTGGCCAGCTCGGCCAGCAGCAGGTCGCGGCGGCTCTGGTAGACCAGCCGGCTCTGGCGCAGGTGGGTGGCGAAGTGGCCGGCGCGGATGAAGTCGGCGGTCACCGCCTGCAGCAGCTGGTTGCTGTGGCCATCGACCGCGGCCCGGGCCCGACAGAAGGACTCCATCAGCGGCCTGGGCAGCACCAGGTAGGCGAGGCGCAGCGAGCCGAACAACACCTTGCTGAAGGTGCCCACGTAGAGCACCCGTCCCTGACCATCCAGCCCCTGCAGGGCGGGGAGCGGCCGCTGATCGTACTGGTACTCGCCGTCGTAGTCGTCTTCCAGGATCCAGGCGCCGTGCCGCTCGGCCTCGGCCAGCAGCGCCATCCGCCGCGGCAGGCTCATGGGCACGCCGAGCGGATACTGGTGGGCGGGCGTGGTGTAGATGAGCCGCGGTGCCGGGTGTGCCCCCTGCGGGTTGAGCCCCTCTTCATCCACCGGCACCGGGTGCACCCGGGCGCCGGCACTCTCCATGGCGGTGCGGGCCCCGGGGTAGCCGGGATCCTCCACCCAGACGGTATCGCCGGCATCGATCAGCAGCTGGGTCGCCAGCAGGATCCCCTGCTGGGAGCTGGTGAGGATCAGGATCTGGTCCGGCTCGCATACCACGCCGCGCGATTGCACCAGATAGCTGCTGATGGCGCCGCGCAGCGCCTCCAGCCCCTGCGGCTCCCCGTAATTCATCCAGTCACCGGCGTGCCGGCGCCACTGCTGCTGCATCAACCGGCCCCACAGGGTCTGCGGGAAGAGGCGGGGATCCGGCTGGCTGGAGGCAAAGGAGCGGCCCACCTCGGGCACGTCGTGACAGGCGCCGCTGTCGGCCATCTCCTGACCTCGGCGCGACAGACCGGCCGCCGACTGGGGTGGGCGCGGCGTCGGGGAGACCGCGGCCAGTGCCACGAAGCTGCCGGCCCCCACCTTGCGCACCAGATAGCCCTCTGCCTCCAGCCGGCCATAGGCCAGCTCCACCGTGCTGCGGGAGACCCCCAGATCGGCGGCCAGCATGCGGCTGGCGGGCAGCCGGCTGTGCTGGGGCAGGTGGCCGGCCAGCATGGCCGAGCGCAGGGTGCGGACCAGCTGTTCGTGCAGCGGCAGATCGCTGGCTTGCTGGGTGGCAAACAGGGTGGGCAGGGCAGGCATGGGGATCTCCCGGGCGCTAATTGGTCTGCTCATATTGGCAAAATTGGTCGGCGTGGCAAGGCCATTATGTCGCTACATTGAGGCTCAAGGTTCGGGATTCACAACTATTGGCAATGAAAGGAGTCTGCATGTCGGAGTACAGCGCCACCATCAGCTGGCAGCGCGGGGCCAGCGAGCCCTTCGTTGATCAAGGTTACAGCCGGGCCCACTGGTGGGAGTTCGACGGCGGCGTCAGGGTGCCCGCCTCCTCGTCTCCCCACGTGGTGTCGCTGCCCTGGTCGGTGGCCGAGAACGTCGACCCGGAAGAGGCCTTCGTCGCGGCGATCTCCAGCTGCCACATGCTCACCTTTCTCTGGCTGGCGGCCAGGGCGGGCTACCTGGTGGAGAGCTACCGGGACGAGGCGGTGGGCATCATGGAAGCCAATGCCCGCGGTCGTCAGGCCATCACCCGGGTCACCCTGCAGCCGCTGGCGCAGTTCGGCGGTGAACGGCAGCCGGATCTGGCCGCGCTGGAGCAGTTGCACCATCAGGCACACGAGGAGTGTTTCATCGCCAACTCGGTCACCACCGACATCACCACCCGGATCCGGGTTTGAGTACAAGGAGCGTCACTATGAGTCATGTATTGAGCAGCGGGCTGGCCAGTGCCGAACAAGCCCGCCTCTTCTTCGAGGCCCAGCTGGCCTTGCGCACTGATCCGGCGGATCTGGCCGCCGATCTGCTGGCCGGTGAAGAGCGGATCGTCGTCATCGACACCCGCTCTGCCGGTCACTATGCCGAGGGACACATCCCTGGTGCCATCAGCTTCCCCCACGCCACCATGAACCCGGCCACCACGGCCGCGCTGGCGCGGGACAAGGTCTATGTCTGCTATTGCGACGGCATCGGTTGCAACGGCTCGACCCGGGGTGCCTACAAGCTGGCGGCGCTCGGTTTTCAGGTCAAGGAGCTGATCGGTGGGCTGCACTGGTGGCGGCAGGACGGCTTTGCCGTCGCCACCGGTAGCGAACCGGGCGTGCTGCAAACGGGAGGGATTGCCTGTGGCTGCTGACATCCATCTGAATGAGTTCGGCCAGCCGGTCGGTGCGCCGCTGCCCGACTGGCGGGGCGCCGAGTTCCCGCCCCGTCGCCCCCTCAACGGCTGGGGTTGCCGGCTGGCGCCGCTGGATCCTGAGCGTCATGGCCCCGGCCTGTGGCAGGCCTTCAGCGCCGACAGCGGGGCCATGTGGACCTACCTGACCACAGGCCCTTACGCAACAGAGGCTGACATGCTGGTCTGGCTGCGAGAGTGCGCCGCCAAGAGCGACCCCCAGTTCTACACCATCTTCGACGAGCATGGTGAACAGCCGCTGGGGCTGGCCAGCTACCTGCGCATCGACCCTCTGGCCGGCAGCATCGAGGTGGGCTGGCTGCACTTTTCCCCCGCCTTGCAGCGCTCGCGGTTGGCGACGGCGGCGATGGCGCTGATGATGGCCAATGCTTTTGCCCTCGGCTATCGGCGTTACGAATGGAAGTGCAATGCCTTCAACCAGCCCTCCTGGCAAGCGGCGTTGCGCCTTGGTTTCAGCTACGAGGGGACCTTTCGCCAGAGCCGGGTGGACAAGGGGCGCACGCGCGATACCGCCTGGTTCTCGGTGATCGACAGTGAGTGGCCGGCGCTGCAGGCCTGCTTTGCGCGCTGGCTGGCGCCTGACAACTTCGATGCGCAGGGGCACCAGCGCCTGCGCCTCTCGACCCTCACGGCCGCCTTGCGCGGCGCTTGAATAAACCAGGGCGGCCATGGCCGCCCTGTTGTTTTTGCCGTCTTGTCTGCTCTCTGCTGATCTCCCTTCGCTTCTCTCTCTGCACTGCTTCTTCGCTGCGTCTTCACTGCCCGGGTGCGGAGAAGATTGTATTAACATTTTTTTAATGTATCTTGTTTTTGAAATTATATGTTGTTTCGAACGAAAGTTTTTGCTGGCTTTCGTCCATTATCCAGGAGGCAAGATGAGCGTCACCCATACCCAGTTGCCCGCCGATCACAAGGCGGCCATCCGTCAGATGAAACAAGCCCTGCGCGCACAACTCGGCGACGTGGAGGCGGTCTTTGCCGAGGTCAGCCGCCGCATCGAGGCGCGGGTGGCCGAGGTGGAAGCGTTGCGAGCCCGTGGTGAGCCGGTGTGGCCAGAACTGGATTACCAGGCGCTGGCGGCGGGCCAGGTCGGCGAGGCCGAGCGTGCAGCCATACGGCGGCGCGGCTGCCTGGTGATCCGCGGGCACTTTGCACGGGAACGGGCGCTGGCCTGGGATCGCGACATGCTCGACTACCTGGATCTCAACCGTTTTGATGAGCTGTATCGCGGTCCCGGCGACAGTTTCTTCGGCTCCCTTGCCGCGTCGCGCCCCGAGATCTATCCCATCTACTGGTCACGGGCCCAGATGGAGGCGCGCCAGAGCGACGAGATGGCGACCGTGCAGTCGTTCCTGAACCGCCTGTGGCAGTTCGAGCGACCGGATGGGATACCCTGGTTCGACCCGGACGTGAGCATCATCTATCCCGATCGTATTCGCCGCCGTCCGCCCGGCACTAGTTCTCGCGGGCTGGGGGCCCATACCGACTCGGGGGCCCTCGAGCGCTGGTTGCTGCCGGCCTACCAGCAGGTGTTCGCACCGATTTTCCGGGGGGACATAGCCGCCTACGATCCCTGGGATGCGGCCCATCGCACCGAGGTCGAGGAGTACAGTGTGGAGAACACCACCAAGTGCTCGGTATTTCGTACCTTCCAGGGGTGGACGGCGCTCTCCGACATGTTGCCGGGGCAGGGGTTGCTGCACGTGGTGCCGATCCCCGAGGCGATGGCCTACGTGCTGCTGCGGCCGCTGCAGCCGGACGTGCCGGAAGATGAGTTGTGCGGTGTCGCGCCGGGCAAGGTGCTGCCGGTCTCCGAGACCTGGCATCCGCTGTTGCTGCGGGCGATGAGCTCGATCCCGGCGGTGACCGCAGGGGATTCGGTCTGGTGGCACTGCGACCTGATCCACGGCGTGGCGCCGGTGGAGCAGCAGCAGGGGTGGGGCAACGTCATGTATATTCCGGCGGCGCCCCGCTGCGAGAAGAACCTGGCCTATGCGCGCCTGGTGCGGCAGGCATTGGAGCAGGGGGCTTCGCCTGGCGACTTCCCCCGCGAAGATTACGAGGCCGACTGGCAGGGGCGCTTCACCCTGGCCGATCTGAACGACCATGGCCGCCGCGCACTGGGCATGCTCCCGTAAACGAGAGTGGCCGGGCGGGCCTGCGCAGTGGCAGGTCCGCTCACGCCTCTATTCCCCGATGGGGGCGGCGATCCACTGCATCAGGCGCAGCATGTCAGCAGGCGCCACCCCCACCGAGAGGCCGCGCTTGCCACCGCTCACCAGGATCTCGTCAAACTGCATGGCCGAGTCGTCGAGCACGGTGGGCAAGAGCTTCTTCTGGGCCAGCGGGCTGATGCCACCGACCTTGTAGCCGGTCAGCTTCTCCGCCTCCGCCGGCTTCATCATCTCCACCTTCTTGAGACCGGTGGCCTTGGCCAGCTGCTTGAGGCTGCACAGGCCGGACGAGGGGACGATGGCCACCACCGCCTGCTTGTCGTGATGGGCGATCAGGGTCTTGAACACCTGGGCCTCCGGCAGGCCGAGCTGGGTCGCGGCATGCTTGCCGAAGTCGTCGTGGGCTTCGCACTCGTAGGGGTAGAGCTTGTGGGGGATCTTGAGCTTCTTCAGCAGGTTGATGGCTGGCGTCATGATGGGTGCCTTGAGTCGAAACAAGGCCAAACAGTCTGCGCCTGTGGGGCGGGTGATGCAAGTTGCTCGCGTCCCCAAGGTGCGGATGAGCGTGCCGAGATAAAAAAGCCCGGGTCAATGACCCGGGCTTTTCATTGCAGCGCGCCTCAGGAGAAGCAGATCTGCAGCACGTAGAAGATGGCGATGGCCAGGATGGCGCCAGCGGGCAGGGTGATGACCCAGGAGACCACGATGTTGCGCAGCACACCCAGGTTCAGCGCCGCGATGCCGCGCGCCAGACCCACGCCCATGACCGCACCGACCAGGGTCTGGGTGGTGGAGATGGGCAGACCGGTGCCGGAGGCGATCACCACGGTGGCGGCGGTGGCCAGCTGGGCGGCGAAGCCACGGCTCGGGGTCAGGTGGGTGATGCCGGTACCGACGGTGGCCATCACCTTCTCGCCCATGGTGGCCAGACCGATGACGATGCCGATGCCGCCGAGCGGCAGGATCCACCAAGCGATGTGGGAGCTGCCGCCGATCTCGCCGCCGGCCGCCACGATGGAGGCGACCGCGGAGAGCGGGCCGATGGCGTTGGCCACGTCGTTGGAGCCGTGGGCAAAGGCCATGGCACAGGCGGTGATGATCATCAGGATGCCGAATACCTTCTCCACGTTGGCGAAGTGCATCTTGCTGTCATCCTGTGGGTTGTACTGCTGGCCACGAATGTAGAGCCAGCCGGCAAACGCCACCGCGATGGAGATGGCGATGGAGAGCAGGATGCCTTCGCCGTCGGTCAGGTGCAGACCGACGTGGGTCAGCCCCTTCTTGATGGTCACCAGACAGATCACCAGCGCAGTCAGGAACATGTAGAAGGGTACGTAGCGCTTGGCGTTGTTGAGGGGATCATCGGTGTTGAAGATGAGCTTCTGCACGCTGATGAACATGAAGTAGGCGATGACGCCCGAGATGGCCGGGGTGATGATCCAGGAGCCGACGATGCCGCCGAACTTGCTCCACTGTACCGCTTCCGGGCCAATGCTCACCACGGCGAAACCGACGATGGCACCGATGATGGAGTGGGTGGTGGAGACGGGCCAGCCGAAGTAGGAGGCCAGGATCAACCAGGCGCCGGCGGCCAGCAGGGAGGCGATCATGCCGAGCACCAGCAGATCCGGCGTATCGGCAAAGGCGTTGCTGTCGATGATGCCGTTGCGGATGGTCGCGGTCACTTCGCCGCCGGCCAGATATGCACCGGCAAACTCGAAGATCATGGCGATGATGATGGCCTGACGGATGGTCAGGGATTTGGTGCCGACCGACGTGCCCATGGCGTTGGCAACGTCATTCGCGCCAATACCCCAGGCCATCAAAAAGCCGAACAAGGCCGCCACGAGCACCAGGGTGGTGCCGTAATTCGCGATAATGTCCATTTAGTGTTTACCCAGTCAGTCGATTACGAACGAGCCAGCATCAGTTCCAGACGGGCGCCAACGCGCTCGGCCTGATCTGCCAGGTCACCTACCCATTCGAGGATCTTGTAGAGGAACATAACGTCGATCGGATTGTATTTCTGCTCAACGGCTTGCAGCTGTTGGCGCAGCCCGATCTGCATGGTGTCAGTATCGTCCTCGATAAGATCCAGCTGGTGGATCATCTCGGCAACCATTTCAACTTCACGTCCTTTAAAGCCGGTTTCGAGCAGCTCATCGAGTTCTCCGATGGCTTTCTCGGCTTGGGCGGTCGCATCGATACAGCGTTTGAGATAGGCCATGAAATCGGCACGCATCTCGGAAGGAAATTCCATTTTGCGGCCAAGCATGCGGCCGGAAATATCCTTGGCACGGTTGGCAATCTTGTCCTGCTGGGTCAGCAGTTCGAGCAGGTCGGTACGGGCAACCGGCAGGAACAGACCGCGAGGCAGCTTCAGACGAATTTCACGCTTGAGGATGTCCGCTTCTTTTTCCAGCTGGGCAATCTGCTGCCGGATCTTCTCGGCATCTTCCCAACGGTCTTCGGCAACGGCATCAAAGAAGGGGACCAACTGCTGGGAGCACTGGTGAACCTTGACGATATGCTTCTGCAGCGGCTTGATGGGGGACTTGGCAAAAAGCCCCAAAATAGTATTTACTGGCATGGCCAAACCTGTGTCGGTGAAAAAACACTCGATACGATTTTATGAGGGGCGCATGGTAACCGAACTGCGCCATCAATAAAACCGTGAATTAATCCTGATGTATCGCAGGCATTATATCCTCGCGCTTAGCATCACGCCCCCCAAAGTTGCCTGCCAGCCCGGAATGACTATGCAAACTGAGATCGAGATAAAGTTTTTTGTCTCCCGAGATATTCGACAGCCTTTTTTCAACCTTCTGAATTCACTGGAAATTATATCCAACTCTCAAGCCGAGCTCGGCAATGTCTATTTTGATACGCCAGCGCTGGATTTGCGCCGCCTGGAGATGGGATTGCGGATCCGTCGCAGCGATGATTTCGCCGAACAGACGATTAAATGTCGGGGCCAGGCGGTGGGCGGATTGCATGCCAGACCCGAATACAATGCCCCGGTCGCTGGCGATATGCCCGCGCTTGACGCTTTTCCTGACGAGATTTGGCCGAGTCTTTCCACACGGGATGCAATCCAGAGCGCCCTGGTGGCCCAGTTTCGTACCGACTTCCTGCGCCGCCACTGGTTGATCGCCTTCGCGGGGGCTGAGATCGAGCTGGCCTGGGATCAGGGGGAGATCGTCGGCGTGCTCGGCAAGAGCCGCATCGACGAGCTGGAGCTGGAGCTCAAATCCGGCGAGGCGAGCGCCCTGTTCGGCTTGGCAGAGCAGCTGGCCGGGCTTGGCGGCCTGCGGCTCGGGGCTCAGTCCAAGGCCCAGCGCGGTTATCGGCTGGCTGGGCTCGGCAAGCCGCTGGCGCTGCAGGCCTTGCCTGCATTGACCGACCTGAGTGCGACCGAGCGGATCGCTCTCGGCCTGCAGCACTGGCAGCATCACGAGCAGTACTGGCTGGAACAGACGGACGCCGAGGCGCAGGGGCTGGCGTTGCAGCAGCTGCGCCTGGGCATGGACCTTATTGCCGAGGCGGCCGGCAGGTTGCCGGCCGTGGACTGGTTGGTTGAGCTGACCCGGTTCGGGCCGCGGCTGGCCTCGGCCGCCGGACAGGCCGACTGGCAGCAGGCGTTGCCGGCCCTGTTCCTTCAGGCCGACTATGTGCGCCTGCAACTGGCCATCGCCGCCTGGCTGCATCGGCAAGAGTGATGAGCCGAGCTGTGTCGCGCCTGCAATTTAAAAAAGGTGAGCCTGGCTCACCTTTTTCTTTGGCTGTCGATGGGGCCAGCGGGGCTGGCAATGGAGGCCTGCGCGGCTGATTCAGACCTGGGTGTAGATCAGCCCGGTACTGCGCACCACGTCTTCCCCCTGGCAGCGCAGTTCCAGTTCGCTGGTGTCGCAGGGCTGGCCGTTGTGCTCGATGCAGAATTCGAAGCGGGTACGGGATTTGACCGGGATGTGCTGCGAGTTGGTGGGGGTGGCCTGCCATTGCCACTGCTGCAGCACGGCGATGGCGGCGTCGCTGAACTGCGGGTCGCTGCTGTCCAGCACCCGGATCTGTTCGGCCCGTCCCGCCGGGTTGATCACGTACTCGAGCGAGCTGCAACCGGTCTGCCCGGCCAGGATGGCCTCTTTGGGGTAGCGGGACTCCATCCGGGTGAGCGGGCTCCACTGGGCGTTCACTTCCTTGAGATCGCTTAAGGGGAGGGAGGTCAGATGGACGTTATGGGTCTGCTGGCTGCAGCCGGTCAATGCGCACAGGGCGCCCAGCAAAAGAGTGGCTTTCATGTTCGCTTCCCTTCGTTATTGGTATTGCTGGCGGGCCGGGGCCCGCCGCTCGGCAGGGCCATTAATAAAATATTCAGCCACGAATGAAAACCCTTTACCGGCAACAGGCCACAAAAAACCGCCTTTCGGCGGCTTTTTCGGTTTTTTCCCACTCAGTAATAGCCCGCATCGTCCGGGTTGGGCCTGGTCTTGAAGCGGCGGTGCAGCCACATGTACTGCTCCGGCGCCTTGCGCACGGCGGCTTCTATCTCGCGGTTGGCACGGGTCGCATCAACCAGGTCGTCACCGCTCGGATAGTCGGCGAGCGGCGCCCCGATATGCAGGGTGTAACCCTCGCTGGTGCGAATGTTGTAGCAGGGCAGGGTGACGGTATTTTTCACCCGCGCCAGGGTGGCAGTGCCGGTGATGGTGGCGGCCTGCTCCACCGCGAAGTAGGGCACGAACACGCTGGCATGGCTGCCGTAGTCATGATCCGGCGCATACCAGAGCGCATCGCCGTTGCGCAGCGCCTTGATCATCCCTTTCACGTCCATCCGGTCCACCAGGTATTTGTTGGAGGCGCAGCGACCGTGGTACTGGGCATACTCCAGCACAGGGTTGGTGTTGGGACGGTAGACGCCGACCCCGGGCCGTACCAGGCCGAAGCAGCGGGCGTTGAGCTCCAGCGTGAGGAAATGGCAGGAGAGCAGCAGCATGCCCTGACCCTTCTCCATGGCGGCGATGACGTGCTCTTCCCCTTCCACCTTCATCAGGTTGCGCATCCGCCAGTCTGGCCAGAACCAGGCCATGCCGACTTCGAAGATGGCGCAGCCCACGCTCTCGAAATTCTGCTTGAGCAGTTTCTCGCGCTCATCCTTGGTCAGCTCGGGCATCGCCAGTTCCAGATTGCGGCGGGCAATCTTGACGCGGGATTTCAGCAGCTTGCGGGCCAGGCTACCGAGCTGGCGTCCCAGCCACATCTGGCTGCGCCAGGGCAGCAGCACCAGCAGCCAGAGCAGGCTGAGGCCGAACCAGCTGGCCCAGTAGCGGGGATGAAACAGGCGGGGTTCGAGGCGGGGAGCATTGTCGTGGGCCATGAAAAGTCTCTTGTTCGCAATCGCCATGCACCGGGCAAGCCCGGTCGAATAAGGGAAGGCGATAAAGGCACGTGGGGATCCTGAACGGATCGTTTTATTCGCAAGCGGGGATTCTAGCCGAAAAGCGGGGTCGGGAGCGAATGGCTATGTGCTGGTCAGAGGGGCTGATGGTGGTTCACTGGCGTGATGGGAATCGTCACTACCGGTTTCTTTAAATGGAAACCGCAGGTTTGCTTTTTCTCCCTCAAATAAAAGAGTGTGATAAAATCGGCGACTGATTTTTCAGGTTTTGAGAGTCGATACAGATGAAGATCACCCTGCCCGAGTTTGAAAAAGCCCGCGTTCTGGTCGTTGGCGATGTCATGTTGGACCGTTATTGGCATGGCCCCACCGGCCGGATCTCGCCCGAGGCACCGGTGCCCGTGGTCAAGGTCGAACACATTGAGGAGCGCCCGGGGGGCGCCGCCAACGTGGCGCTCAACTCCGCCGCGCTGGGCGCCCACGCCGTGCTGCTGGGTCTGACCGGTCAGGATGAGGCCGCCGATGCCCTAGCTGGCCAGATGGCCGGCGTCAAGGTCGCCTGTGACTTCGTTCGTCTGGCCGACTACCCGACCATCACCAAGCTGCGCGTACTGTCGCGCAACCAGCAGCTGCTGCGTCTGGACTTTGAAGAGGCCTTCCACGATGTGGACTCCACCCTGCTGATGGGCAAGGTCGAGCAGGCGCTGCCGCACAGCGACGTGATGATCCTCTCCGACTACGGCAAGGGCGCCCTCAACGACGTGCCCGGCATGATCCAGCGCGCGCGCGCCGCCGGCATCCCGGTGCTGGTCGATCCCAAGGGGACCGATTTCGAGAAGTACCGCGGTGCCACCCTGCTGACCCCCAACATGTCCGAGTTCGAGGCCGTGGTGGGCAAAGTGAAGAGTGAAGAGGAGCTGGTTGCCAAGGGGCTGGAGCTGGTCAAGCGCTTCGAGCTGGAGGCCCTGCTGGTCACCCGTTCCGAGAACGGCATGACCCTGATCCGTGAAGGCCAGCCCGAGCTGCACCTGCCGGCCCAGGCCCACGAGGTGTATGACGTGACCGGTGCCGGTGATACCGTCATTTCCACCCTGGCCACCTCGCTGGCCGCCGGCAAGAGCCTGGACGAAGCCTGTGCCCTGGCCAACACCGCCGCCGGTATCGTGGTCGGCAAACTGGGGACCTCCACCGTCAGCCCGGTCGAGCTGGCAAATGCCCTCTACACCGAGCAGGAGACCGGCTTTGGCGTCATGTCTGAAGCCCAGCTCAAGATTGCCGTGCAGGCCGCCCGTCTGCGTGGCGAGAAGGTGGTGATGACCAACGGCTGCTTCGACATCCTGCACGCCGGTCACGTCTCCTACCTGGCCAATGCCGGCAAGCTGGGGGATCGCCTGATCGTGGCGGTCAACACCGACGAGTCGGTGCGTCGCCTCAAGGGGCCGGGTCGTCCGGTCAATCCGACCGAGCGCCGGATGGCCGTGCTGGCCGCGCTGGGTGCCGTGGACTGGGTGGTGCCCTTCGCCGAGGACACCCCGCAGCGGCTGATCGCCGAGGTGTTGCCGGACCTGCTGGTCAAGGGCGGCGACTACAAGCCGGAAGAGATTGCCGGCTACGCCGAGGTGACCGCCAACGGTGGCGAGGTGCGGGTCCTCAACTTTGAGGATGGCTGCTCCACCAGCGACATCATCAAGACCATCCGCGAACGCGGCTAAGCGCAAAACCCGGCCAAGGCCGGGTTTTTTGATGGGGCAGCCGGGCCGGTGACATGATGTTGCCTGGCTGACTCCTACCAATGCACTCCCGGCGGCGAACAGAGATGAAAAAGGCGACCCTCTGGTCGCCTTTTTGTCGTCATGAACCGGATCAGGATTTGTTCTTGGCCTGAGCGGCGGGCATCAGCCCCTGGTTCACGTCTTCCAGATCCTTCTGTTCCAGCGTGCCGGCGGCCTGCTTGAGGGAGAGGATGCTGAGGATGTAGTTGTAGCGGGCCTCGGAGAGCTTCTGTTTGGCCTGGTACAGCTTGCGGGTGGAGTCCAGCACGTCGACGATGGTACGGGTACCCACTTCGTAACCCGCTTCGGTCGCCTTGAGGGCGCTGTCGGCGGAGATAACGGACTGGCCGTAGGCGCGCACCGAGCCGATGCTGGCGTTCACGTTGTTGTAGGAGGAGCGTACCGTGCTCTGCACGTTGCGGAAGCTGCGCTCCAGCTGTTCGCTGGCGGCCACGTAGTTGAACTGGGACTGCTTGACCTGGGAGGTGGTTGCCCCGCCGCTGTAGAGCGGCAGCTTGAAGTTCAGACCGATGTTGGCCTGATTGGCGTTGCTCTCCGGGTTGCGGATCTCGTCCTTGTAGTCGCTGTAGGTGCTGGAGAGGCCGGCACCCAGATCCAGGGTCGGCTCATGACCGGTCTTGGCCAGATCGATCTGCTCCTTGGCGATGTCCTTGCCGATGCGGGCACTGTGCAGTTGCAGGTTCTTGTCCAGCGCCAGCTCCAGCCACTTGTCGGAGTTGAACGGAGTCTTCTGCGGGCTGAAGCGCTCGGTGTTGAGCACGTCCAGCTGACGGTGGTCGATACCGGTCAGCTCGCGCAGGCTCTCGTAGCTGTTGTCCAGGGTGTTCTCGGCGTTGATCTCGTCCGCCAGCGCCTGATCGCGCTCGGCCTCGGCTTCGTGCACGTCGGTGATGGCGGTCAGGCCCACTTCAAAGCGCTGCTGGGTCTGTTCCAGCTGACGTTCCACTGCGGCCTTGTTGGCGCGCACGAACTCAAGGGTGTCCATCGCCTTGAGCACGTCGAAATAGGCCTGGGCGGTACGCAGCATCAGGTTCTGGATTTCGAGGTTGTAGGTCACGTCGGACTGGGTGGCGCTCTTCTCGGTCAGGCTCAGGTTGACCCAGTTGCTGCGGCGGTAGATGGATTGGTCCAGCGACAGGGAACCGGTGGCGTTGCTGTTGGTCTGGGTATCACCCTTGTTCTGCAGGTAGTTCAGACCGGCGCCCAGGTTGATCTGCGGCAAGAGGGCGGCGCGGGATTCGTTGATCTTCTCGAAGGCCTGGTCACGCTTGGCTTTGGATTCCAGCAGCTGGGTGTCCTTGATCTGGGCCTGTTGGTAGATATCGAGCAGGTTTTCGGCATGGGCGCCGGCGCTGACGCCCAGCAACACCATGGCTGACAAGAGTGTTCTTTTCATAGATCGTTTTAACCTTATGTATTAACCCAAAGCTGTCGCTGGATGAAGGAGGGGTATTGTCACTGAGCAAGCTTGATTTCAGCTTAATCACTCTACTATAAGCAAAATTTTATGATAACTGTCTCTTTTCCAGCGACAGGAACGTCAAGAACGAGGGTGAGTTTTCTCCCCCTCGTGCCTAGCCAAATGTCCTGTGGCTGCTAAAATCCATCCCTCATCTCCGACGGGAGCGAGTGAATGAATGTTCATTCATGTTCCCGGATTTTATGGTCTAACCGAGCCAAGTCAAGCTGGCGGGAGTCTCGTATGTCGCAGCAAGCCTTGCCCCAAACCCGTCACTACTCTGCCGATGACGTGAAAATCATCGATAAATCAGCAGGATATAACGGGTTCTTCAAAGTGAACGTCTATCGTCTGCAGCACAGGTTATTTGCAGGTGGCTGGAATGAGCCCATCGTCCGCGAGCTGTTCGAGCGCGGCCATGCCGCCGCCCTGTTGCCCTACGACCCGGTGCGCGACCAGATCGTGCTGGTGGAGCAGTTTCGCATCGGCGCCATCGAGACCAGTGCCACCCCCTGGCTGCTGGAGCTGGTGGCCGGCATCATAGACCCGGGCGAGGTCGCTGAAGAGGTGGTGCGGCGCGAAGCAGTGGAAGAAGCGGGCATCGAGGTCGGCCGCTGCGAGCACGCCATCAGCTATCTGGTGAGCCCGGGCGGCAGCACCGAGCGTATCGAGGTCTACGTGGGCGAGGTGGATGCCAGCAAGGCCGAGGGGATCCACGGTCTGGCGGAAGAGGGGGAAGACATCCGGGTTCACGTGGTGAGCCGCGAGCAGGCCTATGCCTGGCTCATAGAGGGGCTCATCGACAACGCCGCCTCCGTCATCGCCCTGCAGTGGCTGGCTCTCAATCACGGCGAGCTGCGTGCCCGCTGGCTGGCGGAGCGCTAAGGTGGCGCTCGTTCGTTCTCAGGCCAAGTGCTATGTGCCTGATTTGATGTCCTTGCAGCGTACTTGTGAGGTCAACTATCCATGTGCTCGGATTGATGGAGCTGAGAAATGTCGTTAGTCCAGAGCCCGATGAAGCGCTATGTGCCTGATCTGATGTCCTTGCAGCGTACCTGCGAGGTCAACTACATGACCCTGATGAAGCTGTTGCCCCCGGGCGGCAGTGTCGGTGCCGAACGCCGCTATCAGGTGGGCAACGGCCTGCAGTTTCAGCTCACGGTGAGCGAGGAGAGTCGCTTCACCAGCCAGGTGATCCTGGCCCAGCACAACCCGGAATTGCCGAGTTATTTGCAGGCCCGGATAGAGATTCGTTTGTACCATGACGTGCGGATGGCGGAAGTGTGTGCGGCGCAACAGATTTCAAGGTTGCAACCACGTTATGATTATCCCAATAAAAATATGCACCAGCGGGATGAAAAGGAGCAGGTAAACCTGTTTCTGGCCGATTGGCTAAAATTTTGTCTCAGACATGGTACCAGCCTGATAAACATCCTCTAGTTGAACTCATAAAAAGAAGCGTGATTTTGGAAACAGAGCTACCCCAGGCGCAGGACGGCAGTGTGCGCCTGTTGCAAATTACCGACACCCACCTCTTCGCGAGTGCCGAGGGGCGGCTATTGGCCGTGCGCACAGCCGAGAGCCTGGCTGCCGTGCTGGAACGGGTGCAGGCCAATGACCATCCGTTCGATCTGATCCTCGCCACCGGGGATCTCTCCCAGGATCACAGTCCGGAGTCCTACCAGCGCTTCGCCTCCATGATGGCGCCGCTGGCGCGCCCCATCTACTGGCTGCCCGGCAACCACGATGACGGCCCCCTGATGACCGAATACCTGCACGCGGCCGGCATCAGCGAGGCCAAGCAGCTGGTAGGCGAGCACTGGCAGGTGATCCTGCTGGATACCCAGGTGCGCGGCAAACCTCACGGGGTGCTGGGGGATCACCAGCTGGCGGCGCTGGATCAGGCACTGCGCCAGCATCCCGAGCGCCATGCCCTGATCGCCCTGCACCATCAGGCGGTGCCGGTGGGTTGTGCCTGGCTCGATCAGCACAATCTCAAGAATGCCGATGACCTGTTTGCCGTGCTGGCCCGCCACCCGCAGCAGAAGACCATATTGTTCGGCCACGTCCACCAGGAGTTTGACGAGGTGCACCGCGGGGTGCGGCTGATCGCCAGCCCCTCCACCTGCATCCAGTTCAAACCGCTCTCCGATGGCTTCGCGCTGGACGAATCCGGCCCGGGCTGGCGCTACCTCACCCTCTACCCGGATGGCCGCATCGCCAGCCAGGTGTGGCGTCTGCCGGTGGGGCAGTTCGTGCCCGACCCCAATGCCACCGGTTATTGAGGAGTCGCGATGAAGCCCGTACTCCTCTACCTGCACGGTTTCAACTCCTCGCCGGGCTCCGCCAAGGCGCAGCAGATGGCTGCCTGGGTGGCTGAGCACAGACCCGATATCGAGGTGGTGATCCCGGCCCAGCCCAACACCCCGGCGGCGGCCTGGGCGGCCATCGAGCAGACCATTGCCGATCTGCAGAGCCGTTATGGCAACGAGTTCAAGCTTGGCGCCGTGGGCAGCTCCCTCGGCGGCTTTATGGCGACCCGGGTCAGCGAGCGATACGGCTGTCGCGCCGCCCTGATCAACCCGGCGGTGCGCCCGCACGAGCTGCTCTGTGACTACCTCGGCCCCCAGACCAACCCCTACACGGGGGAGCAGTATCAACTGCTGCCTGAACACATGAATGAGCTGCGGGCGCTGGCGGTGCCGGTGAGGGCCCCCGAGCGACTCTGGGTGCTGCAACAGCAGGAAGACGAGGTGCTCGACTACCGCAAGGCGCTGGACGAATACCGTTTTGCCCGCCTCTCGCTGGAGTGCGGCGGCGACCACGCCTTCGTGGCGTTCGAGCGCTACCCCGCCCAGATCGTCCGTTTCCTCGGGCTCTAGCCATGCAGCCGCCGTTGGCCACCTTTCTGGAACAGGTGCTGGCCACGGCGCAAGCGGGCCTCACCTACTCCAACGATCCCTTCGATATCGGCCGTTTCGAGGCGCTGCGAGCGGCCACGGTGGCGCTCATCGCCAGCCAGAGCGAGCTGGCACCGGAAGCCATCAGCGACTGGATCGCCCTCGATCGCGGTTATCCCACTCCCAAGCTCGATGTGCGGGCCTTCATTCAGAACGATGCGGGCCATATCCTGTTGGTGCAGGAGCGCAGCGACGGCTGCTGGACCCTGCCGGGGGGCTGGTGCGACATCGGTGACTCGCCGGCGGGGGCCGTGGTGCGCGAAGTGGTGGAGGAGACCGGCCTCGAATGTCGTGCCGTGCAACTGCTGGCACTGTTCGACAAGCTGAAACACCCTCATCCACCCCAGCTGCCCCACGCTCACAAGGCGTTCTTCCTGTGCGAGGTGACCGGCGGCCAGCTGCTGGGCGAAACCGATGAAACCAAAGGGGCGGGGTACTTCCCCATCGACGACTTGCCCCCGCTCTCCCGCCATCGGGTGGTGGCGTCCCAGCTGCGCACCCTGTATGACCATCTTTTACAGGGGCGGCAGGATACCCTGTTCGATTGATTGGCTCGGAACCTGAACCCGTCTGCAAGGAGGTAGCATGATCAAGCGCATCGGCAATACCCCCATTCAGGAGCGGCACAAAGCCAGCTGCCACTGCGGCGCCGTGGTGCTGGAGCTGACCCTGCCGGACGGCGTGGTGGATCCGCGCCGCTGCGACTGCTCCCTCTGCCGACGCCGGGGTGCCATCGTCGCCTCGGTGCCGCTGTCCGGCATCCGCATCCTGCAAGGGGAGGAGGCGCTGCGCTGCTACCAGTTCAACACCCGCACCGCCAAGCACTACTTCTGCAGCATCTGCGGCATCTACACCCACCATCAGCGCCGCTCCAATCCGGCCCAGTATGGTTACAACCTCGCCTGCCTCGAAGGCGTCAATCCGTTCGAACTGGGCGAGGTGCCACTGCTCGATGGCATCAACCATCCGGCGGATCGGCTGGTCTGACCGACAGGGTCTCATCTGCTCCTGTAGCGCCTTGCGGGGCTGTGATAATCTTGCCAGACCCGCCGCATGGCGGGCCTTGAGTCCGCATAATCTCGCTTGCCAACAGGGAGCCCGCTTGTGACAACTTCAGCACTGCCGGATCTGATCCTGGGCGCCTCTCTCTACTTTCCGCCCCTGTTCAAGGCGGTTCTGCTCGGCCTGCTGGGCTGGCTGCCCGTGCACCACCTGCTGCGTGACTGGCTCTACGGCGGGGATGTCTGGCATCCCCTGCTGATGGATCTCTCCCTGTTTATCCTCGCCGTCAGCGGCGCCCTATGGATATTGCTACATGGCTAAATCACCCCTCGCGACCCTCAAATACTTCTCTACCCTGCTGGTCTGCGCGCTGGCGCTGGCGGCGGGCTGGTGGCTGTGGAACTACTACATGCAGGGGCCCTGGACCCGGGATGGCAAGGTGCGCGCCGAGCTGGTCAGCATCACCCCCGAGGTGTCGGGCAAGATCATCAAGATAGCGGTGAAGGACAACCAGCTGGTGAAGGCGGGGGAGGAGATCTTTACCCTGGATCCCGAGCCCTACCGGATCGCGCTGGACAACGCCCAGGCGGCGCTGGCCAAGGCCAAATCGGATCTCGACAAGGCAGAGCACGAGGCGAACCGGCGCAGCGGCCTGTCGCGCAGCGTCATCTCCGCCGAGGCGGTGGACGAGGCCCGCCTCAATGCCCAGGCGATGAAGGCGGCCTACCAGGTGGCCCAGGCCAATCTGGAGCAGGCCAGATGGTCGCTGGCCAAGACCCGGGTACATGCCGCGAGCGATGGCTACATCACCAACCTGCAGACCCGGGTCGGCAACTATGCCAGCGCCGGGGTGCCGCTGGTGGCACTGGTGGACATCCACTCCTTCTACGTGCAGGGCTACTTCGAGGAGACCAAGCTCAGGCACATAGCGCCGGGCAAACCGGCCGAGGTAGTGCTCTACAGCGGGGAGCAGCGGCTGCGCGGCGAAGTGGAGAGCATAGGGCGCGCCATCCACGATCAGAGCGTGGAGGGGGCCGACAACCTGCTGCTGGACGTCAAACCCAATGTGCCCTGGGTGCGGCTGGCCCAGCGGGTGCCGGTGCGGATCAAGCTGCTGGAGGTGCCGCCCGGGCTGACGCTGATTGCAGGCACCACCTGCACCATCTCCATAGGGGAGTAAGGTGGCCGCCTCGCTCTGGCGCCAGACCCCCTGGGGCAAGGCCAATGGCGGCCAGTGGCGCTACGCCCTGCGCAACAGCCTGGCGATGTGCCTGTCGCTCTGGCTGGCCTTCGTGCTGGAGCTGGACTCCCCCTACTGGGCGATGACCTCAGCCGCGGTGGTGAGCTTTCCCACCGTGGGCGGCGTTATCAGCAAGAGTCTGGGGCGGGTGGTGGGCAGCCTCATCGGTGCCATGGCGGCGGTGGTGATCACCGGCCTTGGCATCAGCGATCCCTGGCTGTTCAGCTTCCTCATCGCGCTCTGGCTGGCGCTCTGTACCTACATCTCCAACCACCATCAGAACAACGTCTCCTACGCCTTTGCGCTGGCGGGCTACACCGCCGCCATCATCGCCTTCTCCTGCGTCAACGTGACCGACCCGCAGCACATCTTCGACATCGCCCAGGCGCGGGTGAGCGAGGTGATCGTCGGCATCCTCTGCGGTGGCCTGCTGATGATGATCCTGCCCAGCACCTCGGATGGGGAAACCCTGCTGCAGTCGCTGCACAAGACCCAGGCCCGCCTGCTGGAACATGCCCAGCTGCTCTGGCTGGGGGAGGCGAGCCCGGAGGTGCGCACTGCCCACGAGGGGCTGATCGGCCAGATCCTCACCATGAACGTGCTGCGCATCCAGGCGGTCTGGAGCCACCATCGGCTGCGTCGCCACAACCGGCTGCTCAACTTCCTGCTGCACCGCCAGCTGCGGCTCATCAGCCTCATCTCCAGCCAGCGCCGCATGCTGCACAACTGGCCGGAGCAACCGGAGGGGCTGCAGGCGTTGCTGGAGCGGCTGCTGGTCGAGCTGGGCCAGCCCGGCTGCGACAAGTACCGCATCGCCCGGCTGCTGGCCCCCTTGGTGCCGACGGCGGCCAGCGATTACCGGCTGCACACCTTCTGGCGACGGCTGCGCCACTTCTGCTGGAGTTATCTGGAGTGTCAGCGCTGGCTGGATCGGCTGGCCCATTACGACGATCAGGAGTGGCCGGCACCGCCGCGCCACTCTTCGCTCACCAGCCACACCGACACGCTGGAGGCGGCCTACAACGGCGGGCGTACCTTCCTCTGCGTGCTGCTGGGCTGCGCCTTCTGGATCCACAGCCAGTGGGATGCGGGCAGCTCGGCGCTGACCCTGCTCTCCATCTGCTGCGTGCTCTACTCGGCCACCCCGGCGCCCGCCAAGGGGGCCAACACCATGCTCAAGGCGATCCTGCTGCTGAGCCTCATCTGCTTCGCGGTCAAGTTCGGCCTGATGATCCGCCTCGACGACTTCTGGCTCTTCTGCGCCCTGCTGTTCCCCGTGCTCATCACCATGCAGCTGTTCAAGCAGCAACAGCCCAGGCAGGCGGTGTTGTGGGGCCAGCTCATCGTGCTGCTCGGCTCCTTTCTCGCCATCACCAATCCGCCGAGCTACGACTATCTGCAGTACATCAACGGCAGCCTGGGGCAGGCGCTGGGGGTGATGAGTGCCGGACTGGCATTCCAGCTGCTGCGACCGAGCTCGGATCGGCGCAAGAGCCGCCGCCTCATCCGCTCCCTGCGCCGCCACTTCATGGATCAGCTGGAGCCGGCCCCGCGCCAGAGCGAGAGCCAGTTCGAATCGCTCATCTATCACTGCATCAGCCAGCTCAGCCAGAGTCAGGATCAGACCGCCCGCCTCTGGGTGCTGCGCTGGGGCGTGGTGCTGCTCAACTGCAGCCACATCGTCTGGCAGCTGCGCCAGTGGCGCGGCGAGGATCAGCCCCTCTACCTGGTGCGCGACAACTGCATCCGCTCTCTGCAGGGGATCCTCACCGAGCAGGGGGTGCAGCACGCCTCCCTAGATCGCACCCTGGCCGAGCTGCAGCGGATCAGCGCAGCCCTGGCCAACCACAGGGAGTCGACGGCGCGGGAGCTGGCCGGCATGGTGTGGCGGCTGCACAGCTCGCTCTCCCAGTTGCAGCAGGCGCTGCCGGTGGCGGCCGAGGCGCGCTGAACGGGCCGGCGGGGCAACTTACCCCGTCCGGATCAAGCTTTGCCGCCGCCGGGTTTGTCCAATACCCTCCCAACGAGTAAGATTCTCCCCAAACGTCAATTCGCAAGGCCCTCCATGTCTACTCAATACAATGCGGATGCCATTGAGGTCCTCAATGGCCTTGAACCGGTGCGTCGCCGCCCCGGCATGTATACCGACACCACCCGGCCCAATCACCTCGGTCAGGAGGTCATCGACAACAGCGTCGACGAAGCGCTGGCGGGCCACGCCCGTACTCTGGAGGTGACCCTGTATGAAGATCAGTCCCTCGAGGTGATCGACGACGGTCGCGGCATGCCGGTCGACATCCACCCGGAGGAAGGGGTGTGCGGGGTGGAGCTGATCCTCTGCAAGCTGCACGCGGGCGGCAAGTTCTCCAACAAGAACTACCAGTTCTCCGGCGGTCTGCACGGGGTGGGCATCTCGGTGGTGAACGCCCTCTCCGAGCGGGTCGAGGTGACGGTGCGCCGTGACGGCCAGGTCTACGACATCGCCTTCGAGAAGGGTGAGAAGGTGCAGGAGCTGACCATCACCGGCACCTGCGGGCGCCGTAACACCGGCACCCGGGTGCGCTTCTGGCCGGAAGCCCACTACTTCGATTCTCCTAGGTTCTCGGTCTCCAAGCTGGAACACCTGCTCAAGGCCAAGGCGGTACTCTGCCCAGGTCTGACCATCAAGTTCCTCGACAAGAACACCGGCATCAAGCTGGAGTGGTGCTATGAAGACGGCCTCAAGGATTACCTGGTCGACGCGGTCAAGCAGTTCACCTGCCTGCCGGAGCAGCCCTTTGTCGGCGCCTTCAGCACCGAGCAGTCGGCGGTGGACTGGGCCCTGTGCTGGTTGCCGGAAGGGGGGGAATGCCTCGCCGAATCCTATGTGAACCTGATCCCCACCGCCCAGGGCGGTACCCACGTCAACGGTTTGCGCCAGGGCCTGCTCGACGCCATGCGCGAGTTCTGCGAGTTCCGCAACCTGTTGCCGCGCGGGGTCAAGCTGACCCCGGAAGATATCTGGGATCGCTGCGCCTACATCCTCTCCATCAAGATGCAGGATCCGCAGTTTGCCGGCCAGACCAAGGAGCGGCTCTCCTCGCGCCAGAGTTCGGCGTTTGTCTCCGGCGTGGTGAAGGATGCCTTCAGCCTCTATCTGAACAGCAACACCGAGCTGGCCGAACAGCTGGCCGAGCTCTGCATCTCCAGCGCCCAGCGCCGGATGCGCGCCGCCAAGACGGTGGTGCGCAAGAAGATAACCCAGGGCCCGGCCCTGCCCGGCAAGCTCACCGACTGTAACTGCGCCGACCCCATGCAGGGGGAGCTGTTCCTGGTGGAGGGTGACTCCGCGGGCGGCAGTGCCAAGCAGGCGCGGGATCGCGAGTTTCAGGCCATCATGCCGCTGCGCGGCAAGATCCTGAACACCTGGGAGGTGGAGGCCGGTCAGGTGCTCGCCTCGCAAGAAGTGCACGACATCTCGGTGGCCATCGGGCTCGACCCGGACTCGGAAGATCTCTCCGGCCTGCGCTACGGCAAGGTGTGCATCCTGGCGGATGCGGACTCGGACGGTCTGCACATCGCCACCCTGCTCTGCGCCCTGTTCGTGAAACACTTCCGCGCGCTGGTCAATCAGGGCCACGTCTATGTGGCCATGCCGCCCCTCTACCGGATCGATATCGGCAAGGAGGTCTACTACGCCCTCGACGAGGACGAGAAGAACGGCGTGCTGCAGCGGGTCGAAGCCGAGAAGAAGAAAGGCAAGGTGATGGTGACCCGATTCAAGGGGCTGGGTGAGATGAACCCGAAACAGCTGAGAGAAACCACCATGGATCCCAACACCCGCCGTCTGGTGCAGCTCACCATGGGGCCAGAGGCCGAGGGGGACGAGACCCTGCAGCTGATGGACATGCTGCTGGCCAAGAAGCGGGCGAGCGATCGCCGCGAGTGGCTCGAAGAGAAGGGCAACCTCGCCATCATCTAAGCCGTTGACCGGCCCTGTCGGGGCCGGCAAGCATTTAGCCGGAGTCGCCCTGTGGCGGCTCCCAAACCGAAAGAGATAATCACATGAGTGATGCTATCGAGCTCAGTCTGTGGATGAAGTAGAGCGCCAACCGGCTCTATAACCGAAAGAGAACAAATCTATGAGCGATCTAGAGCTCAGTCTGGACGGGGTAGAGCGCCAGCCAATGCGCACCTTCACCGAGCAGGCTTACTTGAACTACTCCATGTACGTCATCATGGATCGGGCCCTGCCGCATATCGGCGACGGCCTCAAGCCCGTGCAGCGGCGCATCATCTACGCCATGAGCGAGCTGGGTCTGTCGGCGCTGTCAAAGCACAAGAAATCCGCCCGTACCGTGGGTGACGTGCTGGGTAAGTACCACCCCCATGGCGACAGCGCCTGTTATGAAGCCATGGTGCTGATGGCCCAGCCCTTCTCCTACCGCTACCCGCTGGTGGACGGTCAGGGCAACTGGGGTGCGCCGGACGATCCCAAATCCTTCGCCGCTATGCGTTATACCGAGGCGCGGCTGTCGCGCTTCTCCGAGCTGCTGCTCTCCGAGCTGGGCCAGGGTACGGTGGAGTGGACGCCGAACTTCGACGGCACCATGAAGGAGCCGGTGGTGCTGCCCGCCCGCCTGCCGCACATCCTGCTCAACGGGGTGACCGGCATCGCGGTGGGGATGGCGACCGACATCCCGCCCCACAACGCGCGGGAAGTGGCCCACGCCTGTGTGGAGCTGCTGGACAACCCCAATGCCGGCCTGGATGCCCTGATGGCCCATGTGCAGGGACCGGACTACCCGACCAACGCCGAGATCATCACGCCGCGCGACGACATCCGCAAAATCTACGAGACCGGCAAGGGCTCCATCAAGCAGCGGGCGGTGTGGAGCGAAGAGGATGGCGACATCGTCATCACCGCGCTGCCCCATCAGGCTTCCGGCGCCAAGATCATGGAACAGATCGCCGCCCAGATGGTGGCGAAAAAGCTGCCCATGGTCACCGATCTGCGCGATGAGTCGGACCACGAAAACCCGACCCGTCTGGTGATAGTGCCGCGCTCCAACCGGGTGGACGTGGAGGGGCTGATGGCCCACCTGTTCGCCACCACGGACTTGGAGAAGAACTACCGGGTCAACCTCAACATCCTGGGTCTGGACAACCGGCCCCAGGTGAAAGACCTCAAGACCATCCTCACCGAGTGGCTGAGTTTCCGCCGCGAGACGGTGCGCCGTCGCCTGCAGTATCGCCTCGACAAGGTGCTGGCCCGCCTGCACATCCTCGAAGGTTTGCTCATTGCCTACCTCAACATCGACGAGGTGATCGAGATCATCCGCACCGAGGAAGAGCCGGGCCGGGTGATGATGGAGCGCTTCAACATCAGCGAGACCCAGGCCGAGGCGATCCTCGAGCTGAAACTGCGCCACCTGGCCAAGCTCGAAGAGTTCAAGCTGCGCGCCGAACAGAACGAACTGGCCGAAGAGCGCGACAAGCTGGAACTGATCCTGGGTTCCGAGCGCCGTCTCAGCACCCTGCTGAAGAAAGAGATCCTGGCAGATGCCGAGAAGTACGGTGACGATCGCCGCACCCCGCTGGTGGAGCGCGCCACCGCCGTGGCTCTGACCGAGAAGGAGCTCACCCCGAGCGAGCCGGTCACCGTGATCCTCTCTGACAAGGGCTGGGTGCGCGCCGCCAAGGGCCACGACGTGGATGTGGAGGGTCTCTCCTACAAGGCGGGGGACGGTTATCTGGCCCACGCCCATGGCCGCAGCAACCAGCAGGCGGTGTTCCTCTCCACCCTGGGGAGAACCTACTCGCTGGAGGCCCATACCCTGCCCTCCGCCCGCAGTCAGGGTGAGCCGCTCACCGGCCGCTTCGCGCTGGGGGCTGGTGAAGAGGTGCGTCATCTGGTGATGGGGAACGAAGGCGAGCCGTATCTGATCTGTTCCGACGCCGGTTACGGCTTCGTCTGCAAATATGACGACCTGATCGGTAAGAACAAGAACGGCAAGGCGCTGCTCACCGTGCCGGAAGGGGGTCTGGTGATGGCACCTCAGAAGATAGGCGCGCCGGACACCGATCTCTGCATGGCCATCTCCAACGAAGGGCGCATGCTGCTGTTCCCGCTCAATACCCTGCCGGTGCTCGGCAAAGGCAAGGGCAACAAGCTGATCAGCATCCCCTCGGCACGGGTGAAGGCGCGAGAGGAGTTTGTGGTGATGGCCGCCGTCATTCCGCAGGGCCAGTCGGTGACCCTGTTTGCCGGCAAGCGCAAGCTGACCCTCAAGCCAGCTGACCTTGATTACTACCGCGGCGAGCGCGGCCGCCGTGGTGCCAAACTGCCTCGTGGTCTGCAGCGGGTCGATCGCATCGAGATTGAAACCGTCGCCGGCGCAGAACCGGCAGCCGGGGAAAATCAGGAAGGGTAGTCAACGGATCTATACAAGATGGGAGCGAATTATTCGCTCCCATTTTTTTGTGAAAAATGACTCCTCATGGGGATAGTGGTAGCGTGTCGTCCCAATGTCGATTGGATCAGAAAGGATATCTGATGAGGCTTCTTTTTCGTTATTTTTTACTTTGTGCAATATGTACGTGCAGTGCCTTGCCATCCTTCGTCGTATCGGCTGAATATACAGGGTTTAAGCGTCTCATAGTGACTGATCCTGTAGGTGAAAAGCCTATGGATGCCGTATATTTCTATCCCGGTGTGGCCGCAGAAAAAACACCAAGTACGATAGGCCCTTATCAAATAGCGGCACAAAAGGCGCTGAATATAGTACCAGGCCGCTATCCAGCCATAGTGATCTCACATGGCAACGCCGGTAGTTTATGGAGTCATCATGACCTTGCCACGACTCTGGCTCGGCAGGGAAATATTGTTATTACCCTCACGCATCCTGGTGATAACTACAAGGATCAGACAGGGGCAGGGGCCATTAGTTCCTGGTATGGTCGTCCATTACAAATATCTGCCGTTATTACTGCTGCGACCAATGATATTGAACTAGCTAAATATATTGATAAAGATAAGATAGCATTTATTGGTTTCTCTGCCGGTGGAGCAACAGGATTGTTGTTGAGAGGAGGAGATATTGATGCAGGACGCTATGAAAATTATTGTCGTAAATATGACATGAGTGCCATATGTTCAAACAAAGGGGTAATGATAAATGACCATCCTGGTCTAGTTGTGCACCCCGATTCTAGGATAAAGGCATGGGTTTTCATGGCTCCGGTGAGCATGGCATTCGCTCCCGGCTCACTCAGAAGAGTGATTGCCCCTACCCTTATTTTTACTGGTGATAAGGATGAAGAGCTTTCTTGGAAAGAAAATGCCAGAGACCTGGCCACCACGTTGGCTGCAGAAAAAGAATTTCAGGTAATACACAATGCCGGTCATTTTGTTTTTCTCTCTCCATGCTCTGCTCAATTAAATAAACTGGCACCAGCTATTTGTAATGATGCACCAGGAGTAAACAGAGATGATATACACACGATAATTAACGGTAAAATTTCTGAATTTCTCAGCAGAGCGTGGCTTAAAGTGAAAGAGCCGCGGGTCTGATGGGAAAGAGTAATCAGCGTTCGAGAACGATGGCCGCCGGGTTTTGGTATCTTGCAAAGCCGATGTTACCAACTGAGGCTTTACCGGTATTAGTTACTGATAACTAATGATGTTTTGCCGTATAAAGTCAATAAATACGCGCGTTTTAGCCGGTAGATATTGTCGATTTGCATAAACAGCAAACAACTGCAATGGGGCAGCGGGTAATTCAAGTTCAATCTCAACCAGGCTGCCATCATCAATAAACTCCTGGCAAGACATCTTGGCAAGAATGGCAAATCCGACCCCGGCGAGCGCGGCTTTTAGCGCCAGTTCACCACTATTGACACGGTAATGTTCATTGACCTGAACGGTGGAAAATTCAACGTCGGGACGAGCGAACTGCCAAGGCATTCCCTTCAGGGCGTTTACCGTGGTGATACAGGGAAGGTCTTGTAGCTGTGTCGTGTGGCTGGGAAGCCCGCACCGCTGAATAAGAGCCGGAGAGCCAACCACGGTACAAGGAATGGTGGTCAGATGGCTGGCGATATAATCGCTGTCATCCAGCTTTCCTCTGTGAATGATGACGGCTATGTCCAGGTCTTCTCTTAATGTCTCAAATCCTGACAGGTTGGTAATACAGCTGATCTTTATTTCGGGATGCTGACAGGCAAAGTCCGCTATCGCGGTACCGAGCAGTCTGGGGCCGGCTTCATTGGGAATGCACAGGCGCAGTGGCCCTTTCAGCTGAATCTGCTGTGATGTCAATTCAGCCTCGGTTTGCTCCAGTGATTCCAGCAAGGGTTTTACTCGGGTATAGAGCAGCTGACCAGCCTGAGTGAGTTTCATATGCCGAGTACTGCGTTCAATAAGCTGGAGTGACAGTCTCTCTTCCAGCTGAGCAATACTTCTGCTGATGTTTGAGGTCGGTATTTCAAGGGTTTTGGATGCGCCGACAAAACTGCCTTGTTCAACTACCGCAATAAATATTCTTGATGAAGTAAAGTCCAGGCCGGTGCGCATCTATTGTCCCTGATGTGATAACAGTCTGTGCCATTCTAAAGGATAAAAATAGATGATGGTAGTAGGTATGCTGTCTGTCTCCAAATATTGAGCATGGACACTATGATGTCAGAAAAAGACAAGGCAGGTAAGACACCTTATTTTAATGGTGCAGTGATGGATGTGGGTAGCGTTTGGCTGGCTGCCTTTATTCAATTGGTGAGTGCGCTGGACTTTATGATGATCATGCCGCTTGGACCTGATTTATCTCGCGCGCTAGATATCAGTCCAACCTATATAGGATATTTGGGGGGAGGATATGCACTTGCCGCCGCATTATCATCTTTATTATGTGCCAGATATATTGATCGATTTGATAGAAAAAAGGTGGCATTGCTCTCATTGCTGGGCGTCACACTATCCACCTGGGCCTGCACCTTGGCGTGGAATATGGAAAGCTTGTTCTTTACCCGTTTGTTGGCAGGTATATTTGCCGGTCCGGCAACGTCGATAGCAATGGCGATCGTCGTGGATGCCACGCCAGTACCACAACGTGGTCGAGCGATGGCGATAGTGATGGGGGCTTTCTCGTTGTCAGCCATTGCCGGTGTGCCCTTGGGATTGGAATTGGCCATGTTGAAAGGGTGGAGCGCACCTTTTTATGTCGTCGGGGGGGTGGGCTTGTGCGTCAGCGTGATGGTATTTATGCGGCTGCCGAATATGACTTCCCACTTAGGGCAACACCAAAAGGTTTTTTCAATCACGGCTATGTTGAAACGAGCCGTGGTGTGGCATGCATTTATGGCAATCGGATTGGCTATTTTCAGCACCTTCCTTATTGTTCCGAACATGGCGGCCTATTTTCAGTTCAATCTCGGTGTGCCTCGCAGCGATATGAGTCAGTACTATGTCATGGGCGGTGTTCTCAGCGTGATCGCGATGCAGTTGGGTGGTTATTTGATGGACCGCGTTGGCGCAGTGCGTATCACGTTGTGGGCAGGGGGATTGATTATCGCCATTGTCTGGGATGGTTTCTTGGGGTCCCCCTTGTTGCCGACCATGGTCATTTTTACCTTGTTCATGGTGGTGACATCGACACGGACGATCACGGCTGCTGCTGTTAATAGCCAGGTCGCAGAGCCCGGGGAACGAGCAGGGTTTATGTCATTGCAGAATGTGTTCCAGCATATATTCAGCGGTTCGGCCGCCGTCGTCTCTTCGATGCTGTTGACGGATGTCGATGGTCACTTGGGCAATATGGCTACCCTGGCCTGGCTGGTGATAGCGCTGACGCTGGTGCAACCCGTCTTTCTTTATCGGCTGCTTAAACGGTTATGTGTGGTGACCGCTTAGCGTCATGTTTTATTTATAACGAAGTGGCAGGGCCGCAGGTTTGATTGGCGAAGCGTGATCAGATAAGCGTGAAAGCCGGTTGCTGCAATATGTTTAGTGCCCCTCTCTCGTTTGGAGAGGGGCAGCGTGAAGGAAAGTAACCGTTGGGCGCCGTCAACAAGGCGAATTGCACTGCCGCAAATCAGTTGTCGAAATTCCACTGTATGGGCAGCTCAAGATCGAATATCAGCTGATCCCCGTCGAGGCGAAAGGCCACGCTGGTTTGGTGCTGGTCATATTCATCGATCAGCCGGCAGCTCTCGGCGAAGTTGGATTCGTAGCTGAGGCGCGCACTGCCGCCGGTGTGAGCCCCGTCGAGTTCCACCACCAGTACCCGCAGCGGGTCTTTCTGACTGAGCTTGACCCGGCTGTCACCCACATCCACCAGCCGCTCCAGCAGGGGGAAGAAATCCTGCTTGTGGGTCTCTATCGCCCGTGCGATGGCCTGCTCCAGCTCGGCGTGGCTGGCAAGGGTGCCATTCAGGGTGTAGCGGGTCTGTATCCTTTCCTGGGTCATAAACTGTTCCTCTCGGGGTTGCCGGCGGGCGCTTCTCCCTTGGCTGCGATGGGGCGCTCAGGCGGGGATGCGGCCATTGCGCACCAGGGCCCGGCGGATGTTCTTGCACATCTTGCCGAAGCGCTGGATCTCGTCGAAGGAGGGCGGAATGCCGCGATCGATCTGATATTGCCAGTAGCAGAGGTCCGTATCCACCAGCTCCATCAGCTTCTTGGGGCAGCCGATGCAGGTGTTGTCCGGCCCGCATTTGAAGGTATCCGGTTGATAGAGGGGAAATTCCGCCTTCACGGCGTCGATGATCTGCTGCATCGCGGTAATGCGGTCCGGCTTTCTACTCACTGCTCGTTCCCCGGCTCTGGTATGGGGGAGTCATTATATCCTTGCCAAAAATGGGGCCAATGACGCTTACGGGGTAGTTTTCTACCGAGGGCGGCGGCCATGACAAGGGTTTCTGCTGCCAGCGGGATGGCGGATAGCACAACGCCCGGCAAGCCGGGCGTTGTGGGGAGGAGCGGTGGGGGCCGTCCTGCAGGGTGCATGGCCCCTTAGAAGTCGTGATAGAGCGGCCAGCCGAGCAGCGGGTGCTTGAGACCGGCGCGCATCTCCATGTTGTCGAGCTTCTCCGGTGAGGCGTTTTCTTTTTGCAGCAGCTGGTACTGGCGCACAAAGCCGAGGGTGTGCAGCAGGTTGGGCACAAAGCCCGGGCTCAGCTCCTGGCGCAGGGCGGCGGCCATGTCGGCGGGCAGCGCATTCAGCATCAGGGCGAGCTGGGCGGCGAGGTAGTCGGTGTCATACCAGCTCTCGTCGAGCTCAATCTCTCGCGCCAGTTTGCGCTTGAGATCCTGCTTCACCTTGAGCGGGGCGGCGCCACTGCCCTTGCCGCAGAGGATGCGGTAGAGCAGCGCTTCGGCCAGCTTGTCCTCCATGGTGGGGTGGTCGCTCTCGCAGGCGAAGAAGTGCTGGTCGATGAGTGCCATCAGGCGACTCTTGTTGTGCTCGGTCAGCGCCTTCTCGTACTCCTGCCACCCTTGCCACTCCTCCACATCGGGCGGGCTCGAGATCTTGTCCAAGAGCCGCGCATCCACGTCACCGTAGAGGCTGTTGCCAGCCTGCTTGGGGCTGACGGTGATGAGCATTGACCAGCCCTTCTGAAACGGCTTGATGGGGCCTTCCGGCGCCTGCAGCAGCGCCAGCGCCTTGGCCGGATCCCGCGCCGAGAGCTCCTGCAGGCCGAGGCTCACCACGCCGATGACGTCGTGGGCGGCCTGCTCCAGCAGGTGCATCTTGTACTTGTTGTAGTACTTGTCGGCAAATTTGAGGCTCATCAGCACCGCCTTGCCCTTGATGGCGGCCAGCTGTTGCTCGGTCAAACGTTCATTGTCGCGGCCAAAGCGCAGCACCTGGGTCAGAAAGGGGCCCAGGTTGGCATCGCGAATGACTAACTGCATGAATGGGCTCCTTAATCCAGAAAGCTGAACATGTCGTCGACGTCGCCGTACTCGTCTTCCTCGACCTTGTTCTTCTCTTTGGCCTGCATCACCAGCTCGGCGGCAAACTTGTTGATGATGCCGTCCCAGCTGGAGTGCTCATTGCGCAGCAGCGCCTTGATGGCTTTCTCCACCTCGGGGGCCAGCTCGCGAATGAGCATCAAGAGGCTGCGCGGGTCGTCCAGCGCATAGTCGTGGACATCTTCGCTCTGCTGGCGCTCGCTGTAGCGCAGGGACTCTTCAAGGTCTTCCTCTTCGGCGTGCAGCACGTCGCGATAGCCCTCGTCCTCTTCATAGCGATCGCCGCGATAGAACTCGATAAAGGGGATGGCGAGGTAGAAGAGACCTGCCGGGTCTTCGGCCACGCACTCGAGGATCTCGCGCTGCTTGGCCTCGCTATCCTGGGTGCGGATCAGGTAGTTGAGGAAGTCGAAGGTGTGCTGTTGCAGCTCATCGGCGTTGTTCTTGATCGCCTCTTCCCAGTAGAGCGGCTGCTGGCAGACGATGTCGCGGATCCGCTCCGGGGTCATCAGCTCGGAGATGATGGAGGGGAAGGAGATATCGTGCTGGCCGTTAATCTGGGTCAGGGTAACGATATCAATATTTTCAATCACTTCTGCCAGCTGGTCGTCAGACATGGTCTTGGCGATCAGCTCGAACTTTTCGCTGGCCTGCTTCGGCTCGATAACGGCCAGCTCTTTGATCTCGATGGCGGTAATTTCTATCAGACTGTTGCTCATGCCTTGCCCCAATTAGAAACGGACTTCGTCGTACATATCCTGCTCGCCCTGGTCATCACCATAGCGGTCGCTGCCGCCGTGGTAGTCGGCGTCGGCATCTTCCCCGTCTTCCTCTTCTTCATCGCGCAGCTCATAGTCGTCATCACCGCGGTGGCTGCCGCGCGGGAGCGGGTTGTCGAGCAGGAACAGCACGGCGCAGGCTTCCATCAGCTGATCTTCGCTCTGGGCCCGCACCGCCTTGACCAGCGGCAGGACGGCGTTGTTGAAGCCGACGCTCACCTTGAACTCGTCCCAGGAAGGCTGCTCGCCGCTGGCGAGCCACTTGTTCCACTGCGACTTGGCCTTGGCCGGGAACTGCACCCGGCCATAGAGGGCGAGCGGCAGGTATTCGGGCATGAACTCCAGCATGCTCATGTCGGCCAGCAGCAGGGCCTTCATCTGGTCGGTGAACTGCTCGAGTCCCTTGGGGTCGTCCTGATCCCGGTAGGATTCGATGTTTTCACTGGCATCGCTTTGCAGGGCCTTGAGCCGTGCCTGGTCCCATTTATTTTGCATAGTCGCTCTTCTTGCCTGGTGGCTCAGGGGTAGAACTGGTCCCACATCTCCTGCATGGCAGCAGCGGGATCGGTCACGATGACGTTGTTGAAATCCTTGATAAAGGCGGCCCGCTGTTTCGGATCGGACAGCACTTCATAAGCCTGCTTTACCTGGTGCAGCTTGAGGGCTGCCTGCTCTTTCTCTTCTTCGCTCGCCCCGTGCAGCTTGTCGGGGTGGTACTGGTTCGACAGCCGTCGATAGGCTTTCTTGATGTCGTTTTCACTGGCGTTGGACTTGACGCCCAACACCCGGAAGTAGTTGTTCATGACGGATCCTGCCTCACTGGCATCGTGGAATTGACCCTGCGCTGGCCTGGCGGCGGGGCTCTTGGCAAACCAGGCTCGGCAAAAACCCGACATTTTAACGCAAACAGGCCGCCATCGCCATGGATAGGAAGCGAACAGATGGGCGTGCGGGTGGCGTCGTGCGGGGCCTCGTCAGGGGAGGTTTGGGGCCGTTTGTGACTATTTTGTCAGTTCCATGGCGACCCATGTGTGACAGGGGTTGAAAAAACGCCCGGACTGGCCGGGCGTCGAGGTCAGGGGTCAGCGCAGGCTGGCCCACAGCAGACGGGCCTTGAGCCCGAGCCATGAGCTCCAGCCGGTGGTGGTGCTCACTAGCTTCCCATCCTTGATGATGAGGAAGGTGGGGGTGACCCCCACCTGCCAGCGAGCGGCCAGATCCCCCCGCTCATCGTTGTGGGTGGGAAAGGCGAGCCCCCTCTTCGCCATCCCGGCGCGCAACTGGTCATCGCTGCCGGAGCGCAGCACCACCGTCAGCACGTTTTCACCTTGCTGCCAGAGCTGCTCCACCGTGGGGGTGGTGAAGCGGCAGACGCCACACCAGCTGGCCCAGTAGTAGACCAGCAGAGGCTTGCCGCGGCTCTGCTCGGCCAGGCTGGTGGTGGTGCCATCCTGCAGGGTGAAGGGGGCCTCCATGGCTCCCGCCGGCAGGGTGGGGCTGCGCCACAGATCCAGCAGAGTGGAGATGACCAGCGCCATCAGCAGCAGCCAGAGCGCCTCCTTGCCCCAGCGGCGCCAGCGGGGTGGCTTTACGACTGCATCCTCCGCCATGGTTTAGCTCCGCTTGGCCAGCTCGGCCTTCACCAGCTGCTCCAGCTCGTCATAGGGCACGGCACCCGGTACCAGCTGGTTGCCAATCAGGGTCGCCGGGGTGCCCTGCACACCAAGAAGAGTGCCGATGCGAAGGCTGTTGCGCAGCTCCTCGGTGGCCTTGGCATCGGGCTTGAGGGCCGTGTTGCCGGTGGCCGCCAGTGCCCTGTTGATGTCCGCTTCGGTCAGCATCCCCTGCTTGCTCATCAGCTTGTCGTGCAGGGCGAGGAAGCGGGCCGGCTCCTGCTGCCACAGGGTCAGGCTGTACTGGGCCGCCTTGGCGGAGCTCTGCCCCTTGAACGGCAGCAGCTTGATCACCAGCCCCAGATCGTCGGGATAGGCCTTGAGCAGCTTGGTCAGCTGGGGGTCGAACTGCTTGCAGTAGGGGCAGTTGTAGTCGGTGAACAGCACCAGGGTCAGCTTGGGGTGCTTGGCGCCGAGGCGCGGGCTGGTGGCGCTGTTGAACAGCACATCCTGATTGCCCTTGATGAAGTCGCCGAGCTGGGCCTCCTGGGCGGCGGCGTTCTGCTTCTCCCAGGATTCGGCCGCCTCGTCAAGGATCTTGGGGTTGGCGACCAGGGTCTCGCGAATGAGCTCCTTGATGCGCGCCTCCTGCTCCGGGGTGAAGGGGGCCGCCTGCAACAAGGGGGCACTCAGGGTGCCGGCAAGCAGGGCGGTGCAGAGGGTCAGGGTGCGCAGTTTCAGGGTACGCAGGGTCATGGGATTCTCCTTAAAAATGGGGGGCATCGGCCTGGACGAGGCCGGCCTGATGCAACACGTCGAGCAAGTCGGCCTTGTCCAGCAGGGGCGAGAGGATCTCTCCCTCTGGCAGGCCGAGCCCGTAGATCTGGTTGAAGGGGACGGCGGCCGCGCCGCGCTGGCGCAGGAAGGCGGAGATGGCATCGCTCGGCCGGCTCCAGTCACCGCGCAGGGCCACCACGTCCGGGGCCGACAGGGCGCTCTGCACCTCGTCACGCAGCAGCACGTTGTACTTGTTGGCCTTGCAGGTGACGCACCAGTCAGCGGTGACGTCGACGAAGACCCGCTTGCGCTGGGCCAGTGCATCGACGATGGCCTGTTCGGAGAGCGGCTGCCAGGCAATGCGATCGACGCTGCCCGACCCCTGCGCCGTGAGGGCGCCCCCCAGCAACAGGGCGCCGCCGATGAGTGCCGAGAGAGAGAGGGCCAGCGTGAAACCGCGCATGCCATAGCGCCAGATGATGCCAATCAGCAGCGCCAGCAGCATGGCGGCCATCAGCCAGCCGGTGGCCGTGCTGCCCAGATGGTTGCCAAGCAGGCTCGCCAGCCAGAGGCTGGAGCCCAGCATCATCAGCCCGAGCAGGATGCGCAGTCGCCCCATCCAGCAGCCCGGTTTGGGCAGCCAGAGGGCGAGGCGCGGCAGGGCCGCCACCAGCAGCCAGGGCAGGCTCATGCCAAGGCCGAGCGCCGTGAAGATGAGCCAGAGCTGGCCGAGCGGTGCCGCCAGCGCAAAGGCCACAGCGGTGCCGAGGAAGGGGGCCGAGCAGGGGGTGGCCAGCAGGGTCGCGAAACTCCCTTGCAGGAAGTGGCCGCCGAGCCCCTGGCCGCCGCTGGTGGCGAGGCGAGTGTTGAGATTGCTGGGCAGGCGGATTTCGAACAGCCCCAGCAGGTTGGCACAAAACAGCAGGGTCACCGCCACCATGAAGCCGATGAAACCGGCGCTCTGGAACTGGATCCCCCAGCCGACGGCGCCCTGAGTCGCGCGCAGCAGGCTGCTCATGGCCGCCAGCACCCAGAAGGAGGCAATGATCCCGGCACTGGCGGCAAGGAACTGCTTGCGCACCTGTCGCTGTTCGCTCTCCTGCTGCTGCAGCACGGTACCCAGTTTCAGGGCCAGCACCGGCAGCACGCAGGGCATCAGGTTGAGGATGAGGCCGCCGAGCAGCGCCGCCCCCAGCAGCCAGATGAGAGGCTGGCTTGGTGCCGGCAGGGCGAGGGGATCGGCGATGGTGGCGCGGGTCTGCCAGGCCTCATCGCCGTTGCCAAGCAACAGGCTGAGGGATTGGCCACGCAAGTCAGGGGCATCCCCCTGCCAGCCATCGCTGACCGGGACCCGGGCAATCAGGGTGTTGCCGCTTACCTCGAGCGCGGGCTTGCCGAACTCGGCCCCTTCCAGCGCATCGATGAAGAGCGCAGGCGCCTGCCAGCCCTCTGCCCGCTCGGCGCGCAGCTGCAGCTGGTTGTGCTGGTAGCCGAGCTCGACCCGGGTGTCGGCGGGCAGCGTCTGCGGCAGGGTGCTCATAGTTTGGGCCCAGGCGAAGTCGAAACCGGCCGGCGCCTGCCCATCCACCGCCAGGGTGAAGGGGTAGTCGGTCAGGATGCAGACGTTGCTGCAGGTGGAGAGGCGCAAGGTGCCCTTGAGTGGCTGCCCCGCCGGGTAGTTGAGGCTCAGGGGGAAGCGCACCTGTTGCTGATAACCCTGGGTGCTGAGCCCGGCCACCTCGAAGGGGCGCGGCGTGGGCCAGTGCCACTGGAAGTCGCCGACCGGTTGATCCCACAGGATCTGGGGCGCTATGCCCCCTTCACCCGGGCTGCGCCAGTAGGTTTTCCAGCCGGATTCGAGGGCCACCTCGAGCAGGATGCGGGTATGGTCAGGGGCGCTGCGGTCGGCTTGCAGCCTGACCTTGGCGTGATCGTTCTGGGGGCTGGTGAGCCAGCCCGTATCGCTGGCCAATCCGCTGGATTGCCACAGCAGGCAGCCCAGCAGCAGGCTCGCCTTGAAGAGAGTTGACATAAATGTTGTCTCGCAAAAAATGAATGACAGCAGGCTGAAAAAAGCGCGGCTTAACTCATTCCCGCCAGACACAGAAGGTGAGGTGAAGTCGTCGTTCGGGAGGGGAGACGGCCCGTGGCGGCGGCAGTGGCGGCGTGTAGCGCCAGAGCGGGGCCAGTAGGGCGATGAGCAGGGCCACCGCAAAGAACAGCTGCTCGAGGCAGAGCAGGGTGGTGGCGCTCAGCCACTTGCCGTTGAGCTGGCAGCTGTTGGGCTGCGGGCTGGCGGGCGTGCCCTTGTCGGCTTGGTCGTCGGCCGTGACGAAGGAGGGCAGGGCCTGACAGCTGAGAGCGTGATCGAGCAGGGCCAGCCGGGCCAGCGGCTGGGCAGCGCAATTGAGCACCAGCAGGCAGACCAGCAGCAGGAGTCGTTTCGCCACGCGTTGTTGGTGAATCATGCTCGCCCCGTTCATCAAGATGGCCACATCCTAACGGCCAACGCCGGGTGGGGCAAGCCGCCGTCCGTTTTAAGGCAGAGGGGCGGGTGGCAGGGGTGGTCGGTTCTGTTTGGCGAACGCTTGTTCGCTAAAAGGGGGACCAGTATACTGCGCCGAGTCAAAATCCGAGGTGTTCGATGCTCAAACTTGCCCGTGTGCTGCTGCTTGGTCTGCTGCTCATCTTCTGGTTCCTGTTCGGTCTGCTGCTTTGCCTGGTGCGTCCGCGCCATCCCAACAACGTCTATGTCTTCGCCCGCATGTATCATGCTGTCTGCCCGCTGATCGGCCTCAAGGTCCGGGTGACGGTGGCCGACGAGGTCAAATCGGTGGGGCCGGCGGTCTACGTCTGCAACCACCAGAGCAACTACGACATCTTCACCGTGACCGGCGCGGTGCAGCCCGGCGTGGTGGCGGTGGGCAAGAAGAGCCTGCTGTGGCTGCCCTTCTTCGGTCTCATCTTCTGGCTCTCCGGCAACGTGCTGATCGACCGCTCCAACCGCTCCCGCGCCATCGGCACCATTGGCCAGGTGGTGGAGCGCATCAAGAATCGCGGCACCTCCATCTGGATGTTCCCGGAGGGGACCCGCTCCAAGGGACGCGGCCTGCTGCCGTTCAAGGCGGGCGCCTTCCATACCGCAGTACAGGCAGAGGTGCCGGTGGTGCCCATCGTTTGCTCCAGCTACTTCGGCCAGATCGATCTCAACCGCTGGGACAACGGCGAGGTGCTGCTGGAAGTGATGGCCCCGGTCTGCAGCAAGGAGCACGGTGCCGCCGGCATTCGCGACCTCTCCGACAACTGCCGTGCCCGGATGGAGGCCAAGCTGGCCGAACTGGACAGCCAGCTCGGTCATCCCCGGGCCGCCTGAGTACGCCGCTGATTGCATGAGGGAGCCGCCGGCTCCCTTTTTTATTGGTAAAAATCACCACTTGAACGGTATTTTTCGCCACCAAGACGATGTTGAAAATACCTGATAAAACCTCATCTATATGTAAGTAAAGGAAAAATTATCTTGGCACGGCTCTTGTAATGTCATGAGAAGAGATAGCCATCCCATCAACAAGGAGCCAGACCATGAGCGTATTTAGCCGCCTGACCGACGTGATCAATGCCAACCTGCACAGCCTGCTCGACAAGAGCGAAGAGCCGGAGAAGATGCTGCGGCTGATGATCGAGGAGATGGAGCAGGTCCAGGTCGAGATGAGAACCCAGGCCGCCCGCGTCATTGCCGAACAGAAGCAGCTGGAGCGTCATCAGCAGGCGTTGCAACACCAGATCCTGGAGTGGTCGGCCAAGGCCGAACTCGCCATCCAGAAGGGGCGCGAGGACCTGGCCCGGGCCGCGCTGACCGAGAAGCTGGCCGAGGCCAAAAAATGCGAACAGCTGGAGCAGGACAAGGCGCGGGTCGCCGAGGTGCTGGCTCAGCTCACCGCCGACAGCGAGCGGCTGGCCGCCAAGCTGACCGAGGCGCGCGAGAAGCAGAAGCTGCTGACCCTGCGCGAGCAGACCGCCCACAGCCGGCTGCGGGCCCGTGCTCAGGTGGACAACCAGCGCATGCATGAGCTGATGGCCCGTTTTGACGGCTTTCAGGGCCGGGTCGATCAGCTGGAAGCTCAGCTGGAGGCCGCAACCCTGGGGCAGAACCCCTCGCTGGAGGCCCAGTTCCGCGAGCTGGAGCTGAACGACGAGATTGAACGGGAGCTGGCCCGCCTCAAGGGTCAAAAGGTGGAGGCATAACCATGACGCCCTGGCCGAAGGATCTTACCCATCGCAAGCTGACCGGGGTCTGCGCCGGCATCGCCAACGGGCTGGGGCTCTCCAGGGTGACGGTGCGGGTCGCGGCCCTGATGGCGCTGATCCTGATGCCGCCCCTGGCGCTGGCCGCCTATCTGCTGGCGGTGCTGATCATGCCGCCCCGTCGTGAATTGAAGCGCTGGCTGGATTGACCCCGGGTCACTCAGCCGCATTAACCCAGTGAGGAGCAAAACATGCTGGAATTTATCGTCTTGATGCTGGTTCTGGTCGGCATGGCGCTGGCCGGATTCACCGTGCTGGCCATGTTGCTGGTGAGCGGCGTCTTCGTGCTGTTTGGCGCCCTGGCCGGCATGTTTGCCCTCATCATCAAGCTGGCGCCCTGGTTGCTGGTGCTGCTGGTGGTGTGCTGGTTCATCAGCAGCCGGCGCAAACAGGCCAATACCTACCGTTGACACTCCCTGTTACCGGATCCTTCCTTGGCCGCTGCGTACCGCGGCCTTTTTTGTGTCTGGGTGGTGGAGTGCTGGTTTCAGCCGCCGGTGCAAGCAGGTTAATCAACCTGCCGTTGACACTCCCTGTTACCGGATCCTTCCTTGGCCGCTGCATACCGCGGCCTTTTTTGCGTGCGGGCGGTGTGCTGGTTTCAGCAGCCGGCGCAAGCAAGCTAATCAACACCTACCGTTGACAGTCCCTGTTACCGGATCCTTCCTTGGCCGCTGCGTGCAGCGGTCTTTTTTGTGTGCGGGTGTCGGCCAGCCAGGACTGGCTGCAGGCGAGCCAGCGCTCCGGCTGGGTGATCAGTTGCTCCTTGAAGGCCTTGCTCTGCTGCTTGAGCCGGTATTCGAGGCGCAGCGCCGCCCCTTTCTCGCCGATGGCCTGCTGCCATGCCAGGGTCAGCGGCCCCTTGCCACGCAGGGCGCGGGATCCCTTGCCGCTCTGATGCTGGCGCAGGCGGCGGAGCGGGTCCGTGCTGATCCCGGTATAGAGCAGGCCGCTGGCGGTGCGCACCATGTAGATGAACCAGTGGCTGGCGGGTGGACTGACAGCCGGTTCGGCGCCGGGAGCGGGTTCTCTCATTCGATCTCTCTGTGCCACACTCAAGAGCAGCTCAAGGAGGTGCGATGCGAGCGTGGTGGTGGTTGTGGTGTTTGCTGTCGATATCGGCTCATGGCGAGACGCTGCGTCTCTACGACTATCATCAGCACCCCCCCTTCATGACCGGGGAGCAGACTGGTCTGAGCCGGGATCTGGTCAAGTATCTCAATGAAAAGCTTGGCGGAGAACCCAGGCTGGAACTTTGGCTGGTGAATCGGGCCAGACTGGCGCTGGAAATGTCGGATCCCGGCTTCGATGGCTTGGTGGCCTGGGTCAATCCCGCCTGGGTGGGAGATCCCCAGCGCGAGCTCTACCTCTGGACCTTTCCCATCATGCGCGATACCAACGAGCTCATCTCCAGCGTTGCCAGGCCGGTCATCTATCGCGGGCCCGACTCACTGAAGGGGATGACCTTCGGCGGCATCGAGGGGTATCGCTATCAGGGCATCGACGAGGCGGCGGCCAGGGGCGATCTGGTGCGGGTCGATGCCAAGAAGGTCAAGACCAACTTCAGCCTGCTGGTGCGCGGTCGCATCGACGTGACCCTGGTGCCGGGCTCGGCGCTCGCCTTCTTCACCCATGACCCGGCCTTCGAGGGCAAGCTGTTCGTCTCGCCCTTTGCCCAGTCCAGCTATACCCGCCACATCCTGTTGCCAAAATCCCGCAGCGCACTGCACAGCCGGCTGAATGACATCGCCGAGCAGATGGACCGGGATCCCAAGTGGCACGCCATCCTGGAATCCTACCGCGGCAGACCCTGAGCGTCGGTGTTGCGGCGCAGATGGCGCCCAAGCTTGTGCAGCGGCAGAAGGCTCACCAGCAGGCCGGCCCAGACGAAGGCAAACCCCACCGATTTCACCGGATCCGGCGTCTCGCCAAACCAGAAAATGGCGAGCAGGAAGGCGAGGCTGGGCTCAATGTACTGCAGCAGACCCACCGTGCTCATGCGGGTGCGCATCATGCCGTAGCAGAACAGCCCCACCGGCAGCAGGGTGGCGGGGGCACTACCCATCAGCAGCAGACGCTCGGTCCAGTCACCGGCCACGAACTGGCTGGCGCCGCTCACCGCCAGAGCGCCGATGATCAGCAGGGCGACGGGCAGTTGCACCAGCGCCTCGAGATAGAGACTGACGCCGGCGTCATAGTGGACCTTCTTCTTGAGCAGACCGTAGAGGGCGAAGTTGGCCCCCATGATGAGAGAGAACCAGGGCAGCTGGCCGTAAGAAAAGAGCATGTAGGCCAGCCCGGCCAGTGCCAGCGCCACCGCCAGGTGTTTTTGCGGGGTGAGCTTCTCTTTGAGGAACAACACGGCAAACACGATGTTGAACAGCGGCGTCATGAAGAAGGCGAGGCTGGTGGCCAGCACCTGGCCGGTGGTGAGGCACCAGGTGAACATGCACCAGCTGATGGACATGACGGGGCCGGCCAGCAGGATGAGGCCGAGCTGGCGCGGTTCGCTGCGCAGCCGCGCCCAGGGCACCCGGTAGCCGATGAGGAGGAACAGAAGGCCCAGCAGCACCGCCGACCAGAGTACCCGGTGGGAGAGCAGCTCCCACATGTTGACCGCGGGCATGAACTGGTAATAGAGGGGCAGCATGCCCCACAGCACGAATGAGAGGGCCGCGCTGCCGGTGCCCATCCAGTTCTTCATCTCGCTCCGTTTATTAAATTAAACAAATGTGGCTGCATGATAAGTATCTGCTGAATCTTTCACAAGCAGGATCAGGCGGAAAACTCTGCTACTATCGGGCCCATGAACCGACTCGACAGTTTGTTTGAACAGATCCGGGCCTGCCGCCTGTGCGAGGCACACTTGCCGCTTGGGCCCAGACCGGTGATCCGCGGCAGCGAGCGCGCCCGTCTGCTGATCATCGGCCAGGCGCCTGGCACCCGGGTGCATGCCAGCGGTATCCCCTGGGACGATCCCTCCGGCGATCGCCTGCGTCAGTGGCTCGGGGTGGACAAGGCCACCTTTTACGATGAATCCCGTATCGCCATCATGCCGATGGGGCTCTGTTACCCCGGCAAGGGCAAGTCGGGAGATCTGCCGCCGCGCCCCGAATGTGCACCTACCTGGCACGACAAGGTGCTGATGCTGCTGCCCAACATCGAGCTGACCCTGCTGATCGGCCAGTATGCGCAAGCCTACTACCTGCGGGATGCGGCGAAAGGGTCGCTGACCGAGACGGTACGCTGCTGGGCTGACTACGGCCCGGCCTGGTTGCCGCTGCCGCACCCGTCACCTCGCAACACCTTCTGGCTCAAGAAGAACCCCTGGTTCGAGCAGGATGTGATCCCCCATCTGCAACAAAGGGTCGCCCCGCTGCTGGGGTGACCCTCGTTGGCTAGAGTGCCGGTTCGACCTGCGGTTTGGGCTTGCTGCGGGCCATGGCGATGAGCGGCAGTATGATGCAGATACACCCCAGCAGCAGCGGCAGGCCCGGCTGCTCATCGAACAGCCATACCCCGATGGCGACCGCCATCAGCAGGCCGGTGTACTCTGCCGAGGCTATTTTGCTCGCCTCCGCCTTGCGATAGGCCACCACGCACAATCCCGCATAGACCATGATCAGCGCCGAAGAGCCGAAGGCGGGCCACCACATCTGCCACTGCCAGTCGCCCCCTTCCCACCAGGCCAGCGCCATGATGAAGGGCATGCTCAACACGTTGGTAAAGAACAGGGTCTGGGCGATGGGCTGCTGGAGCGGGATCCGCTTGATCAGCAGATTGTTGAGCGCCATGGAGAGCGCCACCCCGAGCGCCGCCAGTGCCGCCCAGTTCACCTCGGTGGGGCGCAGCACGATCAGCACCCCGACAAAGCCGATGAAGGCGGTCAGCACCTTCTGGCGCGAGATCGCTTCCCCCGCCAGCCACACCGCCAGCGGCACCATCATCAGCGGCGCCGCATAGAAGAGGGCGTTGGCGGTGGCCAGCGGCAGCCGGGTGAGGGCGATCACCATCAGGCAGACGCCGATCGCCCAGATATGAGCCCGCAGCAGATGCCACTTGAGCGCCACCGGCGGGTTGCGACGCCATGACCAGAGCAGCCAGGGGGCCAGCAGGATGGCGGCGGAGAGCTGGCGGAAGAAGACGAACTGGAACACCGGCTGGTCCGGCTCCAGCACCTTGACCAGCGCGTCGGAAAAGACCGCCACCATATTGCCCAGCACCAGATAAAGGATGCCGATCCCCACTGCATTCATACCACCTCCCATGTTTGATGAGGGAAGGGTAGCCCGCGCTATGTTATCCAGTAAAATGATAAAAAATCACCATGCATGAGAATTTTGGATAATGAAGCTGCCCCCCCTGCGTGCCGTTCAATACTTCGAAGTGGTTGCCCGCCTGCTCAGCTTTTCTCGCGCCGCGGTTGAGCTCAACGTCAGCCAGAGTGCGGTCAGCCACCAGATCCGCCTGCTGGAGGATTTTCTGGGTGAGCGGTTGCTGCTGCGCCAGGGCCGGCTGCTGTCGTTGACGGCGCAGGGGGAGGTCTATTTCGAAGGGATCTCCGCCGGGCTCGGCCAGATTGCCCAGAGCAGCGAGCAGCTGCGCGGCGGTGGCGAAATGCGGATCCGGCTCGCGGTCTACAGCTCGTTTGCGGTGAAGTGGCTGATCCCGCGACTGGCGGGGCTGCGTCAGCTCTATCCAGAGCTGGATCTCAGCCTGGAGATGGTGGCGGAGGATCCCGAGCTCTCCGATCGGGTGGCGGACTGCTTCATCACTGTCTCCCCCAAGGGACCCGGTTATATGCACGATCTGCTCTATCGGGAGCGGCTGATGCCGGTGTGCAGCCGGCGGCTGTGGCAGCAGGTGGAGGGGGAGTGGCCCGCGGCCCTGTGGCAACTGCCGCTGCTCTCCATCCAGGCGATCTACAAGGAGAAGGGGGAGGATTGGCGGCGCTGGGCCGACGTGGGCGGGCTGACGATCGCCCCCGAGGCGAGGATGCATCATTTCAGCCACATTCTGCTGGCACTGGAGGCGGCCAACTGGGATCAGGGGGTGGCGCTCATCAACGACTATATGCTGCAGCCGGAGGATCCCGGTCTGGTGCGACTGCCGCTGCATGCACTGGAGACCGGAGACAACTTCTATTTCGTCTGCAAGCGTTCGCGTGTCCATGAGCCCGCCATCAGCCGGCTGCGCCAGTGGCTCTGGCAGGAGGCGCAAGCCAGCCTGCGCCCCGGCGAGAATGAACCGCTCAGGCGCGTTTGAATAGGCTCAGCACGAGCAGGGCTGGTGGTGGAGATCCAGCGAAGGGTCGAGAGATGGAGTGGCCTGACGGCAAGGCTCAGGCCACGCTAGGTTCAGGCTTTTTTGAACTGGCTCAAGATAAACAGGCTGGTGGCGCAGACCACCACCGAAGGGCCGGCCGGGGTGTCTTGATACCAGGAGAGCAGCAGTCCGCCGAGCACGGCAAGGCAGCCGATGAGAGCGGCAAAGCCGGCCATTTGTTCCGGTGTCCGGCTGAAGCGACGGGCCGTTGCTGCAGGGATGATCAGCAAGGAGGTGATGATCAGCGCCCCGACGAACTTCATCGCCACCGCGATCACCAGCCCGATCAGCAGCATCAGCACGCAGCGCAGTACATCGACTCTTACCCCTTCCACCCGGGCCAGCTCTTCCGAGATGGTCATGGAGAGCAGGGGATCCCACAGCCGCCACAGGGTGAGCAGCACCAGGGCGCCGCCGCCATAGATCCAGAGCAGGTCCATCGGCTGCACCGAGAGCAGGTCGCCGAACAGGTAGGCCATCAGATCCACCCGCACGTTGTCCATGAAGCTCAAGGTAACCAGGCCGAGCGACAGGGCGCTGTGGGCCAGGATGCCGAGCAGGGTATCGGTGGCCACCTGCTGGTTGCGGCTCATGATCACCAGCAGCATGGCCATGGCGAGGCAGCAGACCACCACCGCCAGGGTGAGATCCACCTGCAGCAGGATGCCGAGCGCGATGCCGAACAAGCAGGCGTGGGAGAGGGTGTCGCCAAAATAGGCCATCTTGCGCCACACCACGAAGCTGCCGAGAGGGCCGGCCAGCAGGGCGATGCCGAGGCCGGCCGCGAGGGCGTATAACAGAAAGCTGTCCACTTGATGATCCTGTCGGGTACGTTATTGATTGCGGGAGGGCAGGCGAATGACGGGGGCCTGCGGTTCATGATGATGGTGTTCGCCGTCGCAGTGGTGATGGTGGGTGTAGACCGCCAGCACCTCCTGCTCCGGTCGGCCGAACAGACGGGCAAATTCGGGGTGACGGGCCACGCTCTCCGGTTCGCCGTGACAGCAGACGTGGCGGTTGAGGCAGATCACCTCGTGGGTGCTGGCCATCACCAGGTGCAGGTCGTGGGAGACCATCAGCACGGCGCAGTTGAACTCGGCGGCCAGCTGGCTGATGAGGGCGTAGAGCTCGATCTGGCCGTTGATGTCCACCCCTTGCACCGGCTCGTCCAGCACCAGCAGCTCGGGTTTGACCAGCAGGGCACGGGCCAGCAGTACCCGCTGCATCTCGCCGCCGGAGAGTTTCTGCATCCGGTTGTTCAAGAGATCTTCCGCACCGACCCGGTTCAGCGCCTCCTCGATGGAGAGGCGGCCATTCTTGCCAAGCTGCAGGAAACGGCGCACCGTCAGCGGCAGGGTCGGATCCAGATAGAGGCGCTGGGGCACATAGCCGACCCGCAGGTCGCGGCTGCGGGTGATTTGGCCCGAATCCGGCGTGAGCAGGCCCAGTACCAGCTTGCTCAGGGTACTTTTGCCCGCCCCGTTGGGACCGACCAGGGTCGTGATTTTGCCTTTGTTCAGGGTAAAGGAGACCTTGTCGAGCACGGATCGTCCATCAAATGAAAGACAGACCTCTTTCAGCTCCACCAGTTGGGTCATGACAGCTCCGGGGTTTACAGCCTGTGAGAGTTATAATATAACAATAACGTTGGTTTGTTATATTATCACACACACACTTCCTGACGAGATCTCTATGCGAATTCTTGCCCTGATCACTGCCCTGCTGGCGGTGAGTCTGCCTGTCCGTGCCCTCGAGGTGCTGACCACCATCAAGCCGCTGGGTTTCATCGCGGCCGCCATCACCGACGGCGTAAGCGAGCCCAAGGTGCTGCTGCCGACCGGCGCCTCGCCCCATGATTTCTCCCTGCGCCCCTCCGATATTCGCAACATCAATGAGGCCGACCTGGTGGTCTGGGTCGGTCCCGAGCTGGAAGGCTTCATGGCCAAACCGCTGGCCAAGCATCCCCATGTGTTGACCCTGACCCGGGTCGAAGGGATGCCGCTGTTCGATTACAGCAAGCAGGCCGGTCACGAAGAACACACCGACGAGGGGCATGAAGGCCATGACCACGACGGTCATGAGGGGCACCACCACGAGGGTGTCGATCCCCACATCTGGCTGGGACCGACCCAGGCGCTGGTCATTGCCAATGCCCTGAGCGAAACCTTGAGCGCTCAGGATCCGGCCAACGCCGAGCGTTATCGCGCCAACCTGCTGGCGTTCAAGGCCAAGGTGGAGGCCAAGGACAAGGTGATTGCCGAGCAGATGAAGGCGGTGAACCAGAAGGGCTACTTCGTATTCCACGAGGCCTATGGTTACTGGGAGCGCCACTACGGCATGAGCTCCAAGGGCCACTTTACCGTGAGCCCGGACCGACGCCCCGGCGCCAAGACTCTAGTGGAGATCCGCAAGGCGCTGGAAGAGAAAAAGGCGAGCTGCATCTATGCCGAGCCGCAGTTCTCGCCGGCGGTGATCGAGTCGGTGGCTCGCAATACCGGTGCCAAGGTACTGCTGCTAGACGAAGTGGGTGAGCAGGTGCCGCTCGGCCCGGATGGCTATCCCCGGTTCATGCAGCAACTGGCCGACGCTTTCGCCGAGTGCCGCTGACAGACCCGCCGAGCCGTCGTGCTCATCGATGGGACGAGCACAGCCAACTATACTGACTTCCAGCATCTGACAGGGAGTGTCTTGTATGAAATGGCTGCTCGTTCCCACCTGCACGTTGGCACTATGCTGTGCCAGCGTGCAGGCATCCCGCCTCTCCGAATACATCGCCAGCCCCGAGTTGCGGGCAAAATTGCAGGAAGTGTATGGTGGTCGTGCCATTCAGCGGGCCGAGGCATTCTCTCGTCTGCTCACGCCTAGGGCCGGCACCACGGATCAGCAGAAGATCGAGCTGGTGAACAACTACTTCAACAACCTGACCTATAGCGATGATCCCAGGTTGTGGGGAGAAACGGATTATTGGGCCAATCCGCTGGAGTTTATCGGCGCCCGCGGTGGCGACTGCGAGGATTACAGCATCTCCAAGTACTACACCCTGATGGAGCTGGGGGTGGATGAGAAGAAGCTGCGGCTGGCCTACGTCAAGGCGGTACGTTACAACCAGTTCCACATGGTGACGCTCTACTTCGCGACCCCCAAGTCGGATCCAATGGTACTCGACAACATCAACAGCCGGATCCTGCCCGGCAGCAAGCGAACTGACCTTATCCCCGTTTACAGCTTTGATGCCAAAAGCATCTGGATCATGAAGTCCCGCCGTGAAGGGACGCTGGCAGGCAGTGCCGACAGGTTGGCACAGTGGACGTCGATGAAGACCCGGTTCTCCAGCGAGCAACTGCGCTCCCCCCGCCGCGAGCTATAGCTTGCCCGCGGTTTTCAACTCCTCGAAATATTTGGCCGCGCCCGGATGCTGATCGATGCTCAGTACCGGGCCGGTCTTATTGCGTGCCTGGTGGAACAGGTTGGCGTAGCCGTAGGTCTGCTCATTGAACTTGGTTTGCTGGGTCAGCATGGCCTTGGTCAGGCGGTAAACATCGGCCTCCGGCGTGCTGGCGGTGGTCACCAGGGTGGCTGCGATGGCAAAGGTCGGCGTCGCCTTGAGGTTGCCCGGATAGATGCGCGCAGGCACCTGGCTGCGCTGGTAATACTTCACCCCCTTGAGCAGTTGATCTCGGGTCGCCCCCTCGATCGGCAGAAAACGCACGGCGCAGCGTTTGGCTGTATCCAGCACGATGCGGTTGGGGTGACCCATCACCAGGCCATAGGCATCGATCTGCTTGCTGCAGAGCGACTCGGCCAGATTGGCCACGCTCTTGAGATCAAGATCCTGCTCCTTGGTGCCCAGCACGTTGAACAGGGCGAGCGCCGTCTGGCGGGTGCCTGAGCTCTTGAGCCCCATGTCGATGGGGGCCAGCTTGAGCTGCTCCAGGCTGGTGATATCGCCGTCGGCCCTCACCACGATAGTGAAAGGTTCGGCGTGGGTGGCGAAGATGGCTCTGAGCTCTGGCTGCGGCTGACTGGCATACGGACCCAGGCCGTGACTGGCCTGATAAAGCCAGTCCGACTGCACCAGCGCATAGCGGGTCTCGCCACTTTTCAGCTGGCGCAAATTTTCGATGGAGCCCGAGGTCGCCTGCAGCTTGCACTGCAATCCGGCATCGCTCTTGTTGGCCAGCCGGCAGAACTCTTTGGCGATCTGGTGATAGATCCCCTGCTCACCGCCGGTGGCGATGGTCATAGTGTCGGCCAGCAGCGGCAGTGGGCACAGCAGAGCGAGCAACAATCCGGTCTTGTTCATCATGCCTCCTTGCTGGCGTAGCCATCGATGCCCCAGTTGCGCAGGGTACCGATATCCTGAATGTCGCCGGCCTCCGCCAGCAGGGTGTAGCCCGCGCTGTGCAGGCACTGGGCTACCAGATTCCAGTAGAGCGGGGCCTGGGTCGGCTGGCAGCTGATGAAGACAGGGTTGATGGGGTCTAGCTGATTGAAGGTCTCGTTGGTCATCGGGATGGCGCTGAAAGCCATCTCCACGCCCTGTTCCTGCAAGGCGGCCAGCCGCTCCTGGGCAAGGGGCGGCACATGTTCCTGATCCCAGCGCCAGTCGAGGGTCTTGCCTCTGCCCTTGGCAAGCAAGGGGGAAAATTGCGTCCAGTCAGCGTGGCCGAGCAGGCTGAGCGGAAGTTGCAGTCCCTCGACCGTGTGGTGCAACCAGAGATCGAGCAGGTGCCGGATCTCGTCCGGCGAGCTGTCCAGCGAGGGGGTGACCTCTGGAATGAGACGGCTGTAGAGGCGAATGCTGCCCTGGGTCGAGAAGAAATGTTGCTGCAGCAGGCCTTCGCCCGCCTCAGTCAGGGTTTGCAGCGGCTGATTTGATATGGCGACCTGTTTGCTGAGCTGGCTTATCTTGAGCCGCTGTTGCAGCAGATCCCGTTTTCGTTCGGACACCAGCTGGTTGACCGAGGCCACCAGCTCCTTGAGATCCTGCAGCCAGGGGGAGGCCAGATTGCCGCTGAACTGGCGCTTGCGGATCTTCACCAACTGCTGGTTGATCTGCTCGAGCGGGCGCAGCAGCCGGTTGCAGACCCAGGAGATCACCAGGGTGAATACCAGCAGACCGGCCAGCAGCGCCGTACCGGTACGGCTGATGGCATTCCACAGGTGCTGGTAGGCATAACCCGTGTGCCCTTCCAGGGTGAGGGTGCCCAGCATGCGCCAGCCATCGGTCAGCTCCTGCTCAATTTTTACCGGCGGCATGTCGATAACAGAGGGAAGCCAGGTCGGCACGTTTTGCTGCGCCGTGTGGAAGACCTTCTGAAACAACACCTGGCCATCGGGATCCAGCAAGGTGACCGCACTGACGAAGCCGCCGTCGAACATGGCGTTGACGATGGTTTCGGCCAGTACCTTGTCATCGTTGAGCAGGGTGCCCTGCAGCACCAGGCCGAGGGCCGTGATGGCGGTTTCCAGATTGGCAGACATCTGATCGAGGATGGACTGGCGTACCGTGGTGACCTCCAGCATGAACAGCAGGATGGCCCCGGCCAGGAACAAGATCAGGATGATTCGATTTAACAGTTTCGCTAACGACATATCCACTCCATGGAAAAGTTATCGCAACATGCTGAAACCTTGGGTCTGATGCGAGCGGACCCGGCTCTTAAAAATAGGAAAAAAATGGTTAAAAAAGACGATCATTTCTGCCCATAAAGGAATGTTATGCATAAAATGTGAGGTTCATGCAGATTGCTATGAACTAATTGTGAGTATTTAGGTCAAACAATCAGTTTTATACGGTTTCATAACAAACAAACTGACCACTAACACCCTTAGATCTAATGACAGGATAGCGGATGAAACGTCTCCGTCCCTTGGTAGCGCAGGCCGCCAATTGGGAACCCCCGGTTCCCCGCAAACACTTTTACGCCATGCTATTGCTGACCGCCATGACGCTGTCAGCGGTAGCCATATTGCCAGCGCCGGGTGACATCCTGGAGCGGCCATTGCGTCTGGAGTTGCCGATCGCCACCAACGGCACCGCAACCAACGAAGACAATACGGACTTCAACGACATCCCGGATCACGAGCTGGTGGAAGCCGCGACCCCGGAAGATGACATCCCGACCGATGCCACCCCCCAGTGGCAGGATTATCGGGTACGAAACGGCGAAAACCTGACCACCATCTTCAACAACCTGGGTCTCTCCACCACCACCCTCTACAAGGTGCTGGATGCCGATACCAAGAACAATCTGGCACGTCTCAAGCCCGGTCAAACCATCGAGCTGCTGATTGATCAGGACAACATACTGCAGCAGATGAAGATTCGTCTGAACATCAAGCAGACCCTGATCCTGGAGCGCACCGACGACACCTACAGCGCCAACATGCTCAATGAAGAGGTGGAGTGGCAGAAGAAAGGGTATGACGGGGTCATCAACGGCAGCTTTTACGTCAGTGCTCGCAATGCGGGGATCCCGGCCAACCACATCCAGAAGATTGCCAACCTGTTCCAGTGGCGGCTCAACTTCGCCAAGGATCTGAAAAAGGGCGACAAGTTCAAGGTGCTGGTGCGCCAGGAGACGGTCGAGGGCAAGAGCACCGGCAATACCCAGTTGCTGGGGGTGGAAGTGTTCAGCCAGGGCCAGAGCGTGTCTGCCTGGTTGTCTGAAGATGGCAACTACTACGATGGCCAGGGCAACAGCCTGGAGCGCGGCTTCCGCCGTTATCCGACCCACAGCCGCTACCGGGTCAGCTCCAGCTTCAACCCGAACCGACGTCACCCGATCACCGGCCAGGTGCGTCCCCACGAGGGTACCGACTTTGCCCTGCCGGTCGGTACCCCCGTGATGGCAACCGGCGACGGTGTGGTGCTGAAGGCGACCAGCCACCCGCTGGCCGGCACCTATGTGGTGATCAAGCACGGTCGTACCCTGATGACCCGTTACCTGCACCTGAGCAAGCTGCTGGTCAAGCCGGGCCAGAAGGTGAAGATGGGTGACAAGATTGCGCTCTCCGGCAACACAGGTCGTTCCACCGGTGCCCACCTGCACTACGAAGTGCGGATCAACAATCGTCCGGTCGATGCCATGAAGGTCAAGCTGCCGATGGCTGAACCGCTCTCCGGCAAGGAGAAGCGCCAGTTCCTCGCCAAGGTGAAGAGCTATCGCAAGGAGATGGAGGCCGGTTGATGCCTCTCTCGCCGACATAAAAAGGCCCCGCCACTCTGGCGGGGCCTTTTTATTGGCTGATGGCCATCAATAGCCCTTGTCGAAGTCTATCTTGCCGTCCAGCGGTTGGCCGTCGATGAAGCGGATGTAGTTGCGCACGAAGATCTGGGCCACATCCTCGGGGAAGCTGTAGGCGCTGTTGTGCGGCGTGATGATGAGGTTGGGCTGGCCCCAGAGCGGGCTGTCGGCGGGCAGCGGCTCCTGTGCGAACACGTCCAGCACTGCCATGCCCAGCTTGCCGGTGCGCAGCGCCGTGAGCAGGTCACCTTCGTGGATGGCGTTGCCGCGCCCCACGTTGAACAGGATGGCGCCCGGTTTGCAGTGTTCGAAACGGGGAGCGGTGAAGAGGTGATGCGTCTCACGGGTGGCGGGCAGGACGCTGACGATGACGTCGGCCTGCGCCAGCACCTTGTTGAGGGCCGGCAGCTGATACACCTGATCGAAACCGGCCCGCTCGCGGCCGCTGCGGCTGATGCCAAGCACCTTCATGCCGAAGTGCTTGCCGGTGTGGGCAATGTGCTGGCCTATGCTGCCGGTACCCAAGATCAGCAAGGTGCGTCCCTTGAGACCGTGATAGGGGTGGCTTTGCCACAGCCGCTGCTTCTGTTGCTCCCGATAGAGTGGCAGCTGGCGCATCAGGCTGAGCAGATGGCCAAACACGTATTCGCTCATCAGCGGACCGAAGATGCCGCGCACGTTGGTGAGCTGATAGTCGCGGCGGCAGCTGGCATCCAGCAGCACGTCGACCCCGGCGTAGGTGGACTGCAGCCAGCTGAGCTTGCCGGCCTTGGCCAGCAGCGGCTTGGCTCGCGCCGGCTCTGCCATCAGGATGTGGGCTTCGCCGATCAATTTTTCGGCCTCGCCCTGGTTGTCGGCCCGCAGAATGCGCAAATGGGGGAGGTGGGCCGCCTTGAGCAGGCGCTCGTAGTGAGCATTGTCCTGGCTGAGCAAAAGAAGGGTACGTTGACTCATACTCTTGTTCCTTATCAGATTTGCGGCGCGGGAGAGAGGCCGCTCTGTCCTCATCTTACCCGAGTTGACCGGCCAACATAGCCGACCAGGCCGCTTTTTCGTTTTCGCGCGGCCCCTCGTGGGCTACAATCTGCCCCACATTTTGCAAAGGATCCGACTCCAGTGTTTGGTGACAAGTTTTATAAGCGACTGGCCGAGCTACAGCCTTGGCAACAGACCGTCTACACCCTGGCGCTGGCAGAGCGCATGTACCCCAACTATGCGCTGTTTTCCCAGGCCTCCGGTTTCGGGGATGCGAAGGCATTTCGCCACGCCCTGGATCAGATGTGGAATTACCTGACGGTGAAGGGATCCCGCGTCAATCTGGGGGCGATCCTGGAGGCGTTTGAAGTCTATATTCCCGAACCTGGCAAATTCGAGTCCTACGGTGCCTATCCGGCGCTGGATGCCTGCGTGGCGCTGGGCTGTGCCTACAACTCGGTGATCTGCCGGGTGGGTGAAGAGGCCAACGATGCCAGCCATGCGTCGGTCGGTACCGTGGCCGGTTTCATCGAGATGCTGGAAGAGCGCGACCTCACCGACGAGGAGCTCTACGAACACGAATACATGGAAGCCGAGCTGGAGTTCCAGGTCGAGCTGCTCAAGCGGGTTGCCCATGAGCGCGACAGCGACCGTATTCTGGCCGTCAAGGCCTTTGCCGCCCAGGATGGTGTCTCCAATATCGGCATCAGTCTGGAAGAGTGAGCGCACTCTTCCCGGCCCATAAAAAAAGCTCCCGTTCGGGAGCTTTTTTTATGCCCGCTCTTCGGTGAGGGGCCGGACGCTCAGCACCGGGGCCGCATCTATCTCGTCGGCATTCATCATGGCCGAGATGCGCTGCAGGGAAGAGAGCAACAGGGTCTGTTCCCAGACCTCAAGTGCCTGAAAGCGCTGGATGAAGCGCTCCTGCAGCGGGGTGGGCGCCTGGGCCAGCAGGGCACGGCCTGCGTCAGTCAGCGTCGCATGCACCTTGCGCTTGTCGGTTTCGCTGCGGATGCGCTGCACCAGCTGGCGGCTCTCGAGGCGGTCCATGATGGTGGTGGCGGTGGCCTGGCTCATGTTGGTGTGATCCGCCAGTTGGCGCATGGAGATCTGGCCCAGCTCGTCGATCCCCTTGAGCAGCAAGAGCTGGGGCGAGGTCAGGCCGGCCTCCTTGATCAAGCGCTTGGAGTGCATGTCGATGGCACGAATTATCTGGCGCAGGGCGACCAGCACTTCATCATGTTTTTCCATGGGGAACGAATCGTCGAGGGGCTGTTGAGAGGCGCAAAATTCTCCGCCTAATTCGTCACAAGGTCAATATGGTTTTTACTGTAATGATTTCTGCTCTAATCATTTTTGTGTTAGGTTAGCGGGCATTTTCCGAATTTTGACCCGACCTTTGAGGAGCAAGATGATGAGTGACGAACTGGACATCAAGTCGCTGGCGGCCGACCTTCGGGTGGTCAGAGTGCGTTATGAGCTGCCTGACACCTCGGCTTTCGTGCGTTACCAGCCTGCCTATGACGAAGACCCCAACAACCTCAAGGTGCACCACTACGATGGTGAGCTGCCTCTCTCCTGCAGTGAGACCGGTTCTTTCAACCTAAAGGAGTTGGTGAATGAATTGCGTTACGCCTATGTGCTGGTGCACCTCTTCCCGGACGAGAGCGCGATGAACTTCTATCTGACCGGCCTTGATACCGGTCTGGCCCAGCTGGAGTTCATCGGCGGCTCTTACGACTTCAACCGGCTCTGGATCACCAGCGGCATCTCCAACCTGGGCGTGCCCATGGCCATCTTCCTCGGCAAGCGTCATGCGGTGAATGGCCAGCCTTCGGTCAGCCTGGTGGACCACCGGGTGCAGACGGCCGGCAAGCTGGTCTACCGCGCCATCGGCGGTGCCGGCGATCACGTGGGTGAAGACTTTTTCAACAACGACTAAGGAGGCCAGATGAGAGCAAGCAAAGGGCTATTCAAAGGCCTCAACCCGACCATGGCCATGACGGCGCTCACCGTCATCACCCTGTTCCTGCTGTTCGGGGTGTTCGTCCCCGAAACGGCCGCCAGCTGGTTTGTCGGCGCCAAGGATCAGATCATTGCCGGGTTCAAGTGGTACTACATTCTGGTGGTCGCCCTGTTCCTGTTCTTCGCTGTCTACCTGATGTTCAGCCGCTTTGGCAGCATCCGGCTGGGTGACGACGACCAGGTACCGGAGTTCGGCTACTTCGCCTGGTTTGCCATGCTGTTCAGCGCCGGCATGGGCATAGGCTTGGTGTTCTGGAGCATCGCCGAGCCGATGAACCACCTGCAGGGCAACCCCTTCATCACCGAAGGGATGACCCCGGAGGCGGCCCAGATCGCCATGCGCCTCACCTTCTTCCACTGGGGCCTGCACCCCTGGGCCATCTACGTGATCGTCGGCCTGTCGCTCGCCTTCTTCAGTTATCGGCGCAAGCTGCCGCTGGCCATCCGCTCCGTGCTCTATCCGCTGCTCGGCGATCGCATCTACGGCTTCTGGGGCCACGCCGCCGACGTGCTGGCGGTGTTCGGTACCGTGTTCGGGGTGGCCACCTCCCTTGGCCTGGGGGTCTCCCAGATGAATACCGGTCTCAACCAGATGTTCGGCATGGAAGTATCGCAAGCGAACCAGCTCTGGCTCATCGGCGGCATCAGCCTGATCGCCACCCTGTCGGCGGTCTCCGGGGTCGGGCGGGGGGTCAAGCTGCTCTCCGAGCTCAATATCTGGTTGAGCGTGTTCGTGCTGAGCCTCTTTCTGGTGCTGGGGCCGACCACCTACATCCTCAACGCCTATGTGCAGAACATCGGTGACTACCTGCAAAACATCGTCAAGCTGAGCTTCTGGACCAACACCGAGGCCAACGGCACCTCGGCCTGGCAGTCGAGCTGGACCGCCTTCTACTGGGGCTGGTGGATTGCGTGGGCGCCTTTTGTCGGCATGTTCATCGCCCGTATCTCCAAGGGGCGTACCATCCGCGAATTCGTGCTCGGCGTGCTGCTGGTGCCCTCGCTGCTCGGCATGTTCTGGCTCACCGTGTTCGGCGGTACCGCCATGAATCTGGAGCTGTTCGGCGGTGGCGGCGTGGTGGCCGCGGTCAATCAGGACGTGACCCTGGCGCTCTACCAGACGGTGGAACTGCTGCATTGGGAGACCTTCGGCTGGATCGCCAAGGGGGTGCTGACCCTGCTGATCTGTACCTACTTCATCACCTCCAGCGACTCGGGCACCCTGGTGATCACGACCCTGCTCTCCATCGGCGATCAGGATCCTCCCGTGCTGCACCGTGCCATCTGGGGGCTGGGCCAGGGGCTGGTGGCCGCCATCCTGCTGGTCTCCGGCGGGCTGGCCGCCCTGCAGGCCGCCAGCATCATAGCGGCGCTGCCCTTCTCGGTGATCATGCTGGCCATGTGCTACTCGCTGATGCTGGGCCTCAAGCAGGAGAGCCAGCATCAGTTCGAATACCGGCAAAAGCTCAAGCGCCACGACGGTTCAACCCACATGAGCCTGCTGGAGCGGATCGGGCCGGCCTGACGTTGCTTCATCCTGTTGCGGCCGCCATCAAGCAGCTAAACAAAAGGGGAACCTCGCGGTTCCCCTTTTTCATGGCTGATCAGCTGCCGCTGGTCACAGCATCTGTTTGAGGCGATAGAGCAGATCCAGCGCCTGCCGTGGGGTGAGCTCGTCCGGGCGCACCGCTTCCAGCTCATCGACTACCGGATGGCTCTGGGGCGCCATGGCCACCGGGACCGGGCGAGATTCGCCAGCGGCCACCGGGGTGGCGCTTTCCAGCTCGTGCAGTTTGTGACGGGCCTGCTGGATCACCGATTTCGGCACTCCCGCCAGCGCCGCCACCTGCAGCCCGTAGGAGCGGCTGGCTGCCCCCTCCTGCACCGCGTGCATAAAGGCGATGGTGTCGCCGTGCTCCACCGCATCGAGGTGGACGTTGGCCAGCCCGTCCATCAGCTCCGGCAGACGGGTCAGCTCGAAGTAGTGGGTGGCGAACAGGGTGTAGGCACCGATCTTGCTCGCCAGCTGTTCGGCGCAGGCCCACGCCAGCGAGAGGCCGTCGTAGGTGCTGGTGCCGCGACCTATCTCGTCCATCAGCACCAGGCTGCGGGCGGTGGCGTTGTTGAGGATGTTGGCGGTCTCGGTCATCTCCACCATAAAGGTGGATCGGCCGGAGGCGAGATCATCCGACGCCCCGATGCGGGTGAAGATACGGTCGATGGGACCAATGCGAGCGCTGTCGGCCGGCACGAAGGCGCCGATGTGGGCCAGCAGCACGATCAGCGCGGTCTGGCGCATGTAGGTGGATTTACCGCCCATGTTGGGGCCGGTGATGATCAGCATCCGCCGCTCCCGCTCAAGCCGGATCGGGTTGGCGATGAAGGGGTCGGTCATCACCTGCTCCACTACCGGATGGCGGCCCGCCTCGATCAGGATCTGATCCTCGTCGATGAGCGTCGGGCAGCGGTAGTCCAGGGTCTCGGCCCGCTCGGCCAGGTTGGCCAGCACGTCCAGCTCCGCCAGCGCGGCGGCGGACTCCTGCAGATCACCGAGGTGCGGCAGCAGAGCATCGAGCAGCTCTTCGTAGAGGCGTTTTTCCAGCGCCAGCGCCTGGGCCTGGGCGGTGAGCACCTTGTCCTCGTACTTTTTAAGCTCGTCGATGATGTAGCGTTCGTTGTTCTTGAGGGTCTGGCGGCGGATGTAGTGGGCCGGCACCAGGTGGCTGTTGGCACGGCTCACCTCGATGTAGAAGCCGTGCACCTTGTTGTAGCCCACCTTGAGGGTGTTGATGCCGGTCAGCAGCCGCTCGCGCTCCTCGATGCGGGCCAGACTGGCGGTGGCACCGTTGGCCAGATCCCGCAGCTCGTCCAGCTCCTGGTTGAAGCCGTCACGGATGACGCCGCCATCGCGGATCAGCACCGGCGGCACCTCCATCACGGCGCGCTCCAGCAGGTCCAGCAGTTCGGGGAAGGTGCTGGCGCGTTCGCGCAGCTGCTGCACCGCCTCGTGTTCGCTCTCCGCCAGCAGGCGCTGCAATTCGGGCAATTGGGCGAAGGCCTGCCGCAGCCGGGTGAGATCGCGCGGGCGGGCCGAGCGCAGTGCCAGGCGCGCCAGCACCCGCTCCACATCGCCGACCTGACGCAGCAAGCCGCCCAGCTCGTCATAGAGGTTCTGCTCGATGAGCTCCTTGATGGTGCTCTGGCGGCCTTTGAGGATCACCCGATCGCGGATCGGCTGATGGATCCAGCGCTTGAGCAAGCGGCTGCCCATGGGAGTGGCGGTGCAATCCAGTACGGCGGAGAGGGTGTTGTCGTGGCCGCCGGCCAGATTCTGGGTCAGCTCCAGATTGCGGCGGGTGGCCGCATCCATGATGACCGCATGATCGGGCTGCTCGAGGCGCACGCTGCGAATGTGGGGCAGGGCGGTGCGCTGGGTGTCTTTCACGTATTGCATGAGGCAGCCGGCGGCGCACAGGGCGGTCTCGCTCTGCTCGACGCCGAAGCCCACCAGATCCTGGGTGCCGAACTGCTGGCACAACAGCTTGCGGGCGGTACCGAGCTCGAACTCCCACTCCGGGCGGCGGCGCAGACCGCGGCGACCCTCGACATGGTGCAGGAAGGCGAAGGATTCGGGGTAGAGCAGCTCCGCCGGATTGGTGCGCTGCAGCTCCGCCAGCAGGGTCTCTTCTTTCTCGAACTGGTTGATGAAGAAGCGGCCGGAGCCGATGTCCATGGTGCCGTAGCCGAAGCGGCGGCCATCGTGGTAGACGGCGGCGATCAGGTTGTCCTGCCGCTCGCTGAGCAGCGCCTCGTCGGAGACGGTGCCCGGGGTGATGATGCGAATGACCTTGCGCTCCACCGGCCCCTTGCTGGTGGCGGGATCCCCCACCTGCTCGCAGATGGCGGCGGACTCGCCGAGCTGCACCAGCTTGGCCAGATACCCCTCGATGGCGTGATAGGGCACCCCCGCCATCGGGATGGGGCTGCCGGCCGACTGGCCACGCTTGGTCAGGGAGATGTCGAGCAGCTGGGAGGCCTTGCGGGCATCGTCGTAGAACAGCTCGTAGAAGTCGCCCATCCGGTAGAACAGCAGGATCTCCGGGTTCTCGGCCTTGAGGGTCAGATACTGCTGCATCATGGGCGTGTGGGCGCTGAGATTGGCACCTGGCGCGGTGCCGGTAGATTGGTGTTGTGCGGTCATGTGCGATTCCAGAAGGGGCCTCTGCGGGCCAGTGTCTGCGGTGATGAGCCTTGAACTTGATGGCGCCATTCTACACATAAGCAGGGCGGCGGGGGAGGTCGGGTTCCGGGGTTGTCTCTGGCTGAGCGGGTCTTGGTGCTGCACATCGATGTCGGTGGGGGGCTGCCCGGCGGTTGCGGGCGACAGTGACGGGATCGCATAATGTGCCTCTTCAACGAATCAGCAGGAGCCGTGATGAAACTGGATGCAGAGATAGAGCACCTTGCCATCGAGCTGGGTAAGGCCCTCGGTCAGCGCGGTTGGCTGGCGGCGACCGCCGAATCCTGTACCGGTGGCGGGGTGGCGACGGCCATCACCGACATCGCGGGCAGCTCAGGCTGGTTCGATCGCGGTTTTGTCACCTACACCAACGAAGCCAAGCAGCAGATGCTGGGGGTGAGCGGCGAGAGCCTTGAGCAGCACGGCGCGGTGAGCGAAACCGTGGTGCTGGAGATGGCCCGCGGTGCGCTGGCGCACTCCTCTGCCGCCATCAGTGTTGCCATCAGCGGCATCGCCGGCCCCGGCGGTGCGACACCGGGCAAACCGGTCGGCACCGTCTGGTTTGCCTGGGCGGACCGCTCCGGCCGTCATCACTCCCTGTTGGCCCGTTTCGACGGGGATCGCCGGCAGGTGCGCCAGCAGGCGGTGAGACAGGCCTTGTCGGGTCTGTTGGCCCTGCTCAGATAAATTGGGCTTGATACTGTATGAATAGACAGTATACTTAGCTCAACTTCATTTTTACTCACGATTTCCAGCGGAGATTGGCATGGATCAGAACAAACAGAAGGCACTGGCGGCTGCGCTGGGTCAGATCGAAAAGCAGTTTGGCAAAGGCTCCATCATGCGTCTGGGCGACAGCAAGACCATGGATATCGAAGCCATCTCTACCGGTTCTCTCTCGCTGGATGTGGCGCTGGGCATCGGTGGTTTGCCGTGCGGTCGTATCGTCGAGATCTATGGCCCGGAATCTTCCGGTAAAACCACGCTGACCCTGCAGGTGATCGCCGAAGCACAGAAGAAGGGCAAGACCTGTGCCTTCGTCGATGCGGAGCACGCGCTGGATCCCATCTATGCCGCCAAGCTGGGCGTCAACGTCGACGACCTGCTGATCTCCCAGCCGGATACCGGTGAACAGGCGCTGGAAATCTGCGACATGCTGGTGCGCTCCAACGCCGTTGACGTCATCATCGTCGACTCTGTGGCGGCCCTGACCCCGAAAGCGGAAATCGAAGGCGAAATGGGGGATTCCCACGTCGGCCTGCAGGCCCGTCTGATGTCCCAGGCGCTGCGTAAACTGACCGCCAACATCAAGAACGCCAACTGCCTGTGTATCTTCATCAACCAGATCCGGATGAAGATCGGCGTCATGTTCGGCAGCCCGGAGACCACCACGGGTGGTAACGCCCTCAAGTTCTACGCCTCCGTGCGTCTGGATATCCGTCGCATCGGTGCCATCAAGGAAGGTGACGAAGTGGTCGGTAACGAGACCCGCGTCAAAGTGGTCAAGAACAAGGTGGCCCCGCCCTTCAAGCAGGCCGAGTTCCAGATTTTCTATGGCGCTGGTATCTCCAAAGAGGGCGAGCTGGTGGATCTGGGCGTCAAGCACAAGCTGATCGACAAGGCCGGTGCCTGGTACAGCTACAACGGCGAGAAGATCGGTCAGGGCAAGGCCAACGTCATGAAGCTGTTCGCCGAGAACAAGGCGATGGCTGGTGAAGTGGAAGCCCGTCTGCGCGAGCTGCTGCTCTCCGGTGCCGTACCTGTCGATGACAAGGCTGCGCCGGTTGAGGCAGAAGAGTTCGATGCCGAAAGCGAACAAGAGTTCGAATAAGGAACAAAGGAAGGCCGGGTTGATACCCGGCCTTGTTATTTATGGTTGATGAATCTGCTGACAAACCGGTCGAACTCACTTTTGAAGAGCAACTGGCGGCGGCCCGCGCCTTTGCCATGCGCAGTCTTGCTCGCCGCGAAAGCGCCGAGTCCGAGCTGGCCAGACGGCTGCGCCAGCAGGGCTATCAGGAAGGGGTGATCGAGGCGGTTGTCGATTATTGCCGGGGTTATAACTGGGTCAACGACGAGCGCTATGGCGCCATGGCGGTAAGAGCCGGGGCGGCCAAGGGGCATGGTCCCATCAAGATCCGTTTCGAGCTGCGCCGCAAGGGACTGGATGACAACCAGATTGACGTCGCCTTCGAGCAACCGGAGCTGGACTGGTTTGAACTGGCCCTGGCGCTGTTGGAGCGGCGAGCCAACGTGGCCGACCTTGCCGATTTCAAGCTGCGGATGAAGTGGCTCAAATACCTGCTGGGGCGCGGCTTTACCCAGGAACAGGGACGCTATGCGTTGAGCGCCTTGCAGGAGCGCGAGCTGTAACCACACCGTTTCTGCTCTCCTGCAAGCCGTCGCAGCCTGTTGATGGCCAGCAGGGATGATGGTGGCGCGCTTGCCATCTAGCCCCAACACTCAGCAGCCAAGATTGTCATGGCGCAGTTCTGCATCTCGCATGATGCCTGTTGCTTGGGTTGTCTGTTTCGTCTTTCCCATCGCCGCCATGGACATGGTGGCATGCCCTTTGCCTCGGGTGTCTGTGGATTCAGCAACTTGCATCCTGGTGGCGGACGCGGTGGGAGGCTCCTCGGCAGCAGGCCGATTTTCCGCTGCCATCGGCCAGAACCATGGCTGAAAACGCCCCGGTTTGTCTCCCTTTTCTCCCAGCCCCCATTTATGCGCGCTTTTTCACCCGTGGCGGCCCTGTCCGTTTTACTTTACCCCGCAGAAAACTTACATTAATGCGGTTAAAAGTCCGTATTCGAATCAAGCAGGATTTTCCATGTATATGTCCACGTCAGAGATTCGCGCCGCGTTTCTCGAGTATTTCCGTTCCCAGGGGCACCAGGTTGTCTCCTCCAGCTCGCTGGTACCGCATAACGACCCGACCCTGTTGTTTACCAACGCGGGTATGAACCAGTTCAAGGACGTGTTCCTTGGCGCAGACAAGCGTGCCTACAATCGCGCGACGACTTCCCAGCGTTGCGTGCGTGCCGGTGGTAAGCACAACGATCTGGAAAACGTCGGCTATACCGCTCGTCACCACACCTTCTTCGAAATGCTGGGCAACTTCAGCTTTGGCGACTACTTCAAGCAGGATGCCATCAAGTTTGCATGGGGTTTCCTGACCGAGGTGCTGCAACTGCCGAAAGAGCGCCTGCTGGTGACCGTCTACGCGACTGACGATGAAGCTTTCGACATCTGGGAAAAAGAGGTCGGTGTGCCGGCTGATCGCATCGTGCGCATCGGTGACAACAAGGGCGCACCGTATGCCTCAGACAACTTCTGGGCGATGGGCGATACCGGTCCGTGCGGTCCCTGCACCGAGATCTTCTACGACCACGGCGATCACATCTGGGGTGGCCGTCCCGGCTCACCGGAAGAGGATGGCGACCGTTTCATCGAGATCTGGAACGTGGTGTTCATGCAGTTCAACCGTCAGGCTGACGGCACCATGGAGCCGCTGCCCCGTCCGTCCGTGGATACCGGCATGGGTCTGGAGCGTATCTCCGCCATCATGCAGGGTGTGCACTCCAACTACGAAATCGACATCTTCCAGGCGCTGATCAAGAAAGCGGCCGAGATTGTCGGCACCACCGACCTGAGCAACCAGTCCCTGCGCGTCATCGCCGACCACATCCGCTCCTGCGCCTTCCTGGTGGCAGATGGCGTGATGCCGTCCAACGAAGGTCGCGGCTACGTGCTGCGTCGCATCATCCGCCGCGCCGTGCGTCACGGTCGCAAGCTGGGTGCCACCGAGGTGTTCTTCTACAAACTGGCTGCCGAGCTGGCGGCACAGATGAAGGATGTCGCCGCCGAGCTGATCGCCCAGCTGCCGCTGGTCGAGCGCGTGCTGCGCATCGAAGAGGAGCAGTTCGTCCGCACTCTGGACAGAGGCCTGCTGCTGCTGGAAGACGTGCTGGCCAACCTGGGCGACGCCAAGGTCATTCCGGGCGAGGTGGTGTTCAAGCTGTATGACACTTACGGCTTCCCGGCCGACCTGACGGCCGACGTGGTGCGCGAGCGCGAGATCGGCATCGACGAAGAGGGCTTCAAGGCCGAGATGGAGAAGCAGCGTGCTCGCGCCAAAGAGGCCTCCAGCTTCGGCGTGAACTACAACGAGATGCTCAAGCTCGACTTCGAGACTCCCTTCACCGGTTACAAGACCCTGAGCGATCGCACTCGTGTGGTCGGCATCTATAAGGGTGTGGACGAGGTGAGCGGTCTCATCGCCGGTGACGAAGCGGTCATCGTGCTGGAGCAGACTCCCTTCTACGCCGAGTCCGGCGGCCAGATCGGTGACAGCGGTACCCTGAAAGTGGACGACGGCATCTTTGCCGTGACCGATACCGTCAAAGCGGGCAAGGCGATCATCCACAAGGGCTACATGGAGCTGGGCACCCTGGAGAAAGGGGCCGAGGTCGAAGCCGTGGTCGATGGCGAGCGTCGCCAGGCCATCGCCCTGAACCACTCAGTGACTCACCTGTTGCACGCTGCCCTGCGTCAGGCGCTGGGTGATCATGTGACCCAGAAAGGCTCTCTGGTGGGCGCCGAGCGCATGCGCTTTGACTTTTCCCACTTCGAGGGGATGACCATGGCGACCATTCGCCGGGTCGAGGAGCTGGTCAACAACCAGATCCGCGCCAACCACGAAATCACCACCCAGCTGATGGACCTGGAAGCCGCCAAGTCGGCCGGCGCCATGGCGCTGTTTGGTGAGAAATACGAAGACGACGTGCGCGTGGTGCGCATGGGTGACTACTCCACCGAGCTGTGCGGCGGTACTCACGCCAAGCGTACCGGTGACATCGGCTTCTTCAAGATCATCGCCGAGAGCGGCATCGCCGCCGGCGTGCGCCGTATCGAAGCGGTGACCGGCAAGGCCGCCATCGACTTCATGCATCAGGTCGGCGAGCAGATCGAAGAGGCTGCCGCCCTGGTGAAAGGCGACCAGTTCTGCATCGCCGACAAGATTCGCCAGGTGTTGGACAAGGCCAAGATGATGGAGCGCGAGCTGGAGCAGCTCAAGGCCAAGCTGGCCGCTCAGGCCGGTAACGATCTGCTGGGTCAGGTCATCGAGATCAAGGGTCAGAAGGTGCTGGTTGCAGCGCTGGAAGGAGCCGATCCGAAATCCCTGCGCGGCATGCTGGATGAACTGAAGAACCAGATGAAGTCCGGTGTCGTGCTGCTGGCCACCAGTGGCGAGGGCAAGGTCAACCTGATCGCGGGCGTCACCAACGACCTGACCGGCAAGGTCAAGGCCGGTGAGCTGGTCAATCTGGTCGCCCAGCAGGTGGGTGGCAAGGGCGGCGGTCGTCCCGACATGGCCCAGGCGGGTGGTACCCAGCCCGAGGCGGTGCCGGCAGCCCTGCAATCCGTACACTCCTGGCTGGAAGAGCGCCTGTAATAGGGCGAGGTGATCTGTGGCACTCTATGTACAGAAGTACGGCGGCACCTCGGTCGGCACGCTGGAGCGGATCGAGGCGGTAGCTGAGCGGGTCGAGCAGACCCGCGCCCAGGGACATGACGTGGTGGTGGTGGTCTCCGCCATGTCGGGCGAAACCAACCGGTTGCTGGGCATGGCCCAGCAGCTGGATCCTGATGCCAACCGGCGCGAGATGGATGTGCTGGTCTCCACCGGTGAACAGGTCACCATAGCGCTGCTGGCGATCGCGTTGAACAAACGCGGTTGTCCTGCGGTCTCAATGACCGGCGATCAGGTTCGCATTCATACCGATTCCGCCTATGGCAAGGCGCGCATCACCCACATCGACACCGAGCAGGTTCAGGCTGAACTGGGTGCGGGCAAGGTGGTGGTGATCGCCGGCTTCCAGGGCCGTGACGAGCACAATGCCATCACGACGCTGGGCCGCGGTGGTTCTGACACCACGGCGGTTGCCGTGGCGGCGGCCATCAAGGCCGATGAATGCCAGATCTTTACCGATGTGGATGGGGTCTATACCACGGATCCGCGCATCGAGCCCAAGGCGCGCCGTCTCGATACCATCACCTTCGAGGAGATGTTGGAGATGGCCAGTCTCGGCGCCAAGGTGCTGCAGATCCGTTCGGTGGAATTCGCGGGCAAGTACCGCGTACCGCTGCGGGTGCTGTCGAGCTTTGTCGATGGAGAGGGAACCTTAATCACATATGGAGGTGAGAGGATGGAAGCTCCCCTGGTATCCGGGATAGCGTTCAATCGCAACGAGGCGAGCCTGACCATTCTGGGTGTGCCGGACAGGCCCACCGTGGCTGCGCAGATCCTGAATCCGATCAGCGACGCCAACATTGATGTCGACATGATAGTGCAGAACACGCTGGGCGATGGGACCGCCGACTTCACCTTCACGGTGAATCGCGATGACTATCGCCGGGCGCGCGCCCTGCTGGAGGAGACCGCCAGCGAGCTGGGGGCCGCCTGCGTGCAGGGCAACGGTGAGATCGCCAAGGTTTCCATCGTCGGAGTCGGGATGTGGAACCATCCTGGCGTCGCCCGCACCATGTTCAAGGTATTGGGCGAGGAGGGGATCAACATGCAGTTGATTTCCACCTCTGAAATCAAGATATCCGTGGTGATTGACGAGAAGTACCTGGAGCTGGCAGTGCGTGCCTTGCACTCCGCTTTTGGGCTGGATCAGGAGCCTCATGAGCAGCCCTTGGGAAACAATCCCTGATTGATTTAGTTTCAACCATTTACCATATCGGTATCTTTGTAAGATAATGTCGCATATCGATATAAATACAAAACAGGATACAGGAGCAAGCGAATGCTTATTTTGACTCGTCGTGTAGGGGAAACCCTGATGATTGGTGACGAAGTGACTGTCACCGTACTGGGCGTAAAAGGCAATCAGGTTCGTATCGGTGTGAACGCACCGAAAGAGGTCTCCGTACACCGCGAAGAGATCTACCAGCGCATCCAGGCCGAGAAAGTTCCGGGCCAATCCGGCTTCTAAGCGGCGTTAATGGCTGTGACAAGGCGACACCTCATGTGTCGCCTTTTGTTTTTCCGGGGGGCTGAAAATCGTGCTGCAGGGAGCAAAAGAGCGGGATAAGTGTCGATATTGCTTGAATATTCCACGCTTTGACCAAATGCTGAGCGAACGCGCTTTTTTCTCCAAAAAAGTGTTTGACTAAAAATCCCTGTGAAGTATTATCAGCCCCGCAAACGGAGAGGTGGCCGAGAGGCTGAAGGCGCTCCCCTGCTAAGGGAGTATGCGGCTTATACCCGCATCGGGGGTTCGAATCCCCCCTTCTCCGCCATTTGCGCCCGTAGCTCAGCTGGATAGAGTACCTGGCTACGAACCAGGTGGTCAGAGGTTCGAATCCTCTCGGGCGCACCATATTAGACTCACGATGAGTCATGTACTGGCAATCAGCAAGCCGGTACACCTGAAAAAGGCTTACTGTTGAGTAAGCTTTTTTTATCGCTTTAAATCAGGGCGCCCGTAGCTCAGCTGGATAGAGTACCTGGCTACGAACCAGGTGGTCAGAGGTTCGAATCCTCTCGGGCGCACCATTTAAAGCAAAATCAAAAGTTTATGAGCGCCCGTAGCTCAGCTGGATAGAGTACCTGGCTACGAACCAGGTGGTCAGAGGTTCGAATCCTCTCGGGCGCACCATATTGAAAGCAGTACACAAAAGTTTGTGAGCGCCCGTAGCTCAGCTGGATAGAGTACCTGGCTACGAACCAGGTGGTCAGAGGTTCGAATCCTCTCGGGCGCACCATATTGAAAGCAGTACCAAAAGTTGATGAGCGCCCGTAGCTCAGCTGGATAGAGTACCTGGCTACGAACCAGGTGGTCAGAGGTTCGAATCCTCTCGGGCGCACCATATAGAAGACAGCCTCGACCTCGGTCGGGGCTGTTTTTTTATATGGCCATGCCGCCGAAAGGGCTGACACCGCTCAGCTCTTGGTCTCCTCCCGTTTGGCTCGACAGCCGTCATCCGTCTCGGCCTCAGGCCAACAACCGCGTGACGAAGGCTCCTATGCCTGCATGACGCGCTACCCTGTCGCGAACCATTGCCCATCTCCTTATCCCCTTCATGCTCGCCCTGTTGCTGCGTATGGCTGCTTTACCTGAGGCAATACCTTTATTCCTCCTTTGTGATTGCAGGGCCCAGATGGGCGCAGAGGCGATTTGCGGGCAATAAAAAAGGATGCCGCAGCATCCTTCTTCATCCCCGTGGTGCGGGATCAGCTTTTCAGCCACTTGCGAATGCGGTTGGCATCGCCGACCGGGGTGCGTTTGCCCACCGAGTTGAGCAGCACTATGGCCAGCTCGCGGTTGTCCGGCTTGGCGCGCATCAGCAGGCAACGGCCCGCCTCGTCGGTAAAGCCGGTCTTGGAGAGGCGCACGTCCCAGTCCGGGTTCTTCACCAGCGGGTTGGTGTTGTTGAACATCAGGCTGTAGGCAGGGGTGCGAAAGCGCATGTCCTTGCTGGTGTCCTGGGTAAACTCGCGGATCAACGGCTGGCGATAGGCGGCGGCGATGAGCTTGGCCAGATCCTGGGCGGTGGAGACGTTGCGAGTCGACAGGCCGGTGGAGTCATAGAAGCGGCTGTTGCGCATGCCCAGCTGCTTGGCCTTGTTGTTCATGGCCCGCACGAAGGCGGGGCGTCCACCGGGATAGTGACGGGCCAGGGCCGAGGCCATGCGGTTCTCCGACGACATCAGTGCCAGGTGAAGGGCATCGCGGCGCGATACCTGGGTGCCCATGCGTACCCGCGAATAGGTGTGCTTGATGGCGTCTCTGTCGTTCTGATCGATGGTCAGGGTCTGGCCGAGATCCTGACGGGCATCCAGCACCACCAGTGCCGTCATCAGCTTGGTGATCGAGGCGATGGGGCGCACCCGGGTGGCATTCTTCTGGTACAGGGTCTTGCCCGTACCGACATCCATCACCAGCGCGCTGCTCGATTGCAGCTGCAGTTTGGCCGGGTTGGGGGCAGCCAATGCTGCTGGCAATCCCAGCAGTCCAACCAATGCATAAACCAGCGCCATAGCGCTAACCCGACACCGCATACTACCGACTCCATTCACGTCGAAAAAAAAGGCGCTAGATTCACTCATTTTTACCCTCGCTTGACAAGAGTGCCAGCGGGTAAATCGCCATTATTTAGCTAAAAAAAGGGCCATCTTGCGATGGCCCTGTGTATTTGTCTCAATCCCGTGGCGCACTGGCTTTGCGTTTGCTCAGCCAGCGCCAGATCAGCGCGATGAGACCGCCGACCAGCAGCACGATCGGCAGGCAGAGAATGATGCTGAGGAACTGGGACTGATACTCGGACGCCAGCTTGGTGTGGCTCAGGAAGTAGCCAAAGCCGACCAGCGGGCAGATCCACATGATGGAGCTGACCAGATTGACGATGAGAAAGCGCCCCTGAGGCAACTCGGTCGCGCCGACGATATAGGGGTAGGCGGTGCGCACGAAAGCGATGTAGCGGGCAGTGATCAGGGTCACGATGCCGTATTTGTCGAGCAGGTAGTACACCTTCTGCTGGTGCTTCTCTTCCACATGGGATAGCAGCCGGTGGTAGAGCTGGGTGTGGCCCAGGAAACGCCCCTGCATGTAGCCGAGCCAGGTGCCGACGAAGGTGGCCAGGATCAGCAGCGGGATCACCCCAAGGGAGAGCACGTCCTGATAGATAAGCACGCCGGTCAGGATCAACAGGCTGTCGCCAGGCAGAAAGGCGGTGGGGATGAAGCCATTCTCCAGCACCAGAAACGTCAATAACACGCCGCAGACCATGAAGGCCATCTTGGGATCGGATAGCGTCACCAGATCCTGATGCATAAAGGCGTGAGCCAGTTGGTAAAACTGCTCCATAGTTGCAAACTCCGCAGGTTAGCTGGGTTGATCAAGCAAGGGCATGGCCAGCACCTTGTCGATGCGCAGACCATCCATGTCAACAATTTCCAGTTGCCACTGTTCCAGCGTGACCAGATCTCCGGTCTGGGGAACGCGGCCAAGGAGCAGCATGATAAGCCCTCCGAGGGTGTGATAGTGATGTTTTTCTTCTTCCGGTAGCCGAACCAGTCCCAGACAGTCCTTCAGCTCAGGCAGCGGAATGAGGCCGTCGAGCAGCCAGCTGCCGTCGGTGCGCTGGAATGCCCAGTTGTCGTCGCCGTCCTCCTGCTGGAAGTCGCCGGCCAGGGTCTCCAGCAGATCCTGCTGGGTAACCAACCCCTGCAGCTCGCCATATTCGTCCACCACCAGCACCATGTGCTCGGAGTGGGTACGGAAGTGGTTGAGCAGCTCGAGGCCGTTGAGGGTCTCCGGCAGCAGGCTGCCATCCTGGGTTAGCGCCGCCAGATCGATGGGCTCTCCCTTGATGTAGGCGTGCAGCACCTTGCTGACGTTGATGATGCCCACCAGTTCCGACAGGCTGCCGTCACAGACCGGGAAGAAGCTGTGGCGATACTCCACCAGTCGCTGCAGATTCACCTCCAGCGGCAGGGCGAGGTCGAGATAACGGATGTCGCTGCGCGGCACCATCAGTGACGAGAGGCTGCGCTCGTCGAGGCGGAACACATTCCGTAACATGGTGTGCTCGTGATCCTCGATGATCCCGGCCTCGGAGCCTTCCACCAGCATGGCGTGGATCTCCTCCTGGGTCACGTTGGCGCCACCGTCCTGGCTGACACGCAGGATGCGCAGGCTGGCCTTGGTGGAGGCCGACAGCAGCCAGACGAAGGGGCGGGTGAGGGCCGCTAGCCACATCATGGGGCGGGCCACCAGGCAGGCGATGCGTTCAGCGCTGAGCTGGCCGAGCCGCTTGGGCACCAGCTCGCCGATGACGATGGAGAGATAGGTGACCACCACGATGACCAATACGGTGGCGAGCAGGCTGCTGCTCTTGGGGGCCATGCCCCACTCCTGCAGCCAGAGCGCCAGTGGCTGGGCCAGCAGGGACTCGCCGTAGATACCGTTGAGCAGACCGATACTGGTGATGCCGATCTGCACCGCGGAGAGAAAATGGGTCGGATCTTCACTCAGTTTGAGGGCGATGGCGGCGGAGCGGCTCCCTTCGCTGACCATCTTGCTGAGGCGGGCCTTGCGCGCGGTGACGATGGCGATTTCCGACATGGCGAAGACGCCATTAAGCAAAATCAATCCAAACAGGATCAATATTTCCATACAGCAACAGCACTCCGAGTAGAAAAGATCGCTGGCAGTGTAATGAATTTGGGGGCGATGCGCTTGTGAAAGCGGGTGATTTGGCTCGCTAATTTTGCATGAAGAAGCGCAAAAAGCGTGGGGTGGCGGCGGGTGGGCAATAAAAAGCCCCCTGCAGGAGGGGGCTTCTACCAAGTCAAATCCGGCTTACAGCGCGGCGATCTCGGCCTGCTGGGCTTCCAGCTTGGTCAGCTGGAGACGGTAATCTTCCAGCTTCTCGCGCTCCTTGATGATGACCGCTTCCGGCGCCTTGGCGACGAAGGCTTCGTTGCCAAGCTTGCCTTCGATGCGGCCGCACTCGCCCACCAGACGGGCAACCTCTTTGGCCAGACGGGCCAGCTCGGCATCCTTGTCGATGAGACCGGCCATCGGGATCATCAGCTCGGTGGCACTGATCAATTTTTTGACCGACAGCGGGGCGGTTTCACCGGCCGCCAGTACGCGGATGGACTCCAGGCGGGCCAGCGACTTGAGGAAGGCCTCGTTGTCGGCTGCGCGCTGGGCATCCTTGGCATCGCACTGGAGCAGCACGTTGAGGGGCACGCTCGGCGCCACGTTCATCTCGGCGCGGATGTTGCGGATGCTGACGATGAACTCCTTCACCCACTCCTGATCCGCCATCGCGGCTTCGTCCACCTTGGCGGCGTCGAACTCCGGGAAGGCCTGAATCATGATGGTGTCGGCGTGCACGCCGGCCAGCGGGGCGACCGATTTCCAGATGGTCTCGGTGATGAACGGGATGATCGGGTGGGCCAGGCGCAGCAGGGTCTCGAGGACGCTGACGAGGGTGTGGCGGGCAGCGCGCTGCTCGGCCTCGGAGCCCTTGGTCAGTACCGGCTTGGTCAGCTCCAGATACCAGTCACAGAACTGGTTCCAGATAAATTCGTACAGCACGCCAGCCGCGATGTCGAAGCGGTAGGTATCGAGGGCGGTACGGAAGTCACGGATGGCCACTTGCAGCTGGGACTGGATCCAGCGATCCGCCAGGCTGAACTGCATCTCGCCACCGGCAAAGCCGCAATCCTGATCTTCGGTGTTCATCAGCACATAGCGGGAGGCGTTCCACAGCTTGTTGCAGAAGTTGTTGTAGCCATCCAGGCGCTTCATGTCCCAGTTGATGTCACGCCCGGTAGAGGCCAGCGCCGCCAGAGTGAAGCGCAGGGCGTCGGTACCGTGGGCCTCGATCCCTTCCGGGAACTGCTTGGCGGTACGCTTGCCGATCTTCTCGGCCATCTGCGGCTGCATCATGTTGCCGGTGCGCTTCTCCAGCAGGTCTTCCAGCGAGATGCCATCGATCATGTCGAGCGGATCCAGCACGTTGCCCTTGGACTTGGACATCTTCTGGCCTTCTTCGTCACGGATCAGGCCAGTGATGTAGACGGTCTTGAACGGGACTTGCGGCTGGCCGTTTTCGTCCTTGATGAAGTGCATGGTCATCATGATCATCCGGGCAATCCAGAAGAAGATGATGTCGAAGCCGCTCATCAGCACGTCGGTCGGGTGGAAGGTCTTGAGCGCCTCGGTGTTGTTCGGCCAGCCCAGGGTGGAGAAGGTCCACAGGGCGGAGCTGAACCAGGTGTCGAGCACGTCTTCGTCCTGACGCAGCACGGTCACGGACGGGATGCTGTGCTTGGCGCGCACTTCATCTTCGTTGCGGCCCACGTAGACGTTGCCGGCATCGTCATACCAGGCCGGGATGCGGTGACCCCACCACAGCTGACGGGAGACGCACCAGTCCTGAATGTCCCGCATCCAGGAGAAATACATGTTTTCGTACTGTTTCGGCACGAACTGGATGCGGCCATCTTCCACCGCCTCGATGGCGGTCTTGGCCATCGGCGCCACGCGCACGTACCATTGGTCGGTCAGCATCGGCTCGATGGGCACGCCACCGCGATCGCCGTAAGGCTGCTGCAGCACGTGATCCTTGATCTCGGCCAAGAGGCCCAGCTCGTCCAGCTTGGTGACGATGGCCTTGCGGGCGGCGAAACGCTCCATCCCGGCGAACTCGGTCGGCAGGGCGGCGTCATAGGCGGTGCTGGGGTTGCCGTTGCTGTCGACCACTTCGGCCTCGGCACGCACGTGGGCATCCAGGGTGAAGATGTTGATCATCGGCAGGTTGTGGCGTTTGCCCACTTCGTTGTCGTTGAAGTCGTGGGCCGGGGTGATCTTCACGCAACCGGTGCCCTTCTCCATGTCGGCGTGCTCGTCGGCGACGATGGGGATCAGACGATTCACCAGCGGCAGCAGAATGTGCTGACCGATCAGCGCCTTGTAGCGCGGGTCTTCCGGGTTTACCGCGACGGCGGTATCACCCAGCATGGTTTCCGGACGGGTGGTGGCGACGATCAGGTGATCCTGGCCTTCGGCAGTCTTGGCGCCGTTGGCCAGCGGGTAGCGCAGGTGCCACATGTGGCCCTTGATCTCGCGGTTTTCCACTTCCAGATCGGAGATGGCGGTGTTGAGCTTGGGATCCCAGTTCACCAGACGCTTGCCACGGTACATCAGGCCATCTTCGTAGAGACGGACGAACACTTCCTGCACGGCGGCGGAGAGGCCTTCATCCATGGTGAAGCGCTCGCGCTCCCAATCCACGGAGTCACCCAGACGGCGCATCTGGCGGGTGATGGTACCGCCGGACTCTTCCTTCCACTGCCAGATCTTGTCGATGAAGGCTTCCCGGCCGTAATCGTGGCGGGTCTTGCCCTCTTCTGCGGCGATCTTGCGCTCAACCACCATCTGGGTGGCGATACCGGCGTGGTCGGTACCTGCCTGCCACAGGGTGTTCTTGCCCTGCATGCGGTTGTAGCGGATCAGGGTATCCATCAGGGTTTGCTGGAAGGCGTGACCCATGTGCAGGCTGCCGGTGACGTTCGGCGGCGGGATCATGATGCAGAAGGAGTCTTTGCTGGTGTCGCCGTGGGGCTTGAAGTAACCCTGGGCTTCCCAGTGCTGATAGAGCGCCTGTTCGATGGCGTTGTGATTAAAAGTCTTTTCCATGGTCTCGCCGTATTCTGGATGGATGGATTCTGGTGTTGATTCGTCGTGGATCGAGGGTGGCACAGTCAGGGCTGCGCCGGATCCGGTGCGGCAAGGACGGGCTGATCCCTCATCTCGAGGGTGTGGCCTGCCTGGCGATAGTGCTTGTAGCGCTCGCGGGCTTGCTGCTTTTGCGTTTCGTCAGTGGGGACAAAATCTACCACTTGAGCGAAGTGTCCTGCAAACAAAGGTGTCTGTTTGGCCAGATTGATGAGGCGGGCATAGCGCCGCCGTGGCGGCTGATGGCCGATCTCCACCGGTGCCTGACCGCTCTCGCCCTGCAGCTGGTGCGGCACGAAGCGCTCCGGCGGCAACTGCCACAGCAGCTCGTCGAGGCGCAGGGCCTGCGCTTCGTCGTCGCACAGCAGGTAGAGATGGCCCGCCCCCCAGCTATCGGCTACGAGCTGGCAGGCGAGGCGTTCGACGGCCGAAGCCTGCGCGTCATCCTGCTCGCTCATCAGGTAAAAGGTCACTTGGCTCATCAGGTTGATCCCGTTTGCGGTGACGGACTATTGACCGCCGGTAAGGACGGGCAGGGGATATTCCTGCCAACCCTCAATGAAACAAGGAAGAGGCGGGCCTCTTCCTTGTGATTCAGGGTAACGCCATCCCGCTTGATGCACGCATCGAACGGGATAAAAGGGTTACTCCTTCTCTTCGATGACCACCCCTGACCGGTTCAGCAGGAACTGGGTCAGCAGGGGCACCGGACGCCCGGTGGAGCCTTTCTCCTTGCCACTCTTCCAGGCGGTCCCGGCGATATCCAGGTGGGCCCAGTTGTACTTCTTGGTGAAGCGTGACAGGAAGGCGGCGGCGGTGATGGTACCGGCCGGGCGGCCACCTATGTTGGCCATGTCGGCAAACGGACTCTCCAGCTGTTCCTGATACTCGTCGAACAGTGGCAGACGCCAGGCGCGGTCACCCGCCTGCTCGGAGGCGTTGAGCAGCTCGTGGGCCAGCGGGTTGTGGTTGGCCAAGAGGCCCGTGGTGTGGTGACCCAGGGCGATAATGCAGGCACCGGTCAGGGTGGCCACGTCGATCACGGTTTCCGGATCAAAGCGATCCACGTAGGTCAGCGCATCGCACAGCACCAGGCGGCCTTCCGCATCGGTGTTCAGCACTTCGATGGTCTGACCGGACATGGAGGTGAGGATGTCGCCCGGGCGATAGGCGTTGCCGCCCGGCATGTTCTCACAACCCGCCAGTACGCCGATGACGTTGATGGGCAGTTGCAGCTGGGCCAGGGCGTGCATGGTACCGAGCACGGAGGCGGCGCCACCCATGTCGTACTTCATCTCGTCCATGCCCTCGGCCGGCTTGATGGAAATACCGCCGGAGTCGAAGGTCAGTCCCTTGCCGACCAGCACGATGGGCTTGGCATCCGGATGACCCTTGTACTCGATGATGGCCATCATGGCTTCGTTGTCGGAACCGCGAGCCACCGCCAGATAGGAGTTCATGCCGAGCTCGGCCATCTCCTGCTCGCCGATCACCTTGGTGGTGATGTTGTCGAAGGCATCGGCCAGACGACGGGCCTGGGAGGCGAGATAGGCCGGATTGCAGACATTGGGCGGCATGTTGGCCACGTCGCGACAGACGCGCACCCCTTTCGCCACGGCCAGGCCGTGGGCGATGGCTTTTTCACCAATGGTCAGTTCCCGACGCGTCGGCACGTTGAATACCAGCTTGCGCAGCGGACGGCGCGGCTCGGCCTTGTTGGTCTTGAACTGATCGAAGCTGTAGAGGCCCGCCTTGGTGGTTTCTACCGCCTGGCGCACCTTCCAATAGGTATCCCGTCCCTTGACGTGCAGCTCGGTCAGGAAGCAGACCGCTTCCATGGAGCCGGTTTCGTTGAGGGTGGTGATGGTCTTGTTGATGATCTGCTTGTACTGGCGTTCGTCGAGTTCCCGCTCCTTGCCGCAACCGACCAGCAGCACGCGCTCGCTGAGCACGCCCGGTACTTGATGCAGCAACAGCATCTGGCCTGGTTTCCCTTCCAGGTCGCCACGGCGCAGCAGCGAACTGATGTAGCCATCGCTGATCTTGTCCAGTTGTTCGGCAACCGGAGAGAGGCGACGCGGCTCGAACACGCCGACCACGACGCAGGCACTGCGTTGCTTCTCAGGACTGCCACTCTTTACACTGAACTCCATGGAATCTCCTACATCCTAAAGACAAAAGGCACCTTTTATTGAATAATGCGGTGCTTGTTGGGGTATCAGAGGCGGAGCGAACAGGCACTGGCTCCGCAGTTCAAACTGGTAAAAATCCAATATACGGCCCTATTTTTCAGGCATTCGACTAAAAACACAAGTTTACTTGGGAATGACTGTGATCGTTTTCCGATATTTGTTCAGGGAAACCCTGAAAACCCAGCTGGCGGTATTATTCGTGCTGCTGCTCATCTTCGTCAGCCAGCAATTCATCCAGATCATCGGCGACGCCGCCGATGGTGAGGTGCCGACGCGCCTGGTCTCCACCCTGCTGCTGCTCAACCTGCCCAACATGGCCCTGTTGATGCTGCCCATCAGCCTGTTTTTGGCCATCTTGTTCGCTCACGGGCGCCTCTACGCCGAAAGCGAGATGACGGTGATGCATGCGGTGGGCTTCAGCCACCGTTTCGTGATGTGCAGCGCCATGGTGCTGGCCTTGCTGACGGCGGCCGTCGCCGCCTTCAACACCGGCTGGGTGGCCCCGCAAGCCAAGGAGCGCGAGTACCAGGTGATCGACGAGTTCAAGGCCGATCCGGGGATCTCCTTCCTGCAGGCCGGCCGCTTCATGGAGCTCGACAAGGGCCGCCTGGTGGCTTACATCCAGGATCTCAACGACAAGGGCTCCAAACTGCAGAAAATCTTCGTGTTGCAGCGCTCCCAGGATGGCAAGCCGCCGTCGGTGGTGGTGGCGACCGAAGGGGTGGTCACGGTCGACAGCAACGGTCTGCAGTGGTTGACCCTGAAGGATGGCTCCCGTTACGAGGGGCACTTCAATACCCGCCAGTTCCAGATCTCCGAGTTCGACGAGTACAGCCTGGTGATCCGCCAGCAGGAGATGGAGCGCTCCAACCGCAAGGCGGCGGCCAAGCCGACCATGGAGCTGCTGGGTACGCAGGACAACCAGCTGATGGCCGAATTGCAGTGGCGCCTGTCGCTGCCGCTCTCCATTCTGGTGCTGACCTTCCTGGTGGTGCCGCTGGCGCGGGTCAACCCCCGTCAGGGCCGCTATGCCAAGCTGTTGCCGGCCATCCTGCTCTACCTCTCCTACTTCCTGCTGCTCAGTGCCGCCCGCTCTGCCATCGACAGCGGCCGGCTGCCGCACTGGCCCGGCATGTTCCTGGTGCCGCTGGTCTATCTGCTGCTGATCGGGTTGCCGCTCAACCTGCAGGGCACCAGCTGGTGGAACGGGGTCAAGACCCTCTATTTCAAGAGAAAATCGGCATGATGTTGCCATCTGGGAGTCTCTACTGATGTTTGGCATTCTCGATAGACATGGCGATCGGGTCATTTTGATGTCGCCCCCGTTCCATACGTCTGTATTTGAGGAAAAAATCAGCATGCTGCTGCAACAGGGGGGTCTCTGCTGATGTTTGGCATTCTCGATAGATATATCGGCCGGGTTATTTTCATGTCGGTCCTGCTGTGCGAACTGACCCTGGTCGGGCTGGCGGCGCTCATCAAGTACGTGGAGCAGCTGAAGTCGGTGGGGGAAGGCAACTACGACATGCTCAGCGCCCTCTACTATGTGCTGCTCTCCATGCCGAAAGAGGCGGTGCTCTTCTTCCCGCTGGCGGCCCTGCTGGGCGGCCTCATCGGTCTGGGCCAGCTGGCGACCAGCTCCGAGCTGGTGGTGATGCAGGCGGCGGGCCGCTCCAAGATCAGCATAGTGATGGCGGCGCTCAAGACTGCCATCCCGCTGATGATCCTGGTGGGGCTGATGGGAGAGTACGTGGCCCCCATCGCCAAGCGGATGGCGGACGACATCAAGGCGGGCGCCCTGTCTGAGGGGCGGCTGACCGTGTCGGCTTACGGGGTGTGGGCCCGCGATGGCAATAACTTCGTCAATATCAACGGGGTGCGCAACGATGGTGCGCTGACCGGCATCACCCTTTACCGTTTCACCCCGGAGCGCAAGCTGATCGATATCCTGCAGGCGCAGGAAGGGGTGTTCGAGCAGCATCACTGGCTGCTCAAGCAGGTACAGGTGACCCGCTTCGATGACCCCAGACAGATCATGAGCGAGACCCAGCCCCAGATGGAGTGGAGCTCAGAACTCACACCCAAGCAGCTGGGGGTGGTGAGCATTGATCCTGAAAACCTGCCGGTGGCGGGACTGCTGGATTACATCGGCTATCTGGATGCCAACAAGCAGGATGCCGGGCGCTACAAGCTGGAGATGTGGCGCAAGTTGCTGTCACCGCTCTCGGTGGTGGCCATGATCCTGCTGGCCTCCTCCTTCATCTTCGGCCCGCTGCGCTCGGTCAGCATGGGGGCGCGGATGCTGATGGGGATCATGACCGGCTTTGCCGTCTACGTCAGCGATCGGGTGTTTGGCCCCATCAGCCTGGTGTATGCGGTACCGCCGATCCTGGCAGCCATCGCACCGAGCCTGCTGTTTGGTGGTATCTCTTTCTATATCCTGAGCCGCAAGCAGTAGCGGCCTGAAGAGCGGTGGCGCTGCTGACAAAAGGCGGCCATCGCTCCTGCTGCACTGCTGTTCGGTGGTATCTCCTTCTATATCCTGAGTCGTAAGCAATAAGCGTATCGGTCAGCAAAAAGGGCACCCTCGGGGTGCCCTTTTTCGTTGCTGCCACAGGATCAGCGATTGAGCTGTTCCAGGTTCTCTTGCTTGCCGAGCACCACCACTTCACATTCGGACCAGATGTCCTGAAACGCGCGGGGTGACTTGTGGTTGAACAGGCAGAGCAGGTTGCCGAGGCCGAAGGCCGCCGTGGCCAGCCGGATCAGGGCCTGGGTGATGCGAATGTTGCTGCCGTCGGCATTCTGGATGCGCAGACGCCAGGCCCGCATGCCGATGGTCTGACCAGCGCGGGTCCAGAACCAGGTGTAGAAACCACAGATGATGAAGGCGAGCCAGGCGCTGTAGATGGGGCTGGTCAGCAGCCAGGCGGCGTCCTTGCCTTCGGGCACGGTCGCCATGCCGGTTGCCAGCAGCAAGTGTGCAACTCCCATCCCGATAAAGCCGGCGATGATCAGCAATGAGATGACCACCAGATAGTCATAGAGCAGGGCGCCGAGCCGGCGCAGCAGGCCGGCAGAAGGGGAGCGCGCAGTCGCGGGAGGGGTCGGTGTCGGTTGGACGGATTTACGCTTGGCCATCGTTTTTATTCCATTAATATGATGCGGGCATTCTATGTAACTGACCCAACATCGGCAAGGCGTTGAATAAATGAGCAAACAACTGTGAGAGCAAGAAAAACACCTTGCATGCCCAAGCGCCATTCGTATAATCCCTCGCAGTTGCCCGGGTGGCGAAATCGGTAGACGCAGCGGATTCAAAATCCGCCGGTGAATAACCGTGTCGGTTCGAGTCCGACCCCGGGCACCATTTAGAATTCAATGACTTAAGGCCACCCAAGCGGGTGGCCTTAAGTTTTTCTGGGCCATCAACATGGCGATGTGTCCACATCGTGTCCACCTAGGTTTAGGTGATCGGGTTGTTGTCGTGTCCACTTCCACTAGGTCAGGACCAAGCGTGACCGGACACACTTCACAGAAAACCTATTTTCCGTGGGGCAGTCCAGCCAGCGCACCCAGGCTGCTGCGCCCTTTCAAAATTTCAGTTATCAAACAGGCCCTCATTGGACCTAACCGGCTGAAACAAAACGCCTTCTAGCCGTTCCCTCGCGGCAAACCGGATCCTTCCCAATCATTCAAATTCTCACGGAAAGTACGACCATCCCAATACATTCAACGAGTTACGTTTTCACCTTCGCAATCCAAAGCCCCGTCGAACTGTAAAACCCTGCAATTTCTTTCGATCCTTTCAGATCCTCACCTCGTCCAAGATCCTTTATCTGGCGCGGTCTGGGCCTATGGTTTTGCGGTAATCCATTTTTGCAAAAAATTTTATTGATGAGGCGCGCAGGCGGGAGCGGATGAGCGCGGATTCCGTGACGCAGACGCGGCGGTGGGCGTCGCCGCCATGCGCTGGGAGGCTGTGAGCGTGCGCAGGCTTCACGTATGATGCAGCGCTGCCCGACGGCCGCCTCTTCATGCGGCGCCATTCCCTGGCCATGCTCAGGCGCTGTCAGGCAGATAGAAGAAGGCCCCACACTGTGGGGCCTTCTTCGCTTGATGGTTTACTCGATGATGGGGGATAGCTGGCCGGCCAACTGCTTGGCCTGTTGCCCATGTCCCGTGATGGTTCCGCTGTTACCTGGGGCTGGCCCACTGCCGTGGGTGTGGCTGGCAGTGGCTGCGGCCAGCTGTTCCACCACGTTCATCAGCTGTAGCAGCAGTTGGAAGATGTTCACGCCCTCTGTCCCCATCCACGAACGGGGCGCCTCCAGGTGTTGCAGCTCGCCGGCAACGGCCCGGCGGAGTTGTCCCACCACCTCGACCAGATCCCCCGCCGTGGTCTGGCTCATGTTGCCCAGACTTCCCAGGGTGAGATCATCCCCGGCCAGCAGCTCGACGGCGCCGAGCGCCTCGATGAGCTTGAACCCGCCGACCTCCTCGATGCTGTGCTGGGCCACTTGCAGCCGATGCTGGCCATGTTCTCCCAGGTAGTCGTCACTTTGGTGGTGCATCTGCAGGGCACGGTCATGCAGGCGCCGGTCGGTGTGGCTGGAGAGGTTGCCCACGGTGTCAGTGCGGCTGAACACCTCGGCCCGTTGCTGCTGCAGCTGCTCCCCCGGGGCGATGTCCGGCAGGGGCCAACCACTGCCGAGTACGGTGCGGATAAATGGCCGGTCGGCCCGCCCGAAGGCGAACCCCAGTTCAACCAGCGTCCCCTCGATGGGGAACTGCAGCAGACCCTGTTCCTGCCCACCGAACTGCACCGGCAGCGGTACCGCCCGATAAAGCGGGGCCGCCTTGTCCGGTTGGCCATCCTCGTTCAGCAGCTGTACGTCTACCGCATAGCGGGGGCGAAAAGGATCATTGAGCTGGCCGGCGCTGGCCTGATCGCTGATGGCCTCGACTCGTCCGAACTTGGGCAGGTGCATCTTGTCGGCCAGCTCCGGGAACTCCCCTTCTATCTTGCGTCGTTCCGGTGACTTGGTGACCTTGCCCGGGGTGGCCGTGGTCAGGGTCATCTCGTCCCCCTTGAGGCGGACCCGCATCACCCGCTTACCGTTGATGATGGCGCCGGGCCGGATGGATGGCACTGGCGACAGGGTCAGGGTGTCACCTGCCTGGCGACCTGACCAGGCGGGATCAAGCGTCACCCCCTTGTCATGCCAGCGGCTGTCGGCATGGCTGCCCACAAAGATGGCTCCATTGGGTTGCTGGTACCAGACAAAGTCGGGCACCTGAAAGGCACGGCCGGCGTTATCGAGCAACTGATACCCGGTACCGGCGCTGGTGAAGTTGGGGATCGGCCGGTCGGTATAGTCGGCCCCCTTGGGTAGCAGAAAGGTCAGCCCGGTCTGGTCCGTCAGCCAAGCCAGCAGACCGTGCAGGGTGGCATGCTGTTGGCTGATCGGTAGGCGAGTGCCCAAGGCGCCGGCCAGTTCCCGGCACAACAGCTTGCTAGTGCCATTGGCGGCGGGCTGTACGTCGTACACGTAGCCAGTGAACCAGCGGCGCAGATCGCCGCTGTAGCCGGTGTCCAGAGTAAAGGTCTGCCCCTTGTTGGCGCTGCCCTCGATGGTTAGCGCGGCGCGGCCGCCAGCATTGAGATCCAGCACCAGGTCGTGGTCGATGAGGTGCACCGGCTGGCCGGCGATGGTCAGTGAGGTGGAGAGTTTCATGCCAGCATGTCATCCATCGGTTTGAGCACGTAACGCTCGAAGCTGCTCAGGTCCTGTTCTTCTTCACCGCTCCCCTTGTCGCCTGGCTTGGCGGCGCTGGTGTTGGCGGTACTCTGCCCCACGGTGGGGGCGTTCTTCGGCAGGCGTTGTTCGCGCTTCTCCGGTACCGAGTTGAACTCTTTCAAGGTGAACTGCACCTGCCAGGCCAGCAGCCCCTCCTGTTCGCTGGCGGTGATGCGGCCGGCAAACTTGGCCTGGCGCACCTTCACCGACTTGGCCAAGAGCGACCCGACCCGGTAGACGTGGCGCTTGCCGCCGTTGCCCTTGGCATCGGCCAGTTCAAACAGCCGGCTCAGCATGCGCTCATCCTTGAACGGGATGAGGCCGGAGACATCGAGCTCCTTGGCTTTGGCGCCCTGTTCGGCGCTGCTGGTCGAGCTGGTCTGGCCGCTCTGGTCCTTGTCCTGAAACTGCATCGATGCGGAGACCCGCATCGACTTCATGATGATGGGCTCGCCATCGAGGGTCAGCATGGCTTGGCTCATGGGGTTAACTCCTGCCAGAAGATGAGCGGGGAAGGGGAGAGCAGCAGGGCCGCGACCGTCATGCTCTGGCTGTGGTCCGGTGGCGTGCTCTGCCCGAGCTGGGTGGCAAGGCTGGCGGCATCCCCCTGGCCTTGCCAGTGCCAGAGGGTGCCGGAGAGGGTACCAAGCTTGGCCAAGGCCTCGGCGAGTTGTGCCAGGCGAGCGGTGCGGCGTGTCGCCAGCCCCTGCAGCTTGGCGATCGGGGTCTGGCTGTCCCTGGACAGGCTCTCCAGCTGGGCCAGCTCTGCCCCCAGCGCCAAGCGAGCAGGGCGCAGCGGTGCCCAGCTCAGTGGCTCATCGGCGCGCCAGCGCGGCACCTTGGCCGCCGTGGGCTGGCTCATGTGGTCGTTATTGGCGGTGAGCCGGCGCAGGGTGGCGCACCACTCCGGCAACGGCAGCAGGGCGCAGAGGATAGCCAGCTGGCGGGCCAGCACGTCGGCGCTGTTGCCGGTGACCAGCCAGGCGAGGGCATGCAGTTGCCCGCTGGGCAGCAGAGGATCGGCCCCGTCCTGCAGCTTGGCGGCCAGGGTGGCCACCGCATTGGGGGCGGCCAGGCTGAACTGCTGCCCTTGCTGTTGACCTACCCCGTGTTGGTAGGGGGTGACGGTGAGGCTGCGGCCAGTGACCAGCAGGCGGTCGAGCTCGTTGCGCAGGCCTGCCAGCGCGGTGGCCGCTTCGCTGAGCGGATGGGGCCGGTACTGGGCCCGTCCAGCCAGGCCCTGCAGGCGCGCCATGGCGCTGTCCTGGGTGGCCGGGAGCTGACCCAGCACACCCTGGGCGCGGGAGTGCAGGCTGCTGGCACTGGCGGGCCAGCGCAGCGGCCCCTGCGTCCAGCTCATCGCGGCGCCTCCGGCCAGCTGACCTCGGTTGGCCAGCCATCACCTTGTGGCAGGCGGTAGAGGGCGACCCGGTAGCGCTGCCAGGCGGTAAGCTGTTCGCGCTCGGCCTCGCTGATGAGGCCAAGCGCCTCGGCATCTTCTAGCGGCGCCATGGCATTGGCGGCCTGCTTGAGCAGCGCAGTCAGGCGGGCTTGCAGCTCGGCCTCGGTCGGCTGAGGCAGTGGGATCACCTCGATATCGCCAAACTCGCCGAACACGGCCCGGCTGTAGAGCTCGCGGCCGTGCTCCATCGGGTCATCCTTGCGGGCAGTGAACTGGACCGGCTCAGGCAGGTGGGCAAAGCGCACGTCCAGGGTGATGCTGTCGGGATCCGCCGCATAATGGCGAGGGCGCCCGGCGCTAAGCACTTCAATACGTTCCATCAGGTTCTCCTCTCTCAGGCGACTCGGATCCACAAGGTGGCCCGGTCGTCATAGCGGTCATCGTCGTTGGCATTCATGATGTCGCCCATACATTGCCAAGTGCCCGGCAGGCTGTAACCGGCGTAACCATACTGATAAGCGGAGCAAGGTCGTAGATTTGCGCTTGACACTCGCTGGCCGTGGCTAGTTTTTCCGGCGGTATGGATCAGTGCGGCAAACACGTAAGCGCCAATAGCTTGGTATGTGCCGGCCACCACATCAGCGTTACCGCTGGCGGCCTGCTTAACGGCAAAGCTGTCCATGGCCCAATCAACCACATTCTTGCCGCTAAGACGTGGGCTGAACAGATCACCATTGGAGGCGATCCGCCATCCGCCCGGTGACTCCAGCTGGCCGCCGTTGCGCAGGGTCCACACTTGGGTGTAGCTACCGCCATCAGTAGCCGCGAAGGTGTGACCACAATCAGAAGCATTACCAAGCGTCTGGTAGCCATAGAACATCTCGATGTCATAGGCCCCGGCCATGTTGAACGACTGACCCAGCAAACCAAACAGCGCGCCGGAATACGTGGCAATGCCGGGGGCGTTATACGAGAGATGTCCCTTGGCGGGCCATGTCCGGTTATTGTTCAGCTCCGCCTTAAACTTGGTCAGCGACTTGACGCCGAGCGCCCCAATCTCAGCGTAACCCTGAGCCTCACCGCCAGCTCCATTACTCTGGCAGAAACGGACGTTTGCGGTGCCCATGGGTTTATACATCATCACCGCATGTTTGCCGGGCTCGTGCAGCTCAAGAGACGGGTTCGTGCTGCTCCGCACTTGGTGGTATTTACTCTCACTGCCGCCATCCACCACCAAGCTATTCATCTTGACGACGCCGTCAGAGCTCACCCCGAAATCTTGCCCCACCCAAGTCCCATCCTGATAGCGGTGGAGGCCCCACATCCCATTCGCTGGATCCATGCCAGCACCCCAAGTGCGGCCCCGGAAATCTTCATATGGGCTGAATTTCAGGCCGCCATTTGCCCCCACTCGCACAGAATCAGCAGCTAGGCGCTTGAGGGCGGTGATCTCATGGCGGCCGATGGCGATCACCTTGGATGGGGCATTCTCGGCGTTCACCTTGGCGCTGATATACGGATCGGCATCCTCGGGGGCCTCTATGCCCAGCCAGGAGCCGCCATTACCGCCAGCACGCGAGCGCGCTATCAACCCCGCTCTGGCGTAGATAGCATCTTTCGCGTCGACGCCACCGTCCAGGGGGCCGCCGGTCTTCGGGTATCCTCCCATCTGCTCCAGGGTGGGTTTGTCCGTCACCTCGTTATAGGTAGGCCAGCGGCTGGCGGTGGCCGGTACCTGGTCAAGCTCCCCCCACTGGTGGCGGTGGCTGCCATCTTTGATCTCCACCGCGATGGTGACGCCCTGGGCGTCTTCGAGGATGCCCTTGCCGGCCACGTCTCCGGTCAGCTCGATGGTGCGTTTGCGGCGCACGTCGGTGACGTTGCCGTCCGCATTGACGATGGCCACCTTGGCCACATGGTGCTGATGGCCGTTGCTGTCCAGGTAGTCGGTGAGCTCCGGCACGCTTAAGGTCAGGGTGAAGTGATTCACCCAGGCATCGAGCAGGGAGCCAGCCCGGTAGATGTCGAGCCAGAGCCCCACCGGTTTGGCGCCCGGGGTCACCTTCTTGACCTCGTTCAGTTCCGCCCGCAGGCCGCCCACGTAGGCCACCCCGGGCTGCACCTTGTAGACCCCGGACTCGTTGACCAGCTTGAAACCGTCACCGTAGAAGGTGGCCGGCCCGAAGAACTGCAGCGCCTGCAGGCGCAGGTCGTCGTCCATCCCGCGCAGGCGGGCGGCATAGTCGATTTGCCAGGTGCTGGCGTCCACGTGGGTGGCGGTGGCCTCTGCCGCGCGGTCGTACTCCATCAGCATGGATTTCACCAGGCTGTTGCCGGTCTGGCCGGTGGCCTCGTTGGTCTTGAGTTTGGTTTCCAGCCCCTTGTGCACAATCATCCCCACCACGCCGCTGGCCTTGTTGATGAGGTACATGGCGTTGAAGCTGAAATCGCCGACGGTGGTGTCCATCACGATGGTGTAAGCCACCGCGTCGTTGTTGATGCGCCCGCGCTGGTCCACTGCGTGGCGGTGCACAATCTGGCCCGCCGGCGGCAGGCCGCTGTCCGGGTTGATAGCCGCATCGGGATCGAGCCCCGGTACGTTGGCCAGCACGAACTCATCGAGCACCACCGGCGTCTGGTTGGTCAGGCACTCCTGCCAGTAGCGGGAGAAAGCGTTGGTAATGATCTGGCTCATGCGTTCCTCTTAAGTGTCGCGCCAAACACCTGCTGGCTCATGTCGATACGACCGAACCGCAGGGTGCCGGTGACCGGGTACACCACCTGAAAGCGATAGCGGCGGCAGGTGCGGCCATAGTGTTGAATGAGGGTTTCCATCAGTTTCTGGTTGGCCGCGATGGCGCCGTCGGTCACCTCGATGGTGATGACATCCCAGGGGGCGCCGGCCTGGCGCTCGTGAATGTCACACCAGCCGATGCCCAGGCGCTCGAAGATGCGCTTAAAGCCGGCCACCTCGCCGGCGTCCCGGGCGTTCACAAAGGCGAACTTGACCCGCTTGCGGAAAAGCTCGAGCGGCTCGCCGTTGAAACGGCTGATGTCCCGCTCCCATGCCAGCAACGCCAGCAGGGATTCCGAGCAGGTCAGCGGGTCTTGCTGGGCCAGCGGCAGCAACAGCCAGCCCTTGCCCCGTTGCCAGAAGGCATTGATCCCCTTGGCCAGAAACCCGGGCTCGGCGTGGGCCGGGCTGATGGTGTAGCCGTCTTCCCACCAGGGGGCGCTGGCATCAGGCAGCACCGGTGCCTGCAGGTCGTGTTCAAGCGGGGTCGGGTCAGTCATGCAGGGTCACCTCCAGCGCGCTCAGGCGTGGGATGGCCAGCCCCGACACGATGTCATCTTGCGCAAACTTGAGGCTCTGCAGTTGCGGGAACTGGCTGTGCAGCTCGCGGGCCAGCTGGGAGAGCGAGAAGCGCGAGCGCGGCCAGGTGCGGGTGACGCTTGGAAAATCCGCCGACTGGCGAAACGCCGCCTTGACCAGGCTTTCGGCGCCCGCCTTGAGCGCGGCTTTCTGCTCGTCGGTGAGGTTGGGCTGGGGCCAGATCGCCAGCGTCAGGCTGTGCTGGGTCTCTGGCATGGCCATCACGAACAGGTCATCGCCGTGGCCATGGTTGCCCTGGCGGCCCACGTAGTCATTAAGCTGATTGATGAGGCTGGCCGGGGTGGCGCCCACTTCCAGCAGGATGTAAGCGTTGGCGGTACCCGGGCCGCGTGGCCCCTCATGCTCAAAGAAGATGTGATCGGCGCGGATCCCCGCCACGCTGGCTAGCATGGAGCGGTAAATGGCGTCGATGTGGTAGCGCCCCACCGCCGAAAACTGGTTTTGGATACGCAGGCCGAGCGCGTCGTTGCCCTCGGCATCGGCGCCCTGGGTGGTGATCCACTCCTTGTCATCGTTGCGGGCCGAGAGGATGCCGGTCACCGGTTCGCTCAGCAGGTTGTAATACCCCGGGGCCAGATTCCAGGCGCTGCCGGCGAACTCGGCCTCGCAGACCACCTTGGCCACCGCCTCGCCGGCGGGACTGACCACCGCCTGCAGGGGCTTCACCCGGTAGATGGTGCCGTTGATGCGCTCGGTGGTGACCCAGATCTCGGCCGGGATGGTGACTGCCTCGCTCGGATTGGCTTTGACGAAATTGATCACTCCTCGGGTCTTCTGGGCGGCCTTGCGGGTCAGGTCCACATCCCAGGCCTTGAGATCGAGATAGGCATCGGTGGCGGTGGCCGCAAAGGTGTTGGGCAGCACATGGCCGGCCAAGAGCGTGCGGATAAGCCAGAGCGCCGGGGTGATGACCACCCCGCGCACCAGCCGCCAGAAGGGGCTCACATCAGAGTCATTGGTGATGAGGGAGCCGGCGGCTACCACCTCCTTTTTGAGTTCAGCCTCCATGGCCTGCTCGGTGGTCGGCACACCGGCCTCGGCCAGCAGGGCCATAAAGTTCACGTTGGGGCGCAGGTTCACAGGGTTACCTCCAGATTGCCGAATTCATAGGTGCGAGCGGTGACCAGCACCCGATCGGGGGCCTCTTCACGGATCACGATGGTGCCTGGTACCAGCCGCTCGTCGTCTTCTACCAGCAGTTCAATCTCGGTCATCACATCGGCGCGCAGGGTAGGGCTGCGCTCGCCGATGAGCTTGCGGGCCAACCCCGACTCCATGATGCGGTGCTTGATGTCCTGACCGATGCTGTGGCGGTCCTGGGTGTAACGTGGCTGGCCGCCGGCATCGAGTTGCCAGGCGCCGTTCACCACCAGGAGATCGATGTACTTGGGTTCATGGGTAATGGGTTCGCTCATTACGGGGTCTCCAGCCAGGCGTTTTCGGCCAGCTGCTCCGGTGTCATCGGGTTCTGGTTGGTGATATGTACTTCGCCGATGTGCAGGGACTTCGCGGGCTTCTGGTTGGCCGTGGTCGCCGCCGCGTTGGCCTGGATCAGCTGCTGGCCAAGGCCACCGGATGGCACCTTGCTCTGGTCCTGCTGGCGATAGCGGGCGAGGGGGGCGTTGACCGTTTCCCGCTGCTGTTCCTGGGTCGGCATGTTCATCACGCCTGGCATGACCGGCATGGTCAGCGGCGCCAGGGTCGGCATGGTGAGGTCCGGCATGCTGCCGAGCTCGATGTTGACGCCCGGGATCATGTTGAGTTTGTCGATCAACCAGTCCACGGCTTTGCCCAGCAACTGGAACGGACTGAGGTCGGCGAGCAGTTGCATGAAGCTGGCCCAGCCGGCGGCGGCCCCGTCGATCATCGCCTGGACGGCATCGAACACGCCCCAGTCAGCCAGGGTTTGCTTGAGGTCGTCCCAGTAGTAGATGACCGCCGCGACAGCACCGATCAGCAGCACGATACCCGCGATGATGAGGCCGATGGGGTTGGCATACATGGCGATGTTGACGGCCAGCAGGACGGCGCGAAAGGCAACCAGCCCCGCCTTGAGCAGGTTGAGCGGCGCCATGATGACGCTCCAGGCGATGCCGAGCCCCAGGGTTGCCAGCTTGGCCACGCCAGCAACCAGCATCCAGGTACCGGTCACCATGCTCAGGCCAACGATGGCGAGCAGGGCATAGCTCACCACCTTGGTGAGGTTCGGGAATAGGTGCGTCCAGCGCAGCACGGTGGTGGCGCCATCGGCAAAGACGCCCACCACGGCGTTGATAGCCGGCAGCACGACTCCGAAGGCGGCGGCCCGGATGGCAAACCAGGCTTGCGTCACCCGTTCCCACTGGTCAGTCATGGCGGCGGCCATCTGCTCGGCCTTGCCCATGCCGTGGGTGTTGGCCAAGGCGTTGATATTGGTGGCCAGCCCCTTGGTGTTGGTCATCAACAGCTTGATCATGGCCACTGCCTCGTCCGAGCCGAAGGCCTTCTTGAGCTCGTCCCCCTCGGCCACGCTCATGGTCTCGCCATACTTGGCCTTGAGCTTGTCCATGATAGTGAGCACCGGCAGCATGTTGCCCGCGGCGTCGGTGAACTTGAGCCCGAGCGCCTTCTGGGCACCCCCGACCCCGGCCAGGAAGGCCTTGAATTTGGTCCCCGCCTCGCCACCGCTCATGGTGGCCTGCAGCTGGCCGAGCACGGCGAACTGCTCATCCATCGAGATCCCGGCGGCGGTTGCGTTGGCACCGATCGCCCCAAAGGCATCAGCCATGCCCTGACCGGTAGTCTTGAACAACTGCACCGCCAGCGCTGTCTTGCCGGCCACATCCTCGACCCAGTTGGCCTTGCCCATTTGCTTGGCCTGCTGCTCGAAAATGCCGTACATGGTGCCCATGTAGTTGGTGATGGTGGCGGTGTCGGCCTTGGTGGCCTTGGCCAGGGTGGTGGATGCACGGGTGAAGGCGGGCAGTTCGTTGCCTTCCAGCCCGGCGATCGCGGATTGAATATCGTAGGATGAGCGCACGATCTCGGTGGCTGACTCACCATACTGGATGGAGAGTTTCAGGGCCTCGCGACCGAGCGCGCCGAGCACCTCCTTTTGCACATCAAGGGAGGCCACCTCGGCCAAGGCCCGGTCCATTTCGATGGCCGGCCCCAGGGCGCCCTGGATCGCCATGACGCCTCCGGCCACGGTGGTGGCCCCCATCGCCATGTTGCTCCAGCCCTGGCGGCCTGACTTGGTGACCTTGTCCATCTGGGCATTGATGCCGGCAAGGGGCTTGGTGACCTGGTCAACCAATGCTACCTGCATCATCAATTTTTCCATCCAAGCCATAGGGGTCTCTTATCCGTTCAGTGCTTTGGCAATGCCCTCTGCCACGGCGGTGGCGTTGGACTCTCTTGCGTTTCTGTCTAACCAGATGGCGCGAGCCAGGTTGTCGAGGTCGTCATCCTCATGGGGCAGGTAGTAGCGCCGCAGCGCCAGCACCTGCTCCAGTTGGTTGCGCTCGATGGCCTCGGCGCGCGCCGTCAGTTTTTTACGGTGATCTCCAGCTCGGGTGCGAACTCCTTGTTGATGGCCCCCGCCAGCTGCAGGGCGGCGCTGGGGCGCTTGAGCAGCTCATCGAGCGCCTCTTTGCTCTCGGCGCAGACGATCTTTTTCAGGTAGTTGTGAGCCGGTGCCACCTTGTCGTTGGGCATCATGTCGTTGATGAAGCCGTTATAGGCCACCATGGTGGGGGCGAATTTCAGCTCTTTGCCGGCGACGTCCAGGGTGATGATCGGTGTACTCATGGGGTGGTTTCCTCTTGTTCAATCCAATGGTTCAGGGTGTTGATCTGGGTTTGGCAGCGGCGCAGCGCCGTCTGCAGGGTGGGGATAAACCGCACGGCCTCGCCGTAAGTGGCCCCCGTAAAGTCAGGCTCCTGGCAGTGTGGCACCAGCCCGGGCGGCGGCAGCCGCTTCACTACCTTGGTTTGCACCACCGTGGTGGGCTGGCTGGAGCAGGCGCAAAGCGCCAGCAGGCAGAGGCTCGCGAGCACAGTCCGGGCGGCCAGTCGGTGGCGTGGCCAACGCTTGTTGCAGTTCATCGGCGGTCTTCCTGTTCTGGTTGTCGAGCTCGGCCAAGGCCGCGTTCTGGTCGTTTAGCAGCAGGCGCAAGCCCGTCGTCATCAGCTGCTGTTCCTGGAGTTCGGTGGCCTGCTGGCTGTTGACGGTCTGCAGGTGGGTGATCGTGGTTTGTTGCTCGCCCATCGTGCGCTGCATGTCCACGCTGCGGCGGTGGGTGACATAGAGCGCCAGCACCAGCAGCAGGCCCACGATCCCCATGACCTTGCTGAGGGTGCTCATGCCAGCACCCCGCCGAACTCAGTGAACTTGGCCAGCAGGTCAGCCAGTTTGTGCTCGCGCTGACCGTAACCGGCGCCCGGCAAGCTGGCCCAGATGTTGGCGCACTTGGCCACCGCCTGGGGGATGCGCCCCTTGAGCACATCGTCTAGCGCCTTGCGCTCGCGAATAAGCTGGATAGCCCAGGTGTCTTGTGACTCGGGGCCAAAGTCCGGCAAGGCCAGCAGCATCTGATAGTGGCGCCAGTGTTTGGACAGATGCTGATAACGGCCGGCGGCGGTACTGACCAGTCCGGGGCGGACGATGACAGACACATTGGGGTGGGTGCTGTAGTCACCGAAGAACCCCGCCGGATTGACCAGCTTGTTGTAACCGTCGTCCCCCAGGCCCTTGGTGCCCTCGGCATAGGCCAATAGGTCGAGAAAGGCAGCCACCTGTGGGTGGCAGTTACTGCGCGGCATTGTTGTCCTCCTTCTTGCGAAACATCAGTGCGGCCCGGTCGCGGATGATGTCGATCCCAAGCAGTCCCACCATGCCACCCAACAACGGGGTGGCTTCCTGGGGGATCCCTAGCAGCTGGGTCCCAGTGGCGGCCGCTAAGGTGATGAGGCCGCACAGCAGGGATTCGATCAGCCGGCGGCGACCCCGCCCACCGGCATAGGTGATGCGCAGGAAGGCGATGGCCAGCGCCAGCAGTGCCCCATAGACGGCGGGCCAGTTGTCCATCAGCCAGGCCAGCATGGCAGCCCAGAGGGTGGGGTCTTTGTTTGGCATAGAGTTCATGTCCGTTGCTCTGGTTAGCGACCCAGCCGCTCAAGGCGGGTCTTGCAGGGGACGCACAGGCGCACCCCGGGTACATGGCGGCGGCGTTCTTCCGGGATGGGGTCGTCGCACTCTTCGCACAGGTGCCGGCTCTCGCCCTGGTAGTGGCCTTTGCCCACCTGGTTAGCCAACTGGATCGCCAGCATGCGGGCGGCGTGGTGGTTGGCGCGGTCGATGTCGTCCATTGGTCCCCCTTACCCTTTCAGGTGGCGGGTGTCGTCTTCCGAGAGGTACGGCACGCCATCAATGCGAATGAAGTCGGGGGAGGTGACGGCGCCCTTGATCTTGTGCGACGTCTTGCTACCGCCCTTGGGGTCGATATCCAGCAGGTCGGAGATCTGCAGCTTCACGCCGAAGGCCTCCACCTTCATGGTCTCGTCGCCATTGTCGGCATAGAACAGCACATCCTCCGGTTTCATCCCGCGCCAGCTGCCGGCCCGCTTGGCAGCGTTGCTGAGCAGCTTGAAGTTCTTGGCATCGAGCTCGAACTCGCACTCGGCCGAGACGTCGCCGTCCACATAGCCGTCAGGGATGCCCCGGGTTTGCGCCACGGCGCTGTTATCGGTGATGGTCAGGCTGGCCTTCTCGACGTGCACCATGGTGCCCAGCAGTTCAATGTCGAAGTTCTGGCCGGAAATACGGCGGGTCATGGATTAGCCCTCCCCGTTGTTGAGGCTCAAGTCGAGCATGATGTTGACGGTGATCCCCTTGGGGCAGTCCACGGTGCGGATCACCACGTAGATGGAAACGTGGTTCTTGTCGGTCCACTGGATGCCGATGTCGCCATCCTTGGGGGAGGTGATATCGCCCGGGAACGGCTGGCCGTTGATGGTGATGGCCTTGGCCATCTCGCGCAGGTCTTTGCCAAAGTAGAGAATGGCGGCGGCCGTGCTGCCCGGGGTGGAGTTGAACGAGCGATCGCCGATACGGGCGATGGCACGTACCCGCATCCGGCGCGCTACCTTGTAGGCGACCCGCAGGTTTTCGATCACCTGGTAGTCGCCGCCCTCGGCGTCCAGGGTGCGGCCGTCGGCCCAGTAGGTACCGTCATAGTCCGGGTACCACATCGGCACCGAGTAACGGTTCTGCTCCAGGGTCTGCAGGGTGGCCAGCGGCAGCTCGACCCCGTCCTTGTCCTTCGGCTTGTTGCCAAGACCCACCACGGCGCCGGTTTTCACCCGGCAGGGGCTGTCGGCCACACTGACCGAGCGGTTGCACAGGCGGCCGGCGTAGGCGCCGACGAGGTTTGTAAACAGCTGCGGGATCAGCGAGACGGATTCCGCCTTGATGCCCTCCTGCAGGGTGGCCAGCTCGGTCTCATAGGTGGACCAGTCTTGCTCCTTCGCAATGCCCGGTACCGCCAGCAGCATGAACTGCCAGCGCCCCCACTTGGCGATCAGTTCCTGGTTGAGGGCGTGGGCGGCATTGATGCTGGCCTGGTCCCACTCCTGCCCCAGTACCACGACCCCCTCGAATGACTGGGTTTTCTGGGCATCGCGCACTGCCTCTTTCCAGTCCATGTCGGTGGGCAGCACGAAGGCGGCCGCCGTCCAGTTCTGGCCGGCGTTGGCCATGGCGGCCTGCAGGTTGGCTTTCAGCTCGCTGTCAGCGGCGCCGAGCAGCTGGTCAAAGTCTGACTGTGTGTTGAGGGAGAGCAGCTTGCCGGTGTTGCTGGCGGCGCTGCCGACGAACAGCAGGTGGCGTTCGACCTCGGTCACCGGCCCCTGCATCTGGTTCAAGTTGTTGATCTGTACATAAGGCCACATGGCTTATTTCCTCTTGAGGTCTTGCTTGTTGACGTCCCAGCCGTAATTGATGCTCTGCAGGGCGCGGGCAAAGGCCTGCTCCCGTTGCTTGGCATTGGCCCCCAGAAAGGGGCGAGCAGGCAGCTCTATTTCCCAGCTCTCTTTCACCGGTTCATCCTTGAGCTTCTTGATGAGCAGGCCCGCCTGGGCGTAGTTGAGATTGCTGGTGATCCAGCCAAGTGAGGCCGACCGGTATGAGCGCTTGCGCTGGCCCGGGCGCTTGAACCCGAGTTCGCGCAGCTTGCGCGCCTGGGCCTTGGAGGCTTGTTTCTGCTTGCCGCCTTCACTGGGGGCGATGCGGCGCCGGCTGGCGGCCGTCATCTTGTAGGTGTGCCCCTTTTGGTGGGTGTTGGCGATGATCCCCGCGTGGGCGCTCATGGTGCCCTTGGTGAACCCGAGCTCGGCCACGTCCTGGCGGGGCTCGCGGATCTGCAGCAACTTGGGGAGGCCGCGCAGCATCTTGCGTTTGCCGCGCTTGCGCGGTGCCCAGGGCTGGCCGTTCGGGTCTTGCTGCTGGCGCACATTGCGGGCCGCCAGCTTTTTCATCTCGTTGGCTGCCCGCCACACCAGGCGCTTGCGTTTCTTGGCTGGCAGGGCCAGCAGGTTGAGCTGGTCCTTGCTGCGACGGGTGTCCAGGGTGATGGTGATCATGACTGTCCACCTACCTGGTGATGGCCGGTGTCACCGACGTTCATCTCGATGTGCTCTGCCACCCAGATTTCATAGGGGGCCACGTTCCAGCGTTTGCCGCTCCATTGGATGGGGCCGCTCGGGTGCTCGATGAGGCGCAGCGGCTCGGTAAAGGTGAGCTGGATCTCGAGATCGGCGGTCCGCTCATCGTTCGGGGTGACGGCGTATTCTGGGTCGTCCAGCTTGAACTTCTCGCGAAACGGATCATTTTCCTGCACCCATGCGGCGACCGTGGCCAGCACGATGGCCGGATCCAGTTCGCGAAAGGGCAGTTGCTCGATGGTGTACACCGCCTGATAGGTGAGCCAGGCCACATCCACCCCGGTGGGCCCCATGTTCTTGGATTCCAGCCGGATGGCGCCGTTCTCCATCCAGCTATCCAGCGACTTGTGGCATTTGGCCGGCAGTACCCGCTGGATCTCGGCGTGGAGCGCGTGCAGGAAATAGCCCTGGGCTTGCTGCTCGTTCATGGCTTCGCTCATATCAGTGACACTCCCGCCCGATGTTTGCCCTTGATGCTGCGCACCAACTGCTGACTTTCGGCCAGCAGTTGGGCGCGCTGCTCTGGCGCCCGTTCCACCTGGTTGTTGGCGGCCGGTCGCTCGGTGACGCTGGCGAACTCCGGCAAGATGGCCGCCTTGGCACGGGCAAACACGGCGGCCAGGTACTGCTCGGTCAGCGCATTGGTGCCGCCTTCTAGGCTCGGACCCGGTACGGCAGCGGCACTGGCGTAGCCCTTGGCCAGCAGCGCGACCTGGTGGCTGGCGAGCTGCAGGTTGATTTCAGAGACGGCGGCCAGCAGGGCGGCGCCGGTGGTCTGTTGGTCGAGGTCAGCAGGCAGGGCGCGGCGGCGCTCGAAGTCGGCCACGGCCACATCAGGCCAGAACCCGTCATTGCGGATAGTGGCGGCGCTGTAGTCGATATCCTTGCCTGCAAACATGTCTGGACCCCTGTTGATGCTTGCCAATGTGAACACCACTACCCCGGTTACACGGGTCGCCGATGGCGCGGCGAGAAAAGGTGCACCCCTGTAGCCACGGATCGCAGGATTCGGCGCGGGCCTTGCGGCTGGCCTATCCTCCCCGCCGGGGTGCGACGGCGCGGAGAGTCGTTATTGCTCCGGATTAAGCGCCCGCAGGCGCATGGCAATCTTTTGGCGCAAGGTGCCGACGCCCACCTTGCTGTGCAGCTTGTCGGCCTGGGCCAGCCAGTGGTCGGCTTGCTCCAGGGTGGCGCTGTCCCCCACGGCGCTGGGGCGAGGCTGGCCGTCGTGGTCACGCAGCAGCAGACAACCTGCCGCCTTGAACCACTTGGCGGTCAGCCGTTCGTTGAGGCGCCAGTCATTGCGTACCTTGTCGAACACCCGGGAGAACCATGGCTCGACGGCATGCCCCTCGGCTGCTTGCTTCTCGGCCCACTCCAGCACGGTGTCGGCCACGAAATGTGCCCAGTCGCGCTTGATGTTGTTCGGGGTGCGTTGGCCCTGGGCGATGGCGAGATCCGCCCAGGCAATGCCGGCGTCGAAATCCCCGACATCGAAGGCCCAGATGATGAGGCGTTGAAACAGCTCGTTCTGGTAGGGCTGGCCGGACTCACTGACGGCGGCCAGATAGCGCTCCACATAGGGGCGGTATTTGGGCATCAGCTCGTCCCGCTTCATGTTCACCCGGTCCCCAATGCGGGCCAGCTTGCGCAGACGCACGATGTCCTGTTCCAGGGCAATCATCTGCAGGTGCAGGCTGTCCGCCACCGCGCCGGTGGCCATGCCTGAGCTGGCGGTTTGTGCAGCCCCCTGCATGGCTTGGACGCGCTGTTTGTGGCGTTGACCGGGTGAGCTCATGGCTTAGACCTCGGGTGCTGCCGGCGCGGCGCCGATCTCGATGTCGGCCTCTTCAAAGCCGCCATAGGCCAGGTACTCGCCGATGGCATAGCCTTCCATCCGCCAGTACTGGTTATCGAAGCACTTCTTGTCCTGGTTATCGTCGGCCTTGCGGTTGCGGGTGCCGCGCTGGGTGTAGATGTGCAGGTTGTCCAGGGTGGTGACCACCATCCGTTTGCCCGGGAAGAACGGCGGGATATAGGCGCGGCGCCCGGCGATGGATTCGGCCAGCTTCTGGGCGGCGATCTGCTCGCTCGGCTTGGTGGCTTCGCTGTAGAGCTTGGCCTGGGCCGCGGCCACCAGATCGGTACCGACCAGCACAACCAGACGCGGGTCCTGGCGGAACAGTGGATCGATGGTGGTGTTGATGAGGTCGGAGGCCATCTCGTCCAGGGTCTTGTAATCACCCTTGCCATCCGGGTCGAAGTGGATCTTCTTGCCGGCCTCGGCCTTGATGATCTGGCTGCCTTCGTTCCACTCGCGGGCCAGTTGGTGCCAGCCTTTGTTGACGTCTTCACCGAGCGGGTTCTTCTCCGGATCGGTGGTCTCAGCGGCTTTCACGCCGTTCCAGCCGACCCGCAGCATGTCGAGGGCAAAGACCCGGTTGATGAACTCACCGACCAGGCGGATGAACTCGCCCTCGCTGCCGGCGTTGGCCCAGACGCACAGGGTGGCCCAGTCGAGGGAGGCGCAGGAATCGGTCTCGGTCAGCTCGTAGGTGTTGCCGGCGACGCCGATCTTGCCGTTGAAGCGGCCATCCTTCTTACGGCCGGTGAACAGCTTGCCGATGCCGACTTGCACTACCTGGCCCTTGATCTGATCCACGTCCAGGCAAGTGATGAGGCCAAGGAACTCGACGGACGCCAGCAGCGCTGAGCGCAGGCCGGTTTCGACCGGGCCAGAAATGACGCTGAACTGCTTGGCCAGTGCGTTAACGGGGATGCCGTAGGACTTGGCCAGGGCGTTGCTGTATTGCTCCAGGCGCTGACGGGCCTGGACGGTGAGGGACTGACTCACGGCCGCTCCTTAGTAAACGGTGGGGGTATCGTCACCGCCGAGCGCGCCCGGGCGCTGGCCCGGTACTTCAGCGGAAAACTGTTCGATCTTGCCCTGCAGCTCGCCGAACTTGTCGGTCAGGCCGGTCAGGGTCTGCTCCAGCTTGGTGAACTGCTCGGCGGTGATGCCGGGTTTATCCTCCACCTTGGTGGGCTCGGTGACCGGCTGGGTGGTTTCCTCGGTGGTCGGCTTGGCTTCCAGCTTGGCGCTGAAGGCATCGATCTTGGTGCCAAGGCCAGTGAGGGCCCCCAGCATCTGATCGAACTGTTCTGGTTTCATTTCCTCATCCTCGGGTTGGCTGGGGGGAGTGGTAGGTGCCTGCTCGCCATGGCTGGAGAGCAGGTTGAACAGCTTGGTGAGCAGGCTGTCTGGCTTCTCATGCTTGGGCAGTGTGAACATGGAGAGATCCAGCGGTTCGCTGGTGCCGATGACCTGGCCCTTGTTGCTCTTGCTGAACTTGAGGTGGGTGGTCCCGGTGCTGGCTGGCTGGTCGGTGACGCCCAGACCAATCAGGTAGGTGCGCCCCAGATCGGCGAACTGCTCGAACGGCTCGATGGAGCAGAACTGATACTGGCCGCTCTGGTTCCAGTAGATGAGATCGCGGTTTGGGCAAAGGATGGCGTACAGCTTGAATTTGCCATCGACCTCTTCGGTCTTGAGGGCCTGCACGGTGCCGTAGCTGGACCAGCGATCGTGATCGGGCCAGATGACGGCGGTGTAATAGGTCGGGTCGTAGGTCTCGGCCATGTCGGTGAGCCAGTCGCGGGTAATATCCCGCCCGTCCACCGCTTTGCCTTCGGTGGCGATACAGACCCAGCCAGTTCTCAAGGTTGATTCGTTCATGCCTGCTCCCAATTGATGCGGAGTCAGGCTATCGGGTCGGCAAGGGTGATTCATCCGGTTGTGTTCGGCGGGATTCGGATCCAGCGGGATATCCGAATTGCTCAGAACATCAGTGGGATAAGAGGGGGAAGTGGGCTGGCTATGATGGCGCCATCATTCACCTGATGGAGGCGCC
>NZ_CP187596.1:0-214475 GCF_049860615.1 Aeromonas sp. FL131
GACACAGGTGCCCGTGCCCGCCTGGCATCGCTGTTGGTTATTCGCCGCCGAGCAGCGATTGGGTTCGGAATTGCAATGGCAATGACCAACAATTGTCTTATGTTGGCGGCATTTGGGAGCGATGTATTTTCTGTCACTTCACTCGGGGTATTGGCGGGAGGCTTTTTCGTGTTGGCGTGTCAGTGGCATTCCAAAAGGAAAGTGGCTTAATACGAACTTGAATGCGATTGATGAATCGTCAAAAAAGCCCACTCTCTTTGAAATCTAGCGCCTTGAGCTACCCATTTCCCAAAACGCCTCGAATCGTCATCTCTCACGATGTAGATCTGCACTCTCAGGCGCAAAAGGCACCGAAATCGGCTGCACTTTCAGGAAGTGTCATCTCCCATGGACGAGGTGTTGGCTCGTAATAACGGATCCCTACCGTTTTAGCAGCGTTCTTCATCTCGCTCAATATCAATTTAGCAGAGTTCGCGACAGCGAATCGGTGTGATGGGAGAACTGAACTGATTCCTTCCTGCAGGAGGGATGGATAAAAATGATTGGATTGAATATCACCGATACCAACTTGAATGCCGACTGCATCATATATTTCGGCAAGCCCTTTGGTATCTAAACGTTCGGGAAACATGCCTAGTGAATCTGGGGTTCCCATTAAAATAAAATGTTTATTGTGTGCTAGCAGTGCGACATGCTTTGTCACGGTTTCAACGAAACGATAATCAGCCAATATTTGCATGCTAATTGGGATGAACATTTTCGGAGCTTCACCAATAGCATCACGAGGAATGCTTTTCCAAACATCCAATGCTTTACCAAGAAGGTATGAACCAAGTAAAAACTCTACATCGTAGGTGTAGGTTGCAAAGCGCATAGAAAGCGGTAAGCGCAGTACAAGTGCGTTCGTAGTATCCCCATCAGCCGGGAATACCGGATCTAGGGTAAGCTTGATGCTATCAGCAGCAATTGCCTGGCGAGCCAATTGAGCCGCCGTGAGTTTGTCTGGTTTCATGTTGTTATGTTTTTTTCTCCGCTTGTCTTTAGGCATTGTGACACACCTCCGTAAGCGAAATTAATAGTCAGCTGAGGTGATGGTTTTTCACAGCAGCAATCACAGCATGGCAGTTCGGGACTCAAATTACAACTAACCAAATGTGTGGTTTGGCTACATTACAATGCCTGACCACATGAAAATGTTAACATACTATTACGCGCTTCATTTCATTTGGCAAGGTAAACCCCCTCCTTCGTTCAGCGTTGCGCAAGGTAATCCAACTCTCCTATAGCGCCTCTCATACGTAACCCATTTCATTTCCCTTCATTTTTCCCAGAACTCCCCCCTACCCCCGCCAATGGTATTGAGCTTCGCACAAAGGAACGGCTGAGACAGGATCGGACGCAGGCCTCAAGGGGTAACAACGCCACCCAACAGCCAAGGCCGAGACCTTGAATCCGCACCCCATCAGCAGGCACCACCCACAGTGATGGGTGCTCTAGGTCCCGACAGCCAGGCGGGACAGGCCCCTCCTGCAACACATACCAGCCAGCGGTGGCCGGCTGCCCGCCAGATACACCTTGCCGGACGCAGCACCGGATCCCTTTCCCCGCTCCCACCCTGGGCCCCGAGCTCGTCGACGACCCAGGGCGCCGGATCCCGGAGACGGCCCGGGGACAACCTGCAGCACCGGACCACCCACCGGTGGCCACCCTGGGCCCTGGGCTCGTCGGCGGGCCGGGAGCCACCTGCAGAACCGGTTCACCCGCCGGGCCGCCGGCAGTGGCCACCTTGGGCACCGAGCTCATCGGCGACCCGGGGCACCAGGTCCCGACCCCCGCCCGGGGGCCACCTCCCCACCGGATCACCCGCACGGCCACCGGCATTGGCCACCTGCAGCACCGGTTCACCCGCCTGGCCGCCGGCAGTGGCCACCCTGAGCCCTGGGCTCGTCGGCGGGCCGGGAGCCACCTGCAGAACCGGTTCACCCGCCGGGCCGCCGGCAGTTGCCACCTTGGGCACCGAGCTCATCGGCGACCCGGGGCACCAGGTCCCGACCACCGCCCGGGGGCCACCTCCCCACCGGATCACCCGCACAGCCGCCGACAGTGGCCACCCTGCAGCACCGGTTCACCCGCCTGGCCGCCGGCAGTGGCCACCCTGAGCCCTGGGCTCGTCGGCGGGCCGGGAGCCACCTGCAGAACCGGTTCACCCGCCGGGCCGCCGGCAGTTGCCACCTTGGGCACCGAGCTCATCGGCGACCCGGGGCACCAGGTCCCGACCACCGCCCGGGGCCACCTCCCCACCGGATCACCCGCACAGCCGCCGACAGTGGCCACCCTGGGCCCCGAGCCCGCGGCGGCCCGGGGCCCACCGCGCACCAGATCACCCCCACCCGCCGCCGCTGGCCACCTTGGGCCCCGAGTTCGTCGACGACCCAGGGCACCGGATCCCGGCGCCGGCCCGGGGCAACCCGCAGCACCGGACCACCCACCGGTGGCCACCCTGGGCCCTGGGCTCGTCGGCGGGCCGGGAGCCACCTGCAGAACCGGTTCACCCGCCGGGCCGCCGGCAGTGGCCACCTTGGGCCCCGAGTTCGTCGACGACCCAGGGCACCGGATCCCGGCGCCGGCCCGGGAGCCACCTGCAGAACCGGTTCACCCGCCGGGCCGCCGGCAGTAGCCACCCTGGGCCCCGAGCCCGCGGCGGCCCGGGGCCCACCGCGTACCAGATCACCCCCACCCGCCGCCGCTGGCCACCTTGGGCACCGGATCACCCACCCACCGGCGGCCACCTTGGGCCCCGAGTTCGTCGACGACCCGGGGCACCAGGTCCCGCCCCCGCCCGGGGGCCACCTCCCCACCGGATCACCCGCACGGCCACCGGCATTGGCCACCTGCAGCACCGGTTCACCCGCCTGGCCGCCGGCATTGGCCACCTGCAGCACCGGTTCACCCGCCTGGCCCCGAGCTCGTCGACGACCCAGGGCACCGGATCCCGGGGCCGGCCGGGGGCCCACCGGATAACCCACCCAGCGGCCGGCAGTGGCCACCTTGAGCGCCGAGCTCGGCGGTGACCCGGGGCACCAGGTCCCGGTACCGGCCCGCGGGCCCACTACGTACCGGATCACCGGCACTGGCCAGCTGGACATCTACAGCACCGGACACCCTAGGCCTCGAGCTCATCGGCGACCCTGGGCACCAGGTCCCGCCCCCCGCCCGGGGGCCACCTGCAACACCGGTTCACCCGCCCGGCCACCGGCAGTGGCCACCCTGGGCCCTGAGCTCGTCGGCGGGCCGGGGGCCACCTGCAGCACCGGATCCTCCGCCCGGCCACCGGCATTGGTCACCTTGGGCACCGAGCCCGCGGCGGTCCGGGGCCCACCGCGCACCAGATCACCCACCCGCCGCCGCGGGCCACCTTGGACACCGGATCCCGGCACCGGCCCGGGGGCCACCTGCAGCACCGGTTCACCCGCCCGGCCACCGGCAGTGGCCACCCTGGGCCCTGAGCTCGTCGGCGGCCTGGGGCCACCTGCAGCACCGGTTCACCTGCCCGGCCACCGGCAGTAGCCACCCTGGGCCCTGAGCTCGTCGGCGGCCCGGGGCCACCTGCAGCACCGGTTCACCTGCCTGGGCGCCGAGCTCGGCGGCGACCCGGGATCCCGTACTCAGCATGCACACCGACAAAACCCCACCACCACCTAGGCCCCTCCGCTCCCCGGCGCCGGCCGGGGGCCCACCGGATCACCCACCCAGCGGCCGGCAGTGGCCACCTTGAGCACCGAGCTGTAGCCCGCCGCGAAAAATGAAAAACGCAACTGGGTAAAACGATAAACAGAGCAGAGGCCACATTTATCAAACTCGGTGAATCAGAAATCACCCAGTTTGAAAAACGCTTAACAGGGGTTTAAACCTCGATTTCATAGGTTGGTAAATCAGGAGCGGGCCCTATGATAGCACCACTCTGGTAGAACGCCTTCTGGCCGATGGCCACCCCTCCCCCTCGCACCACCACCACACCGCCCCCCATCGTTTGCAGCGTCGTCGTCGTGGCACCGACAGCGGTCACGGTACCAACCAGCAAAGGGTCGGCACCGGGTACCAGCTCCAGGAACTGTTTGAACAGGTTCATACAAATCGCTCCACGCTCAGTTGTTGGCGTACCTTCATAGCCCTGTCCTGCAGCTCTGCAGAGACCCGCACGCTCCGGTTAAAACCCTTCCAGCCATCCACCGCGAGCAACGCCCCCGGCAAGATGAGTCCGGTGTCGTTCGATAGCGGCAGCTCGATGGCCTGCAGGCGCTTCGGCATGGTCTTGGCCAGGGCCACCACCCCCTGGGCACGGGCCGCCACCACATCGCACACCAGCGGGTGGGTGATGGTCGGTGCCTGTTTCTCCCCTGCCGTGCCTTGGCGCAGCACCCGGGCGCTGATGCCCTGATGACCACCACTGACCCAGACCCCGTTCGCCGCCTGCCCGGGCTGGGAGTCACTGCCCAGGGTCGTGATGATGGCGCGGGGAATGGCCATGTCGGCCAGCGCCCCGTCGAGCTGCCAGGGGACGGTCGGGTAGCGTGGCTTGATGACCAGGTGCCGGTTGCGCTGGTGCGGCAGCACGAACCCGCCTGCCGCCTCGGCCAGGTACTTGATCGCCTCGATCGGGGTCTGCTTGTCCAGGCTGAAAAAGCCTGCCGGTACCAGCCAGTCCGCTGCCTGCCAATCCAGGGTCCAGCCAAACGGCAGCAACGCCTCCGCCAGCTGGGCCATGGTAGCCAAGGCGCTCTCGCTCACCGCTTGCGCCAGTACGTGGGTCGGCGACAGATAAGCGGTGCGAGAGCGACCGGTCAGGGTCGCCGACTGCCGGGCAAAGCTCTCGCTCGACTGCCAGCCATCGCATACGCAGTCCCACTGCTGGCCGTTGACGTGGATGCTGACCTCTTCATCGTCCGTCATGGCCGCTGCCGCGACGCGCGGGATCTGGGCCGTGAACTGCCAGGCCCAGGAGTCGGTGTCGAGTTCGATGCTCAGCGAGGTGGTTGGAATATCGACCCCATCCCTCACCCGTACAATGCTTGCTGTGTTGCTCACCAGATAAACCCTCCGGGTTGGGATAACAATCTGAGCCTGTCCGAACCAGACGAACTCCAGGGAGGCGTCCCCCCGGGGCCGGCCGAACGCCAGCACCTTGGTCCGTTTGTCCGGGCGTACCGGTGGCGTCGTCGGCTTGGGCGGTGGCGACATGCCCCAGGGGGGCTGCATTGCCTCCTCCCAGCGCGACAGCCAGCCCTTGTGCAGCTGCAGGCCGAGCTGCCAGCGCTGGCCGCCCAGGGTGAAACCGAGCGGGGTGGCCTCCTGCCAGTGGTCGGCTTGCCACACCTTGTCCTGGCGCGGGGGGTTGCGAAACCCGCTCACCTGCCAGCGCCCCACCGGGGCCCCCTCGACCCAGAGCGAACGGGTCACGGCATGGCCGGGGGGCAGGCTGTCGAACCCATGGCCATTGCTTGCGTCGAGGGCCAACCCCTCATCGAACGGCACAAGCACGGTGCCATCCTCCCGGGGCAGCTGTTCGGCCAGGCCGGTCCACTCGCTCTGCAGGGGGCTGGCCTCCTGCCAATGATTCTGACAGGGGGAAGAAACGAGGGCTGGCTGCTGCCAGTCGCTTTGCACTGCCCGGGTCACCAGCGCGGCCCGCTCGAAATGATCGGTGCTGGTGTGGCTCGGCCCCCGGAACACATTGATGTCGTGGCCGGCCTCGATGGCAGGCAGCAGGGGGCGAGCCGTGCTGGCCAGGGTCGCCTCGATGACCACGGCGGCACCGATCTCGACCACCGGCTGCGGCGCCGTGGCCAGCAGGGCAGCCGGGTAAACCGGTATCACCGCCAGGCTGGCCTGGGTCGCGGGCCCCGTCCCCTGCAGTGCGCTCGGTAGCACCAGGCCCGGGGAGCAGGTCAGGCTGGGCGGCAGGCTGGTGCCCCGCAGCACGGCCGCATAGCGCTGCACCATGAGCGGGTTCAGCTCCAGGGCGGCGCTGGCCTTGCGGGCCTTCTGCAACTCCAGCCGGGCGTCGGTTCTGGCCATGCTGACCTCGTGGCTCACGGGGAGCGGTTAGGGTTCGGTAAAGATGGCGTCGTTGATGCGCACCATGGCGCCGGTGAACAGCTCACTGGCGGGGATTTCGATGTCGGCGCCGCTCTCCGGTGGCCCCACGTCGAGATCCGCCACAAAGCCCCCGTCCCGGTTGGCGATGCGCCCCCAGGCCTGGACCCCGCTGGCGGTGACCATCTGCTCGGCCAGGGGCTTGAGCGTCAGCACCCCGCCCGTCACGCTCTGGGCGCACGGGTGAGTGAACTGCAGCGTCACCAAGAGCACCTGGCTGGTGACGGCCGCCCCCGGGGCGGGGCGGGTGCCGGTGTAGATCTTGAGGGTCGCGGGCCCCGCGCTGCCCTCGTCGATGGCGGTGGCCAGCAGCTGGGCGCGGCTGGTGCGCAGGGCATCTGCATACGTGAACATAGTACCTCCTGGTGCGGCCCTATCAGGCCAGGCCGACCCCCTCACCGGGGGCGTAGGGGGTGGGGAGCTGGAAGTCGGCCGCCACGGCGTTGTAGTCGGCGGGGCCGAACGCCGGATCGTCCTGGGCGACCAGCATATAGCGGCGGTTGAGCCACAAGAGATCGAACCGGTATTTGCCATCGCTGGCGCGGCTCATGGTCTCGCCGACCAGGTTGCCCGCCTGGCCGAAGCAGAGCACCCGGCGGGCGACCCCCTCCCCGTTGATCGTGACCGTGCTCTCGATGTAGCCCTGCAGCACGTTCTGAACCCCATCCCGCAGCCAGTACCTGTCCAGCCCAGAACAAAGGAGATTCGTGTCTAGCTGGGTGGGGTTCACGGGGCCCGCATAGCCTCTGCCCTCCCCACTGACCCAAGCCACGTCCTGCGGCTGGAACACGCTGCGCGGCTCCTGATTGGCAGGGGTGAACCTCATGCGGTGGGTTCTCACCTCCCCCAAGGTGAGCGCCGAATCGAGATGCCGCCAGATAATCTTTGAGACCTGCACCGTACAGCCGTAGAGGAACAGGGCAGGCCTCAGATTAAAGTGGGTGTTATCACTGGCCTGCATGACCTGTACGTCATTGACATACAGCGTCAGGTTGGTGCCGACCTTCGTGAATTTCACCCGGTAGCTCTGGCCCACCACTAACCCGCTACCAGTGCTATTGGAGGCGGATTGAACTGAGGACTCAACCGCATTGATCCATTTACTTATCCCGAAGGTGTTATCGAGCGCAAAGAAGCGGTATCCATTAGCTTGGGTGCCCGTGGGAGTCACTAACCAACCCCCAACGTGCTTTCTACCCGCAGAGTCCGACACTATCTTGAGCGTGAGTTCACACTCGGCGTCATACTCCTGACAGGTAGGCTCCCCACTGAAAATAACGCCGCCCTGCGCGAGGCCGATGCTGGCCTGCAGGGTCTTGCTGACGGACTCGTAGGCTGCGGAGATACCCGTGCCAAAGAGGGTCGTGGGTACGTTGGGGGTAACAGCGAAATCAATCACCTTCTCGTAGACAACATCGCCAAGCGCCATGGCTTACCTCCAGGGACCTGTGAGATCAAAGCCAATCAGGGTGGGAGCATAGTTAAAACTATTCTCGTTGTAGGTGGCTTGGACAAACCGCACGATCTTGCCGGGCAGTGCTGGCATGTCTTTAAAGTTTTTACGACCCCATGCGGCTAGGTTGGCATAGGGCACCACGACCCCGGGGAGATGGCCCCGCAGGTGGTTATTGGTCTCCAGCACCATGATGGGATCCGTACACAGATAGAACCCGTTATCCGGCCCGTTGGGGACCGTCAACCCCGTACCAAATCTGGGAAATACCCCCTTCAACCACCACACGGTCGTACCATAAAGCTGATGGTAAGCTCGGGCTATGACCCTGTGACTGGACTCATCGAAGGAAAGCAAGTTGTTATACACATAAGCGTAAGAGGGTGATGAAGTCGATGCGTCCCAACGGCGCGCAGTATCATTCGCACTCTGGACACAGTATGTCGCCAAGAGCGCATGATAACGGTCACCGGGGCGCACCGAGTTGATATAGCCGAACATCAGCAATGCTTGGTAGTTGTGGGCGGCATACGCGGGCAGGAAAAAGAGCAGTTGACTGTCGCCTATGAGATCCCAGCGCCCGTCGCTGTAGCGCTTGGTCGCGGGCCAGCGATGATCGTAGATCAGGGTATAGGTATCTATGCCCACCACATCCTCGACGAGCTGGGCCTTAGCCAGATAGGCACTGCTGGTTCCTGTCCAGCCGCTGAATGCGGTGTTGTCGATACGCAAACTGACGTTGCCAGATGCCGATACATCGGTCGGGCGGTAGATGGCCACCATGCCGTCTGCACTCTCGTGGGTCAGGGTCCAGCCGAGCGGGGCCACCTTCATGGTGAGGGTGCCGCTGGCAGAAGCCCCGGGGTTGCCACCGTCCAACTCGAACCACACCTCGGTGGTGCTCACCTTCTTGACTCGGTGCTCGCCGTTGTAGGCGGCAGGGCTTGCACCGGTCACCTCAATCACCGAGTCTTTCAGGTAAGCGTGACCGCCAGAGATGGTCGCCTTGGCGGCATTCTCGGCGGCGTCCCACACCAGACTGTTAAGGGTGAGGGTGCCGAACCCGGTCACCAGCACGGCCTTGAGCAGGGCCGTCAGGGCCCCGGCGCTGGTATCCCCCAGGTTGGGGGCGCCTTGCATCTCGCTCGCATACCACTTCACGGGGAAAGTAGCCATGGTGTTCTCCAGTTGAATCAGTCAGGGTGGGGCAGATTGCCCCACTCGCATCAGTGGCTAGCGCGTCAACGGGGTGCAGGCCCTCGGCGCCGTCACTTTCCTGCACTGCTACCTGTCAGCGGTTGACGTTGCCGCGCAGCTGCAGCTCGAACTTGTCGGTTTCCTGGGCTGCCACCGACTGCAGGATGGTGCGGATCACCCAGAGCGGGTACGCCGCCGCCTGGGTGGTGAAGCGCAGCACGTTGCCGCTCGACCAGCCTGCCCCCCAGCCACGGTGATCCAGCAGGAAATAGGGCTGGCCGTTGTTGGGGTTGATGGGCGCCAAGTCGGTGTTCACGTCCCCCACCGCGATCTGGCCCACATGCTCCCCGACCAGCACAAAGTTGGTGCTGGAGTTGAAGATGATGGCCCAGCGCTCCTGCAGGGTGGCGCGGTTGGAGACCTGGATCGGGTAGTCGGTGTCGTTGTACTGCGCCGTGGACTGGTCGCCGATGAGGTAATCAGACCAGACATTGGTCCAACTCTTCTGATCGAACAGCCCGGTGTAACGCGCCCACAAGTCGCCGATGATGAGCGCACTGGACACCAGGGTGTCGGCGGCGTCATAGGCGTGGGACAAGGGCCTGGCCAGTCTGAGCCGGCCCGAGATCTCCACGTCGCTGACCAGGCTCATGTCCTCGATGCGGTGGACCACGTAGAGGGGTTCGGCGTAACCGGTCAGGTTCAAGGGGCTGGCAAGCGTCACCACGCCGCTGTCCAGGTTGACGCTGTAGAGCGCCTGGGGCAGTTGCTTGCCGTCCTTGTCCTCCACATGGGCATAAGCCAGCCGTTCGCGGCCGGTGTTGAGCTGCTGCCCGGCACTGACCCCCATCGGGAAGGCGGCCTTGCGGGTGCTGTGCACCACCACGATGTTGCCGGTGCGGATGAACGGCACCCGGCCATCGGACGGCAGCCGCACCGGATCCAGCCCGATGATGTCGGCATCGAGCGGCAGATAGCTGAACACCACGCAGTTGAACCGGATGGTGTCGGCCACCACGCTGAGCGGGCGCCAGATCTTGCCGTCCTCCCCCACCTGCTCGGCGTCATACCAGGGCTGCCCCTCGTTGCCGGCGGCCGTGACCTTGCGGCCAAAGCGCACCCACACCACCCCGGTCTGGTAGTTCACCCGGCCATCCATGTCGGTGGTGGTGAAATAGCCGTCCCCGTCTGCCGTCGCCTCGATGCGCCGCCCGGTGGCGGTGTTGGCACTGAGGTAGAGGCTGCCCGGGGCCACCGGGGCCCCGGGGGTGCGGAAGGTCACCGCATCCACCGACTGAACGCTGAACGAGGTGGCCAGGGACTGCAGCGACGGCTGGGCCCCCTGCCCTGCCGCCCAGTCGGCCAGCACCGCCAGCCCGTTGCTGTAGTCGATGGTGCCCGCCTGGATGCCGGCACCGGTCTCCGGGTCAGGGTTGCGGTAGAGCAACCCCTGGCGGTCCACGTAGGTGCTGCCCCCCAGGGTGAAGCGCATCGAGCCCTCCAGGATCGCCTCGGCATAGCCCGGGGTCACGTCGATCCGCAGCGCCTGGGCGGTCAGGGTGGCATTCTGCGCCAGGGCGCTGTTGTTGTTGCGGTAGGTCACATCGACCCAGCCCCCCTCGCCATCGGGGAAGGTGTAGGCGGTGTTGACGTACTGGAAGCCTGTCAGGGTCCAGCGCATGTCGGTGTACCAGGTGCCCGTCACCGGGTCCTGATGGCTGCCCGCCGGCACCCAGGCATAGGTGGGTTCTGGCAGCAGGGCGGTGCCGTCCGGCATGAAATGCAGGGTGCCGGCGCCGTAGTCGATGGCGCCCAGCACGTTGCCGCTGGCGTCTTTCAGGTTGCCCTGCCCATCGTCCTGCAGCGTGATGATGGGGTCCTTCTTCTCGATGGAGAGGATCCGCTCATCGGCCGCCACGATGTTGTAAAGCGCGTTGAACTTCACCCGCACCGACCCCGGGGTGAGGTTGAGCGCACCGCCGCCGTCACCGTCCAGGGTGATGGAGAGGTGCCCCACCTGGCCGGGGGTGCTGAGGCGCCCGGGCTCGATGTGGCGCTCGGTCACCGGCTCGCCGTACTGGTACTGGGCCACGTACTCCTGGCCCAGCGCCGGCAGGGTGATGTGCTCCAGATCGATGATGCCCTCGGCATAGTCGATGGTGCCGGTGATGTCGCCCCGGATCCGCCCATCCCCCACCGCATCGTTGGCAGTCAGGCCCGCGCCCCAGGTCAGGATCAGGCTCTTGGGGGTGATGCCGGTGTGGGGCAGCTGCCAGGCGCTCTTGCTGATGCTGATGGCCTGGCCGCTGCGGTTGGTGTAGTTGACCGGGGTGGCCCAGCTGAACAGGATCGCCGTGTCCACGTCCGGCAGCGCCCCCAGGGTCAGCATGACCGAGCCGGTGGCCAGATTGACCACACCGGACCCGTATGACCTGTCTGCCCCGAACAGCTCGCCCCGGCCGTTGTCCTTCAAGTCGTACCATTTGCCTTGCGCCATGAACGACACCGTCAGGGTGCCCGGCGCCGGGGTCGGCTGCAGGGTGATGGTGTAGGCATAGCCCCGGTTGTTGGCCTTGATCTCGATCTGGGCCGTGTCGGCGATACGCGACGGGCGGGCCGCCGGCCAGAAACTGACGCTCTTGCTCGCGGTGCCGTAGTTCGGGCACTGGGCGTTGAACTCCAGCTGGCCCCGGCCATAGTCGATAGCCCCCACCACAGACCCGGCGACAACCAGCTCGCCCCCCTTGTCGGTGATGGTTGCCGCGCCGATGGTGATGCTGAGCGTCCCCGGCTTGACGCCGGTGCCGAGGAACAGGCCCCGACTCGGGGCGATGCTGGCAACGGTCGAGAAGGTGACCAGGGCCTTGCCGGAATCCACCAGGCTGGCCAGCTCGCCGGCAGCGGTCAGATCCACCGCCGGGGTCTCGCTCCTGGCCGCCGGCACCAGCTGGGTGAAGATGGTCTTGGCCTTCACCTGCATGGCCCCGAACGCCGCATTTTCCGCGAGCTTGGTGGTGGCGAAGTAGTTGGCCGCATCGGCCACCACGGTCTCGCGCAGGGCGGTTTTGAGGTTGGTCACCACGTCATAGGGGGTCGGCTGCTCCCCCTCGAAGGTGTAGCGCAGCGGATCCGCCAGCTTGCAGGTCACCACGTTGCGGGTGAACTCGGGCACCCCGGGGATCTGGAACTTGGCCAGTTGCTGGGTCACCTCCAGCACCCGCACATACTGCTCGAACTCGCCGGCCTTGCCCTCGTTGCCGACCAGCACCAGGGTCTCCCCCACCTCCGGCAGGCGCACCTCGACGCGCTGGAAGAAGCGGATCGCCCGCTGCCCTTCCAGCTGGGTGTCGTACAGAAAGCCGCGCCACTTGGGCCCACGGGCCAGGTAGCGCTCCAGCACGTCGCGGGCCTCGGCGCGGGTGTCGTGGTGATCCCCGGTGCTCATCAGGCACAGGCCCACGTTGGGGTCGCTCGGCGGCAGCAGCACAGTAGTGTTGGCGCCGTAATAGGTGTCGGTGTTGTCGGTCTGCACCGTCAAGAAGGCCTTGCGCAGGTTGACCACCCCATAGGCGCGGTCGAGATCGCTGATGTCGGGGAACAGGCTGTTGTGCTCGCCACTGACGATCTCGTGGCCGGTCACCCGGCCGCCGCCATCGGGGGTGTCCGTCAGGCGCTGGCTGCCGAGCAGCTTGATGTCGCCGGAAAGAATGCTCATCGGATCACCTCGGTGAAGTTAAGGGTCAAGGCATAGGGCTCACCCGCCTCGGGGTCGGCCATCTCGATCAACGGGGTGGCCACGATGCCGGGCCTGCGCCAGAACACCTCCCGCTGCAGTCCATCCAGCAGGGTCAGGGTCATCAGCTGGGCCACCTGGGCCTCCAGCGCCTTGAGTGCGAGCACGGTGGCGCGGGGGCAATGACCCACCAGAGTGATGGGGCGCCCCTCCGGTTTGGCCGTTTCCTCGACCAGGAGAGCGCCAGAGAGCGTCGGCGTGACCACTTGCTCGACGGGGGCCCAATCGAACTCGTCGCGCCAGATGAGATCATCGGGCAGGTGCAGCCCGTTTAAGGTGACGTTCATGAGCGCAGTCCCTGCTGTTTAAGGAGGTTGATAAGGGCGGCGGCATTGGCCTCATCGGCCTGCACCTCGGCCTTGGCACCGTTCGATGCACGCAACTCGATGATGATCCGCTGGGGTTGCCCCGGATTGAACGAGGTTTGGGGCAGGCTTGATGGCCTGGCTTGGCCGGCGGCCGAAGTGGGGGCTTGCGCCTGCTGGGTCTCTTTCGCCTGGGCTTTGCTCAGTTCCTGCTGGAGCTTAGTGCGCATGGCCTCCATCTCCTTCTGGAATTTCTCGCCGTAATACTTGCTCCACTCGCTATAGGCGGGAATGTCCCTGACCTTCTGGCTGTAGCGGGCCAGCTCCTCTTCCACGCCGGCGAGGGTATTGGCCAGGGCATCGGCGTTGCCGCGCAGGTTGTTGATGTCCACGGTCTTGTAGAAGAACGAGCCGGCCCCCACGCTGCGGGTGACCTCCCCGGCCACTGCCCGCACCGCCCCCGCCACCGGCCGAGGCCACGGCGTTGCCGGTCTGCTCCGCCTCATCCTGTACGCCACGAAGGCCCGAGCGCATGGCATCGGTGGCACTCTTGGCCCTGGCGGCCGCCGAGTCGAAGCCATCGCCGATCGCCGCCACCGCCTGTTTGGCGTCACCGCTGCCCCCCTTCACCTTGCTCATGGCGTCAGCCGCGATGGCCATGGAGCGGGTGATGCCATCCCCGGTGAGCTGGCCCTGCTTGGTCATTGCCTTCATGCGCTCGATCACCGCGTCGATCTCGGCCTTGTTCTTCGCCTGGTTGAACGCTGCCGCCAGGTACTCCTCACAGGCCGCCGAACTGGAGCCGCTGTGCTGCACCAGGGTATCCAGGGCGCTGAGGGTCTCCTTGAAGCTCTCGCCGATACGGCCATTGGCCCGCTCGAAGTCCAGCCCCAGGGTCTGGGCTGCCTTGCCCAACGTGGCGGGGAGCTCTGCCGCCGTTTTCCTGGCGACGGCGTTGATCTCATCCAGGTAGTCGCGGGTCTGCTTGGCCTCAGTGCCGAGCGCCTGAACGGCGGCGGCCCCCGCTCGCCAACTGCCGGTGGCCTCGTCGTAATGTACCTTGCCCTCGGCGACCAGGCGGTCGAGATCCGCCATGCTGGTGATAGCCACTCCCAACTCGGCAGAGAGGGCAGCCAGTTGGCCATTGAGCTGAGCCTGGGTCTGCGCACGCAGCGCCTGGGATTCTCGCAGCGCCAGCTCGGCCTGCATCCACTCCTTGAGGGCGGTGGCCAGACGGATGATCTGGAATATCGACTCGACAGTGACGGCGGCCAGCAACCCCTTGATCGCCATCCCAAGAGCTTGCATCCCGATAGAGGCGGCGGCCGCTGCCGTCCCTGCCGTGGTCATGCCCCCCGCCGCCGTGGCCGTCGCCGCCGGCAGGGCGATGAACTGACCATAGAGGCCGCGCAGATCGGCAATCCAGCCCGCGATTTTCAGGCCATACCAAGCCTGGGCCATCACCAGCAGGGCATCTCGCCAGGCATAGACGGTCTGGATGAAGGCCTTGATGGATTCCCCAAGCCCGACGATGCCGTCGGAGAGGCGCTGGGCCCACGCCTGCAGGCGGCCATCCTGGGCCATCTGGTCGAATTCACGGTTCAGGCTGGCCAGCTGGTTCTTGAGCCAGGTCAGCGCCCCGTTCTCCGCCACCATGCGGTAGAACTTGGCCAGGTTGTCCTGGGCGTTGGAGATAAGCCCCGAGAGCAGGCTCATGTTGTTGGCCGCAGCTCCGCTCGACTGGGCGGCGATCTCGTTCATTAGCGCCTGGATAGTGTCCCGGCCGAGCTTGCCCGCTTCCGAGAGCTTCTGCAGCTCGGCGGTGTTCTTGCCGGTGACCTGCTCCAGCAGTTGCCACACCGGCACCCCGCGTTCGATAAGCTGCAGGATCTCTTCACCCTGCAGCTTCTGCTTGGCCCAGGCCTGGCCGAGGGCCAGGGAGATGCCCTGCACTTCCTCAAATCCGCCGCCCAGCTTGTAAGCCTGATCGACGATGCCCTGCATCGAACCGTTCATGGGATCGATGCCAAAGGCCTTCAGGCGCACGAAGACCTGGGTCACCTCGTCGAGCTGCAGCGGGGTGTTCTTGGCGAAGTCCTGGATCCAGGCAGACGCCTCTTTGCCACCGGCAATCGACCCCATCACCGCCTTGAGCTGCACACTGAGCCGCTCGGCCTGATCGCCGGTTTGGAACATGGCCATCAGTTGGGTGGTGAGGGTCTGGATACCGAACCAGGTACCGGCCATCGCCACCAGGCGGCCGGTCAGGCTACCGATGGCTCCCTGGAAGCCGCCAGCGCCTTGCGCTCCCTGCACCAGGGAACGCCCCAGCCGTTCGGTTTGGGCCGCGCTCTCGCGCAGTTCGCGCTGCAGTCTGTTCTGTTCCTGGGCAAGGTTGCGGGTATCGATCCCAGCTTGGGATAGGCCCCCACGCAGGCGGCCAACTTCGCTGTGCTGGGCAATCAGCTGGCGCTCCAGCTGCTTGACCTCGGAAGCCAGCAGTCGCTCCTGGTCGGTGAGCTGGCGGGCGCTACCTGCCGCCCCCTGCTGCTCGCGGCGCAGTTCGGCCAACTTATCCCGGGAGAGTATGGTGGCCAGTTCGAGCTGGGTCAGGGCGCGGCCGCTGGCCTCGAACTGAGCGATCAGGTCGCGCTGCTGGGTCAATCCTTCCAGGGTTTGCGCCAGGCGCTCGGTCTCGGCGGCAGTCTCGTCAGAGAGTGGGCCCAACTCCTGCACCTGCCCCGCCAGCGCGGCCAGATCCTCGCGGCCGGTGACTTTGGCCGCGAGTTCTAACGCGAGTTTTAGGTTGGAAGAGGTAGACATGGGCATTCCTGAGAGATTCAGATATGCCCCATGGTAAAGAGATGACAAGATGGGAGGGTTTATGGCCAATTACTGAGATATATCATAGAAAAACCATCCTTTGCCGAGTATGATTTGCTGAAAGATGAATGCCCCAGATTTCCTTTCTTCTCCCCGTCGGTGAAGCCACATTATTGATTGATTAGTTGATGTTGTTCATGAATAACTCATCTCACTCTTTCCCCTTAGCCCACAAGCAATTAATATGACCGAGTGGCAGTTTCACCTCAGCTTTCACAGTCAGAGGGAGCTAGGCGAATATGTAATGCTTTAGAGATAATTTGGTAGTGCAATGATTTAAAGCTTATTTTCGTGGTAATGATTAAGGTGAGGTGGAATTATATGAAAGACTATACTATCGGATTAGCCCCATCTCCTATCTCATCGCTATTTAGCAGTACAATTACCGCCCACTTTAATCCGCAACAATAACATTCATAATGAGAAGGGAAATTAAATGGGAACTTCGATAGAGCTACGCCTTGGAAACGTCTCCCTATCATATTCTAAAAATAGCATGGGGAAAGATTATGGATTTTTATTTCAGAATGGTGATCTAAGACGTGATAAATCAGAAGTAATAAACTACGGAGATGATGAAGAGCATCCAGAAGAAGAACCGGACCTTGGTGAAGCAGAGGAGATTTTTGCTAGAAAATTGTCTCGCGTTATACCTAGACTTAATTTACTAGGTTATACGCTTGAGAATGCACGCACTGAATATCAATCAGTAGTCTCATATGCAGAAGAAATATCAGATATTTGTGATGCGGCAAATTCTGTTAAAAAACATCTCACTTTTGAAGAATTCTGCAACTTGGCATGTCGTTATCCGCTAGCCGAGTTAAATGATGATTATGTCAATCACAATATGCCATCCCGAGACATAATCTCTCAGGGGCGTTTTGCCGATGACATCGACTTGTTTGATCGCATTCCTTGGAATGAGAACTCAAATCTTTATTGGTCTGAAGCCAGTTACCTTTCTGCGAATGTTTGCATTCTCAGCGCGGAATCTATGCTGCAGATCTTTGCCCTAAATGAAGCGAATACAGACGTTGAGGTTAGATGGGCTTTTGGTCATATTGTCTACGCGGGCTGGGTCGAACGCGAAGCATTCCGAGCTGGAGCGATACAAAAGCAAAAGGTTCTGATCGCTACTGAAGGTTCATCAGACGCGCGCATTATTCGACGAGTACTTGATGTCCTACGCCCTGACGTAGCTGATTTTTTCAATTTCATAGATGTCGATGAGAGCCATCCCTTCTGGGGAACTGGTAACCTTGTGAAATTCGCAGAGGGACTTTTACGAATAGAAGTTCTTAATCAGGTGTTATTTGTTTTCGATAACGATGCAGAGGGTGTTGATGCTTTTCGTAAGCTTGAGAGGTTGAACCTTCCATCCAACATGAGAGCAATGCTACTGCCTGACCTTGAGGAATTAAGAGATTTTAAAACTCTCGGGCCTGAAGGTATTAACACCTCTGATATCAATGGGCGGGCAGCAGCAATTGAGTGCTATCTTGACCTTCATTTAGATCAATACCCCCCAGCTCAAATTACATGGAGTAACTTCAAAAAAGATATCGAAGCATGGCATGGTGTATTGGATTTCAAAGAGTCCTACTCAAAGCATTTCTACGATCAGTCCGAGGATATGCTGAGAAATGGTAGTTATGACACATCTAAATTATTAAAATTAATAGATGCGTTAATCCGAGAGTCAGGGTTGGTAATTCCTGTTATTTAAGCTTTCCCCTTTGCTCTTCATATCTGCGTATAGTAGTTCGTAGATTCGATTAGCGAAGCGTAATCCGTCATTCCGCACCTGATTTTGCTATTTTCAGTGCTTGACGGCGATCGGCCGTTCTGATCTATTACTCTCTTTTGCAGGTAGATCATCATGGCCGCACCCGCTATCTCGATCCGTAACCTCGATCACCTTGGTTTGGTCGCCGCACTCTGCCAGGAACTGGGCATTGCCCGCATGATCGATGCCTTGCTCCCCAAAACCCCGCCTTTCAAGGTCTCACATGGTGAAGCCTTGGTCGCCATGATAGTGAACGGCCTCGGCTTTCACAGCAGCACCCTGCACATGTTCCCGCAATTCTTCGCTAACAAGCCGGTTGAGCGCCTGATTGGCCCCGGGATCTGTGCTGATGACCTCAATGATGATGTGCTCGGTCGCTGTCTCGATGCCCTCTTTGAGGCCGATGTCAGCGCCTTGTATCAGGTGATGGCGGCGCAAGTTGTCGAGCGGCTGGGGCTCAAAAGCACCGCAGTGCACCTCGATATTACCAGCTTCCACGTCGATGGCGCCTATGACTGTGCCGATGGGGATCTGGTCGGTAAGCTGCAACTGGTGCGTGGTTATAGTCGTGATCACCGGCCAGAGCTGAATCAAGTGATCCTTGAGCTCATCTGTGAAAATCAGGCTGGCCTACCTGTCTATATGCAGGCCCTGAGCGGCAATAGTAATGACACCAAAGCCTTTGCCCAGACCGTTCGTCGCCATTTGAGCAGTCTCAAGGCCGCGCAGGAGTGCCGTTATCTGGTCGGCGATGCCGCACTGTACTGCGCCGATACCTTGCAATTACTGGCGCAACAGCAGCAACTATTTGTGACCCGGGTGCCCGTCACTCTCAATGAGGCAAAGCAGGCCGTGGCAACCATAGGTGCACAACCGCTGACCGCTCTGGGCAATGGCTATCATGGCCGTTGGCAACACGCGAATTATGCCGGGGTCGCGCAACGTTGGTTGCTGGTGCGCAGCGAACAAGCCAGCCACCGCGAGCAGCAGACATTGGCCAAAAACCTGCTCAAAGACAGTACCCGCGAGCTCAAAGCCTTCGCCAAATTGTGTGCCCGACGCTTTGCTTGTGAGGCGGATGCCCAAGCTGAGTTGAGCTGTTTTACCGCCAGCTTGATGCTGCTGCAACTGGATGCCGAAGTGGTAGGTGAACCCGTTTATACAGGACGTGGCAGACCCAAGCGTGGCGAAGAGCCAATTGGCCATCAGTTTCAAATCACTGGGTTGGCGGCAACTAGCCTGGCTTGTGTTGAAGAGGCCCGCAACCAGACCGGGGTGTTCATCCTGGCGACCAATGACCACAGCGATACGCTGACCATGGCCGAACTTTTGGCCACCTATAAAGCGCAGCAGAATGTCGAACGGGGCTTTCGTTTTCTCAAGAGCCCGGAGTTTTTAACCTCCTCACTGTACCTGAAAAAGCCGGAGCGGATTGAAGCGTTGCTCATGGTGATGACCTGTAGCCTGATGATTTACGCAGCGTTGGAGCACCGGATCCGGCAGGGATTAGTGGAGCAGAATCGCAGTGTGGCGGATATGAAAAAGAAACCGACCCAGCAGCCGACGGCCCGTTGGATCTTTTTGCGCTTTGGTGGCATCCATGAATATCGACTGGGAGAAGCTCCGCCACAAGTAACGGAGCTAACAGGAGACCAGCAGATCATTTTGGAGGTATTGGGTGAGCGCTATCGGCAAATTTATTCCTAAATCAGGTGCGGAATGTCGGGTAATCTGACGTCCAAGGAAAAGCAAAGCGGCGGCCCCCCCGCCGCTGCTTATTCCCCAACCCTTACGCCGTCTCCGGCCGATCCACATAGAAAGGCGCATCTTCGCCGTCCAGGGCCAGCAGCTCCCCCTCCAGTTCGATCTCGATGGGCTTGTCGCTCAGGAAGTCCACCGCCTTCTTGGGGGCCAGACTGGCGCGGGGCACTGTCAGGATAATGGACTCCCCACCGATCACACTGCGCCCATCCAGGGTGAGCTTCGCCTTCACCTCCGGCTGCACGTTGCCGGCAATGCGGGTGCCGGTGACGGCGTTATAGCTGGCGCTGACGGTCACGGGCCCACCGTCTGCCACCGCGCCTGTCTTGGTGGCCCGCAGCAGCCCCAGGGCATAGTTGATCTCGAAGTCGGTACCGAGCACCAGCGGCGTGGCCCCTTCCGTCACCACCAGGCCGGTGGCCGAGAGGTTGGTTTTGCCCAGGCTCACCCACTTGGGGTGCGCCAGCAGGGTCACCGGCACCTCGGTCAGCGTCCCCGCCCCCTGGTTGATGGGGCTCTCCAGCCCCATAAAGGCGGCGGCCAGCAGCACCGGCGGGATCTCGCTGGTCTTGATGTTGACCGTGGCAGGCTTGGGCACGAAGTAGCTTTCCCGGGCCTGACCCAGCTTGTGCTTGCGCTTGCTCGGGATACTGATCTTCTCGCTGTCCGGTTTGACTTCCAGGCTGTTGACGTCCACCGGGCCAATCACCCCGTTCGAGACGTTGTTGGTGAAGGTCTCGATATAGAGATCCCCTTCCAGGTGCAGTGTTTCGCTCATGACCGTTCTCCCTTGAATTTCACTGTCGTCTTGAAGGCGAGGGGCAGATAGACCACCCCACCCTTGTAGCTCGGCTTGACCGGTGCGCTTTCACGCCGAAAGGTACTGTCACCGCAGGCCCGACCGGCCACGGCCTGCAACATGCGCCCCAGCCACACCCCGGCGCTGGCCTCCTTGGGGGTGGCCCTATGCACCAACACCAGCAGCCAAACCTGGTCAAACGCGCTTTGCCGCCCGCTTTGGCTGCTCTCGTTCTCTCGCTCTCCCTGGTAAATTACATGAATGGCCGGGGTGTGCTGCCCCAGGTTGGCCACCGCCTCCAGGTCGGTGGCCACAAACACCTCCTTGAGCCCTTGCCCTTTCAAGGGCAGCAGCAGCTCGCGCAGCCGCTCCCCCGCCGCCAGGTAGTCGAGTTCAGGCGTGGGGGCACTCATAGGAAGCCCCCAGTTCCCCGGCCAAAGATCCGGCCATCGGACTGCAGCTGGGCCAGGTTCTGGCTCTCCACCTGCTCGCCGTCTGCCGCGAGGCCCAGCGCCAGCTCTCCCTTGCCCACCGATTTGAGGAAGGCCAGGGCCGCCTCATAGCGCTTGGCGATCTGCTCCGGCGCCTGCTCGCCATAGAGGCGGTGGCGGGCGATATCGGCGCAGATGGGCACCAGGGCGCTCGGCACATGGGCCAGCGGCAGCGGGTAGCGTCCCGCCAGGTAGCCATCGATCAGGGCGCTGGCGTCCTGCAGGGCGACGGTGATCGCCGCGTCATCCAGCTCGCCGGCCGGGGTCATAGCGAGGCGCAACAGCTCCGCCTCGCCAAAGCGGGTCACCATATCGCTGACGCTGGCGTAGCTCATTTGCCTTTGCTCTTGCTGCTGGCGGGTGCGGCCGCAGGCTCTGCCGCATCAGGGGCCGGGCTCAGGCCGCCCACTGCTGCGTCCAGATCCCCGTTCGTCTGCGGTGCATCAGCCGACGCGAGGGCGACGTCTTCACCCAGGCGGGTGACCACCAGGCGCGGATCGGCCTCCAGGGTCTCGCACTGCACAGGCGACACAGCCAGCTCAGACTTACCAGGTGCAATCGCCAGGGCCGCGCGATAATAGACCTGACGAACCGTCGATGTGATGCCAACTCGAATAGCCTGTTCCATCTCGTGTTCCATCTCATGTTTCCCTCTGTCTCGTTCAATCCAGGATCCGGTTTAAACGGGGGTTAAACGCCCACACTCGCTCGTTTAACCCTGCCGTTAAACAGCGCTTACAGGTAGTCCGCCACCACCAGTTCCAGCTTGCCCTTGAGCTCGTTGCTGGAGCTGCTTTCCAGCTCGCGCTCCAGCATCTTGGTCGCCAACTTCTCCAGGGCGGGCGGCACCACCAGCAGGGTCGGCTTGATACCAAGCTTGCGGCCGCCGTCCGCCTGGAACTCCCGCATCCGGCTGTAGGCATCCCACAGGTTGTCGGGGGTCAGCGCCCGCTTGTTGGCGAACGCCAGCTGCCAGAAGCCAAAGCCGGCGGCGTCGCGGCAGTCCACCCCGTAGCGGAACTCCTTGCGGGTGAACACCGCCTCGTCGTCGATCTTGGTCATGGCGATGAGCTCGGGGGACTTGCGATCCTGGAAGATGATCGGCTTGAGGGCGCGGCTGGTATCGAGCAGGAACCAGGGCTCGCCGGTATAGGCGCCATCCACCACCAGGTTGGCCACCAGCGCCGGGGTGCCGGTGCCATCGACCTTGGGATAGACCGGGTGATCGGTATCGAAGAAATACTGGGCGTCGTAGCAGGGTGTGGTGAAACCGGCTCCCAGCAAACCGAAACAGAGCTCGTCGGGATGTACCCCGGCCGAGCGCCCCATCTCGGCGAACAGCGGGGCATAGATGCCCAGCTCGTCGTCCGCGATATCGTTGCGATCGACGGCCACGGTGGCTTCGAAGTCCTCGTTGACGATCTGGTAACCGTGGGTCTTCATCGACTCGATCACCCGATCCCCGACCCACTTGCGCAAGCTCGGGAACTTGCCGAGCCAGCCATAGGTGTTGGACTTGGTGGTCGATTTGATCACGGTGGCGATCTTGGTGTACTGGGTCGGCGCCTCGCTCTTGGCGTCCTCAAAGTTCTTCTTGAAGCCGGTGAAGAGGGACTGCAGCAGCGCGGGTGTAATCATGGCCATGGTCTATTCCTTCTCTGGTTAAACGGAACTGCCTTCGCGTGAAACGGGGCTTGCTCAGGCCTTGGCCTTGGCAAAGTCCTCGTGGCTGATGCCGAGCTGGTCGGCGGCGTACTTGTCCTCGGCCGAGAGCACGGCCTCCCCCTTCTTCTCCGGCAGGGTGACGGCAGCGGTCTGGCTCGCCGTGAGCGCGGCGATGGCCGGGCGCGGCTCCAGCAGGGCCTTGAGGGCGGCCACCCCCTTCTGGGCGGCATAGGCGGTCAGGTACTCCTCTTCGGCCGCCACCACCTTGCCTGCGGTGCGGGCCTCCTTGATGAGGGTCGCGGCATCGGTGGTGTCCACCTGGGCGGTCAGGGCCGCCACCTGGGTGACCAGGGCGTTATAGGTCGCCACCGGCACGTATTGCGCCAGGTCAACCTGGGCTCCTTGTTGTACTGAGGTCGTCTGCGCCTTGAGCGCGGCCAGAGCGGTCTTCTCGGCCGAGAGCGCGGCCTCCAGCTCCGGCGCCTTCTTGGCGCTGGCCTGCAGGCTGTCGAGCTCGGTAAGCGCCTTCTGCAGTTGCTCGTCGGTCGGGTCACCGGTCAGCTCGATGCCGAGCTTGGCCAGCAGCTTTTTCAGCAGTTCATTCATGGAGTTCTCCTTGGTGAGGGTGGCCGGCTGGCCGGGTTGGATCGGTTGAGCACTCAAGGCCGCCAGCGCCTGCATACCCACCACCCCGGGATCGTTGGTGATGGCGGTCATGCGCAGCTCCAGGGGGCGGCCCTGGGCGTCATAGGGGAATACGGCAGAGAGGAAGCGATACTCTTTGGCAGCGACCAGGGCGGCGGCCCGCTCGGTCCAGCGGGGTTTGATAAAGAGTCCCTCCCCCTCGCGCCACTCGATTTCGTCGCCGTTGTACCACCCGGCCGCCGGAGCGGGCTGGCCGTTCTGATCCACCTTGAGGGTTTGGTGGTCGTAGTCGATGAGGATGTCTTGACCGAGCGCCTTGGCCCGGTTGATCAGGGTAGTGGCGATGGTCTTGTCGAGCTGCCAGTGGCCACCAGGCACATCGAAGGGGCGGCCATCCCTGGCCTTGAACGGGCCCACCGGCAGTAACTGGTGCCAACCGTCGTCGCTCGGGCCAAGCACCGCATCGAGCACGGCCAGCCCCAGGGTAGTGGGTCTGGCATTCAAGATGGCCACGGCAATCGCAGATGGGGGCATCACTCTTACTCCGGCTGGACATAGCAAAAATCACTGGTGCCAGTGTCAGGGAGGAGAGAGAGGGGTGGGGTTTATGGTGGGTTACTGCAACAGCAGGGGGTGCCGGTACTGTTTAAGGGTGTTTAAACACCGTTTTGCTGGGCCAAGAGCGGACGGGCCATGCCATCGCACCGGCCCTGCCCCCGTAAACGCACTCAGAGGCTTAGGGCGCGTCCGCCGTCAGATAGCCTTCCAGCGTCTCCAGTACGCTCTGCTGGTCTGTTTCCGACAGCCCCAGATAGGGGCGCTCAGGCAGGTTGATCTCGGGGCGGCCGAACTGGTGAGCGGCGCCGTATTCCAGCGGGGTGCCGAAGTAGAGGGCCTGGGGATCGGCCTGATAGTTGAGGGTGTCGCGCAGATCGTCGTTCAGGCGCAGCACCTCGTCGGCATGGCGCGGCTTGCGGGCGCGGTACTTGTCCGAGAGCGGGGCCCAGGGATCTCCTTCCGGGGTCTCCTGCGCATCCCAGCGATCTCGGTGCGACAGCAGCAGTCCCTCGCCGATATCCGCCAGGGGCTCGCTCAAGTCGCCGGTGCGCTGATAGAGCCTGGCCAGCAGCTCATGGGCATCGGCCACCCCGTGGTGGCTGATGGCGATAAAGCTGCCCGCCATCAGGCGTCATCCTCGAAGGTGGTCATAAAGTGCATGGCCTCTTCATCAGCCGCAGCCATGGCGGCGGCCCAGAGATCCCCCAACAGTTCTGCCTCTTCACCTTCGGCTTGTTCGCACAAGGCATCCAGCGCCTTGGCCTGTGCCAGGGTAAAGGGGCCATCTTCTGCCAGCAGGGCGCTGGCTTGTTCCAACAGGGTCATCCTTTCTCTCCTTTGCGGCTGGCGGTCGTGGCCTGGGCCAGCATGGCCTCCACTCGTTTGGCCAGTTCGGGGAAATGCGTCACCATGGCATCCCTCGCCAAGACCCAGGCGGCAAATGCCTCGGCGGCGGCTTCCATCCTGGTCTTGCCGGCATACTCCGTCAGCAGTCCCACCCCCGTCAGGTCAGGCTCCCCGGCCCAGAAGTGAACCTGGTGACCGAGTTCGTGCAACCAGGTTGAGAGCCGCTGGGCTGATTCCCCCTGCTTGCCGCCGACGTTGGCGGAGATGCTCCAGTGACGGCGCAAGGTCTCGCCACTGGTCCCCCTTGGCAACCAGTGACGGGGCCCGGTGTTGGCATGGGCATCGGTGACCACCTCGGCCGCCGCCGCTTGCACCGCCTGCATGTCCACTGCTTTGAGTGTATCACCCGCCTTCACTTTGATAACCAGATGGCCCCAGCTTTTGGCCGTAAAGCCGTTGGTCGCGCTGGCCCGGCGCGTGTAATAGAGGGAGCGAACCAGGTAAGGGTCTGTGCCCAGGTACTCGGCGATGGCCGGCGCAACCTTGAGCCCTGCCGCCCCCTTGCCCATCTCGGTCTGCTTGATAAACAGGGTCTTGACCGGGTGCGCCTTGAGGAAGGCCGCCAAGGGCTCACGCTGGGGTGCGGGTAGCTGGGCCAGCAGATCGCTGACCCCCTGCGCCGTCACCCCCTTGGCGGTCGAAAAGGCGCTCTCCACCAACCGCTGCGGCAAGCGCTCGGCCAGCGCGGGTTTCGCCGCCTCCCGCTTGGCCACGGCCTCGGTCAGGGCGGCGGGCGTCTTTGGCCGGTAATCGAAACCCGGATCGATGCCACGGGGGATCCGGTGTATCTCCCCGGTCGCCTTGTCCACCCACTCATAATTGCCGTCATCCGGTGCCTGGCCCACCGTCAGCCCCCGCCGTTTGAGATCTGACTCGGAGAGCAGGAACTTCTTGCACTTGCAGCCATAGCCGTTGCTGGGGCTGTGGGTCTCCCACCAGGGATGGTCCACCGGCAGCACCAGGTTGTTCCACTTGAGGTGCAGCTCCCTGGGGTGCTCGGAGTCGCCGTGGCGATAGAGCGCATAGGGGCGCTTGTGCTTGATGCGCTCTATCTGGTCATCACGCCCGGCGTTGTAGCTCTGGCGCAGGTTGGTCTCGAAGATGACGCGAGAGCGCCACGACGCCGGGCCGGTATGCACCCAACCGTGGCGAGCCACGATTTCCTTGAACGCTTTCTGGAATGCACCGAGGGATTGCCCCTCGCTGATCGCCTTGTCCACCGCCCCGCGCAGGTCGGCCAGCAAGTCAGTCTTGGTCGCCCCCGCCACCATAAAGGCGCGGTTATGGGCGTCCCGCCACACATCGGCCCAGCGCTCGCTCGGCATATTCAGCTTCTGGCGAAAGAAGGCGATCGCCTCCTCAAACGGCAGACTGCCGTAACGAACGGGCATCAGTTGCCCTCCTCCATCTCCAGCATGCCGAGCAGTTCGCTGGCGGCAATGGCCTGGGCCAGCAGCGCCCCCAGTTCGTCATGACTGAGGTTGGGCTCCAGCGCCAGCAAGCCATCCCGGATCTCCTCCAGGGTGGTGGCCTGCATCACCAGTGCCTGGACAGCATCGGTCATGCCGGCGAGCAAAGGGGCCACCTCGGCCTGCAGCCGGGCCAGCTGGGCATCGTTGTTATCACCCCGGGCAGGGGACTTTGCCGCCAGCGCCGCCAACCCTTGCGCCTTGAGCGCCGCCTCCCCGGCCCCTGCCTGCTTGTCGACGATGACCAGCACCTCTTCCCCTTCCTTGGGTGCCGGGATCTGCAGCTTGTCCCGCACCCACTGGGCCGGGATCTGCATCCCCATGCCCACCAGGGCCCGCAGCGGATAGGCCAGATCGCGCATGTCCTCGGGCTCGGTCACGTCAAACTCCAGGCGCGGGCAGCGGCGCGGCCCCTGGAAGCTCTTGCCGTTCAGGGCAAACAGCGGATAGACCAGATCCCGGGTCAGGGTCGCGGCGAGCTGGCGAAGGTCTGCATCCCGTACCTCCTGGCGCACCTCGTTGTGGACGTTGCCGAGCGCATGGGTCGAGCTCTTGCCGTCGGCCTGGCTGGTCAAGGTTCCCCCCAGGATGGCCTTGCTCATGGAGCGCTCACACCAGTCCATCATCACCACAAAGGGATCGGCCTGACCGTTGGCCGCATTCTGGAAATCGATCTCCATCCCCCGGGGGATGATGCCGCCAGCGTTATGGCCGATGGAGAGCACCGCCTGCAGCAGGGTCGCCTTCTCCTTCTCGGTCGCCCCTTCCGGGTATTTGCCCAGGCGCACCGGCAGGCCATAGATCTCCAGAAACTCGGCGAGATCCCGCACGCTGTAGTTCTTGAACAGGAAGGGCCAGACCAGGGTGCGGATAAGGCCGGTGCGGGCGAGATACCCCGACTTCGACTTGGCCTTGTGCATGACCCAGCCGAACGGATTGAGGGCTGCCCCCTCCTTGCTACCGTCCCGCAGCCGCAACTGGTTCCAGTCATCCGGGTGGGTCTGGAACCAGGCGGGATCGCGCCAGACGATGCCCTTGGGGAGCTGCAGCCCCTCCACCATCTCCCAGCCGCTGAACTCCTGGGCACTGAACCCCTTGAGCACCGCATCGGTGGCGTCAAAGATGGCGTCATCCAACCAGGTGAAGTCCTCCAGCAGCTCGCGGATCATCTCGCAGTCGCGCTGCTCGGCGGGGGTCGCATTGCGGGGCGGCTCTATGGTCCAGCTCACCCCGAGCAGGGACCGGCGCCGTTTGCCGAGCTCGCTCTGCAGGTGGGCGTCCTTCTCCTCCATGTCTTCGGCCAGCTCGCACTGGGCGATGAGGCTCCCCTCCTCCGCTTCTTTCAGCGCTGCTGCAGCCTTGCCCGGGGTGAGCCCCACCGTGGGATGCTCGCTGTAGTGACGACGCAGTTGGGCCAGCTTGGCGTCGTTCTCGGTCTGCGGCTCCTTCTGCAGGCGCAGCGAGTTGCCATGAATGTCGATGAGTCCGGCCATTACCAACCCCCTCTTTCATATCGGTGATAGTCGTCGTTGCGCTCTGAATCGTGTTTACCAGGTAAGGGGGTGAACTCGATGGCGCCCCCTTCCATCCAACTCGCCCGCACTGCCATGGCCAGCGCCACCGCAAAGTCGCCGTGACGCTGCTGGCCGCCCTGGCCGGTGTTCTTGCCCTTGTCGATCTTGGGTACCCCGTTGATGACCTGGATTTTGCCGAGGTCGTCCTGCACGTCTGCATGGCGCGGGATCACCAGGTTGTCGTCCTCGAACTCGGCCTTGAGCTTGGGCATCCACTCCCGGTACCAGGGGTCATTGAGCATCACGCACTCGATCATGCTGGCGCCCCAGCGCAGCCGAGCAGCTTCTGCCAGATAACCGCCGTTACCGGTGGCATCGAAGGCGGCCGCCGTGAAGCGGTGTAGCCCCTGCAGCAGGTAGAACAGGATTTGGCGCTGGGTCTCATAGGGGGCATTGACCAGCTCCACCACGAAGGGCACGGTCTTGCGCAGGCTGGTCGCGATGGATAGCGGAACAAACACCGAGAGATCCCCCTTGCGGGCGAAGTCCTCCCCCAGTACATGACGGCAATTGCGATCGAGCGCTTCCAGGCAGGGCTTGAGGTTCTCCTCACACCAGATCTCCGCCACCGCCTTGCGGGTCTCCTCGCTTTGCAGCTCGAAGTCCGCAGGGGAAGTGAAGCGCAGGATGGGGATCTCCGGCTGCATGGCCCGCTCGATCAGGGTGCGCTTGATATAGACGCCGCTGCTCTGCTTGGGCACGCAGAAATACTCCTCCAGCGCATCCTCTTCGGTGGCGGTGGCCTTGAGCAGCCCGGCCTTCCAGCTCTCCTCGGCCTCCGGCGTCCAGGGCGTGCCCTTGACCTGGCAGATGCGACGATAGAGCCCTTGGCGGCAGGCGTCGTCCAGGCTGATGGTGTGGATGGAATACTCTTTACGGCCCGCACGGCTGTCGTTGATGAGCTGGTTAAACAGGTTGTCCACGCCGTTGTGGGTGCTGATAAGCCGCACCTTGGCCCCCCACATAGTCAGCGCCATCGCAGCTTTCAGCACCTCGGCGAGCCGGTCGTGGAACGCCGCCTCGTCGATGGTGACATTGCCCTGCATCCCCCGCAGGTTGGAGGGGTTGCTGGAGAGCGCCTGCACCTTGAAGCCCGAGGCGAAATAGACCACGAAGGTGAGGATCGCCTTGTCCTCGTCGTCGGTGAACACCTCCTCCTGGATCTCGCCTGCTGCCTTGTTGTACGCCTTGGCCCACATGGCCACGGCATCGATAAACTCTCGCGCCATCTCCTTGTTGCTGCCTACATAGAAGTGGTGGCAGCCCCCGGCCGTCTTGGTCTTGGAGGCCGTCAGGGCGGCGTCGGCCGCCTCCGCCCAGGTGATCCCGGTGCGGCGGCTCTTCTCGGCGATCTTGAGCGGGCTCTCGTCGGCTATCCAAATCTTCTGGTAGGGCAGCAACACCTCGTCGGGGCTGTATTCAGTACCGAGGGTCTGGGCCAACTGCTGTGCGATAGGGGTCTGTACGATCGTGGTCATCAGACAATCCCCAGGATTTCGCGGCGTATCTCGGCGGCGGCCTCACCGCTCAGGCCCGCCTGGGTGACGATGGCCTCGGTCTTGGCGGCCACTTCCTCGGCAAAGGCCTGGCGGATCTCTTTCTCCCGGCGATGCGATTGCATGGCGGTGGATTCGAGCCGCTGGGCCGCCAACATGGCGTTTTTCAGCATGTCGATATCCACCGCCTCCTCCGGGTTCTGCACCTGGGCCAGCATCGCCTTGAACAGCTGGGAACGGCCGAGCTCCAGGATGAGCTTGGTGGTCTCTCCCATCGGCTTGTCACCGAGCTGGGAGGTGAGCGCCGCCGTGGTCTCCCGTAAGTCGCGCAGGTGCTGGCCCACCTGCTCCACCTGACTGGCGTGGCGGCTGAGCCCTGAGCGGGAGAGCTTGAGATCATCGGGTAACCCTGCGCCCTCGATAAGACCATTGATCTCGTCCAGGATGGCGGCCTGGCTGTTGCCCTTGTCGCGCAGCATCTCGTTGAGGGCGTTGCGGATAGCTTCGGGCAGCAGCCACACCTTGCTGGCGCGGCCCCGGGTCGGTTTCTCGGCCATGGTCAATCCTCCGCCCGAGGCTTCTTGACACCCGGCACGCTGGATCGCCCTTCAGCCACGTCCTGGCCCCGGCCGGTCAGGTGCGCCACCTGCACCTGGGCCAATTTCTCGATGCGCACCAGCCCCTGCTCATCCAGCCAGGCCAGCAGGGTCTTGACCCGATCCCGGGACACCCGGCCGGTACCCAGCTGGTCGAGGCAATCATTGAGGATCGACTCGTTGGCGGCCCCGCCGATATCGAGCAAGGATCGCAAGATCACCAGGCGTTGCTGGGCGTCCAATATCCCTTGAATGCTCATGTTCTCTCCTTGAGTTCATTTTCCAGCAGCAGGTCGGCGAGCCGGCGGGCCTGGCGCAGTTCCGGCGCCAGTGCCCGCAGCTCACCACGCAATTCGCTGATCTCCAGTTGCAGGGTGTGCAGCTCCTTCTCGGTCGGCAGATCCGAGAGTTGCTGCTCGACCCTGGCCACCCTGGCGGCCAGGCCGGTGACATCTTCACGCTTGGCGTAGGTCTTGGAGAGCAAGATGATGACGATCAACCCCACCAGACTGGCCAGGGCGTACAGGGGCCCCCAGTTTTTAACGATAAATTCCCACATCGGTGGCCCCCTTCGTCTGGTTCGGCAATATCGGGCCTAGCAGCGGCCTCCTGTTCCCCTTAACGATGAAATCCCACACGGATTGCCTCCTTGCGCTCGAATAGGGTCTGGCACTCGATGCAGCGCGGCGCATCGGGTTCGGCATGCAGCCGTGCAATCGGGATGGGCTCATCACAATCGCAACAGATGCCATCGCCACGGGGTTTGGGCCTTGCCCGGTGGGCGTCAATAAGGCGCCCGGTCCGCTCGGCGTCGAGCTGCTGGGCGCGGTCTATGGGGTCGCTCAAGGGTGTCTCCTTGCGAACCGATTACTTGATGACGTGGGTCGCCTTGAGGCGGCCCCAGATGGCCAGCAGGCCGCCGATGGCACTGGCCAGATCCACGGCGGTGGAGACCAGGCTGGTTTGGGTACCGACATCGACCGGCACGCCGAACAGGCCGGCGATACCGGCCCCCACGGCGATGACGCCGCCGATGACGGCGCGGCTCCTGAGCGCAGGCTTGGCTTGGGGTAACAGGGAATCAGGCATGATGGGTTTCCTTCTGTTGAGGTGGGGTAAGACGGGCACGGGCCCGCAGGCGATCCAGCTCCCCTACCGACCGCCAGCCCTGCTCGTACAGGGATTGGCGAGTGGCGTGATGGCTGTAGAGCGGGATGGCCTCCAGATCCGCACCGGCCAGGGCGGCCTTGAGATGGGCGCGGCGCCCATCCTTGAAGCAGGCAAGGTAACGGGGATTCTTGAGTTCGGGGATGCCGAAATACCCGGCGGCCTGGATCCCTTGCAACGCTTGGCGGCGCTTGTTGATGAGGCTGGGTTTGCTCATGCCGCCCCCTCACCGAACCGGGTCGAGAGCAGGTAACTCTGCAGGCGCAGCAGGCGGTTGCTCCAGCCGTGGGCATTGGCCCACTGGCTCGGGTCTTTGCGCACGATGCCGAGCATGAAGCCGGCGCGGATCTCAAGCAGCGTGAGCAGCAGGGCCCGACCACCATCTCGACCGGTCTTGGCGGCCAGCACCCGCAAGGTATGGGAGCCCAGCACCCCATCGGCCAAGACGCCGAGCGCCTGCTGCAACTGGCGCACCGAGCGACCAGGGCCGTGATGCACGGCGCCGTCGAACAGGGCAATGGCAATCAGCGGGCAGACGCTATCAACCCGATCGCAACGGGCGGGCAGCCAGTAGTTCGCGCGGTAAAACAACTGGGCGTGGGCAGGGGTCGCATCCCCGACGGCAATGTCCGGCCGACCATCCCGATCGAGGTCGATCATGCCGTCCTTCCTGCCGTCGGCGACATCGGCCATGCCGAACTTGGTATGGCCGCCACGGTCGGCCGGATGGTTGACCTCGCCCCCTTCCACATCGGGACGGAGCAACCAGGCAAGCGCTATGGGATAGGTATCAGGCAACATAAAAGGCCCCTCGATAAACTGCGTTATCGCAGCGTACCGAGGGGCCTTAATGGGGCGGGTTTATGGTGGGTTAGAAAGGTAACTCTGAAATGACAGAGGGATCAGGGGAAGACGATAATACCTAGCTGTTCCAGCAACTCTGGCTGCTGATATTCACTTATTTTTACCCCGTTTAGATTAACTCGTCGCGGATTCAACCCAGACAGATCACTATTTCGCAGATCGCACCCCTGCAGATTAAAGCTGGTCCATTCTATTTGTCCAAACTCTGAATCACTCAGATCAGATCCAGCCAAAGATGCTCTCTGCAAATTCGCTCCATTCCACCGGTTGCCACTGAGCTCGCATTTTTCCAGCAAGCAACCTTCGAAGTTGGCGTAATTAAAGTTGTTACCGGTCAAATAAGCGTCGCAGAAGTAACTTCTAAGGGTAATCTGGTTGACGAAGCTGGCACGGGAGAAATTAATCCCCATTGCCTGACAGTCACGCATTTCCAACCCCAAGCACTGGCTGTGACTCAAGTTCGCTAGGGTCAGATCACAGCGTAGGAAGCTCGCCTCACGCAGATTACATGCTTGCAGCTGACAACTGAGCTCCTGTTCCCGATCATAAAAACTACAGTCAACGAAGCGACACTCACTCAAATTCAACCGGGAAAAATCGCAACCAACGAAGCTGCAGCCACTAAACTGCTCGCCTTCTACCTCTTGCTGCTCGAAGCGCCGCCCCTCGAAACGCAAGCCATTGATCATTCTGATACTCCTCTGACGAAGACCGTCATGTGAATAAATTGTATTAACCTAAACTAAACTTCCTGAACTCAAGCTGTTTGCCTTGAATCACGAATTTGTATGTCCGTCACACCGACAAGATACATTCATTGAACTTTCATTCAAAAAAATCCTTCTGTACACGTTTCTTAGTCAGTTGCCGTTGCTCTGCCACCACCGCATAGGTCTGAGGCACCGATAGGCCATGCTTGCGGGCCAATTGGTCGATATTACGGCCATTGAACTCATCCCAGATCGCTCTGTCCCGCAGCGCGGCCTTGAGATGATCGCCGGTTGGGATGTAGTAGGCACGCCCCCCCATATAGTGAGCTTGCACCAATGCCAGCTTGCGGGCCTGGGCCAAGGCCTTATCCGCCGCCATCCCGCCGCGCCCAAGTTCACAGGCAAGCACATCGACCAGCTCGGCCAGTGCCTTGGGCCATTTGGCAGTCAGCTCGGCCGCCGGGATCTGATCCAACCGGTCCACCAACTGCCCCAAGGATTCATGGTCCTCGGCGAACAGGTCCAGATTCTCTTGGCTGCTATCCATGTTGCACCTCCGCCTGCATCTGCTCAAAGGCTGCCACAACAGCCTGATAGCCCACCACCCGACCGGTCTTTTCATTGATGGGGATAGTTTTAGGTTCTTCGCGGGATCTTGGGGAAGTGGAAGTTGACAGACAGGGTGCTGGTAAACTGGCTGTCTCCAAACACACCACCACCATCACCCTGCTGTCGCCGTGCATCATATTGATATTGCCTCCTTCTGGCCAGGTTATACCGTCATCGCCCAAGCGCTTTCTGCCAACCATCACACCCTGTTTACCCTTGAGCCTCGCGCCGACCTGTTGCCCCGTTGTCGCCGATGCCTGCAACCCACGCCATTGATCCACGACCAACGTATCCGCCGGGTGCGTGAGCGAGACCTATTTGACCGACAAGTCTGGTTACAACTGCCTGTTCGCCGCGTCGACTGTCTGCGCTGTGGTCGCGTCAGTGAACATATCGACTGGCTCCCCTCTGGCTCCCGCCTCACCCGGCGCATGCAGTGCTGGATTGAAGCGCTCGTTCAGTACCTCCCCATCCGCCATGTCAGCCAGCTCACCGGGGTCGGTTGGCACACCATCAAGGAGATCGACAAGCGCCGTTTGCAGACCAGTGTGGGCACCATCGAACTTGGGGAGGTGCGGCGGCTGGTGATGGATGAGTTTGCCCTGCACAAGGGACACCGCTATGCCACCGTGATCATGGATGCCGAGCGAACCCGCGTCCTGTGGGTGGGGCACGGCAACAGCCGGGCCGCTATCCGTCCCTTCTTCGAGCAGCTCGGCGAGCGATGCCAGCAGATTGAGGCGGTGGCGATGGACATGAACACGGCGTTCGACCTGGAGGTGAAGCAACACTGCCCGCAGGCGGAGGTGGTCTACGACCTGTTCCACGTGGTGGCTCGCTATGGCCGAGAGGTGGTGGACCGGGTGCGAGTGGAGCAGGCGAATGCACTGAAAAGCGATAAACCGGCGCGAAAAGTGGTCAAAAGTGCGCGTTGGTTGCTGCTACGTAATCGGGCGAAGCTGAGTGAAAAACAGGATGTGAAGTTGCAGGAGCTGTTGGCGGCGAATCAACCGCTGGCGATGGTGTACGTGCTGAAAGAGGCGTTGAAGGGCATCTGGTATGCGCCGAGCGTGTGGGAAGGATGGCGACGATGGCGGAGCTGGATGCGGCAGGTGAAGGAAAGCGGGCTAGCGCCGCTGCAACGATTTGGTCGAAATTTATCGAAATATATGCGGGGGATCCTGGCGAGTGCAAACTACCCGATGCACACGAGTGTGCTGGAAGGGGTGAACAACAAGATCAAAGTGATAAAGCGTATGGCATATGGATTTAGGGACTCAGAATACTTTTTTCTGAAAATCAAGGCGGCCTTCCCCGGAAAGCCGCGATGAACCAAATTTAAGGTCAGAGTTCATCGTCAAAAACATGACGTATTGCGTAAGCAGCTCATAAAACGCGGATCGCTTTGATGGTTCCAATTCGATCGCTTCTTTGATGGGAAAGGGGGCGGTGGACAACCTTGTGAAGAGCCACTCCTGCGTTTTGATCGAGATGTGCAGCTGCTTGGGGTTATGGCCAACCATCAGTTGGGTGAAGTTGTAGAGAGGTAACAGGACCTCATGAGCGGTCAACGGCTTCATAGACACTCCATTCTCGTTTGGATAAGGAGATTGAGTATTGATCATGCGAAACAGTGGGGGTAGCCCCTCTGTCTGCCCGGCGTGGTGGCCGGGCACTGATGAGCAGCCGACCTGGGCCCAGGTCTTCACCGCCTCGAACAAGGAGCACGGCGATGACCAAAACAGAGATGGATATTCGGCTTACCAAGATATTCAGCGCGGCCGCCATTGCACAGGCGACCCCTGATAAACGGGCTGTGTGCAGACAGCTCAAGCAGTTTGATAGAGAGGCTCGTGCCCAAGGGCTGTTTGCTCTGGCAGGAGAAGCCAGCCAGATGCGCTGGCAACTGGTAGCGGAACTGCAGCAAGCCAGAGCAGCAGAGGTCAGTCATGGCGGCGTCTAATTGGCAGGCTCTGCTGGTCTATGTGATGAAGTTTGGCCCCTTGAACCAGCAAGGTGCCGAGCAGTGGCTCGATAGTCATTGCCCTGAGTGGCGCAATGGAAACGATGTGCCTGCCGGTCAAATCTGGGTGGCAAAAGTGGGGAGAAGTCATGACAGCAAGCAATGAACGCACCCGCTTGATCCGGCTGGTGCAGGTGGGCCGCCGCTCCCTGGGGCTGGATGACGAAACCTATCGTGAGCTGCTGACCCAGCAGAGTGGCAAGTGCTCTGCGGCAGCGCTGTCGATCCAGGAGCTGGACAAGGTGCTGCAAGCCATGAAGGGGGCAGGGTTTAAACCGACTGTTAAACGTGGCGTAAAAGGAGGCAAGCAGAAGCGTTTAAGCCCGGTCAGCGGTACCCAGGTTCGGACGGCTGAAATAGGGGTGATCCGGGCTATCTGGATCACAATGGCCAAACACGGCCTGCTGCGTGATGGCAGTGAGACGGCGCTCAATCACTATGTGGAGCGTCAGACGGTGCGGATCAATAACGGGGTGGGTGTGGCCGAGGTGTCCTGGCTCGATGGTGCGTTGGCTTATTCGGTGCTGGAATCCCTCAAGCACTGGCATAAGCGGGAGATGGTCAAGGCCCTGCAGGCGGCCAATAAAACTAGGTTCATCGCGGCTTTCCGGGGAAGGCCGCCTTGATTTTCAGAAAAAAGTATTCTGAGTCCCTAAATCCATATGCCATACGCTTTATCACTTTGATCTTGTTGTTCACCCCTTCCAGCACACTCGTGTGCATCGGGTAGTTTGCACTCGCCAGGATCCCCCGCATATATTTCGATAAATTTCGACCAAATCGTTGCAGCGGCGCTAGCCCGCTTTCCTTCACCTGCCGCATCCAGCTCCGCCATCGTCGCCATCCTTCCCACACGCTCGGCGCATACCAGATGCCCTTCAACGCCTCTTTCAGCACGTACACCATCGCCAGCGGTTGATTCGCCGCCAACAGCTCCTGCAACTTCACATCCTGTTTTTCACTCAGCTTCGCCCGATTACGTAGCAGCAACCAACGCGCACTTTTGACCACTTTTCGCGCCGGTTTATCGCTTTTCAGTGCATTCGCCTGCTCCACTCGCACCCGGTCCACCACCTCTCGGCCATAGCGAGCCACCACGTGGAACAGGTCGTAGACCACCTCCGCCTGCGGGCAGTGTTGCTTCACCTCCAGGTCGAACGCCGTGTTCATGTCCATCGCCACCGCCTCAATCTGCTGGCATCGCTCGCCGAGCTGCTCGAAGAAGGGACGGATAGCGGCCCGGCTGTTGCCGTGCCCCACCCACAGGACGCGGGTTCGCTCGGCATCCATGATCACGGTGGCATAGCGGTGTCCCTTGTGCAGGGCAAACTCATCCATCACCAGCCGCCGCACCTCCCCAAGTTCGATGGTGCCCACACTGGTCTGCAAACGGCGCTTGTCGATCTCCTTGATGGTGTGCCAACCGACCCCGGTGAGCTGGCTGACATGGCGGATGGGGAGGTACTGAACGAGCGCTTCAATCCAGCACTGCATGCGCCGGGTGAGGCGGGAGCCAGAGGGGAGCCAGTCGATATGTTCACTGACGCGACCACAGCGCAGACAGTCGACGCGGCGAACAGGCAGTTGTAACCAGACTTGTCGGTCAAATAGGTCTCGCTCACGCACCCGGCGGATACGTTGGTCGTGGATCAATGGCGTGGGTTGCAGGCATCGGCGACAACGGGGCAACAGGTCGGCGCGAGGCTCAAGGGTAAACAGGGTGTGATGGTTGGCAGAAAGCGCTTGGGCGATGACGGTATAACCTGGCCAGAAGGAGGCAATATCAATATGATGCACGGCGACAGCAGGGTGATGGTGGTGGTGTGTTTGGAGACAGCCAGTTTACCAGCACCCTGTCTGTCAACTTCCACTTCCCCAAGATCCCGCGAAGAACCATAAAAAAGCCATCACCCCTGAAGGGTGATGGCTTTTTGCTTCTATCATCACGAAGCTAGTTGGGTCTGTGTCTTAAGTATTGCCATTACTCTCGCACTAGGGCGATCGCAGTGTCGTAAGACATCAAGTAAGGTCACATTGATACTTTCAGCTCCCGGGTAGCGGTAATGCTCACCCGCTTCACTCGATAGCCACTGATGCAATGATTCCAAGTTTTCGAATTTAGCTGGCCAATACCCCAGTTCAGGGGATAGGCGGACGTTGGAAACGGATAACCGTACAATGGGATGAATGCCATTGATCAGACTTTTCAGGTCCATAAGCTCTCCCTTGTTCAAACGTGCTGCAGCCAGTCGCTATGTGGGAACACATCTGGTCCGAAATTCACCAGAATATCGTTCCAATCCATGTCACTTTCAGCTCTGATAAGCTTCGGGTTGCATCTCGTAACCTTGATGCCAGCAGATAGCAGATTTTTCTCCAGCTTAGCTGCATTCACTTCTCCGGCCGGGTCAGCATCTTCCCAGATGTAGACGTGTTTTACTCCCATGCAAACAATCCAGTTTCCCATCAGTGTTGCATTTAGCAGTCCCCACCCCTGCATACCTATGGCTGATTCGACACTTAGAAGTGTCTCAAGGCCTTCGGCTACAGCAAGAACCGGAGTCGGTGGGCAAAGTTGCACGGCACCACCCGATATTGGGGCTGTTGACACTGACGGCCTCAATTTCTTCACTTTTGGCACAGGAGCTTTCAGCCCATCGTTAGTGATGAAGGTTTGATGGAGACTGACTGGCTTTCCTGAAGGATCTCGGATCCGGCAAAGGATGCAAGGATGCTTCCCAAGATCAAGTTTAAACGCCACTCCTTTGTGAAAAACCGCCTTATGAGATGCTATTGCCGCCTTGATGTGATCGGGCATTTGCGATATTGCCAAACGAGCCAATTTCGCAGATGGATGAGTCAAGTCGATAGCCTCTTCAATCAGTTCCTTCTGAGTAGATTGGCGCACGCCAGCGGGCTGAGTTGTTTTACGGCCGTCCTTATCGAGCCACCAGTAACGCATCCCGTGCGGCTCTAGCGTGATTATGCACGGGCCATAATTCATGTCGATGTATCGCACACCAGGGTGGAGCCTTACTTCCCCACCAAGGGAAGCCACCTTCGACAATATTTGCCGGTTCCTGAGATACCGAATGGCTGGCTCAGCTTGCGGCTTGGTCAAAGGCCAGGCTTCATCCCAGAGCTGGGCATTTTTATTCGCGACAGCTTGATCCCGCCGAGCATCTTCCTCCGCTCGTTCCTTCTCCCACGCAAGTTGCGTAGGCGATTTCGGAGGGGGGGAAAACACGCCTGACGTAATCCCATCCATGTAACCACTGGCGATCGCCAGCTGCTCGAGGACTTTCGGAAAAGGCCAGTTTGTTTCCTCCATTACAATGGAGAAACCAGACATAACCCCACAAGAGTTGCATACTCCAACGCCGGTTGCTTCTGAGTCGAGCTTGCCCCTGTGGATTAATCCAAAGGCTTCTCCACTACGACCACCGTGTCTTGGGCAACTGGTTTTAGGTGCCTTCTTCCCAGGAATGAAACCTCGGGTGGCATCACCGAATAGGCCTAGGTGTTTGTACGCTTCGACCCATAAACGGTTGTCATTGAGATATGCGGCCAAATCATCCGCAACGATTTCATAGTGCATGTCATTACTCCATGTGGTTGGTGTTCCCCATTTCGCCCGATTACAGGGGGTACGGGCTGGTGCTTGCACATTGCAAACACTCAGCAATGGATGTCCATTGCTCAGTGTTCGAAAGTCCCCCCTCCAACGTGGAGGGGGGGATGTCAGGCAGCCAAGATAGTGCCCTTGGCTAGTTTGAACAGCTCACGTTTAAGGCTGAGGATATCGCCTACAGCAATCCAGTTCCCTGGTTTGAAGTAGTAGTCCATAGCAGCTTTCCCGTTCGCGTACTGGCCGATAAAGATGCCAAAGACATCAATGCCATGTTGTCGAACCATATTGAAGGTATCAACGCAGTCAACGTCTGGTTCACCATCGGTGATCACGATCATACTCTTGCGTTCAGCTTGCTCTGGCATCAGGGCCAAAAATGCGTTGCTTAGACCTTCCCTCATGGGTGTTCCCCCACCGGCACAGATCAGATCGAGACGAGAGCTTGTAGTGGCTGGATCCTCCCTAAAACGCAGTAGGTCCACATTCCAATCCCCGAAGGACTGAATTCCAATTACAGCCCCATCGATCTGTTGAACTGCAAGAGCCAAAGCCAGGCAGGCATTTTTTGCCACCACCTCTTGGCAATTCATTGATCCAGACAAATCCAGCAACACCATGATGGCGCTATCGATGCCAAGGTTTCTGGCTTTGCTGCGGTAAACACGCAAATCACCTTGTTTGAACCGATTGAACCGGGAGGTGACAAAGCGCTTCCCTCGTCGACTCAATCCAGGAGCACAGTTGGTTTCTGTCTCTACGAGCTCCATAAGAGCTTGTGTGATTGGTCTCGATGCAGCGAGGACTTTAGGGAGTGTTACACTCCGGCCAATCTTCGTGTAAACAGCGTCCAAATGTGGCCTTAATGGAGTGTCGAGTTGAAAGCGGGAATCCGCTTCGATCAATGACGCCAGCATTTTTCCTTTGTCACGTCCCTCGACATCGGAGGATCCAGATCCGGCAGCTTCAAGACAGGCTTCTAACTCCTGAATTTGCTTTGACCTAACAACGTCATCAGCATTCGGCCCGCCAGCAGCCCCCGCTTCCGGTTGGCCATCTGCATCAGCGTCAGGTTGACCATCTGCATCAGCATCCGGCTGGCCATCTGCATCAGCGTCAGGTTGACCATCTGCATCAGCATCCGGCTGGCCATCTGCATCAGCGTTAGGTTGACCATCTGCATCAGCGTCAGGTTGACCATCTGCATCAGCGTTAGGTTGACCATCTGCATCAGCATCCGGCTGGCCATCTGCATCAGCATCCGGTTGGCCATCTGCATCAGCATCCGGTTGGCCATCTGCATCAGCATCCGGTTGGCCATCTGCATCAGCATCCGGTTGGCCATCTGCATCAGTGTCAGGTTGAGCTTCAGGTTCATGATCCGGCTGTTGAGTCTTCAGGTCTTCCAAAGCATCTTTGATCGCATCAAGCACCATATCTGCGCTATTCCAGCAATCATTGAAGTCAGAGGTTATCACTCCCATTTCTGAGATGATTTCAAGCCTGGTCAATAAAGCGATCGGGAAGCGTTGGCGTGCCAGATCTCTGGTTTGCTCCCAAACTGGGGTGAGCGGCTTGTAGTTAAGCAACTCGCTGCCAATGTAGTGCGCAATGTAATCCTCCAACACAGCTATAGCTGGAGTGTTCGCCCCTGGAACCAGCCTCATCCCCTTTGAGATAAACAGCTGCTCAATGGCTTCATACTCGCCACGAAGCCCCGGGTACTCTATAAGAGCCATCCGGTCTATCCGGCCGTCATCGAAGTAGTTCAGAAGCAAGCGGTGCACTTTACCTTTCGTTTTCAGTGACGCTTCATATTTTGCAAAGTCAGAGCCATATCGGTGGTGAGCCCCTTCGTGCATGCCAAACCCCATGGCGGCCGCGGCCTGAACGGGATCGCCTGCATCGAAGAAAGGCATTAACACCACACCTTGAGTTGTACCTGCAGTAGAATAATTTCCCCAGGTCGTCCTCAAACCGAAGTCGTTGGCCATCATTGCTAACCGAATTTGAATGGTCAGCATTTTGCTTTGAGTAGACTGCATTGTGTGTCTCCAATAATTAAAACCCCAGGGCAAGCCTGGGGTTGGTTGGGGTTGCCTTGATAAGGCGGATTAGTAAAAACCGGCCACTTGGGTGGGGGGAGTATTGGAGGTGGTCGATATGGCGGCTAACATCCCGGTGAGGAAGTTGTCCTGGGAAGTGGTAACAGAACCCGGTGCATCTGTTGGGTCTTCTTCCTCTTCGATCTCCAGCTTGGCAGTCCTTAGGGACGACAAGTAGCTCGGATCGCTCAACAACGTGAGCAAGCCCATCATTTTACTCAGCTCAGTAGCATCCAGTTGCGCAGCCCGTCTCTTGGGGAGAGAACTTTCGAACGCATCAATGCTGTCAATCGCCGGTTGGATAAAACTATCCAGCACAGCCATCTGTATGAGCTTTTCCTTGATGTTCGTCACATATCTCAGTGACTTGCGAGTGAACTTACTACCGTTGGACATCGAATACTGGAAGTCTCGCAAAGAGTTGCGAGCCATTTCAGAGATCGTATCAACAGCAGCATCGCCAAGCGGGTTGTTAACCACATCTTCATTCACGCGATACGAAAATGAAACCTGCTTCCGGACGTAATCCACGTCATAGAGCGAGGCTCGTATGCGAGAGGCGAAATCGTGGAGAGACACTGTTGCGGCTGCCTGTTGTATCCAGGAGTCGCATTCTGCGTCGTAGTTGAGTAAGAGCTGATCAAGATTTGCGTAGAAGCTGATTCTCATCAACTCCAGGCCGTCAGTGACCTCACTCAATAAATGGCGAGGCACAGCCCAAGCGCCAAGGACTTGGAAACCGACTTTGCTAAGCAGGGCGATACCCTCTTGGCGAGCTCGGCCTTGGAATGCGATCTTTTTCTTATCGAAGACCGATTTTGACCCTAAGCGAACCACATCAGCAGCTAACGCTTCATTTTCAAGTCCTAAATCAAGGGGCTTGTTATTCCGGGTCGCAGACCAGGTGGTGACTTTGAAATCCACCAGCACATAGCGCTGGAAAAATTCGACAAAGTTCATTGCGGTAAAGGATGACATGGGTAATTCCTTATCTCTGGACAAGGAGCTCCCATAGCGGGAAGACTCCCGTCAGGGTGGTGTTGGCCTATTTGGCCGGGTTGGGGTTGCGATCCGCGGATGCGGTGTGCCTTGAATCGCTGAGCACAAAACGCCACAAAAAGTAGCGCTCTCGGAAATGTCCACCAAACACATCCGACAACACTCTGATCTGGATTTTTTGCGCGACAAACACGACTCGACGAGTCACAAAGGCGAGGTTGGAAGCTACGGCCCAGAAAGGAGTCCGATTAGCCGTTCGGACATGGGCATACTATCTCAGGTGGGGACAAAAAAATCAACGCTGCCTAGGGGCAGCGTTGGTTTCACTCTCTTTAATTCTTAGGATTGCCATATCAAGCCAGGCACCCAACGTTGGGTGATTTCCTTGCCGGCAGTACCGGGACCAACATGGCCAAAAGTCCGGGTCGTTCTTTGGCCAGGGTGGCTCGTGAGCCTCTAGCGTCCGATTAACCAAGACCCTGGTTACAGCCTTTATGATCGCCGCAGCACCAGCACCAGAACATGGCAGTTTAGGAAGTCGCGACACGCTGTCTTTCAGTCCTTGCACTGTTCTGTACTCGGCCACTTTCCCTTTGATGCACAACGCATAAAGGGGCCTACAGTTCTTTGCCCAAGGCATATCAGGTAGTTCGTACCCCATTCGCAGTGGCACGATGTTGACTGTATCCCCGATGATGCCAATGAGAAATTCATTGGCCCCACCAGCTTGTTGCTTGCTTAACACATACTCAACCACGAGATCTACTTCTTTGCTGAGCGTGGTACCAAGAATGTCGTGCAAGCATCCTTTCAGTGTACTCATACAAATACCCCAAAGAAAACCCGGCTCTGGGCCGGGTTGGTTGGTTGGTGTTAGAAGGTTAGTAAAAAGCGAACTCAAACAGACCTTTATGTTTGCTGAGTATCTGCTTTACCGCCTCCTGGAGTTGTTGAACTGGCGCATCAGATATGCCGACAGACTGCAGATGCTTAAGTTGTTCGGATAAACACAGATCAGTAAAATTCCGACTCTGGTCATCGATCATGTCAAAAGCGTTGTGCAGAGCGAGCAGCAATAACATTACGACCTGCCCGGCATCTATCCTTTTGGTTACCCCCCGAAAGGGAATGTTGCCAGTCAAGTTGCATCCGTAAAGCCCTCCATCGCCTGGCATTGTTGGTGTGATAAACACCCCCTCCTCAGCTAGTTCCGCCATGATGTTTTGCCACGTAGCAACGACTTGCTCTGGTTCGGTAATTTTGGCTCGAAAGTACATGGTACTTAGTCCTCAACCCAAGACTGGCCAAAAACAGCTTTGCAAAGGTGCATCGCCGCTTCGTAAGTCGCCTCATCACCAACTAAACGATGAGCATAAGCCTCGTGGAAGGTTTTTTTGACCCTGTTACGGACTGATGTTGGGCTGGTACGAACCATCTCTCTCACCCAACGAAGCAGGCTGCGAATGGACAAAGGTTTATCCATCGCGACTCCGTTCGTCATCGTGAAATCGTTTTGTTGAGACTTTTCTACAGCAGTATTGATATCACGCATAACGCGAATCATTTCTGGTAGCAAAGCTTCGATTGCATTGACGTGCGAGGATGGAACTTTTTGTCCAAGATCTTCTTCCCAATCAGTAAGCTTGATTGCGATCTTGTTTTTGCAAATCGTGTTCATGTCTTCGTCACTCAACTCACTGGGCGCGAGTGGGATGAAGCGGTCGATAAGCGCATCACTCAACCCGGTAGTGCCTCTGAAGCCAGATAGCCCAGTGATACCACCGTTGTTGAAGGTGAACACACACCGGAACAGCTTGTGCGGCTCCAACCATTCACCAGTTTCAGCCAGCTCGATTCCATGGGTCATAAGCTCATAGAAAGCGACCAGCTCCGCTGGTTGCATGGCATCAGCTTCGTTGAGCAAGAAGATCCCGCCGTTGAGCAGAGCTTCCCGCAATGGACCAGACACGAACTCACCCGTGGCCGGGTTAACACGCCCGAGCAAATCCAGCTGGAAGCTGGTCTCCTGGGTGCCTTCGACCTGATATAGCGGCCACTGAGTTCGGGCTGCGTACTGGATGACTCCGGTTGTCTTGCCGGCACCATACCCGCCATAGGAAACGATGATGTCTCCATCTGGATCGGCCATAATCCTGCGCACATCATCAAGGAAGGCTGTTGTGAAAACGTGTGGTTTTCTTACCGGCACGCGGGGGTTCATCAAGTGATCATCACCATGGGGACAACGAACTTTGATGTTTGCATCCAGGCCAAATTCGCTGCCAGAAATGAAATTGTGCTGAGTCATAGAATCTCCGAAAACCTGATTGAGCAGGTTGTTTTTGTGTTGGGCTGATTGCCCGGGTTGGTGTTGGTCGCGAGTGACACATTGCGGACCGAGTGCCATAGAGACAGCCAGGGCTGTTTCTGCATGTGCGCTGAGGCCGGCGAAATACCGGTGAACGGACATGCAGAATCAGCCAACGAGGGCTTGAGTGATAGATCACGGGTGAGGACGTCGGCAGAGCGCCGGGATGTTGGTGTTGGCGTCAAGCCATTTGGCTCGCCCCCTGAGATAGACGCCGGGAGCAGGGACAGAATAGCCTTCCGTGGACCAGGTGTAAAGACGGCCACCCCTTACGGGATGGCCTGATTTACTTAACAAAAATCAACAGCAAGCATTTCAGCGGCCCCCTGACCGTTGTACTCGATCTGGCTGACTCTGATGGTCTCAGTTGATTGTCTTCTATATAGATCCGGGTTGGGTAAAGTGATGTTGGGGTTATGCTTTTGAACATCCTCTGTCCATTTCACATAGTCGATAACCCCTTGCCGCGGGGAGGAATGCAATCGTACACCTGCATACTCGGCCTTTACGTGGTTACCCATCATGGAGCGCAATGCTTTTTTCAGCTCGGCTTCCCGGGCCTTGGCCTCATCAATCTTCACCTTGATAGGAGACATGTCACGCCAGACTTGCAGCAGCTCCGCGGCAATTTGGGTCCATGCTTCCTGGTCTTTTTGCGTGCTCGGCTCGAAATAGTCAAGCTCTGTAATCGGCGGGGCTTCATCCCGTTCGTACAGGTCCCACCACCATTTTTGCCGCTCGATCAGCAGTTCTATTAGCTCCTCATCACGTGTGATGCGAAACACTATTAGCTTGCGATCATAGGCGCGATAAAAGGCCAAATAGCCAATCTTAGCTCCTGTCGCCAGTAGCTGGTCTTGTACCTGGGGTAGGTACCGTTGATAGGCCTCCGAGTTCCGGCGTTCTTGCATTACCGACTCGAAGGTTTCCCATGCCGGTACTTTGAGCTCAACTGGAGAGCCATCGGACATTAACCCATCCAACGAAACGCGAATAAAGGAATATGTCTCATGCTGCACACAGGTTGGTATCACCAGGTCAAGTATGCCTTGCGATTCCAGCCAGCGCTCGAACGCCTGTCGGGCCAGCGGCTCTTGCTCATTTCCTCTTCGCACCAAAAAGTTCTTGCTCAAGTCTGTGCCGGGCTTGCGCCCAGTTTTGACCATCCAAAATGCACGCGCACTTTCATGTGCGTATGGCCACTGGATTACAGAAGCAACACTAGATGCTCCTATGCCACCAGCTCGCCACTTATGCCATTCAGGGGTTCCCTGAACTAGGTCGACGTAGATCATGGGTGTGTCCTCTATCAATCAGCCGATGTTGAACGCTAGGGCGGTCAAATTTCGATCTGACATGGATTGCTTATGGGCAGAAGCCCGGGTTGGTGTTGGTCGCGTGTGGCACATTGCGGACCGAGTGCCATAGAGACAGCCTTGGGCTGTTTCTGCATGTACGCTGACGCCGGCGAAATACCGGTGAACGGACATGCAGAATCAGCCAACGAGGGCCAGGGTGATAGATCACGGGTGGGAATGCCGGCGCAGGGCTGGGGGATTGGTGTTGGTGCCAGGCCTCATGGCTTGCTCTTATAAGGCACCGAGAGCGATTTTCTGTTGTAGTCTATATAGGTGTTCAATAGCTGTCTAGGCCAATTAGCAGCCTCCACTTGCCGTTCAGACCGTGCTCTATGGAACCGGGCAATAGTGCAGAGCCTCTCGATGAACGGCTTACACAGCCTTGCCGTGTGTGGGGCAAAAAAAAGCCACCGATACGGTGGCTTGAAGTTGCGAGTTACATGGCTAGCAGAAGCTGATCACCTTCGACATAGCGTTTCAGTGGCCTATTTGGCAACTTAACCACCACATCTGGCAATTGAGCCATTACTAATCGCCGCCCTGTTTTGACCATCCGAACGAAGCTGAGATAAGTCACGTTAGGGTAGGCTACGTCACTAAAAACTGATGAGGGAGAAACCCCCTCCCCTGTCTCCAACTGACGTTGCAACCGGACTAGCTCGGTATCAAGATGCTTGCGCACCAATGAACCGACTTTGCCGCGGAGTTGCGATAAGCTGGCTGCAATCTGCCTTTTCCATCGCTTTTCCAGTTGCAGCGATGCTGCGTTGATCCCGCCGTTTGTTAACCGAGCGACCCTCACAGCAATCACAGAGGAAATCCTGCACTCCAGATCGAACCCTATACGTTTGGCTTGCTCTTGTGCCTCAACCTCCTGCTCAGCAAACAGAACATGCTCAACATCGGCCCAGAAGGCGGTGTTGTTCTGACGATGGTAGTCCAGCGTGAAGCTGATCCAACATAGCCTGCGCATTTGTCTCGCCCTGGCCAGATGTTTGATCTCGTGACGACGGTATTCCGCCTGGACGATTTGCCGGTACTCAGGGGTACTCAGAATTTCCAAGTCACTTCGGCAGTAGATGCCCATTAACGACTGGTCACCAGATAACCCCATTTGCCGCATACGTTGGCCACGTTGGGCCATCATATGCATATCTGCAACCTTGCTTGGTGTGATCTGCACCACACCAAAGCGCAGCAGATATAGAACTGCAGCAGTGTTCGTCATCTCACCAGCCTGGGCGGATTCTCTCATCCGGTCATACTCTTCCCAGATGATCCAGCTAGCAACATCACCATCAATGGTCAGTTGCTTTGCTGTCTCTACCGGCCCGATTGTGCGATTTCCATCATGAGTGCGAACCTTGGTGGCAGCCCTCCGATCGTCTTGGCCATCAAAGTAGGTGGCCGACAACATCGGATCGGACAGCCCATCGGTCAGCTCATCAGACCCCCATTTAAGATTTGGGATCTTCAGCCAAAACTCTTGCGGAATCTTGGTCGCCGGTACCGCTGTTGTTAACTCAACTTCTGTGAGCAGCTCTATGTTTCCATCCTCCCAGACACTGCGATAAATCTCTATCGCTTGGAATGGCGTTGAATGAAAGCAGTGGAAATCCCACAGCCAACTCACGTGTAACAACTGCTCAGGTGACACAATCCGGAACTGGGGTTTAGACATGCGCTGGTTATAGTCGTTGTCCTCAATTTCACCAAGGAGTAGTTTCATCTCCAGCTCCTCTGCCCTTTGCTGCTCCACATAGTCTGCAGAACAGCATAAACGCAGCAGTCGAGCTAAGAAACTAGGCGAAAACACGTCAGGCTGTACCTTAATGAATCCACCAGCGTAGATTGTCCTTCCAACAGGATGACGATCTTCCCAAGACCATTGCTTGACACCTAAAAGCCGTTGGATGTTGTTAAGGTTCACCATGTAGGCGTAACGGTCAACCAGGGTTTTAACCCCATTGACCTCATGATAAAGCATGTTTTCCATGCTTTTATCTGTACCACCTCGAAGGCAAGTCCAGCATCCAGTTCTAGCGCCGCAGGCATCAGAGACCTTCCTTTCGCTTGCACTCCAGATACATTCACCTGTTGCATCACGGTACAGCTCAGCCAGTTCTCTGTTATTGGCTTGGTAGCTTGGTAATGGCAAATGCGCTGATGCGTCGTTACCGCAGCTCATTAGCAGTTCCCACACATCCCCTTGCGACCAGTGCCGAATGGGGTATAGCTCCCACCCTGCACTTGTTTTGACCGGCGCTGTGGCGTGTCCTCCGCGCTTGGCGATATTACCAGCTCGGGTAGCGCCCTCTGCATCACGAGAACCCAGCACTAGACAAACCTTCTCACGCATATCTTTCGGCATGCGCTTGATCATCTGTGCCTTCACTCTGTTGCCTGTTGTTACCTTCAGGTCAATGCTGCATTGTGGCGAGGAGCTAGTGACATACGTGGGAAGGCCTCGGCCAGTCAAAACACGCCCTGTCCAAGACGATGCAAGACTTGGCTTGCCAACTACGATAGCCAGTGGCAATCGCTCCTTGTCGATGAGCTCCTGTATCGCGGCAAGCTGCCGGTCAGCGAGATTGCGCACTTCAGGATTCTCGACCTGTGTATCAGTGTGACTGATCCAGTGGTAGGCAGAGATCTCGTTGCCGCGGCCCTCACGAACTAGCCCTATCATCGCGAACAGCAGCAGATGTAGAGTACCCGTCGAATCCTTCCCCCCACTGAGCGCAAGAGAGATGGTAAACCCATCGAGTAAGGTGGCTCGGATGGCAAGTACAGCTTCAGTGATCATGCTGGACAGTGGCTGCCCGGTCGTATCACTGATCGCAGCCATCAGTTCCTCGTTGTTCAGCAAAGTTTCCCTCAGCTGATCCCACTTGTCGCCACGGTAAATTGTGGCCTGAGGCTGCGCCAAGGAGGGCTCCGCAATGCTGATTGCACAAGCTTGCTCATCAAGAAAATCGATGTGTTCGAAGAGATCGAAGTTGTCCATGTGTTGTCCTTAATTGGTTGCCCGGGTAGGGCGGGTTGGGGTTGGTCACTGGTGGCGCGTTACAGACCAAGCGCCATGAATGACCCGAGCGCAAAGCCCGGGGATTAGTTCAACTATCGAGATAGTCAGGGTGGTCTAGCAAAAACTGGTACGGATTCCCGTGGTATCGCAATAGCAGCGAAGCCCATTTCACACCACGCCTCCACGAACGAAGGTCAGTTAATTGATCAAGTCGCCCAGGAGCGTGATTGCGATATCCGAGTTTGATGGCATGAAGTACGCATTCATTAACAGAACTGAACAGTTCATGCGTGATGGGGCCATTGACATCGTAGAAGCTCACACGATACCCCCCCCGAGCAGAAGGCTCGGGGAAGACTACGGCTAGAGCCCCTTTCTCATCACTTAGCTCCAGAGAGAGCCCAGAGCCGCCGTTGGCTTCAATCAAGCTCAGACCGATCTGCACCCTAATCGAGTGCAAATAGTCTTGCATGACCTCCATGAGCCGGCCGAAGCAGATCTCTTGATCTTCAGGCTCACTGAATTTCGCCAGAAACTCGATCATCGAGGCGCTGGGTTCTTGACCTAACAGATCGTCATTAAAATGCGGACACTTCCGCACATGTGCTTTGGTTAAGAGCATCGGTTGTTCCTTAGAATTGCCTAGAGGCGGATTGGTATTGGTCGCGAGTGGCACGTTGCAGACCGAGTGCCATAGAGACAGCCAGGGCTGTTTCTGCATGTGCGCTGACGCCGGAGATATGCCGGTGAACGGACATGCAGAATCAACCTCGAGGGCTTGGGTGAAAGATCACGGGTAGGGCTCAGGGGGATGATGTGTGCCTGGCCAGCAGTCAATCGGACGATAGCCTGAACACGAAAAACCCCCAGCTTGGCCAGGGGTTTGTCTTGAGAGTATTGCTCCCGGGTTGATCGAATCACGGTACCAGGGACAGCTGTTGGGATACCCCGCCAACTCCTTGCCCCTCTCTTTGAATACGGTCAATTTCCTCAAGCATGATGTTGCGGATTTCCATTGCTCGATTGACCTCGACCACCAAACTGAAATGGCACTGGTGCAGAGGAACGCCCAACAACGCAGCAAGCTTCACATAGCCGCGTTTATTGTCTATGCGCCATTGTTCACACAGTTGGTCATAAGCTTGATGCAATATGCCACGCCAGCGGCGAGCGTCGCGGTCGGCCATCAAACCCAATGGCCATCCATCACCTTTGTGATAGCCACAGCTGCGGCCACAGGTGCAACGGTACATTGGGTAGCGATGGGCTTCCTGCCCTTTCCGGCTCACCTGCCGACCACAATCACAGGTGATCGTGAAAATAGGGCAATGCGCAGACTTGCGGCCGGCATGGTAGTCACAGATGAGCCTGGCAATGTAAGTTGCCTTCACTCGCTGGTCCTCTTTAAAGCCCGACTCTGCCGCAAGCCATGTCACGGCCTCTTCGGGCAGGCTCCAATCATCAGTCGATCCGTACCGGCGGCAAAGCCACTCACCGATCACTGCATACAGAAGCACATCAACACCATCGATGCCGCTTTGCTGGCATTGTTCTGCCAGTAGGCGGCGCAGTGCTTTGGGGGGGAGATAGTTCACATTGGACATATCAAGTTCCTTAATGGGGATTGCCTAGTTGGGCGGGTTGGGGTTGGTCGCGAGTGGCACATTGCAGACCGAGTACCATGAGACAGCCTTGGGCTGTTTCTGCATGTAAGCTGGCGCCGGAGAAATACCGGCGAACGGACATGCAGAATCAGCCTGCGAGGGCTTGGGTGATAGATCACGGGTGAGGAAGTCGGCAGAAGACCGGAGGATTGGAAGTTGGTGCCGAGCCAAGCGGCTCGTCCACTAATAGGCACCGAGGACTCAGACAGATTAACCTACGGGCCCGGTAATTGGCAACTAAGTGACCGTCCGGTTAGTTCAAAAAATGCCAGTCATGTCGGCGGGGTTGAAAAGTAACGATTTTATTTCTTGCATGAGCAGCTGCTATTCAGCGGGCTGGAGTAACACTTAATGCCAGTGGATAAGCTGCACAGTGGCAGTTTATCCACTTGGCCATCACATCAGGAGCCAGTAGCCGCTCCGGGTGAATCATCAGCTACCGGGGGTATCGGTGGTTGAGGTTTGAGGAGTTTGAGCCGGTTGCTCTGGTTCTTGCTGCTTCTGCCGTTTCTTATAAGGCCGGCGCTTGCCTGTGCTTGGTCGCCCTTGCGATGCCGCGACTAGATCCTGAATATCAATCCCGGAATCTGCCATTCTCTCGAATAGTTCGGTGATTTTGGCGGCCTTTTGATTTTGCTCCTCTTCCAGTCTCAGCAGCTCAAGCTCTTCATTCTCGATGTAGGTAGTCAGCAAGGCCTGCAGTTCTTTACGCTGCTCAAGCGTTCCAAGCTTCTTGGCTAGTGTCATAATGTTGCGCGGGGTATAGTCACGCTTGTTTTCTTGTTGCATCAGGCGTCCTTTAAGAAACCGTTATCCATTCCTCAGCCCAGAGGTGACTTCCGGGCCAGCAATCAAAACGCCTACATAATAGATGGACTGACCGCGGTATGCTAGCCAGCCAGCCCTGCACCTAATTAGGTGATTGACCCCAGGCGCACTTCTATCATCTCGAGATGCTTTCCTGAGGGGGCCAGCAAGTCTCGATTAAAACGAAATCTGTGTTTGACTGCCATGACAAGGTTTTTCTCACTCCCCCCCAATGCCGTACCGGTGCGATCAACGACCAACACAGTCTGACTCTCGCGATCAACCAAGCACAGCCATGGAGCTGGAGGCGGATTCATGATGTCCGATATGCTGAAATGAATCTCCTCTACGAAATTTAATTTCTGCATAATGCGGAGACGAACTTCTGTTGCCATAATGCGCAACCATGCATCATTGAACTCCCTTACATTTTCGGCGCAAAAATAAGGGAAATCCGGTGATAATATGGTCCCATACTTTCTGAAGTCCGGGGTCCAGCTTGGCGCCTGCATTGTGCCAAGTAATGTTTGCGCATATGCCGCATGGGTTTCCGACGCGAACAATGAAACGCGGTTCTCTAGCCAAGTTTCAACATCTTCTGGTTGAACCTCTTGGACCATAAATAAATCATTGTTAAATGACTTTTGAAGAAGGTACATATCTCATCTCTTAGCTCAGATGCCGTTACACAGGTCTAATTACAACGAAGACCTAGCCTTACGCGCATTGGCCATCACAGGTGCAGTAAAGCCACCGGGCTTGTGCGCGGCATAAAAATATTCCTGAGACAGGCTGATATAGCTGCAATCCTTATAATTAAAAATCAAATATCAGCATTCCTCTGCACACAGTTTAAGGCTGCAGCGGATAATGCAACCCGACCTTCCTGAGCCATAGGAAATGGCTCAGGAAGGGCTGGTTTGCCCTCTGACGAAAGAAAATAATATTTTATCTCCCCGGGATGTAGCTGACCGGAAGTATTTATACGTGAATGTTCTTGGTGTGTTCAGTGAAATAAGGGGGCCGTAAGCCCCCTAGTTTACAGGTTAATTAATATAGGTAATTGTCTGGCCGGTTAAGTTGCCGCTCATAATGGGCGTAGGTGGCTGTTGGGTTGAAATCCCAACCGTCATCTTCGTCCGTCATGGCCATCGAGATAACCTCATCCAGCCAGCCCTGCATTTCAAGCCACAGGAGCAGTTCATGTTCCTTGTGGCTCAGTTTTGAGCACCGTCGTAGATAGTTCCGCCTAGTGACTACCTGCCGGAAAATCCCAGCAAGCATGCGTTCGGGGTTGACATCTAACATGATGCAGCAATGCCTAAAGCTGAAGGGTGCAAGCTCTTGTTTGAACAACCATTCGATCCCCAACTCCCTCGATTCAGTGCCGCACTTTGGTGAAATCAGGCCATAAATGGCATCATTCAGTACAACACCGCATAGAGTTGCTATACCGTCATCGGACCAAACAAGCGAGCCCTCTTCAGGCCTGTCTTGCAGATCCGGTTGGTCTTCCTGGAACAGTTCCGGGAACAGCAACGGTAATGGCATTGCACTGTTATTGGTCAGTGAAACAGGCTCACTGACAACAGCCTTAGATTTCGTTGAGCCTTTTGGCTTTATTGCCCGTTCTGAGGGGATGAATAGCACATCCTTATCAGAATCAAACATGTCTCGTTGCCAAAGTATCATGGTGCCCTCCATAGAGAAGGAGGGCGGCCCGTAGGGCAGCCTCTCCCCTACGGTTCTTGGTTATGGGCTTTCGCCCGGGTTGGTGTTGGCCGCTAGCGCGATTTGCAGGCCTATTCGCGTGATCACCCGAGAGTAATTCGTCGTTTTCATCTATCTACGAATAACTCTTTCGAGAATGAGAAAGAGGACCAAAGGCCCTCATTCTGTTGTTACAAAGGTCTTAAACCGCGGCGAACCACGAGATCTTCATCCTTACCCATGAGTGACAGCCTCCATCTGGTCGAGAGCGGCTAGCACCCATGCGCGATCATCATCGCTCATTCTGGTTGACTTGAAGTACCCACGAAGAGCACCCCATTGCTTTGTCTGAACTGTCCGGCCAAAACCGATCCGGACATCCCCACGCAACCGATCTGAAGGTAAGTAACCACCCCATGGGAATTTGATAATTTCCTCTAGTGTGGTTGGTTTTGCATCGTCATGAGCCACCGGCGTTTCCGCTGGCTTCGCTTCGACCTGGGCGGCCGGCGTTTCTGCTGGCTTCGCTTCGACCTGGGCGGCCGGCGTTTCCGCTGGCTTCGCTTCGACCTGGGCGGCCGGCGTTTCCGCTGGCTTCGCTTCGACCTGGGCGGCCGGCGTTTCTGCTGGCTTCGCTTCGACCTGGGCGGCCGGCGTTTCTGCTGGCTTCGCTTCGACCTGGGCGGCCGGCGCTTCTGCTGGCTTCGCTTCGACCTGGGCGGCCGGCGCTTCTGCTGGCTTCGCTTCGACCTGGGCGGCCGGTCCACTATCTACGAGGACAGTAAGCCCCCCATCTTTAGGACTGATACTCGCTTGGCTTTCATCTGCTGCGTAAACGCCAGTTAATAACCGGATCGTTTGAGCAGTCGATTTGTGGCCCAACGACCTATTGGGCATATGGCACCAGGCTTCTGTATTGAAGAAGTTCTCAGCCAGATACTCCCGGTGCACAAACCGCCCGCCATCAGCAGCTACCAATGTAGTCTCAATCCACTCATGCCCACGAACATCTTTAGCCATCTCAGCGAAGGTAAGGATGTTTTCGGAGTAGGTATGGATGATCTCTCTGACGCCAGCCTGTTTTGCAAGCTGCAGCCATCCATCTACACGCAGCCCGATCTCAATCCCCAGGTTGGTGCGACGAGCAAACAACGTCCCATCGAAAGGGTTGAGCTGGGTGCGCTCGATGAACCGAATGGTCTTCTTGAAATCCAACGTAGTCGGACTGTAGCCAGCGCAGATCACTTCTAAGAACAACAGGTCTCGAAGCGTGTCATTAACTTCGTCGATCTGGACACCAAGAATTTTATCTACGGTTTGAATAGCCATGTTTTTCTCCAAAAAAAAAGCCTCGTCAATGCGAGGCTGGTTGGTGTTGCCATTTCAGGCTGATTGGTTAGGCGCGGCGACGGTGGTCATATTCCTGTTGCCGGGGTCCCTGCTGTTGCTGGGGGCTGGCCTGGTGTTGCTGGGGATGCCCCCAGTTTTGCTGAGGTTGTTGCGAGCGTGAGGCTTGTTGAGGTCTTTGAGACTGCTGACTCTGCTGACTCTGCTGACTCTGCTGAGGCCGCCCTTGCGAGTTTTTGGCAAAGCCGGACTGCTTCAAACAAGCTATTGCCTCGACCGGAATGTGTACGTTGATACACGCCACCTTAACCTTTAGCCCAGAACGGGTTACCCCACCCTGTTCCCAAGATTCAAAGGCGAGCCGCCCAGAAATTTCAAGATAGTCACCCTTCTTGATGGCTGGGGTTTTTTCCCCAGAAAGCTCCACCCGAATGAACTGGGTACGATCTACCCACTGTCCTGATTTGGGGTCCCGATAACCATCATCGATTGCGATGGTTGCCGGGCCATACGGTCCATATTGACCCATCCGGATGTCGGCATGGCTCACGTAACCGCCAAGCCTCACCTCGTTTGTCTTGTTGCTCATTCTCATAGTCGTAATCCTATGTGGTTGATGTTGGGTGGCTGTACGCCTGCGACTTAAAACCCCTATCGCTCTTTGCCACTTGGCAAATCATCTCAGGAAAAAGCGTGCTTTCCTGAGCCGATTCACATAACTGCATGCGATAAGAGGCTGCCCTGGGGCAGCCTCTTTGTCACATTGGACGTGCTTGAGGGAAATCTTGTTCCCGTGAGTATTCAGCAGGCTGGTACGCCTGCTGTTCGACTTCATTTTCATCTGAGCTTTGGGGATGAAGGTTCATCCCTGCAGCCTGGGCGCGCCAACTAGCCTCTGCCTGAGCAGGTCTAGCAGGTCTAGCGGGCCTCGCGGCCGCGGGATTGACGGTAGCGCCGACGACCCCTGCTGCACGAAGACGTTCCTCAACAGCGCTCTCTACTGCTGCTTTAAAACGTACCTCCGACAACTCATTACTAAACTCTTGTTTGATGATGTCTGCAGCCATTGTGGCGGCTTCTGCCATCATGGCTTTTTTGCGATGGCCATCCAGTTCGCGCTGGTCAGCCTCAGTGCTTTTGAGCAGTTGTTCCCTCATTCCGCCGGCAAAGGCAAAAACGAGAATAGCGAAGAACCCCAAGACTATGATGGTTTCCATATTGCCTACCTTAAAATCTGGCGTGAGCCTAGTTAAGAGTTAACCTGTTGGTTGGGTTTGATGTGCGTGGTGCCGAATGGCTGCTAGATGGTTACACGGACTAGCTATTCAGGCATGTTGCCCGAAATTCATCATGCCGATACAACCAAGTATGGGTATGTAGAATCAAGGGAAACTGCATGATGCTGACGTATGATGGAATTGAGTGTGCAAGCCCCTGAAAAGGGGACTTGCAAATCACCAGGAACGAAATTTGGCTTTCGTGGGGTGGGATAAAGTGAGGGATCGCCATACGGCAATCACAGGTTTTGAAATCTGCCACCCGGCGATGCAGCAGGCAGAGAAAACGGCGAGTTCACCAGCGAAGGTTATGTCCATGAAATTTCCTATCGTGTCGTGGGTACATCAAACCACTCAGAAAGCAGTTTGATGTACCCACGACAAGGAAATTGGACGCTGGGATCTGTCAACAGACAGGGCGACTTGCTTAACCCCTTGGTCGCCTACTACTGCATAGCAGTAATTACTTTATAATCTCGCACGTTGATGGAAAATTTACAACCCCCAGCTTGCTCACTACTAGCCACGGGAGTCTTCGGCATGCGATCCAGGTGTTGTTCGCTGTAACCCTGCCCAGTGAAGCTCCCCCCCCCGCCGACCATCAATCTCTCAACAATCGCTCACCTCGTGCTTGCACCCTGTCAGGTTGCGATAATATGGAGCGGTAAGTCCTTCCGCTGAAATGAGACGAGGGTAGCCGGAATGAACGACAGGAAACTGGTGAGTGCCAGCAAAATCGGCAAGATGGCATGGTGTCCGCATGGCAGCAGCCTACAAGAACAAGGGGTGATTGCGAGTGCTCAGAGCCAGGCAAAGGCTGACTATGGCACAGCAAGTCATGAGAGCGTGACCGCGGCGGTGTTCGAACAACAAACACAGGACCAGCGCTGCTTCGTAGCGAGTTATGCACTAGGGTCGAACCATCCAGCAACACAGCGACTACGGGATTGGCGAGATAGCTATCTGAGCCATCATTACCTTGGCCGCATATTGATCAAGGCTTACTATGCATTGTCCCCCTTCGCCATCAAGTTGCTATCTCCCCTCCCGGGTGCACAGACTGCAGTTGCCTCACTGGTCCTGGCTTTCGCCCGGATGGTGGCAGGAAATAAGGATGCATAATTATGGCATTTCTCATTGCCTTCGTGGTTTTTGTCGCACTGTTGTACCTGGCTCGGCGCAGGTCACATCGGCCTGGCTCACCTTTAGGGATTGAGGGCAAGATAGTTTATGCCGACCAAGGGCGAAAATCGAAGCTGTTCATCAACAAAAAGTACGGAATAACAGCGAAACCTGACTTCATCATTGCCACCCAGAACGGTCAAAACGTGATGGTTGAATACAAGAGCCGTGCGGGCCGAGTGTACCAATCTGACATTGTTCAACTGTTGGCATCCGTCCTCGCTGCACGTTCAGAAATGCCGATCCATCGAGCAGTAGTCGTAACCAAGGGGACCCGGCGTGAGGTGGTGCTGGGGAGCGACGAGCAGATATTCAAGGAAATATCAAAATTTGTTTTGTTGGCTCGACGAGCTCAAGAGGGAGAAATTATCAAGATATTCTCATCTCATCCAGGAGTGTGCCGAAGCTGCTCGGTTGCACACAGCTGCCAACGTTGATAGGGGGTGATGAAAGTGATCAATCAGATATGCACCAATGCCTTGATTTGGGTTGAAAGAAAATCAGGAAATCTGATGCCTGTAAATGGACCTCTTGCATTTTCATATGTGGTCTACCAACTTACAAAGTCCACAGAAGCTGACTATGCAATCAATCAAATTCAATTAGTCTCAGGGTTGTTCACAGTAAAGGCTCATCATGGTGGATTGTCATTCAGTATCTTGGCTGGATGCATAATGCTACTTAGTGTCGTGGCTATTGCAAAAATTTGCCATAGGTTACGTTGGCCAATGCTCGGTGGTAGGGTGTCCATAGCTGCAGTTCTCCTGCCTGCTCTGGTTGCCTGGTGGATGTACTCCTTGTTCTATTGGCAAACAACTAGCGGGGATCTGTTCCTGCTGTACCCTGCCATGTTTGGCATCTGTTTTACGGTTCTGTTTTTGGCATTCAAGGTGCCATTCATTACGATTGTGGTTGGAATTTTCTCGGCCATTTACTTGAGAAACTCAAGCGCATTCTCCGCTGACCATGATTCGGGTAGGTCTGAATCTGACAGGGCAGAGGCTGAACTTGAAAACCAATACGATTGGCATCGTAATGGGGTTGATGACTGAACCACTATCCATCAGAATCGAAAGTGGGGCCAAAGGCCCCATTTTCATATCGTGAACATTTGTGGTCTATCAACGTCATTTCATGAATGAGGCTCCCATTTTTGTGGCTAGTCCGGCCCCCCCCTTGGCCATTGAGAGCAGTTTCCCGACGTTCCCAGATGAACCACCAAAGTCGGCGCCATGCGACCCAATTCCCGGCATGACAACCTGTATGCCGACCAGCCCCAGGATGAAGAACCAGACCCATGGCAAATAGGTGTAGAGCTGAAGAGCTGCGGCACGAGCATATGTTCCATTCGTGGAAACGGTAGCAAATATAACATCAACCAAACTTCCTACCCAGGTTGCCAACGCCACGATCGCAGCAGTGAACTCAACCCCGAAATAGAGACCCGCAAGCAGCAGGGTAACTTTGATGTCGAAGCCTCTAAATACCAAGATGATGGGTATAACCAACAGAAGAATCATTTGCGCAACAGCCATCTGAATCGGGATAGACTGGCGGAACACAATTGCGTCTGGAGCGTTGACAGCATTCGCAACCGATGTTGTGAATGCGGCGATCATCTGAGCAATTTCACTATCCTCATTGTTGGATCTGGTACCCACACTATCTTCAACGACTATCTTACCGCCTGGTAATTGGAAGGCATCACCAATAGCTCTTTTGGTACTACCAATCATCTCACCAGCAAGCCGATACGCGATCTCTTGCTCTGAGAGATTATGTTTTTCGGCCATCTGCTTCAGCATGACAGGAAAGCCATCGGTTTGATTTAGGCGCTGCAAGCTACTATCCATCAAATGAACAAAGGCTTGATTGCACCCCAGTATTGTTTGTCCGCCAGAACTATCACCGGTCATACCCAGGCCGGCGGCAACCTCACTATTAACGAGAACAACACTCCCTTCCTTCTTGTACTGAGCGATGAAATCAGGATGGCCTATCCACCAGGCACCATCAAACTTCGAACCCTGGGACACTTTGCCGGAAGCGGGTGCGAGACAACTCTTGCCCCATTGTTGGGCTAGTTCTCGATCTTGTGGGTTAGTGAAATTTGCGGTATTTACGTTTGAATTTATTGCTGCGATGTCCTCAGCGCATGGTGTTGTCGAGATAACCACGTTTGTGGTGATACTTGAGAAGTCATGCACGGCAGCCCAAAACAATGGCGCCTTGGTACTCGAGCTATTGAAATTTCCGACCATACTGATAACAGAGTTTGTTGGATTTGGTGCACCAGGATCAACACACGAATTTGCAGGCCGTGTTGTGATATTGCTTGTCACATCCACCACAGGAATAAAGGCCAGAATAAATACAGTAAATATGCCGAGTAAGCGCTTCCTCAGGAATTTAACGGCTAGCTCTCCGGCATTCCCTTCATCATCCCCCTGGGTCATGGCCTCAACTATAGACTGAACTATAGCCACAAAGAATGGAGCATAGACTAGGCCGCTTACACACAATGCTTCAACTACAACATCCATCATGTGTACCCCCATCAAGAGGGTGTACGGATCAATCCAATGGTTCGCGATCATGATGATTTTCCGCCCGACTTCATGAATGACTTGCCGGCGGAGTTCGCCATGCTTCCCGCTTGTTGCTGGATGCGAGCGCCTGTATTGAGCCCAGAGCTTACGTTCTGCTCCACTCCTTGAGAGGCACTTCCTATCATCTGGCTACCACCCTTAATGCCGACATATGCCATAAGGGCCATCCACAACTTTGGTAGCAAGTCATATGAGGTGTAACCAACTCTGGTCAAGATGCTTTCTTGCAGCCCAGACACGAATGTTGCAGAGCCCGCCCCAACCCCACCGTTTATACTTGAGTAGAAGAATAGATTGAGGGTGTTATCCATCCAGGTGGCCAGATTTACAAAGACCAACGTGAATTCAAGCCCAAAGTATGTAGCACTGATAGCAAGAGCGGTTTTTATATTGAAACCAGAGAATACCAGCAAAATTGGCGTGGCCATAATAAGAGCCATCTGCATAACACAGATTTGGATCGGTGTTGTATTCTTCAACACAATCGTGCCCGGCGCCTTTAGCAAATTTCCCACCGCAGTTCCTAGCCACCCAATCATCTCCTTCATGTAACCAGAAGCGCTGTCTGGTGCAACAGTGTGGTCTGTTTCGCCTGCGAATAGATTAGTGAGTTGGGCGCTTGCTTGTGGTTGCACTTTGGCTACCTTCGACATCGCCAACTTCTTCTCTGTCTCTGAGTCTTGTGAAGCGTTTATCAATATTTCCAGTGACCCTTGCGACTGGCTTCTTGCAGCCGAAACTGCTGCAGCCTCTATATGCTGGTATGCGACATCGCAATTTAGCCTCACCTCACCGCCTTCAGATAGCCCAACCGGCAAGCCAGCTGCGATAGCGGACTCCCTGCTTATTAAAACCGTATTTTGTTCCTTCTTATAAAATTCACGCAGTGACTGGGAGCCAGCCCAGGTAGAGTCGTCAAGACTTCCTCTACGGGTTGCATCACCAACTGCCGGACTGAGGCATGCTCGTTGCCAACTATCAGCGATCGTCTGGTCATAGCTATTTTCGAGATTTGCTGCCTGAATATTCACAGAAGCCATCTGCAAGTCAGCTGCACAAGGTGTATTGGCAATAACTGTGTTTGTAAATGTCGAAGAATAGTCATGAACCGCGAGCCACCAAACCGGCACTTTGGTGTAACCCCCTTGAAAATTCCCCATCATCATTTGCTGGTTAGTTGTTGGAGGTGCCTGGATTCGCTGATCTCCATCACAAGAATAGTTGCTAATGTTGACATCAAATCTCATCTGGCTGTTCGCCATTGGAACGAAGGCTAGAATAAACACTGGAAAAATGATCAATAGCTCTTTGCGAAGAAATTTCACCGCTAATTCACCGGCATTACCCTCATCCACGCCCTGAGTCATTGCCTCAACAATTGATTTAACGATCGCAACAAAAAATGGTGCATAAACCAATCCACTGGAGCAAAGAATTTCTGTGATCACACCCATTGAGTGCACACCCATCATAAGCGTGTACGGTTCAATCCACTCATTTACAATCATCAGAGTGCCCCATGCATTATTTCAACCGCAGTGAATGCCACAGCCATAAGGATTTGGCTTTGCCACAATAATTTCCTCCCATCTTTGGTTAATTCCTTTTTTGTTGCACGCTCTATTATTTTCGGGAGTGCAATTATTAGAATTGGCACAATGATCCATTTTGCCACTGTGGCACAACGGGCAAATTGCTGCCAAGCCTCACTATCAGTGTCGACAAGAAGTATCAACAATATCGAACAAAATAACACCGCAAGTATATAAATAACAAAAAGGAGGTATTTTCTCATTTCAGCTCCAGGGGTTTATAGAGAAAGCAATGGATAACCATTGCTTTCTACTGAAAGATATTAATTTGCAGTGCCAACAGGTAATTCATTAGTTGGTGTTCTGAACGAGCCCGGTTTGTTCTCCAGATTTGCTCTGCGCAAAATGTCTATCTGTGCGCTGCCGGCGAGCTCCTTCTTGAAGCGAAGTTCACGCTCAAGTAGGTCCATCTCCTGGATGAGCAGGGCTCTTTTGTGGAGTGCTTCAGACCGAACCGCTTCGTTGTTAGTCACGCTTTCATCCCTCAAACCAGCATCCATGATCCGTACAGAGTGAAGAAGTTTTTCGTAAGTGTTGGCCATTGAGATATCGGTCGCCAGTGCCGATACATAGGCCGCCTGTTCTGTTGGATGAATTTGCTTAATCGCAAGCAACAGGTCCCGGGTCACCTTAATACTCGATGTCGATGCGCTCTCGAGATCCTTGGTGGTGATGTTAGAACTAGGTCGCCTTGCAAGATCGAGAAGCTTGGCATTGGTTGCTTCAAACTCCTTGGCATATGCCGCTTTCGCACCTATGCCTCTATCCTCTTCACGAGGGGAAGCGTCACTGTCGGTATACATCCTGGTTTCACCCACAACATCCGAGATGAAGCTGTTGGCCTCCCGGGGTGACTTGAATACGGCCCCCATCCCCATAGCGTTAGTGGCTGATGTAGGTAAGGGTGAGCTATCGGTCGCAGCACGGCCTGCTAACGCATTGAACCCAGCATATGACGTGTGTTCGGTTACCTTGATAGGTTTACCAATCATTCCTCTCTTCTCAACACCGAACTCAACGCCTTTCTTGCCATCGTCATAACTCCGCCCGGCCGAACCATCCTTAAAGACGAGATCCTTTAACTGATAGTTTCCGTTCGCGTGCTTCTTGATGGCCTCCGCATATTCCTCACTCACTGTTAGATTCTTGAGAGCCCCAGCCGGCAATGCATCGAAAACCCCCTGCTGCATCTCCTGGCAGGTCATTACGTTGGTATTGAAAGCATCTGTAGCCGTCATACTCCCTGACATCAAACTGTCATAGAGATCAGGATTCGCTCTCTGAATTGCCATCCCGATGAGGCTAGTGGGATTCACTGCAGCCATCAGTTGACCAACCAGTGATGATTGCAGCTGTTTGAAGGAGCCGGAGTTAAAGCTGCCAAGCAATTCACTGTTCAAGCTCATAGCAGAACACGATAGATCTGCATTCCAACCGGCGGATGCTTTGCTGAATGGTTCGGTCGATGATGGTGCATCGATGGGTCGGCCACCACCAATCCGCTGATTTATTACAGCTCGCTCATCAAACTGAGCAGCCCAAGTTGCCCCACTAACCAAGGCTAGTAGACAAGCCACTGATAAAATTCGTTTTTGCATCGTCATCCCCAAGTTCATGAAACAGCCTACTTTAACTTGCTTGACTCAGAGAAATGGGGTGCATAAATGGACGTGGATTATCCTTCTTGCCAGAAGTTGCATTGCTTCAAGACCGTGATAACGTGGCCCCTGGTAATTGAAGGAGTTGTTTTATGGGTCAAGTCAAGCTTCCAAAGCCTGTCTACTACGATGATCTGAAGCATGCAGACACCGGGCACGAAATGTTCAGCTACCTTGTATTGGCGGCAGATCATTACCAAGTGCCGATGAATTGGGACATGAGCTACCCAGAGATGGCGAAAGCGATTCAAGGGCAATTGCAGGCACTAGATCTTGATTCAGCCGAAGCATCTGCACAGGTTGAAGGGTTGTATTGCATGATGGAGCTGATCGCGCTCATCAATCAAAAGCAACCAGGGGATAACCAGGCTAAGCAGCGGCATGTTCAGAGAGGTGCATTCAAAAAGTGAAAAAACCTGAACCCAGATTGGATCGTGAGGCTGTCATCTCCACAATTGGTACATATATCAAGTTACGAGAGAGCAACGAGGTGCTTGCATCGAGTAATCTTGAAATGATTGTTGCTCGTGTTACCCCCTTTATTGATGAACCAGATGCCGTTGCCCTGATCGAAAAATTCATGTCGGCTCGGCACACTTCATCTACGCGCATGCTGACCGATATTTACGATCTTTTGTCTACAACAGGTTGGCAAGTATCGATAGGCCCCTTGATATCAGGTTCCCGATAATATAAGGGCCCATTATGGGCCCTCTTCATTAAATACGATATAGGAAAGTTCCTCTCCTGGCACAGCACTCATACCGTCGCCAAAGTGTGTAGAGGTAATTATGGGTTGGAGAAAAGTCATCCTCGCTGTACTTGTACTCCTCGCTCGAATCTGCAGGGAATGCCTTACATCCAGTCTTACCGCGTGGATAGTTTCTTTGCCATTTGGCCGTTTCATCATCTCCTTCACGGGGAGGGACTGGAGCCCATACTTTGGCAGAACCAGCAGTGTCTGGTAATTTCTGATATATGTGTGCATTCAATGATGTGACAATATCAGCGGCCCGCTGGGCAATTACTGTTGAACCGGTATATCTGTTCGGATTAACGATGGAACCAATTCTGGGGAATATGTGCCCGAAGCGTTCACTCGACTGAACTATGTCGCCATACCCGCCGAGTGCGCTTCCTACAGCCCCGCTAAGTGCATCTCCGCTCTTTGCAAAGATCTTGCGATTGAAGTTGGATGGAAGTACCAATAATGGGGCTTCCAGAAGTCCCATCCGCCACTCCGGATCAAGAGTCGAAACGAAGTAAGGGTTGAACGGCATGACATCACTATTACAAAATCCAGACAAACTCAACATGCTTCCCACGAGATCCCTGAAACCGAGTAAGGCAGGGTTTCCATAGACATTCGTATCGAAGAAGTTCTTATTCGTTGCAGTACCAGTAGGCGATCCGCGGACGCCAGTCCCGACATCGAACCCATGATTCAGACCCCTTGCTAGTGGATCTGTTACTTGTGACATTGGTTTCGTCAACCAGGTGAGTGGGTAGGCCTCCCTATTTGATACTGTCTCGACTATGACATCTGGGTTGTAATGACTGACCACACTAGATGTTCTGACCCTACAATATGGGCCGGCACAGTGAAGCCAGAAGCATACTCCTTTGATTTTGTAGTCGACACATGAAAGGTCCATTGTGTCCGTTATTAGATCGAATATTTCGACCTTCTTATCACCATGAGGAAGAGTGTTATTGGCGTCCATGGCCATCGCCTTTCCACTTATGACCATGAGGCACAAAATTGCAATCCGCGCGCCTAGAGATAGTTTATTCACCATTCCCCCTTGTCGAGCCGTTCAACTCTCCACGGCTTCGCATCATTTCAAAGACCGAGTAGGCCTGTAGCGGATCGAGGCCATACACAATCCATTTTTTATTAAACACAACTGCAGGTACCTTCTCAACATTTAGAGACCGAGCCATCGTCAATGACTCTGCTGTAGTAGCATATTTATCAAGGACACTCTTTTTACTCAGCTTTGCGAACCGTTTGGTGGCGATTGCTGCAGCCTCCGCTTCAGAGGCGGGAAGTCCGGCACTCAATTCCATCTCAAGCTTGTAGATTTCATCTATCTGCCGGATGTGCACTGGTACGATCAACTTTTTAGCTAGTTGAGCACCTTCCACGTCATATCGAAGGCCATCCACGGTAAACACATCTACTTGAGTAACCTGCACTTCAGTAGCTTTAACTTGCGAGCTCAAGAGCGGGATCAGGATGACGAAAACCGTCAAGCTATGTCTAATCATCTGCCGTTCAACCATGCCATTCCGGCCATCCCCGAACAGGACCATTGCGTTAAGCTCAAGTGCTGCAGGCTGCTGATATGGGATATCAGTATCAGGCCCTCGGTTCAGAGTGTTTGTGCGCTTCATCCAGGCTTTCTTCCATGCGGTCCAGGGCCATCTTGCCAGCATCATCAGGAAGCCTCCTGTAGGCGTTGAGAGCGGCTCACGGCGTCCGAGCTGCGAGCCCTGATCTTTAGCCCCCGCTTGCGGTTCAGTTCTTGAGCCATCATCTCTGCGGCTTGGTACTGGGAAGACAACCCATACTGTTCCATCAGGGCACGCCGTTCGCTCTTTTCGTTCGGGTCTGTCATGGCGAGAGTCAAGAATATTGATGGTGGCACCTGACGAACCAACATTTCGCCAACAGTCTTGGGGTTACCCATCACAACTCCCTCTGTGTAGGCCCGTTGCTGCTTAGAGCAGCTCAAGATCATGACTTTCTGTTCAGGGGTCAAATTTCGGTACTTGCTAAGATCCTCCACCTCCTTGAATTCCATATTCAGCAAGAACCACCACTCGAATAGACCAAGCACCTTCTTGATGTCGTCACCTTTGGAGAAGTCTTCTACGTTCTGAGTGGCCAACAACATCCAAAGGCCTATCTTACGGGCAACTTTTACAGCAAATGCTATTTGGTACCCAAGAAGGGGGTTACCGGTGTAGAGGTGAGCTTCATCCACAATATTCACGACATCACGACGTTGGTTCTGTGTTTCTTCCGCCTTGTTAATTACTCTCTGCATGTAGCCAATGTAAGCAAGAGCAAGCTGAGCTGGATATCGGTCCGAACCGTAGACGCCAACATCAAGCACTGTTACATCCGCATCAGGCCAGGGTTCACCAACAGTATTGAACATTCGAGCATCCAGCTCGCCAGTGCAGTACATTTCGAGCGAGGCCGCTAGCTCTTTTAACCGGGTACGCTGGTCAGGTTCCAGCTTGGCCTCCCGTTCCGCGATCTCGAGCATTGCTTCTCGAACATCCTGGGTCAGTGTTTTCTTTCCATCACGGTAACTCTTAATCCCTGCAGCTAAAATGGCTGCACGCATAAGTGCTTTATCCAGCTGAGTGATCCGGGCGTATGCTTCCATATTGCCGCCTGTCACCATGATATAGAGGGACTGCTCCATTTCACCCAAGGGATCCCGTGGTGCATCATCTTCATCTTCATCTTCATCCTCATCATCAGCCGGCGTCTCATGCTGTGCTGTCATGGCTGCCGCCTTAGCTTTCGCCTTGGCTTCTTCGATTTGCTTCACAACTTCGCCGGCATCGAGGAATGGGCATAGCGAAAACTTGGCAGACTTGTTGATCCGCATGTAGTTAACCGTCAGGCCATGCTGGGCGAAATATTCACTCAACAGCTCAAACGACCCACCTTTATCCAGGATGAAAAGCCGTGGCCTATGCACAGCCATCACCGAGGCGGCCATATAGTTCAACGAGGCTGACTTACCTGAGCCTTGGGGTCCGATAACCACCCCATGAGCAGCCCGAACCCGGTCTTTGCCAAACATGTCAAACGTAAGGGGCTCACCCCCTCGATTCCATACCACAAGCCCTGGATTCCCTGTTCCCTGTTCGCGACCAAAGATCGGACACATGTTGGCCAAATGCTGGGAGTAGTAGAGCTGCATGTACTGGCGCTTCGTATCCAACTCTGGCTGGAAACAACCAGGTAGGTGCAGCGGGTAAGATTCAGTGATCAAGGGGTCTGTGGATGCGTCGAGCGCCATGACTCCGTTAGAGAGGAGGTTGTTTTTGAGTGACTTGCACCGGTCCTGCAGATCAACCAAATTTTCGCCGCGCACGTATACGCCCTGCGAAGCATAGAAAACGTCCTGATCATTCTGACGTTGGAGTTCAACTTCATTGAGTGCCTGCTGGGCCCGCTGCGCCTCCTGGGTCTCCCCCTTTTGGGCCGAACTCAAGCTCATGAGGTGCGAATCAATTTTCGTTGGGCTGACAAAAATAATAGTCTGAACAAGCATTGCACCGGCTGGTACAGAATCCATGAGGCAACTCGATCGTTGATTTTTCCCTGTACCTTTAGAAACCTCACCAGTCAATTGCCCCATATCCGGAGCCTGAGTTAATCCCTTAAAACGCATGAATGTATGTGGCATATCATCAAACCACCAACATCCATTGTCAGGGTCAGATATAGGCTCGGAAAACAAAACACTCTCAGCCAGATTAAATCCAAAAGGCTTATCCTTTTTCCGCTTAGGGTAGCCTACCAGTCGATAAAGTGCCTCACGATCACCATTAGTAATCGGTGGGTTGGGATTAAACCAATCCGTTAACCACCGAAATACAGTCTCGCCATCTAAGCGGCGAATCTTTACGCCAGAAGATGACAATAGATGAGAAAAACGATCCGCAACCTCATTAATATCATTTATCGGGTCAAAACTTGCCGACTCCATTTCTATCTTCGTGCAGCGCCTGTAGATTACACAATAAGTTCTCCGCATTTGGCCACGCCATTGTTTGCCAGTGACCTGAACATCCTTAAAAATACCTTCGGCCTGGTTAATGCCACGAAAATGATCCTCAAGAACATCAAGGAACTGTTCTGTGAATTCAGTATCACGAACTTCCTCATGAATAGATGCATATATATCATCAACATATCTATAAAGGTCATCATCCTTCCATGAATATATCTGAAGAACCCAATCAGATCCTCCATGAGCTATTCCGAATGCTTGCTTAAATGCAGCTTGAAGAGTATTCCTAAGTTCAGCAATTTGGTCTTTGGAGCGCCCCTCTGTTGCGATTGGAGATGCAGCGAACACTACTGCTTGAGAATAACAGTCCTCAAGCATAAAGGTTTTACTTTCTTCTAGGTATTCGGTGATTGAAAGCCTATCGGCAAAGCTATTAGGGTTGCGTCGATAATGTGACTGGACCAGTTTTTGTGTAACCGGCCCAAGCTTTCTTGCAAATGATGGCTTACGGGACTCATCAACATAAGATACTTCTTTGGTTTCATGATCCACTTCTGTTTGTACACTGCAGTGTTTCAGGTTTTGCTGAGCAGATGATTTTTTTGCTTGCGGAATAAATATATCTTTAATTTCCTGAAATAAGCTCACGAGTTCACCTTAGTCTTGATATTGCTGATTATCTGCCGCAACTTTACTCTGATCATACCGAGCATCCATTAACGGATAGAGTTCACCAGGAAGAGCATACTCGTCACGTTCAAACATTTTTGTTTCAGTGATGTACGCCGGGATCGGGGATCGCCCCTTTCCCGTGAGATGTGCAGGTACAAAAATATAAAGCGTTGGATTCGGGAGCACCTGATAACGTGGTTTTGGTGAGTTATGCAACTCATACACATCAATGTCAGGTTGGACGCCAACCATTTGAGGGGTTGTCATAATGCGATAATCACGCGCACTTGCGCCACCCCCCATGGTCTGATCAAAAACCATTTCAGCGGTGATGTCAGATTTTGGAATTACATCGTCCTTACTAGCACAACCAGCAAGGACGGCGTTAATCAAAACCACGATTGTTGCTGTAGTGATTCGTTTGTTGAACATGGGATACCTTGCGTCCTTTTTTATCATAATCAATGTCTATTTGGCTGGTAAGGTGAATTTCTACTCTGGTTCCAGGAGGTACGTAAACAGCGTCATATGCCCCTTGCTGACGTTCAGCAAGTGCTTCAGACCCTGATTGGACCCCCTTTCCAATTCCTTTCCCAAGCATGTAATTTATGCTGTTACTTTCGCCGACTATTGACGAACTTGAACTACCATCAGTATTCTTTGTAATCTCCGCTTGCCCATTCGCAAATGCTTCAGCCGCCCCGGCGAATGTATTAATGCCCATTGTCTGAGCTAGATAGGAGGGTAAGTTAGTAATGTACTTACCAGATATGCAAGGTACACCTTGGTAATCAGCTAAATATCCTATCCCTCCTTCTTCCTTACCTTTGCTAGAAACAGTGCGAATGGTCCCATCAGTAAAGGTGTAGGTGACGCTGTTAATCTGTCCATATAAACACTTTAAGGTATAGTCTCCTCTTGCTAAGCCGGATACTACCATCCCTTGAAGGTTTGGGATTTTGATACCGTTGGTAGCCAGGTTTTTTTGGCCTACTACAACTTTGAATGGGAATGGATCAGTTACTTGATTATTAAGTGGAACTCGACCTATCAATGCTGTAGCGCCTACAGAACCGAGAAAACTGGAGTTTTCTGGAATTGTATAAATTGGTATCAAGCTATCCTTTTTCTCATCATCAGAGAGTGTCATAAGGTTTGAGTTGGTACCCTTTGATGTGTGCAGATTCCGATAACCGGAGCCTTTGAACTTAGGGTATTTGAGTACGTCTTTCCCAGTCTGTTCATCAACGACTCGCTGAGCATCTGATGGTACAATCCACTCCAAACTCTCGTCTCCATCAGCAGGCAGTGATATAGGGCCAACAGATTGTGATCCGCTCCCATTTGGGTTAAATAGGTTTGGCACCGTAGGCAAGTCAATGGTTTTTCTTCCATTACCTGCAGGCGTTTCATCTTGTTCCAACCCGAAATCTTTCCCTGGTTGGGTTCGCTCTGGATAAGGGTCCACGACCGTTTCAGTCGCCGCCGGCTGCTGTGGTTCTGAATTCTCTTTGGTCGACAGCTTCATCTCCAGCTCTTCGATCTTTTGCTTCAGCGCTAAAACAGTCGGGCTATCGGCCTCCATGGGCGGTGCAACTGGAGGCGGTGAATTCCTTGAAGTATTCTTCCCTTCTTCAACCTGTACTAAGCGAGAGCTCAAGTCTGTTACTGCTTTAGCTAGTGCTTCAACAGATGTTTCTGGCGTATCCGCGTCAGCACCAAGGCGTGTGTGCCTGCGGTCAATGGTAACCTTTCCCTCCCCCTCCCCCTGCTCCGCTTTAATAGTGTCAGCATGGTTATTCTCTGGAGCGGTGAAGGCCGCGTATCCAGCTACGATGGCGCCCACTAACACCGCTCCAGCGCCAATCTTGAGCATTGGGTTTTCCCCTACCATTACACCACTCATTTATTGCTCCCCTGGCGGTGATACTGATTCACAGCTGGTTGTGATGACGCCACAGGAGCCCATGGAGCAGGGCTTTCATACCGGGAGTCACTAAAGGGGCGGTCGGAGATTACATAAAGCATGGTAGTGTCTCCAGGTACGTTATTCTGATTCAGCTGGATATGTTGTGCGGCAGCATAGGAATATTGCATATTCAAATGAAAGGGATTTACTTTGACCGGGGACGATTTACGGTTAACCAATTTTATAGCAGTCAAATACTGACCGGAAGTGCTTTGCCAAGCTGCTATTGGAGTTGCATCGAAAATACCATATGAGGTATCGATAAATAGATCTCTCATATCTTCCGCACTATTAAGTGCTGTTCGATTTAATCTTTGGTCGTTGGTTCGTAAACGAGGTGGGGCATAAAACTCCCTAGCTGCAAACTGGATCATTTCCTCTGGAGAAATTGCGGCATCTCCAGATGTGTCGAATGGTGTACCTGCAAGGGGATTGTCATCAACAGGTGCCGACTTCTGAGAGCCGGTACCTGTCCCCGAGATGGCCTCCGCAGCCGCACCGGTACCGGCCTCGGACCCTGGCACGGAGATCAGCACTTCATCGAGCGGAGCACCAGCCTTTGGCACTGCAACGAGCTCGAGCAATACAATGTCTCCTGAGTCATTCAACTTCACCTTCACCTGGGTCGGAGCAAACTCATCCTGGGCTGTTAAGTAGAGGGTTCCCTGCATACTGTCCGCATCGAGTTTGTCTGCTAGCGATCGAGGTCGTCCAAATACAACGTGGTCCGGGAAATGTATGAGGCGTTGTTCTCCAACTTGCAGTGGGATCTTGATCGGCTTGCTACGCCATTCAATTGGCTCTACTGCAAATACGGAGCAGGACATAACTAGCGCTAAGCTTGACGCAAGGATACTTATTTTCATCACTGCGCTCCCCCCTCAAACTCAATTCGAAGAGGTTGATTAATGGCAGTGATTCGCATGTTGAATGGGTTGCACACAGATCCAGAGTTGTCAGCAGCAACACGGACACGGTAACGAAGAGCGTGATCCTTTACTGGGGTTCCCTCTAACGATTCGATCAGACGCAAGTCCAAATCAACATCCCAAATTCCCGCGCCAACAAAAGACACTGATCCTTCAACATCCTTTAGATCTGTAATTTCGCTTAATCGTCGAGTTCTATTTGCAGACTGACCATCGCTAACACGGAGAGCGTGCAAAGCGAGTTGTTCGCTTTTCACGCTCTCAGAAATATAGCAAGCATAACGGTTCAGATTCTCTGGCATTTCCTTGTCGCCATTTTTTTTCCAATAGTTTATAGACCTCACAACTTCACTTGCGAAAAGGTATACATTGGGCTTGGGGATGGTGTTGCTATCAAACTGTGCGCCGGCCGATAAATCAGGGGGAATGTGCACAGTAATATCATTCTGGCGGAGTGCACTTAAGACTATCTGAGCTATCAGGATCAATAGTAAAACTCCTGATATGAGCTGCCAGTCCTTAACCCTAGCATCGCTTCTATCCAATGCATTTCTCGCCCTACCTTTATTACGACCAAACACATTGTTCATTATTACTTCCTTACCGGGCCAATGTAGTTAATATTTTTACTCTTTGACAGACGAGTGTCCCACTTGATTTTATCTGTCATCATCCCGTCAAATTTCATCCAGCCACGTTTTTGGGTGTATCGTTTTAACTTGAGCCACATCAAGGGACCATGCCTCTTTTTGGCTGATTCTATCTTCCCTGCTACAAGGGGGATTACGCCAAGGCTTACAATCATCCCAATAACAAATCCTATTAGCCCTTCGCTAATTAACAGTGAAAAAACAATTGCACTTGTACTACAACAGATCACAATTGCTGTGCATGTAACAATTAGCAACTCATCTATTGTTAACCCTTTCCATAGAGCTGGCTTTTTATCAAGCCGCTCTAAGGTAGTCTGTATAGTGTGCTCTCGCCCCATTTTCACAGCCCTATAATATATTAAGTGCCATCACGCCCAGTGATATCCCGAGCGCAACCAAAAGTGCACCAGCCACGATATTGCTTACCAGATCACGCCATGTAACCTTGCTACCTTGCTCGCCGATCTGGTGATACTTTTGCCATGCGTTCTTCGCAACAGTTAACAGAAGAGCTACGATGAGCAGCATGACTAAAAGGTTCACACCCAACAAGACAAGACTGATAACAAGATTATGTGGATTTTCACCGGCGCCATTTCCATTAGGAGGAGTTATTGTTGGTATACCCACAGCACCAGCAGGGAAGGAAATCACTGCAAGGCTACAAGCCTGCGTACAAAGCCTTTTCATTCACTTATCCCCATTTAATAGGCAGGTAATACCTGCCTATTATATATTTTCGAATTAGCTAATAGCACTCGCGCCGAACACACCAACCGCATAATTGGCCATTGCAACACCAAGACAGATCAGCAACGCCCCGGCAACCAGGTTGCTCGCCAAGTCACGCCAAGTCACCTTACTGTTCTCCTCCCCCAGTTGGTGGTATTTTTGCCAACCGTTTTTTACGACGGTAATAAACATGAGCGCTACCAGTAGAAAAGCAATGACTGTAAGCCCCCACTTAAAGAGGTTTACTATCAATGTGAATGGATCATTACTAGCTGAGCCTCCTGGGGCATTTATCGTGGGTAGGCCAACCGCATTAGCCTCGCTGGCCATGAGAGCAACCATAAGACACGCCCCCCTCAGTCTATTACTAACCTTTTTCATTGGCATCCCTATACTCCTCACTTAAATTTATTAATGCACAATTGCTTGAACAACCAGCAATATCAATGCGCTCAAAACTACGGCGGTAATAACAGCCTTGAACATTCCATAATATGTTACCTTGTCAGTCCCCAATCCTTGATAACAGGCATAGGCTACGAACAGAATAAATATGAATGCAGCCGCGTACATACTACCTTGAAGCAAAATTGATGTTTGGCTGAATGTGGAATTAGCTCCGACAGCAGCCATGCATTGAGATACATTTCCACCTGAACAAGATGCGCTCATTTCTTATACCCCATTGGTAATGCGCGTTCGCGAGACAAATTTGCGTCCGGCCGGGGTAACGCATGCGCTCTTTGGTAATCCGTGTAGCCACCATCCAGGGGGACTATGGCTGCCGGATCCATGGGTGCAGACAGGTATTGCAAGATCCCGTCTTCGACGGTGCTTAGGTCGGCACGAATGCTTCCATACTCCATACGTAGCCGACTTTGGTTATTCATGCCCGCGTTCTCAGCTTCGTCGAGCAACTTGTTTACCCGAATCAACTGCTCTCGGACACGGCTCAGGATCTCACGCTCTTGCCAGGCATCAGCTACCGATGCTGTGGAAAAAAGGGCTAACACCCCAACGCTGATCACCGTCTTCAACAATCTCACTCAACACTCTCCATTTGCTTGGATCCGTGACACCGTAAAGTGCTAGGTCCCAGTGGTGCGGTCTTTGAGGCGTGGCATGTTTGTCAGTCAACTATCCACAATGGGATTCTAACTCGGGGCCTTGGGATAAAATGAGCGCTTAAAAATGAGGGGGTTTTCTGGCTGGGGTGGCAAGAGCCTTCGATGCTTCGCATCTTAAAGATCTATCAATAAAAAAGGGAGGCCTTAGCCTCCCTCATTGCAAATTGCCATTTTTACCAGTAGGTATCAACTACTTGCGGCTTGCTTAGCTATGAAACGACGTGCCATTGCTACCAGTGCCAGCCCTATCAGGCCAACTGGGCCGGTTGAACCACCACCACCACCACCATTTTCTGTAGGCTCCGGAGTCGGAGTGACAGGCGTTGTCTTTTTATTCACCTCAACCGGATCGTTACCTGTAATGAACAACTTGCCGCTTCCCTTCACAACAACTGTGCACTCCTCAAGAGGGGCGGCCGTCCCGCTTTTGCAGGTATTCGATTCGATTGCGAGATCCCCTTCGGTATAAGGGGCGAAAACTTCCGGGTCCTTGTGGAAGGACTGCACCTTGATCGTAACACTCCCCTCGCCCTTCACCTCGACCGGATAAGACCATGCAGCGATTGTTTCAAGCATCCATGCAGTGGTTTCTGCTTTATAGAACGCTTGGCACGATTGAATGAAAGTTCCATCACCTTGACCAGCAGAACCTTGAATTACCCCCCAAACCCCAGCTTCGTTATAGCAAGGACCGCCGGAGTCACCGGGCTGCGAGGTGCCAGTACCAATCCCGTTTACGGTGTCATATTTCAGTTCGTAAGCATCTGGTGACCATCTTGCGTCTGCTTTACCTACAGTCACATTTGAAGCACCTTTCAGTTTTCCACCAGAGAGGCTAGACCAGCCAGCAATTAACTGGGTAGAGCCGACCGCTGGTTCTGTGTTAATAACTTTTGCTGTTGCCGGCATTTTTTTATCCAGCTCCAGCAATGAAACATCATATACACGCGGCACGCTGCCATCATGCATAGGATGAATTACTGTGCGCTTAATATTCGCCACACTTACATCGATGTTACTGACAGTCTGGCCTGTCAGATCACCACAGTGGGCCGCTGTTACAACCCATTTCCCAGCGATTACGGTCCCAGAGCAAGTCCCACCCACCCGCACAAACTCAGGTGAGTTAATTTCTGCGCCATTGAAAATGGCGTGAGCAGGCGTAATTGCAGACATAAGCAGCGCGGCAACAACAGTCTTTTTCATATCATCCCTTATTTTGTTCAAATTTATCTTTCATTGCCAGTGACGTTCTAATTAGATTATCCAGTTTTATTACACTTCCTTTTAGCCTTGACACTTGTGATTGAGAGGAAAGGCCGTATTTCTTAGCTGTTTGCTCTTGTGCAAGACCATAAAGTAAATGATCTACCAGCGCATCAGCAACCGCTGGGTTTGTACTCTTAGTGTTTTCAATCAACAAACGAATATATTTTTCATCCATTAGCAGTAGCTTTTTCACTTTGCCCCACTCCTAGATTTTGATCCGCAGAAATAGAATATGACTATCATCATACATAGTCAACATTTAATTTCAGTTTTTGGCTTCATTTGCTCCCTCTGAATTACTGATGAACCCTGACTGCCAAGATGCCCATAGGCTATTCGCCGATTGCCCATGGTGTGGCTTCCTCGGCAGTCTATAAGCACCCTGCCACTCGGTGTCTGGTGAGATCCGCGCTAGTGGCCTCTACCAGCTGCTCGGCACAAAGGTCCTTTACGCCGCCGGAGAACACAAGGCCTATCTCAAGCTTCCGGGTGGCCACCGTCCAGAACATGGGGCATCACCGCGGCCGGCGAGCCCAAGGCCTATCCCTGCCGCCCGGGTGGCCACCGGCCGGCACCAGGGGCCCTACCGCGGCCATCGAGCCCAAGGCCTATTCCTGCCGTCCGGGTGACCACCGGCCAGAACAGAGGCATCACCGCGGCCGGCGAGCCCAAGGCCTATCCCTGCCGCCCGGGTGGCCACCGGCCGGCACCAGGGGCCCTACCGCGGCCATCGAGCCCAAGGCCTATTCCTGCCGTCCGGGTGACCACCGGCCAGAACAGAGGCATCACCGCGGCCGGCGAGCCCAAGGCCTATCCCTGCCGCCCGGGTGGCCACCGGCCGGCACCAGGGGCCCTACCGCGGCCATCGAGCCCAAGGCCTATTCCTGCCGTCCGGGTGACCACCGGCCAGAACAGAGGCATCACCGCGGCCGGCGAGCCCAAGGCCTATCCCTGCCGCCCGGGTGGCCACCGGCCGGCACCAGGGGCCCTACCGCGGCCATCGAGCCCAAGGCCTATTCCTGCCGTCCGGGTGACCACCGGCCAGAACAGAGGCATCACCGCGGCCGGCGAGCCCAAGGCCTATTCCTGCCGCCCGGGTGGCCACAGGCCGGCACCAGGGGCCCTACCGCGGCCATCGAGCCCAAGGCCTATTCCTGCCGTCCGGGTGACCACCGGCCAGAACAGAGGCAGCACCGCAGCCGGCGGGCACAAGTCCTATCCAGGGCTCCAACCGACCAGCGACAGGCACCGATGAGCCAAAGCTTATATGTCCTTCCCTTAGCCATGCGCCCGTTCATGTGCCCTATGCTCGTTTGCTCCCATCATCCTGGTCACTGACATTAGCTGGTTGAATTGTTGGCAATCAAACCAGGGTTGACTCCACCCCCTAGTTTCAGGATCCGCTTTGCAACAGTGTCATGTAGAAAAATGAGTAGCGCGATAATGACCCTTCTCGCTACACAAGCAACATGTTAACAGTAGCGTTGCTGGCTTGTTACGGTGGGGCCGTGACAGCAAGCGTGGATGATATTTGGGCCACCTCGCCGGCGACCCAGGACATTTTGTGGGCGCAGCAGTATGCCAAGCCTGTTAATCCTGCGAATAGCATGTCCCTGATTACCTTCAGTACAACTGACGATTCTTCGATAAATAGTGGTGTTTCATACACCAACACGACTGGCAAACCGATGTTGATGACGGTCCGAGGTTCTATCGGAAAGGATATTCCTTGGGCAATTGATCTCTATGTGAACGGTGTACGTGGAGCGTCGTTCGGAAGGGGGGATGGTGCTGGCGGAAATTGGGTCTCGAGTGGCACGGTAATGATTCCGCCTGGAGCAAGTTATAGGATCAATAAGACTCCTTCTGAGGTAATCCACTCAACGATACGCTGGTATTAGATGCCCGCTATCGATAACTATCGGTCATTATGAACCACACTACCTCTCCAACCAGTGTGGTTCTCGTCCCATCAAATACGACTTGGGGCTCCTAGGTTGGCTACATGATTGCCAAGCTGCTCGCCCCCTGGTGATGAAAATGGGCTTGTGGGGGCCAGCTACAAGCCCTGCTATAGACTGTATCCTACAACACGTTTTATTACTGGAGCGCCAGTCCAAACGCCTTGCCCCTGCAGCGTCACCCCCACACCAGACCGGCTCACTTTGATGAGAGCGTCATAGGGCCTATCAGCGTTTTCACCTCCCCGGTTGTAGATTCGCACATCCCCTCTAGTGACGGCTTCTTGAAGGTCGAACATCAACTGAGTGATTCCCCGACCATCTAAGTCAAAACTGACATAGAGCACATTGACGGTGGAAGGCACAGTGATACTCACTGCCGTGGAGGATCCGCTATAGAGGTCAACTCGACCGCCCGTTCCAGAAAACGAGGGATTGACTGCGGCAGCATAGGCTTGAGCCCACTGGGTATCATAAGTTGCCGGCGAGGCCGCCCAAACTTCATCGACGCCAGAGTACGCTTTGCCACAAAATAACAACGTTATCGCAATAATTGCCAAGCTATATCGAGAAGGGTCATTATCGTTACGAAGCTTCATTCAGATCTCCTTTATTGGTGTATTTATAGCCAGTTATTTGCTGCATTGTTGTTGGACCAAGACGGATGCATTTGCAGGAGCAGGAATAAACCATGCCTGAGTTCCATTCTGGTCAGTCTCCCATATTCGGACATATGCCCTGGTCCCATCAAACCGCCCTTCCACAGCCCCCATGTTGTTAAACGGGAAACCGTTTTTGCTATATGACAGAGGGATCACATTTACTTTTCGAGTTCCACGATTTGCTGGACAAGAGACAAGTGAAACAACTTGGTTGTTTTGTTGAACATTCCCCCATGCCAGCCCGGAAAGTACGGTACGGTTTGTTAGACCTGTGATTGAAAGATCCTTTACGTTCTCGATAGCATAACCAGCTGCATTCATGTCCCCTTTTAGCGCCCTTGATCCATCCAGCATATAAAAGTTATCGTGAGAAACTTCGGTGCCTGGCCGACCAATTTCGGCAACAATATTTGTGCCAGATACTGTAGCAAAAGGCAGAGATGACAGTAATCCAGCGGCAACATCATTTCGGTGGTCAGCTGGGACCTTTGCGAGTGGAATGGTCAATTCGAACCGTGGAATTGTTGGATTCCCAGCAACCCCATAAGTTCTAACAGATATAGCATCCCCCCAAAGAGTCTCTGTCATTGGCCGGCAGTTACCCGCACTCGCGTCACTTGCAGTACAGTTCCTAATGTACCCTTCATTAATTAGTACCTGGATAGAGGATGGAAAGTTGGTCGGCGTGACAGTGTTATTACTTTTTGCCAAGACCTGATACCTTTCAGCCGCTTTTGAAAACAGCTCAGTAATGCGATTGCCTTGCTGCACAGCAGCAGATTCAATTCTTTGTTGTCTCAGCTCATTGAAAATGATCATGCCGACAAAAATTAAAACTGGAAGAACTATTGAAAGTTCAATGAGCGTAAATCCACTCTGGCTCCTACGCATTATTTATCTCCAATGCCATGTGCCCAGCAATTTGTTGAACTCCTATACATCTCTCCAAACGAAGATAGTCTCGGAGACTTAATAGGAAACTGATATGATAATGTGCTAGCTGAAATATAGTCAGCACCTGAGTCAGTATATAGCTCACCGGCAAGAGCAGCATTTCTTACATCTATTGAAACGATAACAGAAACAGGTTCACCCCCACGATATCCAAAAGCGAAACTTGTCACCCATGGCGCAGGATATACAGACGTTTGTGGCACACCTGTTGTAATTAAATCAGTATGGGAAATGCTAATGCTAGTCAGGCAACCACTTGACACCTTAAGTCGCAGGGTAGTGTTAATTCCCGAATTCACATCAGAGGCAATACCATGAACCTTTATAGATTGCTCAACGATGTCAGCGTTATACCTAATAGCAGCCACGCCAAATGAGATAGTGACAAAAACAGCTATAGCCACCGAAAACTCAATCAACGTGAAACCACTATATTTTTTCATAAATTGACCTGTCATGTTCAAAAAACATGGAGGCGGCAATGCCACCTCCATAGCAAAGATAATTTACATCGTTCCCTTAACACTACTACCAGTGACGGTAATGGTTGTGCAGCCTGTAGCCGTCTGACAACGCCCAGTAGTCATAGGGGCCAAGGTGTCTGCAAGATCGGTAATGTAATCTGCCGGCAGGCCCGCCATAGTGATATCAACCAGACTGGGGTTAGTGGTATTAGCTACAACCGTGATATCACCACCAAAAGCATTTGCCGCCTTACCATCTTTGGCTGTACCACAGACGCTGGCATCAAGCAGTTTAGAGCCAGTCGCACATAGGACGCTCATGCTCACACCGTTTTTATTCGGTCTTCCTTTTTTCCAACGCTCCGTTGCTGTTGTAATTTGCTGCATCTGCTTTATGAGAGACTCTTGCTTAGTTTGATATTTGACACCTTCAGCAACTTGAAGAACGACCACCAAGAGGACGGCCGCAATAGCTACCACAATGGAAAACTCGATCAATGTGAAGCCGCCTTGTTTTTTTGAAACCATTTTTTTATTGTTCTGACTTACGTAGTTCATCATTCAACCCTTATATATTAATAAGTAACTCTAGCGGACTGCGCCACTACGAGATATATACCACCGGCCAATACAGCCATACCGCAACCTGCAGCCATCATAGTCAGCAAGTTTGCCAACTTTCCCAAACTAATAATCTGTTTTTTAAGCCTCCTTCGCTGTCTCATCGAGCTTTGCATTAGCACCGATGGAATGTCTTCACTATTACTTAAAATCTTAATCCTTTGAATTTCAGCTTGACCAAGCAATCCCACATCAAAAACATCACCATAGTTTTTCTTCCCTGATGCAATCTTCAACTTTATCTTCTGAATTTTTGCTCGCAGCCAACGACTTGAGCCATGCCCAATAATGCTCAAGCAATCATTAATGCCGACCCCGGCCCTCATAAGACTGGACACGCTAGCTAATACAGCTATCGCATTCAGATCCCTATACTGCTTAAATACAATGGAGTTATCAAGTGACTCTCTGTTAGAAACATTAGGTAACATCCACATCAATCCTATGAGGCCTGTGATGCTCATACATAACATCGAGAACATCCAGTTGTGACTGAATTCAGCAAGGCCCCATGCCACTTGTGATATACCACCCCATTTGTAGAGCGGTAGTCTATTTTGCATGTCCAGCATATATTCATAGGACGGACCACCCGCCACTATCAACAGCCCGACAATCATTAATGCTGGATACTTTACTGCATTTAAAATATCTAAAGTTAATCCAGATGCATCTCTGATGGTGTTGATTCCAACATCAAGCCCCATGTCTATGTCACCGGTTTCTTGACCGGCTGAAATTGTAGATATTATTATTGGAGAGAACCACCCTTGCATTCCAGATGTAACCGGCCGACCATTTCTGATAGCCATCAGCATGTCACCTGCGAGCGCCTTGGCTGATGCAGAACCGAACTCAACCAAGTTGATGCATATATCCTTTTCATCAATGCCAGAGTTTATTAGCTCCCTAAAATCCTCGAGGAATTCAATTTGGTTGGTTTTAAAAAAAACCAACTGGAGCCACTTCTTTGAAATAGTGTCAAAATTCACAGCAGCTCCTTAACTTGCTCGGCAGCAGAATGAATATCGCAAATACCATCCCTTACTTTCTTAAGAGCATAGTGCCGGATGTTTTTCCACCCGTTTTGTATTAAATGAATCTTCCATGCCAACGCATCACCTTTAGCTATAAATTGGCGGTCATCATCAGTTAATACAATGACCTCCATTACCAATGTTCTTCCCTTTTCACCTGAGACACATTTGCCGCAGCCACTGCTATTTTTCACTCTAGCGTGGCCCAGGTCATCGCCTAGTGCTTTGCGTAAGGTGGTCTGCTGCTCCTCAGTTGCCTTTTCATGTGGTATTGAGCAATGCGGGCAAAGAACTCTTATTAACCGCTGATGCGAGAAAACTGAAAATACATCAGGGCTACTTGCAATAACTGATGGAACACGTAAGTGCTCTACCAGTTTTGTTGCAATACCGGTCGCACTTGACGTATGTGTTGTTCCGATTAACAAGTGCCCGGATTCAGAAAGGTGAGTAAATTCCGCAGCACTTTTCTGGTCACGCACCTCGCCAAAGTAAATCACATCAGGATCTTGCCTGAGCATAACCTTCCCGTAATACGCAAAGTCTCGTTCTTTACCTTTCTTCGTAAGACCATAATCGATTCGCGTTTGAGATACCCCGTCAAGAGTCCATTCGGGAGGGTCTTCAAGGGTATTAATGTTTCGGCCATCCTCAATTGTTGATAATCCAGCCATAGCAACAGTGGTTTTACCTGAACCGGTAGGCCCAGAAAATAGAATGGCCCCTTGAGGCTGTTTAAATGCAAGCTCGATGATTTTGACATGATCATCATCCATCCCCATATCTGCGAACGAAGGAATATCATCTCGAATGGGAGTCAACAATCTCAGTACGGTTTTGGTACAATCTTTGTCATCGCTACTGCTGCTAACTGGTAGCATTGATGTCCGCCAGTCCCATGCCTTCTGAACATTATTCACAGCTATGATCTTGCTAAAGCTTCCTGCATTTGGGATTAATGCTGAATAGCTTTCCTCTGAGCCACTGTGACCATTGAACACATAAGCCGTCAGTTCTGCACCATATTCCTTTGTCTGTGGCGCAGATATGTCAACTAGGCGCCCATCAATACGGCACTTTATTAGTGTTTTCTGTCCTTTCACTAAAATGTGTATATCAGAGCCACCCATTTTGATGCATCTAGCCAGCAATCCCATCAAGCGGTCTTCAACTTGGGTTGGTGCAACATCAGTGGCGTGCTTAGTGCTCTGGTGGGTGGACTCGACACTTAGAGTTGAGCCAACCTGTAAGGCATTCAATACTACTTCGCTGTCGGCCAGATTAATCTTAGGTTCCTTGCCATGCAGCAGAACCTTAACCTTAGCAATTATTGTATTTAAGTTGTCGCTCTTTGGATCTGAGGTGTAAACGACCCAGTTCTCATCAACAAAGCAACTTTTGTCCTCCCGGCAAAGAGCTAGGATTTCATCATCATCAATTAAAGACACTGTGCTTTTAATTGCCATATTCATATAAATACCCCAACCGTCAATAGGCCATATTAATGCAGCGAGCCAATTTTCCTTGGCTTGCACATAACTGCCTGTCATTCAGGGAAGTAATCTTGATCCCGTCGATTGTCTTACCTATCTGAGCAGGGGTCATTCTTCCAGACTCACCAATTGATACATACGCGGTCAATATCCCATCTACGCGGGCCGCATATCGCAGAGTGAGTCTGTCAAGTTTGCTACCGGGGGAATCCATCACCTTGGGCTCATTAAATGCGATCCCCGTTCCAACAGGCATTGGAGCACTTGGTGACACGGTTGCGCCTACAGGCAATTCGTCCTGTAGCAAGAAGGCCCCAGGAGGGGGGGAGCTTTTGGCAGGCTTCTCGGATGCAATTTTTTTCTTGGCGGCGTTACTCTCAACCAACTCTTCCACCGTGCTTGTTGCCAGTAAAGCCTCAGCCTTAGCCCTTCTTTCACCGAGGCGCATCAGCTCCTGGATGTTTTCCGGTAAATTCGGCAGCCTTACTGCTGACGGGGGTTCAATCACGTTTTGGCTTGAGACATTGCTCCCTGAATCAACCGGAGTTGATGCCTGGGAACGCTGCTCTGACTGTGCGATAAGCGCATTAAGTCGCTCATTTCGTTTAGCCTGTCTATTTTCTTGAGCCTGATATAAATAAACCGCACTTGCACATGCTACAGAAAGCAGCCCTAAATAGGTCACCAATTTTTTAGTGCTAATTTTTTTATTTTGTTCGTTCATTGTGCGCCACCTCCAAACTGAATTACCGCATTATTTAGGGTGCATTCCCCTTCCTTGCTAATGCTAAATGTCGCTGATTCTAACTTAATTGGCATTCCTTTCAGGGCATTACCAAGCTCGTTAATGAACCAAGGATTTGCTTTCGCGATGGTCAGACTGGCCTTTCTGCTTGCCCATACTCCATTAGTTTCAATGGGTTCATAGCTAGCTTTCAAAGCCGAAATTAGTGAAAGCTTTGAAAATATCTCAAAAACTTTGTCATCAAGCGCCTTGAAACTGGTGTGATGTGAACTCCAATAGGAACTCAGAGGGACAGGCACGCGAATAAATGGTGATGACCCACTGAAAGACATAGCTAGGATATTTTTTTCCGCCCATGCATTTAACACATTTCTATCGATCACAACGTCAGGCAATACCATATTAATGCTGCCTGGCTCGATTGTCCCCACAGGTAAATCCGTGACTACAGGGATAGTTCCAAATTTCGCGCACGTCACACCTAACTCACTAACCACATCTCCAGCAAGCTGCACATCTGTCCATGCTGCGCGATAGGCATACCAGGGATCCATCACTTCCGGCGGAGGCGGCGGCGGCGGTTCAGGCCATAGAAACCATGTAGCTGCCGCAATACCTGCTAAACAGACAAGAGATGGCTTAACCATTCTTGACAATGCAGACCCACGAAACTCTATGAGTTCAAAGTCATCAGGCTTTAGATTTAAAGCCTCAATTATCGTTGTCTCTACACCCCGAACAGGCAATTCAGTTGTAGAAAATATGCGCTCAGATGGATGTACCTGTAACCATTCAGACAGTTCCGTTGCATCGACAACTTCATCACGGCGAATTTCCCCGGCCTCCCAGAGCACGCAGCGATAGGCACGGTCAGAAGCAATTATGCACACCCACTTCCTAGGGGTGTCTTTCACTTCTTCAATGAGAGCCTCGGCAATACACTCGCCCCAAGCTATATCAGCTTCATCGGAAGCGACCCGCGTGATCAGGTCCCCATTCTCGAATATCCGCTCAAACTTAGCCGGGTACTCGACTCGCCACCGCTTCAGGACTTCCTTTGGCTTGCTGCCATGCGGCAGCGTTGTTCTGATAGTTCCCATAACTTTATATCCGCTTAGGGGTGATCAGAACAATAGTTTCTGTCATGCTGCTTGCGCCTGAATTCCCGCCCAAGAACGGATTCTTGAGTACAGATGTCTCATCTGATTTATTCGACTTCTGCTTGTATCCATTGAGCACGAGAGTCTCACCATATTTAAGACCAACATCTTGATCGAATTTTATTTCTTGCACCTGTGGTGCACGAATAGTGACGCCACTCACTTCTGTATCTTCCCAATTGATAACCTTGGATAGAACTCCAGAAATTTGAAGGTTTACCATGTCATCTGAAATATTTGGCATAACTGACATGGTGAGGCCATCACTAACTACAGCATCTTCTACTTCAACGCTTGCATCAGCATTTTCATTCGGCGTAACTGTCACTCTCGCAATATATGTCAGCTTTTCAGAGTTATCGATGGATGCAACTCTGTTATTTCTTGCAACAGTTCTCGGCTCATATTCGACACCAACATGCCCTTGAGTTTGTAGCGACTTCATCAGAACGGTCGTACCATCCCATTTTGGATTTGTCGAAGTAAATGAAAATCCATAATTCCCTGTATCGCCCAGGGTTGGCAGTGACGGACCAGCAAACTGCAGCTTTCCTTCTGAAACATTGCGAATAACATTCCAGTCAATGCCAAATTCAGATCCTTTACTCCCTTTGAATTGAAGCACCTTGACTTCAATCATTACCTGCCGTGCTATTGCCTGTTTTCTTGATGAAATATAGCTCTCAACCAAACTCATCCGATGCGGAGTTGTTCTAACCAGAATTGAAGCAGTCGAGGATGTTACAATTACATTCCCTTCCAATGGGTTCTTATCGTCCTTACTTACACCGTCACGACTCAGAATTGACTTTATAGCCGCCAAATAGTCATCAAAGGGATTTATGTCTACCACTTCGGTGGTTGCGTAAGTATCCGAATTACCAAGGGAGCTTGTAACAGTTCGGTTTGCCAATCCCTCACCGCTATTATTAACTGAGTTGGCTTTTCGTCCAAATAGGAATGAACTTTTACCCAAAAGTGAATTTAACTCGAATACTTTGGTTACATATCGTTCAAAATTTATTTTGTTCCCATGAACACTTACTGAGATATCAGCCTTTGCTGCTATCTCGTTCAGTGCCCCATTGATATCTCCCTGATAGTCTACTGAAATAATTTTGTCCTGGACCACATCAGGTCCATAGTTTACTGCAATTTTCTGATTTGCCGATTGCAGCAGGTTCCTTACTGCAAAGCTAAGCGGTATATCTTGCCCTTGAATTGCGGCGGGCTTTCTGACCCACCAAGGAGCCCCCTCCCCAATTGTCGGGTTCAAGTCCAAAGGGGGCTTATCGATGTAGATGCTTTTAGAGGATTCTTGTTTACCCTCATATGCCTTGATTTGGCCAAGTGTATCGTTAGCAGCATCTTTCTGCTCCAAATGGTCCATAGCACCACACCCTGAAAGAGCGATGATGACAGCCATTGCTATAGCGCTACGCGTTTTCATAATCAGTTCCCCTGCACAAAATAAACGTGTTGTGTTGACTTCAGTAGCTGTGGTTGCACTGGGTATGATTCGATCAACGCATTAAGTGCTGATGCTATATCCCCTCGTTCCGTGACGATTGGCCAGCTTGACGGAACGTAGTAATCATCCTGAGGGCGCCAGTCTTGTGCTGTCGTATTCCATCCATAGGACTCTGTTAGTCGAATTGCATTTGCTTTTAGGCTGCCGGCAGCGACATTAAATGTCTGCACCAACACCCCCGGAACATGAATTACTGCACTTTTATTCATAGCGTCATAACTAACAATGAACTTTCCATTTGTTTCATTGCCAAACGAAATCTGTGCTGCGGATATTGCCCCTTGGAAATCATTCGCGGAGAAATGCGTTTTCTTTGGAATGGATGTAAAACCAGTAGGCACTCCACCGGGAAAATAATAGAGAACTGTTTGATAACCGTTATCTCTGAACCATCTCGAGAATGCACGCTCCCAAGTTTCACCGGCTCGAACAATCAATGACGTTTTTTCTACTGTGACGACAATCGGTTTTGTTTTATTAATGGGAACGAATACCTTCCCACTCGTCACAATAGGTGCCTGGGATTTCATCAACACTGTGGGCGTGTTTACTATGGGGTTCGTTGCTGATTCAAGCATCGGCTTCATGGTACTACTTGCAGTCGCAACAGAAGCCCATTCGTGCCTAGTTGTTGCTTTCTCAACCTTTTGTTGAACAGCAGCAGCCAAGTCATTTTGCCCAGCTCCAACAGGGTTTTGTGCGACGGTGTTGGTTTGGTTGCGTGTCGACACGATCTGTGGGGCGCTGTGATCTTTATACACGTTGCTCGGGCTGCACCCTCCCACCAAGGCTGCGGCTACCGCCACCGACAGGAGCTTCAGTCGCACTTGATGATCTCCGTCGCTGTGATTGTCGCAGATCGATCCCTTTCATGAATCTGTGGCAGAAGCGGCAGTCCAGCCAGGAACGCTTCAAGAGCCTTTATCGGCTCTCTTTTATCGACCTCGAATCCGGCATCAAACTGCCAGTCGCAGTGAGCCGGGACGGTCTTAGACCAACGGATTGCCTGCAACCCCAACGCAAAGCGGAGGCTCTCCAACTGCCCACGTAGCGATCCCGGATGCACGCTGAAGTAACGTTGTTCGCGGTCCCGACGAATAAAATTGATCGCCTGCTGACGGTCATTGATGATGTGTCGTAGACGAGTGATCTGGCCGGTGATCCGAGCGTTATGCTTGGCATACTCATCACGCAAAAGGGCCAGGTCGTTCTGTAACAGTTCGATTTCAGTGTTGAGCTCTATGAGCGTCTTGTCGCCATAAGTATCTCGTGCCATCTCCGTCATTGGCAGAGTTCTTCTCTCAGGTCGAGAGTCGCCTGGCGAAGCCTGCACCTGCGGTATCCCCAGCAGGGCAACGACACTGAATGCCAAAATACTTTTTCTCATAGACGCCACCGTATAGAAAATCCTAGGTGGCGTTATACCGCACTCAAGCGGGAATAATTGCACAGCAAAAATGGGGGGGGTTTTCTGAGCGGTCTAGAGATCCGAGTGAAAAAAAACCCGCCAATTACTTAGGCGGGTTCTGGGTTTATGTGTTTTCCATCTGGCGTTGTCGCTGATGGATTCGGCTTGGCGTGAACTGACCCGACCATACTAGTCCTGTGTCTATCGTGACCTCTTGCCGTATCCTGACCTTCATGCTCTCACCACTCATGTCTTGGATCGTCGCAAGTAATCGACTCTCAACAGAGTACAGGAACTCGAGATCCTTCATAGCAAGTTTGAGTAAGGCTTTCTGTCGTTCTTCTTGCATTTTCGCCTTGCGATTTCGCATCTCAAAAATGCAAGGGATCGCGACAGCGATTACTGCGAAGAACCCGGAAATCAAGGCCACCGTGATACTTACGCTTTCCATGGTGTCCTCCCTTAGTATTCATCACTCAAGATGATTGTTGTATTCCGACGATCACCCTCCGTGATTACCCATATGAAACATTGGCTTTGCCCTGCTGGCAGGCTTGATAGGACTCGCTCCCCAGTCCTGATTGCATCAAGGTTTTGCAGTCCCTGTGTATGGTTCCACAGTAACCCCTCTCTATGTGAATCCAGCAAATCAGATGATGCTATCCCTAGCCGTTTCAAGGCTTCCAAAGCGGGTAGAGTTGCAGTACACATTCCTAACTTGAACATATTGAGCTCCTGATTCTGTGCCCTTGTGGCTTGAATTGTTAAGCCACCTTCTCTGCTAGCGCGTTGGCAAGCAGCAAGGGCCATGTAGGATCAACACCGTTCAGTGCATTTATGACTTGATCAGCATCTAACACGCTAGATGTGAAAGTTGAATTAAGTAGGTCTATGTCTGCGGCCGGCGTCCTTACAACAGTTTTTATGAAATTGCTTCCTTCACCTGGGCTCACACTTGCATAGAGGTTAGAGTTCCCCAGCCTTACAAGCTGGCCATTAGATATGAGTTTTCCAGTATTTGTTACTTCGAACATGATTTAGCCTCGTTGAGTTGGGGATTTGCGCCCGAGTTGGTGTTGGTCACGAGTGGCACATTGCAGACCGAGTGCCATAGAGACAGCCTTGGGCTGTTTCTGCATGTGCGCTGACGCCGGCGAAATACCGGTGAACGGACATGCAGAATCAGCCAACGAGGGCCTGGGTGATAGATCACGGGTGGGAATGCCGGCGCAGGGCTGGGGGATTGATGTTGGTACCTGGCCGAGGATGGCCTGTCCCCACGAGGGCACCGAGGACTAATACAGAGTAACCTAGAGGGCCAATATCTGGCAATCAGGTACAGATTCAAAAGTTGATGGCCATGCCAATTTTGGCATGGCCATCACCTTCAGATGAGGAAGTCGTCCAGTGATCGCCCTTTAGCAATCTCTTCGGCCAGGTACTTCGGGGTGCGCCCCTGCCCTGTCCAAGTTTGTTCGATTCCATCGACGACATAGCGATACTTGGGTGGTCTCGGAGTGCGCTTTTTCTTGGAGCTAGTATCCACACCTGCAGTATCCCCAAGAAGCTCTTTGGGATCGATGCCGGCCTGGGCAAGCAACTCCTGGAACTCGGCCAACTTGCTCTTTCGTTCTGATTGAGCAGCTATTTCTTTGTCTGCCTGAGTCTTACGTTCCAAGTACACCAACTCGAATTTCTCGTGGGCCTCTTGTACTTGTTCAAACGGCAGGTCACGAAGAGCAGCCCGGAGGCTTCGAATATTCAACAGAGTTTTAAAAAATTCTTGCATGCAACAGTCCTACTCAAAAGAACTAACTGGAAATTGCCAGCTATTAGTTCATGGTTTCGATCGTTCTCTGTAAACCCAATAAAGCCGAAGCCCTGAAGATGAGCTTTTCGCTTCAGTTTTCAATCATATCGTTATCACCGTTAAAATAAACGCGATATTTCTAACATGGCGGAGGGGCATCTCAACACTTCGTCAGTCTCACAGATCACCCCAATATTCCTCCGGGTCAGGGACTCTGGGTGCGTGTGTGGCGTGTCTCTGCTCCTCAACCCCATCGTCATAGCTCTCTTGCCACACCCTATATGGTTCACCCCCGAGCAATTCTGGATGAAATGGTCCTTCTCTTTGTTCTCCAAGACGCCGACCATTTGAATCGTTCCATCCCTGCCTGCGCCCTTCTGTTCGGCAATACCGGGAAATCTGCTCGATTTGCTCGCAGGAAAGTTGATTCACTTGAGCTCCACTCCAGCTCTCATCACCGAATGCATTTGAGGAAATCCGCGGCAACACCATTGGATCGCCGGAATTGATAATCAGTATTCCCATGTATCCCTCACACTATGAAATCTGGGTCGACAATCCAAGTCACACCTTTGCTCACAACCGCTATTGGTTTTACACGCAATACATATAAGGCATTCCGGATTGTTAATCTCCCAGTCACGAGATACCTAATTACTCTCAGAAAATATCTCATCTTTCCTTCCGGTGAGAATAAAATGTTGTCCTTCAGTCAGTGGACATAGCTACACAACATCTAGCCAGACCACCGACTTGATTATCCTCCATCCGTTACCCCATTTCATCCTCTTCCTTTTTGTCCATGGTCTGCTGCTAAATCACCACCTCGCCGCCGCTGGCCACCCTGGGTGCCGAGCTCATCGGCGACCCGGGGCACCAGGTCCCGACACCGGCCAGGGGGCCACCTGCAGCACCGGTTCACCCGCCCGGCCGCCGGCAATGGCCATCCTGGGCGCCGAGTACGCGGCGGCCCGGGGGCCACCTGCAGCACCGGTTCACCCGCCTGGCCGCCGGCAGTGGCCACCCTAGGCGCCGAACCCGCGGCGGCCTCGGGGGCTCACTGCGTACCGGATCCCGGCACCGGTCCGGGGGCCCACTGCGCACCAGATCACCCAACCTCCGCCGGTGGCCACCCTGGGCGCCGAGCTCATCGGCGACCCGGGATCCCGTACTCAGCATGCACACCGACAAAACCCCACCACCACCCAGGCCCCTCCGCTCCCCGGCGCCGGCCGGGGGCCCACCGTGCACCAGATCACCCACCCGCTGCCGGTGGCCACCCTGGGCGCCGAGCTCATCGGCGACCCGAGGCACCAGATCCCGACACCAGCCCGGGGCCCACCGCGCACCAGATCACCCACCCGCCGCCGCTGGCCACCCTGGGCGCCGAGCTCATCGGCGACCCGAGGCACCGGATCCCGGCACCGGTCCGGGGGCCCACTGCGCACCAGATCACCCAACCGCCGCCGGTGGCCACCCTGGGCGCCGAGCTCATCGGCGACCCGAGGCACCGGATCACCCACCCGCCGCCGCTGGCCACCCTGGGCGCCGAGCTCATCGGCGATCCGGGGCACCAGGTCCCGACACCGGCCCGAGGGCCCACCGCGCACCAGATCACCCATCCGCCGCCGCTGGCCACCCTGGGCGCCGAGCTCATCGGCGACCCGAGGCACCAGATCCCGACACCGGCCCGGGGACCCACCGCGCACCAGATCACCCACTCGCCGCCGCTGGCCACCCTGGGCGCCGAGCTCGGCAGCGACCCGACCCGGGGCACCGGATCCCGGCAGCGGTCCGCCGGCCACCTGGACAATGCATCAGATCCCCCTCGGCAGTGGCGGCAGTGGCCACCATGGGCCCCGAGTTCGTCGGCGGCCCGGGGGCCACTGCAGCACCAGCCAGCTGGACACCCTGGGCGCCGAGCTCCTCGACGACCCAGGGCACCAGATCCCGGCACCGGCCCGGAGACCAACTGCGTACCGGTCCGCCGGACACCGCACCAGATCACCCGCCCGCCGCCGCTGGCCACCATGGCCCCCGAGTTCGTCGGCGGCCCGAGGGCCACCTGCAGCACCGGCCCGCCAGGCGCAGCACCGGATCACCCACACCGGCACTGGCCGCCCTGAGCGTCACCGGAGAATCGGAACCGCAATTCAGCATGCACACAGACAAAAGCTTCGACCCAGCGCACCAGCGGGAACATCCTGGCCACTTGCAGCACCGCGCCGCCGCTCTGCAGAACGATGCCGCGAGCACATCGATGGTGCAGGCCAACTCAGTGACCCACACATCGGTTGGGACTGGGGGCAACTCAGTGCCGGTATTCGGCGTGTGTTCAGGAGGTCATGGCTGGCGGGCTCGCCTGTGAATACCTGCAAACCTGGATCTACTTGCTAACGGAATGGATTAGGCCATCAGTCCTCTCATGGCTCCAGTTGCATTGTGAAGATCTGAGGGATGATCGACGTAAGCAAAAAATCGTCTACGGGTGCTATAAATGTCCTTTTTGAACGCAACAGCTTTTCTTGATTACTTGTTTTGCCCTCCCCTTCCTGGGCACAAAACCACCGTCATCGCAAAAACGGTGTCACAAAAAATCAGGAACAATCTTGAAGCGATCAAAATTGTAAAGCGGTGTTTGGCTGATGGCTCGCTGGCTGTATCTGACGTCGAGCGCGATGTCCTTACTCAGTATGCCGGATGGGGTCAACTATCAGGACTCTTTGAGCCAGAACACCCCCAGCATGCCGAATTGAAATCTCTTGTCACTCAAGCAGAATTCACGGCGTTGGAAGCATCTGTATTGACCTCCTATTACACCTCCGAATGGATTATCGATGCCATGTATCGTTCCGTCGCACGCCTTGGTGTGCAGGACGGTCCATTGCTCGATTTTGCTACAGGGTCCGGTCACTTCTTGGCGAGTCGCCCGGCGACTCTTTCAGCGATGAAATCCTTTGCTGTTGAGCTGGATGGCCTGACAGGGACTATCGCCCGCTTATTGAATCCTGCAGCCAAGATCTATGTCAACCAGCCGTTCGAGCACGTAAAGCTCCCGTATAGTGGCGACTTTTCCTTAGTTATTGGGAACCCGCCATACAGCTCTGTTCCTGCCAGGGATAGAGCATTTGGCACACTCCCACTACATTCCTACTTTCTGATTAGAGGGTTGAGCGAACTGCACCACGGCGGGCTTATGGCTGTTGTCGTATCAAGCTGGGTAATGGACTCCAAAGATAGCGATGCGCGGCTATCTCTCTCGGCCCGGGGAAATTTGGTTGCAGCCTGTCGTCTGCCAAATTCGGTGTTCAAGGGTGAAGGGGCCAACGTTGTTACCGATATTCTGGTCTTTCAAGCCTGCCAGCATCCGGAAGAAAACCCTTCATGGATCGACACCGTAGAGGTCCACGACGAAGCAGGCTCGGTATATCGTGTGAATCGCTTGTTTGTGGATCGTCCTGAACTCGTCGCCGGCAAAATCTCAGCACCTGGCACCTTCAATGTGTCTTGCAACGTTGCAGATCCTGGCCGTGATCTTGCGAGTGTTGTAACTGAAATCCTCGATATCCAGACCTCCAACCCTTTGTTTTTCCGTAAGTCTACTGCTCCGGTTGCAAGGAAAGGTGTCGTTTCTGCCCCCGCAGGTATGGACGATGTTGGACCATATGAATTTTGCCAAACTCCGGCGGGTGAGCTGATGCGTCGAGTGGCAGATCATGTTGATGAAAACGGGGTTAAGATGCCCACGTTCCAACAGTGCGAGTTTAAATCAGCCAAAGATAGGCTACGTGTAACGGCCATGCTGAGAGTTAAGAGGGTGTTGGCATCACTCATCAACGCAGAGCAGGGCAATCAGCCAGACGCCAACTTGCGAGCTCTTAGGGCTGATCTCAATGCGACCTATGACCGCTTTACTGCCGACTTCGGTCCGTTCCACGCTTCCAAGAACAAATCCGTTCTTGGGGAAGATCCCTGGTATTACCGCTTGCGAGCTCTCGAGTTGGACTACATCGCGCCGATCAGTGCCACGGTTGCCGAAAAAGAGGGCATCGCAGAGCGTAAAGAGCAATGGAGTAAGGGGAATTTGTTCACCCGCCGCGCAATCACCCCATTGATCACTCCCAGCCATGCCGCGAACCTTGCCGACGCCGTTCTAATCTCCGTGAGCTACAAGGGTGAGGTCGATCTTTCATACGTTCGGGATCTGGTCCGCTTTAAAGGAACAGATCGAGAACTTTTGCATCAGTTGGCCGAACAATCTCTGGCATTTGCCGACCCCGAAAGTGGCAAGCTGGTCATTGCGGCAAAGTACCTTTCAGGTTACATCCCCAGCAAGATTGAGGCTGCACAAGGGGCGGCCGAATCCGACCCTCTGTTTGCTATCAATGTTGCCAACCTGCAGCGAGTAATGCCCTCACCCATCAAGGCGGTAGACATTTTTGCACCGATGAACTCCCGTTGGCTGCCTAACCATTTCCACGCCGATTTTATCCGCCATCTGGTCGGTCATCCAAAATTGAAAGCACAAGTTACCCTTATCGACAACGAGTATCATGTTTCGCATGACTCTCTCCCTCAGACCGTCTTAACTTCTGAATGGGGTACGCAGCGCCGCGACATGACCTCCTTGATCATTGCGCTTTTGAACAATCGCACCATTGAGGTACGCGATCCACATCCGAGCATATCTAATACGACTGTTCCGAACCCGGACGAAACAATGGCCGCCCAGCACAAAGCAGAGGAAATTAAGGCGGCTTGGGAGTCGTGGGTGCTGGATGATGCCGAACGCCGCAACGATATTGAGCTTGCTTACAACGCACATTTCAACGGCTTTGTTGCCCCGAAATACAATGGCTCACACTTGCCTTTAGCTGGTAGTGCAGTTGACCTATATCACACACAGAGAAACGCCATTGCTCGGATCATTCATGAGTCGTGCACTTTGATTGATCACGCTGTCGGCGCCGGAAAAACGTTCACAATGATTGGTGCGGCAAGCGAACTAAGACGCATTAACAAATGTGAGCGTGTAGTGCTGGTCGCTCCCAATCACCTCGTCGCGCAGCATGCCACCGCCGCACAGTTCATTTTTCCAGGCATGAATATCTTTGTGCTCGATAAAACTATGATGACCCCGACCACCCGCCGCACAGCCTTAGCCCGCCTTGCAATGACAGACTTCGATCTATGCATCATTCCGTTGAGTGTGTTCGGGCTAATCCCAGCCCCTCACGATCTCTTGGTCGAAATGTTGGAAGCAGAGATCGATGATCTTCACCGGTGTTTGTCGGAGCTGAAACATGAGCGGTTATCTGTACGCCGGATGCAGACGCGGATCCAGCGCAAAGAAGCTGACCTTGCAGAACTTGTGAACAAACACACTGATGAAATGCTCGACTTTGCGGACCTGAGGGTCACAACTCTGATCATTGATGAGAGCCAATTCGGTAAGAACCTTAGCTATTCTTCATCCCTGCAAAGCGTTGCCGGAATGGGCCAGGCATCAGGCAGTAAGCGAGCCTTTGATCTATTTGTCAAAAGCCGTGCTGTTCTGCGAGCCGGTGGTCGTTATGTTGAGGCTACCGGAACACCAATCCTCAACTCTGTGGTGGAAGCACATCGACATCTGCGAGTGATGTCCCAAGATTTTGCTCAGTCAGCAAAGCTGACCCACTTTGACGCATTCAGTGCAGTCTTCGCTCAGCCAGTGACAGATTATGAATTGGCGGCGTCCGGGCGTGGCTACAAGATGAGAACTCGCATTAGTACATTCACAAATTTGACAGAGCTTCAAGCTATCTACTCAAGCTTCGCTGATGTAGTTACTTCTGAGCAGTTGCCAAATGTCTTGCCAAAACTAGCTGATGGCCGCAGTGCTATCCCTCCCCTCACGGGGGGCAAGATCATCGAATTGGTGATTGAACCCAATGAGCACCAGGAAAACGGCTTCGCTGAAATCGTCAGTGCATATTCTCGAGTCGATAACCGGGAGAACAACCCCCTAAAATTGCTCAACCGTGGGCGAATGCTCTCTCTCGATGCTCGGCTTGTGTACCCAGACGCACCGGACTACCAGGACAGCAAAATCAATACCGTAGTGCGCTATCTGCTCGATAAATATCAAAGTACAACTAGCGTTCGCGGTACTCAGATGGTCTTCATGGATCGTAGCATTCCCGCTCGCCATCGTGCCGGAGCTTCGAAAGAGTGGGCGGCAATTTTCAACCTTGCCAGACAGGGTGATGAAGAAGCGTTAGAGCGTATTGAAGGCCTAGACGAACTCGAACTTACCGCCATGGTCGGCAGTTCATTCAGCCTCTACGATGAGCTGGTAGAAAAATTGGTTGTGGGCGGCATCCCCCGCAACGAGATCGCAGTTATCCACGATTACCGGACAGACGCGAGAAAGGAAGCGTTGCGTGACATGATGAATGAGGGGCAGATCCGAATTTTGCTAGGCTCTACCGAATTGGCAGGCTCTGGGCTCAATATCAACCGGCGTTTGGTTTCGTTGGTTCACTTCGATCTCCCATATCGACCCGGTGATTTGGCTCAACGAGCTGGCCGCATTGAGCGCCAAGGCAACCTGTTATGGGCGAATGATCCCGAGTTCACCATTGATATTGTCGTGCCAATCACCCGTCGCTGTCTTGATGCTTGGCAACTGGGATTACTCAACACCAAGCAGCGTTTTATCAGCCGGTTCCGTCAACTCGATAGCTCCGTCCGGCACTACACAGAGCAAAATGAAGCGATTGATTATGCCGAGTTAAGCGCCATCGTAGCCGATGACCCGCGAATCCTGGCTCATGTCAAAGGCAAAGCAAAGCTGCGAAAGCTTGAGGCAGCCCGGAATAACTGGTTCCGGAATCACGTCAGATTGGACGACCAAGCACAATCCCTTGAGCAAAGAGTCGCAACCTTGGCGGCCAAAATGCAGATGATTCGAGCCGATGCAGCAAACATTGCGGCCACCGCGGATGAGTTGTTGATTACCGTGGATGGTGTGACATATGAAAAAATGGGGGTGGATTCGACGGCTACAGATCGTCTAAACATAACCACCGCCGCCCCGGCTGTCGGTTCAAAATATAGCAGACTGAACTACCGTGCAGATATTGGCAGTCAACACGACATGGCTACTTACCGGGGGGCTACTCTGGTCTATGAAAAGCCATATTTCGCCAAACTGTGCTTCGCCACCGAGTTCACAGTTCGCGGCCCCTCCGGTCATCACTACGAGCTGAGAAATGTAGAGCGCAATAGCATTAACGCTGTGATGGCGGCCTTCGTCGCGCTCGTCGATAACTTGCCGCGCTTACCAAACATAGCCACAGCCCAAATGGCTACTTGGACAAAGAACGCTACCGACTATCGTATTGAGGCTGCGAAGCCATTCAGCGCCCAAGCAGAGCTTGATGAACTGATCCCATTTTTGCGGCAACTTGAAAAGGAGTTGGCAGATTCTGCCATACATTCAGCACATCAAGTGGCCGCTTGAGGAATGATGTAGCCCCTGCTGACAGGTGGGGGGTTCGTTGACGAAAGACATTCGTCTGTTATTTGATAGCCCCAACTTCTGAATATTGGTTTGCCCTCCCTTGCATTGACCGATGCCGTGGGATCATAACCCCATTGAAACCAAAATAGGGTTATGAACATGAACGCATTGAAACAAGGCGCTTCCAATCGCACGGATGATTCTTTGGTGATGCTCACTGTTGATCAGGTGGTCGCAGCCCCCTGGGGCAACGTCCGTCGCGGAAACCGCAATAATGCCAAGTGGACGGAATTTCTCGCTGATGTGAGGCTGCGCGGGATCATCCAATCGGTGACGGTTCGCCCCCATCCAGAAATGGCAGGTATTTTCGAGCTGTTAGCAGGATATGGCCGTTGGGATGCCGCTAAAATTGTGGGTTGCCCTATCCCCGCCCTTGTCGTCAATTGCAGTGACTCAGAAGGCGTTGCCATTGGCATGATGGAGAACCTGCAGCGGGAAGACATGGGGCCGGTTGATGAAGCCCACGCAGCACAAACGGCACTAGCTCTATGCAATGGTGATTACGAAGAAGCCCGCAAGCAACTCGGTTGGTCACTGGGTCGCCTCAAACAGCGACTGCATCTTACTCGCTGCACTCCGGCAGTGCTTGATGCAATCTCAGCAAAATTGGTTTCACTTCGTCATGCCGATTTGCTCGCAGGTATCAGTGCTGAGGCGCAGAACGCTCTGTTGCCCTCAATTACTGAGAAAAACCTTAGCGTAGATGCGCTCAAAGCCTTGCTTGGTAAAGCTTCGGCACCGATTTCCTCCGCGCGTTTTGATGTTGGAGATTGCGCCTCCTGCGTTCACAACAGTCAGCAACAATCCAGCCTGTTTAATGAGTTCGCTGTTGTAGACGGGGCTGTTTGCCGGAATCTTGTGTGCTTTAAACAAAAGACTGCTGCTATGGTTGCGGCCCGCAAGGACGAACTCGCCGAGCGTTACGGCACCATCATTGTACTATCCGAAGTATCCCAAGGTTCGATTAACCATGTAAGCCATGACACGGTTGGCGCAGAGCAGATGTTTGATGGCTGTTTACCTTGCTCGAAGCGCGTTGCATTGCTCGATGACCGCATTGATACCGCGGGTGATGTGCTCGAAGATCGATGTACCGACCCAGATTGCTTCAAAACGTGTGTTTCTAAGCACCGTGATGCAGTGGCGGAAGCTGCAGAAATCACTGAAAAGGCGAACTGGGCGGCAGGGATTGATCCCACCCTCACCAACGCAGCCCAACCCTTGCAAAAGGATGAAGGGAATACGCAGGCTCCCAATGTGCCTAAAAGAAAGGCTGCCGATAGTGATCCCACTACCTCTTTGAGTAGTTCGGTGGTTGCAGACCACAAGATAATGCTTAGACGCGCAGCCGTTGAGGCGTGGGGAAGCGACGCTGAGGCTTCACAGCGTTTTCAACTATCAGTTGTTTTGTCGAGCCTTTTGTCCGTTGCTGGCAAAGCAACCTTTGGACGCGCCCTGCCGGATACCATCGCTGATAGCAGTAAAATTATTGAGGCGTTGCGAAGCGAGATTGCCAGTACCATGAGCTTTATCGTCGAGCGATTAGACGGCACCGGCTACTGCCCCATGGTGGACGTTATGATGGCAACACTCCCCCACGCACCTAACGCTAAGGAGAAGGCTATAGCCCAATGGGTTCCCACACCCGAGCGACTGAAAAGTTACACAACAGATACAATCACCTTCATCTTGAAGGAGTCCGGCTACTTGACTGCCTATGAAGCTGCCCACGATTCCAAAGCACTGAAAAAACTTATCGGTATGAGCAAAGGCGACCTTATCAAGACTGTCGGAGCCTTTGCGTTCGATTGGTCAGGCTACGCCCCCAGCTTTTACCTTAAGGGGTTCGAATAGTCCCTCTCCCCTCCCCCGCCTAGCAGGCGGGGGACACCCCTTTAGGATCCCCTGTGGGGATTTCACAATATGTCCTGTTCCTGGGAGCCATCTAGCGGGGTTGTACTCCGCTAGGATGCGCAAGGGTGACAACATGCTCAGTTCATCCAGTCGGTACAATTTCAGGTTTTTCTTTCTTCCCTTACTCCAACCCATCAGAGGACTTTTGCAAGGTGACCTACCTGATGGGCACTTGCATTATCAAGTTACGGCGTAAGTTGACTCCACGCACCAAGGAGACAACCGTTATGATGGAATTTACCTTTAAATCCAGTTCATCTTTTACCGACGCAATCACCTTCGTTGCAGCTCATGCTAAAGGGAGCATTGCACCGATTCATAAATACCTTCTCCTGCAAATAGCAGAGAGCGGTGTTCTGTCAGTTCAAGCCACAAATGGTGGTTTCTTTGCGACCCGCATGACGAGAATGGATTCGTTCAACGGCACTGGTTCTATCTGCGTTGATGCGGCAAAATTCAATGCCATCGTTCACTCGATGCCCGTTGATGCAATCGCAACTGTCAAGTTTTGCTCTGACGGCAATAAATTATCTGGCGTTGTTCAAGCAGGGCGTAGTCGATTCCAGTTAGTGTGCTTGTCAGCCGACGAGTTCCCACAGCCAGAGATTTGTAATAACACCTCTCGTTTTTCCATCCAAAGCAGCGATCTGATTCCCACCCTGACCCGTCTAAACCGTATGGTTCCGGCTAATGATTGTCGACACACGCTCAATTCCATTTGCGTTGAGCTGGACGAAACGAGGGCCGTAGTTGTGGCATCCGATGGAATGCGGCTGGCTAAAGGAGAGATCCCTATCAGCAGTATTAGCGGTGATGTGCGGGGGCGTCAGCTGTTGATCCCTAAACAACAAGTGCAGCAGATAATTTCAATGACAAAATTGGGGTGTGAGCTGGTAGTTCTCTTTGATACTTCACGCCTTGCCATCATCTGTCCGGTATATGGTTGGAGGCTACAATTCAGCCTATTAGAAGGAAAGTACCCCAACTGGCAGCGTGTTATCCCGAGTCCCTCTGGTCATGGTTGGGCTGATCTAGGGGTAGATAGGGAATATTTCATTTCATGCCTTGAGAGAGCCAAGATTCTTGCTGATGGTCGCAAGCAAACTGTACGTTTCCAAGTTCAAGCTGGGGAGATCACTATCAGCTCGAAGAACGAAGGGAGCGACGAGGGGGCAACCGAGATCGTCCCCTGTAAGATGCCGTCAGGCTTAGACAGAGTATCGGCCATTTTCAATGTCGGTTATCTCGTCGATGCTCTGCGCGGATTGTCCGGCGCAATAGTCAATCTGACCATCGACACCTCGGAGCAGAATAGTGCGGTTCTCATGCGCTCTGAAACTGACATCACTGCATTGCAGGTGTTAGCCCAAGTAAAGGCTTGATGTTATCTAACAGCTTGATTATGTCGTTCTATTGGGGGGCAAGCTAATCGCTATGCCCCTTGCATCAGCCGGTATCGGGTTAACCTAAGTCCACTGAATCAAGAACCAGACCGGAGAAATATCCATGTTCCAGCCCCTGATTGAATGCCTTTCCACTCGCCTCGGGGTGAGTCAGTTCAACCTTCAAGTGTCCGGCTCGGCAGAGTTAACACAGGTGATCATCATCCCCGTTCTCTCGGCTCCTGCGGCCAATGTTACCGGGGCAGGCTATCAGGAGGGAGGACAAGCCTATCGTGCAGCCCTGACAACTCCGGTTATCGTTTCCGCACCTCTAAGTAACATTGATACTCGCTTAGCTGAGATCCTTGACGAGTATGCTCAAGCTCTCTCTGGGACATTGCGCCAGCCCAGCATCACTGAGCAATTGCAGAAAGCTGTATCTCAAGCGGCGGTCAAGGGAGTTGAGCCGAAGAAGAAAAAGGGGGAAGCCACAAAGCCAGTCACTGATGATGCTATTCCAGCAGGGGCAGGGGCAGTTCAGGAGAAGGTTGATACCCAAGCACTTTTTGACCAAGACATTTTGTCCTCTTTGGGTATCTAAGGGGAGTCCATATGCAAACCATCAACTTACTGCGTCGAACCTTTAAAATTGGCTCTGCTATCGTAGATGACCCTGTTCCTGGCCTGCCACTCGAAACGGCACAACAGATCCTATCAGCCACCTACCCACAGGTGCGCTGGACAACCTTGTACGAGACAGATGGCCTTCTGGTTGGGAATACATTGCAATACGAATTTCTAATACCCCCAGTTAAAACCAACGGTTAGATGTTGGAGGGGGGAGGGGATCAAAAACCGCCGCAAGGCGGTTTTATCATTTTGGTGCATAGATTTCAGTCGCCAGCTATCAGTCCTCTAGGGGTGGTTTGAGTGACCCATCACAGTTGATGGGGGGCTATCGTCGGTGAGCTGACAGCCGAAAAATACAGTGTATTTATGTTTCCAACTTGTTATTGATGGCGCAAGAGAGCAACAAAAATACACTGTATTTTTGGGAGCTTGAGCTGATCTTGCGTCTGAACAATCTAAGAGATACTGGCTGCATAGGAGGTGCCTTCATGCCGACTCATGATGAACTAGCCGCATGGCTGGATGTAATTGAGGCTGAACCAGAACAGCCGTTAGAGCCAGTTTCCGATCAAAATTACCTAGAAGCATTTGCCAAGGAGAAAATGAAATGGGTGCAGTTTGCTCAGAAAGTTGCGAGAGCACCAACCGAGCGGGATTTGCAATCCGGTTGGGCGTTCCGGCCTCGCTGACAGGGCAGGATCGCGCACGTTTGCAAGTACCCCCATCCTTGCGTCTGCGTGGGGCTGTGATACCAAGACCGGGGCTTTCGACTACAGATGGATTCCAATCATCTATTCACTCTCTGGGGGAAATTGCACCACTGTTGAAGTCTGTTGTTACGTTGGCTCACAAGAACGGATGGGGGGCCACGGAACTGACCTATTTGGTGGCAGCACAAACTCTAGCAGAGCGCCTGAGTCGTTTTGAGGATCTTGCGCATGTGGTATGCCAAGAGCTATCTACGCGAGCTGAGCGAGCAGGGGAGGCATGTGCCCGCGAACTGCGGGAGATACTGATAAACGTGGGTGGGGAAATATTGGCCGGAGAGTTTGACGATAGCTATTCAACGTGTAAGCAGATTCTTGATTTTAGTTTTGGCCTTGTTAACGACCGAAACGGTAATGAGTTCGGTCAGTCCAGCGAGCAATTAAGATTCCGGCTGTTTTCAGATCTAGAATTCATGGTATTTCCATCGTCAGTATCCAGCGACTACCTCGCAGCATTTCAAAACCTCATGTTCTCGCAACTCCCACTGGTAGGGTTCATCCCAAGCAATGCCTTCTTTGAATACACTCTCGACTGGATGACTGAGTGTTACGATCTTGAGTTACCCGAGACTTTGGAGGCCACCCAAATTCACGAGTTCATCGGCGTTCTGGAGCGGGCAGAAAGTGAATTATCCAAGATAGACTCAGCTCCCAGATTCGAAACAGAAGCCCCCGACTTTTTCGATAAACTCGCGCTTCTGGTCGGTGGCAAAGCAGAGGCAACATCTGTTCTTATGAAGGTAAATGATGCCAGTGATGAACTCGGTGGTGATGGATACTCAGCCATGTGGAGCTGTTTTGATTATTGCCATCAGAAAGCTGGCTGGGCTGAAATCGAGCAGTCAGTAAAGGAGATAACTGCTGAAGGGGGACTTGCGGCTGTGTTTGGCCGCTTGCGCGAGGTGGAAGATAACACCTCTCTGAGTGCCTTCCTATTGGGGGCTCAGACGATCATTGAAAGGGAAATGGCGACCTATAGGGTCTCGAAAGAGGTTTTCGACTACCAAGACGAGTCTGACATATCCATTGACTTTAAAATCCCCTTTGAGACAAAGGCACTTCCGCGCAGGGAGCTTGCAGATGATGCCTACAACACTCACAACGACTTTGCCATGAACGGGGATCTATGTACCTCTAGCGTTTGCGTCCACATCAATGATGATACTTTGATGGCCATGGAATCGTGGCAGCGAAGCATTGCAATTATGGCCGCTGTGTACGTCGCAGGAAACAACGTTAAAGAGGAAGCTGGTCATGCAAGTGGTCAGAAATAATACCTGTCAGAAGAAACAGACTTTACCCCGCCTTGCGCTCGTATTTTCCAGCTCTAGTGAGCAGATGGCAGACCTAACCGGCATTACACGACACGCCATCGTTGACGACAAACTCGGGTTAGGTGAACCCCTGTCAATGCAGACTATTCATGAGCTGTTGGCAGACCTCACAGGCTCTCTGGATCGCTCCCAGGGTAACACGAAGGGCAACTACCAATTCATCCCCTCTAACGTGCTACTCAGTAGCCCAAGCGCGATTACATGGTATCAGCCCTCGCGGGAAGGGATGTTATGGTTACAGGTGGGTGGTGAGCGTTGCGGTTTCAAGATCCTTTGGCCAGCTCTAGTGTTCAATGTCCAGAAAGGGTCGGCACGGCTATCTGTAGCCGCTTTGGACACCGACGAACGCCCTACACCCGAGAACCATGTCTACGATGTTCCTATGCCCAACTGCTACCACGGAGGAGGGTTTTGCCTTGGAAGTGCAACGTTGCCCCGAGAAATTGATTTCTCGACCTTGCCGGAGATTGAGGCTTGCATGTACGACGCACTTAAAACTCACAGTAACAACTCCCAAGCGGTAGCCGATGGCTCTACACCAACCGCGTTTTGGGTCGGGATGGACGTAGAGCGGAGAAAGACCGGCGTAATCCCAACAATAACTGCATCCCAGATGACGAGAATAGGCTATCTCGGTGATTGGATTGAACAGGTTGCATCACGATAAAGAAGGGGATAATTGCGAAAGTTGAGAAAAGGAGCAGGGCGATGAAGTGGAAAACCCCCATCGAGTATTTGTCTCAGGAAGTGGATGTTGTGCTAATTGGGTGTGGAGGGACTGGCAGTTTTGTCATGGGCGAGCTGTCAATGTTACATGATCTCTTGACCCGTCTTGGTCATCCCGGTATCAGTGTGACTGCCTATGATGGCTCTCCAGTTCGTGAAGCTAATTTAGGTCGCCAGAGGTTCCATGCGGCAGACCTGGGGCTCCCCAAAGCACAAGCCTTAGTCGATGCGGAGCGTTGCTATAACGGTTTCGCTTGGGAGGCTAGGGGAGACTATGAGGTGGGTCAGGAACTCCTTAATCGCCGCCGTCCAACCGTATTTATCACAGCAGTGGACAAGCCTAGTTTTCGTGTACAATTCGGGTCGAAGTTTGCAACATTGAGCAAATCAAACCGCCTCTGGATTGATGCTGGCAACGATAACAAGACGGGGCAGGTAGTTTTAGGGGGGGCTGGGTTGCCGACAGCCTACGACTTGTTTGCGGGGCAGTATGAGGTGATGGTGGATGACCTATCCAAGAGCTGCTCATCAGCGGAGGCCGTCGCCAAACAAGATTTCGGGGTTAACTCAACGGCTGCCCGGGTTGTGGGCCAACTCATGTGGAACATGTTCCGGCATGGCGGCCTTGATTCCCACGGAGCGTTTTTCGACGTTCACCGGTTATCAGTTGACCCCATGCCCATTGACGAAAAAGTGTGGTCATCATTCGGATACTCTCCGCAGAGTCTCTGAATTCCATGAACACAACAACAAATAAAAACCGCCTTCAGGCGGTTTTTATTTTCTGGCATGTTGGTGAAACCCTATTGATGCTGTTGCTCCCATGCCCAGCTTGATCCTCACATTTTGAGCATGGCAAGGAGATCGAACAGTTGCTGACTGGAGATCTCGTCTGGTAGGGTCAACTCGAAAGTATTACCCTTTTTTTGCTTCACCGCGATCCCGGCAATCACATTCACATTGGTACGCTTTTCCGGCTTTTCACCCGCAAGTTCTGTAGCTTGTGCGGCAATGTCGGCCAGTGCTTTCGGTGCTGAGGGGTATGGTTCTTTACCCTGGGCCCATAATATCAGGGCTTCAACTTGTCCCTTCGTGAGTAGCTTTAGGGTTCTGCGCAGATTCAGTATTGTTGGGCGTCCAGTGCCAGTTCCATCCGGTAGCAGTTCATAGAGTGGCAGCGGAATCTCAAGTGCCCACTGTGAAGCGCGGACTTCTGACTCATGCACCCCGAATAACGATGCTACCTTGAGTACATCCAGCCCTTCATCTTTCATCACCCGGGCATAATGCAGCCCTTTATCATAAAGCGAGTTGGGTCGAGTGAGGTTAGCAATTCGACTGAGCTCGCGTAGCTCAGCCATGCTCAGATCCTCTGTTTCGTCGGTGTAAGCTATGGGCAAGCCTTTTTCCGCCAACAACGCACAGTATCGGCGACGCTGACCGTCAAATATCCCGTACCTGGTATCTGCCCCTCGTACTGCCAACACCTCCATTACGACACCACCAGAGCGAACTGAGCCGATCAGGTCATCTACAGTATCTTCAGTCACTCCCGACTTGGAGCGAATGTTCGCTTCGTGGATGTAGGTTAGCTCCTCAACATGTGCAGAGGGGATATAGACAGACGTCAGCCGCACGAGGCGCCCGCTTTTCAGGCGTATAACCCGGAAAGCACCGGTCGAACGAATCTTACTGGCCAATGCTTCTTCTGCATCCTGAAATCCCCCAGCCACATCCTCAGGCATGCTGAACACACCGCTTGATATGGACTGCGCGGCTGCTGATGTAGCAATGTGGGCCGCTAGGCCTTCGCTCATTGGCGTGCGCTTTTTATTCATCAGTTTGCTACCTCAAGAATGTTAGAGAAAAACTCAGCCACAACGTTCTCCGCAACGTTCTGGGCGCGTCTGAGTGACCTGGTATCTCCTGCATAATGTTTCGGTTGGATGGTGAATACGGTGCGGCCATCTTCAGTGACAGAAGAGAATGGCCTCAGTTGCTCCATCCTGTTGACAAACAACTTCGCAGGTTCAAGGTTCTTGAGCATCATGTAGTTATCCAGATGCTGTGGATTGGTGCCGTCAAATTTACTGCCCAGAAGCCACACGGATGCGGGATCAAGGTTTGGGGAGGGAATGTTCGCCAACAACCCATGAATGGACTCGAGGAATTTCAAGCTCGAGTCAAACTCCAGCGGGTCGAGGCCAATAGCAACAAACAAGCTGTCACTCGCTTGCAAGGTGTTAATCAAGGCCGCATCAAGGTGAGGTCCCGCATCAAGTAAGATGAGGTCGTAGTGATCACGAATCGGATCTATGACATATTTTGTCAGCAATTCGGTCATGTTGATGCCGGTATCTGCGGCGTGTTGGTATGCCTGCAGTGAAAAGAATCCATCTGCAGTTCCCGCTGGCATGACAAATAGCCCATCGCTAGAAGTAGGCAGCATCCAGGACCTTACCGTTTCAGGTGTAGCCCTGGTGGCAATGGCTTCGATTGCAGAATGTTGTGGCTCTTTACCAAGCCCGGCGAATCCAAAAGCCACGGAAGTTGACCCCTGAGGATCCATGTCGATGACCGCTACCCGCAATTGATGGCGGATCAGGTTGCGATGATGAACCAAACCGGTCGCGATGGTGACAGTCGATGTGGTTTTGCCGACCCCTCCCTTGAGGTTGAGGCAAGCAACAACCTTGGCGAGAGTATCGGAGCCTAGAGTGGACTTGATCTCGGCAAACGAACGCTGACCTGCAGCCTTATAAATCGCCCGAACATCGGCATGAGAAAATGTGTGTGGTTGGAGTGCGTTTTTCTCTGCGGGTAGCCGGCTGAACTCTCGACCACCTTCCCGCAACACCTTGATAGCCCCTTCAACCCTGGCTCGAGTCATTTCAGGTAAACGTTGCACCTGGTACATTGTGTAAACCGCACTTTGATACCCGTCCTCAATGGAAGTGTCCCGGCGGTCTTGCTTCACATCGGCTATGTAACCCAACAGCATTCTTGCTTGGCCGCGGAGTTTTTCGAAGCCAACCAGGCGTTGCTGCCTTGCCAATACACTGCTCATTCAACAATCCCCCTCAATTCCATGTTTTTAGATTTTTGGATGATAATTCAGGAATTATGGGTTTGTCTATTTTTTGGCTCCAGGCGCAACTGAAGGCGCTAGTTCTTCCCTCAGCGATATCCGGCCAACCAAAGCTAAATGCACATCAGATAGCCGATCACATTCTTTCATCAGCGGCATGATTAATCGGCAGAAATAGCTGCATCAGCAAATCAGCTGGATTTGACCCCATAGGTCCAGACACTTTTTCCCGCTTAGGGTTGTGATACCCGACTGCGCAGAAATTCCCGTGGTGAACGGTATCCCAAGGCGCTGTGCGGGTGGTGCTCGTTATAATGCTCAAACGCGATAGCCAAATTGCCTACCGCTGTTCGGCTATCCGGTTTTGGCATCATCTCGATATAGTCTCGCTTCATCGTCTTCACGAAGCTCTCCGCTATACCGTTACTCTGTGGGCTTCTCACTGCTGTCGTTCTGGGCTCCAACCCGATTTCTCGTGCAAACGCGCGGGTCTCATGGGCTCGATACGCCGAGCCATTATCAGTCAGCCACTCCACCGGTGATGCCGGCAACGAATCCCCAAAGCGATGTTCGACAGACCTCAGCATGACATCTTGCACAGTGTCACTATCGTAACCCCCAGTACTGGCCGCCCAGTCCAACGCTTCCCTATCGCAGCAATCCATGGCGAACGTGACACGTAGTTTTTCACCGTTATCGCAGCGAAACTCGAAGCCATCTGAGCACCACCGTCGATTGCTCTCCTTGACGGCAACACGCCCCTTATGTGCCTGCTGGGCCAATGGTGCAGCTGGTTTTCTTTCCAGCAGCAAGCCATGTTCGCGCATGACGCGATATACCCGCTTAGCGTTTACCACAGGTTGTTCTGTTGCCTCAGACTGACGCCGTAACAGCGCCCAGACCCGGCGATAGCCATAGGAGGGAAGCTCTGCCATCGCCTCCATGATACGGCCAAGTAAGGCTGCATCATCACGCTGGCGATGATGACGACCATCTTGCCAACCCGGTTTTCGATGAACACGAACGGATAGCTGCGCACGCGATACATTAAGAGCCTGGCTCACAGCACTTAATCGTCGTCCCCCGGCAACAAGGGCGCATGCGCAATCCATTTTTTTGCTCGACCATACTCCACGGCTTCTTTGAGGATCTCGTTCTCCATGGTCTTCTTCCCGAGCAGACGCTGAAGCTCTCGGATCTGCTTGATGGCAGCAGCCAACTCGGAAGCAGGAACAACATCCTCACCGGCGGTGATCGCCGTGAGAGACCCTTCTTGGAATTGCTTACGCCATTTGAAAAGCTGGTTTGCGTTGACGTCGTGCAAGCGAGCAACATGAGAGACGGTCATCCCGGGCTCAAAGGTCTGCTGCACGATGGCGATCTTTTCTTGTGGAGTCCGGCGTCGACGGCGCTCGGCCCCTGTTAACACTTCGACCATCTTCTCGTTGTGACTAGTACTGAACATAGCTCCAAGACTACCTCTTAAGTTAAGAGGGGCGAAGTGTCTGGATCTTCAAGGGGCCAATCTATCAGCATCGTGGCCAAACACGGTCATTTTTCGACCCACGGGTGATACAAAGCGACTACGACAGTAGTTCAAAGGCGCTACGCAGGTAGCTCAACGGTGATACGACTTGCATCAAATGTGATTCGTTTATGATGCAAAGCGTTGACAACGGGTAAGCGCAAAAATGAGCACAAATGCAACCTACCCTTGGCACTTAGACAGCATCTCTTAGCGAGGACCTTATGTTACCAAGCAGAAAAGGCGCATCGAAACTCGAGCCCTACACAGTCGAAATCCTGGAGCTGAGGGGAAAGCATTCGCTTGAGGTGATCCGTGAGTACCTAGAGGAGAAGTACAACATTGAGATAACAAGGTCTGCAATTAACGCCTTCGTAAAACGTCGACAGAAAGGATTGGCAAACCGTAATTCGATGCCACAAGCCCCTCTCGAACCCATTAAGGCTCCTGCCGCCGTACAGCGTAGCCATGTAGCCGAGCAACAACCTTCTTCCACAACCGATAAGGCGGAATCGCCGGCTGTTGTTGATGTGTGGGCTGGAAAGGTAACACTCTGAATATTAAGGAATAACATAATGAAAATCGTTGTAGTATCTAAAACAGGATTTGTGGGTAAAACCGTTCTGTCTGCCCACTGGTTGAAAACCATGATGCCCGCCGCACAGCTCTTCTCGATTGAGGATATGAACCAGGCAGCTGATGCACTTGGTGTTGACGTAACCACAATGAACGGTGGCCAATTCTCTAATCTGATGAATTGCATCATGGTAGAGGATGAAGCCATCATCGATGTGGGTATGAGCAACGTCCGGTTCTTCATCGATGGACTTCGCAAGTTCAGTAACTCTTGCCAAGAGTTCGACTACTACTTTGTCCCCCTCACACCGGAGAAGCGTTGCCAGGAAGAGGCGGCAGAAACCATCAACACACTGTTGGAAATTGGAGTAGATCCGGCTCGGATTCGCCCTATTTTCAACAAAATCCCGGCCACATTCTTCTCCTTCGAGCAGTTCTCGGGCTTCGTGTCATACATGAAGAAGCACACCAAAGTGGAAACTGACTTCAAGTGGGCAGTCGAAGAAAACCCTGCGTTTGAAATGCTCTCGCGTCAAGGGCTGAGCCTCGCTACTGTGGTTGCTGATACTCGGGATTATAAGGGTGAGGCGAAGGAGCTTGTTATGAAGGCGCGTGCCGAGGGGGGGGAGCTCGATACCGGCAAGATAGAAGAGCTTACTTCCATGCACACTCTTCGTATGTGCTGTATTCCACTCCTTGAAAAGCTCAACGTTGTCTGGAGAGATTTGCGTCTCAAGCGGGCTGCTTAATGACTCCCCCCGGACAACCGGAGGCCCTATCGCTGAAGGGGGGCGTGTTGCCGGCAGAACATTACCAGGCAATCTTTGCATCAATGCTTGGTGATGTGTACGAAGCGATTCAAGCAGCCAGCCGCCTGCAAGGGGAGGTGGAGCGTAACCATGAACTGTTTGGAAGGATTGAGTCGCTATTAAGGTGGCTGTCCCGCGAGAGGCAAGAGATCCATGATGCAGCAACACGCTTCGGGGTCATGCTAGGGCGACTAGATGAAGAGAATGAACGATTTATTCGTTTGCATCGTTCCACTCTCGATGCGATGAGGAGTGAACTCGAATTCATAGCTCGCTCTGAATTGAAGGTGAGGGAAAGTAAACTGAATGTCGTTTCATGCACCCCCTGGCTGATAGCCATAATCAGCTCTGGCATTACAGGGTACTTGCTTGGAATAATGGCGAAATGATTAGAAGGCCGCACAGTGATTGTGCGGCCTTATCCATCGCACTTATCGGCGGGGATCAGAATGTAAGGAGTACCACAGCATGGCCCAAGTTGAATGCCCATCTTGTAAGGGTAGAGGAAAGGAAGTGGTGTTTCTCAACCCCACTACAGAACAGCGAGGTAGTTTCTCGCTGGATACCTGCTCAATTTGCAAGGGGAGCGGAAAAACCACAGTAGAGATCGCCGATCAGCTCACAAAGCGCCAAAAAACATGGGACAAGATCCTGAATGGATAATAGAGAAAAATCGACATGGAAGCGCGGGTTCGAGAGATCAGCAAGTAAAGGGAAGTTTGTGATGGCCATGGATGATCTGAAAACGGGTGATGTGAGAATTTTTGCCAAGAGCGGCAATACCGTCCGCCTTATTGAGCGAGAAGGTGAGGGCTGGGTCGTGGAGCGGACAACCGGGGCATCAGCGGGAAAACAAATGTGGTGCCCGTCCCGCTCCCTGGTCAAGTCACTCGATTCTGAGTAAGAGGAAAAACGGGACCATGAGGGCACCAGATCACCCGCCCGCCGCCGCTGACCACCCAGGGCCCCGAGCTCAGCGGCGACCCGGGGCACCAGATCCCGGTGCCGGCCCGGGGGCCCACTGCGTACCGGCTCCGCCACCGGTGGCCACCCTGGTCGCCGAGCTCGGCGGTGACCCAGGGTACCAGATCCCGGCCCCGGCCCGAGGGCCCGGGGCCACCTGCAGAACCGGATCACCCACCCACCACCGTTAGCCACCATAGGCGCCAAGCTCATCGGAGACCCGGGGCACCGGATCTCGGCACCGACCCGCGGGCCCCCACTGCGCATCGGACCCGCTTCACCTCTCGGACCTCCCATAACACCGAACCCACTCCGGCCCGGGGGCCCACTGCGTACCGGCACAGCCATCGGCCAGCTGGACACCGTACCGCCACCGGTGGCCACCTTGGGCGCCGAGCTCGGCGGCGACCCGGGCTCCCTTACTCAGCATGCACACCGACAAAACCCCGCCACCACCCAGGCCCCTCCGCTCCCCGGCGCCGGCCGGGGGCCCACCGGATCACCCACCCGGCGGCCGGCAGTGGCCACCCTGGGCCCCAAGCTCGTCGACGACCCAGGGCACCGGATCCCGGCGCCGGCCCGAAGGTCCACCTCCCCACCGGATCACCCACCCACCGCCGGTGGCCACCCTAGGCGCCGAACCCGCGGCGGCCCGGGGCCACCTGCAGCACCGGTTCACCTGCCCGGCCACCGGCAGTGGCCACCCTGGGCCCTGAGCTCGTCGGCGGCCCGAGGAGCACCGGATCACCCGCCCGGCCGCCGGCAATGGCCATTCTGGGCGCCGAGCTCGGCGGCGACCGGGATCCCGTACTCAGCATGCACACCGACAAAACCCCACCACCACCCAGGCCCCTCCGCCCCCGGCGCCGGCCGGGGCCCACCGGAACACCCACCCGGCGGCCGGCAGTAGCCACCTTGGGCGCCGAGCTCGGGGGTGACCCGGGGACCAGATCCCGGCACCGGCCCGGGGGCCACCTGCAGCACCGGTTCACCTGCCTGACCGCCGGCAGTGGCCACCTTGGGCGCCGAGCTCGGGGGTGACCCGGGGGACCAGATCCCGGCACCGGCCCGGGGGCCACCTGCAGCACCGGTTCACCTGCCTGACCGCCGGCAGTGGCCACCTTGGGCGCCGAGCTCGGGGGTGACCCGGGGGACCAGATCCCGGCACCGGCCCGGGGGCCACCTGCAGCACCGGTTCACCTGCCTGACCGCCGGCAGTGGCCACCTTTGGCCCCGAGCTCGTCGACGACCCAGGGCACCGGATCCCGGGGCCGGCCGGGGGCCCACCGGATAACCCACCCAGCGGCCGGCAGTGGCCACCTTGAGCGCCGAGCTCGGCGGTGACCCGGGGCACCAGGTCCCGGTACCGGCCCGCGGGCCCACTACGTACCGGATCACCGGCACTGGCCAGCTGGACATCTACAGCACCGGACACCCTAGGCCTCGAGCTCATCGGCGACCCTGGGCACCAGGTCCCGCCCCCGCCCGGGGGCCACCTGCAACACCGGTTCACCCGCCCGGCCACCGGCAGTGGCCACCCTGGGCCCTGAGCTCGTCGGCGGGCCGGGGGCCACCTGCAGCACCGGATCCTCCGCCCGGCCACCGGCATTGGTCACCTTGGGCACCGAGCCCGCGGCGGTCCGGGGCCCACCGCGCACCAGATCACCCACCCGCCGCCGCGGGCCACCTTGGACACCGGATCCCGGCACCGGCCCGGGGCCACCTGCAGCACCGGTTCACCCGCCCGGCCACCGGCAGTGGCCACCCTGGGCCCTGAGCTCGTCGGCGGCCTGGGGCCACCTGCAGCACCGGTTCACCTGCCCGGCCACCGGCAGTAGCCACCCTGGGCCCTGAGCTCGTCGGCGGCCCGGGGCCACCTGCAGCACCGGTTCACCTGCCTGGGCGCCGAGCTCGGCGGCGACCCGGGATCCCGTACTCAGCATGCACACCGACAAAACCCCACCACCACCCAGGCCCCTCCGCTCCCCGGCGCCGGCCGGGGGCCCACCGGATCACCCACCCAGCGGCCGGCAGTGGCCACCTTGAGCGCCGAGCTCGGCGGTGACCCGGGGGGCCAGATCCCGGCACCGGCCCGGGGGCCCACTGCGTACTGGCACCGCCACCGGTGGCCACCCTGGGCCCTGAGCTCGTCGGCGGCCCGGGGCCACCTGCAGCACCGGATCACCCGCCCGGTCACCGGCATTGGCCACCTGTAGTACCGGATCACCAACCTGGCGGCCGGCAGTAGCCGCCCTGGGCCCCGAGCTCGTCGGCGGCCTGGGGCCCACTACGCACCGGATCACCGGCACCGGCCAGCTGGACACAGCACCGCCGCCGGTGGCCACCATGAGTCCCGAGCTCGGCGGTGACCCGGGGCACCACATCCCGGCACCTGCCCGGGGCCCGCCGCACACCTGGTCCCCGGCAAAGAGCAAGCCACCCAGGATATCGAACCGTCCTGCGGCCCGAACAAAACCACCAGCGGTGTCGACCAAGGACATCGAGCTGAGCACAACCGTTGGAGCTGGCTGCCCTGGGCCTCGAGTTCGACAGCAGCTAAGGCCCGTTAGCGCCAACCCATCTCAGGGCGGCCCACGGCGCCGGCTACGCCTACCGCCACTCACCAACTCATCTGCACCTGTGCTCGCAGTCTTGGGCTACGAACCATAACGGACTCCCAATCTGGATAGTCAGTAAGGATCCAAAGCTGATGATCATCTAGCCGAACGTGGATCCAGTGATTGAATATCAAGTCTGATGGCCACCGAAAAGTATTGGCCACCACCAGAGGAAGGGAAGGGAAGGGAAGGGAAGGGAAGGGAAGGGAAGGGAAGCATTAGAGTAACGCGAAGTAATAGGCAAGAGCCGGCGAATCTATCAATGCTGCGACACTGACGCGGCTAATGCGGTAGAAACTACTGATGTAGCCCCTTATCTCTAAGATATCTCCGACATTCCATCAACAAAAAGCCCCGCGAGGCGGGGCTGTTTGGATCTTGCGTCTGTCATATGTCTATGTAGAGATCTTAACTGGGCGCGGCAACGGCTTACAGGCGATGATTGCGAGCTGCCATTCATGGTGCTGAGGGCTACCCCATATCTGATCTGACAATGAGGCCAACTCTTCATCTGAACGGATCTGGTGCAGTTCGCCGGTCATCAGTTGATAGTGGTACACGTACAGCCGACGATAAAGCGCCTCGGACATTCTGGCCTTCCAGAAGTGCATACCCTCCCCAGTCTGCATGTTATCACTCAGGATCACATCGTAACGGGCGAGTATATAGCCGAAAAATACCGCTGACGGCAGGTCTCGAAGAGCTGCCTTGTGGTGCTGATTGAACGAGCGCCAAACCCGTTGCTGGGTGGCTGGGCGACATTTCAAGTCTTCATAGTGAACGATGATCACCTGGTTGTAATAGGCGACCTCAGCCGTCTGATCATTGACCAAGGCGATCTCGAACTTGTCACCACCGAGTCGAGTAGTCACACAGACTAGGCGGTAGCCGGGCGGTAGAGCGAGCCCCAACTCCGGCGCAATCTCCTGGATGTGCTCATGCCCCACCAGAGCTTGATACATAGCCCCGTTGGTTGCGGTCACTTCCAGATCACGGAATGTTTCTGTGACCTTGTTTGCATCGATAATGAGTTGCGGCATAGCGTCTCGTAGTTGATTGCTCATATTTGATTCACGCCTACTCTACCACTCTCCATAAGAATAGACAAAGCCCCGCAAAGAGGGGCAGGACGACCAAAACGAACTATGTCAGGCAAATCACCGACTTATTTTATCCCGAGGCCTAGTGCATTTGAGCCGAAGGTAATAACAAGCTCCCAGGGACCCCAGGCAGTAGAGTAGGAAGGGCAGCACCGTCCGATATGGGTAGGTGCTAGGAACCATGCTCGTCGGCGGAATAGACATTATCTTGAAGTTTTTGAATTTCGTCGATTTTCCGTCCGCATCAGTCAGAAAATAAGCCCCAGCCCAGTCAATAGAGAGGTCACCTGAAAGAGTTATATCATTCGGAAGCACGACTTCAACATTGTGGCGAACAAAGCCAACAGAGTGCCATTTCACCCCTAAATGGATGACCCCTATCGCCATCCATAGCCAACACCCTCCGGCCAACAAGATAACTGGAACATACCGCATTTGACTCACTTGTACCTCCCCTAGAACAACGATGTTTGGCCCTAAAGCTTCATGACCTTTTTCCTACGACTACCCGCAGCCGCCCGGTTCCAGTCATCCCGCTTATTGCTCTCAATTGATTCCCTTCCTGCTTCCCATGTTCCGCTGAAAAAGTTGGCATCATCTATTCGACCAACAGCGATTAAGGGGGTCACCAAGCGCGAAAAATACACCCTCTTGTGAATCTGAGCCGCAACTTCAAGCGGCGATCGAGAAGAAGAGAGCATCTTTTTCAAGATGGCGATAGTTTCTGCGTTATCTCTATACCAGAAAGTGACTCGAAGATGAGCCGGTTTAAGCGGTATAGAGCGGAGTATCGTTTCAAATTCTGACTGTTTGCTTTTACGTGGATCATGGCTCGCGATCTGACGCAGCAGCGCGGCATCGGCATCACGCTCCACCGACTCAAACACCTTAGCTAGGCTGGTCAATTTGCGATCATCGCCCCCCTTGAGCAGGAGCCGAGCGCCGGCCGGTGACTTCTTGGCAGCCTTTCGCAATCCTGACATTATCCGCTCAACAACATCCAAGTTGGTTGATAACCACTCTTTAGGCTTGGTTCTGGCTGATGGACTCGTACTTGATGCCGTGAAACTGAGCCCCTGCAGTTCCTCCGCCACCTCAGTGCTATACGCCTTACCGCGGCCCCGTTTTTTGGGCACATCGATTACTGGAAGTGCAAGATCCGTATTCGCTACGGACCGAGCATCCCCAATTGAATGCGATTTGAAGTGAACTTCCGTAGCCAGAGTGAGCCGTTCGTCGCTGTCCTTTGACTTTACGTTGCGATAATTAATATCTACATCTATCAGTCCCGCACTCAGCAGCTCGTTAAGGGCCAGTGAGAGTTGCCGGCGATCGTTGTGGTTGTGTCGACCGGTCTCACGTGGATGAATCTCTCGCAGGAGCTCCAGAACCGTCATAGGCCGTAGATTCAGAAACACCCGGCGTCCAATTAGCTTGCCCGGCCTGGCTGCGATCCATAACGCTAGCAGCCGGGCCATCTGTGAGTTCAACTGAATGACTGCGCTTCGGTTTATTGGCACGAGCTTTTTAGTGCTCAGGTACAAGGTCCGCAGTTCTGGAGTCGGAGATATCTCTATGGTCCCATCAGGTTCTAACCTCAGAGTACCAACGATATTCGCAATCATGACCGATCTCTTACGGGTAGTCTCATCGGCATCATCAAGCGTTGGGTAAAAGAGCAGGGCAACGCTCTTGAGTCTTGCAAGCGAGTCCACGATTTTTTTGTCCAACAGGTAATCCGATGGCCGCATATCCTCAGGAATCGGTGAAAAAAATCGCTCTATGGTCATACGAATAGGCTTGATGATGGCCTGTTCAAACCTCTCCTTAGACAGACGCCCCAACCAATGCGTGATGCAGATATAAGAGACCAAATCCATCTGAGTGTTGAGCGTTGGCCCCCTCAAAGACATATAGGCGTGACCACTGCTAAGCGGAGTGGTCAGGTGGTAAATTCTATGCTCATCCAATGCAGGTGGCGTCTTCCCGCTTGCTAACACTCGGAACATCCCCGTTTTCAAGGTCATATCCAGGTGCAAATCAATGTTCTCCGGGGGAGGGCTTCGATCTGGGTACAAGGAACGGGCTTGAAACTTATCGTACTCAACCAAGAAGTCCGTATCGTGTTCGATCACAACCGGTGCTCTTGAGTTCGCCACGACAGTGACTTCAGGCGGTCCCTTTTCTTCAGCCCCCCCCACAGTCGATTCATTGGCCTCATCCACCAGCAACGTCATTTTGTCCATTGCCGGCCAAATGATCTCCAGGGCTTGCTCTACTGACAGTTCCGGTGCCGTCGACACGAAATTCAGCAGCATTGACACCGCCGATTTGTTAATTTTTGGTAAAAGCGGGGGAGCCATCACTTTAATAACGTCAGCAGGGAAGCCCTGCTTGGTTAAATACGCCCCTAAAATCGCGTTTGCGCAGCCAATTTTATCAACACTCATGTCTGTCACCCTCACCTGTGCATATGCTGAGCACAACCTGTTTAAAAGCTGTTCGTAAGCTGTTGCTATCTACAATTTCAGCCTCATTAGAGGCTTTACGGCATAGTAGATAAGAGACCACGGCATAGTAGATAGCATATCACGGCATATAACATAGAGCATCACGGCATAGTAGATAGGAGAACACGGCATAGTAGATAGGAGAACACGGCATATAACATACGAGTTAACGGCATATAACATAGAGCAAAAAAAATCTAATTACATCATGATGTTATGCCAACCCCCATCTTTAAAGATCTTAAACAGATCAAAGATATTAAAAGATCACTAGATCAAGAGATCATAAAGAAAGAGATCAATGATCTATAATAAGGTGCTATCGTTCTCTTCTCGATGGAGTCATTTTTCGGACTCAGAATCGGGTTGCAGCCCCCAAGCGAGCTAAAATTAGCCCCTATACAGCGCTCTGGTGGAGGGTTGGGCCTGAGGCAATGCCTTGGCATACCCCGGCTACGAACGCCCTAAAAACCGCCATTCCTGCGATTTTATGGATAGGTGCAAATCTGCTTAAAAAACAGTCCCATCCTATTGGATCCACCAAATGGATCCACTGGATCTATGGTTGATCCGTTTTTTAACAGGCCTTGTTTATCTCATCTCATCAATAACCAATTGCTAATCGTTGAGTTAAAACCACCCGAAATGGATCCAAGACACGTAAATCCAATACTCTGGGTTCGATCCTTGACAGGGTATGACAAAGCTCGACGATCTGGAGCGACAAAAACAGGCGCCCTAAGTTCAAAACTTGGTCTCATTCAGCATTCGTAAGATCCGATGGGGTTAACATACAACTTTCGGTGCGGAGGCATGTTATGAGAAACGTAGCAAGGAAAGGCGATCCCACCAGCACTGGTGGCGAGATCCAAGACGGGGACAGCAGCTGGATCAGCGAAGGCTCCCCAACCACATATATCGGGATGATGGCGAACTGCCCTGCTTGCAAAGTCGGACAGGGCCCTATCGTCGCCGTTGGCCCCCGCTCCATCATCGGCCCGGGCGGGCCGGTAGCGCTGCAGGGTGATTATGTCGCCTGCAGCTGTCCACCAATGAGCAACACCATACTCCCCGCCCAGGGGACGACCGTCGGCGACAATCAAGGGCCCCGAGCGGGAGCAGCCAGCGTCCCCGCAGAACCATCGGCACCAGCTCCCACCAGTTCGCCGGCGACCCCTCTTGTCCCGCTGGTTGACCCCACGGAACATCGGATCGGCATCTTCTTTGATGGCACCCAGAACAACCGGTACAACAGCAAGCTCAGGGAGCAGTGTGAAGAGGCAAGCACCGCGGCCTGCCAATCAATAGAGAAGCTGATAGGCAAGGGATCGTCATACGACGGCGGCGCCACCAACGTAGCCCGTCTGCATCAGGTCTATAGCGGCTCAGCAATCTACATCGAGGGGATCGGCACCAGTACCGGCAAAGCCGACTCGAATTTAGACATGGCCTTCGGCACTGGCGCAACTGGCGTCATATCCAGGTCAGAGGAAGGCCTGGCCAAGATCAGCACCATGATCGCCGGCCTCTCGTCCGGCCCGGTGGCGGTGGATGTTTTCGGCTTTAGCCGGGGTGCTGCCGCAGCTCGGCACTTCGTCAACATCCTTCTGGAATCCAACCAGGGGCGCGAGGTGCGCGTCGCCTTCGTCGGCCTCTTCGATACCGTGGCAGCAATTGGCCTGGACACCACTGATGACGACAATGCGCCGGTTCGCCTCTACATTGCCCCAGGGGCGGCGGAGAGGGTTGTCCAGTTGGCAGCCAAGGACGAGTACCGGCTCAACTTTGCGCTTAACTCTGTACAGCCAGAGCACACGGAACTCACGCTTTTCGGTACCCATAGCGATATTGGTGGCGGCTACCTGGCCCAAGTCGAAAAGACGCCGATCATGCGCCCCCTCGATGCCGTCCTAAAGTTTGGGGACGATGTGGCCTACAAGAGATTCGAGGCAGCAGCCAATGCTAGGCTCCAAGATGCTGCTGCCCAATACATGGAGTACGTGAAAGACAGCAGCCAGATCAAGCCGACCATCGGCACTTTCTCCGTTGTCTCCAAGAGCGATGCGCCAATGGTGGGCTATGTAGCCAATGCGATCATGACTCGCACAGTCAAACCGGATCTGCAGCTTCTTGCCGGCCACCTCATGCAGACCATAGCGCAGGAGAGCGGAGCGCCGCTTTCCCCTCTATCAGACCCGGTACCTGGGGAACTGGCCTTTCTGTTCAGCAAGTACCTTGATCTGTGGCATGGGAGCGGTGACATCACCCTATCCAAGGAACAAACCGAGCTGCTGATGACGGAGTATGTTCACTGCTCCGATAACTGGACGCCGGTCGGCCCCCTCTACGTGAACGCCCCCGCCCCTGGCCGGGTTCGTCGCATCTACCAGCAATCACCGGGGAAGTGACACGATGAAGCGAATAGCGATTGCCATAGCCCTTTCCATCACGCTGGTGGCTTGTGGAGATGCCCAGGAGAAGCAGCAGCACCGCAAGCCTCCAGAAGAACAGGTGATCAGTGAGCCAGCCCATGGGCTTGGAGTCCTGTTTGGGAAGCCAGACCCCAACTACACTCCACCTGGCACACCAGTTGATAGTCCGGGCTTTAAGGTGACTCTCCCAGAGGATCGCTGGGAAGATACCACTATCAGCAAACAAGAGGGCAAGCCAAGCGAGGCTGCTGGTGTAGATAAATGAGAGCTCGCGGGCGGATACTGGTGACACCTGAGCGGCAAGCTGCAATGATGAACTAATCAATCAACACGGAGGGCAAGCAATGTCCTTTACTGCGATCACCCTTGAGGCCGCCCAGGCCATTGAACCAACTGAACTGTCCGGCGTCATAGACGGGATACCGGTCAATCCTGCCGATCCACCAGCCAGAGACATCAAGAATGACGAGCGCGAAACCGAAGAGCTGATACTTTGGTGGCGCCAGCCGTACTTGCAATGGAACAAAAGAGGGCACTGGGAGATTAGATGCCTCGATGGCGGCGCATGGGACCGTCCCACGTTCATAGGCAGCCATGATGAGCTGGCCGGAGCCATCGAGCTGGCCAAGAAGCCTACCCGCGCGTATGCCATATGGGAGCGGCAGGCCATGGAGAACGGCGAAGCCCTAATGAGAACGCTGGGGCTTGATGAATGAGAAAAGGGCGTCTTTGTGGCGCCCATGTCTCACCGCTCGCGGCATCCTGCCCATTCAGGGGCTCAAACCGAGACCCACAACAACCTCAGTTCTGTTCAGCCTCCTGTTTTTCCTCTTACTTGTCGTGGTTGTCCAGGGGCTGCCACATCATGGCACCAGCGGCCTCGTTACAAGCGATGGCTTGCCACTGCTGGCCAGCCTCATCAACAGCGACACAGCCCGCGACCCAATGAGCAGGATCACGCAACTCGTTCACCCAACCCTGCACCTCGCCTCGATAGACCACAACCACGCCGCCACGGCCTGTATAGCCCTGCTCCTGCCGCCATTGAGTGGCCAGCTTGCTATCTGATGGCATCGTTATTCCATCCGAACTACTTCTACCGGTTTGCCGCGCAGCTTTCTGGCCGCTTTGGCGGCTTCCTCGGCGGTAATCCCCTCCACTAGGTAATGACCACCGCCGCGACTAGGGGTCGTCTCCCCCAGTTGCGCCATCGAATCACCCAACTCCAGCTGAATGCGCTCAGAGACCCAGCCATGGAGGCGCGGATAAACCGCAACCCGGCAAGCGCTGGCCTCGGTCACCGCCTTCTCGACATGTTCAGAAAATACCTTGGCCATCACTACTCCTTTGGTCTAACTCGTCCGCATCGGCGTAGGAGTACATATTCGTGATCAATTAGCTCTGATTCTCATCATCCAACCCGGAAGCGGTATATCCAACCATCGCGTTTTGGTAACGAACCGCAGCGATATGAATACGGACGGAAGACAAAAGCCCCGCCGCGGCAACGACTGCAGACAGCCATGGATTTGACCCATAGTTTGCTAGACCAAGAACCAGAAGCATGATGCTGATGCCGATCATGTGGCTGGCAGTTACAATGCCATGGGCTCGAAGTCTGGCAATCATTCTGTTCATTTGTGGCGTTTGTTCCTCGTAAAAATCAAGCGCTGAAGCGGTTCAGAAGCTGGAGGCGACCCAATAATCTCTGAGCTTTGCTATCCTGGCTCTGAGAGGAGTCATCCAGTTCTATATTATTCTTATCAAAAAGCGCTCTCAAGCTGGCTATGCCTCTCTGGGAGGCTTCATATCGAGACCGCCTCAGGATTTCCCTTACTTCACGGACAACAACCTTACACTCGTGCTCATCAAGCCAGCCGATGCCCCGACGAGTATATGGCAGGCTAAGAAGGTGCTGCATCCATGCATAGGCTTCGTGCTTATTCATTCTGCCGGAGTCGACCAGGGTGTTGATGCTGGCATGCGCCTCGCGTCTAGCCAATCGGGTATCTCTGTTGGCAACAGAACCGATCGCGATGTCAGTCCCTTCTCTGCAGCTAATGTAGCTATCGCAGGCATCACGGTTGCAACGGTAGATCATCGTTTTAGCCGGAGCGGCAGGATACACCACCTGTTTGCTGACGAGCTCCAGAGGAGAGCCACAAAACCGGCAGTCCTTTGGATGAAAATGACTATATGCTGTGTTGCGAGCCATATGCACAATCCTGATGAGAGGGTTGTAGCCATTGTCTCGTGGTACTCAGGAATGCAAGTTTGAGTTGCAGCCAGGCCGGCTGTGATAACTCATACTAGGCATGGGTAAGGGGGTCTACACCTGGGTGTGAAGTTGGGAGTGCAAAACAATCTCGGGTTTAGCCCAAAAATACCCCTGCTGCAGATTGAATCCGAGTATTTGAGATGAGATCGCTTGGTTGTAGGTTTCGATGCGTTCAGCGATGATGGGGATCCCCTTCTTCATACAGGCATCAATCCCTTCCAGCATAGAGGGGGGGTAGCCGTGCGTTTGCCCACACTCAAACTTCACTATGTCCCATTCAAAATCATGCAGTCGTGTAAGCGTGGAGTATTTCGTGCCGAAATCATCCATGACAAGTTCGACACCCATCGATCTAAGGCTATCCCATCGTTTTTGGAGCGTAGAGGCTGTGACCAGCTCGGTGACTTCTACCAAAATGTGGTGCTTGCGGGCCAGCTTGAGGATCAGAGTGCGCCATTGATGGAACTGGTGCTCAATTGCCAAGGTATGCTCACTCACATTGACCAGTAGTTTTAATTCTCCCTTAAGGAGCTGGTCTGCGAGCTCGAGAACGGCTTTATCGATGTCGAACCAAGAGTGGTAATCGGAGGTAGGAGGGGAGAACCTTGATAGGCCACTATTTCTCGCAAGCAACTCATAGGCATGAATCGCCTGCTTCTCTGTGTCGAACACTGGTTGCCTAGCAATGAGCATTAACTTTGGTCCCCTCTGAAATTGCCGCGAGAGAGTCTACCCCTCTGACGCCGAGTAAATCCTATGGTGAAATCGTGACCTATTTCTGGTGTTAGTTATCCACAGAATTGCTGGATAAGTATCCTGCGAACGTGTGGACAGTTCGCTGCAGCCATTGCCAGGACTGCATTACTGGCAGCACTTAGCTGCAGCGCCGTTGATATGGGTTATCTAGCACCAGGGAAGCCGGTAAGAGGCCAGGTCATGACATCCGCAAGCAGGTCTTCATATTCAGATTGTGCTGCCCGGCCAAGAGCTATTTGCAGCTTGATTAGGTTGGTAGCCAAAGCCGTGAAACCAACCACCTCGGTGCAACAGCTTTCGCCATTACGCGCCGCGGATAAAATGTCAAAGGAGTGATTGAAATCGGGCAGCCTGGCAGCGTCATGAATGGCATCGTAGATCAAAGCCAGCCGCGATATGGACTCAAAGGCCAGTTCCGGAAATGCATCCAGAGTTGAGCCTATGTTGTGGCCAAAATATGGTGCAATGACGGAACCGGCCTGGCAGGACAAGTCACTCGAGATTTTCTCGATTCTTTCCAGCATTGAATTCAGAAACTCCTGGGAATACCCAGCCCCCTGATCACCCAGTTGTTGCAACACGTCGTTCTTGATTTGCTCCTCAATGGACATCAGGATCAGTTGATACGAGGCGTGAACTGCTCGTACACAAGCAGTCAGTGGTCTGTGAGGAATGAGTTCCTTATGCCAGGTGGCCAAGGGATGGGACTTCAGTTCCGCATCGTCTGCGTCAGAGTAGGAGTAAGTTACGAGCGGCCGGCCATCGAGGTATATGATGTTGTGCACCATGACGACAAAGCCGTTCTTAGTAAGCCACAGGGAACCAGCTCTGACCCTTGAATCCCCCTGGTCAGTGGTGTTGGGTAGTGCGTGTATTGCGGTCATTTATTCCTCTCAACATTAGTGAATAGTAAGGCTGCGATGGTGCAGTTCGCTGGAGTCGATCAAGTATCGATGCCGGTATAGCTCGCTGGCCTGTTGGTTCAACGGCACCAATACCCACTCCACGTCTGAATGACAGATAATGGAGAAACAGTGGTCGTTGATAATGAAAATATCACCTGGGAAGTGCCGGCATTTTGATAGGAAATCATCACGCTGAGCCAACGTCAGTGGCTTGCACTCTGCGTAGTTCAGAATTTTTTCCCGTTCGCTAACCTGCACCGGCAGGTCTATGGTGGTGGCGATTGCTTTGCTGAAGTCCATAGGGTCCCCCCATTGTTTTTGATAAGTTGGTGACAGGATAAAGTGCTTTTTTGCAATGCAAGGGGGGCCCCCCGGGCGGCAAGCACCTGGACAGCTTCAAAAAGATTTGGTGAGTGCACCGGACCTATGTGGTGGCCGGTGCCTGGGATTGTGTGATTGATGGGAAGAGCGGGGAGGGGGGGGAGTCAAATTCATCCTGCCGGCGGTTCTCGGCGAACGGGATGCTATAGGGACTTCAGTAACAGTCCACGGAGAAAGTCCTGCTGTGAGATAGAGCAGGCTTTGAACCCGCGAAACACACCACTATCGACAAGGATTTCGTCATAACGCCCTGCGGTATCTCTATAAATCAGACGTCGCTTTCCAATTCCGTCGACCAACCCATCAACTAAGCGCACTACCTGTTCGGCGCTGTTGGTGATAGTTGCGCCGCGGTCAAGATCCAGAAGGATCAGCATGGTCTCGTCCTGGTACACAATGTCAAACCCGGGTGTTTGCAAAGCGTTTGCTCCCTATACCTCTGTTGAACCTACCCAGGCATCGCCAAGGTATGCATTCGCTCCCTGAAGCCGCTCCAGGGGGATATCGAGAGCACACAGGCTTTCATGTGTCCAACCTTCCGCCGGAGGGGAGTATTCAAAGATGACTACGGCCTTGTCGAACAGGTCGACGATCTGCAACTGACAGTGAATTAATGAGGGGGTCAGAATCACGCATTCACCAGGTAAAACATCAGTGATGAACTTCATGGCAAATCTATTCTCCCTGATTAACTCTGTTCATCTACAAGAACGGCGTGAATGGTGTTGTGCGGCATTGCTTTTTTGATCACTCCAGCCCTTTCAATTTCATTCACCAATTCGTCGCAAATGAGATGCTGCTCGCTTTTCTGATATGGCTTATGGGGGGAGGACAGGTACCACCCCGTCCCCCGGTTGGCAAGTTTCCATCCGGCACGCAGAAGCTCGATAATGTCGCGCACTTCCATATCTGTTCCCCAGTTTACTTCTCTATGTTGATCGCTGCCAAAAGCTTGTTCACCCTAACCATGTCTTCGTCGCTATGAGTAGGCCCGCTGTGGTACAAGCGACCGCACTCTTGGCATTCGAAGAGAAACCCGCCAGCCAGCGGTTCGCTGGTGAAAGACACGTCTGAATGGCATTCGCAACACAGATGCAGACCATCAGTGTCGACAATGGTCTGAACAGATTCATAATGGTCAACATTCGGTGCAAGGCAGTGCTTATCGGGGTCTGACGCTCAGTGGAACGAAAACTCACGTTAAGGGATTTTGGTCATGAGATTATCAAAAAGGATCTTCACCTAGATCCTTTTAAATTAAAAATGAAGTTTTAAATCAATCTAAAGTATATATGAGTAAACTTGGTCTGACAGTTACCAATGCTTAATCAGTGAGGCACCTATCTCAGCGATCTGTCTATTTCGTTCATCCATAGTTGCCTGACTCCCCGTCGTGTAGATAACTACGATACGGGAGGGCTTACCATCTGGCCCCAGTGCTGCAATGATACCGCGAGACCCACGCTCACCGGCTCCAGATTTATCAGCAATAAACCAGCCAGCCGGAAGGGCCGAGCGCAGAAGTGGTCCTGCAACTTTATCCGCCTCCATCCAGTCTATTAATTGTTGCCGGGAAGCTAGAGTAAGTAGTTCGCCAGTTAATAGTTTGCGCAACGTTGTTGCCATTGCTGCAGGCATCGTGGTGTCACGCTCGTCGTTTGGTATGGCTTCATTCAGCTCCGGTTCCCAACGATCAAGGCGAGTTACATGATCCCCCATGTTGTGCAAAAAAGCGGTTAGCTCCTTCGGTCCTCCGATCGTTGTCAGAAGTAAGTTGGCAGCAGTGTTATCACTCATGGTTATGGCAGCACTGCATAATTCTCTTACTGTCATGCCATCCGTAAGATGCTTTTCTGTGACTGGTGAGTACTCAACCAAGTCATTCTGAGAATAGTGTATGCGGCGACCGAGTTGCTCTTGCCCGGCGTCAACACGGGATAATACCGCACCACATAGCAGAACTTTAAAAGTGCTCATCATTGGAAAACGTTCTTCGGGGCGAAAACTCTCAAGGATCTTACCGCTGTTGAGATCCAGTTCGATGTAACCCACTCGTGCACCCAACTGATCTTCAGCATCTTTTACTTTCACCAGCGTTTCTGGGTGAGCAAAAACAGGAAGGCAAAATGCCGCAAAAAAGGGAATAAGGGCGACACGAAAATGTTGAATACTCATACTCTTCCTTTTTCAATATTATTGAAGCATTTACCAGGGTTATTGTCTCATGAGCGGATACATATTTGAATGTATTTAGAAAAATAAACAAATAGGGGTTCCGCGCACATTTCCCCGAAAAGTGCCACCTGACGTCTAAGAAACCATTATTATCATGACATTAACCTATAAAAATAGGCGTATCACGAGGCCTGTGGGAGGAAAATAAAGTGTCATCCTAACTACAGGACCCTGCAACGTAGCAATTCCTGCAAAAATCCATTTAAAACAATGACTTATTTCAATTCTGCCATCTGCAAGCGTTTTGTGGGGATGGAGGCCGGAATCATTAAAGTATCATCCTAATTTTCGCTCAACCTTGGAAAATGCTGAGAATCGTAAAAATAAAGTTTCATCCTTTCCGCTACTAGTTCAAGGCTTTCTTCCGGCCGCCGGCAACAACGCTGCTTGGCTGAGGCGATCCACTTGCGCTACCGCTCACTGATCAGATCGAACTTGAACTCGACGAGCAGCCAACCATCAGGCCGAGCGTGATCGCCAAAAAAAACGGATCATGCGAAATCCTTCGTTGAGTTTGGCGCGGGTTTTAGCAAATCAGCTGGCCCGCGATCCGGTTGAGAGTGATCCGAAGCGGTCCTTGACGACCGGCACAAATCGGCCGATTCTGTTGAAAAAGTAGCTTTAGCGGCAGCCTGCCGATCAGGTGTGCCTGCTGTCGAAGTGGCTGCAAGCCACTTCAAGTTGCCTTCCGGCGTTTCACTGAGCGTCCTTGCTCAGGTTTAAGGGTTAATTTGAGGGTTTCTGCTCGTAGCAGGCATACCTATCCCGTCAGCGGTGGCCCTTGAGGCAAAAGCTTGGCCATGCGGCGCAGGTTCTGCACCATCGCAGCCAAGGTGAATTCGTCAGTGGCACCCGTTAGGCCACGCAGTCGTAAACGGTCGAGTTTCATGATCCGTTTGAGGTGGGCGAAAAGCATCTCCACCTTCTTTCGTTCGCAGCGAGAGACGAGGTACTCCGGTGTCTTGGCGATGCGTCGAGCCACGTCGCGGGCAGCCTCATGGATGCTGCGGACGATCTTCCGATTCGGCGTGTTGGGGCAGCATTTCGCTTTCAACGGGCAGGTGGCGCAGTCGGTTTGGCTGGAGCGGTAAATGACGGTTTTGGCCTTAGTTACCCGCGACCTTTGCTGGGTGAAGGCGCGCCATTCACTGCGTAGCGGTTTGCCGGCTGGGCAGCGATATTCATTGGCGTCCTGACTCCAGTGAAAGTCGTTACTGGAGAGGCTGTCGTCCTTGCGCTCGGTCTTGTCCCACACCGGCACATGCGGTTCGATGTCCTTTTCTTCGACCATCCAGGCCAGCATCGGGGCGGTGCCATAAGCGGTATCGCCGATAAGGCGTTCCGGTGTGAGATCGAACTGCGCCTCGACACGCTCGACCATCGTCCTAGTCGAATCGACTTCGGCGGTACGGTGCGCCGGGGTAGCTTCCACGTCCATGATCACACCGTGCTCAGTGTCGATCAGGTAATTCGTGGAGTAGGCAAAAAAGGCCGGGCCACCTGGCGCTGCTGTCCAACGGGACTGAGGATCAGTGAGCGAAATTTTCTTGGGAAGAGCCTCAGCCAGCGCCTCTTCATCAAGGGCTTCGAGGTACTCGCGCACTGCGCGGCTGCTGAGCTTTGGATCGTTCCAATCGACCTCATCTCCCGCCACCCCACGTTGCCGGCTGGCATCCGCCTTAATGATGCTGGCGTCGACGGCGAAACCTTCACCCTTGACTAGGCCGGCTGCCATGCAGCGCCGCAGCACCTCATTGAATAACCAGCGGAATAGATCGCTGTCACGAAAACGCCCATGGCGATTCTTCGAGAAGGTCGAGTGATTGGGGACTTCGTCTTCCAGACCCAACCGGCAGAACCAGCGATAGGCCAGGTTCAGGTGCACCTCTTCGCACAATCGCCGCTCGGAACGAATGCCATAGCAGTAGCCGACGACCAGCATGCGCACCATCAACTCCGGGTCAATCGAGGGACGCCCGATGGGGCTATAGAAATCTGCCAGGTAGGCACGTAGATCACTGAGATCCAAGCACTGGTCGATGCTGCGCAGGAGATGTTGGGCCGGGACGTGATCTTCCAGATTGAACGAGTAGAACAGGCGCTGCTGTCCTCCCGGTAACTGTCCCATCATGCTGTTCGCCCCCACGCTCGCTGACAAAGCAATTTTGCCAACGGCATGGGGAGGCCGCTACTTTTTCAACAGAATCGGCCGCACACAGCCATTCGGCTCAACAGAACCCTGCCTTTACCCCACCAAACTCCGGAAACTCGCCCGGTAGTCCGTCGGCTTGAGATGCACATGTTGGCTGAGGTCGCCGGGTAGCGTGAACAGGCGCGGACCGTCCCGAAACTGGAACACGCGATACAGATGGAATTGATCGCCCGCCTCCTTGGAGAATTCGAGTTCGTTGTGGCTGACCAAGAAAGACGAGCCTACCCCGCCATTGGTGGTTTTCACCTCGATGAAGCGCTCATGGGCGTCCTCTTCGAACGACAGGATGTCGAACCCCGCACCGTCTCCCTGGGTGTCGGACACCCAATCCAGCCGCTGAAAAAGCTCTGGGTGGCCGAGCTCGGTCAGGCGTTGCTGTTCGTAGCCAATCACCCACTGCTCCCCTGCCCGGCCCAGCTTGCGGTTGGCTTCATCGCGAGCGGCATAATCGAACTTTCGCGGTAGGCGTTGCCGTAGAGATGCCGGGGTACGCACAAGCACTTCACGGGCGGGTGGTTCTACCAAAGCCGCTCGGTAGGTTTTGTCACCCGGAAGTTTTACCTCCTCCAGGGCATCGACAAGAGCGCCGACCGTCTGCTGATGTTCCAGAACGTAGGCGTGTACGGATTTACGCAGCAGCAGTTGGCTGTTGCCGCGTGGCTTGTAGCCGTTGATATAGGGCAGGCCCAGGGCATCGAGTACGGCGCTAATGTTCTGGTGCTTGAGCTCGACTGAAGACTTGCTGCGACCGTTCAGCAGTTGGCGCAGTGCCTGGTTGTGCTCGGACTTGTGGTACGGCTCCCCAGCCGCCTCGGCACGCAGCATGTCGAAATAGTCTTCGACCGTGGCCAGGACCTCTTCTTCGGACCAGTCTTCGCCGATGCGAATGATGCGAAACCCGAGCCGCGTCAGCGCCGGAACGACGGTCGTCTCGCCACCGGAGAAGCTGTCAGCAGTGAGCGGGCCCTGCTCGGGAAATTGCTTGCCGAAGGCCACACCGGCGATGGCCTTGGAATCGCAATCGGTGCCGGTCTTCGGATCACGTACCAGGAAGTCGCGGGACTTGCCGTAGCCGTGGCGCGCCAGGAATTTCGTGCGGCCCAGTTGCACGAACTCATCGATGGCAGCCTGCACGGCGGCGGGGCTTCGAAGCTGGGAGAGTTGAGACACAGGGTCCTTCCTTACTGTCATGGTGTGCCGGGAACCGCCGAGCCACGAGATTATGAGTAGCCCCTGAACAGAAACGTCACGATAAAAGCCGTGAACGCCACCAGGCCCATTAAATCCCTTGCGTATTTGCAGCCCGTGCTGTCCAAACCTGTACCAGGTCCGATCAACACGCTCCAACCATTGAGGTACGAAAACACCGCCTGACCGAACAAAAAATGCGTGATAGCCGCCGCAGCCATGACGCCGGAATCGTCAGACAGGCTGTAGCTGTTGACCATTGCCCTGTACGCCTGCATCTGAAATGGCTATTGCCCTGATGGGAGCCGGCTTTTCAGCCACCGACACCAGCGATGCCGTCAATATTCTTTACCCGATAACCATGACCGTACAAGCTAACAAGGCCTGGCAAGCCAGCGGACTTAAAAAGTCTTTTTTTCTACCATCCCACAAAAAAGTTCGTGGTGGAGAAAAGATAAGCTATGCAAGGCTTTAGGAGACGTGGTTTTTCAGGATGACGAAGAACGATTCGGCGCTAGGTGCAACATAGGTGCATCGCACGAGCGCTAGGAACGGCGAAAAAAGGCGGACGTGGCGAAATCGGTAGACGCAGCAGACTTTAAAATTGGAGTGCCCGCGGGGAAATCCGCGGAGTAGAACCGCTCAAAGTCGGGGAACGCTAACGGGCAATACCCTAAGCCAATCCCGAGCCAAGCCCCTTCGGGGGAAGGTGTAGAGACTGGACGGGCGGCGCCTAAAGCCTTCGGGCAATGGCGAAGGGACAGTCCAGACCACGAACGTCATCAGACGGCGGCGAAAGTCGAGGTGGTACGAAAATCTGCTTCTCTGTGAGAGTACGGGTTCGAGTCCCGTCGTCCGCACCACAAAGCCAAACATCCCTGCGATGATCGACCTCTGGGCGTTTGGTCGTGAGCCCGCCACCCTCGCGCTACGCTTTGCGCAGGCGTCGAAGGCGATCAGGTGCGCCCATCGATTCCGTCGAGCACCATCGCTGCGAGTTCATCGCTGGTGTGTGCACCACTATCGAGAACACGGGTTGTGCATGGAAGCCGTTCCCTTGCGGCCAAGCATCGGGCGACATTCGCTAATCGCCACTCTCGAATCTCCGCATTTCGATTCGGGTCAGGATGCATGGTCTGGTTCGCGATCCGGTGACGCAATAGGTCCTCGTTGAGCGTCAGAAAGATGTGCAGCAGCTGATCGTCGATCCGCCTTACCCCGTCGAGTATCTCAGTCAGATAGTCCGGGTGCACGAGCGTCATTGGGATGATGATGTCCTGCGAGTAATTCCTTCGAATCTCCCTGACCGCCGCGATCGTAAGTCCCCTCCACAAGGGGAGATCCTGATAGTCTCCGCTCGCTGGCATGGGGACCGTTTCTTTCACCACGAACCCGATTTCCTCGGGGTCAAAGATCAGCGATTTGGAACGCCGATCGCGCAGCCGCTTAGCGAGCGTCGTCTTTCCGGCGCCGAAAGGTCCGTTGATCCAGATTATCATTGTCGACGGCCTCTAACCTGAAGGCTCGCAAGAGCGCTCGACGGCCTCGTGCGGAGGCACGATCGGAGTGGTTCCGAAATGCTTCTCAAGATAGGTGACGCCGAACGTCACGATGTCCTGCGCGTCGAACAGGTAGCACTGAGCAAAGCCCACGACACCTTCTCGATGGCGACCGAGCTTCACGTAAGCATTTGCTATAGTTTCAACCGCATCCGGCTTTCCTTCGATAGCAAAGCAATCGAGAATGCCGTTTGAATCGTAATCCGATGCCGTTTTCCAGGCGACTTCACCGTCTCTTCCAAGCATCGGCATCTCATACGTCACCCACCGTTTGTTGGGGATATCGGCAACCGCCTCGGCGTAGTGCAATGCGGTAACGGAGTTTAGCGGCGCACCCAACAGCAGGGCCTTCCCGCCAAGGCGAACGAACCGCTCGACGGGCGATCCTTCCCCCAAGGCGTGACCGAGTTCGTGAGGCTCCGTCAGCGTTTCAGCCAGCGGACCAACCGCGACCATCGATGCATCGGGGTGCGCGCTGCGCCGCGCGCCGGGGGCTTGAACCAGAAATTGATTCAGCAGGCCGAACCCACGGTAAGTCCCGGCTGTTGCGGGATCGAACGGCAGCCAGGTACGGCGGGCTTCGTCATCCAGCCGAGCGCCATTCAGAGTCTCCTCGTAGGGTGATCGGTCCCACGACGCGTATCCCATCACAGTGCCAGTCGGCCCAACCGCGGAGCGTAACGCGGCAACGACCGTCTCCGCTCCTCCTTCGACCGGACCAATCGCTTTAAGTGAGGCATGCACCATCAAGAGGTCACCGGTTTGGACTCCGAGTTTTTGAAGCGCCTCCGTTATTGCCTTCCGCGTATGCATCGCGATATCTCCTCTAAACTGCAAAACACTATACGGGGTCTGACGCTCAGTGGAACGAAAACTCACGTTAAGGGATTTTGGTCATGAGATTATCAAAAAGGATCTTCACCTAGATCCTTTTAAATTAAAAATGAAGTTTTAAATCAATCTAAAGTATATATGAGTAAACGGCACTGTTGCAAATAGTCGGTGGTGATAAACTTATCATCCCCTTTTGCTGATGGAGCTGCACATGAACCCATTCAAAGGCCGGCATTTTCAGCGTGACATCATTCTGTGGGCCGTACGCTGGTACTGCAAATACGGCATCAGTTACCGTGAGCTGCAGGAGATGCTGGCTGAACGCGGAGTGAATGTCGATCACTCCACGATTTACCGCTGGGTTCAGCGTTATGCGCCTGAAATGGAAAAACGGCTGCGCTGGTACTGGCGTAACCCTTCCGATCTTTGCCCGTGGCACATGGATGAAACCTACGTGAAGGTCAATGGCCGCTGGGCGTATCTGTACCGGGCCGTCGACAGCCGGGGCCGCACTGTCGATTTTTATCTCTCCTCCCGTCGTAACAGCAAAGCTGCATACCGGTTTCTGGGTAAAATCCTCAACAACGTGAAGAAGTGGCAGATCCCGCGATTCATCAACACGGATAAAGCGCCCGCCTATGGTCGCGCGCTTGCTCTGCTCAAACGCGAAGGCCGGTGCCCGTCTGACGTTGAACACCGACAGATTAAGTACCGGAACAACGTGATTGAATGCGATCATGGCAAACTGAAACGGATAATCGGCGCCACGCTGGGATTTAAATCCATGAAGACGGCTTACGCCACCATCAAAGGTATTGAGGTGATGCGTGCACTACGCAAAGGCCAGGCCTCAGCATTTTATTATGGTGATCCCCTGGGCGAAATGCGCCTGGTAAGCAGAGTTTTTGAAATGTAAGGCCTTTGAATAAGACAAAAGGCTGCCTCATCGCTAACTTTGCAACAGTGCCCCCTCGGCTACCACCTCCATTGTCGTTTTCAGAAGACGGCTGCACTGAACGTCAGAAGCCGACTGCACTATAGCAGCGGAGGGGTTGGATCCATCAGGCAACGACGGGCTGCTGCCGGCCATCAGCGGACGCAGGGAGGACTTTCCGCAACCGGCCGTTCGATGCGGCACCGATGGCCTTCGCGCAGGGGTAGTGAATCCGCCAGGATTGACTTGCGCTGCCCTACCTCTCACTAGTGAGGGGCGGCAGCGCATCAAGCGGTGAGCGCACTCCGGCACCGCCAACTTTCAGCACATGCGTGTAAATCATCGTCGTAGAGACGTCGGAATGGCCGAGCAGATCCTGCACGGTTCGAATGTCGTAACCGCTGCGGAGCAAGGCCGTCGCGAACGAGTGGCGGAGGGTGTGCGGTGTGGCGGGCTTCGTGATGCCTGCTTGTTCTACGGCACGTTTGAAGGCGCGCTGAAAGGTCTGGTCATACATGTGATGGCGACGCACGACACCGCTCCGTGGATCGGTCGAATGCGTGTGCTGCGCAAAAACCCAGAACCACGGCCAGGAATGCCCGGCGCGCGGATACTTCCGCTCAAGGGCGTCGGGAAGCGCAACGCCGCTGCGGCCCTCGGCCTGGTCCTTCAGCCACCATGCCCGTGCACGCGACAGCTGCTCGCGCAGGCTGGGTGCCAAGCTCTCGGGTAACATCAAGGCCCGATCCTTGGAGCCCTTGCCCTCCCGCACGATGATCGTGCCGTGATCGAAATCCAGATCCTTGACCCGCAGTTGCAAACCCTCACTGATCCGCATGCCCGTTCCATACAGAAGCTGGGCGAACAAACGATGCTCGCCTTCCAGAAAACCGAGGATGCGAACCACTTCATCCGGGGTCAGCACCACCGGCAAGCGCCGCGACGGCCGAGGTCTTCCGATCTCCTGAAGCCAGGGCAGATCCGTGCACAGCACCTTGCCGTAGAAGAACAGCAAGGCCGCCAATGCCTGACGATGCGTGGAGACCGAAACCTTGCGCTCGTTCGCCAGCCAGGACAGAAATGCCTCGACTTCGCTGCTGCCCAAGGTTGCCGGGTGACGCACACCGTGGAAACGGATGAAGGCACGAACCCAGTGGACATAAGCCTGTTCGGTTCGTAAGCTGTAATGCAAGTAGCGTATGCGCTCACGCAACTGGTCCAGAACCTTGACCGAACGCAGCGGTGGTAACGGCGCAGTGGCGGTTTTCATGGCTTGTTATGACTGTTTTTTTGTACAGTCTATGCCTCGGGCATCCAAGCAGCAAGCGCGTTACGCCGTGGGTCGATGTTTGATGTTATGGAGCAGCAACGATGTTACGCAGCAGGGCAGTCGCCCTAAAACAAAGTTAGATGCACTAAGCACATAATTGCTCACAGCCAAACTATCAGGTCAAGTCTGCTTTTATTATTTTTAAGCGTGCATAATAAGCCCTACACAAATTGGGAGTTAGACATCATGAGCAACGCAAAAACAAAGTTAGGCATCACAAAGTACAGCATCGTGACCAACAGCAACGATTCCGTCACACTGCGCCTCATGACTGAGCATGACCTTGCGATGCTCTATGAGTGGCTAAATCGATCTCATATCGTCGAGTGGTGGGGCGGAGAAGAAGCACGCCCGACACTTGCTGACGTACAGGAACAGTACTTGCCAAGCGTTTTAGCGCAAGAGTCCGTCACTCCATACATTGCAATGCTGAATGGAGAGCCGATTGGGTATGCCCAGTCGTACGTTGCTCTTGGAAGCGGGGACGGAAGGTGGGAAGAAGAAACCGATCCAGGAGTACGCGGAATAGACCAGTTACTGGCGAATGCATCACAACTGGGCAAAGGCTTGGGAACCAAGCTGGTTCGAGCTCTGGTTGAGTTGCTGTTCAATGATCCCGAGGTCACCAAGATCCAAACGGACCCGTCGCCGAGCAACTTGCGAGCGATCCGATGCTACGAGAAAGCGGGGTTTGAGAGGCAAGGTACCGTAACCACCCCATATGGTCCAGCCGTGTACATGGTTCAAACACGCCAGGCATTCGAGCGAACACGCAGTGATGCCTAACCCTTCCATCGAGGGGGACGTCCAAGGGCTGGCGCCCTTGGCCGCCCCTCATGTCAAACGTTATGCAGCCAAATCCCAACAATTAAGGGTCTTAAAATGGTAAAAGATTGGATTCCCATCTCTCATGATAATTACAAGCAGGTGCAAGGACCGTTCTATCATGGAACCAAAGCCAATTTGGCGATTGGTGACTTGCTAACCACAGGGTTCATCTCTCATTTCGAGGACGGTCGTATTCTTAAGCACATCTACTTTTCAGCCTTGATGGAGCCAGCAGTTTGGGGAGCTGAACTTGCTATGTCACTGTCTGGCCTCGAGGGTCGCGGCTACATATACATAGTTGAGCCAACAGGACCGTTCGAAGACGATCCGAATCTTACGAACAAAAGATTTCCCGGTAATCCAACACAGTCCTATAGAACCTGCGAACCCTTGAGAATTGTTGGCGTTGTTGAAGACTGGGAGGGGCATCCTGTTGAATTAATAAGGGGAATGTTGGATTCGTTGGAGGACTTAAAGCGCCGTGGTTTACACGTCATTGAAGACTAGTCCTTTGCATAACAAAGCCATCAAACCGGACGCCAGAGATTCCGCGCCTGTTGCGCATGGCTTCGCCATTTTATGCGCAATAGGCGCGCCACCCTGTCGCCGTTTATGGCGGCGTTAGATGCACTAAGCACATAATTGCTCACAGCCAAACTATCAGGTCAAGTCTGCTTTTATTATTTTTAAGCGTGCATAATAAGCCCTACACAAATTGGGAGATATATCATGAAAGGCTGGCTTTTTCTTGTTATCGCAATAGTTGGCGAAGTAATCGCAACATCCGCATTAAAATCTAGCGAGGGCTTTACTAAGCTTGCCCCTTCCGCCGTTGTCATAATCGGTTATGGCATCGCATTTTATTTTCTTTCTCTGGTTCTGAAATCCATCCCTGTCGGTGTTGCTTATGCAGTCTGGTCGGGACTCGGCGTCGTCATAATTACAGCCATTGCCTGGTTGCTTCATGGGCAAAAGCTTGATGCGTGGGGCTTTGTAGGTATGGGGCTCATAATTGCTGCCTTTTTGCTCGCCCGATCCCCATCGTGGAAGTCGCTGCGGAGGCCGACGCCATGGTGACGGTGTTCGGCATTCTGAATCTCACCGAGGACTCCTTCTTCGATGAGAGCCGGCGGCTAGACCCCGCCGGCGCTGTCACCGCGGCGATCGAAATGCTGCGAGTCGGATCAGACGTCGTGGATGTCGGACCGGCCGCCAGCCATCCGGACGCGAGGCCTGTATCGCCGGCCGATGAGATCAGACGTATTGCGCCGCTCTTAGACGCCCTGTCCGATCAGATGCACCGTGTTTCAATCGACAGCTTCCAACCGGAAACCCAGCGCTATGCGCTCAAGCGCGGCGTGGGCTACCTGAACGATATCCAAGGATTTCCTGACCCTGCGCTCTATCCCGATATTGCTGAGGCGGACTGCAGGCTGGTGGTTATGCACTCAGCGCAGCGGGATGGCATCGCCACCCGCACCGGTCACCTTCGACCCGAAGACGCGCTCGACGAGATTGTGCGGTTCTTCGAGGCGCGGGTTTCCGCCTTGCGACGGAGCGGGGTCGCTGCCGACCGGCTCATCCTCGATCCGGGGATGGGATTTTTCTTGAGCCCCGCACCGGAAACATCGCTGCACGTGCTGTCGAACCTTCAAAAGCTGAAGTCGGCGTTGGGGCTTCCGCTATTGGTCTCGGTGTCGCGGAAATCCTTCTTGGGCGCCACCGTTGGCCTTCCTGTAAAGGATCTGGGTCCAGCGAGCCTTGCGGCGGAACTTCACGCGATCGGCAATGGCGCTGACTACGTCCGCACCCACGCGCCTGGAGATCTGCGAAGCGCAATCACCTTCTCGGAAACCCTCGCGAAATTTCGCAGTCGCGACGCCAGAGACCGAGGGTTAGATCATGCCTAGCATTCACCTTCCGGCCGCCCGCTAGCGGACCCTGGTCAGGTTCCGCGAAGGTGGGCGCAGACATGCTGGGCTCGTCAGGATCAAACTGCACTATGAGGCGGCGGTTCATACCGCGCCAGGGGAGCGAATGGACAGCGAGGAGCCTCCGAACGTTCGGGTCGCCTGCTCGGGTGATATCGACGAGGTTGTGCGGCTGATGCACGACGCTGCGGCGTGGATGTCCGCCAAGGGAACGCCCGCCTGGGACGTCGCGCGGATCGACCGGACATTCGCGGAGACCTTCGTCCTGAGATCCGAGCTCCTAGTCGCGAGTTGCAGCGACGGCATCGTCGGCTGTTGCACCTTGTCGGCCGAGGATCCCGAGTTCTGGCCCGACGCCCTCAAGGGGGAGGCCGCATATCTGCACAAGCTCGCGGTGCGACGGACACATGCGGGCCGGGGTGTCAGCTCCGCGCTGATCGAGGCTTGCCGCCATGCCGCGCGAACGCAGGGGTGCGCCAAGCTGCGGCTCGACTGCCACCCGAACCTGCGTGGCCTATACGAGCGGCTCGGATTCACCCACGTCGACACTTTCAATCCCGGCTGGGATCCAACCTTCATCGCAGAACGCCTAGAACTCGAAATCTAACGTCCGTTCGGGCATCGAGGTCCATGTCGGGGTGGGACGGGCCCGTGGCTTCAAGATCACTTGCAGTCCGACCGCGATGTCTTGGTTGCGCGAGAGGTTGTCGATATCCTCCACTTCCATCATCAACCCTGGATAATGCCGCCGCCGTCATCGCCGCCGACGCCCGTGCCGGGCTTTTCGGGCCTGTCAGGCTTGCTCGGCCTTCAGCCTGCCTGGGCGAGATCTCCGGCGGACGGATTAACGGCGGAGCTTCGCCGCCTTTCGTGCGTGTGAAGGCCGAAGATAGTTCTCTCAAAAACATCCGTTTATGAGAGATACCAAATGTCATTTTCAGAAGACGACTGCACCAGTTGATTGGGCGTAATGGCTGTTGTGCAGCCAGCTCCTGACAGTTCAATATCAGAAGTGATCTGCACCAATCTCGACTATGCTCAATACTCGTGTGGGCTCTGTTGCAAAAATCGTGAAGCTTGAGCATGCTTGGCGGAGATTGGACGGACGGAACGATGACGGATTTCAAGTGGCGCCATTTCCAGGGTGATGTGATCCTGTGGGCGGTGCGCTGGTATTGTCGCTATCCGATCAGCTATCGCGACCTTGAGGAAATGCTGGCGGAACGCGGCATTTCGGTCGACCATACGACGATCTATCGCTGGGTCCAGTGCTACGCCCCGGAGATGGAGAAGCGGCTGCGCTGGTTCTGGCGGCGTGGCTTTGATCCGAGCTGGCGCCTGGATGAAACCTACGTCAAGGTGCGGGGCAAGTGGACCTACCTGTACCGGGCAGTCGACAAGCGGGGCGACACGATCGATTTCTACCTGTCGCCGACCCGCAGCGCCAAGGCAGCGAAGCGGTTCCTGGGCAAGGCCCTGCGAGGCCTGAAGCACTGGGAAAAGCCTGCCACGCTCAATACCGACAAAGCGCCGAGCTATGGTGCAGCGATCACCGAATTGAAGCGCGAAGGAAAGCTGGACCGGGAGACGGCCCACCGGCAGGTGAAGTATCTCAATAACGTGATCGAGGCCGATCACGGAAAGCTCAAGATACTGATCAAGCCGGTGCGCGGTTTCAAATCGATCCCCACGGCCTATGCCACGATCAAGGGATTCGAAGTCATGCGAGCCCTGCGCAAAGGACAGGCTCGCCCCTGGTGCCTGCAGCCCGGCATCAGGGGCGAGGTGCGCCTTGTGGAGAGAGCTTTTGGCATTGGGCCCTCGGCGCTGACGGAGGCCATGGGCATGCTCAACCACCATTTCGCAGCAGCCGCCTGATCGGCGCAGAGCGACAGCCTACCTCTGACTGCCGCCAATCTTTGCAACAGAGCCCGCCGTGCTAGTCTGCTCGGTGATGGTGGAGTGAAGCCAACCCGCAATCGGGTTATGAATCTGCATCGCGATTCGCAATCAGCTGTCTCTTGAGCATGTCGAACTCCTGCGATGTTATCTCGCCGTGCTCGTGCTGCTACACCAACTTGTCCAACTCATCCGCCACACCGCTCCCCACCACCTGCGATGGCCAGGTTGTTTGCTGGGCGCATTGGCGGAGTATCGTCTCGACCCGGGACACCCACACCGGCACAACCTTACGGGAGTGATTCACTGTCAAAGAATCGGCCCGGTGCTCTGACGCAAGTATCGGGATGGTCACCATTTGTAAGCCGTAGACCTGAGTGGTGATCAAGACTTCGATACCACCGACCGTACCGGTACTAATCGACGACGGTCGTGTTCGTCGCCTGCCGCAGGGACTCTGCACACCTCCGTTTACGCATGTGCCTGGAGGAGTTGGAAATCGTCGTGTTCGGGAAACATTAAACACAGGATGGCAGCGATCTGAGCCAGCACATGATCAGCTAGCTCACCATCCGGATCGACGGCCCACTGCATCGTCGCGCCAGCGATGACCGAGTGCAGGAGCAACTCAGCTGCCGCAGGAGCACCTGGGGGCAGTCGCTTGCGGATCCCCTCCACCACCGCGCGGTTCCGCTGGATCGCAAGCGTGCGTAGCTCCGGCACCTGGAGCTCGTACCAGGAGATGAGATAGTTCACCGAGAAGTCGTTGCGAGTGTTCATGCTCCGAACGAGCACCTGCAAAAATTCCCAGAGCCCTTGCGGCCCTGCGCCTATCGGTATCGCATTCAGGTAATGCCGCACCTGCTCGACGCCGCGCTCCATCATCCTCACCAGCAGCGTATCGCGGTTGGTGAAGCGCTGGATTAACGCTGCGCGGGAGAGCCCCACCTCCTTTGCTACTCCGCTGAGCGTGAACTCTATGGGACCGCAACGCTTCAGCACTACGGTGGCGGCCTCGAGTACCTCGTCATCGGACTTGAGCTTGGGGCGGGGCATCAGTGTTCACCTTCTGTATGGGTTGGGGCGGAGGCTGTGGCTGCCGCCGCCATTGTAGCAAATTGAAGACGGAGCGAGAGTAGAGCCACGAGCCCCGCAAACACGGCCGATACAACGAGGCCAGGGAGCGGACCAGCAAGGTCGACAAACGCGCCGGCCGCAAGCATAACCATGGGCGAGGCTGACAGCATCACCGCCGAGACCGTGCCGAGTACCCGGCCGAGAAGTTCTGGCGGCGTGCGGTTGTAGATGGCAGCGTTGAGAATGGGAGAGACTGAGCCGGTCAGCAGTCCCACGAGCGCGCCCAACAACATCAGCACCGGCACGCCTGGCAACTGTGAAAGCAGAAGCGAGCCCACCGCAGAGCCACAAAATGCCACCGCCAGCCAGTTCTGCGCTGATATCCGGGCGCCGACCGACGCATGAATGGCAATGCCAAGGAGACCACCAGCCCCCATCATTGAGGAGAACAGCCCGAGCTCTGCTACTTGGCGTCCTGCATCTACAAACAGCGCAGGCATGATGACGCTGCCGTTGGCGCCAACGATGCCCACGAAGATCATCACTATACCAAAGAGAGGGCGCAGCAGGGGTTCGCTCCAGAGAAAAGCGACGCCGGCGCGCATGGAGAGAGTCGCCGTCGTGGTCATCGTCCGAGCGGCACGCGCGGGAAGCACCCACGCGCCGAGCAGACCTGCAAGGACGGAGCAGAACGCCGTCAGCCCGAGCGTTGGCGCAGCGCCAAGCAGGCCGATTGCGGCCCCCCCAAGGGCCGGGCCACCTAGAATCGCGACGTTCCCGATCACCGCTTTCAGTGACGAGACGCGCTCAACGGAGAGCCCGGCGACGTGGCCGAGTTTGGGCAGCTCACTGTCCTGCGCGGCCATACCGGGTGCGTCGAACGCGGCACCGAGCACCACGCAAGCGATCAGCCCAGTGTTCGAGAGGGCGCCAACGGCATCGAGCAGTGGGATGCTCGCCATGGCCACGCCGCCCACCACACCCGAGATCAATGCGACGGGCGCGCGCCCGAACCGATCGACGAGGCCACCACCAACCCACGCGCCGATGATGGTCGCGATGACGCTGCTAGCGGCCGTGGCGCCCGCCCAGGCCGCGCTCTTTGTATGAGACAGGACGAACCATGGAAGCGCGAGGGCCGCCACCGCGTTGCCGATCCGGAAGAGAAAGGTCGCCGCGAACAGCGTCGCGAGCGGGCTATATCGACGTTCGCTCATTCCGCTGCGGCGAGCTGCGCCTTCGCCGCAGCGAGGTACTCTTCGTTACCCGAGTCGAGGGCGAAGAGTGCGTAGGTGACCGCCCCGAACGCAAGGCGCTCCGCGATGTGGTGGGCGAGCCGCGGCCACACCCGGCCACCGGCCGCTTCATACGTGAGGAGGAGCTTCGCGAGCCCCTCTTCACCAAAGACCATAAGGTGCGCGGCCATGTCGATGGCAGGGTCATCAACGCGGGCCTCGCTCCAGTCGATCATCCCGCTGACGCGCTCCGTGTTGTCGATGAGCACATGGCCCACGTAGAGATCGCCATGCACCACCACGGAGAAATCTGGCCACGACGAATCGTCGTCGAGCCAGCGCTGCCACCGGTGGAGGCGCTTGTCGTTCACCACGAACTCGCGTCGGACGCGGTCAACGTCGTCGGCCACCTTCTGACGGGCCTGCGTCGGTGTACGGATGAGCATCCCCGCATCCACGGCGGCGGAAATGGGGACGGCATGCAGGGCGGCGAGCGCGGTCGCGAAGCTCTCCGCGAAGACCTCCGAGTCCTGCGGCACGACCCAGTCGGGCGTGGACGAACCAGGCTGGATGACCATCGCAGTCGAGTCTTCGAGCATGGGATAGGCAACGAGCTCGGCGTTGGCCACGCGCCAGTCCGGCACCGCGAACGGCAGGCGATTCTTGAGCATTGCCAGCACCCGCGCCTCTGGTTCGACCTTCGCGCTTACCTCGGCTCGGCGCGGGATGCGCAGCACCCACCGACGTCCATCGTCGACGGTGGCGATCACGATCCTATAGTCGAGCCCAAGCTCATTGACAGTCAGCGGGCCATGGAGCTTGAGCCCATGTCGGGCTGCAAGTGCGTACAGTTGGGAGGTATCGGCGGTCGTGACTACGGTCATGATTCACTCCTGAGGGCTTGACGGGTTTAGCCACCTAAATGTAACAGTCACGTCGGTTATATTCAATCCGGCACTGTTGCAAAGTTAGCGATGAGGCAGCCTTTTGTCTTATTCAAAGGCCTTACATTTCAAAAACTCTGCTTACCAGGCGCATTTCGCCCAGGGGATCACCATAATAAAATGCTGAGGCCTGGCCTTTGCGTAGTGCACGCATCACCTCAATACCTTTGATGGTGGCGTAAGCCGTCTTCATGGATTTAAATCCCAGCGTGGCGCCGATTATCCGTTTCAGTTTGCCATGATCGCATTCAATCACGTTGTTCCGGTACTTAATCTGTCGGTGTTCAACGTCAGACGGGCACCGGCCTTCGCGTTTGAGCAGAGCAAGCGCGCGACCATAGGCGGGCGCTTTATCCGTGTTGATGAATCGCGGGATCTGCCACTTCTTCACGTTGTTGAGGATTTTACCCAGAAACCGGTATGCAGCTTTGCTGTTACGACGGGAGGAGAGATAAAAATCGACAGTGCGGCCCCGGCTGTCGACGGCCCGGTACAGATACGCCCAGCGGCCATTGACCTTCACGTAGGTTTCATCCATGTGCCACGGGCAAAGATCGGAAGGGTTACGCCAGTACCAGCGCAGCCGTTTTTCCATTTCAGGCGCATAACGCTGAACCCAGCGGTAAATCGTGGAGTGATCGACATTCACTCCGCGTTCAGCCAGCATCTCCTGCAGCTCACGGTAACTGATGCCGTATTTGCAGTACCAGCGTACGGCCCACAGAATGATGTCACGCTGAAAATGCCGGCCTTTGAATGGGTTCATGTGCAGCTCCATCAGCAAAAGGGGATGATAAGTTTATCACCACCGACTATTTGCAACAGTGCCCATCGGCGTAGTAGTGGATGTGGTCGATGACAAAGCCGGTGCGGGTCAGCGTGCGCCGGAGGATCGGCAGAAAATCGACCAGGAACGAAGTAGCGCGTGTGACGACGGCCGGTACGCCGACACGCGCCACGGCCTCGGCCCAGCGCGCGGCCGGCGGTTGGAGCAGGCCGTTGTGCACCGAACCGTGGTAGGTGCCGACCGCCAATGTGAGCCAGCGCTCTAGCTCGCGCAGCGTCAGGGCGGCCTTGTTTTCGGAATCGTAGTCGCCGCGCTGGTCAGGGTTGGAGAAGGTCGTTCCCGGCAGTTCGTCGTGAATCATCTGCATCGCCGTGCCGATGATCCGTTCCACGATGCCGCCATAGTGCGGCTGTCCCAGCGGGCGATAGTCCAGCCGGATGCCATGCTGCTCGCAACCCCGGCGCAGGGCCTCGCTCTTGAACTCGGCCGCGTTGTCTAGGTAGAGCAGCAAGGGCTTGCCGCTCATCTGCCAATCCATTTCCACGTTCAGTCCTTCCAGCCAAGGGCGCTTGTCGCAGGCGACATGCACGAGGCACAGGCCAACCGAAACGGCAGACGGCGCTTCCAGCGTGACGACCATGCCGAGCACGCAGCGGGTGAACACGTCGATGGCGAGGGTCAGGTACGGGCGGCCAATAGGTTGCCGGTCGCGGTCATCGACCACGATCAGGTCGATGACCGTATGGTCTATCTGCACCTGCTCCAGCGGCGCGGTCACGGCAGGAGGCTCGCCGCCCACACCTTGTAGGTCACGAGCGGCATCCTGGCCTTCCCGCCGGCGGATGACCTTGCGCGGGTCAAGGCTAGCGATCCGTAAGGCCACGGTATTGCGCGCCGGCACTCGCAGTTTTTGAGCCTTGCACACCTGAGTGACTTCGCGGTGAAAGGCCGCTAGGCTGCGCTTCTGCTTGGTCAGGAACCGCTTTTGCAGTAGCTCGTGGATGACGCGCTCGACCGGTTCCGGCAAGCGCCCCTTACCTTTACCTCCACCGGACTGGCCGGGCACCAGATCCGTCACGAGGCCGCTGCCTTGCCGGGCACGCCGGATCAGAACGTATACCTGGCGCCGAGACAAGCCCAGCGCCTGAGCCGCCATATCGGCCGCTTCGTGCCCGACCGTCTCCGACTGCGCCAACGGACTGATGATCTCCGCACGACGGCGCGCACGCTCCCAAGCCTCATCAGGCAGAGTGGCCACGCCTTGTTCTGGAATCCGTGGGGTGTCCGTCGCCATGCTCACCTCGCTTTGGTGCACACGAGTATTGAGCATAGTCGAGATTGGTGCAGATCACTTCTGATATTGAACTGTCAGGAGCTGGCTGCACAACAGCCATTACGCCCAATCAACTGGTGCAGTCGTCTTCTGAAAATGACATCCATGCCCAGCCCGTGCGCGAGCTGGATCACCGCCCGCACGATAGTTTGGTCACGGGCATCATCCGGGAGCCTGGCGACAAAGGATTGGTCGATTTTCAATGTGGTGATGGGGCAGCATTTCAGATGTTGCAGGCAGGAATAGCCGGTGCCGAAGTCGTCGGCGGCGAAGCGCACGCCGATGGCGCGCAAGGCGTCGAAACTGGCGAACAGGGCTGGATTGCCGAATGCGACCGATTCGGTCAGTTCGATCTCCAGAAGCTCGGCGGGCAGGGCCATATCGGCCAGCACCCGCTTTACCTCGTCGTCGAACGTTGGCCCAACCTGGCTGGCGGACACATTGATGGCAAGACGGAACGGTTGCCATGCCGGTCCTTGCCACTTGTGCATCTGGCGACAGGCCTCGCCCAGCACCCACGCGCCTATTTCCGGCATCAGGCCGAACGACTCGGCCAGCGGCAGGAACTGGCCGGGCGGCAACAGGCCAAGCCTCGGATGCCGCCAGCGCATCAACGCTTCCGCGCCAGCGATCCGGTGATCGCGCAGATCGACCAGCGGCTGGTAATGCAGGTCAAGCTGTCCGCGCGCCGCCGCCTGCGCCAACTCGGCCGCCGTCCATCCGGCGGGCTGCGAACTCGTCATGATCCGCCCCGGAAGGCGCGCAGCAGCCGCGTTACGGCCAGAACGAACAAGCCGGTCAGCGCGAGCGCGGCAACACCCCAATGCTCGCCAAGGAAGGCACCGGCGGTCGTCCCGGCCAGCACGGCGGCGAGAATCGGCAGATGGCAGGGGCAGGTCAACACGGCCAGCGCACCCCACAGGTAGCCGGAAACGGGTTGGCGCGTCTCGGGCGGCAGTTTGTCAGGGGCGTTCACGGCAATGCCTCCTCGTGCGCCCGCTCGGCTGGCATGGAGGCCAGTTGCGCGTCCAGATGGGCCAACGCCGCGCGCCGCCGCTCGACCAACTGGCGCAGCACGGCAAGCTGCGCTGCGGCTTGTGCGCCGTCCGCTGCGTCGAGCGCACGGCACAGCCGCGCCAGGGCATCCAGGCCGATACCCGCCTCGAAGGCCGCGCGCACGAAGCACAGCCGTTGCAAGGCCGCATCGTCGAACACGCCGTAGCCGCCCGTGGTGCAGGCCACCGGCCGTAACAAGCCGCGCACCAGGTAGTCGCGCACGATATGTACGCTCACCCCAGCGTTATGGGCCAGTTGCGATACCGTGTAGGCGCTCATCGCACACCTCCTTGTCCTCACCCGGCGCAGCAGGAAAGCTGCTTCACATCCTTGTTGAAGGTCTGCGCCGCGAGCTTCAACCCTTCGACCATCGTCAGGTAGGGGAACAACTGGTCGGCCAGTTCCTGCACCGTCATCCGGTTGCGAATCGCCAGTGCGGCCGTCTGGATCAGTTCGCCCGCTTCCGGGGCCACTGCCTGCACGCCGATCAGTCGTCCGCTGCCTTCTTCAACCACCAGTTTGATGAAGCCGCGCGTGTCGAAGTTGGCGAGCGCGCGCGGCACGTTGTCCAGCGTTAGCGTGCGACTATCAGTTTTGATGCCGTCATGGTGCGCTTCCGCCTCGCTGTAGCCTACGGTCGCCACTTGCGGGTCGGTGAACACCACGGCCGGCATCGCGGTCAGGTTCAGGGCCGCGTCACCGCCGGTCATGTTGATCGCGGCGCGAGTGCCGGCCGCTGCCGCCACATAGACGAACTGCGGCTGGTCGGTGCAGTCGCCTGCGGCGTAGATGTGTTCCACGCTTGTACGCATGCCGGGGTCGATGACGATAGCGCCTTGCGGGGTGAGCGTGACGCCCGTCGCATCCAGTGCCAGCTTGCGTGTGTTGGGCGCGCGGCCGGTGGCGACCAGCAGCTTGTCGGCGCGCAGTTCGCCGTGCGCCGTGGTGAGCACGAATTCGCCGTCCCCTTCACCATTGATATACGCGACCTGGCTGGCCTGGGTGTGTTCCCTCACCTCGATGCCCTCCATGCGGAATGCGGCCGTGACGGCTTCGCCTATAGCTGGGTCTTCGCGGAAGAACAGCGTGCTGCGAGCCAGGATCGTCACCTTCGCTCCGAGTCGGGCGAACGCCTGCGCCAGCTCCAGCGCCACCACTGATGAGCCAATCACGGCCAGGCGCTTAGGAATCGTCTCGCTGACCAGCGCTTCAGTGGAAGTCCAGTACGGAGTGTCTTTCAGGCCGGGAATCGGCGGCACGGCCGGGCTCGCGCCGGTGGCGATCAGGCAGCGGTCGAATGCCACCACGCGCTCGCCGCCGTCGTTGAGTTGCACGATCAGGTTGCGATTGTCCTTAAAGCGGGCGGAGCCGTGCAGCACAGTGATCGCCGGATTGCCCTCCAAGATGCCTTCGTACTTGGCGTGGCGCAGTTCATCGACGCGGGCCTGCTGCTGGGCCAGCAGCGCCGTGCGCTGGATGGTCGGCGTGGTAGCGGCGATGCCGCCATCGAACGGGCTTTCCCGGCGCAGATGGGCGATATGGGCGGCGCGGATCATGATCTTGGACGGCACACAACCGACATTGACGCAGGTGCCGCCGATGGTGCCGCGCTCGATCAGCGTGACACGTGCGCCTTGCTCGACGGCCTTCAGCGCCGCTGCCATCGCGGCCCCGCCGCTGCCGATGACGGCGATATGCAATGCGCCGCTGCTACCCGTCTTGTCGTTTCTGCCCAGCAGATCGCGCATCTTGTCGAGCAATCCGCCCGGCGTCGAAACTGAGGGGGCATCGGCCAGCGTGGCCCGATAACCGAGTCCAGCTACAGCGGCCGTCAGCGCGTCGGGTGACGTGCCGACCTCAATGGCGAGCTTGGCGCTGCCCTTGGCGTAGGAGACATCCGCTGATTGCACGCCGGGCACTTTCTCCAGGGCGTCCTTGACATGCACTGCGCACGAGTCGCAAGTCATGCCGGTGATTTTGAGAGTGCTCATACCATCGTTCCTTATTCGTGTGGGCCGCCGTGTCGCACGGTCAGCCGTCTTTCACAAGCGCTTGGCGGGGAGTTCGCAGCCGTCCAGTCCGCAACGGCGATGCGCCGGCGACACGAAGTCCCAGATCGACACCCCAATCATCAAGGCCAGGCCGACGTACATCAGGTTCGCCGTCCACCAGTTGCCGAGCAGCCAGACCGTGGCCGCAAACACGATGGCCGGGCCGATCATGCCGAGCAGACTGCGCAGCCATTGCCGATGACTGAACCAACCCAGCGCGTTCGCCAGGAAGGCCAGCGCGGCAAACAGCGGCAGCAGGCGGCTGATGAACAGTCCCTCGTACTGGCTCAAGAAGCCCAGCCCGATGGCCGCGCCGAAGCTGGCGAGGGCTGGAAAGCAGGCGGCGCAGCCCATCGCGGAAACGACGCTGCCGAGCGCGCCGGTTTTATCGGCAATGCGTGTCATCAGTCCCATGAAGCGGCTCTCGCTGTTGTCGTTGGCTTGCTGGCTCACTGCTTGACGCTGGACGGATAGCCGGCGTCTGCGGTGGCCTTGGTCAGCTTCTGTACGCTGGCCTTGGTGTCGTCAAAAGTGACGACGGCCTCGCGCTTCTCGAAGCCCACATCGACCTTGCTCACGCCTTCGACCTTGGAGAGCGCTTTCTTGACTGTGATCGGGCAGGCGGCGCAAGTCATGCCGGGAACCGCTAGCGTGACGGTCTGGGTAGCGGCCCACACCGGGGCAACAGCGGCGGCGAGGGCAAGGGAGGCAAACAGTTTCTTCATGATGAACTCCTGGTTAATAGAAAAATGGAACGACATAGGGAAATCCAAGCGCGACCAGGACCAGCACGGCCACGATCCAGAAAATCAGCTTGTAGGTGGCGCGCACCTGCGGAATCGCGCAGACCTCACCTGGCTTGCATGCCTGCACGGGCCGGTAAATCCGCTTCCAGGCGAAGAACAGCGCCACTAGCGCCGCGCCGATGAACAACGGTCGATAGGGTTCCAGCACCGTCAGGTTGCCGATCCAAGCACCGGAGAAGCCCAGGGCGACCAGTACTAGCGGCCCCAGGCAGCAGGTCGATGCAAGAATGGCGGCCAGCCCGCCGGCGAAGAGCGCACCGCGCCCGTTTTGTGGTTCAGACATACGTTGGCCCTTTTGAATTTGGATTGGATAGCGTAACCTTACTTCCGTACTCATGTACGGAGTCAAGCGATATGGAAAATAATTTGGAAAACCTGACCATTGGCGTTTTTGCCAAGGCGGCCGGGGTCAACGTGGAGACAATCCGCTTCTATCAGCGCAAGGGCCTGTTGCGGGAACCGGACAAGCCTTACGGCAGCATCCGCCGCTATGGGGAGGCGGACGTGGTTCGGGTGAAATTCGTGAAATCGGCACAGCGGCTGGGGTTCAGTCTGGACGAGATTGCCGAGCTGTTGCGGCTCGACGATGGCACCCACTGCGAGGAGGCCAGCAGCCTGGCCGAACACAAGCTCAAGGACGTGCGCGAGAAGATGGCCGACTTGGCGCGCATGGAAACCGTGCTGTCTGAACTCGTGTGCGCCTGCCATGCACGAAAGGGGAATGTTTCCTGCCCGTTGATCGCGTCACTACAGGGCGAAGCAGGCCTGGCAAGGTCAGCTATGCCTTAGCGTGCTTTATTCCGTTTTCTGAGGTGCCCCCTAATAGTGTTCTTCCATTTCGGTAAAAATCCCTACCATGGATTCCCACTCGTCCGGGGGGTAATGACTCCAACTTATTGATAGTGTTTTATGTTCAGATAAGGGGTCTGACGCTCAGTGGAACGAAAACTCACGTTAAGGGATTTTGGTCATGAGATTATCAAAAAGGATCTTCACCTAGATCCTTTTAAATTAAAAATGAAGTTTTAAATCAATCTAAAGTATATATGAGTAAACTTGGTCTGACAGTTACCAATGCTTAATCAGTGAGGCACCTATCTCAGCGATCTGTCTATTTCGTTCATCCATAGTTGCCTGACTCCCCGTCGTGTAGATAACTACGATACGGGAGGGCTTACCATCTGGCCCCAGTGCTGCAATGATACCGCGAGACCCACGCTCACCGGCTCCAGATTTATCAGCAATAAACCAGCCAGCCGGAAGGGCCGAGCGCAGAAGTGGTCCTGCAACTTTATCCGCCTCCATCCAGTCTATTAATTGTTGCCGGGAAGCTAGAGTAAGTAGTTCGCCAGTTAATAGTTTGCGCAACGTTGTTGCCATTGCTGCAGGCATCGTGGTGTCACGCTCGTCGTTTGGTATGGCTTCATTCAGCTCCGGTTCCCAACGATCAAGGCGAGTTACATGATCCCCCATGTTGTGCAAAAAAGCGGTTAGCTCCTTCGGTCCTCCGATCGTTGTCAGAAGTAAGTTGGCAGCAGTGTTATCACTCATGGTTATGGCAGCACTGCATAATTCTCTTACTGTCATGCCATCCGTAAGATGCTTTTCTGTGACTGGTGAGTACTCAACCAAGTCATTCTGAGAATAGTGTATGCGGCGACCGAGTTGCTCTTGCCCGGCGTCAACACGGGATAATACCGCACCACATAGCAGAACTTTAAAAGTGCTCATCATTGGAAAACGTTCTTCGGGGCGAAAACTCTCAAGGATCTTACCGCTGTTGAGATCCAGTTCGATGTAACCCACTCGTGCACCCAACTGATCTTCAGCATCTTTTACTTTCACCAGCGTTTCTGGGTGAGCAAAAACAGGAAGGCAAAATGCCGCAAAAAAGGGAATAAGGGCGACACGGAAATGTTGAATACTCATACTCTTCCTTTTTCAATATTATTGAAGCATTTATCAGGGTTATTGTCTCATGAGCGGATACATATTTGAATGTATTTAGAAAAATAAACAAATAGGGGTTCCGCGCACATTTCCCCGAAAAGTGCCACCTGACGTCTAAGAAACCATTATTATCATGACATTAACCTATAAAAATAGGCGTATCACGAGGCCCTTTCGTCTTCAAGAATTTTATAAACCGTGGAGCGGGCAATACTGAGCTGATGAGCAATTTCCGTTGCACCAGTGCCCTTCTGATGAAGCGTCAGCACGACGTTCCTGTCCACGGTACGCCTGCGGCCAAATTTGATTCCTTTCAGCTTTGCTTCCTGTCGGCCCTCATTCGTGCGCTCTAGGATCCTCCGGCGTTCAGCTTGTGCCACAGCCGACAGGATGGTGACCACCATTTGCCCCATATCACCGTCGGTACTGATCCCGTCGTCAATAAACCGAACCGCGACACCCTGAGCATCAAACTCTTTTATCAGTTGGATCATGTCGGCGGTGTCGCGGCCAAGACGGTCGAGCTTCTTCACCAGAATGACATCACCTTCCTCCACCTTCATCCTCAGCAAATCCAGCCCTTCCCGATCTGTTGAACTGCCGGATGCCTTGTCGGTAAAGATGCGGTTAGCTTTTACCCCTGCATCTTTGAGCGCTCTGATCTGAATATCGAGGGACTGCTGGCTGGTTGAGACCCGCGCATAACCAAAAATTCGCATAAAATGTACCTTAAATCGAATATCAGACACGATGTGTCTATTATGCCAAAATGACGATTTAATGGACACTCAAACGAAGCCGTTTTACTATGTCTGATAATTTATAACATTTCGGACGGTTGCAAAAATGTTACTAAATGCCCGTAAGGCAGGGAGGCCTATATGCCCGTTGACTTTCTGACCACTGAGCAGACTGAAAGCTATGGCAGATTCACCGGTGAACCGGATGAGCTTCAGCTGGCACGATATTTTCACCTTGATGAAGCAGACAAGGAATTTATCGGAAAAAGCAGAGGTGATCACAACCGTCTGGGCATTGCCCTGCAAATTGGATGTGTCCGTTTTCTGGGCACCTTCCTCACCGATATGAATCATATTCCTTCCGGCGTCCGGCATTTTACCGCCAGACAGCTCGGGATTCGTGATATCACCGTTCTTGCAGAATACGGTCAGAGGGAAAATACCCGCCGTGAGCATGCAGCGCTGATACGTCAGCACTATCAGTATCGTGAATTTGCCTGGCCCTGGACATTTCGCCTTACCCGTCTTTTATATACCCGGAGCTGGATAAGCAACGAACGTCCTGGCCTGCTTTTCGATCTGGCGACAGGGTGGCTTATGCAACATCGTATTATTCTCCCCGGAGCCACTACGCTGACCCGGTTGATTTCAGAGGTAAGGGAAAAGGCGACGTTGCGCCTGTGGAACAAACTGGCACTGATACCGTCAGCCGAACAGCGTTCACAGCTGGAGATGCTGCTGGGGCCAACTGATTGCAGCCGCCTGTCTTTACTGGAATCACTGAAAAAGGGCCCTGTGACCATCAGTGGTCCGGCGTTTAATGAAGCAATTGAACGCTGGAAAACTCTGAACGATTTTGGCCTGCATGCTGAAAACCTGAGTACACTCCCGGCTGTGCGCCTGAAAAATCTCGCACGTTATGCTGGTATGACTTCGGTGTTCAATATTGCCAGGATGTCACCGCAGAAAAGGATGGCGGTTCTGGTTGCCTTTGTCCTTGCATGGGAAACGCTGGCGCTGGATGATGCATTGGACGTTCTGGACGCCATGCTGGCCGTTATCATCCGTGACGCCAGAAAGATTGGGCAGAAAAAACGGCTCCGCTCGCTGAAGGATCTGGATAAATCTGCATTGGCGCTCGCCAGCGCATGTTCGTACCTGCTGAAAGAAGAAACACCGGACGAATCGATTCGTGCTGAGGTGTTCAGCTACATCCCAAGGCAAAAGCTGGCTGAAATCATCACGCTTGTCCGTGAAATTGCCCGGCCCTCAGACGATAATTTTCATGAAGAAATGGTGGAGCAGTACGGGCGCGTTCGTCGTTTCCTGCCCCATCTGCTGAATACCGTTAAATTTTCATCCGCACCTGCCGGGGTTACCACTCTGAATGCCTGTGACTACCTCAGCCGGGAGTTCAGCTCACGGCGGCAGTTTTTTGACGACGCACCAACGGAAATTATCAGTCGGTCATGGAAACGGCTGGTGATTAACAAGGAAAAACATATCACCCGCAGGGGATACACGCTCTGCTTTCTCAGTAAACTGCAGGATAGTCTGAGGCGGAGGGATGTCTACGTTACCGGCAGTAACCGGTGGGGAGATCCTCGTGCAAGATTACTACAGGGTGCTGACTGGCAGGCAAACCGGATTAAGGTTTATCGTTCTTTGGGGCACCCGACAGACCCGCAGGAAGCAATAAAATCTCTGGGTCATCAGCTTGATAGTCGTTACAGACAGGTTGCTGCACGTCTTTGCGAAAATGAGGCTGTCGAACTCGATGTTTCTGGCCCGAAGCCCCGGTTGACAATTTCTCCCCTCGCCAGTCTTGATGAGCCGGACAGTCTGAAACGACTGAGCAAAATGATCAGTGATCTACTCCCTCCGGTGGATTTAACGGAGTTGCTGCTCGAAATTAACGCCCATACCGGATTTGCTGATGAGTTTTTCCATGCTAGTGAAGCCAGTGCCAGAGTTGATGATCTGCCCGTCAGCATCAGCGCCGTGCTGATGGCTGAAGCCTGCAATATCGGTCTGGAACCACTGATCAGATCAAATGTTCCTGCACTGACCCGACACCGGCTGAACTGGACAAAAGCGAACTATCTGCGGGCTGAAACTATCACCAGCGCTAATGCCAGACTGGTTGATTTTCAGGCAACGCTGCCACTGGCACAGATATGGGGTGGAGGAGAAGTGGCATCTGCAGATGGAATGCGCTTTGTTACGCCAGTCAGAACAATCAATGCCGGACCGAACCGCAAATACTTTGGTAATAACAGAGGGATCACCTGGTACAACTTTGTGTCCGATCAGTATTCCGGCTTTCATGGCATCGTTATACCGGGGACGCTGAGGGACTCTATCTTTGTGCTGGAAGGTCTTCTGGAACAGGAGACCGGGCTGAATCCAACCGAAATTATGACCGATACAGCAGGTGCCAGCGAACTTGTCTTTGGCCTTTTCTGGCTGCTGGGATACCAGTTTTCTCCACGCCTGGCTGATGCCGGTGCTTCGGTTTTCTGGCGAATGGACCATGATGCCGACTATGGCGTGCTGAATGATATTGCCAGAGGGCAATCAGATCCCCGAAAAATAGTCCTTCAGTGGGACGAAATGATCCGGACCGCTGGCTCCCTGAAGCTGGGCAAAGTACAGGTTTCAGTGCTGGTCCGTTCATTGCTGAAAAGTGAACGTCCTTCCGGACTGACTCAGGCAATCATTGAAGTGGGGCGCATCAACAAAACGCTGTATCTGCTTAATTATATTGATGATGAAGATTACCGCCGGCGCATTCTGACCCAGCTTAATCGGGGAGAAAGTCGCCATGCCGTTGCCAGAGCCATCTGTCACGGTCAAAAAGGTGAGATAAGAAAACGATATACCGACGGTCAGGAAGATCAACTGGGCACACTGGGGCTGGTCACTAACGCCGTCGTGTTATGGAACACTATTTATATGCAGGCAGCCCTGGATCATCTCCGGGCGCAGGGTGAAACACTGAATGATGAAGATATCGCACGCCTCTCCCCGCTTTGCCACGGACATATCAATATGCTCGGCCATTATTCCTTCACGCTGGCAGAACTGGTGACCAAAGGACATCTGAGACCATTAAAAGAGGCGTCAGAGGCAGAAAACGTTGCTTAACGTGAGTTTTCGTTCCACTGAGCGTCAGACCCCTTATCCGTTTCAGCAGTCATGATATTCCCCTCATTAAATCAGCCCGAGGCGCTCGAGCTCTGCACGGAGGTCAGGGGCAAGGCCGTCAGGCTTAAAAGTCCTCCACCCCCCGCCAGAAATTTCGTGAACTTGCCGCTGAGTCCCTGTTTGAGTTATCCAGATTTGTCCATGTTCCTTAGCGGCATTAATTGCTGCATCACGGGTTCGGTGGCTTTTTATATCACGGTCTTTGCCTGCTCGCAGGCTGTAAAACGGAGCGTTCTTTGTGGCCATTCAGATACCACCTTCTTCAACTACCGGGCGCTTTGTCGGATCTAGCCAAGCCAGAGCTTCATTCTTGCATTCTTCGCGAGACGCGCTGTACCCGGCCTGCACCATGACCCGTCCATACTCAGCTGCCAGGTATTCATAAGCATCGGCCATGTCAGTCAGGGTCTGGGCTGCGTCGACATTTCCGGAATGGTACAGACCCTTTGCTTGCATTCGTACTTTGGGAATTCCTTTGATGCTCATGATGTTCTCTCTTTGGTCGGATAGATAATATTTCGATTAGTTGAATGTACCATATTGCTGAATGACGCAACTCCTGGTGCGCTCCCGGCTTGGTTAATCTAGGAATGACAGGTCGCAATCACGAATGAGGATCTGCTGTCGTGATCATGTCGGGGGGGGAGTAAGGATAGTTGGGGGGGCCACTAATGGGTGGCCATCCTAAAGTCTCGGTGGCGCGAGCCCCTACGATGGGGGCTTTGCGCTGCGCTGGGACACGCCAGAGCACGCAGCTCCGATGTCAACAATTAATAGCGAGCGGCGAATTCCTGGCCCTTTCTATGTCGGTAAATTTCCCGGGCCCGCTTATTGATTTCTCCGTTGTGTGACAAGCTCGCCAAGATCCCAACCGCAGCTATTAGCCACGGAATTGACCAGAGAGAAAAGTATCCAACGAAATCTTCATGTTGCCAAACATCATCCAAGCCACAGGCAAGACGAACTATGGCCGCAGCCATACAGATAGAGATGGTAATGACCCACCCGGGAATCACATCTACATGCGCTTTCGCGATGTCTTTACTCGTTGGTCCATGTCTCATGATCTCCGACCTCTTCTAGGCTGATTTCGATGGGATGAACCTACCATGATGCTGGACAACGCAACCCCAAGAGGTCTAGCAAGAAGGGGGGGCTGGTGGACCATCCCTGGCTCTCTCAGTTGATGGATCACCGGCAGTTATGTGAGAAACTCGATGAGTTGTGGGCCGCTGATGATAGTGACAGGGGATCCCTTGACCGCGTGCCAAGCTGATTTCGGCGTTCGTCCAGTGTGAATGAACAGGCCTTTACATTCCTGCTGCCGGCATTGCTCAGCAAATGCTCTCACATGGTCTGTGCTGATGAATTTTTGGTAGCGTTTTGCCTGGATTAGTACCAGTTCACCGCTTATGACCGCCTTTCCATCAACCCCCCCATCTCGGGAATAGCTTTTGTTTCGGATGATCATCATTCCCTTCAGTTCCAATGCGCTCAGAATGAGCTCCTCAAATGTGTATGGGTCGATCTTGCGGAGGTAGGCTATCTGGGCCTGCCACGTCGATAATCCCCGAATTTTTGCCAGTACAGAACCCGATTGCTCTATCCGTACCTCATGTCTTCCTTTTTTACCCCTTGGCCTGCGGGTTGGGTTTACAAATGCGAGCATGACGAGCAGTACAAGTAGAACCAGAATCGGCCAGGCCTGCAGGTGTAGAAGAAGAGAGGAAAGCGGCTCAGTGAATGAGGGTAGGGAAGGAAGAACAATCATGGTAACACCATTGGTGGGTGGTTGACGAAAGGCAGGCCCCCCCCCTATCAAGCACCGTATGTGAGAAGAAGGCGGGGCATTTTGCCCCGCAGTGAGTTTCGGATCGCGCTATTCGCCGGCGTCCAGGATTTGGTAGGTACCGATGGCGGCCAACTCTTGCTCTAGTTGCTCTAGCCGCAGAAGGGCATCCGAGTCGTTCCCTGCATGCTGATGATCAAGGCACGTAGATATTCGGTCCCAGACAAACAACAACTCTTTCATGCTGAGGGATGATTCGTGGCTATCAGCAAGCAACTCCAATGCTTGCGATGTCTCCAGACTGCTCACCCTGGATAGGATGGCTACGACCTGGGATCTGGTCATGGGTACCTCCATTACAGATGCTTTTTGAAGAACCTTACAGCCAACCAGAGGGATACAGAGGACAGCACTGCACTCGGTACCAATATCCAGTTGGGGTGGATTGTGAATGGAATGGCCAAGTACAGCCCCCACCCACACCACATGCACGGTAAAATCATACGCTTGGCGTAGTGGTGCCTTAACCCAGACTCCCGGGCACCTCCGTATTTGCGTAGATCCCTGAGCATCAACCCATCAAAGAAGGCCACAAACATGAATAGCCCATACAGTGGCAACGTAAACAGCAAGATCACCGCACGGATTAGGCAGACGATTGTGATGTAGATGGCCGCGAGCAGGTACTGTTCGAAAACAGCAATCGAAGCAGACCAAGAGGTGAGCCATCGGTACCTCGCGGGGTCTAAAACATCGGGGCCCATAGGGGAACCGGTTACGGCCTGTGTGATGTAATGGATAGCCTCAGTCGGTGTCCAACCAAACAGCGCTGCATTAACGAAGTCTTCATTCAGATATCCCGCCTCATCGATCACCATTTTGAGGGCGTGCTGGGCTCCTTGCTCAGGCCAGAACCATATCATGCCGCACCATTCAATAATGACGCCGGTGACGGTGGCCCCTACCACCATTCCGATGGAGATGATGACAAACGAGAGGATATCGATCCGTTCATTCGGTGTGGCCATCAGGCAACCCTCGCAGCCAGTTCATCGGGGAGGCCAGCTGCAGTCTGACCAAACGGGTTATTGGCCGCGGTTGGCCTGTCTATGCTCTTCCAGGATCTCAAGTTGTTATACCAGCTATCCGAGGTCTGATAGTTCGATTCCATCAATGCACAGATCTCTTCCACGTCTTTCGGGATCGGTATGTTGTCTTTCTTGTCATCCATCAGCGGGAAACGCAGCTTGTAGAGCTTGGCGCCATCGAGTAGAGCGAAGGCCTGCCCCTTGGGCAGGCGAATAATGTCGGAGGGTTGTAGTAGTGGAACCTGGCGTGTAGCGATGGTGTCCGAGTTGTTCGACTCGAAGTGAATGGTACTGGTCACGTCGGAGTTATCACGTGCAGAGCTCAATGCGCCCAACTCGCTGATCGTGACCTCTGGCAACTGGTTGGTGAGAAGCTCAGCTGTTTCTATTGTCTTGACACGCAGCATGATGATCGCATTGAAGTTTGACAGCATTTGCTGGGCTTTGGCAGCATCGCCTAGTTTGGCCTCTAGGTCGAACACTGACTGGGTGTAGGCTGTAAACCTCACGCCAGAGCCACCGGACTTGTTGAGAATCGGGATAGCGAAGTCTGTCGCCAATTCATTGAATTCATCGCAGTGGAGGTAAACCTTCGGCAACACGCCATTTTTTGCGTCCACAAGCCCCTTCTCCATCCCGTATTTATACAGATAGCCACAGGTAGAGAGCAGGTCGGACAGCATGGAACCGCCAATGGCTTCAGCTACGGTCTTATCTGTCATGGCATCCAAACCGATATAGACCACTGCCTTTTGCCGCATGATGGTCATCCAGTCGATGATGGGTCGAGAGTCTTTAGCGTCGTATGTTGGGGCCACCAGCTCAACCAGCCGGCCAGATGTGACCTTCTCTACGAACGGCAGCAAGGATGCAGTCAGCTTGTCAAAGTAGGTCTTGTCGTACTGAATTGCGGATAGCAGGGCCAGCAGCACAGGATCAAAGATACGTTTCCCCTTTATGTAGGCTTCCAGGGCTGCTGTTCGCTTGGTCCGGCTTTGCATGTGCCGGGGTGGAGCCTTCATGTTCAACTCAATAGTGCTCACATCCTCACGCCAGCGAGCAATCCGGTGCTTCTCGAAGTAATACTCGCTGTAGTCGTTGAATAGCGGCTCCATGTCAGCAATATCGCCTTGGATCTGCACATAACTCGGCCGACTACCCATTGCAACCCTGGCTTGTGCAACGATGTTTACGAATCGCCAAGAGAACTCCGCAAATGCAGCACTGTTTCCCTCACTGGCTAGTTGGCTGGTGGCTCGGGTGGCCACTTCTGAAATCCTGGCGAATGAGCCCACGGCGTTATAGCGGCAGCTGATGTCGGGGAACCCTAAGTGGAAGATGTAGAACGGGCGGTTATGCCTCTTGGCTTCCGTATAGAGGCGCTTAAGGATGCCTGCGTCAGATTTGGGGTCCATGAAGACCGTGCAGCCGTCGCCGCGGGCAATATCTGATGCGACATATATCTCGGCGGCTCGGGTTTTCCCTACACGCGTTGTACCAATCACGATTTTGTGAGCAACCCGTTCTCCAAGGTCTTCGTAGACATCCCTTTCATGAGGCTCAACTGCATGCATGATCGGCGATCCCCCAACGGGGGGGAGGGGGCGGACAGGGTTCCATGGACTGTCTTTGCGAAGCGCTTTGGCGATCGACTCTGCCAACAGCCCTTTCCCCTCCAAGGTAATTTCTGCCCGGCGGGCCAGCTTACTTAGATTGCTGGGCTCCAGGTACTTCATCGCCTTGATGGATTGCGCCTCAATCATCCGTTGTGTGTGAATGGGCTTCCACTCAAAACCGCGGCCGATCCAGTTGAGACGTTGCGAACATGGAACGTCCTGGGGCTTCATCTCGTAGTAACTGAGGCGCGTAAGGTTGCGATGATACTTGCTGACGGTCCATCCGTCGTGAAACCTGCTGAGGGCCCCGGCCGCCAATATGCTGCCACAGGCATAGCTGACCGATGGCGTCATCATGAGAGTGTGAGGCGCCCACATGCACAGTGCTGCTCCCCCGGACATGATCGCAGAGCTATAGAGCTCAACAGGCGGGCGTAGCAGGGATTCGATTTCAAATTTGGCAGTCATGGATGCATTCCATATATGAGATATCGGGGGAGGGGATCCCGCCGGTGAGCAAGGGGCTCCGGCATGGTGGCGGCAGATGGGGGGTTGCCATCTCGGACTAGCTACTGAAAAAAACCAGACTTGGTGATCATAAGCGGGTAGCCTGGGGCGCCTAGCTGATCGGCCAGTGCATCAGCATTCATTGGCCAGAGTTGCATGGGAGCCACCAGCTTTTGCATGTACTCCCACTCTGTTTGGTTCCTTACCTTCGTCAACACACCTGACGAACCATACTGCTCCAACACCTTTCGGTTTGCCTGGAACCAGCGAATGCTGTACTCGTCGGTGCCGATGACGAACAGTGGTTGGGGGAGGTCCGGCAACTCTTTGATCATCTGGGTACCGGGAAGAACTACCGGCTTTATGAGTTTTGGTTCAATAGGGAAGATCCTTGGCAGTGCTGCAGATGAGGGTTTGAAATTCTCCATGGCAGTTTTGAGGTTAGACTTGATTTGATCCAGAGAGTCCGGTTTCTTCAAGTCGGAGTAAAACTGATCATCAACCCAATTCTTGATAGGGAAGGCACTCTCATTCTGGTAGATCACAACCCCTGGAGATGGCACCTCTGCATGTGCACTGCCAGCGATCATCGCCAGCATGATCCCCACAACGGTTATTGCATGGTTTGCTTTACATATTGCCATTGTTTATACACCGAATTGCGATAGGCTGCGGCTTTCGCCGCATCCTTTGGATTGTGATACTGGCCGGTTGCCTGCCACCAGTTTCGGGATTTTTGGTAATGCTCTGATAGGTACTCAGCAGCCGCGTTGAGGTTCGTCCATGGATCCGTGGCCGCCCAAAGGTCACCGCCAAACCTTCCAGAGTGCCAACGCCAATTCACCTGGGCAATGCCGATGTCTACGGATCGGTGTCCCTGGTCAATTAGCTGTTTGCAAAACTGATACAGCGCAACGCGAGTTTTGAACCTATACCCTTTCCCCTTGAAGTTTGCCGTCCATGGCCAAGGCACGATCCGCCCCTTGTTTGTCGACAACTTGCTTTCGGCCAATGAGATTGAATACAGAAGATCCGCCGGCACACGCTTAATCATGGCTACTTCATAGTAGGCTGGTGGAATTGGAGCTACTTGGGGCTTTGTTCCCTTTACCAGTTTCGTTGCATGGCGGCCTTGAACATCGGTTGAGGCGCTACCCTGTGAGGGGCTGGCAAAGGTGAGTATGGCCAGCATGACTGTTGCACTGATCGTCCTAGTCCTCATGGCTTCAACTCAACCGTGTTGTTGAGTTGGACCCTATATGCCACCGGCAACCCTGGGGCGGGTTTAAGGCGAGCGTAGTATCCACTGTCATAGTTTACGGTCGCTTTACCATCAGCCAGCATCTGAGTTGAGATCCCGACAGCACGAGAGAAGGACAACAGATTTTCATCGGATCTGGCGTTGATGACGAAAAGATCAAGGCGGTTGAGCTTGCTCGAACGGGTGGCAAGATTCTTGATGAATCCGGTGCACCTGACATCGCAGTTTTCTGCGTCAGCATAGGCAACTGTTCTCGTGTCTTTGATCGGTACCGCTACACTGTTGTTGCTTAAGCCCGCGGCCTTGGCGCTGTCCACCCCAGATTCAGCATTACGTTTGGCCCAAGCTCTTCTCTCCAAATCAGACATCCAAACCGGGTGGTTCGGGATCAGCGTCTTAATGTATTGATTAACTGCTTCATCAAACTGAACCTCCCTTGCCAGGCGGGCGCGTTCCATTTCGACTGAAAGCTTGGCATATCGGGTGCGATCATAATCAGTCTTGGCGTTGATCCCCATGACCATGGGTGGAGTCAGTTCTGGCTTATTGGCGTAATAGGCAGCATTCGGTCCGGTGGACATCAACTCCTTGTACTCCATCCATTCTGATTGTTTCATCCCCCAAGCCTTTGATTGCCGCAGATCCTCATTCGTCCACTGCAGATACGACGGCACTTCGTTAACTGCAGGCACGGAATCCCGCTGTGTTGTAGATTGGCCAATGGTTGTGAGATTGGAATTTGCTCCTGACCTCAGTTCTACGGCTTGTGCTGAGATGCTGAGTGTTCCTGCAAAAGTGGCGGATAAGATTGCATGCTTAAATTTCATCGTAAGTACCTCAGTGGTAGAAGGCAGCGCGAGCCATCCCGGCCATAAATGAAGATTGCTCCGCCAGAGTAGTAGGGCCTTGATGAGTCAATATAAAGCGAACGGAGGCCAGCAATGTCTTGTGGTGAGCAAGCGGGGACGGTAGCTACTTTCTTCGGCTCAGGAGCCTTCTCTTCGAAGCTTTTTGCTAGCGAACTTGAAAGGTTCTGGATAGTGCTGCACCCACTCAGCAACAAGACTGTCGCAGAAAGTAAAATCCATTTTGGCATCAGTAGCCCCCACTGGCCACGATCGTGAGAACCTTATCCCCCTGGATAAATACAGCCTGTCTCGATTGACGTTCAGCGCTCTCCAAACGCCACATTCCTATTTCATCACCAATTTGAAGGCGCTTAACTTCGTCACCATTCATCATGGTGACAAGCAGGATTCCACCCCAATCATCAACATCGAAGAGCGTGTGGCCATCGATGACCTTGACTACTTCAGGTTTGCTGACTGGTTGGAGTTTTGTGGCGGTATGATGTGACTCTGCAGCTCGTGCTGCTTGAGGTAAAGTCTGGTTACCGGCACTCTTAATCTTATTGATGGCTGCCTGAGAGGCCTCCTGACTAACCCTCAATGCATCAACAGACTCCTGAATATTGTCCACCATCTGACGAGTCTGTCTGGCCCAGGTCAAACTAAGATCGGTGTCCGTTGACAATTTTTCGGTAGATGACTTTAGTGAGTTAAGCTCTGAGTTAAGAGCTGACAAATCTGCTGCCTGTTGCTGCACATGCCGCGAAATTTCACCTACAACCGCATCTGTTTCATTGGTTTTCTTTACGGTGTTAGATTCGATTTTATCCATCCTCGCGACCATCTCAGTTCGTAGATCATCGAAAATCTGTTGAGTGTCTTGATTCTTTGGGAGTGATAGAAATGTGTAACTGGCTAAGCCAAAACTGAAAATTCCAAGAGCCAAACTGACATACGCCGCCGCAATGGTTCTTCCACCAATAGGGTCACCATCATACCTCTCATGTACGTGTCCCTGATTACGTTCCTGAGTCGATTGGTTTTCAGGCTCATGTTCCGTGAGTGGATGCACCGTAGGCTTTTTGTCCTTTCTCATTCGACGGAGGATGTTGCCATTTGATTTTTGCCTATCACTAGACTCTGCATGAATAGACTCCAACGAAGGTTCGACGGGCACAAGGCTTTCTACTAACTCTTCGGCACTATTCTTGAGTGAAGCATCCTGGGAAATCTCTGGAAGGAATTCGTCACTGCCAGGTTGAATGTCTTGATGCTGTGCAGTACCTGTGGTGTGTTCATCAGTGACTGTCTGTTCCGTGCTCTCTACTACTCCCCCAACAATCCAACCCGCACTTGAATCTTCTCCCATAAGTTCTCTGGCAACATCCATCGGGTCGATCTCATGGACTACATCGATATCATCTGTCTTATCTTTGCCGGTGTCAGTTTGGAGATAGGCATCGTCATTAACCTGGTTGTTGCTAACCAATATGTCGTCGTCCTGATTGTTTTTAAGAGTAGGTTTAACACCAAATGAAGAAAGAAGGTTATCTGTCTCGCTGCTCTTTCGACTGAGGAAATTGCTATCCTTTTTCATGGTTGTGCACCGTTATCTTCAATAATGGAAGGATCTGCATCATGGAGTAATGGGACAAATGTGACCACGCGATGTACGGGGTCGACAAGAAGCAGGAAGGCATCTCCAGCAAGTGTCTTTAGCGCAGCTTGGACCGTGACGTATGAGAATTTTCTTTGCACGCTTGGCAAGGGTAAGGTAAGCATCACCTTCGTGCTTTCCGGCAGATTAGACATCTCGGCCAGCGTGTACCCGGTCTGCTGAATAGTGTAGTTAATTGCTTGCCCTACTGTCTCAACGGTGGGCGGAAATGAAAAGCTCACAACGGTAAGAAGCGGATTGGATTGGCGCACTTCAGGAGTGGTGTCGATAGTGGTGTAACGCGAAATTGCATACCGATCTTCTTGTGTTGCCGCGGTGACACCCTGCGCAATCATCATCCAGATTGTCGCTACTGCCAGCGCACTTTTTACTGTCTGCATCTCAATGCGTCCATGGTTGATTTTAGTCGCCAATTTTACCATGACGTGATACCGGAAAATGGGTGCAGTTTTGGCAGTGATTTTTTCAGCAATAGGCAATGAGCTATACGAGGAACCTTGACGGAAAGAACTGCGACATCTAGCAGAGTGGGGTATTGCGAGAGATGGGTTCTACGGAGGGGAAACAAGTAATATAGGAAGGAAAGCTGGATAGACAATATTGCAGGTAAAGTTAAGGCGCCACCAGGCGCCCTAATAATATTCGTGTTTATCTTGAAATTAAAAAGCCGGTTTCTTTTCCTGGCCATTTTATTTGATGTTGGGGAGGAATTTACATTCCGGCCTCTGGCACCCCCTGGGCCTTTCGTCGGGCCAGATTTACTCTGACTAACTGGCCGATCGTTTTTGCCGACGATCTGCGCGGCGTTGTTGAGGTCATGTTCACCATGACGATTCCAATGCTATCGGATCACTCCGGGCTGATCAAGGGAACTAATCGACCACCAAAGAGCAAGGGGAATGGCGAAAGGAAGGGGGCAGGCTGCGCTGCCCTTAACCATTAAAGGGGGTGTGGGGGAAATGAGAGGGCCCAGCACCAATGCGCTGGCGTAGGCCTGCACATCCCCAGGGCGGATTGGGCTTGTATTGCCGCCGGCACTTGTAAGCGGACCGATCAATGCTTGCCGTGTTATCATAACATATTGAATTCTAATGTTTTATGCGTGTTTCTCGACTTTGCGGCGATCTTCCATTCCAGAAGCCTGGCGGACCGTAATATGCAATAAATGGCTCCGAATGGGAATCGGCGGGTTGCTTAGCTCAATCCGTGTGGCCCCAATGGGGTCTACTTTGTGAGGCCAACACGTACTTGAGGAGGTGTGCCGGCCCGTTCTTCATGATCACTTCCGTGCTATTGGCCGCTTGTCTTGTGGCGATAACCCCCACCGGCTGGGATTATTAGTGCAATGAATGTGATCTGTGTCACATATTTTTTCAGTTGCATGCGACCCCAAATGGCGTGGGCGGCGTGCTGTTACTGTGCCGCCTAATAAAAAAGACCCGCAATAATTGCGGGTCCTTCCTATCTTCTTGTTCGCTTGGCGAACAGGCTTAGTTGAGAGTTTATATAGTCGAGCTGAGTTTGGGTTTCTATGGCCAGAGTGCTCTCTGTTTCATCTAGCTGGAGATCGAAACCACTGTAATTCGATATCCTTCTGTTACTACCATCGATAATTTTCCATCTGAGGTAAATCCTGTTGTAACTCCGATGTGGGATTATTATTAATGGAAGAACATTACGAATCTTCAAATTAAGCTCATTGACGATATTTGAAATCTCGGCCTCTATATAGTCATCGCTCATCTGCTTCAAAGAGTTTAGACAGAGGCCACCCATTCCTTTCATCATGCCTCTTCGGCTGCTGTTTCCTTCACGATTTCAGGTTCGATATACGCGTCCGCAGGGTTGCTTTTCCTTTCAGCAACGTTATGGATTTCAGGGGCAAATTCATGCCGGGTTTCACCACGCATGTGACCAATCGATGGCGAGATCCCAATCGACTCATAGCGCTCAGCAGCCATGCGAGCTTTCTCGTTATTTGCTGAAACGTCATCTCGTGTGACAGGGGTGTGTCGATAGGATGCAGCGCGCGAAATGAGTGCTCGGCAACCCCGCATAACATCCCGAATGTAAGTGGTTCTTGCACTCGGGCTCAGCAGTGCGACATGGCTTGCAAGCATGACAAGACGAATGAAGGAATCAATTTCCAGGACTGCATACAGGAACTGATAGTAGAGCTGGCTACCACTACGAACCTGGTAGACTATGGGTTTCACGGAAAATGATTCAGATGAGGTGAAGTTCTCTGGTACCCGGTCTTCCATGTAGCTAATCAGTGACTGCTTTTTAGTTTTCAACTCTTCTCTGAACTCTGTGATTGCTGTCCAGATTGAATCAAACCAGAAGTCTGCGTAGGGATTGTCGAGTCGGATATCCCCTTCAAGGATCATCATTGATTGCGCCAACATGGTCAGATTGTGTGGGGTGAATTTTTTCTTCTGACCATTGTCGTCAGTACCGTCCTGATCCGATTCACGCTTTACGCCGGAGAACAGTGCGGCACCCTCATAGGTATGGATCTCGATTTTGATATGTGATCTGAGTCTGCCCAGTTCGGTTACCCGATTGTTCGGTGTGCTCGAGGCCTCTTCATTGCTGAGGGCTCCAAGAATCAGTTTGCTGCTCATTTTTCTATTTCTCCGTTTGTTGATCAAATGATGATGTCGACAGCGTGGTATACCTGTGTAGCCATTTTTTTGATGCTGGGTGTGATAGTGATGTTGAGTCCCATGCCACTACATGCATTGGTACATCTCCTGACGTCAGCCTGATTCCACTTTGAAATCCTACCCATAAGTACGCCGAGATGCTGCCCTGCATGCTTTAGTGAAATTTCTTCGCGCTCATCGCCTTGGTAAAATTCAACGATGAACCTGACGATCTGCGTGTAAAGATCCAGAGGGTCCATAACATCGAAATTTGGTTGGAAGAGATTCAGAGTATGGATCACAAGCCCTTCAAGACGTGGGTCTATTTTCGACGTTGGTCGCCCGGGGGTGTTTTGCGTCCCCATCCACTGAATGGCTGAAATTGGTGAGCCTGTAATGATCCCTATCTTCTTTCTGTGAATCTTTAGCATGGACAGAAGCTGTTGAGTTCGGATCACTTCGTTATGCTGTTCTGATGTCTCCCCGATGATCATAGCGATGTCTGGCGACAACCTTATGTGCTCCGGAAGTATCAATGTTGCAAGTGAGCCCAGCCTGCTTGGATTCATCCTGCAGTATTGAACGACTGACATAAGTTCATCCCTTTTTAGAAGGCATACATCAGCTAGGAAATCACAATTTGTGAAGCTGCTGCTGATCAGATGCAGTAGAAGGGCTCGGGGGAACTGAGCATTTGCATCTTCGTCGCGTGCAGGCATACCATTGGCGATGGCACTGTATACTGGGCGAAGATCGATAGTCCCAAAGCATCCGCTTGGGTCATCATGAATGTCATCCATCACTCGGCGTTTGAATTGAAGCGTCTTTATCCAGAATTCATTCTGGCAAAATTGCTCAAGCCCATACCCCGTTAGGTTGTGAGAAAAGGGGGTCGCATATGAACGATGTAGGATGGCGTGCCTGATTATCTCTGCCAGGAGTGAGCCACAGCATGCGATCAATTTGTCCCGTTTATTCGACATCACACTCTCCGCTGTTTAGTGCCACACTGATCGACATGCGTCGTATCAACCGCATTAGTCTGCCACAAGCTGCGTGAATTGTGTTGTCGTTTGATTCATCGATCATGGAGATGATTGTGGCGTTGGCCCAAGACGATCGTGATAGGTTGAATCGCATATGAATTGACTCTGCCATCTCGTTTTCATCGCGATATCCATTTCGAAGAGCTAATTTGTCCAGGCCGGCCGCCAGTGATTCGCTTCGTGATGATTGTGCCCCGAGTAGAAGTAGGGGGATTGCTCTGACCATTTGCACTCTGGTGGTGACGCTACGCAGATCAACACAGAAGCCACCATGGGTGAGCGTTGATAGCTTTATTCCATATGTTGAGGAAATTGATTCGGCTGTGAGATAGATTGCGTGATCAAGAAATGTGAGGTCTTGTTGTGCTTCAGAGATATGTTCTGGTGCCGTGGTGATCGTGATGTCCGGCATTTTGGCGACCAGAAGTGAAATGGCTTGGCCAACACTGTAACCTTCGATGGGACTTGCAGGATTGTTGTCCCACATATCCGGACCGTCGCAAATCTGCGAGAGAAGAGCGGCCACGTTCTTGATTTCCATGGCAGATGCTGACCGGAGCTTATCCGCACCAAACTTAACGATGCTGTTCCAGCTTGCTCGGTAGTCGCGAATAAACCGCTTCGATGAGGCCATCACCTCTTCGTAACTACTAGGTGTATCAATTGGGATTTCAAGCTGCTCGTTGCCGTAGAGCTCTGCAATTGCTAACAGTCTCTCCCCGCCATCAAGCCTTCTAAGATCCAATTCTTCTTCAAGCCCGTTCACTGATTATCCTCCCGCAATCACCACAAATTTTGTGTCTTTTTTTTTTGCGATATCTATCTGATATCGCCTAGTGTTATGAATCTGTTTGCATTGTCAAAGTCGAGGTCAAGCATTAGCTGCTCAGTACCCTGTGCTGTTAGCACCATCACGTGAAGATCAGCTCGTTTTCGCATTCCAACAATCTCAGCTGTGATCATTGTGCTACCCAAGATAGAACGCTCGAACGTCAGTACCGATGCAATGGCATGCTGAACTTTAGATACCGCTTCTCGTCTCGCTTTTGGATCCAGGTTCTTGTTTGCGCCATTTTGATCTAGAAAGGTGTAGAACAGCCCCGGACTGACGAAACAGAGCCTACGTTCTGAAACGATGTGTACCACGCCTGCTCTTGCATTTACCTGGAGTGCTCCAGTCATGATCTGTGCACGTAGCCACTCAATAAATTGGTGTGCGGTATCAGATCGACCAGAAATCGATTTTTTAATAGAGGGTGCCGCGGATTGCTGCGTCTCCTGACTTGCACCCGGCGCCTCGGTTCCTTGAACAAACCTTTTGAATTCGTCGCTTGTAGTTTTGACTGTTAATGGGTATTCAACGATACCTGCTTCTTCTTTGGCGGCAACTTCAGTGAAGCTCTGATCACCGGTGAGGTTAGGCTGGACCTGCTCATGATGCTGTTGAGGCTGTAACTCCATGCTCGGATTCTTGGCATCAGGAGCAGTGATGATCTTCGGCGTCGTCTGAGTAGAAGTAGCCTTCTGTTCCGAACGAACTTGTGATTGAGCAGGTTTAGCAATCGGCTTCGCATCGCTTGTTGATGAACCAGTTTTGGCCGGCTTAACTTCTCCAGGGATCTGATGATGATATTGTTCATCGACAGATGGACACAGAAGCCTACCGGTGTAGACCGGAAGCTTTGCATCTGGGTCTAGTACCTGGCGTTTGACCAGCACAACAGCAAGTGGCTTTTGATTTGGCGTGAACATCAGCGAGTGCATCGCCTTCCCATTCACGTTCAGGATCAACATGCCGTTGTCACCCATGGTGTCGTAAATCAGGCTGGTGTTATCCGGCAGGAACTGGTTCTCGGTACCGAGCGCAGATCGGATACACTCAACGAACCGCGGGGCGACACAAGCAATGAAGTGTTGGGATACCCAATAGGGTGAATTTTTCTTGTTCGGCTCAAAGTCACGTAGTGACAGTGTAATTCCCTTGATGGCCAGAGCATGGATTTGCGGCCTTTTTGCAAGAGAGCTATTCACAGTGGCTTGTGCGGCTACTGCAACTGGGGCATCTGCCATGGCGTCGCCTGTTGATTGCGAGTCGCACTCAATTACGCACCGACCGATATTTCCCCCTAGCTCCATTGCTTTACCGCCGATAGTGGCAAGCCATTCATCGCGGATGATTGATTTTTTCCAGATCCAACTCAGCGCTGCTTTTGGCATGATCTGGAATATCAGTGGAAGACTCGCGACTTCGTGTACGCCATGCTGGCGGCGGTCATTGTATCGGTAGATATACTTGGTACCCGGTGCCATGGGGCCGAGGTGTGGCAACCAGGGCGTCATGTTTGACCCCTTCATAACCACAACATCCACATCTGTGAGGAGTTTGCCAATATCGTGCAATGCACCCGCTGAAGTCATCGCGAAGATATACAAGGCCTGCCATTGAGAGATCTGTTCCTCTCCATCAGATATGTATAAGAATCGACCTGCGATTCGAGCTGAGTACACAGCCACTTCGATACTGTGCTCTAACAGACCACCAAGGTGAGCATGATGATGTCGTTCACTTGCGGGCAGGTGCTGGCACCAGGCAGCAAGATTTCGAAAGAGCTCCATGTAAATTTGATTGAACCGGGTCTCATCGAGTTGCGTGAACGCACTCAAGTTCTGCAGCAGGGGCATATGGCGTTTTAACAGGGCCTCAGGGCTCTCTGCGACGAGGGCGCTACCGCTTAGTGCATTTGCTTGCTGTGTGGGCTCAGCGTGTGATTTGTTATTGATTTGTCCGACTTGTTGCCTTGTTGTCCATTTGAACCACCAATTACGCACGCCTGCCTCTCCTTCACTTCTTGTAGTATTTTCTTCCAAACACTGATCACTCTGGGGTCAGCCTCTGGCATCACTTTTCTCTGGACTTGGGTTGGGTACATTCGACCGATGAAAGAGTGAAGGGCTTCATCTTCAGGGTTCCAGCTTTCCCCCTGGCAGTAGAAGTGCAGCCTCCCTAATGAACAGCTTGCTATTGCCATATGGGCGGCGGCTTCCGGTGTTTTCTCGGTTTGCAGGCAATGGTGCATATTCCGGCCGATCATGAACACCAATTCCGATTCAACGTGAACACCATTTCCGGACCAATGTGAACGCTCATTCCGGTTCAACCTGAACACTTCGCCCCTCCTTTCCGGAAACAGTGTTCAACATCCCGGAATCACTGTTCACATTCACCGGAATCATCCTTAACGCATTGATTTAACAACCTTTGATACGCTCTCCCTTTTGCCAGGGAAGAGCCTATGTCTGCCAAGAGGATTGCAATGCGTAAAATTCGTGAAGTACTGCGACTGCGGCTGGAAGCTGACCTCTCTGTTCGCCAAATCAGTATCTGTACCAAGGTCAGTGTCGGCTCCATCCAGAAACTCCTCAAAAGTGCCCAGGCGCTCGGCCTTACCTGGCCCTTACCTACCGAGCTTGATGATGGCCGACTGGCTGCCCTGTTCTATCCGCAGGCCGATACCACCATCTCGGCCCGCCATGTTGTGCCGGATTGGCCCTCTGTCCATCAGGAGCTCAAGCGCAAGGGGGTCTCCAAACAGCTGCTCTGGGAGGAGTACACCCAGCGCTATCCCAATAGCTGTTACAGCTACTCCCAGTTCTGTGACCGTTACAAGTCCTGGTGTCAGTTGCAAAAGCGCTCCATGCGCCAGATCCACAAGGCGGGGGAAAAGCTCTTTATCGACTACTGCGGGCCCACGGTGCCCATCGTGTCGCCGACTACGGGTGAGGTCCGTCAGGCACAAGTCTTTGTCGCCGTGCTCGGTGCGTCCAACTACACCTTTGCCGAGGCCACCTGGTCACAGTCACTGCCGGACTGGCTGCAAAGCCATGTCCGTGCCTTTGAGTTTTTCGGCGGGACACCGGCACTGCTGATCCCCGACAACCTCAAGAGCGGTGTCAGCAAGGCTTGCCGATACGATCCCGAGCTCAACCCCAGCTACCAGCAGTTGGCCGAGCACTATCAGGTGGCGGTGATGCCAGCTCGTCCTTACAAGCCCAAGGACAAGGCCAAGGCGGAGGTGGGTGTGCAGATCGTCGAGCGCTGGATCCTGGCCCGTCTACGCCATCAGACCTTCTTCTCGCTTGCCGAACTCAACCAGTGCATCCGTGCCTTGCTGAACGAACTCAACGAGCGTCCGTTCAAGCAACTGCCCGGTAACCGACGTGACGCATTTGAGCAGTTGGACCGCCCGGCACTGGGACCACTGCCGGTGCATCCCTATCGCTATGTCGCCATCAAAACGGTCAAGGTCAACATCGACTATCACGTCAGTTATGAGCAGCACCATTACTCGGTGCCACACCAGTATGTGGGTCAGCAACTGGAGCTCCATGCAGGCGACACACTGCTTCAGGTCTATCACCAGCAACAGCTGGTCGCGAGCCATCCACGTAAAACCATCCCGGGGATGAGCACGCTCCCTGAGCACATGCCGGAACGTCACAGCAAGCAGCAACGCTGGACCCCAGGGCGTCTTAAACAGTGGGCTGCTGACATCGGACCGAGCACCTTGTGCTGGGTTAGCGAACGGTTGGAAGAGAAAGCCCATGCCGAGCAGGCATACCGACTCTGCCTGGGGCTGCTGAGTCTTAGCCGGGAGTATCCGCCATCACGGGTTGAAGCCTGTTGCCAGTTGGCCAACCGGGAAGGTCTGGTGCGACTCAAACAGCTCAAGTCGGTGCTGACCAGTGGCCGCGACCAACTGCCCGCAAGCCCGCTGAGCTACCCAGAGTTACCGCAAGAGCACGAGAACATCCGTGGCCCCCAGAGCTTCCACTAAAGAGGATACGTCCCATGACCCAACAAACGCTGACCCGCTTGAGACACCTGAAACTGACCGGCATGGCGGATGCCGTGCAACAACAACTGGAACAGGCAAGTACCTACGAAGGGCTGCCCTTCATCGAGCGGCTAAGCCTGCTGGTCGAACACGAACAACTGAGCCGGGAGCAGCGTAAACAAGCTCGGCTGGTCAAGCAGGCGAGGCTCAAACTCCAGGCCACGGTGCAAGAGGTGGACTACCAGTCTGCACGCAACCTGGAGCGGTCACAGGTGGCAAACCTGGCCCAAGGAGAGTGGCTGCGCCGGGGCCAGAACCTGCTCATTACCGGCCCCTGTGGCTGCGGAAAAACCTACCTAGCCTGTGCGCTGGGCTACCAAGCCTGTCAGCAGGGGCACAGCACTCGTTACTACCGGCTGCCGCGTCTGCTACTTGAGCTGAGCCAGGCCAAGGTAGATGGCAGTTACGCCAGACTGCTGGGTCAACTGGCAAGGATAGAGCTGCTGATCCTGGATGACTGGGGACTGGAAGCGGTGAATGCCGAGCAGCGCAACGCCCTGCTGGAGATCATGGATGATCGGTACGGGAAATACTCGACGGTCGTGGTCAGTCAGCTGCCAACGGAAGAGTGGTACGCGAGCTTGGGGGACAACACTCTGGCAGATGCGATCCTGGACCGGCTGATGCACAACGCTCACCGGCTGTCACTGAAGGGAGAATCGATGAGAAAGAGGAGAAGTGAGTTGACCCAATCTGAACACTCGAGTTAGAAACGGGGTGACGTGAGCGCGTTAAGGATCAGGGTGTTCACGTTGGCCGGAATGGCTGTTCAACTTCGCCGGAATACGCAAATGGCTTGCAACAAGCAGCAACGGAAGTTCATTTTTGGGGGCCATAGAGCTGGGCGTTGCTGAGTCAAAAATTGCACAGTGGGCGGAGAAATCTCTGATCGCTGTGTAAAGGACTCTCATCTCTGGCTCAAGAGCAAAGTTGAGTTTGTCCTTCCCGGTCAGAAATTCGTATAACTCACCCCAAGGGTTCACCGCTTTCTCTTTAACCAACACAACACCCCCCTTTAAGTTTTGTGGCATTATCTAGCAACTGAGAACGAATAAACGGCTGTCAATTTTGAGGGGGGTTTTTATGGCGGGTGTTTGGATTGTAAAGGGGGGGACGCTTCAGCCCATTAGACGTCTCGAGAAGTCTATAATCCTGCATCCGGACAACCGCGATAGCCTTGAGACGCAAGAGCTTCTTGCAACGTTGCATCACAATAAGTATTGGCTGCTCTGTGGGTGTAAGAAGCCGGACGCAAGGATGTTTGTGCGCCAGGTTGCGGATGATAGGTACCTGATAGTCAATCATCATGAACATGGTCACCACGACCCGCATTGCCCTCTGCGCACGTCTCTTGGATTGGGTGGTGCATCGGAGGACTCCGGCCCTGATGCCGGCGATAACACGACGGCGATGAAGCAGCCGGAGTACCGCTTGATCTCTCCATACCGCAAAATTGACCTGCTTTCGTTGGATGGGGATGTCATTGATGATGCGGAATCACAGCGTAGTGCTGCTCTTGATGAATTGGGCATATCACCCGTTGATAATTCGGACAAACCGAAACGAACTCAGGCTGAGAACCCCGCTCAGAAGATAGATGTTCTTTACAAACTCCTTTGGCAACTGATGGACGACTCGTTCTGTACCTATCGTCATCACCGGCAGAAGATCTCGATCAACTCTCTGCAGATGAAGATACGTGCTGCAGCGTATCCGCTCAATCTCAAGGGGTTTGGATGCTTGCAGCAATTCACATTTGTTGGGGAGCAGGGATTGGACATGCTGCTTGGCCAACTGAATCGTGCCCATAAACGCGATCCGAAGACCCGGCACCAATTCCTTTTTTTGTGCGTGATCGCTGACTACACCTTGTTTAATGGAGCGGCATCTTGCGTCTTGCTCAACGGCTCTGCACTAATGTTGGGGCAGGCTAAGCGACCTCCATTGTTGCTCAATGGAATGCAGTCAGGTGATGGTCCGTTCATGCTGGCTGTGACCTTTGCATACGATAAGCCAACCGATGAGGGACCCTCAATCCTCCGTTGGGCGTTGCAACCGCTCGCCAGTGCAGAGACCCCTTTGCCTGTTGCCAGTTGGCCAGAGCGCCTGATTGTCATTGAGATGGCCCGCTGCCTGGACAACATTGATCCCAACATCAGCACTCGTTACCAGCTCTGGTTGCATAAGCCTGTTTTGCCAATGGTCGACCGGATGACTGGGGTCTGGATCCAGCCCGCGATCACGTTGATGGCCAAGGACCTTCGCGGTGAGCGTTGCCGTGTAGCCTTCAGGCTCCAGGGAGAGGGTGATAATATCGAGGCTTACAAACGAACCTTTGAGCATGTCCATACCTTGGATCTGGATAGCCCCAGTACGTTGGCTAAGTCATGCCAAGAGATGTTTGTAATCGGAAAGGGGGTGATTGACAGTCATTATCGGGCTCTTGACAAAGAACGGGCTGAATTAGAAGCAATGGAAGAACAGAAGAAGTTAACCTATCGAATGCAGAATAGGGAGCTTGAAATTCGTGAGGAACTATCGCGAACTTCAGCTGGTCATCTAGATATTCCCCCTATGCCGATGGACACCCCAGAGTATGACATGCCTTATGATGAAGAGTTGGAGCGAACGATTGAAGACCCTGACTACTGAGCTGCGGGCAAAAAAAAACCACGCCTATGGGCGTGGTTTTTTGTTTTTTAACTTCGGGCCTTAATTCGCAGGATGCGTGACCGCTCAAAAGCGGCTGCATCCTCCCGGCACATAAACCAGAAACGAATTGCAAAGGCTAAGCCGACGACTTCAAGTGCTAAAACAATGTTGATCCACATAATGAGATCCTTGGCCGAAAGGCCTGGTTGAGGTAGCCCAGATGGGCGGATTGGAGGTTGGCAGCCGCGGTTAGCGGTACAGGCTGGTTATGCCATCGCCTGTCAACTCACTCTCGGGAGAGAGCGGTTTGGGCTGTGCACATGTGAGTGTGCTCAGGCCAAACATGACAGTCTGAGAACGACAAAACGCAGCCAAGGCTGCGTTTTGTGATTGAGGTGACTCCGATGCATTTCTGCGTGTGCTATGCGGATAAACCGAAGGAGAATGAGCACTTTGGCTAAGTTAGCCTATATGCGGTCGCCATGCAACGACAGTTATTTATTGCCCATGATGTTTGTAACCAATTTCTTGATCATCCCGGGTTCTTGTTTCCCCTCCAGGGGCAGGGGATGGCTCTGTTCACTGTTTGGTAAATGTCGGCGGGAACGTTCTTGCCTATCACGCTCGGCCCGATCCAACGCGACGCGATAAGTGATACTACCGCGCATAAAGCCAATCAAGGCGTTGAAGCTGAGGCAAAATGCCTGGCACAGTCTGCGGCTTGTTTCATGCTTGTCTTTGGGTGAGCGATTATGCGTCAGCAGTTCCATAAACTGCAGGTCACGGTCGCTGGGCCCGTCTGGAATAATGATGCCTGTTGGAGGGGTGATGTCGAATACTTCCAGGATCGCTTGCTCTGGAGAGTAACCCATATCGAAGACAAACTGGCGCAGCCTAGTGATGTGCTGCCGTGCTCGTTCTGCCCGCCGGTCGGCTTCAATCATCTCTAGTTTGGTGGCACTCATACCTGGGGTACATAAGGTTGTTGCGTTGATTGGCTTGATGTTGACCGCCAGATACCCTTTTTGTATGGCTCGTGCGCTGAACTCTACGATCATGCCGACTTCGGGGGGGGTCTCCCCCAGCCAGTTTTGAGGGGTAATGAAGTAATCGACGCCGGAGATGTCTGCGATGGTGCCGATGGGACCTGTATCATTGATCACTGTACCAACGACAAAGCCTCGTAGAGGGCCAAATGCGATGCTCATGATTTTCTACTGCTCCTGGTAAAGCCAGAGGCGCGAGATAAGCGGCTCATTGGCGGTTGTTTTTGCTTGCCGCGGAGGGCGTTTTTGGGTGATGTCGTAGTTCTTTAGAAGACCGATCTTCACTTTCTGAGCTCCGAGAATGAGAACCGGGGTCGATGCTACTTGCATACGACGACTGTTTCCTTCCACCAACCAGGCTTGTGGGTGGACTGGATTGGGGCGCCGGATGACAAGGCGAGCATCATCGGAGAGGGCGGATAGCAGCACAATTTCATCCTCTAGCTGTGCGACCCAACCAGCTGGATCGAGTACATGGCGCGGGGGTGAGTCCTGTGATGCTCTGAGCGTACCGATGATCTGTTGTTTGGTCATTCTCTGCATGGTGTTTTTATGAGCCCAACAGAACGAAATTGACCGGGCCGTGTCGCCGGCGATTGTGATTTGTCGGTAAAACTGCAAAGTGATCAACCCCTCGAACATGCCTTTGCTATGCAGGAACTCCCACCGGGTATTGGGTCCCCCGAGTATCGGACCTGAGTTTGTCACCAAGTCTCGGAAGGTTTTTCGGTCTGCATTTATGGCCTCAATTATACCGAACAGCTCCTCGCTGTGCCTGGAGTGAATCTGAATTGCTCCCGGCAAGCGGTACACTAGGCGAGTGTTTTCACCAGCGTCAGCGTAGAGATGGCCCCAGGCATGGTGAGCAGCATACAGAGCCTCAAGACCGTGAGCGGGAGTCACCGTAATAGAGGGAGTGTCGTGGCGGGTATCCTGCCTCGGATCGTGCGGGGGGAGGGCAAAGGTGCTGCCTTGGATGAGCTCGCTATCGTCTATAAAGTCTCGCAGCATGGCCAACAGCTGGTGTTGACGCCGCTCCAGAACGCGGAGCTGTGCAGCCAGTTCGTGTTTATTCATGAGGCATTCCATCGAGGGTTTCAAGCTGGTGTTATTATGACCAGTAGAGGGCACTTTCTCAACCAACATTCCTAGTGACTATTTTCAACCAGAGCACAGCCCTTCGGGCTGTGAGCTCCCCCTGGGCTATTTTGTTCTATACCTGCCCCCGAGTGCCAGGTTAGACCTCGAACCGACACTTCTGCTGTGCCGCGTTCGCGCGAAGAGAAAGGGGGAGAAAATGAAGAGAAAGAGAGAAAAATGAGATCCTAATTTAGTTCTCGGGCTACACGAAATGAACACCGGTTCAGCAGGTTGGTGTCTTGTAGCATTTAAGGATATAGGAATGTTGGTTGAGATTTCTGTTTTGGCCACATCCTTCGTCCGGCTCTACTCTGCAAGTCCCACCACCCTATGGCACCACCTAGTGGTTATCACTGCCTACTCACGACATAAAAAAGCCCCGCAATGCGGGGCTCTCTCTTGGATATCAGTCTATCACTGCATCCAATGTTGATCAGGCCTCAATGAGAGGTAAACCTTTTACTCTGAGCCAGTTCAGTACCGCCTTACGCAGATTCTGATCTGACTCTATATTCAGTACAGACTCGAGAATAACTTGAGCCAAGCAATCTCCATCATTGTTATTCGCATGATCGTAGTCGAAGATGCATCCAAGACGGGTGTAATCAACTAGCTCAACAAGCCAGGCTGAGGTTTTGCCACAGGCAGTGACCAAGGCATCCATTATATCGCTTGCCCCCCCTGTCGTGATTGAGAGGTCGCGTAAGTGCAATTGCCAAGTGTTAACAAGCAGGTAACCCATGGTGCTATCGAACATCGGTTTGGTAGCCATTGTGTTAGTAGCTGTTTCTTGCAATGAGTTGTGCATTTGTATTCCAAAAGCCCAGAGGGCTGGTTAAGCCTTCAAAACGAATGTTGAGGCGAAAGGCCGTTGGCCTAGTTGATGAAATAGAGGTATAGCCGCCCAAAAAATCAGACTGACGACCTATTCGTTATGGAAAAGAACATATCCTGCTCCGATTTTGCTGGCATCTCTGAACACCGGCCACAATCGTTCTGGGATTACTCCTTCATCGAGGGCGTCGTAGTTCGCCATATTAAAAAGAAACTCATAAGTTGGGTTGTCATGGTGATGGTTGCCCTTATGAGAGAAGGAGGCGTGCTCACGCACCCAATCCCACTCCGGGACGTCATATGCGCAGTCATAATCTCCGACGGTTTCAGGCATGCTGATTTCCAGCACGTGACAGATACGGCCGGCAGTGACTGCCGGTATCCGAAATTTTCCGTCTCTGAGAGCAATGACCTCGATTACTGCGTTCCGCATTAACGACGCGATACTCTCAACGACCCTTAGAAGCTCTGGAAGAGCGAGGTTTTCATAGGTTTCGCTAGGCACATAGCTACATAGGGAATCGCCTGATTTGACAGAATTCAGAAGATCTTGGTACGCAGAAAGCCACTGTTGTTTATCAATATGTGGGAATACTTGAGCCATCGCATGAGCGAAAAGCACATCATCGATTGCTTGGTTCATAAATTGGACCTCGTTGAAATTGGGCTTTACGCCCGGGTTGATGTTGGTCACGAGTGGCACATTGCGGACCGAGTGCCATAAGACAGCCTTGGGCTGTTTCTGCATGTGCGCTGACGCCGGAGAAATTCCGGTGAACGGACATGCAGAATCAGCCAACTAGGGCTTGGGTGATATATGACAGGTGGGGTACCTGCAGAATGCAGGGAGAGTTGAAGTTGGTGCCTGGCCGGGCGGCCTGTCCCCACGTGGGCACCGAGGACAACTGCAGGATACCGAATATCATGAACAGGAGCAACAGCATCAACATCAACTTAGGTTGCCCTAAGCGAGGCAAAGCAGCAATGTATGGGGGGGCACTGCCCCCCTACAAATGTGCAGAGTTTCCTGATCGAATTAGCCACCCCTCAAGGTTGCCATCCAACTCTGTGCCTGCGCCGTCAGTATCCCTCCGCCGGCGCTCTCCAGGAGCGTCCGCAAACTGCCGACCACGGCGCCGATCACTGGCCATTTGGGGTTAGGGGAGGCGGCCTGGGCCTTGAGGGTGTCCAGATCGGCCTGCAGCTCTGCACACGCCTCTCCCTGCAGCTGCCCTTGCGCGATCACCTGCTGCAGCCACGGCAACAAAGCCGCCAGCGCCTCGGTCTTCTGCTCGCCTGTCACCGTCTGTTTTTGTTGGCCGCCGGGCGAGCCCAACATCATTTGACCTCCGATGACATCCCCCCCAATGAAAATATTGGTCACCGATTCCGCCTGCTTCTGCTCCTGGGTTGTAAAGCTCATCCCTTCACCCTGGATCCCCAACTCATCCAGATCGAGTGCCCATTCAAGGACCTTAGTACGCACCGCGCCGATCAAACGCTGGACCTGGTTTGCTCCAAATCGAACTTGTGGTGCGATTGGCATTTTATAGAGAGCCGCTACCATCTTCGATTGAGACGGGTCCATGGGCAACACTACGTATTCTGTCCCTGAAGCCAATGGTTCCACTCCATCGATGGGGTAATAGAAGGGACATGTTGTCATCACCTCGTGAAGCTCTGCATTCATGACCGGTAGCAGTACAAGACCTTTCCCCGGGTTAATGGCGTAGAGTTGCCCCGTCAAAATCCGGTACGGAGGGATAACAGCCGACTCTGGGTAGCCATCAAGTTCGTTTTTGATCCAGCTAATCCAGTCAGGCTGCTTGAGCTTACGTGCGGCCACCAGTGCGTTTCGCAGTAGATCGGTTGTCTTGACTTCGGGATTACTGGCCATGGTGATTAGTTGAGGGATAAGGGCGGGCATCAATGCGTTCCTGGGCGATATTGGGTCCTCATTATACCCGGGTTCGGTCGTGCGGGTTGTAGTGCTACAAGCGGAGAGGATCCGCTCCGAGTCAAAAAAAAGGGAGGCCGAAGCCTCCCTCCAAAAAGTCACTTTTTGAACCAGTTTCACTGGCCTACGTGTAGGTGAAAGTGAAGAGAAATCTTCACTTGATACACGCAGATCAGCATCAAACCGCTAGCGATAATCATGCTTGATAGCATATAGATCTCCATATCAAATCAGGCGAATCCGTTCACCTGTGGGTTATTGGCCTCTTGGCTAGCCATAAAGACTCGCTCTTGTGCCCGTGTTGACATTATACGCCATGCCCCCCAACATTTTTCATAAATTACAGATAAATCATGCAGATAAAATATAATTCTCACGCTGGTATCACATCACTCGCCCCCCAATACTTGACCAGCCCTGTTTATCTACGAAGTATTCCCCGCGCCCACAATATGGGCGGCACCAGTTGATCTGGCTTGTATCTCGCAACGCCACCCGCCGCACGAAGAAAACGTGGCCTGCTGCCTCTGCCGGACTTGCTCAGTGGCCGTTAAGGGTTGCCAGCCACTTCAGCACCAGTTCGCTCAGAACTCCGCCGCCGGCGCCTTCCAGAATCGCCACAACAGTGCTGGCCACCGCAGCGATCACCGGCCATTTCCACTTGGGGGCGGCGGTCTGGGCCTTAGTAGTATCCAGCTCGCTCTGAAGCACATTGCCGTTTGCCAGCTGCAGTGGCATCTCCTGCGCCACCCCAGGCTGGTCCGTAGCCTGCTGCTCGCCGGTGATGGTTTGCTGTTGCTGGCCCCCGGGCGAGCTCACCATCAGTTGACCACCGTTGAACCCGCCCTCGATGCGAATGGTAACCGGCGCCAGCGGCTGGGGTGAGGAGGGCATTTCATCCCCCTCGATCCCGGCCTCAACCAGGTCGAGCGCCCAGGTCAACAGTTGGTCCCGGACCGCATCAACAAGTGCGCGGATCTGATTGCCGCCAACCACCCGTACTGGCTCCATTGAGATATTCAGGTCTTGCATCAGCATGGCCATCATCTCCGGCGGGAGAACCATGCTCACATTTTTCCCGGGAATAGCCACGTCCTCCAACCCGCTGATGGGCTGACCAATGCTGCATGTCGAGACAACTTCTGCGAATTCAGGGTGGTTGATGATGATTGGGATCAGCCCTCGAAAGGGATTCCGAGCTTTCAACTCACAACGTATGACACGATAGGAGGGCAGCTTGGCATCATCCGGATAGCCCCGCAGCTCATGGTCGATCCAGGTAGCCCACTCAGCCTGTTTTAGCATACGGGCGACCACCTTGGCCTTGCGGAGCAGATCGGTGGTCTTAACTGCCGGATCACCGACCAGGGCAATCAGGTCAGATAGCGAGGTGGACATCGAGGTGCTCCTGGGCGACGAGGGAGGCCCAGTGTACCCGATCTGGCCCGGTTAGTTGCAACGCTGCAAGCGGGTCGGATCCAGCCGGTCCGCTCTGACTGGATTTCAGTTTGGCTTTGGCCGTTGGCCCAGAAAACAAAGCGGGGCTGCAGCCCCGCCCATGCCCTCCGATATCGATCAGCTGCCGCTCAAGGTGGCCAGCCACCCCAGTGCCTGCGCAGCCAGCACCCCGCCGCCAGCCCCTTCCAAGATCCCCCGCACACTGTTGGTCAGCGTCCCAATCACCGGCCAGCTCTGCGTAGAGGCATTGGCCAGCGCCTGTAGGGCAGTCAGGTTGGCCTGCAGCTCGGCCTGCACCGGTGGCGAGAGTTTCCCCTCGTCTATCACCTGCTGCAGCCACGGCAACAAGGCAGCCAGCGCCTCGGTTTTATGCTCGCCGGTCACCGTCTGCTGTTGCTGGCCCCAAGGCGAGTTCAGCTGGACTTGTACACCGGTGGCATTCCCCCCAATGTGAATGCTCATCGAGGGCACCTGCTGCGCCTGTTGCTGCTCCTGGGCGGTGAATGTCATCCCTTCCCCCTGGATCCCAGCCGCCTCCAAGGCTAACGCCCAGTTCAACACCCGGTTCTTTATCGCATCGAGGCAGCCGGCAAGTTGGCCATGAGTCAGTGCAATCACCGGCTCCAAGTTAGTGCTCAGTATCTGCTGGATATGCAGTACCTCATCAGGCGGCCGCCGAAAACGCACAGACGCGCCGGCGGCCATCAATGTTTCGAGCTCCCGCAGCGGGTTGTTCAAGGGGGTAATCGACAGGCGTTCTGCTACCCCTCCATCCTCGACCAGCAAGGGAGTGGTGTCCCCGCCTGGGTGGATGGCATACAAGACGCCACGGGGGCGCCGGTAGGCCGGCAGCTCATCAAAGGTGTCGTAGCCATCGAGCTCGTGCTGTAGCCAAGCGGCCGCCTCGGTCTGCTGCAGTCGGCTGGCGGCCACCAGGGCGCGGCGCACCAGATCAGAGGTGGCCCCCCCCGGATCGCTGGCCAGGGTAATCAGTTCGGGGATGAGGGCGGGCATAGAGTGCTCCTGGGCGACGATAGAGTCTCTAGTTTAGCCGCCCTGCAAGCGGTGAGGATCCCGCTTGCCCTCGCTGGCTGGTTTGAGGGCGGGCTTTGGCCGCTGACCAAGAAAACTAAGCCCCGCAAACGCGGGGCTTGGTCATTCAATAACGGATCACATAACCCGTTTAAAGTAAGGTATATGATCGGCGCTCCAGATCTGCACTGGACGGTCAGGGATATTCACCCTTAACGATTTGCCTCGTACTCGGCTTTCCTTTTCCAACATGATTTGGCGGCTGACTCTGTGCAGCCTGTGCCGGTGATCCAGTGTCCTCTGAACAGACCGACCACTTTCACTGAAGATCCTTTGCCTTGCAGCGACACGGCAACCACTTCACCGTCTATCGCGATCCAGTCCTGCTTTGATACGAACATACAAACCTCGCTATCACGTGATGTTCAACTCACCGAAATGCTACGATCACGACGCAGAACAGATGCCATCATTTCAGCAGCGCGGCAGCTTCCATTTTCCCAGGCACTTTGGCCGTTGGCCCAGAAAACAAAGCGGGGCCGCAGCCCCGTTCATACCCCGACCGATAGCGATCAGCCGCCGCTCAAGCTGGCCAGCCACTTCAGCACCAGCTCGCTCAGCACCCCGCCGCCGGCGCCTTGCAGCACGGCCAGCACGCTACTACCGGCCAGCACGACGATCAGCGGCCATTTCCGTTTGGCGGTGGCGGCCTGGGGCTTGAGGGTGTCCTGCTCGTTCTGCCGCGTGTCGCGGTCTGCCGGCTGCAGTGGTGCATCCGCGTTCCCCTGCGCCAACCCGGACGGGCAAGCGGCCTTCTGCTCGCCGGTGACGGTTTGCTGTTGCTGGCCTCCCGGCGAGCTCACCATGACTTGGCCACCGTGGACTCCGCCCTCGATGTGAACGGTCACCGGTACCAACGGCTGGGGTAGGGAGGGCATCTCGTCCCCCTCGATCCCGGCCTTGGTCAGCTCGAGTGCCCAGTCCAACACCTTGTCACGGACTTGAACTACGACGGCATGCAGTTGTGATGCGTCCAGTTGATGCACGACCTGGTACTGATCGCGGGCTTTCGCTGACAAGCCATCGTAAACGCGATGCCCAGAGGGGAGTTGCACATAGAGGGAGCCTTGTGACCCCAGAACCTCCAACTTGCTGATCGAATCAAAACAGAGGTGAGCCTGAGCGGGAATCTCACCGTCAGCTTGGAACGTAAACAGATCAGTCAATTTGCCTGTCTGGACATCCCGCAGGTACACCGGGGCACGGATAAAACGGTATAGAGGAAGAGGATCTGACTCACGGTAGCCCCGCAGCTCCAGGTCGATCCAGGCTAACTGGTCGGATAGCTGGCACCGGTGGGCGATCACCTTGGCCTTGCGCAGCAGATCGGCGGTCTTGACGGCTGGATCGCTGGCCTGGGCGATGAGTTCAGGGAGTAGGGCAGGCATCGAGGCGCTCCTAGGCGACAAAAGAGCCCCAGTGTACCCGATTTGGCCTGCTCGCTTGCAGCGCTGCAAGCGGGGCGGACCCCGCTCGCCCTCGCTGACCCGATTGGGGGCGGGCTTTGGCCACTGACCAATAGTGCAAAACGGGTCGGAGAGCAGGTCAGCGCGTCAAGCTGGCTATGCAACTGATCATAGTAGCTGGCAGGCTGGTATCTATTTCTTCTGATTGTTTTTTCTTATAGATACCGACATGGCTCCTGCCATAAGTACCATAGGCATGGACTCAATGAAGGAGACTTGCCCAATGACCAAGAGAAGAATCGATGCCGTCGAAGTGTGCGAAGGTATTCTCAGAAAGGAGATAGAAAACAACGAGAAGAACAACATATGGCCTTCCATCAACGCCACGGTCAGGGTACTGCTCCGGCAAAGCCGGACCATGGCCCCCGTTTATGAAGAACTCTGCGAGCTGCTCCCCCTAGAACGGTACGTGACGAGTTTTTTGGATGCGCTGATCAGCACATTCACCTTCTGGGATGAAGATGACATGCGCAAGGCTAGGGAAGAACGTGGCAGGCTCATCCAAATCAACGAGGACATAGCGGATCTCGCAACTCGCTTGGGTGATTTGCTGAGGGAGAGAGAGGACATCTGTAATCGAGCGGGATTTGGGTGTGAAAGAGAAACCGGTCTGGCGGCGCTATTTGATCGTGCGGGTGAGCACAACCCGCTCTATACCCTGTACCCCCAGGATGAATTTATACGCCTTACGCACAGATACGAGCACAAGTATTGGCCGAGTATCGAAGACCTGCTCAGTGAGCTCGCAAGCGATGCGGAACAATCGGAGGTGTATGCCCACGATGCGGAAACGGAGGCTGGCACCTCATCTAGAAAGCCATCACAGTACGACGTCCTTCGCGCGTTCCAAGCAAAACTCGATGACTACGCACTCGGCGGCGAACTTCCATCCAAACTCAGACTGTCTGACAGCGCCATGGCCACCATCCTGAACTGTATCACGGAGCTCGATGCAGACTCCTTGGTCACAGCCGAATACATCAAGAGCTTTCGACAGAAGGAGCGAGCGAGAGCCAAATCACGGCAGAAGTAGGTCGCGAACCGTGGGGTTGACCGTTCACCCAGCATACACCGCAATGCCGTTGCGCCGCCCACCCCCCGGATATCGCTCAGTTGCCGCTCAAGGCGGCCAGCCTGCCCAACACTGTTTCCGTCAGTACCCCGCTGCCGGCCCCTTCCAGGATCGCCCGCACACTGTTGGCCACGGCGCCGATCACCGGCCACTTGGGCTTAGGGGAGGCGGCCTGGGCCTTGAGGGTATCCAGCTCGGCCTGCAGCTCCGCACACGCTTCTCCCTGCAGTTGCCCTTGCGCGATCACCTGTTGTAGCCACGGCAACAAGGCCGCCAGGGCAGCTTCCTTCTGTTCACTGGTCACAGTCTGCTGTTGCTGACCGCCGGGCGAGTTTTGCATCACCTGAAGACCATGAGCATCTCCATTGATGTGAATGTGGGTCACCGGCGCCACCTGCTGGGCTTGCTGCCGCTCTTGGGAAGTGAAGCTCATACCTTCCCCCAAGATCCCCTCCTTTTCAAGCTGCAGTGCCCAATTCAAGACCTGATTTCTGACCGCCCCCAAGATCCGGTTCATGCTGGCCAACGTGAACCGACGAAGAGGGGTACAGTTCGTATCACATGCCGCCCGCAAAGCATCAGCTTCGCGCGGGGAAAATTGCATATGAATATCGTCAGATTCAGCGCACCACCCCTCAATCTCGTCAACAGGCGTGTCAAAGTGGCAGAGTTGCCATCGAAATGCAGCCTCTGCAGACGGAAAGACCACCCCCTTCAGCCCATGGTGCCCATCGATCAGGACTTCTCCTTGCACATGCCGATAGACTGGGATGGCATCATCCGGCCCGTATCCATTGAGCTCGTGTCCAAGCCAGGTAACCCACTCGGGCAACTGCAGGCGGTGGGCCGCCACTAGGGGGAACCGCAGAATTCGGAAAAAATCGTACGCTAAGCTAACGGTGTTCTCGTGACAGCTCTTTGACTAGGCTTTCTAAGGCCATTCTGATAGCCCTGACTTCCTGAAAAGCCATGGCTAAAATTTGTGCGGCTAAAAGGGATAACCGATGGTAAAGTAAGTTATCCCTGTCGAGATACTGAAAAGCGTTATCCTCGTTTTTCCCAAAACTGTTTTGCCAGTTCGCTCAGAGCGCTAGTTAACTGAGCGACAGATTTCGCACTTTGCAAATTATTCTGCCCGGTCTGTACATTGGTATCAGCAGCATCGCGTATATTGATAATACTGCGGTTTATGTCTTCACTTACTGCTCCCTGCTGCTCGACCGCAGTCGCTATTTGCGCGTTCATGTCGGTAATTTCGTTAACGCGTTGGCCAATTCCATCAAGAGCTGTAGCTGCTTCCTCTGCGTGAGCTACACTCGTGTGCGCTTGCCGACTACTTTGCTCCATGACTGTAACAGCGGATTGCGCTCGCTCTTGTAGAGCGCTGATCATGCTTTGAATATCCGTTGTCGATTGCTGTGTGCGAGCAGCAAGACTGCGAACCTCATCGGCGACAACAGCAAAACCACGCCCCTGCTCACCAGCACGCGCGGCCTCAATTGCTGCGTTGAGTGCCAACAAATTCGTTTGCTCGGCGATCCCTCGTATAACGTCAAGAACTTTTGATATCTCGTTACTTTGACCTTCAAGCTCATGAATAACCTGAGTGGCTTGCCTAATTTCACCTTCAAGGGCAGTGATTGACTGGCTTGTGTGGGCTACCAGACGCTGGCCAGATGCCGTCTCAGTGTCTGCTCTTCCGGCCGCATCTGCAGCATGCTGTGCATTGCTCGCAACCTCTTGAATGCTTGCCACCATTTGGTTTACTGCCGTTGCTATTTGATCTGTCTCTGCCTGCTGCTCAACTGTAAGTACATTGCTTGACTCAATATCCTTTAGTAGGCCTCGGGTGTGTTCGCTAAGCCGATTTGATGCATCACCTATGCGACCTACTATGGCGCCTGTTTCAGCTTGCATCATTCGTAAAGCAAACTCTATTTGGCCAAACTCATCGGTGCGCCCAGTGTAGAGGGATTGACTTAATGGGTTATTGGAAATATTCCTGGCTCTTTCAACCAGTCTTCCAAGAGGAGAGAGAATAGCCAAAACACTAACAGAGCTTAAGCTTCCTGACATTAAAGTGGCTAACACCTAGATTCTACGTCAGTACTTCAAAAAGCATAATCAAAGCCTTGATAAATATGCATTCCTTCGAAATTCAGCTTTCACCCATTGGGTGAAAGAAAAGTGCTCAAAAATATGTTAAATTATCAGCTTTTATGACTCGATATATGGTAAAATAATAGTAAGAAAAGTAGTAAAAAGGGGTTCTAATTATGATTAATAAAATTGATTTCAAAGCTAAGAATCTAACATCAAATGCAGGTCTTTTTCTGCTCCTTGAGAATGCAAAAAGCAATGGGATTTTTGATTTTATTGAAAATGACCTCGTATTTGATAATGACTCAACAAATAAAATCAAGATGAATCATATAAAGACCATGCTCTGCGGTCACTTCATTGGCATTGATAAGTTAGAACGTCTAAAGCTACTTCAAAATGATCCCCTCGTCAACGAGTTTGATATTTCCGTAAAAGAACCTGAAACAGTGTCACGGTTTCTAGGAAACTTCAACTTCAAGACAACCCAAATGTTTAGAGACATTAATTTTAAAGTCTTTAAAAAACTGCTCACTAAAAGTAAATTGACATCCATTACGATTGATATTGATAGTAGTGTAATTAACGTAGAAGGTCATCAAGAAGGTGCGTCAAAAGGATATAATCCTAAGAAACTGGGAAACCGATGCTACAATATCCAATTTGCATTTTGCGACGAATTAAAAGCATATGTTACCGGATTTGTAAGAAGTGGCAATACTTACACTGCAAACGGTGCTGCGGAAATGATCAAAGAAATTGTTGCTAACATCAAATCAGACGATTTAGAAATTTTATTTCGAATGGATAGTGGCTACTTTGATGAAAAAATTATCGAAACGATAGAATCTCTTGGATGCAAATATTTAATTAAAGCCAAAAGTTATTCTACACTCACCTCACAAGCAACGAATTCATCAATTGTATTCGTTAAAGGAGAAGAAGGTAGAGAAACTACAGAACTGTATACAAAATTAGTTAAATGGGAAAAAGACAGAAGATTTGTCGTATCTCGCGTACTGAAACCAGAAAAAGAAAGAGCACAATTATCACTTTTAGAAGGTTCCGAATACGACTACTTTTTCTTTGTAACAAATACTACCTTGCTTTCTGAAAAAGTAGTTATATACTATGAAAAGCGTGGTAATGCTGAAAACTATATCAAAGAAGCCAAATACGACATGGCGGTGGGTCATCTCTTGCTAAAGTCATTTTGGGCGAATGAAGCCGTGTTTCAAATGATGATGCTTTCATATAACCTATTTTTGTTGTTCAAGTTTGATTCCTTGGACTCTTCAGAATACAGACAGCAAATAAAGACCTTTCGTTTGAAGTATGTATTTCTTGCAGCAAAAATAATCAAAACCGCAAGATATGTAATCATGAAGTTGTCGGAAAACTATCCGTACAAGGGAGTGTATGAAAAATGTCTGGTATAATAAGAATATCATCAATAAAATTGAGTGTTGCTCTGTGGATAACTTGCAGAGTTTATTAAGTATCATTGCAGCAAAGATGAAATCAATGATTTATCAAAAATGATTGAAAGGTGGTTGTAAATAATGTTACAATGTGTGAGAAGCAGTCTAAATTCTTCGTGAAATAGTGATTTTTGAAGCTAATAAAAAACACACGTGGAATTTAGGGAATACTGATGTAACACGGATTGACCGTATTGGGAGTTTGAGATGGTGACAAAGAGAGTGCAACGGATGATGTTCGCGGCGGCGGCGTGCATTCCGCTGCTGCTGGGCAGCGCGCCGCTTTATGCGCAGACGAGTGCGGTGCAGCAAAAGCTGGCGGCGCTGGAGAAAAGCAGCGGAGGGCGGCTGGGCGTCGCGCTCATCGATACCGCAGATAATACGCAGGTGCTTTATCGCGGTGATGAACGCTTTCCAATGTGCAGTACCAGTAAAGTTATGGCGGCCGCGGCGGTGCTTAAGCAGAGTGAAACGCAAAAGCAGCTGCTTAATCAGCCTGTCGAGATCAAGCCTGCCGATCTGGTTAACTACAATCCGATTGCCGAAAAACACGTCAACGGCACAATGACGCTGGCAGAACTGAGCGCGGCCGCGTTGCAGTACAGCGACAATACCGCCATGAACAAATTGATTGCCCAGCTCGGTGGCCCGGGAGGCGTGACGGCTTTTGCCCGCGCGATCGGCGATGAGACGTTTCGTCTGGATCGCACTGAACCTACGCTGAATACCGCCATTCCCGGCGACCCGAGAGACACCACCACGCCGCGGGCGATGGCGCAGACGTTGCGTCAGCTTACGCTGGGTCATGCGCTGGGCGAAACCCAGCGGGCGCAGTTGGTGACGTGGCTCAAAGGCAATACGACCGGCGCAGCCAGCATTCGGGCCGGCTTACCGACGTCGTGGACTGTGGGTGATAAGACCGGCAGCGGCGACTACGGCACCACCAATGATATTGCGGTGATCTGGCCGCAGGGTCGTGCGCCGCTGGTTCTGGTGACCTATTTTACCCAGCCGCAACAGAACGCAGAGAGCCGCCGCGATGTGCTGGCTTCAGCGGCGAGAATCATCGCCGAAGGGCTGTAACTGGTTTTGTTGAATAAATCGAACTTTTGCTGAGTTGAAGGATCAGATCACGTATCTTCCCGACAACGCAGACCGTTCCGTGGCAAAGCAAAAGTTCAAAATCACCAACTGGCCCACCTACAATAAAGCCCTCATCAACCGTGGCTCCATAACTTTCTGGCTGGATGATGAAGCTATTCAGGCCTGGTATGAGTCAGCAACACCTTCTTCACGAGGCAGACCTCAGCGCTATTCTGACCTTGCCATCACGACTGTGCTGGTCATTAAACGCGTATTCAGGCTGACCCTGCGCGCTGCGCAGGGCTTTATTGATTCCATTTTTTCTCTGATGAACGTTCCGCTACGCTGCCCGGATTACAGCTGTGTCAGCAGGCGGGCAAAGTCGGTTAATATCAGTTTCAAAACGCCCACCCGGGGTGAAATCGCACACCTGGTAATTGATTCCACCGGGCTGAAGGTCTTCGGTGAAGGCGAGAGGAAAGTCAAAAAGCATGGCCAGGAACGCCGTCGTATATGGCGTAAGCTGCATCTGGCAGTTGACAGTAAAACACATGAAATCATCTGCGCTGACCTGTCGCTGAACAACGTTACGGACTCAGAGGCCTTCCCCGGGTTAATCCGGCAAACCCACCGGAAAATCAGGTCAGCCGCCGCCGATGGAGCTTACGATACCCGGCTCTGTCACGATGAACTGCGGCGTAAGAAAATCAGCGCGCTTATCCCGCCCCGAAAAGGTGCGGGTTACTGGCCCGGTGAATATGCAGACCGTAACCGTGCAGTGGCTAATCAGCGAATGACCGGGAGTAATGCGCGGTGGAAATGGACAACAGATTACAACCGTCGCTCGATAGCGGAAACGGCGATGTACCGGGTAAAACAGCTGTTCGGGGGTTCACTGACGCTGCGTGACTACGATGGTCAGGTTGCGGAGGCTATGGCCCTGGTACGAGCGCTGAACAAAATGACGAAAGCAGGTATGCCTGAAAGCGTGCGTATTGCCTGAAAACACAACCCGCTACGGGGGAGACTTACCCGAAATCTGATTTATTCAACAAAGCCACGCGCTGGACACACCACGATGACAGCGGTTTTATCCCTTACGCCATCACCACCGGCCTTGATTACGAGGCGATGACCGAACAGCGCAAAGGCTATGAGAACTTTGTTTATCAGAACGGCGTTTACGATCTCGGCACCAAAGGTGATATGCGACGTAACGAACGTAACCTGATGTGGAACCTCGATCCCTACATTCAAACGCACTGGCAGCTCACCTCAGCCCTGGGGCTGGACGCCGGGGCGCGCTATAGCTCGGTATGGTTTGATTCCAACGATCGTTATGTTGTAGGTAAAAATGGTGATGATAGCGGCGAAGCGAGCTATCACAAGTGGCTTCCGGCGGCAGCGCTGAAGTATGCCATGACGCCGCAGTGGAACGTTTACCTCTCTGCCGGGAGGGGATTTGAAACGCCGACCATTAACGAGCTGTCCTATCGTCCCGATGGTCAGTCCGGGCTTAACTTTGCTCTGCAACCGGCCACTAACACCACCGTTGAAGCAGGCAGTAAATGGCAGGTGGGCACCGGGATGGCGAGCCTGAGCGTCTTCAATACGGACACGAAAAATGAAATTGTCGTTGCCGCCAGCGACAATGGCCGTACGTCCTATCAGAACGCGGGCAAGACGCGCCGCCGCGGGGTCGAACTGGGATGGGATCAGCAATTTGCGCCCGCCTGGCGCGCCAAACTGGCGTGGACGCTGCTGGATGCGACCTACCGTGAAAACGCCGGCGATGCTATTCAGAGCGGCAATCGGATCCCGGGGATTGCACGTAATAGCGCCTATGCCTCCTTTGGCTGGGTGCCGGAAGAGGGATGGTACGCTGGCGCTGAAGTCCGCTATATGAGCGATATTCAGGTCAACGATGCCAATAGCGAGCAGGCTCCAGCCTATACGGTGACGGCACTGAATACCGGCTATAAATATGTGCTAGATAACTGGACCGTCGACCTCTATACGCGCGTTGATAACCTGTTTGATAAGCGCTACGTCGGCTCTGTTATCGTCAACGAGAGCAACGGACGCTATTATGAACCGGCGCCGGGCCGTAACTATGGCGTTGGGCTATCGGTCAGCTATCAGTTTGATTCGCTGTAACAATACGGCTGCCGGAGAGTGCTATTGAGGTGAGGCTCCGGCAGCGGGTAAAGGCGTTGATTCCTGGTAACAATAAGCTGCTTATTGATGTATCAGTAAGCATGCCGGCAGCCATTGCGCTTGATATAATACTACCCCATATGAGCAAGAGTATTTTCACGGAAAAGCTAGCAGCCAATTTCGGCCTCGCGGCCTTCCCGCTTCTCAATTGAGCATATAATTTTTCCGCAGCCAAAACCTGCTCAGGTTCAGGCTTGGTCCTTACAGACTGGTATTCAACAATCGAACCATTCTTAGCTATTGGCGTTACATAAGCACTTACCCAATAGTGGTCGCCATTTTTACAGCGATTTTTTACTAGCCCCATCCATGAGCGGCCAGATTTTAATGTACTCCACATATGCTCAAATGCAGCAGGCGGCATATCTGGGTGTCTTACGATGTTGTGAGGCTGGCCTAATAGTTCTTCCTCAGTGAAACCACTGATTTTAATGAAGTCAGGATTAACGTACGTGATATGGCTTTGAGGGGAGGTAGTCGAAAGAATATTGGCATCTTTTGGGAGTTCTAAGTTTCGACCCGTCACTGGTAAATTCTGGCGCATAAGAACCTCAAGGGTTGGCTGTTTTATTTTATTGTTTTCGGCATTAAGCCCAATTTCTTGAGCGTTACGATAAAGCTAGCATGGAAACGATAGGTGCAAGCAAGTTAAGGGTTGCATCGCGCATGTCAATCTAGGCTATACCCTAACTTGATGTCAGGCAGGGCCGCGCCGCTTCGTCAGAATAGAGTCTGCTTTCCCATTTTTTGACACATGCCCGCGAAGGTTATAGATTTCAGCCTGACAGAAATGGGCTTTGAGGCACAACGGAACAGAAAGTGCACTTAAGCCGCCTTCAACCAAGGAGACATCGTGCAGGGGCACCGCATCGGCTACGTCCGGGTCAGCAGCTTTGACCAGAACCCGGAACGCCAGCTGGAACAAACCCAGGTGAGCAAGGTGTTCACCGACAAGGCATCGGGCAAGGACACCCAGCGCCCCCAGCTCGAAGCGCTGCTGAGCTTCGTCCGCGAAGGCGATACAGTGGTGGTGCACAGCATGGATCGGCTGGCCCGCAACCTCGATGACCTGCGTCGCTTGGTACAGAAGCTGACTCAGCGCGGCGTGCGCATCGAGTTCCTGAAGGAGGGCCTGGTGTTCACTGGCGAGGACTCGCCGATGGCCAACCTGATGCTGTCGGTGATGGGGGCCTTCGCTGAGTTCGAGCGCGCCCTGATCCGCGAGCGGCAGCGTGAGGGCATCGCCTTGGCCAAGCAGCGTGGCGCGTACCGGGGCCGCAAGAAAGCCCTGTCCGATGAGCAGGCTGCTACCCTGCGGCAGCGAGCGACGGCCGGCGAGCCCAAGGCGCAGCTTGCCCGCGAGTTCAACATCAGCCGGGAAACCCTCTACCAGTACCTCCGCACGGACGACTGACACATGCCGCGTCGCTTGATCCTCTCGGCCACGGAGCGGGACACCCTGCTTGCGCTGCCGGAAAGCCAGGATGACCTGATCCGCTACTACACCTTCAACGACTCCGACCTGTCGCTGATCCGCCAGCGACGCGGCGACGCCAACCGCCTCGGCTTCGCCGTGCAGCTCTGCCTGCTGCGCTACCCCGGTTACGCGCTGGGAACCGACAGCGAGCTGCCCGAGCCGGTCATCCTGTGGGTGGCGAAGCAAGTCCAGGCCGAGCCGGCGAGCTGGGCAAAGTACGGCGAGCGCGACGTGACCCGTCGCGAGCATGCCCAGGAACTGCGCACCTACCTGCAACTGGCCCCGTTCGGCCTGTCCGACTTCCGCGCCCTGGTGCGCGAGCTAACCGAGCTGGCCCAGCAGACCGACAAAGGCTTGCTGCTGGCCGGTCAGGCCCTGGAGAGCCTACGGCAGAAACGACGCATCCTGCCGGCGCTGAGCGTGATTGACCGGGCCTGCTCGGAAGCCATTGCGCGAGCCAATCGGCGGGTCTACCGCGCCCTGGTCGAACCACTCACGGACTCGCATCGGGCCAAGCTGGACGAGCTGTTGAAGCTCAAGGCCGGCAGCAGCATCACCTGGTTGACCTGGCTGCGCCAGGCACCGCTGAAACCCAACTCTCGGCACATGCTGGAACACATCGAGCGGCTGAAGACATTTCAGTTGGTGGACTTGCCCGAAGGCCTGGGCCGGCACATCCACCAGAACCGCCTGCTCAAGCTGGCCCGCGAGGGTGGGCAGATGACGCCCAAAGACCTCGGTAAGTTCGAGCCGCAGCGCCGCTACGCGACCCTGGCCGCCGTGGTGCTGGAGAGCACCGCGACCGTGATCGATGAGCTGGTCGATCTGCATGACCGCATCCTGGTCAAGCTGTTCAGCGGCGCGAAGCACAAGCATCAGCAGCAGTTCCAGAAGCAGGGCAAGGCGATCAACGACAAGGTGCGCCTGTACTCCAGGATCGGCCAGGCGCTGCTGGAAGCGAAGGAAAGCGGCAGCGACCCCTATGCCGCCATCGAGGCGGTGATTCCCTGGGACGAGTTCACCGAGAGCGTCAGCGAGGCCGAGCTGCTGGCCCGGCCGGAAGGCTTCGACCACCTGCACCTGGTCGGCGAGAACTTCGCCACCCTGCGCCGTTACACGCCGGCCTTGCTGGAGGTGCTGGAACTGCGCGCCGCGCCGGCCGCGCAAGGCGTGCTGGCAGCCGTGCAGACCCTGCGTGAGATGAACGCCGACAACCTGCGCAAGGTGCCGGCCGATGCACCCACGGCCTTCATCAAGCCGCGCTGGAAGCCGCTGGTGATCACCCCGGAAGGCCTCGACCGGAAATTCTACGAAATCTGCGCCCTGTCCGAGCTGAAGAACGCCCTGCGCTCCGGCGACATCTGGGTCAAGGGCTCGCGGCAGTTCCGCGACTTCGACGACTACCTGCTGCCGGCCGAGAAGTTCGCCGCACTCAAGCGCGAGCAGGCCCTGCCCCTGGCGATCAACCCGAACAGCGACCAGTACCTGGAAGAGCGTTTGCAGCTGCTGGACGAGCAGTTGGCCACCGTCACCCGCCTGGCCAAGGACAACGAGCTGCCCGATGCCATCCTCACCGAGTCAGGGCTGAAAATCACCCCGCTGGATGCGGCGGTGCCGGATCGGGCGCAGGCGCTGATCGACCAAACCAGCCAGTTACTGCCGCGCATCAAGATCACCGAACTGCTGATGGACGTGGACGACTGGACGGGCTTCAGCCGCCACTTCACCCACTTGAAGGACGGGGCCGAGGCCAAAGACAGGACGTTGCTGCTGTCCGCAATCCTCGGTGATGCGATCAACCTCGGGCTGACCAAGATGGCCGAGTCGAGCCCCGGCCTGACCTACGCCAAGCTGTCCTGGCTGCAAGCCTGGCACATCCGCGACGAAACCTATTCGGCGGCCTTGGCCGAGCTGGTCAACCACCAGTATCGCCACGCCTTTGCCGCCCACTGGGGCGACGGCACGACCTCATCCTCCGATGGCCAGCGCTTCCGCGCGGGTGGCCGGGGCGAGAGCACCGGGCACGTCAACCCGAAGTACGGTAGCGAGCCGGGACGGCTGTTCTATACCCATATCTCCGACCAGTACGCGCCGTTCAGCACCCGCGTGGTGAATGTCGGCGTCCGCGATTCCACCTATGTGCTCGACGGCCTGCTGTACCACGAGTCCGACCTGCGGATCGAGGAGCACTACACCGACACGGCCGGCTTCACCGATCACGTCTTTGCCCTGATGCACCTGCTAGGCTTCCGCTTCGCGCCGCGCATCCGCGACCTCGGCGAAACCAAGCTGTACGTGCCGCAGGGCGTGCAAGCCTACCCGACGTTGCGCCCGCTGATCGGCGGCACCCTGAACATCAAGCACGTGCGTGCCCACTGGGACGACATCCTGCGCCTGGCCAGCTCGATCAAGCAGGGCACCGTCACCGCCTCGCTGATGCTGCGCAAGCTCGGCAGCTACCCGCGCCAGAACGGACTGGCCGTGGCCCTGCGCGAGCTGGGCCGGATCGAGCGCACGCTGTTCATCCTGGACTGGCTGCAAAGTGTTGAACTGCCCCGCCGCGTGCATGCCGGCCTGAACAAAGGTGAGGCGCGCAACTCGCTGGCCAGGGCGGTGTTCTTCAACCGCCTTGGGGAAATCAGGGATCGGAGCTTCGAGCAGCAGCGCTACCGGGCCAGCGGCCTCAACCTGGTGACGGCGGCTATCGTGCTGTGGAACACGGTGTACCTGGAACGCGCCACCCAGGGGTTGGTCGAGGCCGGCAAGCCGGTGGACGGCGAGCTGCTGCAATTCCTGTCGCCGCTGGGCTGGGAGCACATCAACCTAACCGGCGATTACGTCTGGCGGCAGAGCCGCAGACTGGAAGACCGGAAGTTTCGGCCCTTACGGATGCCCGGAAAACCTTAGCGTACGATTTTTTCCGAATTCTGCGGGCTCCCCTATCTCATCTGCGCAAGGCAGAACGTGAAGACGGCCGCCCTGGACCTCGCCCGCGAGCGCCAGGCGCACGAGGCCGGCGCGCGGACCCGCGCCACGGCCCACGAGCGGACGCCGCAGCAGGAGCGCCAGAAGGCCGCCAGAGAGGCCGAGCGCGGCCGTGAGGCTTGGACGCTAGGGCAGGGCATGAAAAAGCCCGTAGCGGGCTGCTACGGGCGTCTGACGCGGTGGAAAGGGGGAGGGGATGTTGTCTACATGGCTCTGCTGTAGTGAGTGGGTTGCGCTCCGGCAGCGGTCCTGATCAATCGTCACCCTTTCTCGGTCCTTCAACGTTCCTGACAACGAGCCTCCTTTTCGCCAATCCATCGACAATCACCGCGAGTCCCTGCTCGAACGCTGCGTCCGGACCGGCTTCGTCGAAGGCGTCTATCGCGGCCCGCAACAGCGGCGAGAGCGGAGCCTGTTCAACGGTGCCGCCGCGCTCGCCGGCATCGCTGTCGCCGGCCTGCTCCTCAAGCACGGCCCCAACAGTGAAGTAGCTGATTGTCATCAGCGCATTGACGGCGTCCCCGGCCGAAAAACCCGCCTCGCAGAGGAAGCGAAGCTGCGCGTCGGCCGTTTCCATCTGCGGTGCGCCCGGTCGCGTGCCGGCATGGATGCGCGCGCCATCGCGGTAGGCGAGCAGCGCCTGCCTGAAGCTGCGGGCATTCCCGATCAGAAATGAGCGCCAGTCGTCGTCGGCTCTCGGCACCGAATGCGTATGATTCTCCGCCAGCATGGCTTCGGCCAGTGCGTCGAGCAGCGCCCGCTTGTTCCTGAAGTGCCAGTAAAGCGCCGGCTGCTGAACCCCCAACCGTTCCGCCAGTTTGCGTGTCGTCAGACCGTCTACGCCGACCTCGTTCAACAGGTCCAGGGCGGCACGGATCACTGTATTCGGCTGCAACTTTGTCATGCTTGACACTTTATCACTGATAAACATAATATGTCCACCAACTTATCAGTGATAAAGAATCCGCGCGTTCAATCGGACCAGCGGAGGCTGGTCCGGAGGCCAGACGTGAAACCCAACAGACCCCTGATCGTAATTCTGAGCACTGTCGCGCTCGACGCTGTCGGCATCGGCCTGATTATGCCGGTGCTGCCGGGCCTCCTGCGCGATCTGGTTCACTCGAACGACGTCACCGCCCACTATGGCATTCTGCTGGCGCTGTATGCGTTGATGCAATTTGCCTGCGCACCTGTGCTGGGCGCGCTGTCGGATCGTTTCGGGCGGCGGCCGGTCTTGCTCGTCTCGCTGGCCGGCGCTGCTGTCGACTACGCCATCATGGCGACGGCGCCTTTCCTTTGGGTTCTCTATATCGGGCGGATCGTGGCCGGCATCACCGGGGCGACTGGGGCGGTAGCCGGCGCTTATATTGCCGATATCACTGATGGCGATGAGCGCGCGCGGCACTTCGGCTTCATGAGCGCCTGTTTCGGGTTCGGGATGGTCGCGGGACCTGTGCTCGGTGGGCTGATGGGCGGTTTCTCCCCCCACGCTCCGTTCTTCGCCGCGGCAGCCTTGAACGGCCTCAATTTCCTGACGGGCTGTTTCCTTTTGCCGGAGTCGCACAAAGGCGAACGCCGGCCGTTACGCCGGGAGGCTCTCAACCCGCTCGCTTCGTTCCGGTGGGCCCGGGGCATGACCGTCGTCGCCGCCCTGATGGCGGTCTTCTTCATCATGCAACTTGTCGGACAGGTGCCGGCCGCGCTTTGGGTCATTTTCGGCGAGGATCGCTTTCACTGGGACGCGACCACGATCGGCATTTCGCTTGCCGCATTTGGCATTCTGCATTCACTCGCCCAGGCAATGATCACCGGCCCTGTAGCCGCCCGGCTCGGCGAAAGGCGGGCACTCATGCTCGGAATGATTGCCGACGGCACAGGCTACATCCTGCTTGCCTTCGCGACACGGGGATGGATGGCGTTCCCGATCATGGTCCTGCTTGCTTCGGGTGGCATCGGAATGCCGGCGCTGCAAGCAATGTTGTCCAGGCAGGTGGATGAGGAACGTCAGGGGCAGCTGCAAGGCTCACTGGCGGCGCTCACCAGCCTGACCTCGATCGTCGGACCCCTCCTCTTCACGGCGATCTATGCGGCTTCTATAACAACGTGGAACGGGTGGGCATGGATTGCAGGCGCTGCCCTCTACTTGCTCTGCCTGCCGGCGCTGCGTCGCGGGCTTTGGAGCGGCGCAGGGCAACGAGCCGATCGCTGATCGTGGAAACGATAGGCCTATGCCATGCGGGTCAAGGCGACTTCCGGCAAGCTATACGCGCCCTAGGAGTGCGGTTGGAACGTTGGCCCAGCCAGATACTCCCGATCACGAGCAGGACGCCGATGATTTGAAGCGCACTCAGCGTCTGATCCAAGAACAACCATCCTAGCAACACGGCGGTCCCCGGGCTGAGAAAGCCCAGTAAGGAAACAACTGTAGGTTCGAGTCGCGAGATCCCCCGGAACCAAAGGAAGTAGGTTAAACCCGCTCCGATCAGGCCGAGCCACGCCAGGCCGAGAACATTGGTTCCTGTAGGCATCGGGATTGGCGGATCAAACACTAAAGCTACTGGAACGAGCAGAAGTCCTCCGGCCGCCAGTTGCCAGGCGGTAAAGGTGAGCAGAGGCACGGGAGGTTGCCACTTGCGGGTCAGCACGGTTCCGAACGCCATGGAAACCGCCCCCGCCAGGCCCGCTGCGACGCCGACAGGATCTAGCGCTGCGTTTGGTGTCAACACCAACAGCGCCACGCCCGCAGTTCCGCAAATAGCCCCCAGGACCGCCATCAATCGTATCGGGCTACCTAGCAGAGCGGCAGAGATGAACACGACCATCAGCGGCTGCACAGCGCCTACCGTCGCCGCGACCCCGCCCGGCAGGCGGTAGACCGAAATAAACAACAAGCTCCAGAATAGCGAAATATTAAGTGCGCCGAGGATGAAGATGCGCATCCACCAGATTCCCGTTGGAATCTGTCGGACGATCATCACGAGCAATAAACCCGCCGGCAACGCCCGCAGCATCGCGACCGTCATCGGTGAGAAGTTCGGCAGGTATTGGGTGGTGACAATGTAGGTGCTGCCCCAAATGGCAGGTGCTATCGCTGTGAACAATAAATCGGGCGTGCGTAATGACATGCGATTACAAGACCTCCGCTACGGCGATGGGTTTTTGAGAGTTGCAGGCGCCGCGATGACCGCACCCTGACTTGGACTGGCCCTGCCTCGCACCAATCCACCTGCGGCTATGGCCGCGATCATGCGAGGCCCGAAAATTACACGACCTGTACACGTCCGCCGAACCCGGAACGCAACAGAGCTTCGTGGGCATCCCGATCCGGGTCGTAGCAGCAGTCCTGGACCAAACGCACGTCGTAGTCCGCATCACTAGCCCAGGCGACGCTTGAAAGAACAACGCCGGTGGTGCTTATCCCGGCCATGACAAGCGTGCTTACGCCGCGCGTCCGAAGGTCGGCGTCGAGCGCCGTGCCATAAAAGACGCTGGCTCGCGGACATGCATAGAAAAGGTCGCCCCGTTCGATCGCAAGCCCTTCGACGGGCAGACCGGTGCGAAATCGTCCGCTCGGGAGATACGGTGAGATTTGGCGATTCGTCGCCGGCGGCGCATGTTCATACTCTTCGCCGAGCGAAAAGTTGGGGAACAGCACGGGCCGGCCGCGCAAGGCGTGCTGGCAGCCGTGCAGACCCTGCGTGAGATGAACGCCGACAACCTGCGCAAGGTGCCGGCCGATGCACCCACGGCCTTCATCAAGCCGCGCTGGAAGCCGCTGGTGATCACCCCGGAAGGCCTCGACCGGAAATTCTACGAAATCTGCGCCCTGTCCGAGCTGAAGAACGCCCTGCGCTCCGGCGACATCTGGGTCAAGGGCTCGCGGCAGTTCCGCGACTTCGACGACTACCTGCTGCCGGCCGAGAAGTTCGCCGCACTCAAGCGCGAGCAGGCCCTGCCCCTGGCGATCAACCCGAACAGCGACCAGTACCTGGAAGAGCGTTTGCAGCTGCTGGACGAGCAGTTGGCCACCGTCACCCGCCTGGCCAAGGACAACGAGCTGCCCGATGCCATCCTCACCGAGTCAGGGCTGAAAATCACCCCGCTGGATGCGGCGGTGCCGGATCGGGCGCAGGCGCTGATCGACCAAACCAGCCAGTTACTGCCGCGCATCAAGATCACCGAACTGCTGATGGACGTGGACGACTGGACGGGCTTCAGCCGCCACTTCACCCACTTGAAGGACGGGGCCGAGGCCAAAGACAGGACGTTGCTGCTGTCCGCAATCCTCGGTGATGCGATCAACCTCGGGCTGACCAAGATGGCCGAGTCGAGCCCCGGCCTGACCTACGCCAAGCTGTCCTGGCTGCAAGCCTGGCACATCCGCGACGAAACCTATTCGGCGGCCTTGGCCGAGCTGGTCAACCACCAGTATCGCCACGCCTTTGCCGCCCACTGGGGCGACGGCACGACCTCATCCTCCGATGGCCAGCGCTTCCGCGCGGGTGGCCGGGGCGAGAGCACCGGGCACGTCAACCCGAAGTACGGTAGCGAGCCGGGACGGCTGTTCTATACCCATATCTCCGACCAGTACGCGCCGTTCAGCACCCGCGTGGTGAATGTCGGCGTCCGCGATTCCACCTATGTGCTCGACGGCCTGCTGTACCACGAGTCCGACCTGCGGATCGAGGAGCACTACACCGACACGGCCGGCTTCACCGATCACGTCTTTGCCCTGATGCACCTGCTAGGCTTCCGCTTCGCGCCGCGCATCCGCGACCTCGGCGAAACCAAGCTGTACGTGCCGCAGGGCGTGCAAGCCTACCCGACGTTGCGCCCGCTGATCGGCGGCACCCTGAACATCAAGCACGTGCGTGCCCACTGGGACGACATCCTGCGCCTGGCCAGCTCGATCAAGCAGGGCACCGTCACCGCCTCGCTGATGCTGCGCAAGCTCGGCAGCTACCCGCGCCAGAACGGACTGGCCGTGGCCCTGCGCGAGCTGGGCCGGATCGAGCGCACGCTGTTCATCCTGGACTGGCTGCAAAGTGTTGAACTGCGCCGCCGCGTGCATGCCGGCCTGAACAAAGGTGAGGCGCGCAACTCGCTGGCCAGGGCGGTGTTCTTCAACCGCCTTGGGGAAATCAGGGATCGGAGCTTCGAGCAGCAGCGCTACCGGGCCAGCGGCCTCAACCTGGTGACGGCGGCTATCGTGCTGTGGAACACGGTGTACCTGGAACGCGCCACCCAGGGGTTGGTCGAGGCCGGCAAGCCGGTGGACGGCGAGCTGCTGCAATTCCTGTCGCCGCTGGGCTGGGAGCACATCAACCTAACCGGCGATTACGTCTGGCGGCAGAGCCGCAGACTGGAAGACGGGAAGTTTCGGCCCTTACGGATGCCCGGAAAACCTTAGCGTACGATTTTTTCCGAATTCTGCGGGCTCCCCCACTAGGGCGCGGCGTAGCAGATCAGCGGTTTTAACGGCCGGATCGTTGGCCAGGGCAATCAGTTCGGGGATGAGTGCGGGCATGGACGTGCTCCTAGGCGATATTAGGCCCCCATTGTACTCGGTTTCGGTGGTTTGGATTGCAGGACTGCAAACGGCAGGATCCCGGCCCCACGCTGGCCGGTTTTTCCCGCCGCTTTGGCCGCTGACCAAGAAAGCAAACGCCCCGCATAAGCAGGGCGTGATCTGGGCACCATCGTTACAGGCCGTACTGGCCCACCTCGTGGATCCATTTTGTATCGTCATTGCCTGGCCGACCCGCGGTATACCCTGCCCAACAGAAGAACAGCAGGGCGCCTATCACCAGCAACACCTGCACAACCGTGAACCCCGCTCTGGCGCCATAACGATTTTTTTTCAACGCCTCCAGTATCCAGATCCCAGCGGCAACAAACAGCAGGATCAGCAGCGCTGTCATGCCCTCCTGTCTGATCCCCGCGATCAGCATCTTCAACGCATCCCAAACCCAAACCATCATGTCACCCTCCAGAACTACCAAGCCACGCTGTTTCGCGCAAAACACTGTATCCATATACAGTCTCGCAAGCGTACCATGCCGCCCCGCTCGAGCGCACCACCGACCATCCTCCCTTGTCGGGTGAGCGGCGGGATCAGCGCAACGCGGCAGCCGTCCCCCGTTCCATCAGCTGCCGCTCAAGGTGGCCAGCCAGCCCAGCGCCTGCGCCGCCAACACTCCCCCGCCGGCGCCTACCAGCACAGCCCGCACGCTGTCTGCCACGGCGCCGATCACCGGCCATTTTGGGTTAGGGGAGGCGGCCTGGGCCTTGAGGGTGTCCAGTTCGGCCTGCAGCTCTGCACACGCTTCTCCCTGCAGCTGTCCTTGTGCAATCACCTGCTGCAGCCACGGCAACAATGCAGCCAGCGCCTCGGCCTTCTGCTCGCCTGTCACTGTCTGCTGTTGCTGGCCGCCGGGCGAGCTCTGCATGAACTGAAAACCGGGGGCATCCCCCCCGATATGGATGTTCACCGGCGCCAGCTGCTGGGCCTGCTGCTGCTCCTGGGAGGTAAAGCTCATCCCGTCCCCCTGGATCCCCGCCTCGGCCAAGTCGAGTGCCCAAGTCAGCAGCTTGTCTCGGACCGCCTCAATAAGCCCACGAACTTGGTTTGACCCCAAGGCGAGTTCTGGCACGCCTGGCAGTGAAAGCTCTTGTATCAGAAATTGGCTCTGTTCGGGGGTGAAGAACGAACGAACAACTTCACCAGGTACAGCCAGGTCCTCCAAGGCCCCCATCGGATGACCAAACCGGGATTCCGTTATTAACCTGTTCATCTCGGCATTCCTAATTGGCAATGGAAGCCTCCCATGACCAGGCACATCGACTTTGAGCTCACCTTGCAGCACACGGTAGGGCGGTAAATCCCCGGGCTGCGGATAGCCTTGCAGTTCATGGTCTATCCAAGCGGCCCACTCGGGCTGCTTGAGCAAGCGGGCGGCCACCATAGCCTTGCGCAGCAGGTCGGTGGTTTTGACGGTCGGATCGCTGGCCATGGCGATCAGCTCGGGGATAAGGGCGGGCATCGGATGCTCCTATGGGTCGACAAGGGAGGCCCATTGTAGGGGTCGTTTGCGGGAGAGGGCGAAATCCTACGCTAAGGCTTTGGCCAACGATATTCTCCGGTAAGATTGATGTGTTCCGAGGGGATAGGAGAAGTCGCTTGATATCTAGTATGACGTCTGTCGCACCTGCTTGATCGCGGCCGCGATAGCTAGATCGCGTTGCTCCTCTTCTCCATCCGCGTTCCAAGCTGCGGAAAGGCACCCATAAGCGTACGCCTGGTCGAGCAGGCGACGCGGATCGACGTCCAGCGCACGAGAGAATGCGTCCGCCATCTGTGCAATGCGTCTGGGATCGAGACAAAGGTCGTCTCTGTCAGCCGGATCGTAGAACATATTGGCGGCGCCAAAGCCCACTTCACCGACCAGACCGACGGGATCTATCACCAGCCAGCCGCGACTGGAGAACATGATGTTTTCATGATGCAGATCGCCATGTAGCCCACGCAGTTCCGAGGCATTGCTCATCATTTGATCGGCTATAATCGCCGCGTGGACGTAGTCAGTTTGACAACCTGCGTTTTGATCATCGCGCGCCCGCTGAAACAAAGCTGCAAAGCGATCCCGGATCGGGAGAAGGGCAGAAGGCAGGGGTTCCTCAGATGCGGCATACAGCTTCGCCATTAGTTCCGCTGCAATTTCGGTCGCCTGGTAGTCGCCGTGCTCGGCAACGATGTGAGAGAGCATTCGCTCCCCGGCATATTCGAGCAACATCAGATTGTTCTCACGACCGAGCAACCGGACTGCTCCCCTCCCATTGCGCCATACCAGATAGTCGGCCCCGCGCAGTTCATCAGCAATGTCTTCTATAGGTTTCAATCCCTTGACGATTGCAGGAGTCCCGTCTGGCAATGAAACTTTCCAAACGAGGCTGGAAAAGGTGTCCGCAATGAGAACAGGTTGCGAAACGTGCCAATGAGCAGGAAAAACAGGCGGCATGAACATCAACCCCAAGTCAGAGGGTCCAATCGCAGATAGAAGGCAAGGCGTTCGCGGTCGGGGGCTTCGATCCCCAATACATTGAATAGGACAGCGAAGGCGCGCTCTGCTTCATCTGGCGCTGCCCAGTTCTCTTCGGCGTTAGCAATCATGAGTGCCAAATCGGCATAGCGATCTGCTGTTCCGAGCCGCCCAAGGTCGATCAGACCCGTGCATTGAAGAGTTTTAGGGTCCACCATGAAGTTCGGCATGCAGGGATCACCATGGCAAACAACCATATCGGTGCGCTCTTGGTCGAGCCGCACCGGTAGCTCTCGTTCGACACGAGCCAAAAGATCGAGCTGCGGCGTACTCTTGTCCTCGTCCGGTAAGAAGTCGGGATTGACGGCATTGCGGGACACCACATCAACGGCGCGTCCGAACATTCGCGACAGCCTGCGCTCAAACGGACATTGATCAACCAATAGGCTGTGAACAGCGCCAAGTTGCTGCCCCATTGACGGCCACGCTTTGAGCAAATCCGCTCCAGACAGATCAGCCGCCGGTACTCCCGGAATTGCCGTTATCACCAAGCATGCACCCTCCTGTTCCTCCTGCCAGTTGATCACCTCGGGGCAAGCCACACCTCGACCTTTGAGCCAAATGAGGCGGTCACGCTCTCCAGCGAGCTCACCGCGGCGGGAAGCAGGTGCGATTTTCGCGAAGGCATGCCCGTCACCACGTCGAAAAACAAAATCACCAGATTCTCCGCCTCTGACAGGCAACCAGTCAGAATGCGATTCACCAAAAAAAATATTAGTTCGATTCAATGGAGGTTCCTTCAGTTTTCTGATGAAGCGCGGAGGTGGCTCAACCTGCGAAAAGAAACGAGTTGCTACGTAAGTCCGAGAACATGCTTTCCATGGTCTCTGAGCTCGCCTTTGGGACCGACATATCGGTAGAGAGTGACGCGCTCGATGCCGAGTTCCTTGCAGAGATCGGAAACTGAAGTATCGCGCTGGGCCATGGCGGCTTGCGCGAGACGCACCTGAGCTTTGGTGAGCGCGAATTTTCGTCCGCCCTTGCGACCGCGCGCTCTCGCGGAGGCGAGACCCGCCATGGTGCGCTCTCGGATCAGATCCCGCTCGAACTCGGCTAAGGTGGCGAAGATTCCGAACACCATGCGACCGGACGCAGTCGTGGTGTCGATCTGAGCGCCCTTTCCAGTCAGAACCCGCAGGCCGATCTTGCGGTCTGACAGCTCCTTCACCGTGTTGACCAGATGGGCAAGCGATCGTCCGAGGCGATCGAGCTTCCAGACCACCAGCACATCGCCGTCACGCAATGACTTGAGGCAGGCAGTCAAGCCAGGGCGATCATCACGACCGCCGGAAGCAAGATCATCATAGATATTGTCCCGTTCGACACCTGCGGCGCGCAAGGCGTCGTGCTGCAGGTCGAGAGACTGCGAGCCATCGGCTTTGGAGACGCGGGCATATCCGATCAGCATGTATCACAAACGTTGGTTTGAGGCGGCGCTTCGGCCACGATTGCATTGACCTCTGGAAATGTATCTCAACCAGCTTCATAAATAAAGCGTCTTGAACGCTATCAGATTTTGAAAAAGGAACATGTATGCCGCGTCGCGTCACTCTAACCGATCGGCAGAAAGACGCGCTGTTGCGCTTGCCGACTTCACAGACGGATTTGCTCAAGCACTATACGCTGAGTGATGAAGACCTTGGGCATATCAGGCTGCGTCGGCGCGCTCACAACAGGTTCGGCTTCGCCCTGCAATTGTGTGTCCTGCGCTATCCCGGCCGGGTGCTGGCTCCAGGCGAACTGATCCCTGCAGAGGTCATCGAATTTATCGGAGCGCAGCTTGGCCTGGGTGCCGACGATCTCGTAGACTATGCTGCCCGCGAGGAAACACGGCACGAGCATCTTGCCGAGTTACGGGGGCTCTACGGCTTCCGCACCTTCTCCGGACGTGGTGCGAGGGAGCTGAAGGAATGGTTGTTCCGAGAAGCCGAGATGGCGGTGTCGAACGAGGATATCGCCCGTCGCTTCGTAGCCGAGTGCCGACGCACCCGCACTGTCCTTCCCGCGACATCCACGATCGAGCGGCTTTGTGCCGCGGCTCTCGTCGATGCCGAGCGACGCATCGAGACGAGGATCGCCAGTCGGCTGCCTATGCCGATCCGAGAACAGTTGCTGGCATTGCTCGAGGAGACGGCTGATGATCGGGTGACCCGTTTTGTGTGGCTGCGCCAGTTCGAGCCTGGCTCGAACTCTTCGTCGGCCAACCGGCTGCTCGACCGGCTCGAATATCTGCAACGCGTCGATCTCCCCGAGGATCTGCTTGCCGGCGTTCCTGCCCATCGGGTGACTCGTCTGCGCAGGCAGGGTGAACGGTATTATGCCGACGGCATGCGCGATCTCCCGGAGGACAGGCGGCTTGCGATCTTGGCTGTTTGCGTCTCGGAATGGCAGGCGATGTTGGCCGACGCAGTGGTCGAAACCCACGACCGGATCGTCGGCCGTCTCTACCGTGCTTCGGAGCGTATTTGCCATGCAAAGGTCGCAGACGAAGCGGGGGTGGTGCGTGACACCCTGAAATCCTTCGCCGAGATCGGGGGCGCCCTGGTCGATGCACAGGATGATGGCCAGCCGCTGGGCGATGTCATCGCGAGTGGGTCAGGGTGGGACGGCTTAAAAACCCTTGTTGCAATGGCAATCAGGCTGACCGCCACCATGGCCGACGATCCGCTCAATCATGTGCTCGACGGTTATCACCGCTTCCGCCGATTCACTCCACGCATGTTGCGCCTGCTCGATCTGCGAGCTGCGCCCGTTGCACTGCCGCTTCTGGAAGCGGTGACGGTCCTTCGTACCGGTTTGAACGATGCCGCGATGACCAGCTTCTTGCGGCCCAGCTCGAAATGGCATCGCCACCTTCGGGCCCAGAGGGCTGGCGACGCTCGCCTATGGGAGATCGCGGTGCTGTTCCATCTGCGCGATGCGTTCCGCTCCGGAGATGTCTGGCTTACTAGGTCCCGGCGCTATGGCGATCTGAAACACGCACTCGTTCCGGCACAAGCCATCGCGGAAGGCGGTCGTCTCGCTGTGCCATTGCGGCCGGAGGAATGGCTGGCAGACCGGCAAGCTCGCCTCGACATGCGGTTGCGCGAGCTTGGCCGTGCCGCTCGCGCAGGCACGATCCCGGGCGGGTCGATTGAGAACGGCGTTCTGCATATCGAGAAACTCGAAGCCGCCGCGCCGACAGGCGCCGAAGATCTGGTGCTCGATCTCTACAAGCAGATCCCGCCCACGCGCATCACCGATCTCCTGCTGGAGGTGGATGCGGCGACCGGCTTCACCGAAGCGTTCACCCATCTGCGCACAGGAGCACCCTGCGCTGACCGGATCGGGCTAATGAACGTTATCTTGGCGGAAGGGATCAACCTCGGCTTGCGCAAAATGGCGGATGCGACAAACACCCACACCTTCTGGGAATTGATCCGCATTGGACGGTGGCATGTCGAGGGCGAAGCCTATGACCGGGCGCTGGCCATGGTGGTCGAGGCACAGGCAGCGTTACCCATGGCCCGGTTCTGGGGCATGGGCACGTCGGCTTCGAGCGACGGACAGTTCTTCGTCGCTACAGAGCAAGGTGAGGCCATGAACCTGGTCAACGCGAAATATGGCAATACCCCGGGCCTGAAAGCCTATAGCCACGTCTCCGACCAATATGCGCCGTTCGCAACCCAGGTGATTCCTGCAACGGCAAGCGAAGCGGCTTACATCCTCGATGGCCTGCTGATGAACGATGCTGGACGCCATATCCGCGAGCAGTTCACCGACACGGGCGGCTTCACCGATCACGTCTTTGCCGCATGTGCCATTCTCGGCTACCGGTTCGCTCCGCGCATCCGCGACCTGCCATCCAAACGGCTCTACGCGTTCAATCCGTCGGCCGCCCCGGCGCACCTGCGAGCGTTGATCGGCGGAAAGGTCAACCAAGCCATGATCGAGCGCAATTGGCCCGACATCCTGCGCATCGCCGCCACCATTGCTGCCGGGACCGTCGCGCCAAGCCAGATTCTGCGGAAACTCGCCTCCTATCCGCGGCAGAACGAGCTCGCGACAGCCCTGCGGGAAGTCGGTCGCGTCGAGCGCACCCTGTTCATGATCGACTGGATTCTGGATGCCGAACTCCAACGGCGTGCCCAGATCGGGCTCAACAAAGGCGAAGCTCATCATGCGCTGAAGCGGGCAATCAGCTTCCACCGCCGCGGTGAAATCCGCGACCGTTCCGCCGAAGGCCAGCATTACCGCATCGCCGGCATGAATCTGCTCGCCGCCATCATCATCTTCTGGAACACCATGAAGCTCGGCGAGGTCGTTGCAAACCAGAAACGCGATGGAAAGCTGCTATCGCCCGATCTCTTGGCCCATGTTTCGCCGCTCGGATGGGAACACATCAATCTCACCGGAGAATATCGTTGGCCAAAGCCTTAGCGTAGGATTCCGCCCCCTCCCGCAAACGACCCCTTGTACCCGGTTTGGCCCTGTCGGTTGCAGGGCTGCAAGCGGCAGGATCCCGGCCCCTCGCTGGCCGGTTTTCCCCGGTACTTTGGCCGCTGACCAATAAAACAAAGCCCCGCAGGGCGGGGCAATGTGTGACGGCAAGGCCGGTGATCACGGTCGGAGCGGGGGAGGCGGTCACCTGACTTTGTGGAAGATGATGAGGATCAGGGGGACGCAGATCAGGAAGCCCAGGGAGGCCGCGTCAAACACCACACCGGTGGCTTGCATCACCGCGTCCATCATGGCGCGGTGATACTCCAACGAGACGGGGCCGGTCCCGATCACGCTCTCCTTCTCCGCAATGTGCCCGAAACTTGTCGAGGCCACCCCCAGCCAGAGGTAATAGCCCAGCGACACCAGCGCAATGCCGGCCCAACGCAACACGGTTTTGGTCTTACTTGCTGACATGGTTTTCTCCACCTAATAACCCCCCTACCGTGCCGCCAGAGTACGGCGAGAGCCAAGGGCAGACGCGGCCTCGGCCATGGCCCGGTATGCGCGGGTGTCTGGGTTGTCCTCGTTCGCCGGCATCACTCCATCGGTATTCGGGTATTGCCGCCGAAACTCGCTGGTCATATCGACAACCAGCATCGAGGGCTCGGCACTTTTCTTCATCAGGTAACGCTGCAGCGACAACGGTACGGCAAAGTCCTCTTCCGACTCAACCCGCATCTGGGAGTGGGTGGTATAGCCGCCCTGGAACACCACGGATCCCGCCATTTTCAGGCCATCGGTGGCGTGGGTCGTACAGTTCTTCCCGGTTACATCGTACTGATCGATGGTGTGGCCACCGCGCCGGGTCATGTCGCCCATGGTGGGGGTGGGGATCGCCGGCGTCCCCTTTTTCCACAGGCGCTCGAAGTAGGCGCGGGTGATCGCGGGATCCGCGTCATCAATGCGAAATGCCTTGGCGCTCACGCCGTACAAGGCTGTTTGGTAGTAGGTTCGCGCATCCCCGAACTGGAAGAAGTTCAGCACCCCATCGCCAACGGCTCCCAGGGAGCCGCCCGTGCGGCCAAACCGCCCGTAGGTGTAAACATAGGGGTTGTTGTCCTGATGCACCGACACGAAGGCATGGCCGGCGCCGATGATCTCGGTCCACAGAAACACGCCGTTGGCCAGCGGGTTAACCGACTGGGTGCCGTCATAGGTGGGCTCAAGCCAGCAGCCTTGGGCCTGCGCCACGGGTGTGACGCTGATCGGGTGGTCTTTGCGTAGATAGGAGATCGGTTCGGCGGTTGCCAACCGCTTGTCTTGCCATAACCCCAGCCCTTTGCCGTACTGCCTCATACGCTCCGGCGTCATCATGCCCCCTATGGCAGACTCAAAAATGCCATTGTGTCATGTGTGGGTAAGCCGGCCAACCGAGGGGATGGCTTGATAAGTCACGGCCTGACCGTTGCAGTGCTGCAACCAGGGTCAACGCTGGGCGGTAAGCGCAGCGCGGCAGTGTCCTTTTACCCGCCGCTTTGGCCGCTGACCAAAAGCCAAATGCCCCTTGGCCACCCCCACACCCCAAGATGTTGTGTTGCTGCAGCTGGCCGGTGCCACTATATCTAGTGGATCTGCCAAGGATCTGGCCCGCGCCGCCCCCTCCCTGGCTCCCCCCGCGCTTTTGACTTTTCGCGCCATCCGGTAAAACACCCAAACCGGCGCCGGGCCGGTGCGGATTTATTGCCACTGACAGCGGCCCCCGGGATCTGGCATCCTGCCGATCACCGACTCACCCCCGCGACGAGGCTCCCGATGCAGATCGCCCCCCTTGTTCATGATCATGGCCAGGCGCTTGGCCATCTTCACCCGGACGACCTCCAGGAGTGCCCCGCCAGCAACCATGAAGAGTGGCGACTGCAAAACCGGCGCAGGCGCGGCATGTGCCGGCCCAGGGCAGGGGAGGCCGCCAAGCGGGTGGTGCTGTTGCCCATGGCTGGCCAACGTGCTACGTCAGGTCGGGATGCACGGTCTGGGGGCATATCTGCAGCGACATCATGGCTATCCGAGCAGGCCGAACATTGGTTGTCACGGCTAGCCCTGAACCGTGGGCAACTTCCACGTCCAGAGGTGAACTGAAAGCAAAAAAAACCCCGCATAGCGGGGTTCGATCGATTTTTACTGATATCAGTAGCAGTGCTACACGTACTTATTGACCCAGTGCGTAAACATGAATCCTGCGGCGACAACCAGAACGGCAAGAATATTAACAGTAGATGATTGAGCAAGTATTGTGCCTGCGTACTTGTAGACCAGTATTGGTTTTATTGCCAACACTGACCAGCCCAAGAGGATTGGCCAATACCTCGCATACCCCAAAGCCACCGTAATAACGCCTACAATGATGACGGGGATGAGATTGCGGCCTGCATCAACGACAGTATCAAGCGGCACGCCAATTGTTTTGGAAAGCCATAATAAAGCAAGAAGCACCGCGATTGCGATGACAACCACAAAACCACCACTGTTATTCATAGAACGCTCCTGATTTTTCATTATATTGGTGCATATCGAACTCCATTATTTTTGCTCAGCCGGTGGATTTCACCGCCTGTATCTTTGCTGATAAGCCTGGACGGATTGCCCGGGTTTGTGTTGGTCGCAAGTGGCACATTGCAGACCTAGGGAAGGTGCGAATAAGCGGGGAAATTCTTCTCGGCTGACTCAGTCATTTCATTTCTTCATGTTTGAGCCGATTTTTTACTCCCGTAAATGCCTTGAATCAGCCTATTTAGACCGTTTCTTCGCCATTTAAGGCGTTATCCCCAGTTTTTAGTGAGATCTCTCCCACTGACGTATCATTTGGTCCGCCCGAAACAGGTTGGCCAGCGTGAATAACATCGCCAGTTGGTTATCGTTTTTCAGCAACCCCTTGTATCTGGCTTTCACGAAGCCGAACTGTCGCTTGATGATGCGAAATGGGTGCTCCACCTTGGCCCGGATGCTGGCTTTCATGTATTCGATGTTGATGGCCGTTTTGTTCTTGCGTGGATGCTGTTTCAAGGTTCTTACCTTGCCGGGGCGCTCGGCGATCAGCCAGTCCACATCCACCTCGGCCAGCTCCTCGCGCTGTGGCGCCCCTTGGTAGCCGGCATCGGCTGAGACAAATTGCTCCTCTCCATGCAGCAGATTACCCAGCTGATTGAGGTCATGCTCGTTGGCCGCGGTGGTGACTAGGCTGTGGGTCAGGCCACTCTTGGCATCGACACCAATGTGGGCCTTCATGCCAAAGTGCCACTGATTGCCTTTCTTGGTCTGATGCATCTGCGGATCGCGTTGCTGCTCTTTGTTCTTGGTCGAGCTGGGTGCCTCAATGATGGTGGCATCGACCAAGGTGCCTTGAGTCATCATGACGCCTGCTTCGGCCAGCCAGCGATTGATGGTCTTGAACAATTGGCGGGCCAGTTGATGCTGCTCCAGCAGGTGGCGGAAATTCATGATGGTGGTGCGGTCCGGCAAGGCGCTATCCAGGGATAACCGGGCAAACAGACGCATGGAGGCGATTTCGTACAGAGCATCTTCCATCGCGCCATCGCTCAGGTTGTACCAATGCTGCATGCAGTGAATGCGTAGCATGGTTTCCAGCGGATAAGGTCGCCGGCCATTACCAGCCTTGGGGTAAAACGGCTCGATGACTTCCACCATGTTTTGCCATGGCAGAATCTGCTCCATGCGGGACAAGAAAATCTCTTTTCTGGTCTGACGGCGCTTACTGCTGAATTCACTGTCGGCGAAGGTAAGTTGATGACTCATGATGAACCCTGTTCCATGGCTCCAGATGACAAACATGATCTCATATCAGGGACTTGTTCGCACCTTCCCTAGTGCCATGAGACAGCCTTAGGCTGTTTCTGCATGTGCGCTGACGCCGGAGAAACATCGGTGAACAGACATGCAGAATCAGCCAACGAGGGCTTGAATGATAGATTGCGAAAAGGAACTGCCGGCAAGGTGAGGTCCGGGAATTGAAAATTGGGGCCAGGCCGATGGGCCGATCCCCTCACAGGCTCCGAGGACTGCGGCCAGATTACTCTTGTGCACGGAAAGCAGCAAGAGGAGTCGAATAGAAAGCCGAATTGGTGAACACAGTTGGAAATCTGACTCTACGTATCATGCATGCCGATATTAACTGCCATTCATGACAACAGGCTCAAAACCCCACAATGTTTCGACCTCATCAAACCGTGGTGCTTCAGCTCTGCTCAGCCACATCATGATAGCCTCAGTATGATTTGAAGCTAAGTCAATGCCTTGATCCCTGCACTGCTGAAGCCATGTCAATACAGAAGGGGATCTAGAGTCAATAATGATCTCTGTTGACTCCAATTCGATCTGGCAGCGGGATGGAAGAATGCTCGCGTACATGATCATGATTTCGCCCAATGAAGGGGCAGTTTGTGTATCTGTTGCCATAGTGTCTGTCTATCAATTTTTCCCTCGGCAGCATAGCTCAAAGCACTTCCGATAATCGGGTGTCAAAAGACAGGGGGGTTTTTGCATCCCTGTAGATAGCCTGTAGAATGCCAGAAAACATATGAAAATGAGTGGGTTATGACGCAAGAATTCGGCAAAACATTCAAGGTTTACCGGCAGGATCTATCAATGGCCGCCACCTTCCAGGCAGTGAAGGCTCAGGCCGGTTATCTAACTGTGCGACTTGAGTTGGCCCCCATGTCCGGAAGCAATGCGCACTGGGAGAATAAGTGGGGGATTAACATTTCATTCAAGGAGCTGCATGCAGTTGCGTCCGTCCTAACTGGCATTAAGAAGACTTGCACAGGCACATTTCATGGAGAAGGGAAAAACCATAGTTACGACTTTTCAAACAATGGGGCAGGGATACAATTGGTGATACATTTTGCAGGTCATCGCCGCTCGATAACCCTCAACGGAAGTGATTCATTTTGGTTGTCTACCCTGGTCATTGATGCCATTGCGAAAAATGCCCCCCCGGGGTTTGCAAGCAATCTCATAATGCCGCTCATCCAAAGAACTCAGTTTTGATCCGATTATTACTTGGCGCCAATTACCACTCATTGGCGCCATGAACATTGAGGCGGTTTATAATTCTTGGTTAATTATCCCCCCCCTCGGAATAGCGGCTAAATACATCTTCCTCTGCAATAACAGCTCGCATTTCATCCCTACTCGTTTCAGTGTAAATCGAGGTGGTTGATATGTTTGAGTGCCCCATCAAATCTGACACTGTTTGAATGTCACTACGTTTTAGATTTTTTTGTGCGAAGGTATACCTTAGGTCATGTGGCGTGGCTCTCTCAATACCAGCCAAGATCAGCCTTTGCTCCATCATACGGTTTACGCTTGAACGGTCGAGAGGTCTCAATTGCCCAAGCATGTGAGTCGGAATCCGCTTCCTAATTACATCATTCTCTGTATATCGTACCGCTTTACCACCTCTATTGATTGAGCAGAATAATGGCCCAAGGTCATCACCTCTGACCTCTGTCCAATTTCCAAATATTTCACGCAGCCCTCTAGGCATGGGCAGTGTTCTTGGCTTATTCCCTTTACCTTTGTATACCAGCAATTCCCCATCAATAGCACCAGCCCACCGAATATGTTCAATCTGTAGGCCAACAACTTCCATCCGCCGTAATCCACACCCCCTCATAACAGACAGCATTGCCATATCACGAAGTCCTTTTGGGCTTTGATCTGCCCCCAACATACTGAATAAACACGATATTTCTTCGTCAGTTAAGCTCCTGTGGGGGCGAATTTCGCCACGCCCTTGCGAACCCTTGATGTTCTTTGACGCCATGATAGCATCATATTCGCCTTGATTTTCATCCGGGATCATCCGTAGCAATTTTGCAGTTTTTAATACTGAGCGAATCATGCTCATATGTCGATGTATCGTCTTTGGGGCTAACCCTTGTTGTTCGAGATAACGCATTGTTATCTGGTAATGATTGGACGTCATAAGATGCCACGGAGCAACTTCAGGTTCTGAGCTATACAATAGCTGGCTTATTTTACCTAATGTTGATTTCGCCGTCGAACGGCTGCCAGAAGATAGTGTAGCGAGGTATCCTGTATATGGTGAATCAGGAAATTGGTCAATTCTGCCAGCAAGTGTGTTATCACCGTACCGAGCGAGAGTTGTTGACTGCCTCTGCATGGTAGACTCCCTGCTGTCCGCGGGAATTAATTCACCCTTGAATTTATTCAACTAACCTTCCCCCCTAACATGCGTAGCATTTCGTTCATAGTCTGCAGTTTTGCTTCCTGCTGAATAATTACAACTCTTGCCGCTTTTAGTTCATCCTGTGCGACCGTGGCATTGTTGTTGGCAGCAAGAATTTGTTCTGAAAGCTGAACAATATCATATTCAAGTTTATGTACTTTCATAACTAACTGTTGCTCTGCAAGCCCAGCATTTTGCAACTGCTGACGCAGGGTTTCGCATTCGTTCTTTACTGTATCCATGTCGGTCAATTGGTTCTGAAACATGAGAGCCTTATGCTCTAGCTCAATGCTATTCCGCTGGCATGAACGCAATGCTTCTTGTGTGGCGTCAAGCTGACTTGCTTGGGCAAGTAATTGATCTTTGGCCTGGAGCAATTCCGCCTTTGACGAGGAATTTTCAGATTGAAGTTGACCTACGGTGGAATGGGATTCAGCAAGCTGACTCTGTAATTCAACGCGTTGCGCAGTCGACATATCGAGGGCTGATTGTAAACGGGTGGCTTCGAGCTGAAACGCTGTCGATTTTTCTTTTTCATTCTGGGCTATTGCTTGAGTGTCATCGACAAGAATCCTGGCGTCCTGCAAATTATCTGATGCCATTTCGAGCGCAGAGGTTAGTCTAGCCACTTCCAACTTGGAAGAACTTAGGGCTTCTGAAACTTCGGCATGCCGATTTTGAAGCTCCTGAGCCTGCGCATTCATCTGGTCATTAAGTGCCTGCTGCCGTTCGAGTTGTTCCACCAACACAACATTCTCTGCCTCGATTGCCTCGATTGCTGATTCATTCATCTTGGCCTGATCATCCATTCGACGCCGCTCGGCAAGTAGGTCCATTTGTGAGCATTCTGCCGCAATGCGCCACACCTGCTCGATGAGTTCCATGCCGGCGGCCGATACCGACGAAGGCACATTAGTGCTGCTCGGGGCAGGGCGATTTGCGCTTTGCCATTCCCTCAACACCGGGCCGACCTGGGAGTTAGAGCCACGGCCTAGCCTTTGAATAATGAGCTTGTATGTTGGCGCATGGCCAGTAGAGGCAACCTCCTCAATGGCATTCCAGATATCGTCTCGCTGCAAGGCTACCTTCGTTTTCATATCCCCTCCCAATGATGATCGCTCAAAAATATTAACTTTGTAGTGTGTAGTATGTCCCTACATACGACATTACACAACAACCAGAAGCGTGCATGGAGGTAAGCGGCGCTAAAATCCGATTCACAATCTATACCAGCCGTCAAGATAACCCACTAAAAATACATAACGCAATGAAATGTATATTCTATTGCGTTAGATTTCTGCTGGGGGTAGGATTGCACTTGTCGTTGTAATCATTGCTACATTGCGACATTACATGCGATGTGAATGAATCCATGGCCATATGCTACCAGTCACGATATGGTTGATGAGCTGGAAAACAAAGAAGAAGGAGGATGTGTGAGGAGCTTGTTTTTGGGGGTTGACCACCGATTTGTCGCGCTGGCCTTTCTGGGGTCCACGGTTGCGGCCGGTTGCGCACTGCGGTTTGGGTCTGGAGCAGATTTCGCAGCTGGTTATTATGCACTCACAGCGCTGATCATGGCCATAGGACTAGGGTGCCTGTATGGCGGGGTATCAGCGAACTACCAGGGCTTAAGTTGGCAATTATTCCAGTACCCATAC
>NZ_CP187597.1:0-43864 GCF_049860615.1 Aeromonas sp. FL131
CTTTTTTGTTTGACGATGACTCCAGCCCGGTACTTCGCTGGACTACGCCGAAGCTCGATACAGCAGGTTTATCAATAACTTAGGCGCGTCCATCATATGCCGGTGCTTTCTGAAACTTGACCCGGTTTCCCCTCGCGCCGCTCCTATGTGGCTCTTGGAACCGGGTCGTTCCAAGGAGTCATCATGGCAAAGATCAAGCTCACCAAGACCGCCGTAGAGGCGGCGCAACCCCAGGCCAAGGACGTCGAACTGCGGGATACCGTAGTGCCCGGCTTCCTGTGCAAGATTACCCCAGCGGGCCGCAAGGTGTTCATGCTCCAGTACCGCACGAACGCCGGTCAGCCCCGCAAGCCCTCGCTGGGGCTGTACGGGGAACTGACCGTGGAGCAGGCGCGCGTCATGGCGCAGGACTGGCTGGCCGAGGTTCGCCGGGGTGGCGACCCCGGCGGCGCCAAGGCCGAGGCGCGCAAGGCGCCCACGATGGAGGCGCTGTGCAAAAAGTTCATGGAGGACTACTCCAAGAAGCGCAACAAGCCCACCACGCAGCGCGGCTACCAGGCCGTCATTGACCGCTGCATCGTTCCGGTGCTGGGGCGCAAGAAAGTGCAGGACGTGAAGCGGCCCGACATTGCCGCGTTGATGGAAAAGTTCGCCTACAAGCCGGCCGAGGCGAACAACGCCTTTGGCGTGCTGCGCAAGATGTTCAACCTGGCCGAAGTGTGGGGCTACCGCCCGGACGGCACGAACCCGTGCCGCCACGTTCCGATGTTCCCGCCCGGCGAGGAAACCCGGCTCATCGTTGACGACGAGCTGGCGCTGATCTTTCGCCAACTGGAGAAGCTGGAGGCCGAAGGGCTGGAGAACTACGTCATCCCGCTGGCGATCCGCCTGCAATTCGAGTTCGCTGGCCGCCGTTCTGAAATCTGCACGCTCGAATGGAGCTGGATCGACCTGGAAAATCGCCGCGTCGTGTGGCCCGACAGCAAGACCGGCGGCCTTTCCAAGCCCATGAGCGCGGAAGCCCATCGGCTGCTTTCGACGGCCCCGCGCCGGGAGGGTTGCCCGTATGTCCTGCCGTCTCCCAACGACCCGGCCCGGCACCTGACCTTCGGCGAGCACTATGGCGGCTGGTGCCGGGTACTCAAGGCCGCTGGCGTCCCGCATGTCGGCACGCACGGCATCCGCCACCGCTCCACGACCGACATTGCCAATTCGGGCGTACCGACCAAGGTAGGCATGAAGCTGACGGGCCACAAGACCGTGGCGATGTTCATGCACTACGTCCACACCGAGGACAAGCCGGTGCGCGATGCGGCCGAGCTGGTGGCCAGCCGACGCCAGGCCATCACTGGCGCACGGCAGGCCGAAGGAGTGGCGGCATGAACCAGCGCAAGGCATCCGTAGCGTCACCCGCAGCGCCTTCGGCGCTGCTGGGCGACATTCGGGCACTGATCGAGGCGGCGCGTTGCCGCGCCGCCTCGGCGGTGAATAGCGAGTTGACGATGCTCTATTGGCGCATCGGCCAGCGCATCCACACGCAGGTCTTGGAGGGCCGGCGAGCCGACTACGGCGAGGAAGTGGTGTTGACCCTGGCGGCGCAGTTGGTCAAGGAGTACGGCGGCAGTTTCGCGGTCAAGAACCTGCGCCGCATGGTGCAGTTCGCCGCCGCCTACCCGGACGAGCGAATTGTCGTATCACTGATACGACAATTGAGCTGGACGCATTTCATCGCCCTGATCCCGCTGAAAGACCCGCTCCAGCGGGACTACTACGCGCAGATGGCGAGCGCCGAACGCTGGAGCGTGCGAACGCTGCGCGAGCGCATCGACTCGATGCTGTACGAGCGCACGGCGCTGTCGCAGAAGCCAGGGGAGATGATCGCGCAGGAGCTGGCGACGATGCGCGATGCGCAGCGCATGTCGCCCGCGCTGGTCATGCGCGACCCGTACATTCTCGACTTCCTGGGGCTGCGTGACACTTGGCAGGAAAGCGACCTCGAAGCCGCGATCATTCGTGAAATGGAGTCATTCCTGCTGGAGCTGGGCGCAGGTTTCAGCTTCGTGGCCCGGCAGAAGCGCATCCCGATTGACGACGAGGATTTCCACCTCGACCTGCTTTTCTACAACCGCAAGCTGCGGCGGCTGGTGGCGGTGGAGTTGAAGGTCGGCGAGTTCAAGGCGGCCTACAAGGGCCAGATGGAGCTTTACCTTCGCTGGCTCGACAAGCACGAACGGGAGCCGGAGGAAGCCTCGCCGCTGGGCATCATCCTTTGCACCGGCAAGAAGCGCGAGCAGATCGAGTTGCTGGAGCTGGACAAGTCGGGCATCCACGTCGCCGAGTACCTGACCGCCTTGCCGCCAAGGGGTGTGCTGGTGGAGCGGTTGCAACAGGCAACGCAGCGGGCACAGTTGCAGATCGAGCAGCGCAAGACCGATAGCGGGTAGTCCTGTTCCCAGCAGTCGGGCGTCCCGGCGTTCCGCCGTCGCGCTGTCGTGCTGCGCATCGAGCCTCGCTGCGCGAGTCTCGCCCCATGCGGGCTTCCATCACTGACGCCTCCGGCCCTGGCGGGCCTGCGCGCTCCGCTTGCCCCAACAGCCGAGGGTGTGCAGTGGGCGGGGTGTAGGCGGTCTTGCTGTTCCCTTCACCGTATCACGGCGTTCTCGCCGTCAAGGGCGGCGCGCGCCATGCGCGCTTGCGTCCTGGCGGCCGTCTGCGACCCCTGACTGCTTGCGCTGCGCCGTGCTGGCGACGGTTCCGGGCAATTCCGCCCGAGCAACCGGAGCACGATCATGTCGCAACTGTCCTTTTCCTCGTTCGATTCCTCGCTGATGGTGCGTGACACGCAGGGCCGCTACCTGCTGGCGACTGCCGAGCAGATTCTGGACGCCGCGCGCCAGGCCATCGAGCGCAAGATGCAGCGCGGTACGTCGTTCACATCGCCGGCGGCAGTCAAGGAATACCTGTGCGCCAAGCTGGCCGGCTTCGAGCATGAAGTCTTCGCGGTGCTGTTCCTCGATACACACCATCGGTTGATCGAATACGCCGAGATGTTCCGCGGCACCATCGACGGCGCATCGGTGTATCCGCGCGAGCTGGTCAAGGAAGCGCTGCGGCACAACGCGGCGGCGGTCATCATTTCGCACAACCACCCGAGCGGCAATCCCGAGCCGTCGCAGGCCGACAAGGTACTGACGCAGCGGCTCAATGAGGCGCTGAGGCTGGTGGACGTGCGCGTGCTGGATCACGTCATCGTCGCGGGCAACAGCACGGCATCCTTCGCCGAACGCGGCCTGATTTGACCTTGGGGGCTTCGGCCCCTTTTTGCTGCGCCTGGTGGCGCAACTCCGGCCCTCGCGGGCCTGCGCGTGCTGCGCACTTGCCGAAAGCCGGGGTGCGTGGAGGTGTGAGGGAGGCGGTCTTGCTGTTCCCTTCATCGTGCCACGGCGTTCTCGCCGTCAAGGGCTGCGCGCCGATGGCGCTTGCGTCCTGGCGGCCGTCGTTGACCCCTGACTGCTTGCGCTGCGCCGTGCCCCGGAAGGGTCGGGCAATTCCGCCCGGCAACCTTTCAGGAGTTCACCATGAACAACCTACTCATCACTACCGAGCAGCGCATCGTGCTGCTGGCCAACGGCCGCGCATCGCTGGAGAACCCGGACTTCGATCCGGCTCCAGTGGTCAAGCTGTTCACGCCGGACGGCGGCGCGACTTGGCTGCTGACCGAGATTGATCCAGACGACCACGACCACGCCTTTGGTCTTTGCGACCTGGGCCTGGGGGAGCCGGAAATCGGCTGGGTCAGCTTGGACGAGCTGGCGAGCGTGCGCGGCGGGCTGGGCCTGCCGATCGAGCGCGACCTGTCTTTCCGGGCAGAGAAGCGTCTAAGCGGCTATGCGCGTGATGCGCGGCTGGCCGGGCGAATCGTCGTCTGACTTCGCCCTTGGAGCGCCGCAAGGCGCTCCTTGCGCTTTTTCGACCATCACAGGAGATCAATGCCATGAGCAGCCATCACGACTACATCATCGAAATCACCGCCCAGCATGATGCGCTCAAGCCGTTCGCGCCGGAGAACGGCCAGCCGCTGCGCTTCAAGATCGGTGACGCGGTGATCTACACCAACGAATACGGCGTGCAGTTCCGTAGCTGCATCAACGGGTTCTACCGCCCGACCGAGCCTTCGGGGCTGTATGCGCGCGGTATGCGCTACTACCTCGATTCGTCAGCGCCGTGGATGCCGGTTGCGCAATCCAGCCTGCGCCCTGACGACTCGGCCTGATGCCTTCGCGCCCCTTCCGGGGCGCTGCGCGCTGCGCTTGCCTCCAGGGGAAAGCCCTGCGGGCTATCCCCGCCGCGCGAGGCTTGGCACCCCTAAAGACCGCCGAACCGGCTGCGCCGGATCGGCCAGAAATCCGCAGCCACAGCAGAACCCGCTTCCCGATGTGTGGGGCGTAGTGCGCTTGGTGCTCATCGAACCTTGAAGGCTGGGCGTCCCCGGCCACCTGGGAGATGGCCGGTCGCGCTGTCGTGCGCGTAGCGCATCAAACCCCCTTCGGGGTTTCGCCCCTGTCGGGCTTCCATCGTTCCCTCGCTCCGCTCGGCTGACGCCTCCGGCCCGGCTTCCAGCTTCGGGCCTGCGCGCTTCGCTTGCCGTGCGGTCAGCGCAAGGGGAAGGCCGTTGCCATGTCCAGCCGTCTCCCCTGACTTCATCACCTTGTCCGCGACTGTAGCCCGCGCCCGTGTGCCGTCAAGGCGCGCAGGGCCGTGTCCTCGGCTGCGCCTGCGGGCCGCACCAACCCTGCGCTTGCCTCCTTGACGGCACACGTTCGCGCGCTCCTGACCGTCGCGGGCGATGAACTCAGGAAAGACGGTGGCAACAGGGCCAACCGGGTTCCTCTCGCCGACCGCACCAAACAGCCGAAAGGCTGGGCTCCGAATCTAGGAATCCGGTGTGCGGTGTGAACAGCAAACCCTTTTTTCTTTGTCAGGAGAAATGAAATGCAACTCGCATCCCGATTCGCTTCCCGTTCCCCCTCGCTGCGCAGCGACTACCCGCTGTCCGATGACCAGATTCACCGCGTAGCGCCGTCCATCTTCGCGGACGCGCCGCATGAAAGCCGTTCGCAGCGGTACGCCTACATCCCCACCGCTGCCGTGCTGACCGAGCTTCGCAAAGAGGGGTTTCAACCCTTCATGGTGACGCAAACCCGCGTGCGCGACGAAGGCAAGCGCGAGCACACCAAGCACATGATTCGCCTGCGCCACGCCAGCCAGATCAACGGCGCGGAGGCCAATGAAATCGTGCTGCTGAACTCGCACGATGGCACGAGCAGCTATCAGATGCTGGCCGGGATGTTCCGGTTCGTGTGCAGCAATGGCCTTGTGTGCGGCGACACCGTGGCCGATGTGCGCGTGCCCCACAAGGGCGACGTTTCCGGGCACGTCATCGAAGGCGCTTACGAAGTTTTGCGCGGCTTCGACCGGGTGAAGGATTCCCGCGATGCCATGCGCGCAATCACGCTGGACGAAGGCGAGGCCGAAGTGTTCGCCCGCGCCGCGCTGGCCCTCAAGTACGACCCCACCGACAACAAGCCCGCGCCCATCACCGAATCGCAAATCCTGATGCCGCGCCGGTTCGACGACCGCCGCCCGGACTTGTGGAGCGTGTTCAACCGCACGCAAGAAAACCTGACCAAAGGCGGATTGCATGGCCGCAGCGCCAACGGACGCCGCCAGCAAACCCGCCCGGTGCAGGGCATTGATTCCGATGTGCGCCTGAACCGCGCCCTCTGGATGCTGGCCGATGGCCTGCGCCAGTTGAAAGCCTGACCCCTTCCGATGTTTCACCCGCCGGAGGGGCGGTTTCCCCTCCATTCCCTTGTTTCACTTGATTGGAGAACCACCATGAACGCCATCACCTACACCGAAGCCCGCGCCGTCAACACCGCCGCCGCTGTCCCGCTGGAAGCCGCCGACCCGACCAAGAACCTGATTCTGGTTCCGCTGTCGCGGCTGGTGCTGCGCCCCACGGGCCGCAACGTGCGCAAGACCCCGCGCATGTCCATCCCCGAATTGGCCGCGAGCATCCAGCGCGTGGGCCTGCTGCAAAACCTGATCGTGATTGCATCCGCCGATGGCGAGCACTACGAAGTCGTGGCCGGTGGCCGCAGGCTGGCCGCGTTGAAGCTGCTGGCGAAGAAGCACCGCATCAGCAAGGAATGGGAGGTGCCTTGCCTGCTGGTGGCCGATGGCACCGCCCGCACGGCCAGCCTCACCGAGAACGTGCAGCGCGAAGCGATGCACCCGGCAGACCAGTTCGAGGCATTCGCCGCGCTGGTGGCCGAAGGCCGACCCATCGAGGACATTGCAGCGGATTTCAGCGTGTCCCCGCTGGTGGTGCAGCGCCGCTTGAATCTGGCGAACGTATCGCCCCGCCTGCTGGCCGACTACCGCGCCGAAGCCGTGAGCCTTGACCAGTTGATGGCCCTGGCCATCACCGACGACCACACCGCGCAGGAAGTCGCCTTCTACGATGCGCCAACATGGCAACGCCAGCCGTCCGCGCTGCGCGACCGCCTCACCGAAAGGGAAATCGACGCCTACCGGCATCCGCTGGTGCGCTTCGTCGGGCTGGACACCTACGAGGCCGCAGGCGGTGGCGTGCGCCGTGACCTGTTCGCCGAAGGTGACGCGGGCGTGTACCTGACCGATGCTGCGTTGCTGGACAGGCTGGCGCAAGACCGGCTGGCGGGCATCGCCGCCGAAGTGAAGGCCGAAGGCTGGGCATGGGTAGATGCCACGCCGGGCGTGACCCATGCCGACCTGCACGCCTTCCAGCGTGCGCCGAGGGAGCGGCGCGAACCGACCAAGCGCGAAGCGCAGCGCATCGAAAAGCTGCAAGCCAAGATGCAGGAACTGGCCGCAGCCGTGGATGACGCGCTGGACGTCGACGACGAGGAAAAGGCCGATGCCTTGCAGGAAGAAGGCGAAGCCGTGGGCGAGCAGTTGCAGGCGCTGGAAGATGGCTTGCAGGACTACAGCCCGACCGTGAAGGCCGCAGCCGGTGCCATCGTCACCATCGACCGCAACGGGCAGGCCGTCATCCATTGCGGCCTGCTGCGCGAGGCCGAGGCCAAGGCGCTGCGCACGCTGGAACGCCTGCGCCAAGGTTTCAGCGGCGAGGATGCCGTGAACGACGACGAAGGCGAAGACGGAGACAGCGAAGGGCAGCCCAAGACCGCCGCCATGTCCGACCGGCTGGCGCAACGGTTGAGCGCCCATCGCACCGCCGCGCTGCAAATCGAAGTGGCACGGCATCCGCAAGTGGCGCTGGCCGCGCTGGTGCATGGCATGGTGCAGACCGTTTTGCAGGAAAGCCACTACGGCCACGATCTGCCGCTGGGCGTGAGCCTGAAAGTGCAAGACCGGCTGGAAGGCATGGCCCCGGACTGGCCGGAATCGCCCGCCGCCGTGGCGCTGCGCGAACTGCAACAGGTGGCGGGCGAAGCCTTGCCCGAGGACAGCGCCGAACTGTTCGCCGCGCTGCTGGCGAAGTCGCAAGACGAACTGGTGCGGCTGCTGGCGGTATGCGTGGCCGTCACGGTGGACGTGGTGACACCCCGCACCACGCGGCAGCAGCCGGGCGAAGAACTGGCGCAGGCCGTGGGGCTGGACATGGCCGCGTGGTGGAAGCCATCCAATGAAGGTTATTTCCGGCATGTGCCGAAGGCCGCGATTCTGGAAGCCGTTGAGCAGTTCGCACCGTCGCACGTCACCCGGCTGGCGAAGTTGAAGAAGGCCGACATTGCCAGCGAAGCCGAGCGGCTGGCGGATGGAACCGGATGGATGCCCGCCATCTTCGCCACCGAAGGCACGCAGGAAGCCACGCAGGCAGAACCGCAGGCGCAGGATGACGCCCCGGAGGATGCCGAGGCACTGGCGGATGAACCCGCCGTGGCGCTGGCCGCTTGACCTGCGCCGATGGCAAGCGCCCCGGCCTTGAACCGGGGCGCTTCGCTTGAAGGAGAACGCCCCATGACCCACACCACCACCAGCCGCCTACGCATGGCGGCGATCTACGCCCCCGGCGCGGTACGCGCCCGCCGCTGGCACGGCGACGGCGACGTGCGCGGCTACCGCCCGCCCTCGGGCTGGTTAGCCCGTGCCGACCTGACCGACATTCACCCCATCACGGGCCGCGCCTTGCCGCGTGCCGTATGGTGGCTCATCGAGACGAAGAAATAACCCGAACAGCACCGCGCCCAGGCCGTTCCGTCCTGGGCGCGGTGAAATGCAAATCCGGGCGCGGCGGTGGCCGCGCCCGGTGTTCAAGGCCAACAGCCGAATCAGAACGCCGCCGCCTTCGCGCTCGCTCAGGCGGCGGCGTTGAAGGCATCGCTGTAGTGCGCGACGCCTTCCGGCACTGGCCCGTGCAGAGCCAGCGCCATGAAGTAGCCGGGCGGTACGCCCGGCAGTTGCAGACCCGCATGGGCCTCAAAACCAAAGCGCGCGTAATACGCGGGATCTCCCAGCAGCACGCAGCCTGCGGCCTGCATGGCTCGCAGTTCGGACAGCGCCTGTTCCATCAGGCGCGAACCGATGCCGTTTCCCTGCCTTGGCGGCAGGACGGAGATTGGCCCCAGGCCGTACCAGCCTTGGGCCTCTCGCCCGTGGTCATCGGTGATCGTCACCGGCGACAGCGCGACGTGGCCGACGACCTGGCCATGTTCTTCGGCCACGATGGAAAGCGTCAGTTCGCCGGCGGCTCGCAAGGCCCGCACGATGAATTGCTCGGTGTGGCTGGTATGTGGTGCATCGGCGAAGGCGGCCACCGTGACTGCCTCGATGGCGGCAACGTCGTCCGGGGTTTCGTGTCGGAGCTGGAGGGTCATGGACTGGTCTTGGTTTTCTTCCTGAGAGCATAGAACGGCCTGGGCGTGTCGGCGCGATGCGCCGCCGGGCTTTGCGGGCTTCGCCCCGTGCCGACTTCGCTGTCACGGCCATTCGGCTTCAATCCCTCACGTCTTCGCGCCTGCGGCGCTGCGCGCTGCGCTTGCCTCCAGGGGAAAGCCCTGCGGGCTATCCCCGCCGCGCGATGCTTGGCACCCCTTGATACCGCCGAACCGGCCTACGCCGGATCGGCCCGGCCAGCGCCCCACCGCGATGGGCGCGGCACTGGCGAACACGCTGGCGCTTGCTGCGGCAGGTTGTGCAAATGCAGGCCGTCCTCAACGCTGGCGGTTCGTACCCATCACGTCACGAAGGACGGTTCACGCCAGTTCACGGTATGCCTTTCCGGCATCGCTATGGAGCTTCCACGCCACGCCTCAAGACCGGCACCGCAAGGTGCGGCAGGGGCGTTCTCGCGTGTCGTCGGGGGGTTGACCTGGCCCGCGTCAGCGGGCGAGCCGGTGCAGCCTTCATGCGGGGATGCCGAGCCGGCCCCATCTCCTTTCGGAGCGGTTCGGCCCAAGGCGTCCTTGTCTCGTTGTGAATCCTGGCGGTGGCGCGGCTGCGCCTCGGGCTTCATGGCTGCAACCGTCCTTCGAAAACAATTTCCCCGCCGCTGCGCGGCTTCCTCGCGCAGCAAATTCTTTTCGCCTCCCGGCTCTCCACTGCGTTTCGACCGCAAGCGGTGCAGCCAGCCCGTCCCCCGCCGGCCGGATCACAACAAGGACGCGATGGGCGCGAACCTTGTTCAACCGAAAGGAAAACATCATGGCCAACATCGGCACCTTCACCGCAGAAAAAGACGGCTTCACCGGCACGCTTCGCACCCTGACGCTCAACGTCAAGGCCAAGCTGGTTCCCAACGACAAGGGGGACAACGAGAAAGCCCCTGACTTCCGCTTGCAGGCGGCCAGCCACGACATCGGCGCGGCGTGGAAGAAGACCAGCGAGGCCGGGCGGGAGTACATCTCCGTGACCCTCGACGATCCATCGTTCCCAGCCACGGTCTATGCCCGCCTGATCGAAAGCGAGGACGGCACGCACGACCTGATCTGGTCGCGCAGCAAGCCCCAGGCGGCGTGACCGCCGCCCGCAGCGCCCCGCCACACGGCGGGTCGCTGCGCTGTTTCTTCGCCCCAAACCTGGCAGCGGCAAGCAGCAATCCATAGCAGGTTGCGTTTCCATACGCGGAAGCTGCGTTGGTGCCGTCGGTCAGGGCATGGCGTGTCGGCGCGATGCGCCGCCGGGCTTTCGGGCTGCGCCCCGTGCCGTCGTTGTCGTCACGGCCATTCGGCTTCAATCCCTCACGCCTTCGCGCCTGCGGCGCTGCGCGCTTTGCTTGCCTCCAGGGGAAAGCCCTGCGGGCTATCCCCGCCGCGCTGCGCTTGGCACCCCTTGAGCGCCGCCGAACCGGCCTGCGCCGGATCGGCCGGGCCGGCGCCTACGGCTGGGCCGCTGCTGCTGCGAGCTGGCTTTCAGCCTCGCTCATCAGCACCGCCGTGCTGCATTCGAGCGCGCTGGCGATCTTGAAGATAAGCGCCAGCGTGGGCATGTGTTCGCCGCGCTCGACCTTGCCCATGTGCGAACGCTCGATGCCGGCCAGGTGTGCCAGCGATTCCTGCGCGATCCCTCGTTCCGTCCGTAGCGCGCGCACCGCCGCGCCGAAGGCTTGCGCCAGTTCGGCATCGAAGGTGGTGGCACCGGCCGGGCGGCCAGGTTGGACGGAGCGCTTCTGCATGGACAGAAGCGTCAAATCGCAGGACAATTAAAACCACGTTATCTTTAACTCATTGCCAAAAAATCGCTGTTCCGTGCTTTTACGGAAATCCGCATTTACGGATTTCCACAGAACCGGGGAATCGCATCCGTGTCTTTCCGGCTTCCTGCAATTGCGCTTCCGCGCTTGCGTTCTTCTACGGATGCGATGGCTTGTGCATCCGTGCTTCCACACGCATGCACGGTTCCGTGGGGGTTCTGCCCATGACCTTGCCGCTTGTCACCGCTGATGAACGCGCCCGGCTGCTGGCCCACGGCGCGGCGCTCGCCGCTGGTCAGCGCCTCGACCCGCTGCCGGTGGTGCGCCTGTTCACCCCTGACGCGCATGTGACCTGGCTGCTGGTGTCGCTCGACCCCGCCGATGGCGATACGGCCTATGGCCTGATCGACCTCGGCATCGGCATGCCCTCGCTGGGGACGGTCAGGCTGTCCGACCTGGCCGGCATCGTCGGGCCGCGCAAGCTGCCGTTGCAGCGGGATCGGTATTTCCAGGCGGTGCGCCCGCTGTCGGAGTACGTCCGGCTGGCGCAGGAGAACGACGCGATCACGGACTGATGAACGCCAGCGCGGCCCGGCCAGCCGGGGCGCACTGTGACTATTTCAGTCTTGGTCAAGACCGGGTAGGTCTGAATCGGCATTGATGCACCGAAGCGATGCCAGTCTGATGCAAACAGTCCTGATCTTTGGCGCGGGCTGCGGCACGGTATCCGGTGCCGCGCACCATTTCCGGGTGGCGCAGCCGTCGCATTCAGACGATTTCCCCAACACGCCGGAGCCAAACGGTCTTGACACCGACAGTTACAGCTTAACCGTTTTTGATGATGACCTGATGGCATTTCGATAGCTCCCGCATCGCGGAAATCGTGGCGACGCATCCCAAGCACAGGGAGCTTTCGCCATGACTGATCGCAGCGCCGACCACTGGTATCCGACAGCCGCCTATCTCTACGTCCTGCACCTCGATGGCCCCGCGCTGGCCTGGGAATACCTGCGCAGGAATCCCGACTACCGCCGCGACTGGCTGCGCCGTCGCCGCCGACCGGACGCGGCGCAGGCTTGGAGCCTGCGCCTGTTGGAAAACCCAGCCCTGGATGCGCGCGAAGCGCATCCGGCCTGGTTCCCTGACCACGATGCCGTGGTGCAGCTCTATCCCGACGCCGACCCGCCACCCGAAGCCCATGCCTTCGAGTTCTGGCGCGTTCCTGGCCGCAAGCAACTGATCCACGATGGCAAGCGCCTGGTGCTGGTGGCGCATTGGCCCGGCTGCTGCCTGCGGCTCGCGCTCGCGCCGGGCCTGGAGGACGGTGTGGCCTACCTCTACGCCACTCGTGCCTGCGCCACGCCCTGCACGCGCTATCGCACGCTCGCGGCGGAACTCGACGCCCTGGCTGCCGCCACGGTTGCCGCGCCTGCGGCGGCGGCCCGTTCGCGGCCCACGCCTGCCGCACTGCTGGAGCTGCACACCTTGCAGGCGCTCGACGCGACCCTGGCGGGCGCGTCCTTGCGCGAAGTGGCCGAAGGGCTGTTCGGCGCCGATACCGTCGCGGGCGACTGGCACAAGGACGGCGCCTTGCGCGCCCGCGTGCGTCGGCTGGTGCGCCGTGGCGATGCGCTGATGCGCGGCGGCTATCGCCGCCTGGCACAGCTTCCGCCACTGCCGTTGCAGTAGGGGGGACGTTTCGCAGCCCCTGCAATTCGTCCCTTAGCAAGAAGCCTCGCTTTCTTGAAAGTGCCTTCATCCGGCTGCGTGGTGTGGCCGGGCTTGATGGAGGTTCATCCCATGCGACCAGCTCCCTTGCGGCCTGCCGCCACTGTCTCGACCGCTGCCGCGCAGCCGCAGCGTTACCTCACCAACGACGAAGCCGCCGAGTACCTGCGCTTGTCGCCGCGCACGCTGGAAAAGCAGCGCGTGATCGGCGGCGGCCCGCGCTTTCGCAAGTTCGGCCGGCGCGTCATGTACGCCGTGGCCGACCTCGACGCCTGGGCGGCCGACCGCAGCTTCGAGACGACTTCCGATCCCGAGTACGCCGAGCACCACTCGGCGGACAGCCGTGCGCGCTGATCGCTGGCGCGCGCCAGGCCACAGCCATGTCCATCTCCGCGCTGCCATTCCGGCAGCGGCCCCCGCAAGAACGCGAACAGCTCGACCTGTTCCGCGCCTTGCCGGGCGACATGGCACCGCGCGACAGCCAGGACTTGATGGCCTATCCGTTCTTCTCGCTCGCCAAGTCCAAGCGGGTCAAGCCCATCGACTTCCGGGCGGGCAACGTCACGATCCGCGTGGAAGGCACGCAGGAGCATGGCATCGCCACGATTTGGGATGCCGACGTGCTGATTTGGGCGGCCTCGCAGATCGTGGAGGCGAAGGATGCGGGCCTGCGGCCATCACGGCTGATCCGCGCGACGCCCTACGAGATCCTGCGCTTCGTCGGGCGCGGCAAGTCGCTGCGCGACTACCAGCGCCTCAAAGCGGCCTTGGATCGCCTGCAATCGACCACGGTGGCCACGTCCATCCGCGAGACAACCGGGCGGCGTTTGCACCGCTTCTCGTGGATCAACGAATGGAAGGAACTGGCCGATGCCAGCGGCACGCCGTTGGGCATCGAGCTGATCTTGCCGGACTGGTTCTATACGGGCGTGCTGAATGCGGCCCTGGTGCTGACCATCGACCCGGCGTATTTCCGGCTGACCGGCGGCATCGAGCGGTGGCTGTACCGCCTGGTGCGCAAGCACGGCGGCAAGCAGGCATACGGCTGGCAATTCGACTTCCGCTACCTGCACCAGAAATCCGGCAGCACCGCCAAGCCCTACGACTTCGCCTGCGACTTGCGCGCGCTCGTCGCGCGGCAGTCGCTGCCCGGCTACGTCCTGGGCATCGAGCGGATGCCGGACAGCGGCGCCGAGCTGCTGACCTTCCGGCCCGTGCCGCATACGGCACGGGGATAACTCCGGGAGAGCCTGTGAATAGTGTCGTGCTATCAGGCGTGCGGGGTATCGTGCTATCAGGCGTGGGACTATCGTGCTATCAGGCGTGCCAATCGGCCGCAAACCCGCGCCAGCACTGGGTTTGCGCGCCCTCTAACTTCCCTAACTTAATTTCTCTAACTTGTAGTAGGGAAACGCCGCTGCGGTGGACAACCGCCACGCGGCCACCAACGCAGCAGGAACAGCCAGGCTTTCCAACACGAAGGGCCAGGCCATGATCGTCGCGCTGCTCAACCAGAAAGGCGGCGTGGGCAAGACCACGCTCGCCACCCACATTGCCGGCGAACTGGCAATGCGCGGCCAGCACGTCGTGCTGCTGGACGCCGACCCGCAGGGGTCATCGCTCGACTGGACACAGCGCAGAAGCCAGCAAGGCTTGCCACGGCTTTTCAGCGCCGTGGGCCTCGCACGCGAAACGCTGCATCAGGAAGCCCCGGAGCTGGCACGCCGCGCCGATCACGTTGTCATCGACGGCCCGCCGCGCATCGCCGCCTTGGCGCGCTCCGCGCTGCTGGCGGCCGAGCGCGTGCTGATCCCGGTGCAGCCCAGCCCCTACGACCTGTGGGCCAGCGCCGAGATGGTGGCGCTGATCCGCGAGGCGCAAGTCTTTCGGCCTGCGCTGCGCGCGGCCTTCGTCATCAACCGGCGTGTCAGTACCACCGTGATCGGGCGCGAAGCGCGCCAGGCGCTCGCCGATCAGCCGCTTCCTGCGCTGCGCGCGGAAGTGCATCAGCGCATCGTGTTCGCCGACAGCGTGGCCGCTGGCCGGCTTGCACGCGAGACGGCGCCGGACAGCGCCGCCGCGCGCGAAATCACCGCGCTCGTGGACGAACTGCTGCGGTGGACGACATGACCGCGAAGCCACCACCGAACAGCAAGCGCGCAGCAAAGCGCGTCGGCATCGGCGCGCGTCCACCTGCGAATCCGCACGCCGAGGCGTGGATTCGCCAGGGCGACGCCGACGCGCTGGGCAAGGGCGACCTCTACACGGCCCGCCTCACCCTCGACATCACGCCCGCCATGCGGGCGCGCATCAAGGTCTCTGCCTTCACGCAAGGCGTGACCGTGGCCGACCTGCTGCGCGGCCTGCTGGAACGGGAGTTTCCCGAGAACCGCAGGGAGAACACACCATGACTGCATCCACTGCACTAGCCGCCGCGCCTGCCGCTGTCGCGGCCACGGCCACGGCTGCGCCACAGCCATCATTCATCGCACCTTCCGGCCAGCCAGCCAGCGCGCCGCTGACGCGCGTGGCGCTGGCCTACATCGAGGCCCGTTTCAAGCTCTACCTGCGCTTCGGCGAACCCGCGTGCACGCACCAGCTCGACCGCTGGCGGCGCAGCGCGGTGTTCCTGCCGGGCGCGGTGTTCTGCCGCATCCGCTGGCAGGCCAACGACTACGGCACCGTGCGCTGGCAGCTCATGGTGATGCAAGCCTGCACGCCGCTGGACGCGGCGCAGCGCATCCCCGGCGTACAGCCGGGCGCGCGCCTGCTGCTGCACGCCGAGGGCGACGGGCAAGTGCGCGCCGTGCTGGAACGCATCGACGCCATCGAGGCGCTGGGCATCGCGCCCATCGCCGTCTCGCCTGCGTACTGGCGCACGCTCGCCAACCGGCTCGCCGCGCGCCTGCCGCTGCCCGAGTACACCGCCGAGCGGCACGCCGCCTGGTTAGCCGGGAGGGTGCTGCCATGACCGCCGTTTCCACTGGCGCCAACACCACTGGAAAGGCACCGCGTCCTCGCTCGCGCCTGCGCGCTCGCATCGTGCTCGCGGGCTTCGCCGCCTGCGGCCTCGCTGCGCTCGCCTGGGCGTCCTTCGTGCATCCGATGCCGCGCCTGATCTACAACCCGTCCGACAGCGTTCCGGTGGGCTGGTATCGCATCGCACCACCCGATGCGCCGCGCGTCGGCTCCATCGTGCTGACCACGCTGCCGCCAGACGCCGCCGCGCTGGCCGCGCAGCGCGGCTACCTGCCGGCGCGCGTGCCGTTGCTCAAGCGCGTGGGTGCCGTCGCGCCGCAGGAGGTGTGCATCGCTGGCGGCATCGTCCGCATCGACGGCGTGCCTTTGGCCGCCGCGCTGCTCGCCGACCGCTGGGGCCGCCCGCTGCCATCCTGGCAGCAGTGCCGCCGCCTTGAACCCGGCGAGCTTTTCCTGTTGAGCGTGACCAACCCGTCGTCGTTCGACAGCCGGTATTTCGGGCCGGTTGCCGCATCCGCCGTGATCGGCGTCGCGCACCCGGTCTGGCTGGAGAAGCGCCCATGATCGCCGCCGATTCGCTGCGCATCATCGTGCTATCAGGCGTGTCGATCCCGTGGTGTTCCGCGTGTCATCGCGCGTGCAGTGCGAGCGCATCCGCGCCGCGCTTCGCGCCGCCTTCCCATGTGCAGGCGTCTTGCCTCGAACGCTGCCGGCCTGCGGCCGTCGCCGCGTTCGCCGGCGCGCTGGCTGCAAGCAGCACAGGGCCGCCGGGCCGCCGACGCCCGGAGCGACAGCGAGGGGCAAAGGCGGAAGGCAAGACAAAAGGGTGCGGCACCTGTCGGCCCGCAAAGCCAGTCTGCACGTGGGGGTGGCGCGGCACGCAGCGGCTTCGCCGCCGTGCCGCGTGGGGCGCGAGGCCCGCGCCGATGCAAGCATGTCCGCGTGCTTCGCACGACAGGACACGCCAGAGCTTGCAGGGAGCACAGCCATGACCGACCGCCGCGACGATGATTTCCGCATCCGTCCCAGCGCGCCGAAGAACCGGGGCCAGAGCTTCGTTTCCAAGGTGCTCAAGCAAGCGGGCAAGGCCAGCGGCGGCAAGTTCACGGTGCGCCGTCCTGGCGGCAGTGGTAAGGGCACCGGAACCGGCCACCGGCCCGGCTCGCGCCTGGGACGCGGCCACACGGCGGCGCGCTTCGCGGGCGCGAAGCTGACGCCCATGTCTCGGCGTGTGACCATCAAGACGCTGTTGGTCAACCAGCGCCAGGCCAGCCCGCAGTCGCTCGCCAAGCACCTGCGCTACATCGAGCGCGACGGCGTGGGGCGCGATGGCGAGCCGGGGCAAGCCTACGGGCCGCAGACCGACGAAGCCGACCTCGATGCGTTCAAGGAACGCTGCGCCGACGACCGGCACCATTTCCGCTTCATCCTCTCGCCCGAGGATGGCGCGGAATTGGAAGACCTGCGCACCTACACCCGGCACCTGATGGGCCGCATGGAGGCCGACCTGGGCACGGGGCTGGAATGGGTGGCCGTCGATCACTGGAACACCGACAACCCGCACACGCACATCGTCGTGCGCGGGCGCGACGACACCGGCAAAGACCTCATCATCGCGGGCGACTACATCGCCGATGGCTTCCGCCATCGCGCCGCCGAACTGGCGACCGAATGGCTGGGGCCGCGCACCGAGCTGGAGATCCAGCAGACCTTACAGCGCGAGGTGGAGCAAGAGCGGTGGACGAGCCTGGATCGCGCACTCAAGCGTGAGCTGGGCGACGATGGCCAAGTGCAGATCGAATGCTTCAACGATCCACGACTGCAACGCCAGCGCCTGCTGCTGATCGGCCGCCTGCAACGCTTGCAGCGCCTGGGCCTGGCCGACGAGACGCAGCCGGGCACCTGGGCCGTCCATGCCGATGCAGAGAAGACTTTGCGCGCCCTGGGCGAGCGTGGCGACATCATCCGCACCATGCAGCGGGCCATGCGCGGCGAGCCGCGCGAACTGGCGGTGTTCGAGCCGGGCCAGAATGCAGATGGAAGCGGCCGCACCATCGTCGGTCGGGTAGCTGCCAAGGGGCTGGCCGACGAGCTGCACGACCGCGGCTATCTGGTCATCGACGGCGTGGACGGCAAGGCCCACTACGTCGCGCTCAACGCCCGCGATGAACTGGCGAACTATCCGACCGGCGCCGTGGTGGCGGTGAAGGGATCGGCCGACATGCGCGCGGCCGACAAAAACATCGCCGCGCTGGCGAGCGATGGCCTGTACCGCACTGACCATCATCTCGCCATTGCACAAGGTCAGGCCGTGCCGGGCCGCGATCCGCAGGAAGTCGTGGCGGCCCACGTCCACCGCCTGGAAGCCCTGCGCCGGGCCGGCATCGTGGAGCGCGTCGCCGAGGGGCTGTGGAAGGTGCCGGACGACTTGCCCGAGCAGGGCCGCCGCTACGATGCGCAGCGCTTGGGCGACGTGGCCGTGGAACTGAAATCGCACTTGCCCATCGAGCGGCAGGCGCGGGTGATCGGAGCGACCTGGCTGGATCAGCAGTTGATCGGCGGCGGCAAGGGACTGGGCGACCTGGGCTTTGGCGGCGAGGTCAAGAACACCCTGCAACAGCGCGCCGACTTCCTGGCCGAACAGGGGCTGGCCGAGCGGCGCGGGCAGCGCGTGATCCTCGCCCGGAACCTGTTGGAAACCCTGCGCAATCGGGAACTGGCGCAAGCCGCCAAGGACATTGCCGCCGACACCGGACTGGAGTATCGGCCCGTCGCCGACGGTCAGCGCGTGGCCGGCATCTACCGTCGCAGCGTCATGCTCGCCAGCGGGTGCTATGCGATGCTCAATGACGGCATGGGGTTCAGCCTGGTGCCGTGGAAGCCGGTGATCGAGCAGCGGCTGGGTCAGCAGCTTGCGGCACTAGTGCGCGGCGGCGGGGTGTCGTGGGAAGTCGGGCGGCGGCGTGGCATGTCGGTTGGTTAAAACACTACCTGCTGCGTACAGGCTCTGGCCTGCGCGCTTCTCGTACTCCGTTGCGACATCACCGGGTATCGTGAAGCGGTCAGGAGTTCAAGCGTTCATGGACTGGATTGAGGAACAAGCACTGAGCACCGGGTGACTGCGAGCGCTTTCTCATGAAGAGGCGAATTCTCCGGCGCGAAAGACTGGCTTTCCCAAATATCTGCGAGTCGACCTATATCGCTTGATGCCGGGCACTATGGCATTCGGCTTCCTGGCAACATGCGTACCAATACGTTGTCGCGGCGAATCCAATGGTGAACCAACGCGGCGGCTACATGCAGGCCGACAACGACCCAGGCAACCCATTTTCCCAAGAAGTGATGAACAGCATCGATTGGCGCCTCAAACTTTTCATAACTCAAATCGTAGGTACTGCTGATCCAGGAGAACAGCGCCGTCTCGTTGAAGCCGGTCACGCTGAACAGGCCGAAGTTGGTCGGCGCGCCGGTACCGAGATAGCCAGTCAGCGGCATCGCTATCAACAGGCCGTACAGTCCCCAATGCGCTATATGCGCGAGCCGGTGCTCAAGCTTTGATCCCGGTGGGTCTTCGGGCTGCACGTCCAGCAGCCGCCACAGCAGCCGAGGCAGCACGAGGAAGCCCACCAGTACGCCCAGTGCCCAATGGATGTTGAGCACTGGCCAGGATTCTGGCGAGGTGTCGTCCATGAACCAAATGACGTAGTAGACGACGATATAGGCTGCGATGAACGCGGCCGCGCTCGTCCAGTGGAGAAACTTGGCGAGGACGCCAAAGCGGGTTGGGGTGTTGCGCCATTGCATTGAGTGTCTCCGAGGAAGCTGCGGTCAGCGGATAAGCAGGCCGCTCAGCAGGCTTTCCAAGCCTTCGAGCGCTTGGGAAAGGCGCGTCTCATGGTCGCTCTCCGACTCGGCGATCCAGAATGACGCTTCGGTGACCGCGCCGTAGATCATCCGGGCGGTCACACCGGTATGGAGTGGTGCCACGCCGCCTTCCGCGATCAGCCCGTCCAGCGAGCTTTGCAGCGCCGCAACGCCGACCGATTGCGCGGCTTGGGGCACATCGCCGAATACGGCGCGCGCATCCTGCAAGATGATCCGGCGAATTTCTGGCTCTAACGCCAGTTCCAGATAGGTGCGGCAACGGCGACGGAATCCTTCCCAAAGTGAAGGTGCGGCGTCCGAGACGGCTTGCAGGCGTTCGCCGACCTCGGCCTCGATCTGCTCGATGACCGCAATCAGCAGCCCTTCCTTGTTGCCGAAATGGTGATATAGCGCGCCCCGAGTTAGGCCGACCTCCGCGGTGAAGTCGTCCATTGAGGTGTGAGCGAAGCCTTGCGTGGCGAAAGCGTGCCGCGCTGTTGCCACCAGCTTGGCTCGGGTTTCCTCGATCATCTTGGAGCGGGTGCGACGTTGCGGCTGCGTCATGTACTGTTCTTCTCAAATGACATACGTCGTGCATGTTAATTGACATGCGCGACGTATGTCAATAAAATCAAATATGGCCCGCCGCTACAGGCTGCTGTCCGTCCTCAATCAGTCTCAAGGTCGATTACTTGCACTGATGACGACAATCATGGCGCTTACGGCCCCAAACAAGAGAAAAGAATCAAATGGAAGTCATTGAAACCGAACGCCTTGTTCTGAGGCGCTTTGCCCAACGGGATGCAGCGGATCTTTTCGAGTATCTGCATGAGCCCGTGTCCAGTTGCTTTCTGTCGCTCGCGCTCACAGATATCAGAGACGCCGAGCGCGAAGTGCTGGAGCGAAGCACGGACGAAAAAAGCATCGCCGTGTGTTTGCTCACGTCCGGCAAGCTCATCGGCGACCTGTTCGCTGAACCAGAAGGCGATACCTTCTCAGTCGGCTGGAACTTCAATCCTGGCTTCGGCGGGAAAGGCTATGCCCATGAAGCCGCTACGGCGTTGTTCACTCACCTGTTTGCGCAGCGGGCGGCGCGTCGGCTGTATGCCTACGTGGAAGACACGAACACGTCCTCTCAGCGGCTGTGCGAGAGGCTCGGGATGCGGCAGGAAGGGGTTTTCAAGGAGTTCGTCTCTTTCAGGAACGATGGCGATGGGAATCCGGTTTATGAGAACACCATGCAGTACGCCATTCTTCGGCGCGAGTGGTCACCGGCAATCGTCAACACGGGAGCGCGGCCTTCGATGTGCCCCTGACGTCCAGTACAGCGCTTCGCATTTCGTCCACGATCCGTGGGCCTGACAACCTCTTCTTATCTTCGTCGGGAATCGTTGATGCCCTTGTTGTCTTGCGACGATCCCTCGGCCTAGTGGTCGATAGTGCGCTGGGGCCAGCGCAACTCGAAGCAGGCTCCGCCCCTTGTCGAAGGAATGCAACTGGCTTCTCCCCCATGGGCACGCGCAATGGCGGCCACCACCGCCAAGCCAAGACCACTTCCAGCATCCGCTCCTGCTTCGTCTCCGCTACGCACACGCCGGAACGCCCGGAACACCTGTGCGGCAGACTCGGGCGGAATCCCGGGGCCATCATCTTCCACGCGCAGGGAACACCACCCGTGCTCCTGTCGTGTCTGGACAAGGACCACCCCCGGAACCGCGTGCCGCCGGACGTTTTCCAGCAGCGCGAGTAACGCCTGGCGAATTCGCACAGGGTCGCATTGCACCGATCCCGCTTGCAGATCGAGGACCGGATGCTGACCTGCGACCTGGAGGGCATGCCGGCAGAAATCCACCACCGATTCAACCTCCGTGGACAGATTGGCATCACGGACCTGAAGGCCCAGATGACCGCTTTCGGCAAGGCTGACCACGCGCAGGTCTTCGATCAGTCGAGTCAGCCCTTCGACCTGATTGAGCAAACTGCGGAACTGAGACGCATCGGGCGTGAAAACGCCCTCGGCCAGCCCTTGCAGGCGCCCGCGCAGGATGGTCACCGGTGTACGCAGTTCATGGGCGATGGCCGCGTTCCAGAACGCCATTTCCCCGGTCGTGCGCTGCAACTGCGTGGCGAGTGCGTTGAAGTCGTCAGCCAGGCCTGCGGCTTCACCCAACGAGCGATCCCCGGCGACTGCGCGAGCCTCCAGATCCCCCTGTGCAACCCGCCGAATGCTGTCCGTGACAGAGTTCAATGGCACCAGAATGCGGCGCGCCAGATGCACGGCAACCACGACCGCGAACGCAAGACCGGCCAACGTCGTCGTGGCGATCCAGATCCATTCGGGACCCGTTGGAACCAAGGTAGGTTGGCTGAACAAGTTCGGCCAATAGCTGATGGCAAAGAAATAGAAGACATAGGAAGTCAGCACCACCAGCAAGGTAACGCCAAAGGCCAGCGCCATCATGGTCAGTGCGATCTGGCGGCTCAGGCCGACAAGCTTCATTCCGTGCCCCACAGCCGGTAACCCACCCCGCGAATGCCAACGGGAATGCCCTGGACCCCCAGGTCTTCCAGCTTCTTGCGCAGCTTGCTGATGTGGCTGTCGACCGTTCGCTCCAGCGAATCGCCCTCGGGCAAACAGGCCGCCAGCAGTTCTGCTCGCGTGCAGACCTTCTTGGGCGCACGTGCCATGTGCGTCAGCAATCTGAATTCGGTGAGCGTCAATGCGAGCGTATGAGTGCCTCCATTCACTTGCACGGTCACCTCGTGCTGGTCCAGATCGATTTCAAAGGGGGGCACCCGCAACACGCGCATGTGGCGGCTGGTGTCGGCCATCGAGCGACGCAGCACTGCTTGCGTTCGTGCAACGACCTCTGCTGCGTTGAACGGCTTGACTACGTAGTCGTCAGCACCGAAGCGCAGGCCCATGAGCTTGTCGATGTCCTGGTCCATCGCCGTCAACATGATGACCGGGGTATCACCGCGATGCCGGATCTCGGAGAGCACCCTCCAGCCGTCCAGCTTCGGCATCTGTACATCAAGCAACACGAGGTCCGGCTTCAGCGACAGATGCATGTTCAGCGCCTTGCGCCCATCTTCGGCATGGAGGGTGCGCAGGCCGGCGCGCCCCAGGTAGGCCTGAAGGATCTCGGCAATTTCGGGCTCGTCCTCGGCGATCAGAACCAGGGCCTGGAGCGTCGCGGCGCCTCTTGGCGGGAGAGGGAAATCAGGCATGGAGCGACCGTAGAAGAAATCTGTTATCTCCATCATATCTCCACACAATGACGGCGTAAACATCACCCCACTTACTCAGAATGACGACCATTCGACTGGCAATCGCATGCCAGTACAAGAAGGAATCGTCATGAAGATCGAACGACGCTGTCGCATGCGCGGCTTGCCCGTCCTGCGGCTGGCGGCAGCAGCGGTAGTCACCGCACTGGTCGGCTGCGGCCCTGCCGCCGAGCAGGGCATGAGCACGCCCACCCCCCAGGTGACGGTCATTACCGTTGCACCAACCCGGCTGGAGTTGACCGAGGATCTGCCGGCGCGGGTTGCTCCGGTTCGCATCGCCGAGATCCGCCCGCAGGTCAGCGGTATCGTGCGGCGCCGTCTGTTCGACCAAGGCGCGGATGTGCGCGCGGGGCAACCGTTGTTCGAAATCGACCCCTCGCCCTTCCGTGCCGAGGAAGAGACGGCGGCAGCCGCTTTGCAGCGGGCCGAGGCTGCGTTGGCGCGAGCCAGCACGCATGCGGAGCGGCTGGAGCCGCTGGTCAAGGCGGATGCGATCAGCCGCCAGGTCTATGACGATGCGGTGTCGCAGCGGCAGCAGGCCGCGGCCGACGTGGCGCAGGCGCGCGCAACTTTGTCGCGCCGCCGGCTGGATCTGAAGTTCGCCATGGTGGAGTCGCCGATTGCCGGCCGCATCGATCAGGCCTTGGTGACGGAGGGCGCGCTGGTCGCCAGCAGCGACAGCACGCCGATGGCGCGCGTGCAGCAGATCGACCAGGTGTACGTCGACGTAAGACGCCCGGCGAGTTCGCTGGACGCGTTGCACGAGGCGATGGCGGCGCAACCGTCACGCAACGGTGGACTTTCCGTGTCCATTCTGCGCAGCGATGGTTCGCCCTACGAGGTGACGGGACGCATCCTGTTCTCCGGCATCAACGTGGATGCCGGAACGGGCGACCTGTTGCTGCGCGTGCTGGTGAACAACCCGCAGCAGCGCCTGTTGCCAGGGATGTTTGTGCGTGCCCGGGTGCCCCGCGCCAACTATGCCGAGGCGATCATGGTGCCGCAGCAGGCCGTGGTCCGGGTCGACGGCAAGCCGCATGTCTGGACGGTGGATGGCAGCGCCAAGGCCAGGCTTGTCGCAGTGGAGCTGGGCGAAGTCAGTGAAGGCCGATACCGCATCGGATCGGGGTTGAGCGCAGGGCAGCAGGTGGTGGTCGCAGGGATTGAGCGCCTTGCCGAGGATGCCCTGGTCGAAACGCAGCCGCCGCAGGCACCTGCGCCCGCAGACGCGGCAGCGCCCGCGCGTTGACCCATCGGAGCCGTTGCCATGCCACAGTTCTTCATCCATCGCCCGGTGTTCGCCTGGGTCGTCGCGCTGTTCATCATCCTGTTGGGGCTGATCGCCATTCCGCAACTGCCGATCGCCCGCTTTCCTTCCGTGGCGCCGCCCGCGGTCAACATCTACGTGACGTATCCGGGCGCCACGCCGCAGACCGTGAACGACTCGGTGCTCAGCGTCATCGAGCGCGAACTGTCCAGCGTCAAGAACCTGCTGTATTTCCAGTCATCGTCCGACACCTCCGGCACGGCGGAAATCAACGTCACCTTCAAACCCGGAACCGATCCGGAACTGGCGCAGGTGGACGTGCAGAACCGCCTGAAGGCCGTCGAGGCACGTCTGCCGCAAGCGGTCAGGCAGAACGGCCTGAGCGTAGCGTCAGCATCGTCGAACTTCCTGATGATGGTGGGCCTGAAATCCGCGGACGGCCGTTACGACGGCACCGCACTGAGCGACTACATGGCGCGCAACGTGGTCGAGGAACTGCGCCGCATCGAGGGCGTGGGCCGAGTGCAGTTGTTCGGCGCCGAACAGGCCCTGCGTATCTGGGTGGATCCGAACAAGCTGACGGCGCTCAGCGTGTCGATGAGCGACATCAGCAATGCGATCACGCAGCAGAACGCGCAGATCGCCCCGGGACGCGTGGGCGATGCACCCACGACACCCGGGCAGCGGGTCACCACGCCTCTGACCGTGCAAGGTCAGTTGGAATCACCCGAAGCGTTCGCCGCCATCGTGCTGCGCGCCAATGCCGACGGCTCCAAGGTGGTGCTGGGTGATGTGGCTCGGGTCGAGTTGGGCGCACAGTCCTACGGATTCTCGACGCGAGAGGACGGCCAGGTCTCCACGGCGGCAGCGGTGCAGCTCTCGCCGGGTGCCAATGCGGTGCGCACCGCCGACGCCATCCTCGCCCGGCTGGACGAGCTCAAGTCGACGCTGCCGGCGGGCATGAGCTATTCGGCCCCCTTCAACACCGCGCCCTTCGTCAAGATCTCCATCCAGAAGGTGGCGATGACCCTGATCGAGGCGATGGCGCTCGTGTTCGCGGTCATGTTCCTGTTTTTGCAGAACGCCCGCTACACGCTGATCCCGGCGATCGTGGCGCCGATCGCGCTGCTGGGCACCTTCGCGGTGATGCTGGCGGCCGGTTTCTCGATCAACGTGTTGACCATGTTCGGCATGGTGCTGGCGATCGGCATCATCGTCGACGATGCCATCGTGGTGGTCGAGAACGTCGAGCGCATCATGGCCAAGGAGGGGCTGGGTCCCAAGGAAGCCACCATCAAGGCGATGAAGGAGATCACCGGTGCGGTGATCGGCATCACCCTGGTGTTGACGGCGGTCTTCATTCCCATGGCTTTCGCCAGCGGCTCGGTGGGTGTGATCTACCAGCAGTTCACGCTGTCCATGGCGGTGTCGATCCTGTTCTCCGCCTTCCTCGCGCTGACGTTGACTCCGGCGCTGTGTGCAACGCTGCTCAAACCGGTGGACCCCGCGCACCACGAGAAGCGTGGTTTCTTCGGCTGGTTCAATCGCAAGTTCGAGCACATGACCCAGCGCTACGAGTCCGGCGTTGGCCGTCTGCTGGCGCGCAGCGGACGGGTCATGCTGGTGTTTGCGGCCTTGACGGCGATCCTGTTCCTCGCTTTCCGGCAGTTGCCCTCGGCCTTTCTGCCCGAAGAAGATCAGGGCTACTTCATGACCACGATTCAGTTGCCGGCGGATGCGACCGTCGAGCGCACGCTGGACATCGTCAAGACCTACGAGAAGCACGTGGCTTCGCGGCCTGGCATCGATTCCAACATGTCGGTCCTGGGTTTCGGATTCTCGGGTTCGGGGCCGAATGCAGCCATGGCCTTCACCACGCTCAAGGACTGGAAGCAGCGCAATGGAGCGACGGCGCAGGACGAGGTGGCGCGTGTCCAGGACGCCATGGCCGGCATCGCTGAAGGCAGCGTGATGAGTCTGATGCCCCCGGCCATCGACGAACTGGGCACCAGCTCCGGCTTCACGATGCGCCTGCAGGACCGCGCCAATCAGGGGCATGCGGCCCTGAAGGCAGCGGAGGTGAAGCTGCTGCAACTGGCCGCACAAAGCAAGGTGGTCACCGGCGTCTACCCCGAAGGCCTGCCCGCCGGCACCAGCATCCGCCTGGACATCGACCGGGTCAAGGCCGAAGCCCTGGGGGTTTCGTTCGGCACGATCAGCGAAACGCTGTCGACCGCGATGGGTTCGTCCTATGTGAACGACTTTCCGAACAGAGGGCGCATGCAGCAGGTCATCGTCCAGGCCGATGCGCCAGCACGCATGCAGATCGACGACGTGCTGCGCCTGTACGTGCGCAACTCCCGTGGCGGCATGGTGCCCTTGTCGGAAGTGGTCACGCCGGTGTGGAACGACACACCGTTGCAATTGGTGCGCTACCAGGGCTTTCCCGCCGCGCGAATCTCTGGTGCGGCGGCGCCCGGTGCTTCCAGCGGACAAGCCATGGCCGAAATGGAGCGGCTGGCGGCGCAACTGCCGCCGGGCTTCGCAGTGGCCTGGACCGGACAGTCGCTGCAGGAGCGTGATTCGGCGTCGCAGGCCCCCATGCTCATGGCCCTGTCCATGTTGGTGGTGTTCCTGGTGCTGGCCGCGCTCTACGAGAGCTGGTCGATTCCGCTGTCGGTGATGCTGGTGGTGCCGCTCGGCTTGATCGGCGCGGTGGGCGCCGTCTTGCTGCGGGGCTTGCCCAACGACGTGTTCTTCAAGGTCGGCATGATCACCGTCATCGGCTTGTCGGCCAAGAACGCGATCCTGATCGTGGAATTTGCCAAGCAGTTGCGCGATCAGGGCAAGGGCCTGGTGGAAGCCGCGGTGGAAGCGGCGCGGCTGCGGCTGCGGCCCATCCTGATGACGTCCCTGGCATTCGGCCTAGGCGTGGTGCCCCTGATGATGGCCACTGGCGCCAGCGCCGAGACCCAGCATGCCATCGGCACGGGTGTGTTCGGCGGCATGTTCACCGCCACCGTGCTGGCCGTGTTCTTCGTGCCGGTGTTCTACGTCGTGGTGATGGGGCTGCAGGAGCGCTTCGATGGTTGGAGAGCATCGCGCCAGCCAGCCCTCTTGCAAGCCCGTCGTGGACAGGAGGGTTGATGCCATGAGACGTTTGATCCCTCTGCTCACGCTGTCGCTGTCGGCCTGCTCGCTGACGCCGCCGCTGCTCAAGCCCGACGCTCCCGTGCCGGCGGTGTTTCCCATGGCCGCGGCGGCACCCGCGTCGATCCCGGCCGCGGACATCGGGTGGCGCACCATGTTCCCCGATGCCAGGCTGCAGCGCCTGATCGCGATGGCGCTGGAAAACAACCGCGACTTGCGGCTGGCTGCCTTGAACGTCGAGGCGGTCCAGGCCCAGTACCGCATCCAGCGCGCCGCGCGTCTGCCCGGTATCGACGCCAGCGGCCAGGCGACGCGGCAGCGGGCCGCGGCCAATGGACAGGACGCAACCTCCCAGTCCACGGTCGTCACCGAGCAGATCGGTGTCGGCCTCGGCCTGAGCGCATTCGAGATCGATTTGTTCGGGCGCATACGCTCGTTGTCAGAAGCTGCCTTTGCGCGCTACCTGGCCACCGAGGAAGGGCGGCGCGCTGCCCAGATCGCCTTAGTGGGCGCAGTGGCCGATGCCTACCTGGCCGAGCGCCTGGCGCTGGAGCAGCGCGACCTGGCCGAACGCACGCTGGCCGATTGGCAGCAGTCTCTCGACCTTGCCCGCTTGCTGCGGCAGGCGCAGCAGAACAGCGGGTTGGAAGTGGCTCAGGCCGAAGGACAGGTCGCAACGGCAGAGGCGGATCTGGAGGCACGCACCCGGGCGCTGGCTCAGGCGCAGAATGCGTTGCGCCTGCTGGCAGGTGCCGATCTGCCCGATGATCTGCCCCAGGGCTTGCCGCTCGACCGCCAGCCGGTGCTCACGGCACTGCCAGCCGGCTTGCCCTCTGACCTGCTGACGCGGCGGCCCGACATCCGACAGGCCGAGCAGTCCATGGTCGCAGCCAATGCCGATATCGGCGCCGCGCGCGCGGCCTTCTTTCCGCGCATCTCGCTGACGGCATCGCTGGGCTATGCCAGCCCGGCCATGAGCGGCCTTTTCGACAGCCAGAACCGGGTCTGGAGCTTTTCGCCGCAGATCGTCCAGCCCTTGTTCCAGGGTGGGCGGCTGCGTGCCGAACTGCGCCTGGCCGAAGTGCGCAAATCCAGCGCCGTGGTCGAGTACGAACGCGCGATTCAGACTGCGTTCCGCGAGGTCGCCGATGGCCTGTCCGGGCAACAGACCTTCGGCCGCCAGATCGCTGCGCAGCAGCGCGTGGTGGACAGCGCCGAGCGCCGTTCCGAACTGTCCAATCTGCGTTATCGCGCCGGTGTCGAGGGTCGCCTGGAACTGCTGGACGCCCAGCGGCAACTGTATGCGGCTCGGCAGACGCTGCTGGACCTGCGCCGCGATGCGTTCGGTAGTGCCGTGGCGCTGTACAAGGCCCTGGGCGGAGGCCTCATTGAAGAAGCGACAGCTTCGGCCAGCCAATGACGACGGGGCTCGACATTTCTCGGACAGAGCCGCCCGCGCACGCACCCGACGGTGTGGAAGGGACGCCGTGGCGGCTCAGGTTCTGGGCCATCTTCGGCGGACAGGCGATGTCGCTCGTCGGTTCGTCGCTGACGCAGTTCGTCCTGCTGTGGTGGATCACCGATATCACGGGGAGCGTGGCCGCGTTGTCCGCTGCCGGCATGGCGGCCTTGTTGCCGCAGGCCGTGCTGGGCCCGCTGGGGGGAACGCTGGCCGATCGCTACAGCCGCCGACTGCTGATGATCACGGCCGATGTCGTGAGCGCACTTTGCATGTTGGTGCTGATCGCCCTGTTTCTCACCGAGCGCATCGAGCTTTGGCACGCCTACACGATGATGGCCGTGCGTAGCGCGATGCAAGCCTTCCAGGCGCCGGCAGCGTCCGCGAGCGTTGCCATGTTGGTGCCAAGGAGCTTCGTCGTTCGCGCGGCGGGCCTGAACCAGTCGCTGCAAAGCCTCACCTTGGTGGCAGCCGCCCCGTTGGGGGCGCTGGCGATCGGTGTGATGCCGATCGGCTGGGCGCTTTCGATCGACGTCTTCACGGCGCTGCTGGGCATCGTGCCGCTGCTGCGCTATCGCATTCCCCAGGCCATTGATCGCCATGCGCGCAAGAACGGCCTATGGAGTGAGTTCCGGGAGGGCGTTCATATGGTCTGGCATACACCCGGTCTGCGCCAGCTTTACCTCCTGCTCGGTGTGGTCGTGCTGGCGATCATGCCCACCTTCATGCTGGTGCCTCTGCTGGTCAAGGTGCATTTTGGTGGTGGAGCACCGCAGGTGGCCCTGATGGAAGGACTGGCAGGAGGCGGCATGTTGTTGGGAGGCATGCTGATGGCAGCCATGGCGCCGCGCAGACTGGTGCTCTGGATACTGGCGGGCTTTGCGCTGTCCTGCGCATCGATCGCTCTCACGGCCTTGGCACCGAGCAGCCTGTTCGGCGTGGCAGTAGCCTGGTGGGTGATGAGCGGCATCAGCTTCGCGTTCGGCAATGCGCCCTTGACAGCTTTGCTGCAGACGACGATTCCCAATCAGCTTCAAGGTCGTGTACTGGCGCTGATGACGACCATCATGGCGCTCGCGTCGCCAGTGGGCTTGGCGCTGGCTGCGCCATTGGGCGAGTGGGTTGGTGTTCGGGGCGTTTTCCTTGTTGCGGGCTCGCTCGGTGCGCTAGCGAGCCTTGCTGGGTTTCTTTCGCCGTCCCTGCTCGCTCTGGGTCGCCGCTAGTTAAGCCAGATATTCAACGAGACCATGAACGGGGTGCGCAAGTGATAGCGTCAAAAAAAAAGATATTTCGTTCTCTCGAAACTCAAAAGCCAAGATTAGCGCGACATAACGCTTGCGGTTGATCGCGGCCAGCTAGCGCACAAAAATGGAGACCACAAGAAGATGGAGCTACGACATTTGCGGTGCTTCCTCGCTGTTGCGGAGGAACTTCATTTTGCGCGAGCCGCAGAGCGGCTTCACATTGAGCAATCTCCCTTGTCGCGGGCAATCAAGGAGCTTGAAGAAGATCTTGGTGTGGTGCTATTTGCTCGCACCACACGCAGCACACGACTAACTCGTGCGGGTTATCTCTTCCTTGATCATGTGCGCCGCGTATTCACTGCTTTGGAGCAAGCACGCGACAGCGTAAAAGCGGCGGCGAACGGTTTTCACGGGCAACTCCGCATCGCCTTATCTGATGGGATTACCCCTTCGCGCCTCCCCGCTTTGCTTGCACTGTGCCGGCAGGAAGAGCCTGAGGTTGAAATCCGATTCTTCGAGGTTTCTCTTTCGCAGCAGATCAAGGGACTGCATGACGATCTGTACGACGTGGGATTTGCGCAGTCCGACGAAGTAGGCGACGGCATCGTCGCACTGCCTGTCTGGAGCGACCCGCTCATGGTTGCAGTGCCAGCTCGGCATCCGCTGCTGGCACACAAGCGTATTCCGCTAGACGAACTGCTGCGCTACCCGCTTGTCCTGTGTGACCCACAAGTCTGCGAAGGCCATGCCAAGCATGTCGAGCGAGTATTGCGCCGTACCGAAATGGAGCCGCTGATCGCGGAGCGGGTGGCATCCGTCGACCTGATGATGGCACTGGTGTCGGCTGGCTTCGCGCTCGGGCTGGCAGGCGCGGCACACATTGCCGCCAGCCGTGAAGCTGGCGTAGTGGCCCGGTCGCTGGCGGCGTGCGTGCCACCGCTGACCACCTATTTGCTGTACCCCGAAGGTGAGCCGCCAGAAGTGCTAGAACGGTTCATTGGGCGCGTACAGGCAATCGAATCGCTGGAATCTCCCAGGCCCATGCGAGGCTGTTCTGACGTACCGGAGGAACCCGCATCATGAAGAAGATCCTTCCGTTTCTACTGGCTGCCGCGTTGACTGCTTGCAACCAGTCCGCGGCCCCTCAGAAGGCAGATGCCTCGGACACGAAAATCCCAACAGTGGAAGAACTGGCGGCCAACCCCCAACGGCTCAAAGAACTGCGCCAGCAATGCAAGACGGATCGCCCCAAGCTGGGTGACGTGTTGTGCAATCGGGTGGCCGAGGCCACGCGCAAACGGTTCTATGGTGACGGTGAAACGCCCTACACACCGCCGAAAGAATCGCCCAAGTTCTGATTTCTGGTTTTTCGCTGCATCGCCTTTAATTTTCTGTTCGACACGCCGCAATGCGCTATCGCTTGCGGCGTTTTTCTTTGATTCGACGCCGCGCGAATTCTGTCTTTTTGCTCGACCTTTCTGCTGGAAACGGTCTTTGACCGGCACTGACCCGGCACCGATCCTGACGCTTGCGGCACGCCCTTGTGCCGCTTTTTCCATGAGGAATCAGCGCAGGAGAAATCGGAGGCCAGGTTATGCAAGGGACAAACGTGCTGTTCGGTCAGATCGCCGTCGTATTCGGCATCGTGATCGCCGGCGTGTGGGGCGCCACACAATGGACAGCAGCGGCCCTTGGCTACCAAGTACGCCTTGGCTCTCCCTGGTTCGATTTTCTTGGCACGCCGATCTACCACCCGTGGAAGCTGTTTGAGTGGTGGTTCTTCTTCGGCGCCTATGCGCCGGAGGTCTTCGACACCGGCGGTGCCATTGCCGGCGCCAGCGGCATGGTCGCCGTGGTCGTTGCCATCGCCATGTCGGTCTGGCGCTCGCGCCAGGCACGCATGGTCACGACCTACGGCTCGGCACGCTGGGCGAACGCGGAAGACATTCGTAAGGCCGGCCTCACACAGCCGGCCGGCGTGTTCCTCGGCCAGCACGACCGGCAGTACCTGCGACATGAAGGCCCGGAACACGTCCTGACCTTTGCGCCCACGCGCTCGGGCAAAGGTGTCGGCTTGGTGGTGCCGACGCTGCTGTCCTGGCCGGCCTCGGCCGTCATCCACGACATCAAGGGCGAGAACTGGCAGATCACCGCAGCGTGGCGCTCGCGCTTCTCGCATTGTCTGCTGTTCAACCCGACCGATGCGAAATCGGCCGCCTACAACCCACTTCTGGAGGTTCGACGCGGCGCGCATGAAGTGCGCGACGTGCAGAACATCGCGGACATTCTGGTCGATCCCGAAGGCGCGCTGGAAAAGCGCAATCATTGGGAGAAGACCAGCCACGCGCTGCTGGTCGGGGCCATCCTGCATGTGCTCTACGCGGGCGAGGACAAGACGCTGCGCGGCGTCGCCAACTTCCTGTCCGATCCGGCCAGCCCCTTCGAGCTGACCTTGCACCGGATGATGACCACGCCGCACCTCGGCGATGGTCCGCATCCTGTCGTCGCTTCGGCGGCGCGCGAAGTCCTCAACAAGAGCGACAACGAACGCTCGGGCGTGCTTTCCACGGCCATGTCGTTCCTCGGCCTGTACCGCGATCCCACGGTGGCCGAAGTCACCTCGCGCTGCGACTGGCGCATCGCCGACCTGATCGCGGCCAAGCATCCGGTGTCGCTGTACCTGGTGGTGCCGCCTTCGGACATTTCGCGGACAAAGCCGCTCATTCGCCTAATCCTCAATCAGATCGGTCGGCGCCTCACCGAATCGCTCGACGGCTCCGACGGCATCGATCGCCGGCACAAGCTGCTGCTGATGCTTGACGAGTTCCCGGCGCTGGGGCGCCTGGACTTCTTCGAGACGGCGCTGGCCTTCATGGCGGGGTATGGCATCCGCAGCTTCCTCATTGCGCAGTCGCTCAACCAGATCGACAAGGCCTACGGCCAGAACCACTCCATCCTCGACAACTGCCATGTCCGGGTGACGTTCGCCACCAACGACGAACGCACCGCCAAACGGATTTCCGAGACGCTGGGCACCGCGACCGAACTGCGCGCGCAGCGCAACTACGCGGGCCACCGACTGGCGCCGTGGCTGGGGCACCTCATGGTGTCGCGCCAGGAAACGGCCCGTCCGCTGCTGACGCCGGGCGAAGTCATGCAGCTTCCGCCCGACGAGGCGGTGGTCATGGTGTCCAGCGTGGCGCCGATCAAGGCGAAGAAGCTGCGCTACTACGCGGACGCCAATTTCAAGCGCCGCGTGCTGCCGCCGCCTGCACTGGCGAACGGGCAGTACGCGGACGCGCCGCCGTCGCGCTCGGATGATTGGAGCGGCCTGGCTATTCCCGCCATGCCCGTCGCGCCTGCGTCCGATACCGCTGAGGGCTTCGCTGCCTCTGCCGATGACGGTGGCCCACGCCGTCAACCCGAACTCTCCGAAACCGTCGCCTACGCCCCCGAGCTGGCCGTGCCGGCTGCCGACCTCGCGCTGCTCGATGACGACGACGACCTGCCGCTTCCCCTTCCTCGCCAGCTTGACCCGGCCATGCAGCGCACGGCGCGGCTGGCTTCCCTCGACCCCAACGACGGAATCGAGCTATGAGCCACTACCGCCTCAACCTGTTCATCCAGCCGGAGCACGCCAAGCGCCTGGACGAGCTGGCCGCCAAGAAAGGCGTGTCCAAGTCGTCCATCGTCGCGGCGGCGCTCGCATCGTGGTTGTCGCCTGATGCCGCCGACCAGCGCGAGGCGGCCATCGCCAAGCGGCTTGATCGCCTGTCGCGGCAGGCGGAGCGCATGGAGCGCGACCAGAACATCGCCATCGAAACGCTGGCGCTGTTCATCCGCTACTACCTGACCGTGAGCACGCCCGTTCCCGAGGCGCACCAAGACGCGGCTCGCGCCCAGGGCAAAGCACGCTTCGAGCAGTTCGTGGAGCAGCTTGGGCGCCACCTGCTACGCGGACGCAGCCTGGTGCGCGACGTGGTGGAGGAACTGCACCCCGATCCGATGCGGATGGAGGACGCGGCGGCAGTCGCCCAAGCACAGGAGCGTGCGTCATGAGCGCCGTTCCGCAATCCATGACCGCCACGTCGCTCGACCGGCGCATCCAGATGTTGCGCACGGCGATGGGGCCGCTGATCGCCGCCGCGCTCGAAGACCCGGACGTGGTGGAAGTCATGCTGAATCCCGACCGCACCCTTTGGGTGGATCGGCTTTCATCGGGGCGTGCGCCGATGGGCGTGGAGCTGTCCGAAGCGGACGGCGAGCGAATCATCCGTCTTGTGGCGGCCCACGTCGGCGCGGAAGTGCATCGCGGCCAGCCGCTGCTGTCGGCCGAGCTGCCCGAGACCGGCGAACGCTTCGAGGGCATCTTGCCGCCCGCCGCGCCGGGGCCAGCCTTCGCGCTGCGTAAGCGCGCCATCGGCGTGATCCCGCTGGAGCGGTACGTCATCGACGGGATGATGACCAGCGCGCAGGCGGGCTTTCTGGTACGGGCCGTGCGCGAGCGGCAGAACGTGCTGATCGCCGGCGCCACCAGCAGCGGCAAGACCACGCTCGCCAATGCTTTGCTCGCCGAAATCGCCGCCACCGGCGACCGCGTGCTGGTGCTCGAAGACACGGTGGAACTGCAATGCGCGGCCCGCGACCACGTTCCCCTGCGCACCCGCGCAGGCGTGGTGTCGATGACCGAGCTGGTTCGCTCGTCCATGCGCCTGCGGCCTGATCGCGTCGTCGTCGGCGAGGTGCGCGGCGCCGAAGCACTGGATCTCATCAAGGTGTGGGGAACGGGCCACCCCGGCGGCATCGCCACGATCCACGCCGGTTCCGCGCTCGGCGCGCTGCTGCGCTTGGAGCAACTGATTCTCGAAGTGGCCGTGAACCCGCCGCGTGCGCTGATCGCTGAGGCGGTCAACGTGGTGATCTACATCGCCGGGCGTGGGCGCAAGCGCCGCATCGAGAGCATCGCCCGCGTCGTCGGCTTCGACGGCGTGGGCTACCAACTGGCGGACGCGATGGATGCGCCATTTCCCGAGCTGCCATCGCAGTCCGACCTTTCTTCCCCGTCCCTCAACCACCCTGGAGAACTGCCATGACGCAGATGCACGTTCCTGCTTTCCGTATTTTCGTAGATCCGCTTCCTCACCTGACCGGCTTGGCACGGCTGCGCAGCCTGGCACGCCCTGCGGGGCAAGGACTGCTGCTGGCCGCGCTGCTGCTGTTCATGGCCGGAACCGCGCAGGCCGCCGGTTCCTCGATGCCGTGGGAAGGCCCGCTGCAATCCATCCTCGAATCCATCCAGGGGCCAGTGGCGCGCATCGTCGCGGTCATCATCATCATCGCCACGGGCCTCGCACTCGCGTTCGGCGACACGTCCGGCGGATTCCGCAAGCTGATCCAGATCGTCTTCGGCCTGTCCATCGCCTTCGCGGCTTCGAGCTTCTTCCTGTCGTTCTTCAGCTTCTCCGGCGGGGCCGTCGTATGAGTGCCCCGGATGCCTTTGCGGCCGGGTTTGAAGTGCCGCTGCATCGCTCGCTGACCGAGCCGATCCTGCTGGGCGGTGCGCCACGCACCGTGGCGATCGCCAACGGCACGCTCGCTGCCGCAGTGGGGCTGGGCCTGCAACTGTGGATTCCCGGTGTCGTGCTCTGGATCGTCGGCCACTCGCTGGCGGTATGGGGCGCGCGCGTCGATCCGCAGTTCATGACCGTGTTCGCGCGGCACATCAAGCACCGCCCGCTGCTGGACGTGTGAGGGGACGCCGCCATGCTGAACCTTGCCGAATACCGCCAGCGGCCCGCACTGCTCGCCGACTGGCTACCGTGGGCCGGGTTGGTCGCGCCGGGCGTCATCTTGAACAAGGACGGTAGTTTCCAGCGCACGGCCCGGTTTCGCGGGCCTGACCTCGACAGTGCGACGCAAGGCGAGTTGATCGCCACGTCGGCGCGCTTGAACAACGCGCTGCGTCGCATGGGTTCGGGCTGGGCGCTGTTCATTGAGGCCGAGCGCCGACCCGCTGCCGACTATCCGCACTCGGAGTTTCCCGAGCCGCTGTCGTGGCTCGTGGAGGAGGAGCGCCGAGCCACCTTCGAGGAATCGGGCAACGACTTCGAGAGCGGCTATCACCTGACGCTGGTGTACCTGCCGCCCGAGGAATCGCGTGCCCGCGCGGCGGGGATGCTGTACGAGAACCGGCCCACCGAAGGCGTGGACTGGCGCGAGCGGCTGCAAGCCTTCGTCGCGGAGACGGATCGCGTCTTTGACCTGCTCGATGGCGTGATGCCGGAAATCGCTTGGCTCGATGACAGCCAGACGCTGACCTACCTGCACGCCACCATATCGACGCAGCGCTACCGCGTCGGCGTGCCCGAAGTGCCGTTCCATATCGACGCGCTGCTGACCGACTCTGCGCTGGTCGGTGGTCTGGCGCCCATGCTGGGCGACCAGCACCTGCGCGTGGTATCGGTGCGGGGCTTCCCGACCTCGACCTGGCCGGGGATTCTGGACGACCTCAACCGCCTCGGATTTGCCTATCGCTGGAGTACGCGCTTTCTCTGCCTGGACAAGGCCGAGGCGGAAAAAGAACTCGCCCGCCTGCGCCGCCAGTGGTTCGCCAAGCGCAAGAACGTCGTCGCGCTGCTGCGCGAAACGATCTTCCAGCAGGAAAGCCCGCTGGTCGATACCGACGCCAGCAACAAGGCGGCCGACGCCGATGCCGCCCTGCAGGAGTTGGGCAGCGATCAAGTCGCCTTCGGCTACCTCACTGCCACGGTGACGGTGCTCGATGCCGACCCGGCCGTGGCCGACGAAAAGCTGCGCATGGTGGAGCGTGTCATCCAGGGACGCGGCTTCGTCACCATCCCCGAAACGCTCAACGCCGTGGATGCGTGGCTGTCGTCCATTCCGGGCAACGCCTACGCCAACGTACGCCAGCCCATCGTCTCGACACTGAACCTGGCTCACATGATGCCGGTGTCGGCGGTATGGGCCGGGCCGGAGAAGAACGATCACCTCGACGGCCCGCCGCTGATCGTCACGCGCACCGATGGCGCCACGCCGTTCCGGCTGGTGACGCACATCGGCGACGTGGGCCACACGCTGGTCGCGGGGCCGACTGGCATGGGCAAGTCGGTCTTGCTCGCCACGCTGGCGATGCAATTCCGCCGCTATCGCGGCTCACGCATCTTCGCCTTCGACATGGGCCGCTCCATGCGAGCCACGATCCTTGGGCTGGGCGGCGAACACTACGACTTGGGCACGGACGGAGAAATCGCCTTCCAGCCCTTGGCACGCATCGACCGTGAGGGCTACCGCACCTGGGCCGCCGAGTGGATCGAAGGCCGCTTGCTGCACGAAGGCGTGGCGGTAGGCCCCGACGAGAAAGCGGCTATCTGGTCGGCGCTGGGAAGCCTCGCCGGTGCGCCGGTGGAGCAGCGCACGATGACGGGGCTTTCCGTGCTGCTGCAATCGAACACGCTGCGGCAGGCGCTGTCGCCTTATGTGCTCGGCGGTATCCACGGCAAGCTGCTGGACGCCGACCATGACCGGCTGGGCATGGCCGACGTGCAGTGCTTCGAGATGGAGGAACTGATGCACAGCAAGGCCGCCGTCATGGCCGTGCTGCATTACCTCTTTGCGCGTTTCGATGAACGCTTTGACGGTGCGCCCACGCTGCTGATCCTCGATGAAGCGTGGCTGTTCCTCGATGACCCGGTGTTTGCCGCGCGTATCCGCCAGTGGCTCAAGACGCTACGCAAGAAGAACGTCAGCGTCATCTTCGCCACGCAGTCGCTCGCCGACATCAAGGATTCGAGCATCGCCCCGGCGATCATCGAAAGCTGCGCTAGCCGCATCTTCCTGCCGAACCCGCAGGCCACCGAGCCGCAGATTCGCACGATCTACGAGGGCTTCGGCCTCAACAGCCGGCAGATCGAGATCGTCGCCACCGCGCAGCCCAAGCGCGACTACTACTACCAATCCCGTCTCGGCAACCGCCTGTTCGACCTCGACCTGGGGCCGGCGACGCTGGCCTTCGCGGGCGCTTCCACGCCGCAAGACCAGCGCGACATAGACCGCGTGCTGCTGGACGCCGGCGCACCCGGCTTCGCGGGCGCCTGGCTGCGCCATCGCGGCCTCGATTGGGCGGCCGACCTGCTGCCCTCGTTCCCCGGCCTGGCGCCGGGTTCCCTCCGTACCACCGACCACCCACAGGAGAGCCTGTCATGAAGAAGCGTCTTGTCGCCGCCGCCATCGCGGCCATGCTTTGCACCGCCACCGCCCATGCGCAATGGGTCGTGGTCGATCCCACGAACCTCGTGCAGAACACGCTGACCGCGATCCGCACGTTGCAGCAGATCAACAACCAGATTCAGCAGCTCCAGAACGAAGCGCAGATGCTGATGAACCAGGCACGCAACCTCGCCAGCCTGCCGTCCAGCGTGGTCGGCCAGTTGCGCGCCAATCTGGCAACCACGCAGCGGCTGATCGACCAGGCGCGCGGCTTGGCCTACGACGTGACGAATCTGGATCGGGAGTTCGCACGCCTGTATCCCGAGCAGTACGCCGCCACCGTCAGCGGCGACCAGATGTACCGCGACGCGCAGGAGCGTTGGCGGAACACGCTCAACGGCTTGCAGACCACCATGCAAATGCAGGCGCAGGTGTCGCAGAACCTGGGCGAAGACGAAAGTGTGCTGGCGGATCTTGTGGGCAAGAGCCAGTCGGCCGAAGGTGCGTTGCAGGCGATGCAGGCCATGAACCAGTTGCTGGCCTTGCAGGCCAAGCAGTCGATCCAGTCGCAGCGGCTCCAGATCACGCAAGACCGGGCGGCGTCGCTGGAGCTGGCGCGGCAGGCGGCAGCCACGGAGCGCGCCCGCGAGGTGCGGCGGCGCTTCCTGGGCGACGGCACGCCGTACACGCCGCAGTCCGTGAACTTCTACGGCAACTGACGGGAGGCCGCTATGCGATGCGTCCTCGTCCTGTGTGTCGCGCTGCTTGCCGCTTGCGGCGAGCAGCCGGCCGACCACCTTGCCGATGCCCTGGCCGCCGATCCCGCGCGGTTGAAGGCATTGCGCGCGCAATGCGCGGCCGACCGGCAGGCCACGGGCGAGGACGCTTGCCGTGCCGCCGCCGAAGCCTTCCGGCGGCGCTTCTTCTCCGGCCAGGCCGGGCCGGATGAATACCAGACGCTGGCCGACCTGCCGCCGATCCCGCCGAGCTTCGATGAACCGGCCGATGGCGAAGCGCCGCCCTTGACCGCCGTACCGGAGGACACGCCATGAATGACGTGACCATCATCGACCGCTTCCTCAACATCTTCTCCACCTACATCGACTCGGGTTTCGGGCTGTTGCAGGGCGAAGTGGCCTTCCTCACCGCCACGCTGATCGTCATCGACATGACGATCGCCGGACTGTATTGGGCGATGAGTCACGCCACCGGCCAGGGCGAGGACGTGATCGCCAAGCTGCTGCGCAAGGTGCTCTACGTCGGTGCCTTCGCTTACATCATCGGCAACTTCAACTGGCTGGCCGGCATCGTGTTCCGCTCCTTCGCCGGGCTGGGCCTGACGGCCACCGGCTCGACCATCACGATGGAGAACTTCTTGCAGCCGGGCCGACTGGCGAAAACCGGCATCGACGCAGGCGCTCCGATTCTGGAGCAAGTCGGCGAGATGGCCGGTTTCCCCGAGGTGTTTGTGAACCTCGATGCCATCACGGTGATGTTCCTCGCTTGGCTGGTCGTGGTCTTGTGCTTCTTCGTGCTGGCAATCCAGCTTTTCATCACGCTGATCGAGTTCAAGCTGACGACGCTCGCGGGCTTCGTGCTGGTGCCGTTTGCCTTGTGGAACAAGACGGCGTTCCTCGCCGAGAAGGTGCTGGGCAACGTGGTGTCGTCCGGCGTCAAGGTACTGGTGCTGGCCGTGATCGTCGGCATCGGCTCGGGCCTGTTCGCCGAGTTCCAGGTTCATCCCGATGACCCGTCCATCGACCACGCGCTGGTCATCATGCTTGCGTCGCTCACCTTGCTGGCGCTGGGCATCTTCGGCCCTGGCATCGCTACGGGCCTGGTGTCCGGTGCGCCGCAGCTCGGCGCCGGCGCTATGGCCGGCGCTGCTGTAGGCGCAGCCGGCACGGCCGTTGCCGTAGGCGCTGCCGCGACGGGCGTGGGCGGCGCGGTCATGGCCGGGGCGCGCATGGCGCCTGCCGCCGCCAAGCTCGCCGGCAGCGGCGCGCGTGCTGCCGCCTCGACGGCCAGCAGCGCACGCTCGGCGTTCCAGGCCGGTTCCGCCGCCGCAGGCGGTGGCGCGAAGGGCGCGATGGCCGGCTTGGGCAATGTCGCCAAGACCGGCGCGCAGTCCGCCGGGCGCGGCATCGCATCCCGTGCTTCCGCTGCTGGGCAACGCATGGCAGCTCCCTTCCGCTCCGGCTGGAGCGGCGCTGCTGCTGACGATGGCACGGCAGCCGGTGGAGCCGGGGCATCCGGCCGGGCCGCCGCAGGCGAGGCCACTTCCGGCGCAGCCAATGCGCAACCCGCTTGGGCCAAGCGGCTGCATCGCCGCCAGCAACTCACCCATGCCGCGACCACCACCGCGCACACGCTGCGCGGCGGCGATGGCGGCGGCTCGGGCCAAGGCCCAAGCCTGCGCGATTCCGATTCATAAGGAGAACTGACCATGCGATTCAAGCGACCGCAGGTGCGCTACGCCGACACGCCGCAGCCTGCCACTCCGTACCAAGCTGCCGGCCAGGTGTGGGACGAGCGCATCGGCTCGCCGCGCGTGCAGGCGAAGAACTGGCGCCTCATGGCCTTCGGCTGCCTGACGCTCGCGCTGCTGATGGCCGGCGGCCTAGTGTGGCGCTCGGCGCAATCCATCGTGACGCCCTACGTGGTGGAGGTGGACAACGCAGGCCAGGTGCGCGCCGTGGGCGAAGCGGCCACGCCGTACCGGCCCAACGATGCGCAGACGGCGCACCACATCGCGCGTTTCGTGACGCTGGTGCGCTCACTGTCCATCGACCCGATCGTCGTGCGGCAGAACTGGCTCGATGCCTACGACTACACGACCGACAAGGGCGCGGCCGTGCTCAACGACTACGCCCGCACCAGTGACCCGTTCGCTCGTATCGGTCGCGAGTCGGTGACGGTGCAGATCACCAGCGTCGTGCGCGCAAGCGACACGTCTTTCAACGTGCGCTGGACGGAGCGCCGCTACGTCAACGGCGCCGCGGCGGGCCTGGAGCGGTGGACGGCCGTGGTGTCCATCGTGCTCCAGCCGCCGCGCACCGAAGAACGCCTGCGCAAGAACCCCCTGGGCATCTACGTCAACGGCTTGTCGTGGAGCCGCGAGCTGGATTCTTCCGAAGGAGCCAAACCATGAATGCACTTTTCCGTAAATCCGCCTTGCCGGTGATCCTGCTGGCTTCGACTGTCTTGTTCACGGGCTGCGCCACGCAAGGCAAGCCGCCGCCGACCATCTCGCTCGATGAGCCGGTGCAGGCCCAGCCGCTGCCCGAACCGCCCGCGCCGGTGGAGGTGGTGGCCGTGCCCGAGGTGCTGCCGATGCCGGCGCAGTTGATGCCGGTGCCCGAGGCCGAAGACGCCAAACCTACGCCGGAACCGGCCGACGAGAAGGTGCGTGTCTCGCGCGCCAACGCCGAGGCCCGCGTCGCGCCCACGCGCGAGGGCTACGTCAACGCGATTCAGGTGTGGCCCTTCACCGATGGCGCGCTCTATCAGGTCTATGCGGCCGTGGGCCGCGTGACCGTGATTTCGCTCCAGCCGGGCGAGGAACTGGTGACGGTGGCCGCCGGCGATACCGTGCGCTGGATCGTGGGCGACACGTCCAGCGGCAGCGGCGCCGACCTGCGCGTGAACGTGCTGGTCAAGCCGATCCGCTCGGGACTCAAGACCAATCTCGTCATCACGACCAGCCGCCGCACCTATCTGCTGGAGCTGACCTCGACGGAAAAGACGTGGATGGCGTCGGCGTCCTGGGAGTACCCGCGCGACCGGATGCTGGCCTTGCAGCGCCAGGCGCAGGCGGCCAGCGCCGCAGCGCCGGTCGATACCGGGCTGGCGCTGGAGAACCTGCGCTTCCGCTACGCGATCAGCGGCAGCAATCCGCCGTGGAAGCCGCTGCGCGCTTTCGATGACGGCGAGAAGGTCTATATCCAGTTTCCGGCGGGCATCGCGCAAGGCGAGCTGCCGCCCCTGTTCGTCATCGGCGCGCAGGGCGATGGACAACTGGTGAACTACCGCTTCCGCTCGCCGTACTACATCGTGGATCGGCTGTTCGGCGCGGCCGAACTGCGCCTGGGCGGCGACAAGGGCGACGTGGTGCGAATCGAGCGCACGGACGGCGTTGCGCGGAGGAACTGACCATGAGCCAGGACGACACCCCCGACCTCGCCACGCCGCAGGCGGGCAAGGTCGCGCCCGAGGCGGTGGCGCTGCGCGCCCAGCCGCGCCCGGTCACGCGCCTGAACCGGCGCACGCTGGCCATCCTCGTCGGCAGCCTGTCGGTCGCCGTGCTCGGCGCCACGATCTGGTCATTGCAGCCACAGCGGCGCGGAGCCGGCGAGCAGACCGAGCTTTACAACGTCGATCGCGTGTCGAAGTCCGAAGGGCTGGACGCGCTGCCAACCGATTACTCGAAGCTGCCGGCCTTGCCGCCCGCCGCACCCGAGCTGGGGCCGCCACTACCGGGCGATCTTGGCCCGGCCATCGTGAAGTCGCAGCAGCCGGTGACGGCCGCCTACGCGGCCCCCGGCCACGACCCGAACGACGCGCTGCGCAAGGAAGCCGAAGCGGCTGCGGCATCGTCGGTGTTCTTCCGCTCGGGTTCGCAGAAGGCCGCGCCGGTAGCGCAGACGCAGGTGGCTGCCTCGCAGGGCTTCGCCGCCAATGCGGCGTTCGACCCACTGGCGGCTGGCCCGGCCTCGACGGCGGCCCAGCCTGCCGACCCGACCGCCGTACAGAACCGGCAAGACCAGAAAGAGGCGTTCCAGAAAGCCGGAACCACGGAAACCCGTAATTCCGGCAATCTGACCCTGCCGGCTTCGCCGTATCAGGTCATGGCCGGAACGGTGGTCGCCGGGGCGCTGGTGACGGGCATCAAGTCGGACTTGCCGGGCGACGTGATCGCCACGGTGACGGAGCCGGTCTATGACACGGCCACCGGCAAGTTCCTGCTGATCCCGCAGGGTTCGCGCATCCTGGGCAAATACAACAGCCAGGTCAGCTACGGGCAGAGCCGCGTGCAGGTGGTGTGGAACCGGATCATCCTGCCCGACACGTCTTCGCTCACGCTCGACAACCTGGCCGGCACCGACCCGGCCGGTTATGCCGGGCTGGAAGACGACGTGGATTGGCATTGGGGCCGCATCTTTGCCGGCGCGGCGCTGACCACGCTGCTGGGTGTCGGTGCCGAGCTGGCCGCGCCGGAGAACCGGCAGGACGGTGATCGCGTCATCATCGCCGGCCGCGACAGCGCCCAAGACAGCATCAATCAGGTCGGCCAAGAGATGACACGGCGCAACATGAACATCCAACCGACGCTGACCGAACGGCCGGGCCTGCCGGTTCGCATCATCGTCAACCGCGATCTGGTGCTGCGGCCGTACCAGCCGCTTTTCTTCAACAGGGGGACTTCACGATGACGACGCGCAAGCTGCGGCTGGGGCCGCTGCCGAAAACCGAATCCACGAAGCTGACCTTTGCTTGCCCGGCCAGCCTGAAAGCCGACCTCGACCGCTACGCCGCGCTGCACGCGCAGACCTACGGCGAAGCGGTCGATGCCACGGTGCTGATTCCGCACATGCTGGAAGCCTTCATGGCGGGGGATCGGGGATTCAGGAAGGGAGGCGCGGGCAAGGCCGCGCCGTCGAAGCCAAGCTGATGACGCCGGTTCCCGTGGTATCCATCCCTCGAACGCGCAGCCCAAGGCTGCGCGTTCTTCGTTCTGGAGGGCTGCGGCGTTGTGGGCTATGATGATGAGACGCGGCCGCCGTCTGCTGGCAATCGTCCCCGATGCAGCACGCTCCGGCTTTCTACCGCGACGCTCTTATGTGGCTCCTAGTCCACAACGCCGCAGCCCCGCAAAGCGGCCCGAAGTAGAGCTAAACCCGCGCCCCATATAGACTTCCGGCCATCAGGCTGTTTTCACAAAACACTTGACACCGGAA
>NZ_CP187598.1:0-13268 GCF_049860615.1 Aeromonas sp. FL131
TTGGCATGTCCATCCCGGGCAGGAAATTGCGGCTCACATTCATCCTCACGGCCAAGACACGTGGACTGTTTTGTCGGGAATGGCTGATTACTTTCAGGGCAATGGGATTGTTCGTGCCCTCAGGGAAGGTGAGATAGCCGTGGCAAGACCGGGCCAAGTGCACGGGGCGCGAAATACAGGTACCGAGCCATTTGTGTTCGTCTCGGTTGTGGCATCAGCCAATGCCGGTTTCGTATTGGCTGAGCGATAGAGCCCAATCTCTGGAGTTGGTCCAATGAGCGGTCGGGGAGATAGGTAACAGACATGCAGCGGACACGGCTGCTAAACCAGGTCGCAAACCTCCTTGCGTCGCAGCGTGCCGCAAGCGACGCGATCAATCGAATGGGGTCGGCATGAGACTGAACACCATCCAGTTCCCGACCGCGTAGCCGCCTGTCCTGCCGATCAGGTCTTGACCATCGACGCCTGGGATCAGTCCTGAATGTTCTTGGAGACCACTACGTTATGAGCCGCAGCCGCCGCAAAACACCCATCGTCGGGCACACGACCTGCGGCAGCGAGCGCGAGGACAAGAAGCTCTGGCATCAGCGCTGGCGCACCCGTGAGCGCACGGCGCTGACCAGCGCGTCGCCCGAAGCCCTGAGCGCCCATCTGCCCCTGCTGGAAAACCAGGCCAGCAGCGTCTGGTCGATGGGCAAGGATGGCCGCTCCTACTGGCCCGTCAAGCGCCAGGCCGCCACGGCGGATCGCATCGCCAATCACAAGGGACGCAACCCGCAAGAACGCGCCTCCCTGAAAAAGCGCCTGCTGCGCAAGTGGATGAGCAAATGAAGCTCTCCTTCCATCAGCACATTGCGCTGTTCTGGATGATCGGTGCTCCGGGCGTCTTCGCGCCCGTGATCGAGAACGCCAAGCGGCCCGATGCCGGCGCCGTCATGGCGTGGGGTGTCGCGATCGTGGCGGTGATGATCCTCTTCACCCCTTTGCTGCTGCGCTGTCCACCATTCCGGCGCTGGTATGGCCGGACGGATGCGCTGTCGGAGCGGCAGCGCCAGGCGCTTGCCGAGCGCGGCCTGCGCCGCTACTACCAGACCGCTTTCGATGACGGCTACGTGCCCCGCGTGATGCCCTACGTGTGGCGCATCATCTGGACGGTCGGCGGGTTGATGGCTGTGACCGCCGTACTGCCTACCAACACCGGACGGCCAGCCTTCGATGCCTTGGTGGTCTTCTCGACCTGGTATCCGATAGGCGTGATGCTGCTGGTTTTCGCGTCGAGGCCCCTTGGCCGGTTGATTCGCCAAAGAGCACAGGAGCGGCGGAAATGAGCACGTCAACCATCGAGGCGCTGGCCAGCGCCTGGGCAAGGATTGCCGAGGAAGCGGAATTCCCCGCTGACTACGAGGGGACTGCCACACCACAAGCGCATCGGGCTAGCGAAGCTATTCAGGAGCAGATTCGGGAGCGCATCGTCGCCACCAACGACATGCGGCTGTTCAGCCTGCTGCACCTGCTGGGTCAGGCGTCGCTGCGCATGGAGCAAGCGCTGTGGCCGGAGGATTACGAGCGGATGACGCGCGAGGTTGAGGAAGCCCTGCGGCAAGCCACCGACGCCAACGCCAGATCGTACACCCACGAAGAAGTGATGCAGGCGATGCAGGAACGCATCGACCGGGCGCGAGACAAGCCATGTTGATTGGCTATGCGCGCGTCTCGACGCAGGATCAGAACCTGGAGCTGCAACGCGAAGCCTTGAGCAAGGCCGGATGTAAAAAGGTCTTCGAGGACAAGGTGAGTGGCACGCGGGCAGACCGGCCTGGCTTGGCCAAGACGCTCGAAATGCTGCGCGAAGGCGATACTTTGGTCGTCTGGAAGCTCGACCGGCTGGGCCGGTCGGTCAAGCAACTGGTCGATCTGGTCGGCGATCTGCACAAGCACGGTGTCCAGTTCAGGAGCCTCACCGACTCCATCGACACCGGCACACCATCCGGGCGGTTCTTCTTCCACGTCATGGCGAGCCTTGCCGAAATGGAGCGCGAGCTGACCGTCGAGCGCACCCGCGCCGGGCTGGAAGTCGCCAAGCAGCTCGGCCGCAAAGGCGGCCGCAAGCCGAAGATGACCGACAGCAAGATCGAGTCGGCCAAGAAGCTGCTGGCCAGCGGGGTGCCGCCCAAGGACGTGGCCAAGAACCTCGGCGTGTCCATTCCGACGCTGTACCGCTGGGTGCCAGCCTCCACGCACGCTTAGCGTGCTTTATTTTCCGTTTTCTGAGACGACCCCCTGATGAGGGCATGAGGTTGGCGCAGCACCGAGGCAGCGATTTCTCCGACCAGCGGCAACGTCGTGCTTGGGTCGACGGCCTTGCCAAGCCGGGCTTCCTGGAACATGTCCATGACTTGGAACTTGGCCGCAAGACAGAGTTCCCGTGCATAACACATTTCGCTCTCCATTGAGGTTGCGCCGTCACTTTTCTTGCTTAGTGGACTAGACGGCAGAGATTGCTCCTCCGACAATTCTCTGGGCTCTGGGCTCTCTGGGCTCTCTGGGCTCTCTGGGCTCTCTGGGCTCTCTGGGTCGACTTGGCTTTTGGTCAAGTCGACCCAGACCTCCCCGACGCCACATTCTCGAATGGCAGAGAGATCCTGAGGCTCGGTCAGCAGGAAGCTGCCGCGCCAGAATGGGTGTCGAAACCAAGAGCCGGCGAGCTTGTGGATGTACATGCCGAGACGAAGCTCGGATACGGGAATGCGTTTTACCAACTTATTTTCCTTTCTGAGTTGGGTGGTTAGGCGTGCGCCGAGGCTGGCACCCAGCGGTAGAGCGGAGGTAAGGTCACGCCAAGATTCTTGGATCAGCCGGAACCGCCGAAATTGGGATTCCGGCGTACAACCCCTAACAGGGGCATCAACAATGAAGTGGGGCCCACTGACCCCACTCAATCACCGTACTCCCTGTCACCATACTCTCGATACTCCCGCCCGAGGCTCATAGAGCTACGCCGCGGCTCCAGCTCAATGTTCAGGGCTTCAATTTTTGGCTCAATGTCTCGACTTGACCGCTCAAGTGCAACACCTGCTTGCTCAAGCTCCCCACGCTCTCTCGCAATGCCCGGTTCTCGGTAGAGGTGGCCTCGAACATCTGCCGCAAATCGCTGTAGGCGCTCTCCCAGGCCGCGTGCTGCGCTCTGTACCCGCCTTCCAAGCTCTCTAACGCTTTCAATAACTGCCGCTCTAGTTCCGTCATTCAGTACCCCTCCGGGATCCTCCAGGGATATTCCCCTCTCTCTGATTCCTCTTCGCGGCCATAGGCCAACTCCTTCAAGTCCATCTTCACGCACAGCCGCAGGTCCTTGCCGCACGTCGACAGTTCCAATTTTCCGCCCTTCGCTGCCAACTGCTCCAATGTCTTGTTCTGGCGTGAGATCTCTACCCAGTTCTCGGCGATGACCCTGCCCTGGTACCACACCACGACCCAGCTGATCCCCAGCAGAAACGCCACCCCGATCAACGGAAAGACCCACCCCTTCAACACCAGCCAGCCCCACCTCCGGTTCTGGGCGTCGATAGCGGTGTTCAATCTCCGCGCGCTTGATTCCAACGCCGCGAGAATAGCTCTCTCGTGCGGCTCGAACGCGTTCTTCACGCTCGTTTCGATATCGCTCGCCTGCTGCTTCGAGCTCTCTTCGAAGGTCTTGGCCAGCTCTAAAATCTTGCTCATACAGGGCCCCTTTTAGCCGGATATTCCGCCCCCCTTCCGGGTCGGCAATGCTGATACTCTTGCGGGTCTCCCGCACCACCTCAAAGCCGTGTTTCTTCAACGTGGCCACCACGTCTCCCCGGTCGGCCAGCTCACCGGCCGCCGCCAGTGAAAGCAGACCGTCGGTGATCGCTTGTGCCGCGTCCTGTTTGGCTTTTGGCAAGTTGCTGGGGGTCATCAATGCCCGTTTGTTCAAGGGATCATCCGGGTCATGCAAGCCCAACTGGGCGTTGACCACCACCTTCCACGCATCGATGCGGGGCCGGTCGGCCCGGTCGAAATAGGGTTGCAGCCGCTTGCCACTCAGCAGTTCGATATTCGGGATCACGAAGTTGAGCTCAAGCCGTTCTTTGTCCCGGTGCTCCACCCACAGGCAGGCGTACTGATCCCGATCCAGCCCCGGCAATAACGCACGCTCGAAGCTGTCCATCAGCTTGTCCTTGTCCTCCCTGGGCAAATCCGCTTCCTGGAACGACAGCACGCCAGAGGTGTACTTTTTGGCGTAGGGGCTGCTGTCGATCAGCGCCTCGATGAGACCCGGATCGCCACGGTCAAGGGTCGCCCCCTCCCGATCCCGCTGCGGCCCCAGCAGGTAATCGACCGGGCCGCTACCGCGCCCCACACCACGGGCATGAAATTTGACGATCATGACTCGCTGCACAGCCAGACGGTGGCCACACTGAGCGCTTCATCGTGCTCCTGGTAAACCTCCCCGCTGACCTCCTGGCCGTCCTTCAACAACCGCAAGCTCCACCCCTGTTCGCCGGGCAACCGGATCAGGGTGTAGTCATACTCGGCTACGCCGTATTCGTTCATCACGTTACCTCCGTTGAGGGGACAGACAGGGCCTGCAAAGCACGCTCCATCGCCATCAGCACAGCGATCACCTGGACACGTTCAACCGCACCCCACTCCCCGCTATTCACTCGCCGCGCTACCTGGTTGAGGTTGTTGCCGATCCCGGCTATCTGCCTCAGCAGAGCCGGATCGGCTTTGGGTACCGGTGTCCGCCGTCGAGCGGCGGCCTTGTCGTGCCCAAGACACTGGCTCCGCATCCATTCGGCCAGCCGTTCATCGCCACTCAAGCCCTTGAGCCGGGCAAATTCCTCGTCGGTGACTCGGATCTTGATCACCCGTTCACGTTTGGCCGGGGTCATTTCTGGTCACCGTTACCGGAATGAAGCTGCCCCAGCCACGCCGACCGCACAGCATCATGCAACCGGGCCACCACCTCGGGGGCCAAGGTCGAGGTTCGGCCATCCCGTAGGTTCAGCAGGAAGATCTCCAGCTCGCCACAATCCGGACGATTTAAGGTAACGGTGACCGTTTTTTCCCGTTGCCGTGCCCGGTAAGCAGCTTGCTTGGCGGCAGGGCTCAACGCCTTGCCGGTAGGTGGCCGACCCCGGCGCTTGCCACTCGGCAACAAGTCCAGCGTCTGGTCGTCTCGTGCATCCTTCATCCGATCACCTCAATTACGGTAACTGTGACCATATACCTATCCTGTCCGCCGACCTGGGAAAGCCCGGAACGGGGTTTTTCGGGGCGGTGGAGGCAGGGGGTTTCGGGGGCGGCACGCCCCTGAACCAGCTTCACAGAGGAACCGAAGACGCGAAGCGGCTAAGGGCCCTCTGTGTATGCTGGCTTAGAGCCAAGTTTGACATAGCCGGAATAGGTTGTAACCACCTGTTGGCGAGACTAGTTAAAGTAACAGTGACTATAATTAGAGGGCTTCGAGGGTAGGTAACCGGTAGGAGGCAAAAAGAGCTCAACGAGGGGGTGATGATACGTGCCCTGGGGAAACAAAAAACGGGAGAAAAGGATGTTGGCAAGCCGCCACAGTTTGCCGGGCTCTCCTACCTTTCGCTGCGCTTCAAGATAGGAGAGCCCTCCTACAGACCCATATCGATTTGAGGTCTTTTACAGGATAAGCTCGCCTTGCTCCGGACTATCGAGACTGCTTGCGGCAGCTCCCTCTCACGCGCTCCAGAGAACACACCCCGTCCCGCTGCACTCTGCTTTAGCCCCCGCCTGTTGGTCGGGCTGCCGCGCCGTTTTTTAAGAGCTGGCCGTGGTTGGTTCCCCGTTACGCTCTACTTGCAGATGCCCCAGGGTTGCGAGTCCTGGGAGGCTGTGGTGCGCGATTGCACGCTTGGGCAGTATGTGAGATTTCCCCGTTCTGCCCGACCTTCACACCCGCTACGGCAACAATCACTTGCGTCCAATCCGAGCGAATACGACAAAGCGCCAAAGGTGAAAGCCTTTGGTAACAGGGTTCGAGCAGGGGTTTGATACTTGAACAGTGGGCCGCACGCGGCTAAACTGAGGGGGTACTTAACGGTATCCGCTTCCTGCTCGAAGCTGTTACCCACCGGATTCCAAGGCCGGCAAGCCGAGGAACACCGGGCAAAGAACCCGCCTAGATAGGTGGGTTTTTTGTTTTCTGGTGGGCAGGTTACGCTTGATCAGAGGATCTGATCAAGATCATTTAGAATACGAACCTCACAGAACGAGCGTAGAGCTCACTCGCCACCTAACCCATAGCATTTCCATAGCAGGAACAAAAAACGCGCCATAGCGCGTTTTAATGAAGGATCCGAAGAGTTGACATCCTCCCCCACCTTAGCGCTTCGCGTCACAGGAGGGGGATTCCCATTACTGGGTGATAGCTGCTCGCGCAGTACCGGGTTCCTGCTTCATCGGGCGGCCTGATTGCACCACGCCTCCACAGGCTAAAACGGCGTGTCCCGCCGCTAAAATATTGCGAGCGCCGTTCACATCGGCGTTCGCCTCATAACCACACGCAGCGCATTTAAACTGGCTTTGCGTCTGGCGGTTATCCTTCGCAGTATGCCCACAACAGGCGCACTGCTGGCTGGTGTAGGCCGGGTTTATCGCCAACACCTGACCGCCTCGCCATGCCTGCTTATATTCGAGCTGGCGGCGCAGCTCAAACCAGCCCTGATCTAATATCGAACGATTCAGCCCTGATTTTGCCCGGACGTTGCGCCCCGGCTGGCTGGTCGTGCCCGCTGCTGATTTTGACATGCTGGCAACCTTCAAATCCTCAATGACGATCATCGCGTGGTTTTTGCTGATAGTCGTTGTGACCTTGTGAAGGTAATCGCGGCGGGTATTAGCGATATGTGAATGCAGCCGCTGGATCTTGGCTTTTTGTTTCTTCCAGTTGCTGCTGAACTTTACCTTTTTGCTCAACTGGCGTTGGAGCCTTGCCAGCTTGGTCTGATTGGTTTTGAAGCTGTTGACGGGCTCAAACACCGTGCCATCTGACAGGGTTGCGAGCTTGGCGATCCCCGCATCCAGCCCGACCATTGAGCCGGAGGGGTGAATTGGCTCAAGCGTCTCCTGCTCGACCTGAAAGGAGATATACCAGTGCCCGGCTGCTTGGCTGACGGTCGCGTTTTTAATTTTCCCTTCAACTGGCTGGGACTGACGGAACTTGACCCACGCCAGCCCGGCAGGCAGCTTCACGCGACCCTTTTCAAGGCGGCAATACTTGTCGAAGTTGACGAACCGGATAGCGTCGCAGTTGTCGCTTTTTTTCTTGAATACGGGTGCCTTGGCGGCGAGTTTCTTATCAAAGCAGCGCATCCACGCGCCATGCAAATCCTTGAGCTTCTGCTGGAGGTTGTCGGTATATGCCTCGGCCAGAAAGGCCATTTCTGGGTCTTTCTTCCAACTGGTGAGCATCCTGTTCAGCTCAAAGGCAGAAGGCAGTTTTTCGCCAGCATCCAGAATGCGTTTGGTTTCTGCCAGCCCGTGATTCCAGACATAACGAGCACAACCGCCCAACTGGCGCAGGCGTTGCGCTTGTTGTTCGGTCGGTTCGAGTCGGAATTTGTAGGCTTTCAGAATTTGCATTTAGCGCTCAGTGTGTAGCATTATTGCCATATCTATTAAGCCCGATTGAGTGACAGAATGCAATTCACTAAAATTAATAAATCACGCCATGCGGCCTACGTTTTGCACGTACACTTGGTGTTTATCACCAAGTATCGAAAGCCGATACTGGGGGATCTGCATCACGCTTCCTTCGGTCAGTGTGCGGCAGAGGTTTGCAGAGATTTTGGTGCGGAACTGAAAGAGTGTGACGGAGAGGCTGATCATGTTCACATGCTGATAGAGTACGCGCCAACGGTACAGCTATCGGTACTGGTGAACTCGTTAAAGGCGGTCACATCAAGGCGACTGCGTAATGAATTTCTGGACTTGAGAGGTGCTTACAGCAAACCCGTACTCTGGTCACGCTCTTACTTTGCGGGCTCTTGCGGCGGAGCACCGTTGGAGGTGATCAAGCAATACATTCAAAACCAGCGGGGCTGACGCCCCGGCGAAATTCCCCTCCCACCTACGTCGGAGGGAGTCCCCTTTCGTATTTAAGATGGAAAAGGGGGATGTAAGCCGGAACCCCAGAAATTTCCGTCACCCTAGTTGGGTGGGCTCAACACTCGTGTCACCAGCTACCTTCTGGAGAATCGAGCTCGGCCATCCCTCCCTGGACGGGCATCGCTCGACGATGTTCAACGGCTCCCTCACGGGGCCGTCGTTTTGTGGGGGCTATTCCATCCACAAGTCGTCGAGGTTCTTGAAGTTCCAGAGCGTCGGGTCTTCGGGGCCAGTGATACTGTCCTTGCAACTCGTGGCCGCCAGGTCGATGGTCTGCATCGGAATCGGCTCTCTCGAGCGTAGCGAGAAGAACACGCGAACCTTGGGAGTCAGCAGTGATTCCATTCCCGGCTCAACGACAACGGCCAGACGCTGAGAGGACAGGCGAACCAAGGAGCCGACGGGGTAGATGCCCACGGCCTTGACGAAGGCGTGGAAGATGCGTTTGTCGAAATGGCCCTCCCACTTGGCCATCTGCCGCATCGCCGCGGACGGGTCCCACGGCTTTTTGTAGGCTCGCTCCGACGTCACGGCATCATAGACGTCGCAGATTGCGCCCATGCGGGCCAGGAGTGAAATGGCGTCACCGGCCAAGCGATCCGGGTAGCCGGTTCCGTCGATCTTCTCGTGATGGTGCAGGGCAATGTCCACCACCCCGGGCTCGGCCCCGCCTGCGCGCAGCATCTTTGCGCCCTCCACAGGGTGGCGCTTCATGATGGCGAACTCGGCATCGGTGAGCTTGCCTGGTTTGTTAAGCACTTCCAGCGGCATCGCGGCCTTGCCTAGGTCGTGCATCAGTCCGCCGATGCCAGCCAGGCGCGTTTGCTCCTCGTCTAGATCGAGATGCCGGGCCAGCGATAGCATCAGGGCGCAGACGGCAACCGAGTGCAGGTAGGTGTAATCGTCGTGCGTTTTGATGCGTGCGACGCTGATGGGGTCGTCTCAGAAAACGGAAAATAAAGCACGCTAAGCCGGTTGCAGCGGCCGTAGCGGCCTGAACTTGCCCGCGCCGATCTTGGCGCTGCTGCGCCAGAGGTAATCGCCGGTCAGGTTGATGTGCTCCCAGCCGAGCGGCGACAGGTACTGCAACAGGCCGTCATCGACGGCTTGACCGTGGCCACGCAAGGCGTTCGCGGCCCGCTCCAGATAGACCGTGTTCCATAGCACGATGGCCGCCGTCACCAGGTTGAGGCCGCTGGCCCGGTAGCGCTGCTGCTCGAAGCTGCGGTCGCGGATTTCCCCCAGGCGGTTGAAGAACACGGCGCGGGCCAGCGCGTTGCGCGCCTCGCCTTTGTTCAGCCCGGCATGCACGCGGCGGCGCAGCTCGACGCTTTGCAGCCAGTCCAGGATGAACAGTGTGCGCTCGATGCGTCCCAGCTCACGCAGGGCGACGGCCAGGCCGTTCTGGCGCGGGTAGCTGCCAAGCTTCCTGAGCATCAGCGAGGCCGTCGCCGTGCCCTGCTTGATCGAGGTGGCCATCCGCAGGATTTCATCCCAATGGGCGCGGACGTGCTTGATGTTGAGCGTGCCGCCGATCATCGGTTTCAACGCCTCGTAGGTGGCATCGCCCTTCGGGATGTAGAGCTTGGTGTCGCCCAGGTCACGAATGCGCGGGGCGAAGCGGAAGCCCAGCAGGTGCATCAACGCGAAGACGTGGTCCGTGAACCCTGCCGTGTCGGTGTAGTGCTCCTCGATCCGCAGGTCGGATTCGTGATACAGCAGGCCGTCGAGCACGTAGGTCGAGTCGCGCACGCCGACGTTCACGACCTTGGTGTGGAACGGCGCGTACTGGTCGGAGATATGGGTGTAGAACGTCCGCCCTGGGCTGCTGCCGTATTTCGGATTGATGTGGCCGGTGCTCTCGGCCTTGCTGCCGGTGCGGAAGTTCTGGCCGTCCGACGATGACGTGGTGCCGTCGCCCCAATGCTCGGCGAAGGGATGTCGGAACTGCGCGTTGACCAGCTCGGCCAGTGCCGCCCCGTAGGTTTCGTCGCGGATGTGCCAGGCTTGCAGCCAGGCCAGCTTGGCGTAGGTCGTGCCGGGGCACGATTCCGCCATCTTGGTCAGGCCCAGGTTGATCGCGTCGGCGAGGATCGTGGTCAGCAACAGGTTTTTGTCCTTGGCCAGGTCGCCTGACTTCAGGTGGGCGAAGTGCCGGGTGAAGCCCGTCCATTCGTCTACCTCCAGCAGCAATTCGGTGATCTTGACGTGCGGTAGGATCATCGCCGTCTGGTCGATCAGGGCCTGTGCGGTATCGGGCACCGCCGCATCGAGCGGCGTGATCTTCAGGCCCGACTCCGTGATGATGGCGTCCGGCAGCTCGTTGGCCAGCGCCATGCGGTTGACGGTGGCGAGCTGCGTTTCCAGCAGCGTCAGCCGGTCATGCAGGTACTGGTCGCAATCGGTGGCCACGGCCAGCGGCAATTCGCTGGCCTGCTTGAGGCTGGCGAATTTCGCGGGCGGCACCAGGTAGTCCTCGAAGTCCTTGAACTGGCGCGAGCCTTGCACCCAGATGTCGCCGGAGCGCAGCGCGTTCTTCAGCTCCGACAGCGCGCACAGTTCGTAGTAGCGCCGGTCGATGCCGGTGTCGGTCATCACCAGCTTCTGCCAGCGCGGCTTGATGAACTCGGTCGGCGCGTCGGTGGGCACCTTGCGGGCGTTGTCGCTGTTCATGCTGCGCAGCACCTCGATGGCGTCGAGTACGTCCTTGGCGGCGGGCGCGGCCCGCAACTTGAGCACGTCGAGAAATTCCGGCGCGTAGCGGCGCAGCGTGGCGTAGCTCTCGCCGATGCGGTGCAGGAAATCGAAGTCCTCGGGTTGCGCGAGCCGCTGCGCTTCGGTGACGCTCTCGGCGAAAGCATCCCAGGACATGACGGCCTCGATGGCGGCGAACGGATCGCGGCCCGCTTGCTTGGCCTCGATCAGCGCCTGGCCGATGCGCCCGAACAGCCGCACCTTGGCATTGATCGCCTTGCCGGATGCCTGGAACTGCTGCTGATGCTTGTTCTTGGCGGCATTGAACAGCTTGCCCAGGATGCGGTCATGCAGGTCGATGATTTCGTCGGTGACGGTGGCCATGCCCTCGATGGCGAGCGCCACCAGGGTCGCGTAACGCCGCTGCGGCTCGAACTTCGCCAGGTCGGCGGGCGTCATCTGGCCGCCCTCGCGGGCGATCTTGAGCAGCCGGTTCTGGTGAACCAGCCGCTCGATGCCGGAGGGCAGGTCGAGCGCCTGCCACGCCTTGAGGCGTTCGATGTGTTCCAGCATGTGCCGCGAGTTCGGTTTGACCGGGGATTGCCGCAGCCAGGCCAGCCACGTCGTCTTGCCGTTGTCGCGGCGCTTGAGCAGATCGTCGAGGCGACGGCGATGCACGTCCGTCAGCGGCTCAGCCAAGGCGTCGTAGAGACGCCGGTTGGCGCGGGTAATCGCTTCGGCGCTCGCCCGCTCGACGGCGTTGAGGGCGGGCACAATGACCGACTGCCGCCGCAGGTGCTCGATCAAGGCTCTGGCCAGCACGATGCCCTTGTCGGTTTGCATGGCCAGCTCGGTCAGCAACTGGACAGCCTGCCGGTAGTGGCCAATCGTGAACGGCTGGAAGCCGAACACCGTTTGCAGCTCGACCAGGTGCTCGCGTCGGGTCTGCTCACGCTGCCCGTACTCGTCCCAGCTTTCGATGCCGACCTTGAGCTGGTTGGCGACCAGTCTCAGCAATGGCGGGAACGGTGGCTCATCAGCGCCAAGGATGACGCCGGGAAAGCGCAGGTAGCAGAGCTGCACCGCGAAGCCCAGCCGATTGGCCGGGCCGCGCCGCTGCCGGATGATGGAGAGGTCGCTTTCGCTGAACGTGTAGTGACGGATCAACTCATCCTTGGTGTCCGGCAACGCCAGCAGGCTTTCGCGCTCGGCGGCGGAGAGGATCGAACGGCGGGGCATGCGGTTTCCTTCTTCTTGAAAACGTAGGTTTGTGACAAGCCCGCCAAGGCAACCGGCGCGGCACGGGAATCAAGGCATTGCGATTCTCGAAAATAGTTCTTGAAATTCTATTCTTGATTGCATATCATCTCAACGAGTTTCGATAAGAAAGGATGCGCATGCGACCGTCTGTTGTGCTTGACATGAAGCGAAGCGCAGTGCGTGAAGCGGTAGGCCGCTTTCGCGCCGCGAACCCGCGCGTCTTCGGCTCGGTGCTGCATGGCACCGACCGGGATGGCAGCGACCTCGACCTGTTGGTCGATGCGCTGCCCGGTGCCACGTTGTTGGACTTGGGCGATTTGGAAGAAGAACTGAAATCGCTGCTCGGCGTTGACGTCGATCTGCTGACTCCCGGCGACCTGCCGCCGAAGTTCCGGGCCAAGGTGCTCGCGGAGGCGCAACCGATATGAGCGAGAACCGCCTGCCCGATTACCTCGACCACATTCAGCAGGCCGCAACCGATGCGCGCAGCTTCGTGGAAGGGATGGCCAAGGACGACTTCTTGGCCGACAAGCGCACCCAGCAGGCCGTCATCATGAGCCTGATCGTCATCGGCGAGGCGGCCACAAAGGTGATGGATGGCTACGTCGAGTTCACCCAGGCGCATGCCGACGTGCCGTGGCGCAGCATGCGCAATATGCGTAATCGCATGGCTCACGGCTATTTCGACATCAACCTCGATGTGGTGTGGGAGACGGTACAGGAATGGCTGCCGGCGTTGCTCCAGCAATTGCCCGCCGTGCGTCAGGATGCCGACGATGAAGACCGTAACGACAAAGGCATGGAGCCATGACCAATCAAGCCGCCGATGTTCGGCCCCTCTGGCGTGTTCGATCCCGCGACCTATGAGCCGCGCTCGGGCAAGACCTTCTGGATGGCCGCAACGGACGTGAGTTCGCTGGTGGGCAAGGAGGCAGCAGCCGACACGCTCATCGGCAACTGCACGACCGCACGACCAGCCTCCCGTTCAAATTCGAGTTAGAACTCATATCCAGCCTGTCTGGGGGCACTGTGAAAGAGGGATCTCCGATGACTGTTGAATCGAGAATATTTTCTGTAGCCGAGTATGTTCAGCCGTCCGAAGGCGAGCCTATTCGTTCCGTTGTGCTTGAAACCCGAGACTCAATTATCGTGGT
>NZ_CP187599.1:0-8042 GCF_049860615.1 Aeromonas sp. FL131
ATGGCTACCCATAAGCCTATCGACATTCTGGCGAGCTTCACAGAGCTACCGCCGCCGATTGACTACGTACTGCCCAACATGGTGGCCGGCACCGTGGGGGCGCTGGTGTCCCCCGGTGGAGCTGGTAAGTCCATGCTGGCCCTGCAACTGGCCGCACAGATTGCGGGCGGGCCGGATCTGCTGGAGGTGGGCGAGCTGCCGACAGGCCGAGTGATCTACCTGCCCGCAGAAGACCCACCAGTTGCCATCCATCACCGCCTGCACGCCCTTGGGGCGCACCTCAGTGCCGAGGAACGGCAAGCCGTGGCTGACGGCCTACTGATCCAGCCGCTGATCGGCAACCTGCCCAACATCATGGCCCCGGCGTGGTTCGACGGCATGATGAAAGCCGCCGAGGGCAGACGCCTGATGGTGCTGGACACGCTCAGGCGCTTCCACATCGAGGAGGAGAACGCCTCCGGGCCTATGGCCCAAGTCATCGGACGCATGGAAGCCATCGCCGCCGAGACAGGGTGCTCGATCATCTTCTTGCACCATGCCAGCAAGGGCGCGGCGATGATGGGCGCAGGCGACCAGCAGCAGGCTAGCAGGGGATCGTCCGTGCTGGTGGATAACATCCGCTGGCAGTCCTACCTGTCCGGCATGACGGCCGCCGAGGCCGAGGAATGGGGCGTGGACGACTCACAGCGGCCCTATTTCGTGCGCTACGGCGTGAGCAAGGCCAACTATGGGGCACCGTTCAAAGACCGCTGGTTCAGGCGGCATGACGGCGGGGTACTCAAGCCCGCCGTGCTGGAAAAGCAGCGCAAGAGCAAGGGGGTGTCTGATGGCTACGCTGGTTGAGCACAGGGGCGGGGACGTTGATCATGCCCGCCACGACCCCGCTTTAGCGCTGGTGTCGCTGTTCCGGCCCGTGTGCCGTGGCCGCCGTCCGGGCGGCCTGACAATCGAGCATGAGCATAACGGGTTGCGCCTCAAGTTTAATATTTGGCAGGCGCTCGATAGTCGCGATCAGTCTGTTTTGCTCGGTGCTATTGGGCTGGCCGGTATGCTGGCCGCGGTGGGCGAAACTAACGGTTTAGGGGCCGAGGTTGAACACCCGCGAGGCCAACAGCTATGGCTTGATCTCAAGCCAGAAGAAAGCGCCGTGATGGATAAAGCCATAGTGGTCAAAACAACTCGGTACGCGCTTCTACAAGCTGCGGGGATGGATGATCAGGGCAAAAGTTACGATAGGCTTGAAGATTGTCTTGAACGCCTCAGCATGGTGGGCTGTCGTGCCCGAAAGGATGGCTATGACTGGTCAATGCGCCTGCTGTCCTATGCCGAAACCCCAGAGGGCCAAATTCATATTGCCCTTAACCCTCGCTTTGCCGAAGCGCTGTCCGGGCATCATGTGCATGTATCACTGATTGAGCGCCGCGAGCTGCACAGCGACACCGCTCAGCTTACCCATGCCTGGCTGTCAGCATGGTTGCGGCAAGGGAACAGTAACAGCATCCGGCTCGACCGACTGGCTGAGAAGGTTTGGGGGCCGCCCAGCAAGGCCGCAGCCACCAACCGGAAGCGCCGTGAGCGCATCGGTAAGGCGCTGAATGAGATCAGCAAGCTGCACGGCTGGAATGTGAAAATCGAAGGGCGTGGGGCTGCTGCGAAAGTCACGATTAAGCGCCCGCTACTGATCGAACAAAGCTAGTCCCAGCCAAACGGTCACGGCCTACCGTTTTAACGGTCACGTTCTACCGTTTTAACGGTCACGCTCTACCGTTTTAACGGTCACGTTTTCACTTCTGAAAAATCGCTGTAAGCCGCGCCACCACTGGCTTACAGCGATTCGCCAAAAAACCGTACTAAGATATTACTAAGAATATCTAGGGCCGAAGGCCCCTAGATGGGCCTTCAACCCAACCGCAATATGCCCGGCCAGAGGCCGGATAGTTGGTCTATTCGCTGCGCTAAGCTACACACCGCCCCCACCGCTGCGCGGCAGGGGGAAAGGCGGGCTTTGCCCGCTAAACCCCACACCAACCCCCGCAGGAAGTCGCTGGAGCGCTTTTAGCCGCTTTAGCGGCCTTTACCCCTACCCGAAGGGTGGGGGCGGTGTGTAGCCCCGCAGGGAGGCGTTTTAGGGGCTTCTGCGCAGTCCGTGCAAAGCAACTTCCTCTCTGCCCTGCTTCGCGGGTCGAGGGCATGAGGGCCACAGTTCATCGTGCAGATCTTTGTATCCGGGTCGAATGCCGCCAGTTCTGCCGGGTCAGCACGGCGCCAGTCACAGCGCTGCATGCTCACGGCGGGTATTTTCCCTCTGACCGTATTCTGCAAGAACGGTGATATCACGAATCCCGAGCTGTCTGGCGGTAAAATGCCGGACGCCGGAAGGAATATGATTCATATCGGTGAGGAAGGTGCCCAGAAAACGGACACATCCAATTTGCAGGGCAATGCCCAGACGGTTGTGATCACCTCTGCTTTTTCCGATAAATTCCTTGTCTGCTTCATCAAGGTGAAAATATCGTGCCAGCTGAAGCTCATCCGGTTCACCGGTGAATCTGCCATAGCTTTCAGTCTGCTCAGTGGTCAGAAAGTCAACGGGCATATAGGCCTCCCTGCCTTACGGGCATTTAGTAACATTTTTGCAACCGTCCGAAATGTTATAAATTATCAGACATAGTAAAACGGCTTCGTTTGAGTGTCCATTAAATCGTCATTTTGGCATAATAGACACATCGTGTCTGATATTCGATTTAAGGTACATTTTATGCGAATTTTTGGTTATGCGCGGGTCTCAACCAGCCAGCAGTCCCTCGATATTCAGATCAGAGCGCTCAAAGATGCAGGGGTAAAAGCTAACCGCATCTTTACCGACAAGGCATCCGGCAGTTCAACAGATCGGGAAGGGCTGGATTTGCTGAGGATGAAGGTGGAGGAAGGTGATGTCATTCTGGTGAAGAAGCTCGACCGTCTTGGCCGCGACACCGCCGACATGATCCAACTGATAAAAGAGTTTGATGCTCAGGGTGTCGCGGTTCGGTTTATTGACGACGGGATCAGTACCGACGGTGATATGGGGCAAATGGTGGTCACCATCCTGTCGGCTGTGGCACAAGCTGAACGCCGGAGGATCCTAGAGCGCACGAATGAGGGCCGACAGGAAGCAAAGCTGAAAGGAATCAAATTTGGCCGCAGGCGTACCGTGGACAGGAACGTCGTGCTGACGCTTCATCAGAAGGGCACTGGTGCAACGGAAATTGCTCATCAGCTCAGTATTGCCCGCTCCACGGTTTATAAAATTCTTGAAGACGAAAGGGCCTCGTGATACGCCTATTTTTATAGGTTAATGTCATGATAATAATGGTTTCTTAGACGTCAGGTGGCACTTTTCGGGGAAATGTGCGCGGAACCCCTATTTGTTTATTTTTCTAAATACATTCAAATATGTATCCGCTCATGAGACAATAACCCTGATAAATGCTTCAATAATATTGAAAAAGGAAGAGTATGAGTATTCAACATTTCCGTTGAGTTTTCGTTCCACTGAGCGTCAGACCCCTAATCCCAGCTGTAGCGGCCTGATTACATCCGGCCGCTACACCTAGCTCCACCTTCAAACAAGGAATATCGTTGATGTCACTGTATCGCCGTCTAGTTCTGCTGTCTTGTCTCTCATGGCCGCTGGCTGGCTTTTCTGCCACCGCGCTGACCAACCTCGTCGCGGAACCATTCGCTAAACTCGAACAGGACTTTGGCGGCTCCATCGGTGTGTACGCGATGGATACCGGCTCAGGCGCAACTGTAAGTTACCGCGCTGAGGAGCGCTTCCCACTGTGCAGCTCATTCAAGGGCTTTCTTGCTGCCGCTGTGCTGGCTCGCAGCCAGCAGCAGGCCGGCTTGCTGGACACACCCATCCGTTACGGCAAAAATGCGCTGGTTCCGTGGTCACCCATCTCGGAAAAATATCTGACAACAGGCATGACGGTGGCGGAGCTGTCCGCGGCCGCCGTGCAATACAGTGATAACGCCGCCGCCAATTTGTTGCTGAAGGAGTTGGGCGGCCCGGCCGGGCTGACGGCCTTCATGCGCTCTATCGGCGATACCACGTTCCGTCTGGACCGCTGGGAGCTGGAGCTGAACTCCGCCATCCCAGGCGATGCGCGCGATACCTCATCGCCGCGCGCCGTGACGGAAAGCTTACAAAAACTGACACTGGGCTCTGCACTGGCTGCGCCGCAGCGGCAGCAGTTTGTTGATTGGCTAAAGGGAAACACGACCGGCAACCACCGCATCCGCGCGGCGGTGCCGGCAGACTGGGCAGTCGGAGACAAAACCGGAACCTGCGGAGTGTATGGCACGGCAAATGACTATGCCGTCGTCTGGCCCACTGGGCGCGCACCTATTGTGTTGGCCGTCTACACCCGGGCGCCTAACAAGGATGACAAGCACAGCGAGGCCGTCATCGCCGCTGCGGCTAGACTCGCGCTCGAGGGATTGGGCGTCAACGGGCAGTAAGGCTCTGAAAATCATCTATTGGCCCACCACCGCCGCCCTTGCGGGCGGCATGGATTACCAACCACTGTCACATTTAGGCTAGGAGTCTGCGCGGCAGAGCCGTGTGACCGGTTTTCTGTAGAGCACTGACGATGGCGGCGGCGCTCTCTGCAATTGGCAAGGCGTCGGCGCCAAGGATACGGGGTGTGAAGCCCAACGGTACGGTTTCGTACGTTAAGCATTAAATCAAACAGTTAGAACGGTATGACGCTTAGGTAGACCCTACGGTCACTGGTAAAAAGCACCCCAAAATCAGGATATGACATAACCTATGTGTCACTACTGGCTGTGTCATGACTTAAATGACATGCTTGTTTTTTGTTAGCGTACGTTTTCGTTCCATTGGGCGTCACACCCCTCACTCACCCTTGCACCTGTGGTTTTGGCTGTATGGGCGGGAGTCCGAACAGCGCCCGGTCGTGGTCGCGTTCTAGATAGCTGTCCATGGCCTCTATCAGCTTTTGCTCAGGCCATTCACCGCTCTGCACCTTACCCATCATCCACGCACCGACCAGCACCTTGCGCCTCGTCTCGTTCTTGCGCTCCTGCTGCTGCTCCCTTGCCCGTACCCGTTGTATCTCGGCGTTGATCCGTGCCCGTTGCTCTTCCAGCTTGGCGAGCCGTTCCGCTGCTTTTGTCATGTTGACAGTCCACTTGGTTATGTGCTTGCCATCATGCTATCATCGGAGCACAGACGCTGCAAACCCCGACCGTCATTCTGACGGGAGGGCGCACTTACCGGTTTCTCTGCGAGAAACTGCCCTTCGGGCACCCCTTCGGGGCTGTGCGCTCTCCGAGGGCCATTGCATGGAGCCGAAAAGCAAAAGCAACAGCGAGGCAGCATGGCGATTTATCACCTTACGGCGAAAACCGGCAGCAGGTCGGGCGGCCAATCGGCCAAGGCCAAGGCCGACTACATCCAGCGCGAAGGCAAGTATGCCCGCGACATGGATGAAGTCTTGCACGCCGAATCCGGGCACATGCCGGAGTTCGTCGAGCGGCCCGCCGACTACTGGGATGCCGCCGACCTGCATGAACGCGCCAATGGGCGGCTGTTCAAGGAGGTCGAATTTGCCCTGCCGGTCGAGCTGACCCTCGACCAGCAGAAGGCGCTGGCGTCCGAGTTCGCCCAGCACCTGACCGGTGCCGAACGTCTGCCGTATACGCTGGCGATCCATGCCGGTGACGGCGAGAACCCCCATTGCCACCTGATGATCTCCGAGCGCAAGAACGACGGCGTTCAGCGCCCGGCTGACCAGTGGTTCAAGCGGTACAACGACAAACAGCCAGAGCGGGGCGGGGCGCAGAAGTCCGAAAGCCTGAAGCCCAAGGCATGGCTTGAGCAGACCCGCGAGGCATGGAGCCACCACGCCAACCGCGCCCTTGAACGGGCCGGGCACGAGGCCCGCATTGACCACCGCACCCTTGAGGCGCAGGGCATCGAGCGCCTGCCGGGCATCCACCTTGGCCCCCACGTGGTGGAGATGGAGGGCCGGGGCATCCGCACCGAGCGGGCCGACACCGCCCTATCCATCGACACGGCCAACGGCCAGATCATCGACCTACAAGAATACCGGGAGGCCATCGAGCATGAGCGCGATAGACAGAGTGAGGAAATCCAGAGGGATCAACGAGTTAGCGGCAGAGATAGAGCCGTTGGCCCAGAGCATGGCGACACTGGCGGACGAAGCCCGGCAGCGGATCGCCGAGGTACAGCAGGCCAGCGAGGAGCAGGCCGCGAGCTGGACGAGCCAGCAACAGCAAGCCATGAGCGCATGGCAGGAGGCAGCCAAGGACATGAGGACAGCCGCCGGGGAGCTGACCACGGCCAGCCAGACGGCCCGGAGCGCCGCCCGTGGCTGGACGTGGCGGCTATGGGTAGGAGTCTTGATCGCTTCCGTGACGCCTATTCTGGTGCTGCTGATCGCATCATGGCTTTGGCTGGAGCCGCACGTAATCGAGCAACAGGGGGGCATATGGCTGATTTTCAAGCTCAGGTGAAAAGTGATCGCACCGCGCAGGCCATCGCTAGACAGCTCAAGGCCATGGGCTGTGACCGGTACGACATTGGCATACGGGACGCCGCCAGCGGCAAGATGATGAACCGGGAATGGACACCGCAGGAAGTGCAGCAGAACGCCGACTGGCTCAAGCGCATGAATGCCCAGGGCAATGATATTTACATCCGCCCTGCCGAGCAGGCCCGGCATGGTCTTGTGCTGGTGGATGACCTCAGCAGCGACGATCTGGACGCCATGAAGCAGGAGGGCCGGGAGCCTGCCGCCATCATCGAGACCAGCCCGAAGAACTATCAGGCATGGGTGAAGGTGGCGCAGGACGCCCCAGCAGTTCACAGGGGCGTGATAGCCCGCGAGCTGGCCCGCGAGTATGACGCCGACCCGGCAAGCGCCGACAGCCGCCACTATGGCCGTCTGGCGGGCTTTACCAACCGCAAGGACAAGCACACCAGCCGCACCGGCTATCAGCCGTGGGTGCTGTGCCGGGAGTCCAGCGGCCAGATCGCCACCGCAGGGCCGGAGCTGATGCAGCAGGCCGGGCAGGTGCTTGACAGCATCGAGCGCCGACAGGAGAAGGCCCGCAGGCTGGAAGGCATCGAGGCCGGGCCAAAACCCAGCTATCGCCGTGACGCCGTGGACGACTACCGCAGCGAAATGGCCGGGCTGATCAAGCGGTACGGTGACGACCTCAGTAGGTGCGATTTCATCGCCGCTATGAAGTTGGCAAGCAATGGCCGGGAGCCGGACGAAATTGCCAAGGCCATGGCCGAGGCCAGTCCTGCAATCATGGATCGTAAGGCGGGCCATGAAGCTGATTACATTCAGCGCACGTTGCAGAAGGTGATGGAGCTGCCGCAAGTGCAGGAGGCCCGCGCCGAGCTAGCGAAACAGGCGGAGAAAGAGCAGTACCAAGCGCCGTCATTAGGATAAAACACTTGCATTAGCGCTAATGCTTGTTATAAAGTTAGCTCTAACGGAAAAGGAGCAGGTTATGAAAATCGAAATAGAACTACATGACAGCGTAGCGGCAGAGTTGGCCTACATTGTGGAGCTTCACAAAGAACACGGCGCAGCTAACGCACAGGATAGCGTTGAGGCGCTACTGGCCTATGTGGCATCAGCCATAGCGGCTGGCAGCCGGAGGCCGGGGGCGTGGGAGCGTACCTGTCTTGATATGATGGGATTGGTTGCCAACACCGACGAGCATCACTACTACCGCTCTGATTACGGAAGACCTGAGGCATGAAAGACCAACACGACAAGCGTACCGGCAACCTGCTGGCCACCCCTAACGCTATACGACAGGCCCGCTTTGCCGAGCAGCAGCGAGCCATGGGCCGTAAGGCACGGAAGATTTGGGCCACAGACGCAGAGGCCGAGGCGCTGCGTCTGTACATAGAGGAACTTAGGGCGGCGCAGGACGGGGAGAACAGCCCCGCCAGCGCCTGACCATCAACCGCCTGCAAAGGAGGCAAATCA
>NZ_CP187600.1:0-3780 GCF_049860615.1 Aeromonas sp. FL131
ACCGATGAGGTGTTAGCTATGGTAAGTGACGAACCCACAACAACGGAATACGACTACGAAATCACCCCCCGCACTCTCGGTCTTGGCGGGGGCTGGAATCTGCGTTTGCTGGAGAACGGCGAAGAGGTCGGCGGGGGTGTTTTCCCCTTGCCGGAGCACTGCGATTTTCGGGATGAAAAGGCGCTCCAGACGCTACTCGATAGCCTCTATGAGGACGCCTTAGCGGAGGCCTCTGCATGGCTGGCCAGCCGTTAAAGCGCCTCCGCTCTATCAAGATCCGGGTCTCAGATGCGGAGCTTGAGCGCCTGCGGGAGCTCTGCCCCAAGGCCCAACTGGCGGAGTGGATGCGGGAGCAATGTCTCGGCGTTGTGCAACCCCAGCGCCGAACGCCGGCGCCTACCGTAGATCCGGCGCTCTTGCGGCAGTTGGCCGGAATGGGCAACAACCTCAACCAGATCGCCCGGCGCGTTAATTCCGGGGAGTGGGGGCCGTTGGATCGGCTGCGCATCATAGCGGAGCTGTCCGCTATAGGCCGCGAGCTGGAGGAACTGCACCATGATCATCAAATTCCATAACCGTGGGGTAGGCCGAGGCTCCGGGCCTGTTGGCTACTTGTTGGGCCGTGACGGGAACCGGGAAGGCGCAACGCTCGACCGGGGCAACCCTGCGGTGATTGAAGCCCTGATTGATTCCAGTCCCTACGCCAAAAAATACACCTCTGGCGTTCTGTCGTTTGCCGAGGCTGATTTACCCAGGGCGACCAAGGACAAGCTGATGAGCGACTTTGAAAAGGCGCTCCTGCCCGGACTGGAGGGCAACCAGTACGCTGTTTTGTGGGTAGAGCACCGCGACAAGGGGCGGCTGGAGCTGAATTTTGTAGTCCCGAACATCGAATTGCAGAGCGGGAAGCGGCTGCAACCCTACTACCACAAGGCGGACAATCCGCGCCTCGATGCGTGGCGAACCGTGGTAAACGGGGAGCTGAAATTGCACGACCCGGACGATCCGTTAAACCGCCAAGCCGTTATTACGCCAAAGGACTTACCCAGAGCCCACAAAGAGGCGGCTCAGGCCATTACAGACGGGCTTTTGCGCATGGCCGGGGCAGGGGAGATCCATAGCCGCGATGATGTGCGCAAAGCCTTGCAGAGCGCGGGTTTCAGCGTGGTACGCGAAACCAAAAACAGCTTGAGTATTGCCGACCCGGACGGGGGGCGAAACATCCGACTAAAAGGGGTGCTGTATGAGCAAGATTTTAGACATGGCGAAGGACTTCGAGCAGAACTCGAAGCAGCAGGCCAACGCTATCGAGAAGCGTCTGAGCGAAGAGTTCGCGAGGCACGAGAGAGCTATCTCCGGGGCGTTGAAATCAAGCGAGGAGAGAATGAGCGCCGCTATTGCCGAGCACAGCCAGAACATGGGCTGGCTGTTGCTCAAAACGTGGGCTTGGAAGCTGGTCAGTATCGTCCTGTTCTTGAGCGCAACGAGTGGGATCCTTTGGTATCAGAGCACGTTGATAGTCGAAAACGACCGGATGATCTCGGAGCAAAAAACGACATTGAAAGCGCTCCAGAAAAAGACCTACGGGATGTCTTTTTACGTGGATCAGAACGGGGTGTTTGTAGTAGCGCCGAAGGGGAAAATGTTCACGGGTTGGACGGTAAACAAGAAGAACGCGGTACTCCTGGAAGACGAGAAGGATTAGATCATGACGGGATTGGAGCGGGAATTGCTCTGCGCGTTCGAGGCTTTGCAGAGCGCATACGAGCAGCAGCACAAGGCATGGCAGGAAAGCTACGCGAGCTTGGCGAGCATGTACGAGAGCACCAAACAAGAGGCCGAGAGCAGCAGGGCAGCAGCAGAGCGATTGACGAGGCAGGTGAACGGCTTAACGCAGCAAGTGGACGGCTTGAGCAAGCAGCTGGAGGGCTTGACCGGGCTAGTCAGCAAGTTGCAAAAGAAAGGGAGCACAGGCTCCTGAAGGTACTGGAAAGAGGCTGGGAGCGTGGAGACAGATCGCGAGGCTTTGAGCGTTAGCGCCCAGTAGGATCAGGACGTTTTTTGGTGTAACGTACTGTCCAGAAAAGACAAACCCCGAATCTCTGCTTTATCAACTTGGCGGGAGATAACAGAGAGTTCGGGGCCGTTCACAAGAACAAGAGAAGTCTATCACATGGATCGCATCAAACAACCCTGCACCGCCAATAAGCGCGGTGATCTCTGACTCAGACGGCCCAAAACCTCTTCATAGACAGGCTTCCGCGCCGCCCCTACTGCACCAACGACAAATCGATGGGGCTGCTCATTCGTCCGCAGGCTACTGCGCTGGGCTATAGCCACATCCAGTTCAACCCGCCGCCGCATGTCGCCATGCTGGTGTTCGACGTGGACAAGAAGCACCAGCATGACCCCCAGCGCGATGGCTACCACGAGTGGCAGGATAGGGGGCTGCCTGCCCCGCACTGGATCTCGATCAACCCAGAGAACGGCAATTACCACCTTGGTTACCTGCTGGCCTCGCCCGTGGCGCGATCCAGTGTCGCCAGATTGGGGCCGTTGCGTTACCTGGCTGCCATCGAGCACGTTCTAGCGAAACGATTGGGGGCCGATCTGAGGTATGCAGGGCTGGTCACCAAAAACCCCGTCCACAGCGATTGGATGACGTTCTGGCACGACATTGAACCCTACACCCTCGACTATCTCGCCGAGTTTTGCCCAGATGCTGATCTGGCGGCCTTTAGTGGCCGTAAGCGCAAAGAAGCGAGCGGGTTGGGGCGTAACATAGAGGTGTTCGATAACGTGCGGGAATGGGCCTATAAGGCCGTCAGACGGTTTTGGCGGCCCAACGGCTATGACGCATGGGCCGATGCCGTGCTTGCGGCCTGTGAGAGCGCCAATGCTTTTGGATTGGAGCAGGGCGGCCCTCTGCCAGTGTCGGAAATTAAGGCTACGGCTAAGAGCATTGCCCGCTGGGTCTGGCGGAACCTAACCCCGGCCTCGTTTGCGGATTACGTTGATCGGACACATACCCCGGCAATTCAGGCCCGGAGAGGCGCAAAGGGCGGCAAGGTATCTAAGGGAGGGGGAAGGCCGAGCAATAGCGGTAAGGACAAGGCCGATCTATTGCCGGAGGTTCTGCGGCTTAAAGCTCAGGGGTACACCAACCGCGATATAGCGGACGATCTTCAAATCTCCCCCAGTACGGTGAGCGTTTACCTAAAGCGTGATCGTCCGTGATCGAAACAAGCCTATATCAGATAACAGCGCCCTGAAGGGCGTTCTTGTGCTGTTGTCTTTCATCTTTAAAAAATCCTTTTAGAGGGGAGATCTGGCGAGGTGGGTAACTGCGCCCGTCCGTCCATCGCCCCCCTGTTTTTCCGGGGGGTGTGGGCGGCAGCAGTTATCCACGGAGCAGCTCTTGTCCTTGATCTTGCTCTAGGGCTTGCAGTATCCCGCCCATGGTTAGATAATGAACTAAGCAAGGCTACACAGAGACCCCTTTCCCGCTTCGCGGTCTCGGGGCTCTGTGGCCTTGTTCAGGGGTGCTACGCCCCCCCGAAACCCCCCTGTGGCCCCCGCTCGATCCACCCCTTCGGGACGGTCTGCGCGGCGGCTTCTTGGCTCTGGAATGGACGAGGCCCTATGTCAATAACACAGATAGAGAAAGATTCGAGAAGGAAGGCAGTCAATGGCGTTATTTCTAGTTTCCAACTAGAGGGGGAGGCCATAACCGATGAATTCAAAATTCTACTTGAAGATTATATCAATGGAAAAATTTCC